>NZ_JAHRIB010000178.1 GCF_019090165.1 Streptomyces sp. BV286
GTACTCACCCTCTCGGGCTTTCCTCCGGGCGCTTCCCTTCGGTCTTGCGTTTCCGACTCTATCAGACCGTTTCCCGATCCGATTTCCTCGGCGCTTTCCAGGTTTCCGCTTTCGCGTTTCCCTTTCCGGCGATTCCGACTCTATCAGATCCTTTCGGGCCCGATTCCCAGTCGAAGTGGGTTGTCTTCGCGGCTGTTGGGCCGTTCCGACGAGTGAGACTTTAGCGGAATCCTGGCCCCCGAGCTAATCGGGGTTGCGTCCTTTCGAACGCGGATTCCTCATTTCGCAAACGCGCATGAAAACGAGCCGACGACGGGTCGTCGATCGCTGTGTGTTTGTTGCGGAATGGCTGTCCGGGGACCAACCGAAGTCGGCGCTCACGTCGAACAACTCGGAGAACACTACGTAGGGGCCTGAGGTGTGTCAACTTGAGGCCAGGGGCCACCCTGGAGGCGTACCCTCGGCGTCATGACTACGCACGCGTGCACCCAGTTGTGGTGGGCCGCCTGACGGCGGCCGTACATACGCGTGTACTCAACGGCCGCCGCCTCGGCGGCCGTTCTCGTATCTCCTTCCTGGAGCGTCGGCCGGCGGTGGTGGCGGCCTCGACCAGGAGGTAGAGGAATGAAGCGGGTCTTCAGCGGGGTCAAGCCGACCGGGCACCTGACACTGGGCAACTACCTGGGGGCGATGCGGCGCTGGAGCGCGGTCGACCAGCACGAGGCCGACGCACTGTTCTGTGTCGTCGACCTGCACGCGCTGACCGTGGACCACGATCCCGGGCGGGTCCGCAGGCTCAGTCGGCAGGCGGCCACCCTGTTGCTGGCCGTGGGCCTCGATCCGAAGCTGTGCACGCTCTTCGTACAGAGTCACGTGGATGAGCACGCGCGGCTGTCGTACCTGCTGGAGTGCGTGGCCACCGACGGCGAGATGCGGCGGATGATCCAGTACAAGGAGAAGGCGGCGGCCGAGCGCGCGCGGGGCGGGAGTGTGCGGCTGTCGCTGCTGACGTATCCCGTGCTGATGGCGGCGGACATCCTGGCGTACGGGACCGACGAGGTGCCGGTGGGGGACGACCAGGCGCAGCACGTGGAGCTGGCGCGGGACCTGGCGGTGCGGTTCAACCAGCGGTACGGGCACACGTTCGTGGTGCCGCGGGCCACGCATCCGGAGGTGGCGACGCGGGTCATGAACCTGCAGGAGCCGACGTCGAAGATGGGGAAGTCCGACGACGTGGGGCCCGGGATCGTCTATCTGCTCGACGAGCCCGAGGTCGTCCGGAAGAAGATCATGAGGGCCGTGACGGACAGCGGGCGGGAGGTCGCCTACGACCGGGAGGCCCGGCCCGGGGTCTCGAACCTGCTGGAGATCCTCGCGGCCTGTGCGGAGGGGAACCCGAACGACCTGGCCGGTGTATATGAATCGTACGGATCTTTGAAGAAGGACACCGCCGAGGCCGTGGTGGAGCTCCTCGGGCCCGTACAGCAGAGGCACAAGGAGTTGTGCGCGGATCCTGCGTACGTGGAGGGGGTGTTGCGGAAGGGTGCCGAGAAGGCCAGGGAGATGGCGAGGCCGACGGTGGACTCGGCGTACCGGGCGATCGGGCTGCTGCCTGCGGAGTGAGGAGCGGTGGGGTGACGAGCGGTGGGGCCGGGTGCGGGCCCGGCCCCGGGGCTGTCAGCCGTTGCCGGAGGCCAGTGCGCGACTGCGGTCGCGGGCTGCCTCCAGGGCGGCGATGAGGGCGGCCCGTACACCGTGGTTCTCGAGTTCGCGGATGGCGTTGATCGTGGTGCCCGCGGGGGACGTGACGTTCTCGCGGAGCTTCACGGGGTGCTCGCCGCTGTCGCGGAGCATCACGGCGGCGCCGATCGCGGACTGGACGATGAGGTCGTGGGCCTTGTCGCGGGGCAGACCGAGCAGGATGCCGGCGTCGGTCATGGCCTCGACCAGATAGAAGAAGTACGCCGGTCCTGAGCCGGAGAGAGCGGTGCAGGCGTCCTGCTGGGACTCGGGGACGCGGAGTGTCTTGCCGACGGCGCCGAAGATCTCCTCGGCGTGGGTGAGGTGCTCGGCGGTGGCGTGGCTGCCGGCGGAGATGACGGACATGGCCTCGTCGACGAGGGCCGGGGTGTTCGTCATGACACGGACGACGGGGGTGTTCTGGGCGAGGCGCTCCTCGAAGAAGGAGGTGGGGATGCCCGCGGCGCCGCTGATGACCAGGCGGTCCGCGGGGACGTGCGGGGCCAGTTCGTCGAGGAGGGTGCCCATGTCCTGCGGCTTGACCGTGAGGATCAGGGTGTCCGCGCTCTTGGCGGCCTCCTGGTTGGTCACCGGGGTGACGCCGTGGCGCTCCTGGAGTTCCTTGGCGCGCTCGGGGCGGCGGGCGGTGACCAGGAGGTCGGCGGGGGCCCAGCCGGCTCGGATCATTCCGCTGAGCAGGGCCTCGCCGATCTTGCCGGTGCCGAGCACTGCGACTTTCTGGGTCATGTTCGGTTGCCCTCCGGGGGTGCGTCGTCCGGGGCCCATCCTCGCACCGGGGCACGGGGGCGGGTCGCGTTGTCCGCTGGGCGGGACACGGTCGTGCCCTTCGGGCGGGCGGGCTGAGGGGCGGCGCGGCTATGCGGTGCGGCGGCGGAGGGTTGCCGCGCCGAGTGTCAGGACGAGAAGGGCGCAGGCCGCGACGATCAGGGCGTCGCGGACGAAGGCGGCGGTGACGTCGGTGTGGATGAGGACTTCGTTCATGCCGTCGACGGCGTACGACATGGGGAGGACGTTGGAGATGGCTTCGAGTACGGGGTGCATGTCGGAGCGCGGGGTGAACAGGCCGCAGAGGAGGAGCTGGGGAAAGATCACGGCCGGCATGAACTGGACGGCCTGGAACTCCGAGGAGGCGAACGCCGAGACGAAGAGGCCCAGGGCGGTGCCGAGCAGGGCGTCGAGCAGCGCGACCAGGAGGAGCAGCCAGGCCGAGCCGGTGACGTCGAGACCGAGGGCCCAGACGGCCAGACCCGTGGCCAGGACGGACTGGACGATGGCGATGGCCCCGAAGGCGAGGGCGTAGCCGGCGATGAGGTCGGCCTTGCCGAGGGGCATGGCGAGGAGGCGTTCCAGAGTGCCGGAGGTGCGTTCGCGGAGGGTGGCGATGGAGGTCACCAGGAACATCGTGATGAGGGGGAAGATGCCGAGGAGCGAGGCGCCGATGGAGTCGAAGGTGCGCGGGCTGCCGTCGAAGACGTAGCGGAGCAGCAGAAGCATCAGGCACGGGATGAGGATCATCAGCGCGATCGTGCGCGGGTCGTGGCGGAGCTGGCGCAGGACGCGGGTCGCGGTGGCGGTGGTGCGGGCGAGGTTGATGGCGCTCGGCCCGGGGGGTGCGGCCGGGTTCGCGCGTGGCGCGGTGCTCGTGCTCATCGGACGGGCTCCTTGTGGTGCTTGTCGTGGTGCTTGTCGTGGTGCTTGTCGTGGTGCTGGTCGCGGGGCTCGTCGCCGGCCGCGATGGCTTCGTCGACCAGGTGGAGGAAGGCGGCCTCGACGGTGTCGGCGCCGGTCCGGGTGCGCAGGGCGTCCGGTGTGTCCTCGGCGAGGATTCCGCCCTCGCGCATCAGGAGCAGGCGATGGCAGCGCTCGGCCTCGTCCATGACGTGGGAGGAGACGAGGAGGGTGGCGCCCCGCTCGGCGGCGATGGTGTGGAAGAGCTGCCACAGATCGCGGCGCAGTACGGGGTCGAGGCCGACCGTGGGTTCGTCGAGGACGAGGAGTTCGGGGGTGCCGAGGAGGGCCACGGCGAGTGAGACGCGGCTGCGCTGGCCGCCGGAGAGGTTGCCCGCGAGGGCGTCGGCGTGGGAGGCGAGGTCCACGTCGGCGATGGCGTGGGTGACGTTCTCGTGGCGGCGGGTGGCGGCGGCGCGGCCGGGGTCGAGGATCGCGGCGAAGTAGTCCAGGTTCTGGCGGACGGTCAGGTCGTCGTAGACGGAGGGGGCTTGGGTGACGTAGCCGATGCGGGAGCGGAGCGTGGCGTGGCCGGCGGGGAGGCCGAGGACCTCCAAGGTGCCGGTGACCTGGGCCTGGGTGCCGACGATCGACCTCATCAGGGTGGATTTGCCGCACCCCGAGGGGCCGAGCAGGCCGGTGATCCGGCCGCGAGGGACGTCGAAGTCGAGTCCGCGGAGGACTTGGCGGGTTCCCCGGACGACTGTGAGGGCCTCGGCGTGGACCGCGGAGGGGACGGCTGTGTGGCCCGGAGCCGGTGTGTGGTCCGGGGTCTGTGGCGTGGGGTCGGGTGGGCCCGGCGCTTTATTCATCATGTGATGAATATTGCTCCCGGGGGCAGGGGTCGTCAAGCCCGGGCGGGGCATCGCATGGCGGGGTGTCGCGTCGGCGGGGGGCGTTGCCGCGGGGCGGGGCGGCGAGGGCGTGGCCGCGTACCGCGTCGGCAGGGGGGCGTGGCGAAGTGCCGCGTCGGCGGGGGCCGTGGCGGTGGACGGCGGAGCGGCTGGGAGAGGAGGGGCGCAGGCCTGGAACGGAACGGAACGGAACGGAACGGGGCAGGGCAGCAGGGTGAGGGGCGGTGGACGGCCGGGGCCGAGACCGCCGGGTGAAGGGCTTCGAGCTCAGGGACAGTGGGACTGCCTCGGCTGCCTCGGCTGCCCGATGGGCCGTCCGGTCAGGCGCGTCGTCCGCGTGACGGTTTGCCCTTGCGGCGGGACGCGCGGCGGTCGTACTGGGCGCGGGCCGTCTCGTACTCGGTGCGGTGGAGGCGCTCGCCCGGCGCTTCCGTCAGCGAGCGGAAGAAGTAGGCGGTGAGAGTGCCGACGAAACCGATGGTCAGCAGGCCTCGAAGGGCGGACTGGGTGTCCGGGGCCGGGCGGGCCGAGTAGCCCGACCAGGTGTTGCGGAACGCGACCGCGCTGCAGACGGCGAACATCGTCACGACGAGGAGGGTGACGAAGCCGCCCACGGCCGCGATCTCCAGGCCCTCGTAGGCGAAGCGGAGGACCAGGCAGCCGACCACGATCGCGGCGAGCGAGCCCGCGGTGACCGCCGCGCGGCGGGCGCGGTAGCCGCCGTCGTGGTTCACCCACGTCGTTCCGAAGAAGCGGATCGGCTCGGGGCGGGGGCCTGCGGAGGTACCTGGTTCGTCGCTCACGGTTCGATTATGGCCTCGGTCGGCCGGGCGACGGCATTCGCGTGCGGACCGGAGCGGTGGCGGGGCGAGCGGGAGCCCCGGCCCGCCGGCCCGTGGCCTGCCGGTGGGCGGGTCGGTAGTCGGCGGACCGGGGCTCGCGGCGGTTCAGCCGCAGCGCCCCGCCACGTAGCCGTCGCTGCCCGTCTGCACGTAGGCGTCCGAGATGTACTGGCCGTTGTCGATGTTGTCCCAGATCTTCGTCGTGCCGTACGGACCGGTGATCGTCTCGCCCGGGGTCTGGCAGTAGATCGGGACCTTGGCGCCGACCGGGAGCGTGCGGATGATGGAGTAGCTGGTGCTCGGTCCGCTGCGGACGTTCACGGAGTAGCCGGGGGCGACCGAGTAGTACCTCTGGTTCACGGCGGCGCTCGCCGCCGGGGCCGAGGCCATGACCATGAGGGTCGCCCCGATGGCCGCACCCGCGACCAGCGCGGCTCTGCCCTTGCCGAACCTCGCGGACCTGCTGAGCTTCACTTCTGTTTCCTCCCGGGTCTCATGGCCCCTGCTTCGTTCAGGCGCAGCGCGGTGCCACGTAACCGTCGCTGCCCGTCTTCACGTACGCGTCCGAGACGTACTGGCCGTTGGCGATGTTGTCCCAGACGTTCGTCGTGCCGTACGTGCCGGTCACCCACTCGCCGGGCTTCTGGCAGTTGATCGGCACGCGGGCGCCGAGCGGCAGCACCTTGACGAGCTGGTACTGCGTGCCGGGGCCGCTGCGGACCTTCAGGCGGACGCCCGGAGCCACCGGGTAGCGGACCGCCGTCGCCTCCGCGCTCTCCGCGGCGGCCAGTGTGCCGACCGCCGTCCCCTCAGCCGTGTCCTCGACCGTTCCTTCGACCGTGGTCGTGCCTTCCTCAACAGCCATGGCTGCCTCCCCCGTTGATGTTTTCCCCGTCGGTGCGTTCGTGGTTCTCACACGCGACCCGCGCAGGCTAGCAAGCCCCTCCGACATCGCACGCACCATCGACTAGGCTCCGTGCGTCGCGCTCGGCGGACACAGACACGGGGGTGGGCCATGGCCCCGCTGCGCAGCTTCGGACCCGGACAGGAAGCGGAACACCCGGACTACGCCGGGCAGTACCGCCTTGAGTCGTGCCTGGGTGCGGGCGGCATGGGTGTGGTGCATCTCGCGACGTCCGCTTCCGGACTGCGTCTCGCGGTCAAGGTCGTCCACGCCGCGTACGCGGCCGACCCCGAGTTCAGGGCACGCTTCCAGCAGGAGGTGAGCGCCGCCCGGCGGGTGAGCGGAGCCTTCACCGCGCCCGTGGTGGACGCCGACCCGAACGCCGAACTGCCGTGGATGGCAACGTTGTTCATACCGGGCCCGACCCTCGCCGAGCAGGTGAAGCGGAACGGCGCGATGGAGCCGGGCGAGGTGCGCAGGCTCGGTGCCGGTCTGGCCGAGGCGCTGCGCGACATCCATCGCGCCGGAGTGGTCCACCGTGATCTCAAGCCGAGCAACGTCCTTCTCGCGCCCGACGGGCCGAAGGTCATCGACTTCGGCATCTCGCGGCCGACGGACAGTGATGTGCGCACGGAGACGGGCAAGTTGATCGGTTCGCCTCCGTTCATGGCGCCCGAACAGTTCCAGCGGCCGAGGGAGGTCGGGCCGGCCGCCGACGTGTTCGCGATGGGCGCGGTGCTCGCCCACGCGGCGACGGGCCGCGGGCCCTTCGACTCCAACAGCCCGTACATCGTCGCGTATCAGGTGGTGCACAACGAACCGGACCTGGCGGGTGTCCCGGACGACCTGGTACCGCTGATCCTGCGCTGCCTCGCGAAGGAACCGGCCGAACGGCCCCTGCCCGCCGAGGTGATGGACGCACTGCGGCAGCCGGTGCCCGCGCCCGCACCCCGTATTCCGCTCCAGCGGCGGCCTCCCGAGGAGACACACATCGCCGCGGGCCCGCGGCCGGTGACGGCCGCTCCCGCCCGTACCCGCCGCCGCCCCGGACGGGCCGCGGTGGCCGGCGCGGCACTCGTGCTGGCCGTCGGCGGAGGGCTCGGTGTACGGGAGTTGGTCTCGTCCGAGGCACCTCCGGCCGGCTCCGCCCAGGCGAGTCCGGAGACCTTTCGGCCGTGGAGTACGGCTCTCACCGGCACCGGCACCGGCACCGGGACGGCCGGGGCACAGGTCACGCCTCCGGTCTGCACCTCGGGTGAGGGCGCCCTCTTCTGCTCGGCTCCCGGGGTTCCGGCGGCGCGGCTCGATCCCGTGGACGGCCGGATCATGTGGTCGTACAAGGGCGGGGACGCGGAAACGGGTGCGGGCGACAGCGGTAGCAGCAGCGGCAGTGGTGGCCGTGGCGACGGCGACGGTTCAGTGGACGCGAAAGCACTGCCCGAGCTGTCGGGCGGTCTGTTGCACATCACGAGCGGCGACCGGCTCAGCGCGGTCGATCCACGGTCGGGCAAGCAGCGTTGGGGCGTGGACATCTCCGCGTACGCGGCCGTCGTGCACGGTGTGGACACCACGCTCCTCGTCGGTGAGCGTGGCGCGGTGCGGGCACTCGACAGCGGGACGGGCAAGGAGCGCTGGAGCGCGCCGATCGGCGGACTCGGCACCCAGTGGATCGGCGGCTCGGCCGGGGCGGGCGTCCTCTACGCGGTGACGCCCTCCGACGACGGGACCACCACGCAGGTGAGCGCGGTGTCCGCGGAGCGGGGCACGGTGCTGTGGACGGGGTCGGCGGCCGGGAACCTGAGCCCGTTCTCCGCGCCCGACGGCGCCCTGTACCTCCTGTCGACGAACGCGGACCAGATGGTCGACGCGATCGTCCGGTTCGACAGTGGGAAGCGAAGCGCCCGCCGGGTGCCCCTGCCGACCCCGCTCGACCGGGCCTCCGCCGCGCAGAGCGGTGGAATCGCGTACCTCAGCGACGTGGGCGGCTCACTCGTGGCCGTCGACACGCGTCCGTCCGGGAAGGGCTCCGAGCTGTGGCGCCTGGAGACCTCGGTGAGCCGTCCGTCGCGGCCCGTGGTGGCGGGCGGCCGGGTGTACGTCACCGGTCCGGACGGCCGTCTTCTCGCCACGGACGCCGACAGCGGCGAACCCCTGGGGCAGACCCGGCCCCGGCTGGGCGGTGACACGGCGCGGGTCGTGGCGGAACTGCCCCTGCCGGTGGTCATGGACGGGGCGGTCTTCGGCAGCGCGCCCGACGGCAGTGTCTTCGCGGTGGACGCGGGCAGCCCTGCCGCCTGGTGAACCGGTGCACCGGCCGACCGGCCCGGCCGGGCCTGGTGAAGCGGTGCACCGGCCGCCCGGGCCGGCCGGTGACCCCCGGGAACGGCGAACCCGCCCGGTGGTGAGGACCGGGCGGGTCCACGTGCGGGTGGCGCTGCCGGGCTAGCCGAGCTTCGAGACGTCGCGGACCGCGCCCCTGTCCGCGCTGGTCGCCATCGCCGCGTACGCGCGCAGGGCGGCCGAGACCTTGCGCTCGCGGGCGACCGGTGCGTACACACCGGCGAGGGCCTCGCGGCGCGTGGCCAGTTCCTCGTCGGAGACCAGGAGCTCGATGCTGCGGCCCGGGATGTCGATGCGGATGCGGTCGCCGTCGCGGACCAGGGCGATCGTGCCACCGGCGGCGGCCTCGGGCGAGGCATGGCCGATGGAGAGGCCCGAGGTGCCGCCGGAGAAGCGGCCGTCGGTGATCAGGGCGCAGGTCTTGCCCAGGCCGCGGCCCTTCAGGTACGAGGTCGGGTAGAGCATCTCCTGCATACCGGGGCCGCCCTTGGGGCCCTCGTAGCGGATGACGACGACATCGCCCTCCGTGATCTCCTTCATGAGGATCTTCTGCACGGCCTCCTCCTGCGACTCGCAGACGACCGCCGGGCCCTCGAAGGTCCAGATCGACTCGTCCACGCCGGCCGTCTTCACGACACAGCCGTCGACGGCGAGGTTGCCCTTGAGGACGGCGAGGCCGCCGTCCTTCGAGTACGCGTGCTCGGCGCTGCGGATGCAGCCGCCGGCGGCGTCCGTGTCCAGGGCCTCCCAGCGCTCCGACTGGGAGAAGGCCTCCGCGGAGCGCACGCAGCCGGGGGCCGCGTGCCACAGCTCCAGCGCCTCCGGCGACGGGGAGCCGCCGCGCACGTCCCACGTCTTCAGCCAGTCGGCGAGGGACGAGCTGTGGACCGAGTTGACGTCCTCGTTGAGCAGGCCCGCGCGGTGCAGTTCACCGAGGAGGGCGGGGATGCCGCCGGCCCGGTGCACGTCCTCCATGTAGTACGTGCGGTCCTTGGCGACGTTCGGTGCGACCTTCGCCAGGCACGGCACCCGGCGCGAGACCTCGTTGATGTCGTCCAGGTCGAAGGCGACGCCCGCCTCCTGGGCCGCGGCCAGCAGGTGCAGGATCGTGTTGGTCGAGCCGCCCATGGCGATGTCGAGGGCCATGGCGTTCTGGAAGGCCGCGAAGGTGGCGACGTTGCGGGGCAGGACCGTCTCGTCGTCCTGCTCGTAGTAGCGGCGGGTGATGTCCATCACCGTGCGGCCCGCGTTCTCGTACAGCGCGCGGCGGGCCGTGTGCGTGGCCAGGACCGAGCCGTTGCCCGGGAGGGCGAGTCCGATGGCCTCCGCGAGGCAGTTCATGGAGTTGGCCGTGAACATGCCGGAACAGGAACCGCAGGTCGGACAGGCGTTCTCCTCGATACGGAGGATGTCCTCGTCCGAGATCTTGTCGTTCACGGCGTCGGAGATCGCGTCGACCAGGTCGAGCGTACGGACCGTGCCGTCGACCAGGGTGGCCCGGCCGGACTCCATGGGGCCACCGGAGACGAAGACGGTCGGGATGTTCAGCCGCAGGGCGGCGTTCAGCATGCCCGGGGTGATCTTGTCGCAGTTCGAGATGCAGATCAGGGCGTCGGCGCAGTGGGCCTCGACCATGTACTCCACGCTGTCCGCGATCAGGTCGCGGGAGGGCAGGGAGTACAGCATTCCGCCGTGGCCCATCGCGATGCCGTCGTCGACGGCGATCGTGTTGAACTCGCGCGGGATGCCGCCCGCGGCCGTGATGGCCTCGCTCACGATCCGGCCGACGGGCTGGAGGTGGGTGTGGCCGGGCACGAACTCCGTGAAGGAGTTGGCGACCGCGATGATCGGCTTGCGGCCGATGTCCGCGCCCGGTACACCGGAGGCGCGCATAAGGGCGCGTGCGCCCGCCATGTTGCGGCCGTGGGTGACTGTGCGGGACCTCAGCTCGGGCATCGTCGCTCGCTCCTTCGGAGAGTGTTGACTCCCATCGAGCGTACGCCGGTCATCCAGGGGGCGGACACGATGTCCGGAATGCGGGATGGTTGTCTCGGTTTTCAGCCCCGGACCGTGGTGGGCGGCCCGCGCGGTTCCCACAGCTTTGGGAGCTCCCAGGAGGGCCGGGCTCAGGGGTTCGTCAGGTGGCCCTGGATCACGGGGGCCACCCTCGCGATGATCTGTTCCGGGTCCGCCGAGGCGAGGGGCTCGACCTTGATCACGTAACGCAGCATCGCGATGCCGACCAGCTGGGCGGCGGCCAGTTCCGCGCGCAGTTCGGCGTCCGGCACGTCGAGCCGGCCGGCGACGCGGCGCAGCAGCTGGGCCGAGACGAGGCGGCGGAAGACCGAGGCCGCGACCTCGTTGTTCACGGCGGAGCGGATGATCGCGAGCAGCGCACCGCGGGTCGCCGGGTTCTCCCAGACCCCGAAGAAGAAGCGGGCCAGCTGCTCGCCGACACCGTCGAGCGGGCCCTCGGCGATCGCGCCGGGAGCCTTCAGGAGAGGGCCGAACGCGACCTCGATCGACGACTCGAAGACCTGTTCCTTGGTACCGAAGTAGTGGTGCACGAGCGCCGAGTCCACACCCGCCGCCTTGGCGATGCCGCGCACGGACGTCTTCTCGAAGCCCCGCTCCGAGAACTCCTCGCGGGCCGCCGCCAGGATGCGGTCACGGGCCGCGGGGGCGTCCGTGGAGTCCGTACGGGAAGGGCGTCCCCGGCGGCGCGGGGCTGCGGCGGTCATGTACGCGGAACCCGGGCGGCCGCCGAGGCCAGGTGGAGCCGGGTGAAGGCGAGGGCCTCCGCCAGGTCGGCCTCGCGCTCGGCGCCCGACATGGCCCGGCGGGTGTTGACCTCGATGACGACATGGCCGTCGAAGCCGGACAAGGCGAGCCGTTCGAGCAGCTCGGCGCAGGGCTGGGTGCCGCGGCCGGGGACCAGGTGTTCGTCCTTGTTGGAGCCGTTGCCGTCGGCAAGGTGGACGTGGCCGAGGCGGTCGCTCATGCGGTCGACCATCTGGAGCGCGTCGGAGCGGGCGGTCGCGGTGTGGCTCAGGTCGATCGTGAAGTGCCGGTAGTCGTCCTTCGTCACGTCCCAGTCGGGGGCGTACGCGAGCATCTCGCGGTCGCGATAACGCCAGGGGTACATGTTTTCGACGGCGAACCGTACGTCCGTCTCGTTCGCCATGCGCCAGATGCCGCTGACGAAGTCGCGGGAGTACTGGCGCTGCCAGCGGAACGGAGGGTGGACGACGACCGTGCTCGCCCCGAGCTTCTCGGCGGCCGCCTGGGCGCGCTGGAGCTTGGTCCACGGGTCGGTGGACCAGACGCGCTGGGTGATGAGCAGGCAGGGAGCGTGCACGGCGAGGATCGGGACGTGGTGGTAGTCGCTCAGGCGGCGCAGGGCCTCGATGTCCTGGCTGACCGGATCGGTCCACACCATGACCTCGACGCCGTCGTAGCCGAGGCGCGCGGCGATCTCGAAGGCCGTCGCCGTCGACTCCGGATACACGGAGGCCGTGGAGAGCGCGACCTTCGCATCCGGGATGCGCACGACTGGTTCTGCCACGGGGACAGGTTACGGGGTGGCTTCGGTGGCTGTGGCAGGGCGGTGGGGTTTGGCCGGGGAGCACCGGGTCGCCGACGGGGGCGCGGTCCCGGGCGGCAGCGGGCCGGCCGGGGCCTGGCCCGAGAACGCCCCTGGCCGCGCATGTCACGACCCCGCGCCGCCAGGCGGGTGGGGCGGGGGCGTGCGGCGGGTGGGGCGCGGAGTGTGCGCCGGGTGGGTTGTCCGGGGTTGTGCGCCCGGTTGCTCGCGCCCCTGTGGACGCCCCTGCGGCGGGGCGGCCTGGTCCCTACGGCAAAGCCGCCTGATCCCTGCCGCGAAGCCGCCGGTCCTTACGGCGAGGCCATCTGGTCGAGGCTGCGGAGGATCACGCCCTCGCGGAGCGCCCAGGGGCAGATCTCCACGGTCTCCACCCCGAAGAGGTCCATCGCGCCCTCGGCGACGATGGCGCCGGCGAGGAGCTGGCCCGCGCGGCCCTCGGACACCCCGGGGAGTTCCGCGCGTTCGGCGATGGTCATGGAGGCGAGCCGCGGCACCCAGTCCTCCAGGGAGCGGCGCTTGAGCTCACGCTGGACGTACAGGCCGTCGGTCGAGCGCGCGGCGCCGGCGAGGCGGGCGAGCTGCTTGAAGGTCTTGGAGGTGGCGACGACGTGGTCCGGGGCGCCGAAACGGCTGAACTCCCCGACCGTACGGGCGATCTGGGCCCGCACGTGACGGCGCAGGGCCTTGATGTCCGCCGGGTCCGCCGGGTCGCTCTGGAGCCAGCCCGCGGTCAGCCGGCCCGCGCCGAGCGGCAGCGACGCCGCCGCGTCGGGCTCCTCGTCTATGCCGTACGCGATCTCCAGCGAACCGCCGCCGATGTCCAGGCAGAGCAGCTTCCCGGCCGACCAGCCGAACCAGCGGCGGGCGGCGAGGAAGGTGAGCCGGGCCTCCTCGGCGCCGGTGAGGACCTGGAGCTCCACACCGGTCTCGGCGCGCACCCGGGCCAGCACCTCGTCGGCGTTGCTGGCCTCGCGGACCGCGGAGGTCGCGAACGGCAGCAAATCCTCGACACCCTTGTCCTCGGCGGCCTCCATCGCCTCCCGGACGACGGCGATCAGCTTGTCGACCCCTTCGGAATCGATCGCGCCACTCGCGTCGAGGAGTTGGGCGAGCCGCAGCTCCGCCTTGTGCGAATGCGCGGGCAGCGGGCGCGCGCCGGGGTGTGCGTCCACCACCAGCAGATGCACCGTGTTCGAACCCACGTCCAGGACACCGAGTCTCATGGACGGAACGCTACTGCGCCCGGGCCGCCCGGCCGTCCCCAGAGTGGTCACAGGCGACTTACTCTGGACACGTGCCAAAGACGAAAAAGGCGAAGAGCGACAAATCGACCAAGGGTTCCGCCGCGGAGTCCGTGGCGGACTTCGAGCAGGCCCTGGTGTCCGGGTCCAAGAAGCCCGTGAAGTCATCCAAGACCCCGAAGCACCCGAAGCCGCCGAAGGGCGACGAGAAGGGGCTCGACTTCGCGCGCGCGTGGGTGGAGTTCCCGGACCCGGCCGACGCCGAGCAGGTCTTCCGCTGCGACCTGACCTGGCTGACCTCTCGCTGGAACTGCATCTTCGGAAGCGGCTGCCAGGGCATCCAGGCCGGCCGCGCGGACGACGGGTGCTGCACGCTCGGCGCCCACTTCTCGGACGAGGACGACGAAAAGCGCGTCGCCGGGCATGTGGCGAGGCTCACGCCCGAGATCTGGCAGAACCACGCAGTCGGTACGGAGACCGGCTGGGTCTCGAAGGACGAGGACGGTGACCGGCAGACGCGCCCGTACCAGGGGTCCTGCATCTTCCAGAACCGGCCGGGTTTCGCCGGCGGCGCGGGCTGCTCGCTGCACATCCTGGCCGTCAAGGAGGGCCTCGAACCCCTGGAGACCAAGCCGGACGTCTGCTGGCAGCTGCCGGTCCGGCGGACGTACGAGTGGATCGACCGGCCCGACGACACCCGCGTGCTGCAGGTCTCGATCGGCGAGTACGACCGGCGCGGCTGGGGTCCCGGTGGCCACGACCTGCACTGGTGGTGCACGTCGGCGACGTCGGCGCACGGTGCGGGGGACCCGGTGTACGTCTCGTACCGGCCCGAGCTGATCGAGCTGATGGGCAAGGCGGGGTACGACCGTCTGGTCGAGCTGTGCGAGGAGCGGCTGGCCTCGCAGCTGCCGCTGCTCGCCCCGCATCCGGCGGACCCGGCCCGCGGCTGAAGGGCGCCCCGTAGCGGGCGGCCGCCTGTAAGGGGCGCGGGGAACTGCGCGACCAGCCCCCACGGCCCGCGGACGACGACGCCCCGCGCGGGACGCGTTCAGCCCTCCGACGGACTCGGGGCGCCACTGTCACTGGGAGTGCCGCTGTCACTGGGCGGCGGCGTGGAACCTCCGGAGGATTCCGGCGGTGGTTCCGGCTCAGGGTCCGAGGGGCCCGAGTCGCTGGGAGTGGGCTCGGGGGCGGGGCTGGAGGGCGTCGGCTCGCTCGGCGTGGGCTCGGGATCGGGCCCCGGGCCCGGGTCCGTCGGACCGGGGTCGGTCGGCGTCGGCGGGTCCGGGCGGGGCCCGGGGTGTGTCGGGCTCGGGCCCGCGGTGCCGTAACCGTCGATCGTGACCACCGCGCCCGCGGGTGCGATCGACACCCGTGCGCTCCAGAGGCCGATCGGCTCGCGGAGATGATCGACGTACACCTTGATCGTCAGCGACTCCCCTGGTTCCAGCGTTCCCGACGACTGGCTCAGGTAGAGCCAGGACGCTCCGGTGCGCGCGGACCAGTGGACCGGTGCGCCGCCGGTCGCCCTGAGGGTGATGAGAGTCGTGTCGCCGCTGGAGTCGGCCGCCACGGAGAGGCCGTGGTCCTGCTGCCCCGGGGCCACGCTGATGACCTCCACGGAGACATCGGGCGAGCCGCTGCGCGGGGTGAAACGGGCATCGGGCCTGGTACTGGCGTTGCCCGCGTTCTCGTAGCCGGGGGCCCCGTCCCCGAACCCCTCGGAGTCGTGCGCCTCGCTCGCGGTGACAGACCGGCCGTCGGCGCCCTCACCGATGAGGGGCGCGCCGCGGTAGGCCGCCCACAGGGCGAGTACGGGGGCCGCCACGACGGTGGCGACGACCGTGGTCGTGACGGCACGCGCGCGGAGACGGTCCCGGCGGGCCGCGTGGTCCTTGGGGTCCATCGGGAAGCCGCGCCGGTCGAAGCGCGGACCGCCGCCCCGCGCGCGCGGGAGGTGCGTCATCGCCATGTGGAGGGCCGCGCGCGGGGCTTCGAGCACGGGCAGCGCGGCGGGCGTGACGCTGGTGCCGGGCCAGGAGCCCGGGACCGCGCGCTCGGCGGTCCGGCGGCAGCGCGGGCAGTCGTCGACGTGCCGGACCAGTTCACGGCGCAGGGCCGTGCTGAGGACGAGGTGGTGGTCACCTGTGAGGCGCGTGACACCCGGACAGGTACCGGTCTCGACGACGGCGAGGGCCGCGCGTGTGCGCTCGACCTCGCAGGCGGCCGTCGCGAGGAGTTCCCGGGCGGCGGCCGGATCCATGCCGAGGACGGCGGCGACCTCGTGCGCGGCGAGCTGGTGACGGACGGCGAGTTCGAGCGCCTCACGCTGCTCGGGCGTCGTTCCGGCGGCCTCCGGCCAGGCCAGCAGGGCCAGTTCGCGACGGCGGCGGTCCTCCTCCGCGGCGGCGAGGAGGTCGGCAGTGCCGTCCCCGGAACGGTCCGGGGAGCGGTCCGGTGCCGCGGTGGGGGCGCGACGGGCGGCGTGGACGACCTTGGGCTGGCCCTCCGCGCGCGGGGCGGAGGAGCGGCCCGAAGCGTCCGCGCCCGAGGGGCGGCCCGGGGCGTCCGAGCCCGAGGGACGGCCGAGGGCATCCCTGCCCTGAGGGCGGCCCGGGGTGCGTGTGCCGGCCTCCGAGCGGCCCGAGGCGTGGGCGCCATGACGTTTCTGCTTGGCCTCGGCGAGCTTGCGCAGGCAGGACCAACGGGCGAGCGCGTACAGCCAGGCCCGGCGGTCGTCGGACGCCTCCGGGCCGCGCTGGCCGCGCCGCTCGGCCAGGGCTAGGACGTCCCCGAGAGCGGCGGTCGCCGTGTCGTGGTCGCACAGCACCGAGAGGCAGTACGTGAACAGGCCGTCCAGATACGGCTCGTAGCGCGCGGGTGGGCGCTGCGCCAGCGTGCGCGCCGCCGCCCGGTCACGCGCTGCACGGTGCGCCCGGTGTGCGCCGGTGGTGTGCGGGGAGGTCTCCGGACTGCTGCTCATCACCCGTGCGACCGTAGGTGCCTGGCAGGGGCCCCTTCTTCCTGCTTGCGCACATTTAATCCGTACGGGTGAAACGATCCCTCATAAGAGGACAGGAACCCCGAATTCCATGGCGTGTTCCTGACGAGTCGTGGCCGGTTTGTGAAGGGTGCCCGGATATCGGCATCGCGCGCCGAACAGGCCGTCACCGCACTGTCGGTGGTGCCGGTTACGGTTCGTGTCATGGCTGCCCGTACGAAGACCGCGAAGGACCGACCGTCCTACCGCTGCACCGAATGCGGCTGGCAGACGGCCAAATGGCTCGGCCGCTGCCCCGAGTGCCAGGCCTGGGGGACGATCGACGAGTACGGCGCGCCCGCGGTGCGTACGACGGCTCCCGGCCGGGTCACCACGTCCGCGCTCCCCATCGGCCAGGTCGACGGCCGGCAGGCGACCGCCCGCTCGACCGGCGTGCCCGAGCTGGACCGTGTGCTCGGCGGCGGCCTCGTGCCGGGCGCGGTAGTGCTCGTGGCGGGAGAGCCCGGCGTCGGCAAGTCCACGCTGCTGCTGGACGTGGCCGCCAAGGCGGCGAGCGACGAGCACCGCACGCTCTACATCACGGGTGAGGAGTCGGCGAGCCAGGTCCGCCTGCGCGCCGACCGCATCAAGGCGATCGACGACCACCTGTTCCTGGCGGCGGAGACCGATCTGTCGGCGGTCCTCGGCCACTTGGACGCCGTGAAGCCGTCCCTGCTCATCGTCGACTCCGTACAGACGGTGGCCTCCCCGGAGATCGACGGCGCCCCCGGGGGCATGTCCCAGGTCCGCGAGGTGGCCGGAGCCCTGATCCGCGCCTCCAAGGAGCGCGGCATGGCCACCCTCCTCGTCGGTCACGTCACCAAGGACGGGGCCATCGCCGGCCCGCGTCTCCTGGAGCACCTCGTGGACGTGGTCCTGAGCTTCGAGGGCGACCGGCACGCGCGCCTGCGGCTCGTGCGCGGCGTCAAGAACCGTTACGGGACGACGGACGAGGTCGGCTGCTTCGAGCTGCACGACGAGGGCATCACGGGTCTGACCGACCCGAGCGGCCTGTTCCTCACCCGCCGGGCGGAGCCCGTCCCCGGCACCTGTCTGACCGTCACCCTCGAAGGCCGCCGCCCCCTGGTGGCCGAGGTCCAGGCGCTCACCGTGGACACCCAGATCCCCACCCCGCGGCGTACGACGTCCGGCCTGGAGACCTCCCGGGTCCAGATGATGCTCGCCGTCCTCGAACAGCGCGGCCGGATCAGCGCGCTCGGGAAGCGGGACATCTACACGGCGACGGTCGGCGGCGTGAAGCTCTCCGAGCCCGCCGCGGACCTCGCGGTCGCGCTCGCGCTGGCCAGCGCGGCGAGCGACACCCCGCTCCCCAAGAACCTCGTCGCGATCGGTGAAGTGGGGCTCGCGGGCGAGGTCAGACGGGTCACGGGGGTGCAGCGCAGGCTCGCCGAAGCGCACCGTCTGGGCTTCACCCACGCCCTCGTTCCGGGCGACCCGGGCAAGATCCCCGCCGGTATGAAGGTCCTGGAAGTCGCCGACATGGGAGACGCGCTGCGGGTCCTCCCGAGGTCGCGTCGGCGAGACGCCCCACGGGAGGACGAAGAGCGCCGGTAGACTTTGCCCAGGTCTCGCCCGTCCGTACGAACCGAGGGCGCCCCCAGAAGCCTGCGACCGGAGGAGTGCAGTGGCAGCCAACGACCGGGCAGCAGTTCCCGGCAAGTCCGGCGGGAGTTCCGGTGCCGATGGTCTGATGCGTACCTCCCTGAGCGCCGTGGCACCCGGTACCGGGCTGCGTGACGGCCTGGAGCGGATCCTCCGCGGCAACACCGGCGGGCTCATCGTGCTCGGCTGGGACAAGACCGTCGAGGCCATGTGCAGCGGCGGTTTCGTGCTGGACGTCGAGTTCACGGCGACCCGCCTGCGCGAGCTGTGCAAGCTCGACGGCGGCATCATCGTCGACAAGGACATCACCAAGATCCTGCGGGCCGGCGTGCAGCTGGTCCCCGACCCGAACATCCCCACCGAGGAGACCGGCACCCGGCACCGCACGGCGGACCGGGTGAGCAAGCAGGTCGGCTTCCCCGTCGTCTCCGTCTCCCAGTCCATGCGTCTGATCGCGCTGTACGTGGACGGGCAGCGGCGGGTCCTGGAGGACTCGGCCGCGATCCTCTCCCGCGCCAACCAGGCACTGGCCACGCTGGAGCGGTACAAGCTCCGTCTCGACGAGGTCGCGGGCACGCTGTCCGCGCTGGAGATCGAGGACCTGGTCACCGTCCGGGACGTGTCGGCGGTGGCCCAGCGGCTGGAGATGGTGCGGCGGATCGCGACCGAGATCGCCGAGTACGTGGTCGAGTTGGGCACGGACGGGCGGCTGCTCGCGCTGCAGCTGGACGAGTTGATCGCCGGGGTCGAGCCCGAGCGGTCGCTCGTGGTGCGGGACTACGTGCCCGAACCGACCGCGAAGCGCTCCCGCACGGTCGACGAGGCGCTGTTCGAGCTCGACGCGCTCACGCATGCCGAGCTGCTCGAAATGCCCACGGTGGCGCGGGCGCTGGGCTACACCGGGTCGCCCGAGGCGCTCGACTCCGCGGTGTCGCCCCGCGGGTTCCGGCTGCTGGCCAAGGTGCCGCGGCTGCCCGGTGCGATCATCGACCGGCTGGTCGAGCACTTCGGGGGGCTGCAGAAGCTTCTCGCTGCCAGCGTGGATGATCTGCAGACCGTGGACGGGGTCGGGGAGGCTCGGGCGCGGAGTGTGCGGGAGGGGCTTTCGCGGTTGGCGGAGTCCTCGATTCTCGAGCGCTACGTGTAGCCTGCCGGCGGCTTGGCGGGGTTTTGGGCTTGGGTGAGTTGTGGGGGTGGCCCTTGCCTGGGCCCTTGCCCTCGCCGGGAGTGGGGGGCGTGTTTTCCGGTGCCGGTCCGTGGGGGCTGGTCGCGCAGTTCCCCGCGCCCCTGGAAGGCGCCTGACGGCGCCAGGTGGTTGTGCCAGTGACCGTTCCTGAGGGCTTGGCGCGCAGTTCCTCGCGCCCCTCAAGGGCGCCGGTCGGGTTTCGGTTGGGGTGTTAGTCCTTCTTCAGGACGAAGGATGTCTGGGACTTGGGGAGGCCCGGGGTTTTGGCTTCCACCAGGTATGTGCCGGGGGTTGCCGTCAGTGCCGGTGGGGTCGCGCACTGGGGGGCGCTCGCCTTGCGGTTCCATTCGACGGTGCGGGTGACGCGGTTCTCCGCAGGGACGCGGAAGAGAATGCTCGCGGCACTCGTCGGGCAGTCGGCGGAGGACCAGATCTCGTCGTCGCTCTCTGCCTGAGTGATCGTCAGGACCGCGTTCTTCGGGCCGAGGTCGAGCTTGCAGTCGCTGCCGGAGGAGTTCCTGGCGATCAGTTCGAAGGTGGGCTTCTCGTCGGGCGTGTACGAGTTGCTGACGCTGCGCAGCGTCAGTTTCACGGACCCCGCCGTGCAGTTGGGCAGGCTGGACCCGGCCGGAACCGTGTCGCCCGAGCCGCCACCGCCCTCGCCGTCGTCCCCGCCGCCACCGGAACCGGCACCGCCCGAGGCCGAACCGCCCGACCCGGAACCGCCCGAACCGCCCGAATCTCCGGAACCCGCCGACCCGCCGGACTCCCCGGACCCGTCGCCGCCACCGCTCGACTCGTCACGCCCGCCCGGGGCTTGACTGATCGCGGGGTCGGACCCGGAGGGGCCGGGTGTGATCGAGGCCGTGGGGTTCTTGCCGTTGCCCCCGTCGGCGTCGTTCCTGTTGCCGCCTCCGCCTCCGGAGGTGACCACCCACGTGATCAACAGTGCCAGCACCGCGAACATGGACGCGAGAATGGCCCTCCGTCGCCAGTAGATGGAGGAGGGAAGCGGCCCGACCGGATTGCGCAGAGATCCCACGGCGCAAACTGTACGAGAAATCGGGGAGTTCGCTGTCCCCACCCGCCGCCCAGGACCCCAACTTTTTCCGATCATCATCTCGGAAGAGCCTCGGTCCGCCGTCGTCCGCTGTCGTCCGCCGGGTGCTCCCCTCCGCGTGGGGGCGCGGGGAATTGCGCCGCGCGCCCCGCCGACCCGCGCCCAGAACACAACACAACGCCCCCGACCCCGGCAAACCGCCGGAGGCCGTGGCAGGATCGGAACTGCCATGACTGCTCCCACGAAGCCCTCATCCCGCGCCCAGGCCGACACGCTCGAGACCGTCGGCGACGACCTGCACGCCCCTGTCATCGACTGGTTCGAGGAGAACGCGCGCGACCTGCCGTGGCGGCGGGCCGACGCGGGGCCGTGGGGGGTGATGGTCAGCGAGTTCATGCTGCAGCAGACACCGGTGAGCCGGGTGCTTCCGGTGTACGAGCAGTGGCTCGCCCGCTGGCCGAGGCCCGCCGATCTCGCCGCCGACGCGCCGGGCGAGGCCGTCCGCGCCTGGGGCCGGCTCGGCTACCCCCGGCGTGCGCTGCGTCTGCACGGCGCGGCGGTCGCCATAACGGAGCGGCACGGCGGCGACGTCCCCACGGAGCACGCGCAGTTGCTCGCGCTGCCCGGCATCGGCGAGTACACGGCGGCCGCGGTGGCCTCCTTCGCGTACGGGCAGCGGCACGCCGTCCTCGACACGAACGTGCGGCGCGTGTTCGCGCGGGCCGTCACCGGAGTCCAGTACCCGCCGAACGCCACGACCGCCGCCGAGCGCAGGCTCGCCCGCACCCTGCTGCCCGACGACGAGCGCACGGCCTCGCGCTGGGCCGCCGCGTCCATGGAGCTCGGCGCACTCGTCTGCACGGCGAAGAACGAGACGTGCGCGCGGTGCCCGATCGCGGCCCTGTGCACCTGGCGGCTGGCCGGCAAGCCCACGCACGACGGTCCGCCGCGGCGCGGCCAGACCTACGCGGGCACGGACCGCCAGGTGCGCGGCCGGCTGCTCGCCGTACTGCGCGAGGCCGTCAACCCCGTGCCGCAGTCGGCCCTCGACCGTGTCTGGGAGGAGCCCGTGCAGCGGGCCCGCGCCCTGGACGGGCTGGTCGCCGACGGACTGGTCGAGCCGCTCGTCGGCGGTCTGTACCGGCTCCCGCAGAGCTGACCCACACATTCCACCGAGCCGGGTAACAGCTCCCCGGCGGGCAAATCACCGCGTACCCACCCCAGTCGCCACCTCGCTTTACCCAGGCCCTACTTCCGTTACACAACCGACGGACAGCCGAGCGCTCCCCGCAGGCTCGCTCGGACAACCCCGTGACAACACGTCCGTAACTTCAGTGCCGTACCGCGGAACAGCGGTACGGCAGGCAACGGACAACCGGCAGCACACAGGTCGGAACGGGGACGGAGGCGGTTGGAATGGCGCACGGCGAGGTGCTCGAGTTCGAGGAGTACGTACGTACCCGGCAGGACGCGCTGCTGCGCAGCGCACGCCGCCTGGTCCCCGACCCCGTCGACGCGCAGGACCTTCTGCAGACCGCTCTGGTGCGGACGTACGGCCGCTGGGACGGCATCGCGGACAAGCGTCTCGCCGACGCCTACCTGCGCCGCGTCATGATCAACACGCGTACGGAGTGGTGGCGGGCCCGCAAGCTGGAGGAGGTCCCCACCGAGCAGCTCCCGGACGCGAGCGTGGAGGACTCCACCGAGCAGCACGCCGACCGCGCGCTCCTGATGGACATCATGAAGGTGCTCGCTCCCAAGCAGCGCAGCGTCGTCGTGCTGCGACACTGGGAGCAGATGTCCACGGAGGAGACGGCCGCCGCCCTCGGCATGTCGGCCGGCACGGTCAAGAGCACACTGCACCGGGCGCTGGCCCGGCTCCGCGAGGAGCTGGAGCGCCGGTCCTGTGACGAGAACGGCGAGCCCGGCGTGCGTGCGCCGGAGCGTGAGGAGCGGGAGCGTTGCGCGGCCTAGACACTGAGGGCCCCCGGGCCCCCGAGGTCCGGACGGCGGTGATCACGGCAGTGGCCGTGATCGCCGCCCTCGGCCTTTTCGTGTCCGCCTGCGGCACGGGCGGCACCGGCGCCCGTGACGAGGGCCCGGCGCTGAGCGACTCGGCCGCCGGGAGCGTCGCGACCCCCTCCGTCTCGGCCTCGGCGACTCCCGACCGGGTGAACGCGGTCAGGCTCGTCAAGGCCGACCCCGGCGTCAGCTCGGCGGTCAAGCGGGACCTGAAGCCGTGCGTCGGTGACGAGTACCCGGTCGACGTGTCGTACGGAAACCTCACCGGAGGCTCCGCCGCCGACATCGTGATCAACGTGATGACCTGCGGGGACGCGGTCGGCGTCGGCTCGTACGTGTACCGCGAGGAGGACGACGTCTACCGGAACGTCTTCCGGGCCGAGGAGCCGCCCGTCTACGCGGAGATCGACCGGGGCGACCTGGTGGTCACCCAGCAGGTGTACGAGAAGGACGACCCGGTGACGTATCCGTCCGGCGAGGAAGTGATCACGTACCACTGGATGACGACCCGCTTCACGGAACGGGCCAGGACGCACAACGACTACAGCAAGGTGGTGGGCGGCGAGACCGCGGCGCCGACCGAGCAGTAGGGCGCGTTCCCGTACAACCGCTGGGTCCCCTGGCTCCGCAGGGCCCACCGACCGAGAAACTGAGAGCACCGGATGGCAGAGCAGACCCATGTCCTGTTCGTCGAGGACGACGACGTCATCCGCGAGGCCACCCAGCTCGCGCTGGAGCGCGACGGCTTCGTGGTCACCGCCATGCCCGACGGTCTGTCGGGGCTGGAGGCGTTCCGCGCGGACCAGCCCGACATCGCGCTCCTCGACGTGATGGTGCCGGGGATCGACGGGGTGTCGCTGTGCCGTCGGATCCGTGACGAGTCGACCGTCCCGGTGATCATGCTGTCGGCCCGTGCCGACTCGATCGACGTGGTCCTGGGCCTGGAGGCGGGCGCCGACGACTACGTGACGAAGCCCTTCGACGGAGCCGTGCTGGTCGCGCGCATCCGGGCCGTGCTGCGGCGCTTCGGGCACGCGAACGGATCGCACTCCGGCGCCGAGCCCGACGGCACGTCGTCGGTCCCCGCCGGCGGAACGCTGTCCTTCGGCGCCGGCGAACTGGAGATCGACACGGAGGGTATGGAGGTGCGCAGGGGCGGCGCGCCGGTGGCGCTGACACCCACCGAGATGCGGCTGCTCCTGGAGTTCTCGTCCGCGCCCGGTACGGTCCTGTCCCGCGACAAACTGCTGGAGCGGGTGTGGGACTACGGCTGGGGCGGTGACACCCGCGTCGTCGACGTCCATGTGCAGCGGCTGCGTACGAAGATCGGCCAGGACCGGATCGAGACGGTCCGCGGCTTCGGCTACAAGTTGAAGGCCTGAGCGGAGCGCACGATGCGGGGGAGGAACCAGAGCCCGGCCGGCGGGGCCGGTGGACCGGCTGAGGACGGGCGCGGGCGGATCGGCGGAGGTGGCCGCGTGGTGGGTCCGTCGGGAACGGGCGCCGGAGGGCACGGCGTGAGCGGGCGGGACGAGTTGCCCGGGGACGGCCGGCACCCCGGTCGCGGGGCCGGCCCCGCGCTCGAACCTGGCCCCGCGTCCGATGCCGGGCTCGGCCTCGGCGGGCGCGACCGGGGCGGTCTGCGGGAGAGAACCAGACGTCTGATGCCGCGTACGGGGATCAGGTGGAAGCTCAGCGCCGCGATCGCGGCGGTCGGCGCGCTGGTGGCCGTCGCGCTGAGCCTGGTCGTGCACAACGCCGCCCGGGTCTCGATGCTCGACAACGCGCGCGACCTGGCGGACGAACGCGTCCAGATCGCCCAGCGGAACTACGAGGCGTCCGGGCGGCCGAACTTCCCCGGCATCAAGATCGACGATCCCCTGCTGCCGAAGGACCTGCTGGCGAAGGTGACGGCCGGGCGCCGGGCGACCTACGTGACGGAGCATGCCGACGGCGTGCCCGACATCTGGGCCGCCGTCCCGCTCAAGGACGGCCGGATCCTGTCGCTGCACACGAACTTCACCGACCGCAGCACGACCGTGCTGAAGGACCTCGACGAGGCACTGCTCATCGGTTCGATCGCGGTGGTCTTCGGCGGCTGCGCACTCGGCGTGCTCATCGGCGGCCAGCTCTCACGGCGGCTGCGCAAGGCGGCCACGGCGGCCCGGCGGGTCGCGCAGGGCGAGACGGACGTGCGGGTGCGGGACTCCATCGGCGGCGTCGTGCGCGACGAGACCGACGACCTCGCGCGGGCCGTGGACGCGATGGCGGACGCACTGCAGCAGCGCATCGAGGCCGAGCGGCGGGTGACCGCCGACATCGCGCACGAGTTGCGCACTCCGGTGACCGGGCTGCTCACCGCGGCCGAGCTGCTGCCGCCGGGGCGGCCGACGGAACTCGTACGGGACCGGGCGCAGGCGATGCGGCAGCTGGTCGAGGACGTGCTGGAGGTGGCCCGGCTGGACAGCGCGTCCGAGCGGGCCGAGCTGCAGGACATCATGCTGGGCGAGTTCGTGACCCGGCGGGTGACCGCGCGTGACCCGGAGATCCGCGTACGCGTGGTGCACGAGTCGCGGGTCACCACCGACCCCCGGCGGCTGGAGCGGGTCCTCATCAACCTCCTGGTCAACGCCGCCAAGCACGGCAGGCCGCCCATCGAGGTCACGGTCGAGGGCCGGGTCATCCGGGTCCGCGACCACGGGCCGGGTTTCCCCGAGGCGCTGCTCGCCGACGGGCCGAGCCGTTTCCGCACCGGCAGCAGCGACCGTGCGGGGCAGGGGCACGGGCTGGGGCTCACCATCGCCGCGGGGCAGGCGCGGGTGCTCGGTGCGCGGCTCACCTTCCGGAACGTGCGGGCCGTCGGGGCGCCGGACGGCGTGCCCGCGGAGGGGGCGGTGGCGGTCCTGTGGCTCCCGGAGCACGCGCCGACGAACACCGGCAGCTATCCGATGATGCCGGTGTGAGAGCCGGGGGCCCGGGACCCCAGGGCTCGGGTCGGGAACGGCACGGGAACGGGTGAGGGCGGCGGGTGAGGGCTGCGGACGGCAGGCGACGGTTGGCGGGTAGCTGGCGGCTGGCGGCTGGCGGCTGGCGGCTGGCGGCTGGTGATGGAAAAAGGCCCCCGGTCGTGGACATGGTCCGCAACCGGGGGCCCTGGGCAGGGGCTGGGGCGACTCAGACGGCCTCCGCGACCGTCGGCTTCGCACCCGCGGCGTCCCCGGCCGCACCCCCGCCCGGCTCCTGACCGCCGGGCCCGCCGGAGGCTCCCCGCAACGGGACCTCCTTCACGAACACCGCGCCGATGAGGGCGACCACCGCGACGACGGCTCCCAGCAGGAACGCCGAGTGCGTCCCGGCGGCGACGGCGTGCTGGTAGGCCTCCCGGGCGGCCACCGGCAGCTTCGCCAGACTCGCCGCGTCCAGCTGTGCGGACTGCTCGGTCACCTTCGAGCCGAGCGCCCCGGCCCGCTCGGACATCACGTCCTGGACGCGGTTGTTGAACAGGGCCCCCATGATCGCGACGCCGAAGGACGACCCGAGCGTGCGGAACAGTGTGCTGCTGGACGACGCGACGCCCATGTCCTTCATCTCGACGCTGTTCTGCGAGACGAGCATGGTGATCTGCATGAGGCAGCCCATGCCGGCGCCGACGACGGCCATGTACACACCGGACGTCAGCCGCGAGGTGTCGGTGTCCATGAGCGACAGCAGGTACAGCCCGACCGCCATCAGCACACTGCCCACGATCGGGAAGGCCTTGTAGCGCCCGGTGCTGGTGGTCACCCGCCCGGCGACCATCGAGGTCACGAGCATGGCGCCGAGCATCGGAAGCAGCAGCAGTCCGGAGTTGGTCGCCGACGCGCCCTGCACCGACTGCTGGTAGAGCGGCAGGAACAGCACCGCGCCGAACATCACGAACCCGGTGATGAAGCCGACGACCGACATCAGCGTGAAGTTGCGGCTGCGGAAGATGTGCAGCGGCATGACGGGCGCGGCGGCCTTGGTCTGCACGAACAGGAAGCCGACGAGCGCGGCGACACCGATCGCGACCAGCTCCATGATCATCGCGGAGCCCCAGGCGTACTCGGTTCCGCCCCAGGTGGTGACGAGCACGATCGAGGTGATGCCCACGGTGAGCAGCGCGGCGCCCAGGTAGTCGATCCGCGCCTCCACCCGCTTCTTCGGCAGATGCAGTACGGCACTGACGGCGATCAGCGCCACGACACCGAGCGGCAGGTTGATGTAGAAGGACCAGCGCCAGCCCCAGTGGTCGGTGATGGTGCCGCCGACCAGCGGCCCGCCGATCATGGCGAGGGCCATCACGCCGGCCATCATGCCCTGGTACTTGCCCCGCTCCCTCGGCGGTATCAGGTCGCCGATGATCGCCATGACGCCGACCATCAGACCGCCCGCGCCGAGCCCCTGGATCGCGCGGAACCCGATGAGCTGTCCCATGTCCTGGGCCATGCCGCTCAGGGCCGACCCGATCAGGAAGAGCACGATCGACGTCATGAAGACGCCCTTGCGCCCGTACATGTCGCCGAGCTTGCCCCAGATCGGGGTCGAGGCGGCGGTCGCGAGCGTGTACGCGGTGACGACCCACGACAGGTGCTCCAGACCGCCCAGGTCCCCCACGATGGTCGGCATCGCGGTGCCGATGATCATGTTGTCGAGCATCGCGAGCATCATCGCGATCATCAGCGCGAACAGGACGACCCGTACGCTCCTGGGCTGCTTGCCCGCATCCACGGCGTCCGCCGGTGCCTCCGCCTCGTCCGCCGCCCCGGCCGCCGAGGCCGCCTTGGTGTCCGCCACTGTCCCACTCCCCTGGGTACCGCCCTGCACTTACTTGCCGACCGGCAAGTTGACTACACTGGGAAAGTAGACCCGTAACTAGCCGGGCGTCAAGTAAGTTTTTCTTTGCCCGCGCCGAAGGCGTGCGAGCAGGACGAGGAGCGGCCACGATGGACGGCAGCAGGCAGCGGCGGCGCGGGGACACCCGCCAGCGCATCCAGGACGTGGCCGTCGAGCTCTTCGCCGAGCAGGGCTACGAGAAGACGTCCCTGCGTGAGATCGCCGAGCGGCTCGACGTCACCAAGGCGGCGCTCTACTACCACTTCAAGACCAAGGAAGACATCCTGATCAGCCTCTTCGAGGACCTGACCAGGCCGCTGGACGAGCTGATCGAGTGGGGCAAGGGGCAGCCGCGTGCCCTGGAGACCAAGCGGGAGCTTCTCACCCGCTACAGCCAGGCCCTCACCGACGCGGCCCCCCTCTTCCGCTTCATGCAGGAGAACCAGGCGACGGTCCGCGAGCTGAGCATCGGCGAGTCCTTCAAGGACCGGATACTCAAGATGCTGGACATCATCAAGGTGCCGGACGCCCCGCTGACGGACCAGGTCCGGTGCGTGAGCGCCCTGTTCACCATGCACGCGGGGATGTACGCCCTCAAGGACATGGAAGGCGACCCCGAGGACAAGCGGCTGGCCGTCCTGGAGGTCGCCATCGACCTGGTCACGCGGGCGCACTCGGGCGCCCACGAGTCCTGAGCCGGGGTCCTCAGATGCTCAGGCCCTTGGAGCGCAGGAAGGCGACCGGGTCGACCGCGGTGCCGTAGTTGGCGGTCGTGCGGATCTCGAAGTGCAGGTGCGGGCCGCTGGAGTTGCCGGTGTTGCCGGACAGCGCGATCCGCTGGCCGGTCTTCACGACCTGGCCCGCCTTCACGTCCACGCGGGAGAGGTGCGCGTACTGCGAGTACGTGCCGTTGCCGTGCTTGATCACGACCGCGTTTCCGTACGCGGGTCCGTCACCGGCGCCGTTGCCGCCGGCCTTCACGACGGTGCCGCCGTGCGCGGCGACGACCTGGGTGCCCGAGGCGACGGCGAAGTCCTGGCCCGAGTGGGTGGAGGACCACAGGTTGCCGGCCTGGGCGAAGCTCGCGGAGAGCTTGTACTTCTTGACCGGGTCGACCCAGGAGGCGACCTTCTTCGCGGCGGCGGGCTTGGCGGCGGCCTTCTTGGCGGTCGCCTTGCTCTTCGACTGGACCGCGGCCTTGGCCTGGGCGGCGGCCTGCTGCTGCACGGAGGCGGCGGCCGTGCCCGGAAGGGCGACCGCGCTCGCCTTGGTGTCGGCGGCGACCGCGGCCCCGGCTCCGAGCGCGGCCGAGGCGCCGAGGCCGAGGGCCAGGAAGGCGGCCCGGGCACGGAGCGGGGTCGTGCCGGATATGCGGGTCGTGGTGCGCTGCGACATGGGGGCTACCTCCGGGGGACGGGCATGAACGCACCCGGCACGCTGACGATGCGCCGGGCTGGGGTCATCCCTTGGTAACCCGCACCCCCGCCATCCCCCAAAACACCCATCTACGACCGCAAGTCGTACTTGACCCCGAAACTTCCGAGTCCTTGACAGAATCGCCGTCCGGTACGAAATCCTCCTGGTTTTTTCTCAGAAGTCTGGTTTATGCCCACTTCACGGCCCCCCCTTTCGGCCCTGGAGCAGACCGGCGGAGACCTCCGCGGAGCCCCCGGGACCCCGCATCCACCCGTAGGGTCAAAGGTCCTTTTTGCCCGCCTTGCCCCCGCCACTACCGGTCCTAGTACAGGACGAATCGCCTGTGCGTCATGTCACCGGACGGCAGGACCGAGCGGCGCCGCATTGTGACGGGGGCTACAGCTCCGCCCGGTCAGAGCAACGGCAGCGCCCCGAAGACGTGCCCCTCCCACAGCGCCCGTGACGTCTCCTCCGGATACGCGGTCACGGTGGGCCGCACGTCGAAGAGCCGCACCGGCCTCCGCTCGACGTCGTACGCGGGCCACCCCGGCCTCTCCCCCGCCGCAAACCCGGTCCACGCGGCCCGGAACAGCCCCGACAGCTCCTCCGCCTCCGCGGGCGGCGCCTCCCCGAGCAGCATCGCGGGCAGCCCCCGGCCGAGGTTCCCGAAGACCAGCGGCACATCGAGCCCGTGGCAGGCCCCGAGCACCCCGCCCATACCGGGCGCCGCCCACGCCAGCTCGTAGAAGTGGGCCCGGCCGCCGCCCGCGACCTGGGCCTCGGCCAGATGGAGGGACGGCATGCGGAACAGCCAGTCGGAGTGGACGAGCTCGTACAGCCCCTCCGGGCCGAGGCCCGGGACCGCGTCCCGGTACGCCTCACCGCCGTGCCCGGCGGGCGCGAACGCCTTCAGCGCCACCGCCGCCCGCTCCTCCGTCACCTCGCCCAGCATCCCGCCGAGCGCCATGAAGAGCCGGTACTCGTCCCGGGTGTGGCCGACCACGAGCTCGACGTCCCGTCCCGCCCCGGCAGCGAGCGCCTCCCACGGTGCGACCGGCAGTACGTCCCCGTCCACCACGGGCGCGAGCGGGATCGACGTGTGCGCGAGCACCCCCCACCGCTGCGCGTACCGCTCCATCCTGGCCCCGACCGCGTCCCCCGCCGCGGGCAGCCGCTCCGGCGGCACGGCGGCCAGGTCCTCCACGGTCGGCCGCAGCCCCAGCTCCGCCGCCAGCTCTCCCGCGATGTCCGCGGCGAGCGCCGCCGAGAAGAAGGTGCCGGGCACGCTCTGCGCGACGGCCCGCCCGAACAGCCCCGCCGCGCGCTCCATCGCGAGCAGCGCGGCGACCGAACCCGCGCCCGCCGACTGGCCGAAGACCGTGACGCGCTCCGGATCACCGCCGAAGGCACGGATGTTGTCCCGCACCCACTCCAGCGCGGCGACCTGGTCGAGCAGTCCGCGGTTGGCCGGAGCGCCCTCGATGTGCGCGAAGCCCTCGATGCCGACCCGGTAGTTGAGTGTCACGAGGACGACGTTGCCCTCCCGGGCCAGCCGGCCGCCGTCGTACTCCGGCAGTCCGGACATCCCGATGACGTACGCGCCGCCGTGCAGCCACACCATCACGGGCAGTCCGGCGCCGGGGCCGGGGTCCGGCGTCCAGACGTTGAGCGTCAGCCAGTCGCCGTCGTCGGCGTCCCCCCGCGCCAGCGCGTCCATGCCGAACGCCGCGGACTGCGGGGGCGGCGGCCCGAAGCCGGCCGCCCGCCGTACGCCGTCCCATCCCCGCGCGGGCCTCGGAGCCCCGAACCGCAGGGGGCCGACGGGCGGTTCGGCGAAGGGGATGCCCCGGAACACCGCCGTGCCGGCCTTCCCGGCCGTGCCCCTCAACACCCCGGCCTTCGTACGGACTTCCGGTTCGGTTTCCATGTCGGCTCCCTCCGAGGACAGTTCGGGACACCTGGGATCCTCCCGCCGCACCGGACCGCACGGCCACCGGATTTGCCGCTCCAAGATCCACGGACAGGGGCCCGCCCCGGCGGATACGCTGGCCGACCACCCACCATGCCCTCGGGGGAGCGCCATGGAACCGGCAACCGTAGGCGTACGGCTGGCGTCCAGCGTGGCCACACCGCTGATCAGGAAGCTCTTCGTGACGGAGGGACCGGGCGCGGGCCTGGTCGACAAGCCCGTACGCATCTCGTCCCGGGTCTCCTTCAGGGGCGAGCAGCGCACCCTCCGCCGCAAGGACGTCGCCGGGCTGGCCGCCGAGCTGGTCGGGCGGGCCCTCAAGGGCGCCGCCGAACGGCCCGTCGCCGCCGACGAGGAACAGCCCGTCGTCCACGCCCTGGCCGACACCCTCCACGCCCTCGGCGACCTCACCATGACGGACGCGCAGGCCGTCGAACTGGGTCACACGGGCCTCGCCCTCCACCTGCGCCACACCGCCGGGAATCCCGGCCGGGACCTCGGCCTCGACGCGACACTCTTCTACGAGCGGCTGCTCGAAACGGCCTGCCTGCACATCCTGCACTTCTTCACGCAGCGTTCGACCTTCGTGCCCCGCACCCTCGTCGAGCAGACCCGCAGACAGGCCGAACTGATGGCCAAGGTCGACGAGTTGATCGCCCGGACACCGCGCACGGGTGACAGCGACGTGGCCTTCGAGCAGCGCTGTCTCGCCTACACGGCGACCCGGCACCGGCAGCTCACCATCTACGGGATCGACCTGGTGAACTCGCCCGACCGCTGGCCCCTGGACGCCGCGTACCTGAGCCTCCAGGCCCAGCGCCCGGCCACGAGCGACGAGGACGGCAGGTTCATCACCTCGCTCGGCACCCCTCTGCCCGCCGAAGAGGCCCTGGCGGACCAGGACCTGGTACTGCTGCGGGGCGTGGCCGGGTCGGGCAAGACGACCCTGGTGCAGTGGCTCGCGGTGACGGCCGCGCGGGGCGAGCGAGGGGACCGGATCCCCTTCGTCCTGCCGCTGCGCACGCTCGTACGCCGCCCCGACGGGCTGCCGGTGCCCGCCGACTTCCTCGCCGCCGCCCGCGTACCGTTCCACGACGCGGCCCCGGACGGCTGGGCGGACCGGGTACTCGGGGCGGGCCGCGGGCTGCTGCTCGTCGACGGCATCGACGAGATCCCCGAGGCCGACCGCGAGCGCACCCGCCGCTGGCTGCGCGACCTGATCGACGCCTATCCGGGCAACCAGTGGCTGGTCACCTCACGCCCCTCGGCCGTGCGCGAGGACTGGCTCGCCGCGGACGGCTTCACGGAGCTGGCGCTCTCGCCCATGAGCCGCGAGGACGTCACCGCGTTCATCCAGCGCTGGCACACGGCGGCCCGTATCGGCGCACCGGACACGGAACGCCTCACCGCGTACGAGGAATCGCTGCTCGACGCCGTCCGCACCAAGCCGGATCTCGGCCGCCTCGCCACCAACCCCCTGATGTGCGGCCTGATCTGCGCCCTGCACCGGGACCGGCGCGGCTATCTGCCGCACGGGCGGCAGGAGTTGTACGACGCGGCGCTGTCCATGCTGCTCTCGCGCCGCGACCAGGAACGGGACATGGTTCCCGACGGGCCGCACGGGGCGTCCGACGGGATCCGGCTGACGGAACTCCCGCAGATCCAGCTTCTCCAGCGCCTCGCCTACTGGCTGATCCGCAACAGCCGCTCGGAGATGGACCGTGAGCGCGCCGAACGTCTCATCGCCGACGCACTGCCGTCGCTGCCGGCCGTCGCGAGCCAGGGCGACGCGGCCGCGATCCACCGCCACCTCCTCGTCCGCAGTGGTCTGCTGCGCGAACCCGCCCTCGGGACGGTCGAGTTCGTCCACCGCACCTTCCAGGACTACCTCGGCGCGAAGGCGGCCGTGGAGGACGGTGATTTCGGGCTGCTCGTCCGCAACGCCGCCGACCATCAGTGGTCCGACGTGATCCGCATGGCCGTGGCCCACGCCCGGCCGCGCGAACGGGCCGAGCTGCTGGGCCAACTGCTCGCCGCCGCCTCCGCCGAACACACCGACCCGGCCGCGGGCACGCGTATCCGCCTCCTCGCGCTGGCCGGCCTCGAACACGCCACGGAGCTCGACCCGCGGGTCCGGGCCGCCGTCGAGGAGCAGGCGGCCCTGCTCATCCCGCCCCGCACGGCGGAGGAGGCCAGGGATCTGGCCTCGGCCGGCCCGCTCGTCCTGGAGCTGCTGCCCGGCCCGGAGGGGCTGTCCGACGCGGAGGCCAGAGCCGTCGTCGTCACCGCGTCGCTCATCGGCACGGACGCGGCCGTCCCGGTGCTGGCCCGCTTCCGGAACCACCCCTCCCTGCCGGTCCGCGCGCAGCTCACCTGGACATGGCACCGGTTCGACGCCGAGCGGTACGCGGCCGACGTCATCGCCCATCTCCCCCAGGAAGACCTGTATTTCACCGCCCGCTCGGCCGCGCATCTGCGCATTCTGCGCTCACTGGGCGGCCGACGCGGACTTCAGCTCGCCGGGAACATCGAGGCGGCGGAACTGAAGGCCTGTCTCGTGCCGGAGACGACACGTCATCTCGTCATGCGGGACAACCATCTGCTGCGCGAACTGGACTGCCTTTCCCCGCTCCGCGGGCTCAGGCATCTGGACATCAGCGGCAGTCCGTTCCTGGAGGATCTCGGGCCCTTGACCGGACTGCCGCTGAAATGGCTGTCACTGGACCTTTTGCCAGGCCTTGAAAGGGCGGACGCGCTGGCGCCCCTCTCCGATTCAACGACCCTGCGCGAGTTCGACACCGGCGTCCCGTTGCTGGGCGAATCCCTCGACGCCGCTCTTCCCCGGGGTCTGACGCTGACCTATCTGCGATTCACCAAGGATTCCCTGCGGTTCACCGGATTGCGCGGCTTGCGCCATATGCGCTCGGTACAGACGCTGAGTCTGGCGAGCCTGCGCTTCGACCCGCTCACCGCGGAGGACCGCGAGGAGGTCGCGCGCCTCCCGGAACTCGAGGAATTGCGCCTCAACTGGACCGCTGTTCCCTGGACCGAAGGACCTGTCCTGCCGGGCATTCGACGACTGCGCCTCAACAAATTCACCGGAAACGAAGATCTGTCGTCGGTACGGGCTCTGTTTCCCGGGTTGCAGGCGGTGACATTCGTACTCGCCCCCGAGACGGCCGAGGTGCCCGAGCACGTCCTCGGACTCTTCCCGGGCATGCACACCGTCATGAGGACGCACACCGTCCTGTAGGGGTGCGCGTGTCCGGCATCTAGCCCAACCCCAGCTGGGCGTCCTACAGTTACCAACCAGTAATCTCTCCGCTTCCCTGTGGCCCCGCAGGCCCACGAGCATGCTCCACGCCCCACGTCCGCAGCGCTCCGAACGCGAGAGGAACCCCCCACCCATGACTGGAAGCAGCTGGCAGCGCCTGATAGGCGTCACCGTCGCCACCGCGGCCGCCACCGCGGCCCTGATGAGCCCGGCCGCCGCGGCCCCGGCCGACGCCGCCGCCGTCACCTCCACGGCGACCGCCGCCGCCGCGGAGGACGTGGACTACGACACCTGGCAGAAGGACTGCAGAGCCGTCATGGCGCAGGCACTGCCCTACCTGAAGGAACGAATCTCCAAGGCGCCCTCGGGTGAGAAGCAGGCCATCGTCTTCGACATCGACAACACCACGCTGGAGACCGACTTCGGCTTCAGCTACCCCTCGCCGGCCAACGCCCCCGTCCTCGACGTGGCCAAGTACGCCCAGGACCGCGGGGTCGCCCTCTTCTTCGTCACCGCCCGCCCGGACATCATCAAGTCGGTGACGGACTACAACCTCAAGAACGTCGGCTACAAGGTCTCCGGCCTGTACGTACGCAACTTCATCGACCTCTTCAAGAACGTGGCCGAGTACAAGACGGCCCAGCGCAAGGCCGTCGAGGCCAAGGGCTACACGATCATCGCGAACATCGGCAACAGCGCCACCGACCTGTCGGGCGGGCACGCCGAGAAGACGTACAAGCTGCCGGACTACGACGGCCAGTTGTCGTAGCGGGGCCGGACGGCATGACGAAGGGGCCGGTGCCCGACGGCACCGGCCCCTTCGGCCGTACTCAGACGGAACCCCTCGGGGTCACGCCTCCTTGCTCAGGTTGGGGCCTGCCCCACCGGCCGCCTGCTCGATCGGCGGGACGTCCGGCAGCGCCGACTTCTCCTCGCCGCGGAAGGTGAAGGTCTTCGCCTCACCCTCGCCCTCGGTGTCGACGACCACGATGTGACCGGGACGCAGCTCGCCGAAGAGGATCTTCTCCGACAGGCTGTCCTCGATCTCACGCTGGATCGTGCGACGCAGCGGACGCGCGCCGAGCACCGGGTCGTAACCCTTCTGCGCCAGCAGCTCCTTCGCGGACTGGGAGAGCTCGATGCCCATGTCCCGGTCCTTGAGGCGCTCGTCGACCTTGCCGATCATCAGGTCGACGATCCGCAGGATGTCCTCCTGCGTCAGCTGCGGGAAGACGACGACGTCGTCGACACGGTTGAGGAACTCGGGCCGGAAGTGCTGCTTGAGCTCGTCCGAGACCTTGTTCTTCATGCGCTCGTAGTTGGTCTTCTTGTCACCGGAGGCCGCGAAGCCCAGGTTGAAGCCCTTGGAGATGTCCCGGGTGCCGAGGTTGGTCGTCATGATGATGACCGTGTTCTTGAAGTCCACGACCCGGCCCTGGGAGTCGGTCAGACGGCCGTCCTCCAGGATCTGCAACAGCGAGTTGAAGATGTCGGGGTGGGCCTTCTCGACCTCGTCGAAGAGCACGACGGAGAACGGCTTGCGGCGGACCTTCTCGGTCAGCTGGCCGCCCTCTTCGTAGCCCACGTAACCGGGAGGCGAACCGAAGAGACGCGAGACCGTGTGCTTTTCGCTGAACTCCGACATGTCGAGGGAGATCAGCGCGTCCTCGTCACCGAAGAGGAACTCCGCGAGTGCCTTGGACAGCTCGGTCTTACCGACACCGGACGGACCGGCGAAGATGAACGAACCACCGGGACGCTTCGGGTCCTTCAGACCGGCGCGCGTACGACGGATCGCCTTCGACAGCGCCTTGACGGCGTCGACCTGACCGATGACCCGCTTGTGGAGCTCGTCCTCCATGCGCAGCAGACGCGAGGACTCCTCCTCGGTCAGCTTGAAGACCGGGATGCCGGTGGCGGTCGCGAGGACCTCGGCGATCAGCTCGCCGTCGACCTCGGCCACGACGTCCATGTCGCCGGCCTTCCACTCCTTCTCCCGCTTGGCCTTGGCGGCCAGGAGCTGCTTCTCCTTGTCGCGGAGGGAGGCGGCCTTCTCGAAGTCCTGCGAGTCGATCGCGGACTCCTTGTCGCGGCGGACGCCGGCGATCTTCTCGTCGAACTCGCGGAGGTCCGGCGGCGCGGTCATCCGGCGGATGCGCATCCGGGAGCCGGCCTCGTCGATCAGGTCGATCGCCTTGTCCGGCAGGAAGCGGTCCGAGATGTACCGGTCGGCGAGCGTCGCCGCCTGCACCAGGGCCTCGTCCGTGATGGACACCCGGTGGTGCGCCTCGTAGCGGTCCCGCAGGCCCTTGAGGATCTCGATGGTGTGCGGCAGCGACGGCTCCGCGACCTGGATCGGCTGGAAGCGGCGCTCTAGGGCCGCGTCCTTCTCCAGGTGCTTGCGGTACTCGTCGAGCGTCGTGGCACCGATGGTCTGCAGCTCACCACGGGCCAGCATCGGCTTCAGGATGCTCGCGGCGTCGATGGCGCCCTCGGCGGCACCCGCACCGACCAGCGTGTGCAGCTCGTCGATGAACAGGATGATGTCGCCGCGGGTGCGGATCTCCTTGAGGACCTTCTTCAGGCGCTCCTCGAAGTCACCGCGGTAGCGGGAGCCGGCGACCAGCGCGCCGAGGTCCAGGGTGTAGAGGTGCTTGTCCTTGAGGGTCTCGGGCACCTCGCCCTTGACGATGGCCTGCGCGAGGCCCTCGACGACGGCGGTCTTGCCGACGCCGGGCTCACCGATCAGGACCGGGTTGTTCTTCGTGCGGCGGGACAGCACCTGCATGACCCGCTCGATCTCCTTCTCGCGCCCGATGACCGGGTCGAGCTTGGACTCACGAGCGGCCTGGGTGAGGTTCCGGCCGAACTGGTCGAGGACCAGGGACGTCGAGGGGGTGCCCTCGGCAGGACCGCCACTGGCGCCGGCGGTCTCCTTGCCCTGGTAACCGGAGAGCAGCTGGATGACCTGCTGCCGCACCCGGTTGAGGTCTGCGCCCAGCTTGACGAGGACCTGGGCGGCGACGCCCTCGCCCTCGCGGATCAGGCCGAGCAGGATGTGTTCCGTGCCGATGTAGTTGTGGCCCAGCTGAAGGGCCTCGCGGAGCGACAGCTCCAGGACCTTCTTGGCACGGGGGGTGAAGGGGATGTGCCCGGACGGGGCCTGCTGGCCCTGGCCGATGATCTCCTCCACCTGCTGGCGGACCGCCTCGAGCGAAATCCCGAGGCTCTCCAGGGCCTTAGCGGCGACACCCTCACCCTCGTGGATCAGGCCCAGGAGGATGTGCTCGGTGCCGATGTAGTTGTGGTTGAGCATCCGGGCTTCTTCCTGAGCCAGGACGACAACCCGCCGCGCGCGGTCGGTGAACCTCTCGAACATCGTTAATCGCTCCTCAGAGCGGTCAGGCAGTAAGGGGACGCTCCCCTCCCTGTCCTTCCGCAGCTTAGTCCCGCAAGCGGGGACCGCTCATTCCAACTGCCGACACCGTCCTTGGCCTCCTGACCCCGAACGCCGACATCTGCTCCAACCTGATGGTGCGAGACGATGTTCCCGCAGGCCAGGCAGATACCCCCACCATCTGTACGCCGATGGCGAACGTGAGATGCCCGAGCGCTGCGTGTCGCCCCTCCCACTAGGGATGTCTTACCCGTACGCACTGACACTCCATGCCCAGTACCCCGGTTCCCTCCGCTACGGGCGAACATCCTTGCGCCGCCGACCACCCGCAAGCGCCCACTTCTTCGGCACTCTTCGCACACGCCGGACCACTCAGCGTAACTCGAACGCGCTTCTGGCGGTTGGCCCTGCATGGTCCCCACGGTTCCCTTCCCCCGCCGTCCGGTCGACGCGTGCCGTCCGAGCGGCACGGTCCGGCACTGGTACGAGAACGAACTGGGGTGGGCGACGGTGCCCGGCACCCCCGTGGAACTGCAGACGGGGCTGCGCTTCGACGTCCTGGAGGCACCCGCGGAGGCGGGGTACGCGGCGCTGCGGCACCTGGGACCGGGCTCTCCGGTGGCCGTGCGGGCGGACCGGATGTGGCTGTTCGTGGCCGCGGGGACCGCGGAGGAGCTGCCTGGACTCCTCGACTGGCTGGAGTGGGGCGCTCTCGAACTGGACCTGCGGGCGACCGGCGCGGGCGGGCGCGTCGAGGCGCCACTGCCGCCGGGCCTGGTCCGCGCTCAGAGCGGTCGCGGTCACGCGAGCCCGGAAGGGGCGGGCCGGGACGGCACCGGACCGGGCGGGACGGGGACAGGGGCGGGAACCACGGCCGCGGGGGGCACGGTGGTCACCCCCGACGAAAGCTCGCAGGGGGCCGCTGTCTGGCTGCGGCCCCCTGAGCCTGGCTGCGAGGTGGAGCCGTACCTGCCGGCGCTCTCGACTCTCGGTGGGGGCGGTGGGGGCGCCCCCGATCTCGTACGGCTCGTGGACACCATGGCGACGGAATGCCACCGCATCCGGCTGCGCCGCTGCTGCGCTCAGCCGTTGGCCTTCTCGTAGGCCTCGCGAATGGACGCCGGAACGCGGCCACGGTCATTGACCTCGTAACCGTTCTCCTTCGCCCAGGCGCGGATCTGCGCGGTGTCCTGGCTGCCACCGGAAGCGGCGCGCGCCTTTCCACGGCCACCCGAGGCGCGGCCTCCGGTGCGACGACCGCCCTTGACGTACGGGTCGAGAAGTCCACGGAGCTTGTCCGCATTGGCAGTCGTGAGATCGATCTCGTACGTCTTGCCGTCCAACGCGAACGTCACGGTCTCGTCCGCCTCGCCACCGTCGAGGTCATCGACAAGAAGGACCTGAACCTTCTGTGCCACCGGATTTCCTTTCATCGATATCTACGGGGCCGAGAGGCCGCGGCGGCTGCCGCAGTTTCACGCCCCCTGTTATATGCAGTACTGCAGTACGTCGGAAAGCAAACCGCTTTTGCTGGAAAAACACAAACCCCTGGGAGAGACCGACGGGACCGGGAAGACCGGAAACGTGCGCGTTTCGGACATAGGGTCCGCGGGCAAGGGCGGCCGGTCTAGTGCCGGGGGTATGTCCGGGGTATTACGCGGTGGCGGTCACAGATGCAGAAGCATCCGGCTGTTGCCCAAGGTGTTCGGTTTCACTCGTTCGAGCCCCAGGAACTCGGCCACGCCCTCGTCATAGGAACGCAACAGCTCGGCGTAGACATCGGTGTCGACGGGCGTCTCACCGATCTCCACGAAGCCGTGCTTGGCGAAGAAGTCGACTTCGAAGGTCAGGCAGAATACGCGGCGAACACCGAGCCAGCGGGCGGTCTCCAGCAACTTCCCCAGCAACTGATGGCCGACACCGGCGCCCTTCATGACGGGGTTCACGGCGAGAGTGCGGACTTCCGCGAGGTCTTCCCACATGACGTGCAGAGCGCCGCAGCCCACGACCTCCGAACTCGGCCCGGTGCCGCGTTCCGCGACCCAGAACTCCTGGATGTCCTCGTAAAGCGTCACGGTCGCTTTGTCGAGCAGGATGCGGCCGCGGACGTACGAGTCGAGGAGGCTGCGAACCGCCGGGACATCGCTGGTCCTGGCCCGGCGGACCGTGAGGGCATTAGTGCTGACTTCGGGCTGCTCTGCTGGCATGTCCGGACGCTATCGCCCGGTCTCGCCCTCCGCGGCGGCGGGGTTCTCGCCTGCGGTGTTCTCCGGGGCGGCCGTTGTTTCCGGGCCCTGGACGATACGTACGGCGTCGCGCAGCGTCTCGCGCTGTTCCGGGGACATCATGCCGAAGAAGGCGACGAGAGCGGCGGCCGGGTTGTCGCTCTGGGACCAGGAGTCGTTCATCAGTGCGGCCGCGTAGGCGGCGCGGGTGGAGACCGCCTCATATCGATAGGCCCGGCCTTCCGCCTCGCGGCGGACCCAGCCCTTCTGATGGAGATTGTCCAGAACGGTCATCACCGTGGTGTAGGCGATGGACCGGCTCTGCTGAAGGTCTTCCAGGACTTCTCGGACGGTCACCGGGCGGTTCCACTTCCACACCCGCGTCATGACCGCGTCTTCGAGTTCTCCCAATGGGCGAGGCACAGCTCAGAACAATAGGGGGAGATGCCGCCGATCACGTGGTGGACGTGGCATGGAATGACAAACAGCAACAAAAAGGGCGTACGACTCGAAAAGCTGATGAGTCGCACGCCCTGTGATGAGCGTTCGTGCCGCGGCCGGTCCGCGCCGGAGCTGAGCTCAGGCGCCGGGTTCGCGCGGGGCCTGGCGGGTGTGCTCGGCGCGGGCGAGGACCGCGTCGACGGCCGCGTCCTCCTTGGCCTTGTTGGCGCCGCCCTGGGTCTTCACGATCGTCACGATCAGACCGATGAAGAACACGGCCATCACTACCGGGGGCACGAGCGCGGAGACGTATTCCATGCCGTCCAGAGTAGCCACGGCCCGGCGGTGTGCGGGGCTCGGGGTCGCGGACCGGCCCTACACGGCGGCGAGCTGTCGAGGGGGGTTCGCGGGCGGGGCGGAGGGTTTGCGCCTCGGAGGGAACACCTCGCCGGGGGTCGGAATGGGGCGGTCCCGGCTCGGGGACTGCGGGCTGGGCCGGGGGGCCGGCTTCTCGGCGGGCTTCTCCGCGGGCTTGCCGCCGGGGTCACCGGTGGCGGCGCCCGTCGTGGCCGGCGCGGTCAGGGCCGTCGCCCTCGCCGCCCCGGTCGCGGCGAGACCGCCGGGAAGGGCCGTCAGACGCGTACGGCCGCGAGTGCGCGAGGCCGGGACCGAGTGCAGGGCGAGGCGGGCGCGGACGTCCTGTTCCGCGAGTGTGAGGCAGCGGTCGAGGAGGGCGGCCGCCACGGGGTTGCCGCACAGGGCTCGCAGCGCGGCCAGGTCGTCGGGGACCGGGCGGTAGCCGGCGCCGAGCGCCTCCTCCAGAAGCGTCAGGTAGCCGGCCGCCGTTCCGGGCAGGGCGGCGCGGTAGCGGGAGAGGTCGGCCACCAGGAAGGCGCGGAGTCTGGCGCCCTCGCGGGTCGCCTCGTCGACGGTCTCCGCCAGGCGGAGGCAGTCCTGGACGTCCTGCGCCGAGGCGGGACTGGGGTGTAGGGCGAGAGCGAGCGCACGTCGGAGCACACGCAGCTCCTCCGCACCGAACGCCATGCCGCCGCGGGATCCGTAAGGCGTGGGCATGCTCGCGACGATACGCGCTAATCAGACAAAATCCGTAGATCGGATGTCGTGTGGCGTGGCTCCGTCCCGCGTGAGCAGAACGCGCACCTCCCCCGCAACCGTGCGGGGCCCGGGGGCGGTGCGCCTCCTGTCAGGTCCTGGAGACGTTTCTCTCGTAGACCAGGCGGAGGCCGATCAGGGTCAGCCAGGGCTCGTGCTCGTCGATCACCGAGGCCTCGCCGAGCACCATCGGGGCCAGACCGCCCGTCGCGATGACGGTGACGTCGTCCGGGTCCTCGGCGAGTTCGCGGGCCATGCGGCCGACGACGCCGTCGACCTGTCCGGCGAAGCCGTAGATGATGCCGGACTGCATGGCCTCGACGGTGTTCTTGCCGATGACCGTGCGGGGCCGGGCGATCTCGATCTTGCGGAGCTGTGCCCCCCGGACGCCCAGTGCCTCGACGGAGATCTCGATGCCGGGCGCGATGACGCCGCCGGCGTACTCCCCGCGCGCGGAGACCGCGTCGAAGGTCGTCGCCGTGCCGAAGTCGACGACGATGGCCGGTCCGCCGTAGAGCTCGACCGCCGCGACCGCGTTGATGATGCGGTCCGCGCCGACCTCCTTGGGGTTGTCCATCAGGATCGGGACGCCCGTCTTGATGCCCGGCTCGACGAGGACGGCGGGTACGTCGCCGTAGTAGCGGCGGGTCACCTCGCGCAGCTCGTGCAGGACCGAGGGGACGGTCGAGCAGATCGCGATGCCGTCGATGCCGTCGCCCAGCTCGTCGCCGAGGAGCGGGTGCATGCCCATGAGGCCCTGGAGGAGCACGGCCAGTTCGTCCGCCGTGCGGCGCGCGTCCGTGGAGATGCGCCAGTGCTCGACGATGTCCTCGCCGTCGAAGAGCCCGAGGACGGTGTGCGTGTTGCCGACGTCGATCGTGAGCAGCATGCCTACTCAGCCTCGCTCGTCGGTGTCCCGGAGGCCTCGCGCAGGTCGAGGCCGATGTCCAGGATGGGCGAGGAGTGGGTGAGGGCGCCCACCGCGAGGAAGTCGACGCCCGTCTTCGCGTACGCCGCGGCGGTGTCCAGGGTGAGGCGGCCCGAGGCCTCCAGGAGCGCGCGGCCGGCCACGAGGGCGACTGCCTCCTCGCACTCGCCGGGCGTGAAGTTGTCCAGGAGGATCAGGTCGGCGCCCGCGTCCACGACCTCGCGCAGCTGCTTCAGCGTGTCGACCTCGACCTCGATCGGCACGTCGGGGAAGGTCTCCCGCACCGAGGTGAAGGCCTCGGCGACGCCGCCCGCGGCGACCACGTGGTTGTCCTTGACGAGGGCCGCGTCCGAAAGGGACATGCGGTGGTTGACACCGCCGCCCATGCGGACCGCGAACTTCTCCAGGGAGCGCAGTCCGGGCGTCGTCTTGCGGGTGTCCCGCACGCGCGCGCCGGTGCCCTCCAGAAGGTCCGCCCACGCGCGCGTGGCCGTCGCGATGCCGGAGAGACGGCACAGGAGGTTCAGCGCGCTGCGCTCGGCCGTCAGCAGGTCCCGGGTGCGGGTCGTCACGCTCAGGAGCCGCTGGCCGGCCTCGACGCGGTCGCCGTCCTCGACGTGCCGCTCGACCTCGAACTCGTCGGTGCAGACCACGGAGACGACCGCCTCGGCGACCCGCAGGCCCGCCACCACGCCGGCCTCGCGGGCCGTGAAGTCGGCGGTGGAGACGGCCTCCTCGGGGATGGTCGCGACCGTGGTCACGTCCACGCCGTGGTCGAGGTCCTCCTCGATGGCCAGGTGCGCGATGTCCTCGACCTCGAGGGGGTCGAGCCCCGCGTCGGAGAGGAGCTGCGCGAGAGCGGGGTCGAGCCCGCACTCGGCGTACGCCGCGAATTCGGCGGAGTCGGCGTCGTACTCCCCGTCGGCCGCGCAGCCGCAGCCGTCGCCGCAGCCACCGCCGGTGAGAAGGGGAAGGTCGGGGGTGCTCACTTCTGTCACTGCTCCTGAGGACGGGACTGCTGTGTCGGGGGGAAGTCTGGGGTGTCGGTGGTGTGTACGGCGAGCGAGCGGTCGGGATTGAGCCGTACGACGATGTGGCGGCGCCAGGTGTCGTCGTCCCGGTCGCCCCGGTCCTCGCGCCAGTGGCAGCCGCGGGTCTCCTCCCGGAGGCGGGCGGCGGCGACGAGGACGCGCGCCACACACAGGAGGTTGGTGGTCTCCCAGGTGTCGACGCCGGGCTCGGCCGTCTTGCCGTGCTCGTCGAGCGCGTCGCGGGCGTCGGCGTGCAGCCGCTGGATGCGGTCGGCGGCGGTCTCCAGGGAGGTGGCCGAGCGCAGGACGCCGGCGCCGTCCGTCATGATCCGCTGGATCGCGAACCGTGCCTCGGCGGCGAGGAGCGGGTGCGCGGGCTTCTCCGGCTCGGCGATCGGCGCGGGCACCCGCACGCGTGGGCGGCTGTCCTCGTGCCGGCCGGTGATGTCCGCCGCGATGCGCTCGGCGTAGACGAGGCCCTCCAGGAGGGAGTTGGACGCGAGCCGGTTGGCGCCGTGGACACCGGTGCAGGCGACCTCGCCGCACGCGTACAGGCCGGGCACGGTCGTGCGGCCCCGGGAGTCCGTACGGACGCCGCCGGAGGCGTAGTGGGCGGCCGGGGCCACCGGGACGGGCTCGGTGACCGGGTCGATGCCGTGGGCGCGGCAGGCGGCCAGGATCGTCGGGAAGCGGTGCTCCCACATGTGCGCGCCGAAGTGCCGGGCGTCCAGGTACATGTGCTCGGCGTCCTGCTCCTGCATGCGCCGCATGATGCCCTTGGCGACGATGTCCCGGGGCGCCAGCTCGGCGAGTTCGTGCTGTCCGAGCATGAAGCGCTCGCCGTGCGCGTCGACGAGGTGGGCGCCCTCGCCGCGGACGGCCTCGGAGACCAGCGGCTGCTGGCCCTCCGCGTCCGGGCCGAGGAACAGCACGGTCGGGTGGAACTGCACGAACTCCAGGTCGCTGACCTCGGCGCCGGCCCGCAGGGCGAGGGCGACGCCGTCGCCGGTGGACACCGACGGGTTGGTCGTCGCGGAGAAGACCTGGCCCATGCCGCCGGTCGCGAGGACCACGGCGGGCGCGTGGACGGCTCCCACGCCGTCGTGCTGGCCCTCTCCCATGACGTGCAGGGTCACGCCGGCCGTGCGTCCGTCGGCGTCCGTGAGGAGGTCCAGGACGAGCGCGTTCTCGACCGTGCGCAGTCCCCGCGCGCGGACGGCCTCGACGAGGGCCCGGGAGATCTCGGCGCCGGTCGCGTCGCCGCCCGCGTGGGCGATGCGGCGGCGGTGGTGGCCGCCCTCCCGGGTGAGCTCCAGGCCGCCCTCCTCCGACTCGTCGAAGTGGGCGCCCGTCTCGATGAGGCGGCGTACGGCGTCGGGGCCCTCGGTGACGAGGATGCGGACGGCGTCCTCGTCGCACAGGCCCGCGCCCGCCACGAGGGTGTCGTCGAGGTGCTGCTCGGGGGTGTCGCCCTCGCCCAGGGCCGCGGCTATGCCGCCCTGGGCCCAGCGGGTGGAGCCGTCGTCGAGGCGGGCCTTGGTGACGACGACCGTCCGCAGGCCGGCGGCGTCGCAGCGCAGGGCGGTGGTGAGTCCGGCGACCCCGGAGCCGACGACCACGACGTCGGCGGTGACGGACCAGCCGGGTGCGGGCGCGTGCAGACGTATGCCTGTGCTGGTCACGAGGCGGCTCCGAAGGTCAGAGGAATGTTGTCGATCAGCCGGGTCGTCCCGACCCGGGCGGCGACGGCGAGGACCGCTTCGCCGGTGTGACCGGCCCGGACCTCGGTGAAGTCGGACGGATCGACCAGTGCCAGGTAGTCCAGGGCGAGCGGCGGGCTGAGGCGGGCCGCGTCGTCGAGGACCAGGCGGGCGGCGGCACGGACCGCGGCGGGGCCACCGGGGGCCGCCTTGGCGACGGCGTGCGCGTCGGCCGCGGCGCGGGACTCGCCGATGGCGCTGAGGGCCTCGGCACGCGCGTGCGTGGCGGGCACTTCGCGGGCACGCGCGCGCAGGGCCTCCTGGGCGGCGTGCCGGTCGCTGCCCGCGAACAGGGCCTGGGAGAGGGCGAGCGCGGTACGACGCTCGGCGGTCGACAGGTAGCGGTTGCGGCTGGACAGGGCCAGACCGTCCGCCTCGCGCACCGTCGGGACGCCGACGATCTCCACGCCGAAGTTCAGGTCGCGGACCATGCGGCGGATCAGGGCGAGCTGCTGGGCGTCCTTCTGCCCGTACAGCGCCACGTCGGGCCGGGTGAGGTGCAGCAGCTTGGCGACGACGGTGAGCATGCCGTCGAAGTGCCCGGGGCGCGTCGAGCCCTCCAGGCGCTCCCCCATGGGGCCCGCGCTGATGCGGACCTGGGGTTCGCCGCCCGGGTAGACCTCGTCCACGGAAGGGGCGAACACGACGTCCGCGCCCGCCTGCTCGGCGATCTTGACGTCGGCGTCCAGCGTGCGCGGGTAGCGGTCGAGGTCCTCGCCCGCGCCGAACTGGAGGGGGTTGACGAAGACGGTCACGACGACCTCGCCGTCGCCCGCGATCGACCGGGCGGTGCGGATCAGGGTCGCGTGGCCCTCGTGCAGGGCGCCCATCGTCATGACGACGGCACGGCGGCCGGTGCGTACGCGCGCGTGGAGCTCGTCTGCGGTGCTCAGCAGGGCGGTGGTCATCGGGCGTCTCCGGTCTCGGCACCTGCGCACGTCATCGGGCGTCTCCTTCGGTCCCGTCGGTGCGGCCGGCCCCGTCGGCGAGCACGCCGAGGAGGTCCTCGGCGAGCTCCGGCTTGAGCAGGCCGTGGGCGAGGGCCCGGTCGGCGGTCGCGCGGGCCATCGCCAGATAGCCGGCGACGGTCTGCGGCGCGTGCTTGCGCAACTCGGTGACGTGCGCCGCGACCGTGCCCGCGTCGCCTCGCGCCACCGGTCCGGTGAGCGCCGCGTCGCCCGACCTGAGAGCGTTGTCCAGGGCGGCGCCCAGCAGCGGGCCCAGCATCCGGTCCGGGGCCTCGACACCCGCGGCACGCAGCAGGTCCATGGACTCGGCGACCAGGGTGACCAGGTGGTTGGCGCCGAGCGCGAGGGCCGCGTGGTAGAGCGGGCGGGCCTCCTCGGCGATCCACTCGGGCTCGCCGCCCATCTCGATGACCAGGGCCTCGGCGGCCAGCCGCAGCTCCTCGGGGGCGGTGACTCCGAAGGAGCATCCGGCGAGCCGCTGCACGTCCACGGGGGTGCCGCTGAACGTCATCGCGGGATGCAGGGCGAGAGGCAGCGCTCCGGCGCGCAGAGCGGGGTCGAGGACCTTCGTCCCGTACCGCCCGGAGGTGTGCACGAGCAGCTGTCCCGGCCTGATGGACCCGGTCTCGACGAGTCCTTCCACCAGTCCCGGCAGGGCGTCGTCGGGGACCGTGAGCAGCACCAGGTCGGCTCGCTCCAGGACCTGCTCGGGTGTCATGAGCGGCACGTCCGGCAGCAGCTGCGCGGCGCGGCGCCGGGAGGCGTCGGACACCCCGGAGACGGCCACCGGGCGGTGTCCGGCGAGCTGGAGCGACGCGGCCAGGGCGGGACCCACACGGCCGGCGCCGACGACGCCGACGGTGAGCCGCGCGGGGCGGTCCTTGGGGTCTGCCTGGGGGAATGTACTCACTCGACGGCGGCCTTCCGTTCCAGTCCGCTCGGGGTACCGGACGCTTTCTCGTCATGTTAACGCGATTGGTCCGGGGGCCGTTTTCCTGTCCACAGGCTGTGGGGAATTCGCATGACCGGCCGCCGTGCCGTCCTGCATGATCCGGGACATGAGCGATACGGCGGAACGGGCTGCGGACGGATCGGCGGAACAACCCCCGGAACAGCCGACGGGGGAAGCGGAAGGGACGGCCGAGCAGCGGCGTGAGCGGCGCAGGGTCGCCTGGCGCGGCGCGCGGCGGGTGCTGTGGCGGCCCGGTTTCCGTTCCACGGTCGGTGAACTGCTGGCCGGGCTGACGGACGCGGCGCCCGACGTGTACGACCTGGACCGGCCGGTGGACATGTACGGCAACGGCATCGTGGAGACCCTGGAGGAGCGGGTCGCCGGACTGCTCGGTACGGACGCCGCCGCCTTCTTCCCCTCGGGCACCATGGCCCAGCAGGTGGCGCTGCGCTGCTGGGCGGGCCGGACGGGCAACGCGACGGTGGCGATGCATCCCCTCTCCCACCCGGAGGTCCACGAGAGGCATGCCTTCAGCACGCTCAGCGGCCTGCGGACCGTCCACCCGACGCGCGAGCCGCGGATGCCCTCCGCCGAGGAGATACGCGACCTGGACGAGCCCTTCGGGGCACTGTTCCTGGAACTGCCCCTCAGGGAGGCCGGTTACGTCCTGCCCTCCTGGGAGGAGCTGGTCGCCGTGACGGACGCGGCCCGCGAACGCGACGCCGTGGTGCACGTCGACGGGGCCCGCCTGTGGGAGTGCGCCACCCACTTCGGCCGCCCCCTGGACGAGATCGCGGGGCTCGCGGACAGCGTCTACGTGTCCTTCTACAAGTCGCTGGGCGGGTTCGGCGGCGCCGCCCTCGCGGGCCCGCGGACACTCGTCGACGAGGCGAAGGCCTGGCGCCACCGGTACGGCGGGCAGGTCCTCCAGCAGTTCCCCACCGCCCTGTCCGCGCTGATCGGCCTGGAGAGGGAACTGCCCCGGCTCCCGGAGTACGTGGTCCACGCGCGCGTGGTGGCCGCGGCGCTGCGGGAGGGGTTCGCCGGGGCCGGGCTCCCCTGGGCGCGGGTGCACCCCGAGGAGCCGCACACCCACCAGTTCCAGGTGTGGCTGCCGTACGAGGCCGATGCCCTGACCGAGGCGGGCATGCGGCAGGCCGAGGAGACGCTGACGTCCCTCTTTCCGCAGGTCTGGGAGAGGGGCGGGCCCGGTCTGGCGTACACCGAGGTCACGGTGGGCGCGCCGGGCCTGGAGTGGACGGCGGACGACGTACGGGCCGCCGCCGCGGACTTCGCGTCACGGCTTCCCCGCTGAACGGCCCGGGCGCCCGAACAGCCTGGCCAGTGCCGCCCGCGTCCGGCCGCGGGCCGGGCGTCCGGTCAGGGCCGCGCGGTACCGCCGGTGGTCGCGCAGTTCACGCATGGCCTGCCAGTCGTGCTCGCTGGGGGCGGGCGGCGTCGGATCGCCGTGCTGCCGGGCCCGGTGGGTGTCGAGGAGGTACTGCTGGGTGATGCTCATGGCGGATCGCCTTCTCGGGACGGGTACGGACGTCTGCCGGGACCGATACCGGTTCCGGACGTTCTCCGTGGGCCCCGCGGTGCCCCGGTGGTCCCAGCCTGCTCCCGGCGGGGCGGTCCGTCGCGTCGATTGACGACGCCCGTCAATCGGCGGCCGGCCTGTCGGTGGCGGGGTGCACCATGAGGACATGAGCGTGACCATCGACATCTCCGGGCTGCGCAGGGAGCGGGTGGCCGTCGTGCCCTCGCCCCTGGCCGAGCTCTGCATGGCGCTGCACGCGCTGGCCGAGCCGGGTCACCACCCCGGGCTTCAGGGCTGGGCGACCGCGGTGACCGCCCGGCTCGACCCGCATCTGGCGGACCGGATGTGCGAGGCGGACTTCCTGTGGCGGACGACGTTCTCGGACGTGTTCCTGCCGTACGCGGCGGCGGGCGGCACCACGCTCCCGGGCGGCACCCTCGCCGAGGAGCTGGACCTGCTCGACAAGCTGACGGACGAGCAGTTCGTGGACGCGGCGCTGGAGTTCACCTGCGCGCTTCCGTACGACGCGCAGGGTGCCGGCGCCCTCACGGACGCCGCGTCCCGGCGGCGCGCCCTGGAGCTGGCCGCAGCGCGCGGGCCCCGGCCGGCGGACTTCACCGCGCGGCTGCTGGACGATCCGCCGCGGATCCGCGCGTGGCTGCGGCGGTTCCTGGAGGACTGCGACGAGGCGTTCTTCGCCGAGACCTGGTCCCGGCTGCGCCACCAGCTCGGGGCGGACGCCCGCCGCAAGACGGACCTGCTCGCACGCCGGGGCCTGGCCGACGCCCTGGCGTCGGTGTCCCCCGCGGTGACGCTCGACGAGAGCGCCTGCCGGATCACCGTCGACAAGCTGGGCCACGGCCGCACCGCGACCCGCGACGGCGGCCTCCTGCTGGTGCCGACGAGCCTCGGCTGGCCCCACCTCATGGTGCTGCACCGGTACGGCTGGCAGCCGGTGATCCACTACCCGGCCGGTTCCCCGGAACTGACGGTCCCGACCTCCGTCGAGCAGCTGACCCTCCGGATGGCGGCCCTGTCCCACCCGACGAGGATGCGGCTGTGCCGGAGCCTGGCCCGCAGCGCGTTCACCACGAGCGAGCTGGCCCAGACGCACGGCATGACGGCCCCCGAGATATCCCGGCACCTGAGCGTGCTGAAGAAGGCGGGCCTGCTCACCACCCGCCGCCGCGGACGGTACGTACTGCACCAGCTGGACGTCACGATGGTGGCCCGGCTGGGCAGCGACTTCCTGGAGGGCATCCTGCGCTGAGCCGCCCGCGCTTCCCCGGGCCCGGGCCCCGCTCAGCCGGGACCCGGCCGACCGGATCCCGCCCGACCGGGCACGGCCCGACCGGATCCCGTGCTCAGCCCTGTCCCCCGGCCCGTACGAGACCGGTCTCGTACGCGAGGACGACGACCTGGACGCGGTCGCGCAGGCCCAGCTTCGTGAGGATGCGGCCCACGTGGGTCTTGACCGTCGCCTCGGAGAGGACGAGCCGGGCCGCGATCTCGCCGTTCGACAGGCCCTGCGCGACGAGGATCATGACCTCGCGCTCACGGCCGGTGAGCCGCTCCAGCTCCTGGTGCTGGGTCTCCTTGCCGGCGCTGGGCAGCATCGGCGCGAAGCGGTCCAGCAGGCGCCTGGTCGTCGAGGGCGCGACGACCGCGTCGCCGCTGTGCACGGAGCGGATCGCGGCGAGGAGTTCGCCGGGCGGCACGTCCTTGAGCATGAAGCCGGAGGCGCCCGCCTTGAGCCCCGAGAAGGCGTACTCGTCGAGGTCGAAGGTGGTCAGGATCAGCACCTTCGGCGGATTCGGGTCCTGGCAGATGCGGCGGGTGGTCTCCACACCGTCGAGCTTCGGCATGCGGACGTCCATGAGCACCACGTCGACCTCGGTCGTACGCAGCACCTGGAGGGCCTCGACGCCGTCGCCCGCCTCCCCCACGACCTCCATGTCCGGCTGGGCGGCGAGCACCATCCGGAACCCGGTGCGCAGCAGCACCTGGTCGTCGACGAGCATCACGCGGATCGGCATGGAAAGGTCCTCCGGTCGGTTCATGGAACGTGCACGTGTCAGTGGGCGGGCTTGAGCGGAAGCAGGGCACTGATGCGGAAGCCTCCGCCCGGACGCGGCCCCGCGTCCAGGGTGCCGCCGACCATGCCGATGCGCTCGCGCATCCCGATCAGGCCGTGGCCCTGGCCGTCGACGCCGCCCTCCTCGTAGAGCTCGTGCGGGGCGCCCTTGCCGTCGTCCTCGACGAGCAGGCCGAGGCCGTCGTCGAAGTAGACCAGGCGGACGCTCGCTCCCGCGTTCGGCCCCCCGTGCTTGCGGGTGTTGGTGAGGGCCTCCTGCACGATGCGGTACGCGGTCAGCTCGACGCCGCTCGGCAGGGGCCGCGGGGTGCCCTCGATCTTGAAGTCGACGGGGAGGCCGGAGGTCCGGCACTGCTCGATCAGGTCGTCGAGCTGCTCCACGTCCGGCTGCGGCACGTACTCGCCGGACTCCTGGTGCTCGCCGGTGCGCAGGACGCCGAGGAGGCGGCGCATCTCGGCGAGGGCCTGCCTGCCGGTCCCGGAGATGGTCTCCAGGGCCTTCCTGGCCTGGTCCGGCGCGGAGTCGAGGACGTAGGCGGCACCGTCGGCCTGGACCACCATCACCGAGACGTTGTGTGCGACCACGTCGTGCAGCTCCCGGGCGATCCGGGCGCGCTCGGCGGCGACCGCGACCTTGGCCTGCGCCTCGCGCTCCTTCTCCAGGCGGGCGGCACGCTCCTCGAGCTGCGCGAAGTAGGCGCGGCGGGTCCGCAGCGAGTCGCCGAGGACCCAGGCGAGGGCGAAGGGAACGGTCTGGAAGACCACTATCGCGATCTGCCCGCCGGCGCCGGCCTGCTCCTCCGGCCAGCGCAGCTGCGCCAGCGGGGCCGCGCACAGGCCCGCCGTCAGGGCGAGCCGGGACGCCCAGCCGGTGCCGTTCGAGGCGACCGTGTAGGTGATCACCAGCAGCGCGAAGTCGGCCGGCGCCATCTCCATGTCCAGCAGCAGCTGCGCCGCGCCCATGGAGACGGCGAGGAGCAGCATCGCCTCGGGCATGCGCCTGCGCAGCGCGATCACCAGGCACAGGAGCAGGGTGATCGGGACGGTGACGGCCAGGTGGTCGGCTCCGGAGTTCTCCTGCCCGGCCGTTCCACCCATGACCGAGATCCCGAGCAGGACGACGGCCCAGAAGCCGTCGACCCATGCCGGGTGCCTGCGGAGAAAATCATAGAGACGCTGCACGTAACCCAGCGTAGGGAAGCGTGCAGTGTGCAGGGGTCAACCGGAGGGTCGATCCGTAACCGGTGCTCGTACTCCCCAAGGTGGAGGCCCCCTTCGACTTGGCGCTTAGCCTGGCGCGGTGAGGGCGACGGAGAGCGGTGGTGGGCGCGGTGGGGCGTGAGGCGGCGGGCGGGATGCGCGGGTGGCGCGCGGCGACCGAGGACGCGCTGTACGGGCCCCGCGGTTTCTACCGTCGGCCCGAGGGGCCCGCAGGGCATTTCCGCACCTCGGTGCACGCGTCACCGCTGTTCGCGCGGGCCGTGGCCCGTCTGCTCGGCCTCGTCGACGAGGCGCTCGCCCACCCCGCCGAACTCGCCTTCGTCGACATGGGCGCGGGGCGTGGCGAGCTGGTGACCGGCGTCCTGCGGGCGCTTCCGGCCGACGTGGCGGCCCGGGTGCGCGGGTACGCGGTCGAGCGGGCCGCCCGCCCCGCCGGTCTCGATCACCGGATCGAGTGGCTGCCTGAGCCTCCGCCGGGTGTGACGGGTCTCATGTTCGCCAACGAGTGGCTCGACAACGTGCCGCTGGACGTGGCCGAGGTGGACGCCCACGGGGTGCCGCGCCTCGTCCTCGTGGGCCCGGACGGGACGGAGTGTCTCGGCGGGCCGGTGCGGGGAGCGGACGCGGCGTGGCTGCGGAGGTGGTGGCCGCTCACGGGCACGGCCGACGACCCGGCCCCCGCCGAAAGGCCCGCCCCCGAGGGGCTCTTCGCCGGGGACTCTCCCTCCGAAGGGCTCCGTGCCGAGATCGGTCTGCCCAGGGACACCGCCTGGGCGTCGGCCGTGGCCGGGCTCGGCCGCGGTCTCGCCGTCGCCGTCGACTACGGGCACAGCGCGGGAGCGCGACCGCCGTTCGGCACGCTGACGGGGTTCAGGGAGGGCCGCGGGACCGCGCCCGTGCCGGACGGCTCCTGCGACATCACCGCGCATGTGGCGCTGGACGCGTGCCTGCTGCCCGGGGGTCGGCTGCTGAGCCAGCGGGAGGCCCTGCGCGCGCTGGGAGTGAGCGGGGAGAGGCCGCCCGCGTCCCTGGCCGCCACGGACCCCGCGGGCTATGTACGGGCCCTCGCGGCCGCGGGCGAGGCAGCCGAGCTGACCGCCCGGGGCGGGCTGGGCGACTTCGGCTGGCTGCTGCAGCCGGTCGGCGTCACGGACCCGCTGGCGGGCGGGGAGCGGCTGCCCAGCGCGCACCGCCCTTCCGGGTAGCGGCGCGTCCTCCCGACGCCGGCCTTCGGCCGTCGGCTGCCGCGAGCAGGCGCAGGCGGCCGATCGTCGACCGCCTGCTGCCGACCGTCTGCCGTCGACCACCTGCCGTCGACCACCTGCCGTCGACGAACAGCTGTCGACTACTTGTCGATGTCCCCGACCACGAAGAACAGCGACCCCAGGATCGCCACCATGTCCGCGACCAGGGTGCCCGGCAGCAGCTCGGTGAGCGCCTGGATGTTGTTGTACGAGGCCGACCGCAGCTTGAGCCGGTACGGGGTCTTCTCACCCTTGCTGACGAGGTAGTAGCCGTTGATGCCCAGAGGGTTCTCGGTCCAGGCGTACGTGTGGCCCTCGGGTGCCTTCAGGACCTTGGGGAGCCGCTGGTTGATCGGGCCGGGCGGCAGCTCCGCGATCCGGTCAAGGCAGGCGTCGGCGAGGTCGAGCGCGTTGTGGGTCTGCTCCAGGAGGCACTCGAAGCGGGCCAGGCAGTCGCCCTCCTCGCGCATGACGACCTTCAGGGTGTCCTGGAGCTCTCCGTACGCGAGGTACGGCTCGTCCCGGCGCAGGTCGAAGTCGACCCCGGAGGCACGGGCGATGGGACCGCTCACCCCGTACGCGTGCACGGCCTCCGGGGAGAGGACGCCCACATTCCTCGTACGTCCGCGGAAGATCTCGTTGCCGAGCACCAGGCCGTCGAAGCGGTCCATGCGGGAGCGCACTCCGGAAACGGCCGCACGCGCGCGCGTGGTCCACCCGGCGGGCAGGTCCTCCTTGAGGCCGCCGACCCGGTTGAACATGTAGTGCATGCGCCCGCCGGAGATCTCCTCCATGACGTGCTGGAGCTCCTCGCGCTCCGTGAACGCGTAGAAGATCGGGGTGATCCCGCCCAGTTCGAGGGGGTACGAGCCCAGGAACATCAGGTGGTTCAGGACCCGGTTCAGCTCCGCGAGCAGCGTGCGGGTCCACACCGCGCGCGGGGGCACCTCCATGCCGAGCATCCGCTCCACACCGAGGACCACGCCCAGCTCGTTCGAGAACGCGGAGAGCCAGTCGTGGCGGTTGGCCAGCATGATGATCTGACGGTAGTCGCGCGCCTCGAAGAGCTTCTCGGCGCCGCGGTGCATGTAGCCGATCACCGGCTCCGCGTGCTGGATCCGCTCCCCGTCGAGGACGAGCCTCAGCCGCAGTACGCCGTGTGTGGACGGGTGCTGGGGGCCGATGTTGAGCACCATGTCGGTGCTCTCGGCAGCGCCGCCGACACCGACCGTGGTCTCTGTGGGACCCGTCGTAGGAGTCATGGGGACAGTGTCCCGTACGTACGCTTGCGGCATGGAGACGGGGACCTCGGAGAACACGGGGCAGACAGCGGGGCGGACGGCGAACGAGCCGGTGTGGATCGGGCTGCCGCCGGGGCTGCTGAGAATGCGACGGCTGTTGCTGGTGGTGTGGCTGGGTCTGCTGAGCGTCGGTACGGCCCTGCTGCTCGGCCTGCTGGCCGGGCCCGGCTGGGCGGCCTTCGCCCTGCTGCCGCTGGCGGTGCTGCTGTGGGGCTGGCCGATGCTGGGACGCAACTGGCGTTCCTGGCGGTACGCCGAGCGGGCGGACGACCTGCTGATCAGCCGGGGTGTCCTGTGGCGCGAGGAGACCGTGGTGCCGTACGGGCGCATGCAGCTGGTCGAGGTCACCTCCGGTCCCGTCGAGCGGCATTTCGGGCTGTCGAGTGTGCAGCTGCACACGGCCGCCGCGGCGACGGACGCCCGCATTCCGGGGCTCATCCCGGCGGAGGCGGAACGATTGCGCGACCGGCTGACGGAGCTGGGCGAGGCCCGATCGGCGGGGCTGTGACGACGCCACCGGACGCCCCCAAGGACGTACGCGAAGAACCCGGTCCGGACGGTCCGGCACAGGAAGCGGTCGAGGTCGGGGCCGGGGTCGGGGCCGCACCGGAAGAGGTGGGCACCTCAGGCACCGCAGGCACCCCGAGGGGAGGGGACCGGACCGGACCCGTACCGGGTGAGGCAGAGAAGGACGCTCCCGCATTGCGTGAGCGACGTTTGCATCCCGTGACGCCGCTGCGCCGAGCGTGGGCGCCGGTCGCCGTGATCGCCGGATGGGCCGTGCACGACCCCGACCAGGCACAGCGGCAGCTGACGCGGCTCACCACGGCCACCCTGCTGGCCGCCCTCGCCGCGGCCGTCCTGGGGGCCGCCCTCTACGGCTTTCTGAGCTGGTGGTTCACGCACTTCGCGGTGACCGACACCGAACTGCGCATCCGTACGGGCCTGGTGTTCCGCCGCACCGCGCACATCCGGCTCGAACGGATCCAGGCCGTCGACGTCACCCAGCCGCTGCTGGCCCGCGTGGCCGGCGTCGCCAAACTCAAACTCGACGTCGTCGGGACCGACAAGAAGGACGAGCTGGCCTATCTGGGCCAGGAGGAGGCCCGGGTCCTGCGGGCCGAACTGCTCGCCAGGGCCGCCGGTTTCGCGCCCGAGACCGCCCACGAGGTGGGCGAGGCACCGGTCCGGCAACTGCTGCACGTACCGGCCGGGGTCCTCGCCGTCTCGCTGGTCCTGACCGGGGCCACCTGGGCGACGCTGGCCGCCGCACTCGTCGTACCGGCGCTGCTGTGGTTCGCCACCCACAGCGTGTGGACGGTCCTCGCGACGGCGCTGCCCCTGCTCGGCGCGGCGGGCGCGAGCAGTGTGGGCCGGTTCGTCGCCGAGTACGACTGGACCGTCGGCGATTCCCCCGACGGGCTCCGCATCGACCACGGGCTGCTCGACCGCGCGCACGAGACGGTGCCGCCCGGCCGCGTGCAGACCGTACGCGTCGTCGAGCCGCTGCTCTGGCGGCGGCGCGGCTGGGTCCGGGTCGAGCTGGACGTGGCGGGTTCGTCCAACTCCGTGCTCGTACCGGTCGCTCCGCGCGAGGTCGCCGAGTCGGTGATCGCGCGCGTGCTGCCGGGAGTGAGCGTGCCGACCGCGCTGTCGCGGCCGCCCCGTCGCGCGGCCTGGTGCGTGCCGTTCTGGTGGCGGGGCTACGGGCTCGCCGTGACCGACACCGTCTTCGTGGCCCGGCACGGGCTGCTGCGCCGCAGTGTCGCGCTCGTGCCGCACGCCAAGGTGCAGAGCGTGCGCCTGGAGCAGGGGCCGTGGCAGCGTCACAAGGGGCTCGCCGACGTCCGGGTGGACACGGGGGCCAACAAGACGGTGACGGCCCGGCTGCGGGACGCCTCGGAGGCGGCCGAGCTGCTGTACGCGCAGGCGGACCGGTCGCACACCGGACGCCGGGAGGCCCTGCCGGACCGCTGGATGGCGTGAGGGCAGCGGCTGTTCGCCACTGCCCTCGTGTCACCTGTGGGTACGTCCGGCTCTCGCGGGCTAGGAGACCGCGCTCCGCAGCTCCGCCACGTCGATCTGTTCCGTCTCGTCGTGGGCGGTCAGGTCGATGACCTGACCGACCCCGCGGGACTCCTCGCCCGCGGGCCTGAACCCGGCCTCGGACTCGGCCTTGTGGAGCGCGAGCGCCTCCTGGCCCACCACGTCGGCGAGGTCCTCGTTCTGCACGGCCTCCAGCGCCTCGGCGCCCTTCTGCGTACCGAAGAAGTCGAAGCCGCCCTCGACGGAGGGGCGCGCGGGGGTGGCGGGTACGACCGCGACGGCGGTGGGCACGGTGAAGTGTCCGGCGGGGCGCCGGGGCCGCGCGGCGGGCGTCAGCGCGGCCGCGCTCGTCGGGGACGGACCCTCTTCGGCCGCGGGCGGCTCCTGTACGCGGGCCACCTCCGACGGGGTGGGCCGCGCGAGGGCGGTGCCCGACGGCGGCTGCGGCTCGGTGGCGGGCGTCTGCGCGTGCGCGGTGTCCGTCTCGGCGGCCGGCCTGGCAACGGGAGCGGGCCGGGGCGTCGCACGGCTCGCGGTGGCCTGCAGGGACGTCACGCCGATGGCGGCGGTCGCCGCGGTCGAGCGCTCGTGCCCGCCGACCGCCTCGGGCTTCCCCCGCGTCTCGCCCTCCTGCCGGGGCTCGCCCTCGGACTGGGCCGTCATCGTGCCCCCCGCCGCGGACGCGCCCTTCGCCGAACCACCGGGCCGGGGCGCGCCCTTGCCGGGGCCGCCGGGCGGGGGCGAACCCTTCCGGGCACCGCCCTTCGCGGCAGTCCGCTTGGCCGGACCGCTCTGCGGAGAGGCGGGCGGCGTCGCGCCACCGGCCCCGGGGCCACCGGTGTCCGGTCCGTCCGTGACCGGGCCGTCCTGCGCCGAACCACCCTCGACGGACGAGGAGTCGGCTGCCTCGGCCCCGGCGCGCTCGGACTCGGCACCGGCATCCGCGGCGACCTTGGCGGCATCCGCGGCCTCGGCCCCGACCCCGGCTGTCGTCGGGGAATCGTCCTGGGTGGAGCCGTTCCGCGTGGAACCGTCCGTCGCGGCGTCGTCCGCCAGCAGGGCGTCCAGCGCCGAAGCGACCGGCGCGGGAGCCTCCGGAGGAGTGGCATTCGGAGCAGTGGCGTCCGGTACGGGGCCCGTCTCCTCCGTCGCGCCTTCGGCGGTGGCATCGTGATCGGACGCGGACTCGGACTCGGACACGGAACCGCGCTCGGACTCGGACTCGGACTCGGACTCGGACTCGGACTCGGACTCGGACTCGGCCAAAGTCTCGTCCCCGGACTCGGTCCCGGTTCCGGTCCCGTTCTCGGCCGTGCCGTCCGCCGGAGCCGCGGTGCCGACAGCGCCTGCGGTGACCGCTCCCGCCAGCCTGTCCAGGGCCGCGTTGGCCCGTACGTAGAGAACCGAGGCCGCGGAGGACGCCGCGAGGGCCGCCTGAACCGTCGCCGCCGTCGCCTCGGGCACTACCGCCTCGGTCGCCGTGTCGGCGGACCCGCCGGAAGCCGGTGCCCCGTCCGCCGCGGCGGCCGGCAACGCCGGGACCGGAGTGGTCGTCTCTATCTCAAGAAGTCGTCGGTTCTCCAGCGCGGTGGCCCGCTCGGTCTCCGCCGTGGCGTACCGCCGCAGCAGCGCCGCGTGTTCGTTGCGCAGCCCGGCCAGCTCGGCCCGCTTGGCACGGAGTCGTTGTTCCAGCTTGGTGCGCAGTTCGCGCGACTCGTCCAGGTCGCTCTCGAGTTCGGCGACCCGCTCCTCGAAACGCCACTCGTCGCTCGCCCGTCCGCGGACGAGATCCGCGACGCGTCTGCCCGCCGACGCGTCCCAGCGACGCATCACGACCGCGCCCACGACAGCCGTCACCGCGGCGCCCGCGGCCAGCCCGCGGAGCACCAGTGGTTCGGAGAAAAGCCATGGCCCCACGGCGCAGACGACGGAGACGCCTGCGATCGCCGAGGGGGGCAACAGCCGGTGCAGCGGTGGGGAATGGCGGTGACGTCCTCGTGGCATGGCCAGAAACTTACCGCGCGTAGGCGAATCATGGTGCCCCGCGTGGCAAAAACGCAGCCACACCGAAACCTTCTCACCGCCCCTTCACCGGACAATCCCCGCACCACCCGCTCCCGGCCCACCACTTCGGCCCGGCACCGGCACTCGCAGCGGTCGCACGCCGTCCGCCGATTCCCGTCCGGCACCCGGCGCCCTTACCCGCCACCACTCCTTGATCGACCCCTTCTCCGCCAGGCGCGCCTTCGGGTACGCCCTCGGGGGCTCCCCTGGATCTGACCTGGCCTCTTCCGCTGTTCCGGGGCTTCTCGTCGTTCTCCCGCATTGCCACCGAGCGCGGTCCGGGCATTGCCGTCGACTGCGGTCCCGGTCTTGCGGCCGGACTTCCCGAGATCCGAAAAGCGTCTTCGTGCCGGGAATTCCGCGGGAGCCGCCGCGTATTCACGTGCGGAGCCGATCGCGCGCTTACGGGCCGGTCGCGTCGATTCCCCGGCCCGGCCGCATGCCGGGCCGCCGTCAGCGGTCGCTCAGCCGTCCGCTCAGCCACTGGAGGGTCGCCGGGATCTCCCGCCGCCAGGTGTTGAAGTTGTGCCCTCCGCTGTCGAGGATGATCGACGAGATCCGGGTCGGTTTCTTCGCCTTGACCAGGTCGATGAACCGCAGCGTCTCCCCGTAGTTGTTCTCGCCCTGCCTGCTGCTGCTGACGAGCAGTGAGGTGTCGGGCGCGGGCCTGTGCCCGAGGTACCACATCAGGTCGGCGCTGTTGCGCAACTCCTCGTCCCCATGGAAGAGATCACCGGTCGTGGGGTCGGTCGCCGCCTTGTAGTACGGGGAGAGGCCCGCCCCGGCCGCGTACGTCCGCGGATGGTGGACCGCGAGCTTCAGCGCGCAGTAACCGCCCGTCGAGTCACCGACGATGCCCCAGCTCCCGGGCTTCTTGCCCACCCTGTAGTGATGTGACACGGCGTCGGGGAGGTCCCTGGCGAAGAACGACTCGGTCTGCGGTCCGCCGGGGACGTCCACGCACTCGGTGTCCCGCGGGGGCGCGACGGTGGGCCGCATCATGACCAGGATCATCGGCTGCATCCTGCCGTCCTTGGCCAGCGCGTGGGCGGTCTGCGGATAGTGCAGGCCCTTGATCAGCGCCTCCGCGGTGCCCGGATAGCCGGTGAGCACGACAGCGGCCGGGAAGGTGCGGGTCCGGTACTGCGGCTGGAAGTACTCCGGCGGCAGATAGACGTACGCGGGACTGGCGATGTGGGTCCGCCGGCCCACGATGTCGACCTTCTGGAGCTGGCCGCCGATCTGCGGACGTGCCCCGCCGGACACGTTGACCTGCCGGGTGTCGACCACCTGGAGCGGCCCGGCCGTGCCCCCCGCGTCGTGGTCGACCACGATCCCCTGACCGGACTCCTGGCCGAAGAGGTCGGCCCAGCTCGCGTAGAACCCGAACGCCTGGTTGGCGCCGATGCCGACCGACGCGAAGACCAGGACCTGAGTGACCGCCAGCAGACCGATCCGGCCTGCCACCGCACGCCAGTTGCGGCCCGCGAGACGCGGCCAGAACCACACCGTGCCGACGAACAGCAGCACCGCGAAGAGGATCACCAGTGCCAGCACCTTGTTGCTCGTGAGACCCATGAGCTGTTCCTGCCTGCGCTTTCCGACCGGTGGCCGCACCGATTCCTCACGGCGCCTTGCCCCGGTCTTTCCTTGCCCTTTGACGCGGTTTTCCGGAAGGGAGTGAACCTGACTCCCTGTGACACCGTCCTAGAGGGCGCAATGTCGCCGGATGCCGGATTGGCACCGGATTCAAGGTCTCTCGCGGAACAACGGGATGCGATGTCTGTCAGGATAGATGGGGAAATGTCGGGCGAGGTTCCGGACCGAACGGGCCGACTGCGGAGCGTGCTCCGCGGTCCGCGCCCCGAGGCCGTCCCCGTCCTGGTCGCCAGGGCATGCACGCTCGTCGGAGTCCTGGACATCGCCGCGGGCGTCTTCCCGCGCTTCCGCCACAGCCGTATGCACACGCTCGCGGAGGTGCTGCCGGGCTCGCTCGGCCCCTTCGCCGCGGCCCTGTCGCTCAGCGCGGGCGTTCTGCTGCTGCTCCTGGCCCACGGGCTGCGCCGGCACAAGCGGCGGGCATGGCGGGCCGCGGTGGTGCTGCTCCCCGCCGGTGCCCTCGCCCAGTTCATGTACCGGCACTCGCTCGTCGGCGTCCTCATCTCGCTCGCGCTGCTCGCGCCGCTGCTGCGCCACCGGAGCCAGTTCACGGCGCTGCCCGACCCGCGCAGCCGCTGGCGGGCACTCGCCAACTTCGTTCTCATGGGCGCCGGTTCACTCGTCCTCGGCCTGGTCATCGTCAGCGTCCACCCGGACCGCATGGTCGGCGACCCGAGCCTCGCGGACCGCATCAGCCATGTGATGTACGGCCTGTTCGGCTTCGAGGGGCCCGTCGACTACACGGGCACCACGTCCTGGACGGTGGCCTTCTCCCTCGGCGCGCTCGGCCTGCTGACCGCCGTCACCACCATCTACCTGGCCTTCCGCCCCGAACACCCGGCCGCGCGCCTCACCGAGGACGACGAGACCCGGCTGCGCGCCCTGCTGGAGAAGCACGGCGGTCGCGACTCGCTCGGCCACTTCGCGCTCCGCCGCGACAAGGCGGTCGTCTTCTCGCCGAGCGGCAAGGCGGCCGTGACCTACCGCGTCGTCTCCGGGGTGATGCTCGCCAGCGGTGACCCCATCGGCGACGTCGAGGCCTGGCCGGGCGCGATCGAGCGCTTCATGGACGAGGCCAGGGCCCACTCCTGGACACCCGCCGTCATGGGCTGCTCCGAGACGGGCGGCGAGGTCTGGACCCGCGAGACCGGTCTCGACGCCCTCGAACTGGGCGACGAGGCGGTGGTGGACGTCGCGGATTTCTCCCTGGCCGGGCGCGCGATGCGGAACGTGCGCCAGATGGTGAAGCGCATCGAGCGAGCTGGCTACGAGACCCGGGTACGGCGCATCCGTGACCTCGGCGAGAACGAGCTCGACCGGATCCGGGCGGCCGCGGAGGACTGGCGCGGCACGGACACCGAGCGCGGCTTCTCCATGGCACTCGGCCGCATCGGCGACCCGGCGGACGGCGACTGTCTCATCGCGACGGCACACAAGGCGGACGAGGAGCCCGGCCCGTACGGCGACCTGAAAGCCGTGCTCCACTTCGTCCCCTGGGGCACGGACGGGGTCTCCCTCGACCTCATGCGCCGCGACCGCTCGGCGGACCCCGGCATGAACGAACTCCTCATCGTGGCGGCCCTCCAGGCTGCTCCCCGCCTGGGCATCACCCGGGTCTCGCTGAACTTCGCGATGTTCCGCGCGGCCCTGGCCCGCGGCGAGAAGATCGGCGCGGGCCCGGTCCTGCGGGCCTGGCGCGGCCTGCTGGTGTTCCTCTCCCGCTGGTTCCAGATCGAGTCGCTCTACAAGTTCAACGCGAAGTTCCGCCCCTACTGGGAGCCCCGCTTCGTCGTCTACCGCTCCTCCCGCGACCTCCCCCGTATCGGCCTCGCCGCCATGCAGGCCGAGGGCTTCGTGAGCCTCGCCCTCCCGCGCGTCCTGCGCCGCCGCCCGAAGCCGCTCCGTCCCTGCGCCCACGCGGTGACGGAACGGGGCGCGAGAGCGGCGTAACCGCCCCGCCGTACCTCCTCCCTCCCCCGTCCCCCACCACGGACTCCGGCCGCCTCGCGACGCCCACCCCCGCGCCGCGCGGCGGCCGGTTCGTACCCGAACCCGGGACGAACCCGCGCCCGCCGGGGGCGACCGACCGCTCACCGCCGGGGGCCTAGGCTTGGCGTATGAGCAAGAAGAGCGGGCGCGGCCATGTCGCGGGCCTTCCGGCATGGGACCGCTGCGCGGTCATGGGCGTCGTGAACGTGACGCCCGACTCCTTCTCGGACGGCGGACACTGGTTCGACACGACCGCGGCCGTCAAGCACGGCCTCGACCTGGTCGAGGAGGGTGCCGATTTGGTGGACGTGGGCGGTGAGTCCACCCGCCCCGGCGCCGCCCGCGTGGACGAGGCGGAGGAGCTCAAGCGGGTGATCCCCGTCGTCCGCGGCCTCGCCGCCGAGGGGGTCACCGTCTCCGTCGACACGATGCGCGCCTCCGTCGCCGAGCGCTCGCTCGCCGCCGGCGCCGCCCTCGTCAACGACGTCAGCGGCGGCCTCGCCGACCCGGCGATGATCCCGGCCGTCGCCGCCGCGGGCGCCCCCTTCGTGGTCATGCACTGGCGCGGCTTCCTCCAGGGCAGCACCGTACGGGGGTCGTACGAGGACGTCGTCTCCGAAGTCGTCGACGAGCTCCACGCGCGCGTGGAGGCCGTTCTGGCGGGCGGAATCGCCCCGGACCGGGTCGTCGTCGACCCGGGCCTCGGCTTCTCCAAGGAGGCCGAGCACGACCTCGTCCTGCTCGCCCACCTCGACCGTCTCCGGGAGATCGGCCACCCCTTGCTGGTGGCCGCCTCCCGCAAGCGCTTCCTGGGCCGCGTACTCGCCGGTCCGGAGGGGGCCCCGCCGCCCGCGCGGGAGCGCGACGCCGCCACCGCCGCGGTCTCCGCGCTCGCCGCCCACCAGGGCGCGTGGGCCGTACGCGTCCACGAGGTGCGGGCCACCGCCGACGCCGTCCGGGTCGCCCGGGCCGTGGAAGGCGCCCGCACGACAGAGGGAGCCCGGTGAGCGCCCCGCACACGGACGTCGAGCAGGTCGAGCTCGCCAACACCGCCTTCTACGAGGCACTGGAGCGGGGCGACTTCGAGGAGCTCTCCTCGCTCTGGCTGACCCCGTCCGACCTGGGCCACGACGAGGAGTACCACGACCCGGCGCAGGCCGGCGAGGTCTCCTGCGTCCATCCCGGCTGGCCGGTGCTCAACGGCCGCGGCGAGGTCCTGCGGTCGTACGCGCTGATCATGGCGAACACGGAGTACATCCAGTTCTTCCTGACCGACGTGCACGTCTCCGTCACCGGCGACACCGCCCTGGTGACCTGCACGGAGAACATCCTCAGCGGCGGCCCTCCGCCCGAGGACAGCGACGAACTCGGCCCCCTCGTGGGCCAGCTCGTCGTCGCGACGAACGTGTACCGCCGCACACCGGACGGCTGGAAGATCTGGTCGCACCACGCCTCGCCCGTCCTGGCCGAGACCGAGGAGGACGAGCCGGACGAACCGTCCGCCTGAGGCCGCGCCGGACCCCCGGGCCGCCCCGGACGGATGCCCGCCCCGACGATCACTTCGCCGCACCACGGTTCGACGCGCGTGTACGGGTATGCGTACCGGTGCCGCCTCCCGACGGGGCGGCGCGTACGCCGACCGCCGCCGCGAGGCCCGCCCCGGATCGGAGAGCTCGTTGATCCGCACGTCCGGGCGCAGTCGTGGTCCCGGCCGGGGCCCGGCAGCGGGCCGTGGAGCCGATCCTCGCCGTAGTACGTTGGTGATCGTGACGGCGGCCACGGACACGCGACGGGGAACGCCGTCGGGCCGGCCGGCCCGGACGTCACCGGGGCACGCCGGCCGGAGCGTTCGGTCCACACCGTGCGTCCTGCCGGGAAACGTCCGGCGCATCCGCCGGGCCATCGCGTGGACACGGGCCCCGTGGCCCGGCCGTGTCAGTGTCCGCGGGTAGATTCGTTCGAGGCCGGTGTACCGCCCGCACACCGTACGGACCGGCCCCCACCGACGATTTCAGGAGTGATTCGCGTGGATCGTGTCGCGCTGCGCGGCCTCAGGGCCCGTGGGCACCACGGTGTGTTCCCCAAGGAACGCGAAGAGGGCCAGACCTTCATCGTGGACATCACGCTGGGCCTGGACATCCGCCCGGCGGCGGCCGACGACGACCTCACCAAGACCGCGCACTACGGCATCGTGGCGGAGGAGGTCGTGGCCGTCGTCGAGGGCGAGCCGGTGAACCTCATCGAGACGCTCGCCGAGCGCATCGCCCAGACATGCCTGAAGCACGACGGGGTCCAGGAGGTCGAGGTGTGCGTCCACAAGCCGGACGCCCCGATCACGGTCCCCTTCGACGACGTGACCGTCACCATCACCCGGAGCCGAGCATGACCGCGTTCACCGGGGGCCAGAGCGACCCGACCGTCCAGCCGGTGCCCGCCTCCGTGGTGGAGCGCGTGGACGCCGCCGACACGACCCTGCAGAACCCGAGGCGCGCCGTCCTCTCCCTGGGCTCGAACCTGGGCAACCGTCTGGAGACCCTCCAGGGCGCCGTCGACGCCCTGGAGGACACCCCCGGCGTCCGCGTCAAAGCGGTCTCCCCGGTGTACGAGACGGAGCCGTGGGGCGTCGCCCCGGGCAGCCAGCCGTCGTACTTCAACGCGGTGATCGTCCTCAGGACGACCCTCCCGCCCTCGTCGCTCCTGGAGCGGGCCCACGCGGTCGAGGAGGCCTTCCACCGGGTCCGGGACGAGCGCTGGGGACCCCGCACGATCGACGTCGACATCGTGGCGTACGCGGACGTGGTCTCGGACGATCCGACCCTGACCCTCCCCCACCCGCGCGCCCACGAGCGCGCCTTCGTCCTCGCCCCCTGGCACGACGTCGACCCCGAGGCCCAGCTGCCCGGCCACGGCCCCGTGGCACAGCTGCTCGCCGCGGTCCCCCGGGACGGTGTCGCGCCCCGGACCGACCTGGAACTCCAGCTGCCCGAGTAGTCGTTAAGGTCAAGACGCACACGGGCGGTCGGCCGAAGGCCCGAAGAAACCGCGTCTTCCCCGGAGCCCCGGGCCCCGGGGTTCCCGGACCGGCCCGCCGTGGACCGGGACACGCAATCGCGAGAGGAACTGAGTGAAAGAGCTGCGCATCAGGACGCTGGCCGCGGTGTTCCTCGTGGCCGGGGTGCTGTCCTGGGCAGGTGCCCGCCTGTGGAACTCGGTGGGGACGCTCCCCCGGGTCCCCCTCGCGGCGCCCGTCGTCCTGGCTCTGATCGCCGTGGTCCTGCTGGCCACGGCGCTCTCCCTCCGGGCCCGTCTGAAGGCCCAGCGCGAGCGCCGGCCCGGCGCCAAGGCGGTCGACCCCATGATGGCCGCCCGCGCGGTCGTCTTCGGTCAGGCGAGCGCCCTGGTCGCCGCCCTCGTCGCCGGGATGTACGGCGGCACGGGCGCCTTCCTCCTGGAGTCCCTCGACATCCCGGCCCGCCGCGACCAGGCCATCTACGCCGGCTTCTCGGTCCTGGCGGGTATCGCCGTCATAGCGGCCGCCTTCTTCCTGGAGCGAGTCTGCAAGCTCCCGGAGGACGACGACACGAACGGCAGCGCGGCCCCGGCGTAGGCGCAGGCCCGCGCCCGAAGGGGCGCGAGGAACTGCGCACCCGGCCACGACGACCCCGCGGCCATGAACGCACGGCGCCTACGAGGCCGCCCTCAGCTGAGCGTCACGGCGTCACCGCGTCACCGCGTCACCGCGCCATGATGAGGCTCATGGCCTCGTTACGGGTGGCAGCGTCGCGCAGCTGCCCCCGCACGGCCGACGTTATGGTCTTGGCGCCCGGCTTGCGGATCCCCCGCATCGACATGCACATGTGCTCGCACTCCACCACGACGATCACGCCGCGCGGCTCCAGCATCTCCATCAGTGAATCGGCGACCTGCGTGGTGAGCCGTTCCTGCACCTGCGGCCGCCGGGCGAAGACATCCACGAGACGGGCCAGCTTGGACAGCCCCGTGATCTTGCCGGACGTGCTCGGAATGTAGCCGACGTGCGCGACGCCCCTGAAGGGCACCAGGTGGTGCTCACAGGTCGAGAACACCTCGATGTCCTTCACCAGGATCATCTCGTCGTGGCCGAGATCGAACGTCGTCGTCAGGACGTCCTCGGGTGTCTGCCACAACCCCGCGAAGATCTCCCGGTACGCCCGGGCCACCCGCCCCGGCGTCTCCCGCAGGCCCTCGCGGTCCGGGTCCTCGCCGACCGCGATCAGCAGTTCGCGCACGGCGTTCTCGGCGCGCTTCTCGTCGAAGTCGCCTATCCGGCCCTCTCCGTCCAGCGTCACGGGGTCGGTCATCTGGTGCCTCGTTTCTGTGCCTCTCACGCGTGTGGACCACGCGTCTCGCAGTCGGGCATACGAAGATGCCGCGCCCCCCAGGCTAGAACCTGGGGGGCGCGGCATGCATTCCGGGCCTGGTGAGGACCAGCAGAGCCGGGTTTTCAGCTCTCGGTGCGGTCCTCGGGGGCCGTCTCGGCCACCGGGGAGGCCTCCGCGGCTGCGGTGGACTTCGCGGTGATCGCGGGGCTGCCACCGTTCGTCCCGTTCGTCAGCGACAGCTCCCTGGGGGAGAGCACCGGCGGGCGGGTGGACGGCGTGCGGCGGGAGGAGCCGGTCCACGCGGGACGGGCCGGACGCTTGACGAGGGGAGCGAAGATCTCGGCGATCTGCGCCTTGCTCAGCGTCTCCTTCTCCAGCAGCTGGAGCACCAGCGCGTCGAGGACGTCGCGGTTCTCGACCAGGATCTCCCAGGCCTCGTTGTGCGCGTTCTCGATGAGCTTCTTGACCTCTTCGTCGACGAGCGCGGCGACCTCTTCCGAGTACTCGCGCGGGTGCGACATCTCCCGGCCCAGGAAGGGCTCGGTGTTGTCGCCGCCGAACTTGATCGCGCCGAGACGCTCGGTCATGCCGTACTGCGTGACCATCGCGCGGGCCGTGGCAGTGGCCTTCTCGATGTCGTTCGCGGCACCCGTGGTCGGGTCGTGGAAGACGAGCTCCTCGGCCGCACGCCCGCCCAGCATGTACGCCAGCTGGTCGAGCATCTCGTTGCGGGTCGTGGAGTACTTGTCCTCGTCCGGCAGGACCATCGTGTAGCCCAGCGCACGCCCTCTGGAGAGGATCGTGATCTTGTGGACCGGGTCGGAGTTCGGTGAGGCCGCCGCGACCAGGGCGTGTCCGCCCTCGTGGTACGCGGTGATCTTCTTCTCCTTGTCCGACATGATCCGGGTCCGCTTCTGCGGGCCCGCGACCACACGGTCGATCGCCTCGTCGAGCATGTTGTTGTCAATGAGCTTCATGTTGCCGCGCGCGGTGAGCAGCGCGGCTTCGTTCAGCACGTTCGACAGGTCGGCGCCCGTGAAGCCGGGCGTACGACGCGCGACAGCCCCGAGGTCGACGTCCGGAGCGACCGGCTTGCCCTTCTGGTGGACCTTGAGGATCTCCAGACGGCCCTGCATGTCCGGGCGGTCGACCGCGATCTGGCGGTCGAAGCGGCCGGGGCGCAGGAGGGCCGGGTCGAGGATGTCCGGGCGGTTCGTCGCGGCGATGAGGATCACGCCGCCCTTGACGTCGAAGCCGTCCATCTCGACGAGCAGCTGGTTCAGCGTCTGCTCTCGCTCGTCGTGACCGCCGCCCATACCGGCACCGCGGTGACGGCCGACCGCGTCGATCTCGTCCACGAAGACGATCGCCGGGGCGTTCGCCTTGGCCTGCTCGAACAGGTCACGGACTCGGGAGGCACCGACACCGACGAACATCTCGACGAAGTCGGAACCCGAGATCGAGTAGAAGGGGACGCCCGCCTCGCCGGCGACAGCCCGCGCGAGCAGCGTCTTGCCCGTACCGGGAGGCCCGTACAGAAGCACGCCCTTGGGGATCTTGGCGCCGACGGCCTGGAACTTCGCCGGCTCCTGGAGGAACTCCTTGATCTCGTGGAGCTCCTCGACCGCCTCGTCCGAGCCCGCCACATCGGCGAACGTCGTCTTCGGGGTGTCCTTGGTGATGAGCTTCGCCTTGGACTTCCCGAAGTTCATGACCCGGGAGCCGCCGCCCTGCATCTGATTCATCAGGAACAGGAAGACGACGACGATGAGGACGAAGGGGAGCAGCGACAGCAGGATGCCGACGAAGGCGTTCTGCTTGGTCGGCGAGACCGTGTAGCCGTCCGGAATCTGCTTGTCCTGGTACTTGGTCTGGAGGGTGGTGGCCAGGTTCACACCCTGGTCGCCGATGTAGCTCGCCTGGATCTTCGAGCTGCCCTCGATCTTTTCGCCGTCCTTGAGCTCGACCTTGATGATCTGCTCGTCGCCGGTGGTGATCTTGGCCTGCTGGACCTTGTTGTCACTGATCGCCTGGACGACCTGGCCGGTGTCCACCGTCTTGTAGCCGCCGGACGAGCCGACGACCTGCATCAACACGACCACGGCAAGGACGGCCAGCACGATCCACATGACCGGCCCACGGAAGTATCGCTTCACGTCCATCCATACGGAGCGGTGTCGCCCCGTCCCTCCTGCCATAGTGAGTTTGATAAGACTGTTCTTCGGACGGTACCCCAGCATTGTCACCCGAAGCTGCACGGTCCGGCTGACAAACCCGTCTACGTATGCTCCAACGGCGGGAAACCCGCTGGGGTTCCCGGTCGTCCTACAGGGGTTGGGCCCCTGTCAGCGGACGTCACCCGTCCAGGGTGCCTCAGCCTCCGTAGACATGCGGCGCGAGCGTCCCGACGAACGGGAGGTTCCGGTACTTCTCCGCGTAGTCGAGGCCGTACCCGATGACGAATTCGTTCGGGATGTCGAAGCCGACCCACTCCACGTCGATCGCGACCTTCGCGGCCTCGGGCTTGCGCAGCAGCGTGCACACCTTGAGGGACGCGGGCTCGCGGGAGCCGAGGTTGGAGATCAGCCACGACAGCGTCAGGCCGGAGTCGATGATGTCCTCGACGATCAGGACGTGCTTGCCCTTGATGTCGGTGTCGAGGTCCTTCAGGATCCGCACCACTCCGGAGGACTGGGTGCCCGCGCCGTACGAGGACACGGCCATCCAGTCCATGGTGACGGGGGTGGACAGGGCCCGGGCCAGGTCCGCCATGACCATCACCGCGCCCTTGAGGACACCGACGATCAGCAGGTCCTTGCCCGCGTACTCCGCGTCGATCTTCGCGGCCAGCTCCGCCAGCTTCGCGTCGATCTCTTCCTTGGTGATGAGCACCGACTTGAGGTCGGTGCCCAGGTCTTTCGCGTCCACCCGCATCACTTTCGGTCGTCCCACCGGCTGCTTCTGGGCCCTCCGCTAAGAGGGGCCGCTCCCCGAAGGGGTTGCCCTCCGGGGGAGTCGCCGCCCGAAGGGCGACCCTCTTTCAGCCTTGCCGAATCACCAGTCTGCCACCCTGCCGCTGAGCGACGACCTTGCCCGGGAGGTTGATGGCTCCCTGGCCGCGCCAGCCGGTGATCAGCCGGTCGATCTCCTCGATGTGCCGGGCGAACAGCGAACCGGCGGGGGCCCCGGCCTCGATGGCGGCGCGGCGCAGGATGCGGCGGCGCACGGCGGGCGGCAGGGCGTAGAGCTTGGCGCACTCCAGGAGTCCCCCCGCGTCGCGTACGGAGGCCTCGGCCTGACCGGCCCACGCGTCGAGGGCGTCGGCGTCGTCGCGGGACAGCTGGGCCGTACGGGCGAGAGCTTCGACGACACCCTTGCCGAGCGCCTTCTCCAGGGCGGGCAGGCCCTCGTGACGCAGCCGGGAACGGGTGTACGCCGGGTCGGCGTTGTGCGGGTCGTCCCAGACGGGCAGGGACTGTGCCATGCAGGCCTTGCGGGCGGTCTGCCGGTCGAGGTGCAGGAAGGGGCGGCGGTAGCGGCGGGCGGCGCCGGGCCCTCCGGAGACGGCGGCCATGCCGGACAGGGAGCGGGTGCCGGAGCCGCGGGCGAGGCCGAGCAGGACGGTTTCGGCTTGGTCGTCGCGGGTGTGGCCGAGCAGGACCGCGGCGGCGCCGTGCCGCTCGGCGGCGGCGTCCAGCGCGGCGTACCGGGCGTCGCGGGCGGCGGCCTCGGGGCCGCCGTCACGGCCGACCGTGACCGCGACGGACTCGGCGGGGGCCAGTCCGAGTTCGGTGAGGCGCAGGACGACCTCGTCGGCGCGCAGGTCGGACCCGGACTGCAGGCCGTGGTCCACGGTGATGCCGCCGGCGCGGACGCCGAGCTTGGGTGCTTCGAAGGCGAGGGCGGAGGCGAGCGCCATGGAGTCGGCGCCGCCGGAGCACGCGACGAGCACGAGCGGCGCGCGCGAGGGCGTGTCGGGGGCGTGGTCGGTGAGGACGTCATGGAGTACGCGGCGGACCGCCAGGCGTATCGCCGCGACCGCAGGATGGGGACCCATGTCCGGTTCCCTTCATGAAATTGTCGGGGGGTGAGCCCGAGGTCGGTCACTCAGAGTGTGTCGATGGTGACAGAACCGGGCCGTTCCCCGAGCATTGCACGCCTACCCATGCCTCACGGTCCCTCGGACGGGTGATTGGAGGGGCGTTCACCTGCCGTCGGCCGGAATCAATTCACGACTCTGCCTTACGGTGCACCCGCGCGACCCAGTCCGCCGGTTTGGAGATCTCCGACTTGGTGGGAAGCGTGTTCGGTGAGGTCCACACGCGGTTGAAGCCGTCCATGCCCACCTCGTTCACGACGGCCCGTACGAACCGTTCGCCGTCCCGGTACTGGCGCAGCTTCGCGTCGAGGCCCAGCAGCTTGCGCAGGGCGAGGTCGAGGCGGGAGGCGCCGCGGGCTCGCCGCTGCTGGAACTTCTCGCGGATCTCGGCGACGGACGGGACCACCGACGGGCCGACGCCGTCCATCACGAAGTCGGCGTGTCCCTCCAGGAGGGACATCACCGCGGTGAGCCGGCCGAGGATCTCGCGCTGGGCCGGGGTCTGCACGATTTCGACGAGGGAGCGTCCCTCTTCGCCGTCCTCGCCCTCGGGGCGGCCGCCGGCGAGGGACTGGGCGGCCTCGCGGACGCGCTCCAGGACGGTCATGGGGTCGACCTCGGTCTCCCCCAAGAAAGACTGGATTTCGCCCTCGAGGTGGTCGCGCAGCCAGGGCACGGCCGTGAACTGCGTGCGGTGGGTCTCCTCGTGGAGGCAGACCCAGAGCCGGAAGTCGTGGGGCTGGACGTCGAGTTCGCGCTCCACGTGCACGATGTTCGGTGCCACCAGGAGGAGCCTGCCGCCACCGCTCGGTGAGCCGGGAGGGCCGCCCGCCGGCAGGTCCCGTGTGGCCGGGGCGAAGGTCTCGTACTGACCGAGGACCCTGGAGGACAGGAAGGACAGCAGCATGCCCAGCTCGACGCCGGTGACCTTGCCGCCGACGGCGCCGAAGACGGCTCCGCCCGGGGTGCTGCCGCGACGTTCCTGCATCTTGTCGAGCAGCGGCTTGAGGATCTCCCGGAAGCCTGCGACGTTCGCCCGGACCCAGCCCGGGCGGTCGACCACGAGGACCGGGGTGTCGTGGAGGTCGTCGCCGCCCATCCGCGTGAAGCCGCGGACGTGCTCCTCCGACGCCTTGGCGTGCCGGCGCAGCTCGGCGACGACAGCCCTGGCCTCGTCGCGGCTCACCTCCGGGCCCGGTCGTACCAACCGGGTCGCGGTCGCCACCGCGAGGTTCCAGTCGACCATCTCCGCACCACCGATGCTCGTCATGCAGTCAACCGTACGTGAGCGCTGCCGCTTGGGGCAGGGAGTGGACCGCAGGGGGACGCTCACGGGTCACGTGCGGGTCCGCCGCGGCCGGTCGCGCGGTCGCGCACGCCCCTGAGGGTGCGCCCCTTCAGGGGCGTCAGTCGCAGCCGCAGGACGCCAGTGTCGAGGCCAGGCGGTCCAGGCCCTGCTGGGTCGTCGCCGCGTCGGTGGGCGGGTCGGAGGCGGTCAGGAAGGCGAAGGCCAGCAGGCGGCCCTCGGCGTCGACCACTGTGCCCGCGAGGGCGTGCACGCCGGTCAGGGTGCCCGTCTTGGCGCGTACGACGCCGGTGCCGGCCTGGCCGGTGTAGCGCTTGCTGAGGGTGCCGGTGAAGCCGGCCACGGGGAGGCCGGTGAGGGCCGGGCGCAGGGCGGGGCGGGCCGGGTCGGCGGCCTCGGCCAGCAGGGCGGTGAGCAGGCCCGTGGTGAGCTTGTCGGCGCGGTCCAGGCCGCTGCCGTCGGCGAATTCCACACCCTTGAGGGGCAGTTCGAGCTTCTTCAGCTGCTCACGGGTCGCCGCGCCGCCGCCCTTGAAGCTCGCCGGTTCACCGGAGGCCAGGGCGGTCTGGCGGGCGAGGGCCTCGGCGATGTCGTTGTCGCTGCTGGTCAGCATGCGTTCGACCAGTGCGGACAGGGGCGGGGACTTCACCGTGGCGAGGGCCTTGGCGCGGTCGCTCGCCTCGGCGGGGCCGGGCGGCGCGGTCTTGATGCCGCGGTCGCTCAGCAGGTCCGCGAACTTCTTCGCCGCCTCGGCCGCAGGATCGTCACTGCGGTCGGCGGTGCCGCTGGTGGAGTCGTCGAGGCGGCCCTCGTCGACCATCAGGGCGGTGACCGGGGCGAGGTTGTCGTTGTCGGCCCCGATGGGGTGCACGACGGGACCCTCGTACAGCGAGGTGTCGTACGAGAGCGTCACCTCGTCGGTCTTGCGGGCCTTGAGGGCGCGGGCCGTGTCGTCGGCGAGGGTGCGCAGGCTCGCGTTGCCGTCCGCGTCCTTGCGGGCGGTCAGTGTGGGATCGCCGCCGCCGACGAGGACGACCTTGCCCTTGCCGGGTTCCAGGACCGTCCGGGTCGCGATGCGGTGGTCCGCGCCGGCCGCGGTGAGCGCCGCGACAGCCGTGGCGATCTTCGTGGTGGAGGCCGGGGTCAGCGCGTCGTCCGCGCCCTTGCCGTACAGCCGCTTGCCGGTGGCCAGGTCGACGACGGCCGCCGAACGGTCCGAACCCAGCGAGGCGTCGGCGAGCAGCGGATCGAGGACGTCCGCGAGGGCCTTCCGCGTCGGCGAGGGCGCGGCGCCCGCCGCGCCGCCCAGTCCGGCGAGCACGGAACGGGCACTGGGCGCGGGCGCCGGCGCCTTTCCGGACGTACCGGACACATGACCGTGATCTGCGCCACCTGCGCGCTCCCGCGATGCGGCCCAGTCGCGCTCCGCCGTACGCTGACCGGTGGAGTCCCAGGGCCCGGCCGCGGTGACCACGGTGGCGGCCACGACGAGTCCGAGGGTGGCGGCACCCGTCGTGAACTGCACGGTCGAAGGCCGCCTGACCAGCGGTTTCACGACTCCTGCGGCCCGCTTGAGTGGTGGCTTCACGACTCCCGCGGCCCGTACGAGTTGCGGCCCCACGGATCGCGCGACCCGCACCACATGCGGTCTCGCGGCCCGCCAGGCCCTCAGCTCCGGCACGACCACCAGCCCCTTTCGCGATCACACACCTGCGTGAGGGACACTTAACCACCAGAACTATGTGCTGATCATGGAGGAGCCACCGGTGGAGTTCGACGTCACGATCGAGATTCCGAAGGGTTCACGGAACAAGTACGAGGTGGACCACGAGACCGGTCGGATCCGTCTGGACCGTCGCCTCTTCACCTCGACCAGTTACCCGGCCGACTACGGCTTCGTCGAGAACACTCTCGGCGAGGACGGAGACCCGCTGGACGCGCTGGTCATCCTGGACGAGCCGACCTTCCCGGGTTGCCTCATCCAGTGCCGCACCATCGGCATGTTCCGTATGACGGACGAGGCCGGCGGCGACGACAAGCTGCTGTGCGTGCCCGCGCACGACCCCCGGGTGGAGCACCTGCGGGACATCCACCACGTGTCGGAGTTCGACCGGCTGGAGATCCAGCACTTCTTCGAGGTCTACAAGGACCTGGAGCCCGGCAAGTCCGTCGAGGGCGCCAACTGGGTGGGCCGTACGGACGCCGAGGCCGAGATCGAGCGGTCGTACAAGCGTGCCAAGGAGCAGGGCGGGCACTGACCCCCTGTGGCCTGCGGGCCGCGTGACCCCACCAGGTCGCGCGGCCCGTTCCTGTGCCAGTGCGCATACTGGGGCGTACTGGAGGCGCGATTCGGGAGTAGTGGGTGACGGAGCCGGAGGCGGAGGACCGCAAGCCGCAGTCGGACGAGGCACGCAGTGCCTTCATTCCACCGAGCGGTGTGGTGGCGCAGGCCCCACCCGTCGAGGAGGAGTCGTCGACGACGTCCGAGTTCGCGCTGCCCAAGGGGTTCGGCGTCCCGCAGGCGCCCGCCGCGGAGTCGGAGGGGTCGGCGTTCAGCACGCCGCGGACGTACAGCTCGCGGCACGCGCCGCCCGCCTTCACCCCGCCGGCGGGCATACCGCGGGTCGACCTCGTCAAGGACGCTCCGTGGCAGGACCGGATGCGCACGATGCTGCGCATGCCGGTCGCCGAGCGGCCCGTGCCCGAGACGGTGCAGAAGTCCGAGGACGAGGGCCCGGCCGTGCCGCGTGTCCTCGACCTGACCCTGCGTATCGGCGAGCTGCTGCTTGCCGGTGGCGAGGGCGCCGAGGACGTGGAGGCGGCGATGTTCGCCGTCTGCCGCTCCTACGGCCTCGACCGCTGCGAGCCGGGAGTCACCTTCACCCTGCTGTCCATCTCGTACCAGCCGTCACTGGTCGAGGATCCGGTGACCGCCTCACGGACCGTACGGCGCCGGGGAACGGACTACACGCGTCTGTCCGCCGTGTACCGGCTCGTCGACGACATCAGCGACGACGAGACCGAGGTCTCCCTCGAGGAGGCCTACCGGCGGCTCGCCGAGATCCGCCGTAACCGCCACCCGTACAACGGCTGGGCGCTGACCACGGCCACCGGGCTGCTCGCGGGTGCGGCCTCCGTGCTCGTCGGCGGTGACCTGATCGTGTTCGTCGCGGCGGCCGTCGGCGCGATGCTGGGCGACCGGCTGGCGTGGCTGTGCGCCGGGCGCGGGCTGCCGGAGTTCTACCAGTTCACAGTGGCCGCGATGCCGGCCGCCGCGATGGGCGCCGCGCTCACGGTCGCGCACGTCGACGTGCGGGCGTCCGCGGTGATCACCGGTGGGCTGTTCGCGCTGCTGCCCGGGCGGGCCCTGGTGGCGGGCGTGCAGGACGGACTGACCGGTTACTACATCACCGCGGCGGCCCGGCTCCTGGAAGTCATGTACTTCTACGTCGGCATCGTCATCGGGGTCCTCGTCGTCCTGTACTTCGGCGTGACGCTGGGCGCCGAGCTCAATCCGGACGCGGCCCTGCAGTCCGCCGAGCGGCCCTACTGGCAGATCGGCGCGTCGATGCTCCTGACGTTCACCTTCGCGGTGCTGCTCCAGCAGGAACGATCCACCGTGCTGATCGTGACCCTCAACGGGGGCGTGGCGTGGAGCGTGTACGGGGCGATGCACTACGCGGGCGAGATCTCGCCGGTCGCCTCGACGGCCGTGGCGGCCGGTCTCGTGGGGCTCTTCGGACAGCTTCTGTCGCGCTACCGGTTCGCTTCCGCTCTCCCGTACACGACCGCCGCGATCGGGCCGCTGCTGCCCGGCTCGGCCACCTACTTCGGGCTGCTCGCCATCGCGCAGAACAACGTCGACGAGGGGCTGGTGTCGCTCACCAAGGCGGCCGCGCTCGCGATGGCCATCGCGATCGGGATGAACCTGGGGTCCGAGATCTCCCGGCTGATCCTGCGCGTACCCGGTGCCACGGCCGGTGCGCGGCGTGCCGCGAAGCGGACGCGCGGGTTCTGAGCCGCCGGGGTCCGACCCGCGGGGAACTGCACGGGGTGACGGCCGTCGTGGGCCGGTCACGCCGGTCCCCGCGCCTTTGAAGGGCGCGGGTTCCGCCGGGGTCAGTCAGTTCCGGGGACGGTCCTGGCCGTACGGGTACGGCTGCCGACCCTGCTGCTGCTGTTGTCCCTGCGGGTACTGCTGGTCCTCGGGGTACTGCAGCTGGTCCTGCCCGTGTCCCTGGGGGTACTGCGGCGCGTAGGGCTGGTTCTGCGGGGTGCCGTAGTTCTGGTCCGAGCCGTACGACGACGGCTGCTGCTGGTGCTGCTGGTCCTGCTGCCGGTAGTGATCCTGGCCCTGGTTGCCGTACTGCTGATCCTGGTTGCCGTAACCCTGGCCCTGATCGCCGTACTGCTGGCCCTGATCGCCGTAGCCCTGGGCCGGGTTGCCGTACTGCTGGCCCTGGTTGCCGTAACCCTGGCCCTGATCGCCGTACTGCTGACCCTGGTTGCCGTAAGCCTGACCCTGGTTCCCGTACTGCTGGCCCTGGTTGCCGTACTGGTCGCCCTGGTGGCCGTAGCCCTGGTCCTGACCGCCGTACTGCTGGTGCTGGCCGTTCTGGCCGTTCTGGTCGGCCGGCGGCACGCGGCGGAGCTGGGCCGTGCGGTCGTCCATGGCGGGGCCCGCCGGGGGAACGTGGGCACCCGGGGACTGGGCCTGAGCCTGCGTCTGGGGCTCCTGCGGGTTCTTCTTGGACTGACTCCGGGCCCGCATGAACTCGATGATGATCGGAACCACCGAGATGAAGACGATCAGGAGCAGGATCGCCTCGATGTGCTTCTGCACGAAGTCGATCTGACCGAGCCAGGAGCCGAGCAGTGTGACGCCCGCGCCCCAGAGGATGCCACCGACCACGTTGAAGATCAGGAACGAGCGGTACTTCATGCCGCTGACGCCGGCGATGATCGGCGTGAACGTGCGCACGATGGGCACGAAGCGGGCCAGGACCAGGGACTTCGGGCCGTGCTTCTCGAAGAACTCGTGGGCCTTGACCACGTTCTCCTGCTTGAAGAGGCGGGAGTCCGGGCGGGTGAAGAGCGACGGCCCCACCTTCTTGCCGAACATGTAGCCCACCTGGTCGCCGACGATCGCGGCGATGCAGATCAGGACGATGGCGGCCCACAGCGGGAAGTCCAGCTGATCCGACGTGATCAGCAGACCCGCCGTGAACAGCAGCGAGTCACCCGGCAGGAAGAAGCCGATGAGCAGGCCCGACTCGGCGAAGACGATCAGGAGCAGGCCCCAGATGCCGAACGAGTCGAGCAGATAGTCCGGATCCAACCAACTTGGGCCGAGAGCAAGCGTCGTCGTCACTGTTCCGGGCTCCTGAAGGTGGTGGATACGGCGGTCGGCGAAGGTATGGCCGACCAAAGTTATCAACGCGGCAAGATGTGACCAGGTTCCATCGGCTCGTACAGGATGCACTGTGCCCCGTCTGGGACAAAGCTGTGAGCCATGGGTATCGAAGAATACGGCGGCGGTCAGGGACCCCACCCCGACGTGCTGGTCCTGACGACGAACGACGCACCCGGCTACCGGGTCGAACAGGTCATCGGGGAGGTCTTCGGGCTGACCGTCCGCTCCAGGCATCTGGGCAGTCAGATCGGCGCGGGACTGAAGTCGATGATCGGCGGCGAGCTGAAGGGCCTCACCAAGACACTGGTGGAGACCCGCAACCAGGCGATGGAACGGCTGGTCGAACAGGCACGGGCACGGGGCGCCAACGGCGTGCTGGCGTTCCGTTTCGACGTGACCGAGGCGTCGGACGTGGGCACGGAGGTGTGTGCGTACGGCACGGCCGTGGTGATGGTCAAGGAATAGCGCGACCTACCAGTAAGTACGGGTAGCGGGTAAGGGGCGCCCGCCATTGCGGACGCCCCTTACCCGCGGGCGGAGGGAGTGCGAGCACCCGCGGGCGGATGCCGTGCGAGCCGCCGCTCGCGGACTACCGCCGGCCCTCGTGCCGGGCCGCGTTCGCCGTGATGGCGTCCCTCAGGTGCTCGGCCAGCCCGGGGCGGGTGGAGTCGTAGAACGCCTTGAACCGCTCGTCCGACATGTACATCTCACCCAGGCTCTGGTGCATCTCGTACGAGCAGTCGTAGAACCACTGCCCGATGTGCTGCCGGTGCTCCTCGGCCATGTCCATGGCCCGCTCCCCCGTGGCGGGCTCACCGGCCTCCATGAGGGCGTCGTAGCGCTCGCCCCAGGCGGCGATCTCGGCCTGCATGCGCTTCCAGTCGTCCTTGGTGTAGCGGGCGGCGCGCCGCTGCGACTCCGCGTACGCCTCCGTGCCGCCCCAGCGGCGCTCGGCCTCCTCCGCGTGCTCGTCGGGGTCCTTGTCGCCGAAGACCTCGAACTTCTCCTCGGGTGTGAGGTTGATTCCCATCGTGCGTGCCTCCATGGCCTGTTCCACGGCCGTGGCCATCTTCTGCAGCTTCTCGATCCGGGCGGTCAGCAGGTCGTGCTGGCGGCGCAGGTGCGCGCGCGGGTCCGTCCGCGGATCGTCGAGCAGGGCCGCGACCTCGTCGAGCGGAAACCCCAGCTCCCGGTAGAACAGGATCTGCTGCAGCCGGTCGAGGTCGGCGTCGCTGTAGCGCCGGTGACCCGCGTGGCTGCGCCCGCTCGGTGCGAGCAGCCCGATCTCGTCGTAGTGGTGCAGCGTCCGCACCGTCACCGCGGCGAATCCGGCGACCTGTCCCACGGAGTAGCTCATGGTCTCCGCTCCCTCCTTTTCGGTACGCACCTCAGGCTGAGGCCTCACGTCGCGTGAGGTGCAAGCCGGAAATCCATCAGGCGCCATGTCGGTTTTACCCGCTTATGACGGGGTGGTGGCTCACCATGGAGGCCCGACCCCGAGGACCGGAGGCATCATGCCGCTCCACAAAGGCCCCGCGAAGCCCGACGAGCGTCCCGCGACCGTCAACCCCTTCTACGGGGAGGCGAATCCGGTCGGCGGCATGACCGAGGCCCCGCCCCAGCACCGGCTACCGGACGGGCCTCTGGCGCCCTCCACCGCCTATCAGCTCGTGCACGACGAGCTGATGCTGGACGGCAACTCCCGGCTGAACCTCGCGACCTTCGTCACCACCTGGATGGAGCCGCAGGCCGATGTGCTGATGAGCGAGTGCCGGGACAAGAACATGATCGACAAGGACGAGTATCCGCGCACGGCCGAGCTGGAGCGGCGGTGCGTGGCGATGCTCGCCGATCTGTGGAACGCACCGGACCCGGCCGCCGCCGTGGGCTGCTCGACGACGGGGTCGAGCGAGGCGTGCATGCTCGCGGGCATGGCGCTCAAGCGCCGCTGGGCCAAGCGGAACGCCGACCGGTATCCGGGAGCCCGCCCGAACCTCGTCATGGGGGTCAACGTCCAGGTCTGCTGGGACAAGTTCTGCAACTTCTGGGAGGTCGAGCCGCGCCTCGTGCCCATGGAGGGCGACCGTTTCCATCTCGACCCGCAGGCGGCCGCCGAGCTGTGCGACGAGAACACCATCGGTGTCGTCGGCGTCCTCGGCTCCACCTTCGACGGGTCGTACGAGCCGATCGCCGAACTCTGCGCCGCGCTGGACGCGTTGCAGGCGCGCACGGGCCTGGACATCCCCGTCCACGTGGACGGCGCGTCCGGCGCGATGGTCGCCCCCTTCGTCGACGAGGACCTGGTGTGGGACTTCCGGCTGCCGCGCGTCTCCTCCATCAACACCTCGGGGCACAAGTACGGGCTGGTCTACCCGGGCGTCGGCTGGGCGCTGTGGCGCTCGGCCGCCGAGCTGCCGGAGGAGCTGGTCTTCCGCGTGAACTACCTGGGCGGCGACATGCCGACCTTCGCGCTCAACTTCTCCCGCCCCGGAGCCCAGGTGGTGGCGCAGTACTACACCTTCCTGCGCCTCGGCCGCGAGGGTTACCGGGCCGTCCAGCAGACGACGCGGGACGTCGCCCGGGGGCTCGCCGAACGGATCGGGGCCCTCGACGACTTCCGGCTCCTCACCCGGGGCGACCAGTTGCCGGTGTTCGCCTTCACCACCGCCCCGGACGTCACGGCGTACGACGTCTTCGACGTGTCCCGGCGCATGCGGGAGCGGGGCTGGCTGCTGCCCGCGTACACCTTCCCCGCCAACCGTGAGGACCTGTCCGTGCTGCGGGTGGTGTGCCGCAACGGCTTCTCGTCCGATCTGGCCCAGTTGTTCATCGAGGACCTGGAGCGGCTGTTGCCGGAACTGCGCCGGCAGTCGCGCCCGGCGACACGGGACAAGGATGCGGCGACGGGCTTCCACCACTGACCCGGACCGCGACCGCCCCTGCCCCTGCCGCCTTCCGTCCCCGAGCGCGGCCGCCCGCGGGCACGGGCATCCGCGAGCACGGCCGTCCGCGAGCACGGGCAGCCGGGCCGAGCCGGCCTCCCCACGAGGAGCCCGGCTCGGCCCGCTTCCCGGCCCGCGGGCCCGGGGCCGTTACTTGCTCAGTGCCGAGAACTTCCGTACCGCCAGCGGGAAGAACACGGCCAGGAGTGCCAGCGGCCAGGCCACCGCCGCCCACACGTGCCCCGCCTCGCCGCCCTCCCCGCCGAGCAGGTCCCGTACGGCCGTGGCCGTCTGTGACATCGGGTTCCACTCGACGACCGTGCCCAGCCAGCCCGGCATGGACTCGGGGGTCGCGAGGGCATTGGAGAGGAATCCGACGGGCCAGATCAGGATCTGCACGGCCTGCACCATCTCCGGTTTTCCGGCCACCATCGCCAACAGGATGCCGATCCACAGCATCGCGAACCGGAACAGCAGGAGCAGACCCATGGCCCCCAGGAAGGCTCCAAAGGTCCCGTGCACGCGCCAGCCGAGCGCGAGTGCGACCCCGACGAGCACGAGCAGGCCGAGTACCGACTGGAGCATGTCGGCGACCGAACGGCCCACCAGCACCGCTCCGTCGGCCATCGGCATCGACCGGAAGCGGTCGATCACTCCCTTGTTGAGGTCCTGGGTGACGGCCAGCATCGTGCCTTCGAGGCCGAAGGCCATGGTCAGCGCGAGCATGCCGGGCACCAGGAAGTCGACGTAGTCGCCGTCGACGCCCCGGCCGCCACCGATCAGGTAGCCGAACATCAGCAGCAGCATCACGGGGAAGACCAGGCCGACCAGGACCTGGGCCGGCTGCCGCGCCCAGTGGGCGAGTTCACGGCGGGTCATGGTCCAGGAATCACTCAGCGCGTACGTGGTCACACGGCCTCCTTCACAGGCTTCACCGGGTCGTCGCCCGCGGTGAGGCGCAGGAACACCTCGTCGAGCGTGGGCCTCCGCAGGGCCACGTCCTCCGCCTCCAGTCCGGCCTCCTCCAGTGCCCGTACGACTTTGGCGAGCACCCTCATGCGGTCGGTCACCGGGGCGCTCAGCAGACGCCGGTCGACGTCGACCGTGATCTCCTCCTTGTCGAGCGGCAGGAGGGCGACCGCGGCTCCCAGCCGGCCGCCGTCCCGCAGCACGACGTCGATCCGGTCGCCGCCCGCCATGGCCTTCAGCTCGTCCGCGGTGCCGCCCGCGACGACCTTCCCGTGGTCGACGAGCGAGATCCGGTGGGCCAGCTGGTCCGCCTCCTCCAGGTACTGGGTGGTGAGCAGTACCGTCGTGCCGCCGCCCACCAGGGAACGCACCGCCTCCCACACCTCCGCGCGGCCGCGCGGGTCGAGGCCCGACGTCGGCTCGTCCAGGAAGAGCACCTCCGGTTCGGTGATGAGCGAGGCCGCCAGGTCCAGGCGGCGGCGCATGCCGCCGCTGTACCGCTTCACCGCCTTGCGGCCCGTGTCCGCCAGGCCGAAGCGCTCCAGGAGCTCGCCGGCCCGCACGCGGGCGCGGCGCGTGCCGAGGTGGTGGAGGCGCCCGAACATCTCCAGGTTCTGCTGCCCGCCGAGCTCCTCGTCGAGCGCCGCGTGCTGGCCGAGCAGGCCGATGCGGCGGCGCACCTCGCGCGCGCGGGTCACCACGTCGTGTCCCGCCACCTCCACGTGGCCGCCGCCGGGCCGCAGCAGCGTGGACAGGACCCGGACCAGGGTCGTCTTGCCCGCGCCGTTGGGGCCGAGCACCGCGTGCACCGTGCCGCGCCCGACCCGCAGGTCGAGCCCGTCCAGCGCGTGTTTGTCTCCGTACTGCTTCCGTACGCCCTCGACGACGATCGCGTCGGTCATCGAGCTCCCTTCGCTCCAAGTAATCAAACTTGACTACCAACCCAGCGAGAGACGGTATGCCCACACGGCGGTTTAGTCAAACTTGATTACTTGGCATCCTCCGGATGCGTCTCCCCCGTCGCGTACGGGTTGTCCTCGCCCTCCGCGAGCACTCCCACGAACGGCTCGCCCTCGCCCGCGAAGGTGTACGCGCCGCCCTTGAGGCGCTGGATCAGGCCGCGGGTCCACTCGGCGCCGCTGTCGGCGGAGTGCACCCAGAAGTTCATGATCTCGCCGATGTGACCGAGCTGAGCGGGGCCGTCCTCCGGCACGTAGTGCTCGGTGACGGCCGAACGCCACTCCTCGATGACGCGAACGCGCTCCTCCAGGAGTTCGAGCGCCTCCTCGCGGCGCAGGTCCACCACGAAGCCGAGCGCCGCGGAGAGGATGTCCGGCTTCTGGTCGTACGAGGTGAGGGACTCGCGCAGGAGGGTGAAGTACTCCCCCGTGCCCTTCTCCGTGATCTCGTACTCCGTGCGGGGCGGGCCGCCGGCCGTGGACGGCGCGATCTCGTGGGCGATCAGCATGCCCTGCTTCGCCATCTGCTTGAGCGCGTGGTAGATCGAGCCGGGCTTGGCGTTGGACCACTCGTGCGCGCCCCAGTACTCCAGGTCGTTGCGCACTTGGTAGCCGTGGGCCCGGCCGTGCTGGCGTACGGCGCCCAGGACGAGGAGGCGGATCGCTGACATGCGGTCAAGCGTAGGACGCCCCGCGTCGTCCCGGGCACCTGCCCCGGCGGACGCTCAGCCCCAGCCCTGCTGCTGCGCGACGAGCTCGAAGGCCGTCCTGCCGTCGAGGGACTCGCGGATGACGTCGGCGTGGCCGGCGTGCCGGGCCATCTCGGCGATCAGGCGCAGCAGCAGCCAGCGCATCGAGACGGCCTCGTCGTCCGGGAACCAGGGCTGGTCGGGCAGCGGGAAGGTGTCGTTCAGGCTGGGCACGGACCGGATGAAATCCTCGGTCCGGCGGGCGACCTTGTCCCAGTAGGCGAGCATCGACTCGACCGTCTCGTCGCCGGTCAGCCTGAAGCTGTCGCCCCAGGTCTCCTCGGAGCGCTGGACGTCGGGCGCCACCTGCTGCGCCCTCGACAGCCAGCCCTGCTCGGTCTCCGCGACGTGCTTGAGCAGCCCGGAGAGGGAGAGTTCGCTGGCGCTCGGGCGGCTCGCGGCCTGCTCGTCCGTCAGCCCGAGCAGGGTCCGGCGGATGCCGCCGCGCTGCTCGTCGAGAAAGGCGAGCAGCGCGCCGCGCTCGTCGCCGTGGGCTTCTGCGTGCACGTGCATGACCATGGGAGCCGCCTTTTCGTGGGTGCCGTTTCCTTCTCGACACCCACGAAGTTACGGGCCCTTGCGGTCAGCTTCTGTCCGCAAGGGCCCGCGACGGGGGAAGAAATCCGGACCGGGATCAGAACGGGAAGAAGCTGCGGCCGTGCTGCACCGAGATCCACTTCTGGGTGGTGAACGCCCCGACCGTCGCCTCGCCGTTCAGGCGGCCGAGGCCCGAGGCCTTCTCGCCGCCGAACTCGACCAGCGGCTCGTCGTGCACGGTGCCGTCGTTCACGTGGAACATGCCCGTGTCGATCTGCTTGGCGAAGGAGACACCGCGCTCGACGTCGGCGGTGTGCACGGCGCCGCTGAGCCCGTAGGGGGTGTCGTTGACGATCCGTACGGCCTCCTCCTCGCCGTCGAACGGGACGAGGAGCGCCACGGGGCCGAAGATCTCCTGCCGGAGGATGTCGGAGTCGGCGGGCAGACCGGTCAGGACGGTCGGCTCGACGAGGTTCTCGTTGACACCGCCGTGCACGAGGGCGGTGGCGCCCTCGGCGATCGCCTGGGCCACGACGCCCGAAACGGCGTCCGCCTGGGAGGAGTTGATGAGCGGGCCGATGACCGTCTGCGGGTCGTTCGGGTCGCCGACCTTCAGCGTCCTCACCTTGGCGACGAACTTCTCGGTGAACTCCGCCTCGACCGAGCGGTCCACGAGCACGCGGTTCGCGGCCATGCAGACCTGGCCCTGGTGCACGTACCGGCTGAACACGGCGGCGTCCACGGCGTAGTCGATGTCCGCGTCGTCCAGGACCACCAGCGCGCTGTTGCCGCCCAGTTCGAGGACGGAACGCTTGAAGTTCGCGGCGCACACCGTGGCGACGTGGCGGCCGACCTTGTCGGAGCCGGTGAAGGAGATGACCTTCGGAACCGGGTGCTCGATGAAGGCGTCGCCGATCTCCGCGATGTCGGTGATCACGACGTTCAGCAGACCGGCCGGCAGACCCGCGTCCTCGAAGATCTTCCCGACCAGCGAGCCGCCCACGATCGGGGTGTTCTGGTGGGGCTTGAGCACCACGCCGTTGCCCAGAGCCAGGGCGGGCGCGACGGACTTCAGCGACAGCAGGAACGGGAAGTTGAAGGGGCTGATCACACCGACGACGCCGACCGGGACGAGGTAGAGGCGGTTCTCCTTGCCGTCGACCGGCGAGGGGATGATCTTGCCCTCGGGCCGCAGCGCCAGGTTGATCGACTCGCGCAGGAACTCCTTGGCGAGGTGCAGTTCGAAGCCGGCCTTCAGATGCGTACCGCCGAGCTCCGCGATGATCACCTCGGCGATCTCCTGCTCGCGCTCCTCGATGATCCGCAGGGCCTTCTCGAACACGGCACGACGCGCGTACGGGTTCGTCGCGGCCCATTCCTTCTGGGCGCGGGCGGCGGCGCGGTAGGCCTGATCCACCTCGTCGACCGTGGCTATCGTGATCGAGGCGAGCTTCTCACCGTCGTAGGGGTTGAAGTCGATGATGTCCCAGGAACCGGTCCCCGGGCGCCACTCGCCGTCGATGTACTGCTGAGCGAGGTCGGTGAAGTAGGACGACATGTGATCCCTCAATCCCTTGCTGCCGCGGCAGCCAGCCTGATCATCTTCACGGTCTGATCACACGTCATCGTACTGGTGTCGCAAGGGAGTTGAGGCCGACCTCGGCAGAGAGGGAAGCGGGGGCGCCGTCAGGAGAGCTGGAGCAGGCCCCTGAGCAGGTCGCGGCTCTCGTCGGGGCCCGGGCTGTCCTGCTGGAGCTCCTTCATCGCCTTCTCGTACTGGGCGACGTCCTCGCGCTTGTCCAGGTACAGCGCGCTGGTGAGCTGCTCCAGGTACACGACGTCGGAGAGGTCTGACTCGGGGAAGCTGAGCACCGTGAAGGCCCCGCTCTCGCCCGCGTGCCCGCCGAACCGGAACGGCATGACCTGGAGCCGTACGTTGGGGCGCTGCGAGATGTCGATGAGGTGCTGGAGCTGACCGCGCATCACGCCCGGGTCGCCGTACGGCCGCCGGAGCGCGGCCTCGTCCAGCACGACGTGGAACTCGGGCGCGCTCTCCGACACCAGGTACTTCTGGCGCTCCAGGCGCAGGGCCACGCGCCGCTCGATGTCGGCCGCGCTCGCACCCCGCATCCCGCGGGCGACGACCGCGTGCGCGTACGCCTCGGTCTGCAACAGGCCGTGCACGAACTGGACTTCGTACGAGCGGATCAGGGACGCGGCGCCCTCCAGGCCCACGTACGTCGGGAACCAGCTGGGCAGGACGTCCGAGTAACTGTGCCACCAGCCCGCGACGTTGGCCTCCTTGGCGAGGGAGAGCAGCGAGGTGCGCTCCACCTCGTCGGAGATCCCGTAGAGCGTCAGCAGATCCTCGACGTCCCGCGTCTTGAAGCTCACCCGGCCCAACTCCATACGGCTGATCTTCGATTCGGAGGCTCGGATCGAATAACCGGCCTTCTCCCGGGTGATCCCGCGCGACTCGCGCAGCCGCCTCAGGTGAGAGCCGAGCAGCATGCGCCGTACCACCGATCCCGACTCCTGCGCGCTCACGTTCGTCCGCCTCCCCAACCCGTTCTCAAGGGCCGCAGTCTGCCACTAAAACACTTCAAGCAGTACTCGTTCGGTTACAGAAACGGCAAGCTTTCAAGTGAGACGCACAGGAATCGGCAAGGAGAAGACAAGCCAGACCCGAGAAAGCGACAAGAAGATGGCGGAAAAAATGACCCAGAAGCGGTATGGGAAGGCCCAATTCGGGCGCGTGCACGTGCATCTGCCCTTGCATCTGCTGAACGCATTCGGAACGATGGTCTCGCGCCACCGCTGCATCGCAACGACCGCGAACCCCGGGAGTGCCTCGCATGGGGACGAATGGATCGACCATGCTCGAGCCGTTACGGCAGGGGCTTCCGCCACTGGACCCCGCGGCCGTGTCCAACGCCGCCTCCTGCGCCCTTCCGCCCCGTTACGAAGCGGTGCGCGACGCACGGCAGTTCACCCGCCGCACGCTGGACCAGTGGGACGTCGGAAACCGCTCCGACGACGTCTGTCTGGTCGTCTCGGAACTCGTCACCAACGCGCTGCGGCACGCGCTGCCCGCGGACACCCCGCGCCCGGCCGACCAGGGCCCGCCCGTGCGGCTGCATTTGATGCGGTGGACCGAGCGGCTCGTGTGCGCGGTGCGCGACCCCAGTCACGACAGTCCGGTCGCGGGCGACTCCGAGGACTTCTCGGCGGAGTCCGGACGCGGCCTGTTCCTCGTCGACTCGTTCGCCGACAGCTGGGGATGGCACCCGCTGGCCGGCACGCTCAACGGCAAGGTCGTGTGGGCGCTGTTCCGCCTGGGGCCTTCCGCCTGAGGGGCCGCGGCGCTTTTTCGGGCCTCGGTTCTACGCGCGTTACGCGATCCGGGGCCAGGCCGGACACCCCGAGCGCGCGGGCGCTCCGGGCGGCTTCGGCCGTCAGCCCGCCACCAGGTGGTCGAACTCGCCGTCCTTGATGCCCAGGAGCATGGCCTCGATCTCCGCGCGCGTGTAGACGAGGGCCGGGCCGTCGGGGAAGCGCGAGTTGCGCACGGCCACCTCGCCGCCGGGCAGGCGGGCGAACTCCACGCAGGATCCCTGCGAGTTGCTGTGCATGCTCTTCTGCCAGGCCGCCTCGTGCAGCTCCGTGGCAGCCATGCCGTTGTACACGTCGTGGTCCACAGGTCGCTCCCCGGTGGTGCATTGGCGTCTGTTGCCATTGATTCAGCGATCAACTGCCCCGGATCATAGCTGTCTTCACATGCAGATGCATGGGCAGATGCACGTGCACGGGGGGTGGTCTCCTGATTACAGCTCTGACGGCGGCGGGGCCCGAAACGTTCCCCTGCCGTCCCCCACCGGTGAGAGAGACGCGCGCAGGGCCGTTCCTGTTCCAGAACAGCCCTGTCCCGTCCGTTCGACGAACGGACGGGACAGGGCTGTGGGGCCGTTGCGGCCGGGTGGAACCGCCGGGACTACCGCGACGCGTACGGCAGCAGCGCCATCTCGCGGGCGTTCTTGATCGCGCGGGCCAGCCGGCGCTGCTGCTGGGCGGAGACCCGGGTGACCCTGCGGCTGCGGATCTTCCCCCGGTCGGAGATGAACTTCCGCAGGAGGTCGGTGTCCTTGTAGTCGATGTACGTGATCTTCGCCGCGTCCAGGGGGTTCGGGCGGGGCGACAGCTTGCGCTCGGGCTTGCGGGGCATGGTCAGACCTCCAGGAGGGTGTCGAAGGCGGGCGGGAGCCGCTTCCAGGCGGGTCGGCCGGCGGCGTACTCCGCGTCGGTCAACAGGCAGGACTCCAGGAGCAGTTCGAGTCCGTCGCGGTCCAGGCCCGGCGAGGTGAAGACGAGGTGCTGGCAGCAGTCGCCGTGCTCCGGGTGCCAGTCGAGCGCGGCGGCTGCCCGGCGCACCGGCGGAACCATGTCCCAGGCCGCGTCGGGCAGGGAGGCCAGCCACGGCCCGGCGCTCTCCACGCACAGGGCGCCGCCGGCCGCGTCCCAGTGCAGCAGCGTGTCGGGCCGGTCCGCGAGCCAGAACCGGCCCCGGCTGCGGGCGGCCGCGCAGGTCAGGTCCTCCAGCGCCGCGTACAGCCGCTCCGGGTGGAACGGCCGGCACCGGTGCCAGACGAGCGTGGAGACCCCGCACTCGTCCGCCTCGGCCGGCAACAGCGCACACGCCGGATGCTGGGCCGCGGCGGCCGCCTCCACGTCGAACCCGGCGAGCGCGAGTTCCGCGAGCGCGGAACCCACGGGCTCGGGGGTCACGGACTCGGGACCCGCGGGCTCAGAGGCCGCGGGGTCGGAACCCTCGGGCCCGGGAGCCGCCGGAGCCGTACGGCCGCGGGGAGCATCACGGCCCTCGGGGCCCGCGTGGCCGTCTCCGGCGTCCTGCCCCGCCGGCCCGGGGCGCCCGGAACCCTCGAAGTCCGGACGGTCGGTCCCGAGGGCCGCGCCGGGGTCGGTGGCGCGCGGGGTCTCGTCCTCCCGGCCCGCGAACTCCTGGCCCGTGAAGTCCCGGCCCGTGAAGTCCTGGCCCGCGAACCAGGACTCCCAGCCCCACGGGTCCGGCAGAGCGACGGGGCCGATCGGTACCTGGCGGGCTGTCGGATGGAGCTGGACCAGCAGCGCGCGGTCCTCTTCGTCGGCCTCCTCCGAGTCGGCGAGGGCCAGGACCGGGGCGTACTCCAGCTGCCGGGCGAAGGTGTCGGCGACGGTGCGCTGGTCGGTCGCGGCCGCGGCGAGGCCCGCGTCGGCGAGGTCGTCGCCGTTGCCGAGGTACGGGAGCACCAGCGCGGGGTCGACCGCGGTGATGACGCCGGTGAGGTGGAGACCGGCGCTCGCGACCACCTCGGCCATCGCCTTCGGCTCGACCGAGTCCCAGAGCTCGACGATCGCGAGGCGGGTCAGGCCGTCCGCCGCGAGCCGCTCCAGCTCCGGGACCAGGTCCTCGCGCAGGGCGCAGCACGCGCAGTCGTTGACCAGCGGTGCCTCACCGGCCGACACGATGCCGGTGCGGTCGCGGACCGTGCGGACCACCGTGCCCTGTACGGCGGTCGAGAGGTCGTGGTGCAGCGCCACGGCGCCCGGCACGTCGACGAGCAGCCGCTCCACCGCCTGCCTGCGGGCGTCGGCGTGCAGTCCGCCGACGATGGCGACGCTCAGCATCACTGCTCCCCGCTCACGGCGTCCCGCTCGGCGCCCGCTTCGCCGTCGCGCGACGCGTCCCGCCCGCGCTCGCGGTCGCCGGCCTGCCGGCCGTCACGCCGGCCGAACCGTCGCTCGAAGCGCTCCACGCGGCCGGCGGTGTCCATCACGCGGGCCGTGCCCGTGTAGAAGGGGTGGCTCACGTTCGAGATCTCGACGTCGACGACCGGGTAGGTGTTGCCGTCCTCCCACTCGACGGTCTTCTCGCTCGTCATGGTCGAGCTGGTCAGGAAGGCGTGGTTCGCGGCCCGGTCCCGGAAGACGACGGGCCCGTACGCCGGGTGGATTCCCTCGCGCATGACGCTCAGCGCTCCTCTCGGAAGTCGACGTGCCGGCCTGCTACCGGGTCGTACTTGCGCAGGGTGATCCGGTCGGGGTCGTTACGGCGGTTCTTGCGGGTGACGTACGTGTAGCCGGTCCCGGCCGTGGACCGGAGTTTGATGACCGGGCGGAGTTCGTTGCGTGCCATGCGGCTAGTATATGAAAACGAATCCCATTATCGACAACGGAGAGAACAGAGAGGTACGTCACTCACATGTCCGCGCACTGCATGCTGACCGGGACCCGGCCCCGCTTCGGCAACTCCATCTCCCACTCGCACCGGCGCACGTCGCGCCGCTTCGACCCCAACATCCAGAGCAAGCGCCACTGGCTGCCGAGCGAGGGGCGGTACGTACGGCTGAAGCTGAGCACGAAGGGCATCAAGACGGTCGACGTCCTCGGCGTCGAGGCCGCCGTGGCCCGGATCCGGGCCCGTGGGGTGAAGGTCTGATGGCCAAGAAGAGCAAGATCGCCAAGAACGACAGGCGCCAGGAGATCGTCGCCCGGTACGCCGGGCGACGGGCCGAGCTCAAGGAGATCATCCGCAAGCCGTCCTCGACGGATGCCGAACGGGCCGCTGCCAAGCGGGAGTTGGAGCGGCAGCCGCGTGACGCCAGCGCCACGCGTGTGCGCAACCGGGACAGTGTGGACGGTCGCCCGCGCGGCTACCTGCGGACGTTCGGCCTCTCGCGGGTGAACCTGCGGGACCAGGCGCACAAGGGGTTCCTGCCAGGGGTCCGCAAGTCCTCCTGGTAGTGCGGCCCGACGGCGGCGGGGTCGTCCCCGCGGTGCTGAAAGGAGCGGCTGGTAGCTTGCTCCGGTCGTTCCGGTGACATCGGCGCCACCGGTGGTACCCGGCGGGTACCGGCGACCCGTCCGGCCAGACCCTTGGGGGCTTCAGTGACTTCGGCGACCTTCTCGCGCAGGCAGGCGCGGATCGCGGGCTCGGTGGCGGCGCTGGCGGCCACGCTCGCCCTGACGGCGGGCTGCAGCGGCGACAGCGGCGGGGACGGTGACAAGGACCCGTCGTCCGGCACGAGCGCGGCGTCGACCGGGTCGGCGGACACCGGTGGCGGCTCCGGCGACGGCTCGGCCAAGGCCGGGAAGCTGGAGGGCAGTTGGCTGGCCACCACGGACGGCAAGGCCGTGGCACTGGTGATCACCGGCGACGAGGCCGGGCTGTTCTCGACGAGCGGGTCCGTGTGCAGTGGCACCGCCCGTGAGACCTCCGGCATGCGGATGATCGAGCTGAAGTGCTCCGACGGGAACAAGGACCGGGCCGAGGGCATGGTCGACTCCGTCGACTCCACGACCCTGAAGGTCACCTGGGAGGGCTTCGGCAAGGAGACCTACACGAAGACGGAGGGCGGGAAGCTGCCGTCCGGGCTGCCTACGGCGAGTCTGGGTTCCTGACACCGTCACACCGCCGGTCACGCGGGCCGCGGAACCCTATGGGTGCCGCGGCCCGTTCGGCTTCTGCGGCCCGTTCGGCTTCTGCGGCTCGTTCGGCGCCCGCGGCTCGTTCGGGCTCTGCGGCCCGTCCGGCCCGTCCGGCTTGCGCGGCCCGTTCGGCCTCTGCGGCCCGTCCGGCTTCCGCGGCTCGTCCGGCGCCCGCGGCCCGTCCGGCCCCTGCGGCCCGTCCGGCCCCTGCGGCCCGTCCGGCCCCTGCGGCCCGTCCGGCCCCTGCGGGGACGCGCCCTCCGAAGCGGCCGCCGTCCCGTCGAGCGTCATGGGCGCCACGGCGGTGTCGAGAGCCTCGGACAGCTCGATGAGCGCGTCGAGCACGCGCCGTGCCGCCTCCCGCACGAACTGGTCGTTGTCGGGGGTGGTGGCCGCACCGATGCCACCGGTCTCGCCGGTCTCGCTGATCCCACCGGTCTCGCCGGTCTCGCCGGGCGCACTGATCCCACCCGACTCACCGGGCTCACCGGGCTCACCGGGCTTCCCGCCTCCGGCGGTCTCCGTCGTCTCCCAGGTGGTCAGGGCGGTGCGTACGGCGTCCCAGGTGGGGATCCGGCGTTCGCGGATGGCCTTGGCACCGTGCTGGGTGGACTCGCGCAAAGCCTCGGCGAAGGCGGCGGCGGCCGGGACCGGCGTCGCGCCGCGTTCCGGGAGATGGGCCTCCAGGAGCATGGCGACCCGGCCCAGGTGGGCGAGCGCGTCCTCGGCGTCGTCGGCGGCGGTGCGGGAGAGGCCCCGGTGACGGACCGGTTCGGCGGTGGCGCGGGCCACGGCGGCATGCCAGGCCGCGCGGGCGGTGCGCGCGGAGAGCAGGGCCTCGCGGACGTCCGGGACGCTGCGGCGCGCGGGATCGGCGTAGGCGCCGAAGACCACGTCCGCGTACCGGCCCTGCGTGGCCAGCCAGTCCGCGAGCCGGGTGCGCAGCCGCGGGGTCTCCCACGCCGGGTAGACGGCGTACGCGAGCATCGCCAGCAGGCCGCCGAGCAGGGTGAGCAGAACGCGTTCGGGCACGGTCTGGTTCCACTCCTCGCCGCCCATGCCGAGCAGGAGCACGACGTACGCGGCGATGCAGGCCTGGGCCGCGAACTGCCCCGTACGCATCAGGAGGTACATCAGGCCGGCGCACACCACGGCGAGGGTGCCGGAGAGGTACGTGCCCGGGTCGGCCAGCCGCACCACGGCCGTGGCCACGGCCACGCCGACGACGGTGCCGCCGAGACGGGCCACCGCCCTGCTGTACGTCTGTGAGAAGTCCGGGCGCATGACCATGACCGAGGTCAGCGGCGCCCAGTAGCCGTGGCCGAGAGGGAGCCAGGAGCCGAGGACGTATCCGGTGGCGGCGACGACGGACACGCGCGTGGCGTGGCGGACGACGGGGGAACCCCTGCGGAACGCCTCGCGCATCGCCTTCAGCGCCACGGGGACCAGGCCGAGGAAGGTGGGGCGGCTGCGGGGGCGGTGGGACGCGGCGGCCGGGCGCCCGCCGGGTTCCGGGAGCTGGGCCCGCGCCTCCTCGCGCCCTTGCGGGGAGGCGCCGCCCGCTGTTTCCACCACGTCCTTCAGGAGGGTGTTGAGGCGGGCGGCCGCGCGGTAGGGGCGGCCGGTGAGGATGCTCCCGGTGTCCGGGGTACGGAACGCGGCCAGTGCGGCGGGCGGGACGGTCACGGGCTCGCCGTGGCGGATCGCGTGGGCCGCCGCGTCGAGGACGGCTGCGGCGGCGCCGAGGAGTTCACGGACCCGGTCACGGGCGCGGCCCTCCGCCGGGACGCCCGTCGCCGGGTCGGCCAGGGAGGCGAGGACCGGGCGGATGCGCTCGGCGAGGCCGCGGGCGCCGTGCAGTTCGGCGGGGCGACGGCGGGCCTGGCGGGGGGTGACGGCGGCCGCGTTGCGGGCTTCCATCAGGGGCAGCGGGTCGAAGGCCGCGAGGGGGTCGTGGCGCAGGCGGCGCGCGTAGTCCCCCTCGGCGGCCAGGGCGTCGGCGAGCGCGTCCCGGTGGGCGCCCCAGCGCCGTACGGGGAACAGCACGATGAGCGCGGCCTGGACGACACCGCCCACGATCATCATGGCTGCGTGGCCCGCGGCCTGGGCGACCGAGGTCGGCAGGGTGACCGTCACCAGCATGATCGCCACGTTCGAGGAGGCGATCAGACCGATGGTCGGGCCCGCCGCCCAGCTCATCCCCGCCGCGAACGTCCACGCCACCAGCAGCGCGAGGAAGAGCGGCTCGTAGGAGACCGTGAGGTAGGCGAGGAACGTGGAGACGGCGAGGCTCGTACCGGAGGCGAGGGCCAGTTCGGGCCGGGGGCGCCAGCTGCGCTGGAACGTCGCGATGGCCGCCTGGAACGCGCCGAACGCCGAACTCGCGGCGGCGACCGGGCCGAAGGCCCACAGGGACACCGCGATCACGATCGCGAGTCCCGCCGCTCCGCGCACCGCGACGAGGGGTTCGAGCCGCGTCTTCTCCACGGCGAGGCCCGAGCGCGCGGTGTCCTTCAGCGCCCGTCGCCAGCTCACCGCGCCAGGGTACGGGAGGGGGCCGGGCGGGCGGGGCATCCGGGGCCCGGGACGTGTGAAGGTTCAACGGGCGAAGGTGCGGGGGTCGGTGGAATCCCGGCACGCGGAACCGCATGATGATCCACGACCCAGCAGCACCGAGCAGCACGACCCAGAGGCCAGAGGAAAACCCATGCGCACCCTGCCGATCGCCGCCACCGCCCTCGCGGCGGCCCTCACCCTGACCCTGACCGCCTGTGGCGGCGACGACGACGGTGGCGGTGACAAGAAGACCGGCGGCAAGAAGACCCGCTCCTCGGACACCTCCTCGACCGCCTGCGCGGCCGGCAAGCTCGGCCAGGAGGTCGTCGCCAGTGAGGCCCCGGCCGCGGGCGACACCGGGACCGTCTCCGTCACCCTCACCAACGGCTCCGGAGCCGACTGCACCCTGGAGGGCTTCCCCACCGTCGAACTGACCGCGGGCACCACCGCCTTGGCCGTCGCTCCGGAGAAGTCCGCGGCTCCGGAGAAGCTGACCGTGAAGCAGGACGAGACGGTCAGCTTCACGATCACGTACGTACGGGGTCCGGCCGGTGACGCGGCGAAGGGCGCCGCGGTGAAGAGCGCGAAGTTCGGGCTGCCCGGGGCGGGTGCCGATCAGTCCTTCGACTGGAAGTACGGCGAGGTGGCCCTGCGGAGCGCGAGCGAGCCGGACGCGTCGGTGACCCCGTTCCAGCGGGCGGGCGACTGAGTCAGGGGCGTCGCAGCGGCGGCCGCGCCCCGACCTGGGCCCGGTCCGCCGCGGCGGCCCCCTCCTGCCAGCCCGCCGCGTCGTTGACCCCGCGCATCCGGGTCGTGACGGTGTCCGGGAACATGCGTTCCGTCTCGTCCGCGACCGCCACGTCGCGCGCCACGAGAACCGGCAGCAACTCCCCCTCCGTCGCGGTCACCTGCCCCTCGGCCGCGTCGGCGAGCCGGTCGCCGATGCGGTGCGCGTACGCGGCGAGGAAGGACTGCCGGAAGGTCTTCGTGCGTTTCCTGCCGCCCGCGCGCTGGGCCGCCTCCGCCTTCGTCATCGCGGCTGTGGCCTGCACGAGGAGTGAGGTGTGGAGGAGTTCGACCGCCTCCAGGTCGGGTTCGAAACCGACGACCGTGGAGAAGCCGAGGGCCTCGTTCCACACCGCGCGGCAGCGGTTCGCCCCGGCCACCGCGTCGAGGAGGACCGCCTTCGCGGTCTCGTAGGGCGCGTCGACGCCGATCCGGCAGGCGCCGGGCGCGTCCTTCGCGTGCGTCCGCGCGGCGAGCAGCGCCTCGTCGATGCTGTGCCGCGCCATCAGTTCCTGCGCCTTGGCGCTCAGCGCCTCCGCCTCCTCCGGGAACCCGGTGGCCTCCGCCTTGGCGAGCAGCGCGCGGATGCGGGTGAGCATGCGGGTGTCCCGCGGGGCGGCGGCGGCCGTCCGGGACGACGGGGGCGCGTGCGCGTCCAGCGGTTCCAGGGAGGGCAGGCGCAGCAGCAGGCGGTACAGCTCCAGGGCTGCGGTCGCGTACGTGAAGCGGTCCGTGCGGAGCGCTCCCGGGCCGGCGTCCAGTTCGCCGAGTTGTGCGGCCCAGCGCGCGCCCCGGGGCCGGCGGTCCCGGCCGGCCTCGGCGAGGACCAGCTCCGACACGAGGCGTTCGTGCACGTCGTCCAGCTCGCGCCGCACGATCCGTACGACGTCGGCCGGCTGCCAGCCGCGCCGCCAGGCCGCCGCGACGAACTCCTCGCCGCGGCGGGCCAGTTCGGCGTCGGAGGCCGGGTCGGCGGCCAGCAGGGAGGCGCCCGTGTCGAGGGACGCGTCGGTGTCGGAGTAGAGAGCGGCCTCGAAGGCGCGCTCCACCGTGCTGGACGTACTGCTCATTCCTCGATCGTGTCACGGGCGGAAAGGCGCCCAGAAGTCACCCACGAGAGTCACCCGCAGTCGCCCACGAGAGTCACCCACAAGTGTCAACTTGAGGTTGACACTCCACCACTGTCAACTTACGGTTGACACATGACCACGAATCCACGCGGCACCACCCCCGTACGCCTCGACGACCTCATCGAGGCCATCAAGAAGGTCCACGAAGACGCCCTCGACCAGCTCCAGGACGCGGTGATCGCCGCCGACCACCTCGGCGACGTGGCCGACCACCTGATCGGGCACTTCGTGGACCAGGCCCGGCGCTCGGGCGCGTCCTGGACGGACATCGGCAGGAGCATGGGGGTCACCCGGCAGGCGGCCCAGAAGCGGTTCGTGCCCAAGGCCGAGTCGGACCTCGACCCCAGCCAGGGCTTCAGCCGCTACACGCCACGGGCCAGGAACGTGGTGGTCGTCTCCCAGGAAGCGGCCCGGGCCGCCGACCACGACCAGATCCGCACCGAGCACCTGGTCCTCGGCCTCCTCGCCGAGCCCGAGGGCCTCGGGGCGAAGGCGATCACCGCGCAGGGCGTCTCCCTGGACACCGTGCGCGAGGCCGCGACCGCCGGTCTCCCCCCGGGCGCCGAGACCGTCCCCGCCCTCATCCCCTTCGACGCCGGCGCGAAGAAGTCCCTCGAACTCACCTTCCGCGAGGCCCTGCGCCTGGGCCACAACTACATCGGCACGGAGCACATCCTGCTCGCCCTCCTGGAGCACGAGGCCGGGACGGGCGTGCTCAGCGGGCTCGGCGTCGACAAGACGGCGGCCGAGGCGAACATCGCGGAGCAACTGGAGAAGATCCGGCAGCCCCTCCTGGAGGAGTGACCGGCCGGGAACCGTGCCCGGCCCCCGCGACCCCGTTCGCGAGGGCCGGGCCTGTCCGGACGCGGCCCCGGACGCGGTTCGGGGCCGTTGTCGGACCCTCCTGCGACACTCCAGTCATGACCGGCCGGTGGGCTCTCGCACCGACCGAGGACGGCGGCGCCGAGCTCGCCCCCCTCGGCCCCGACGGCCTGCCCGCCGGACCGGTCCTGAGGGAGCCGGACCTCGCCGGGTCCGTGCGCTCCCGGCCGGACGTCACCCGCTGGATCTGGCGGTCGACGGCCGAGGTCTACCCACAGCTGCGCACCGCGGGCGTCCGCGTCGAGCGCTGTTACGACCTGGAGGCCGCCGAGACCCTCCTGCTCGGCCACGAGGGACGGCTCGGCGAGCCCCGCTCGGCGGCCGCCGCCCTGGCGAGGCTGCGCGGCGGCCCCGTACCGCCCGACCCTCCGCAGCGCTCCGCCGAGCCCGGCTCGCAGTCCTCCCTCTTCGAGCCGCGTCCCGGCCCCGGCAGCCACGTGACGCTGGAACAGCTCATCGAGGTGTACGGACACCAGCAGCGCAGACACGACGCGACCGCGCACCCCCAGCGGATGCGGCTGCTCACGGCCTCCGAGTCGGCGGGCATGCTCGTGGCGACGGAGATGAACGCGACCGGGCTGCCCTGGAGCACGGACGTGCACCGCGAGGTGCTGCACGAACTGCTCGGCGAGCGGTACGCGGGCGGCGGCGAGCCGCGGCGGCTGGCCGAGCTGGCGGAGGAGGTGTCGGCCGCCTTCGGGCGCCGGGTCCGGCCCGACCTGCCGGCGGACGTCGTCAAGGCCTTCGCACAGGCCGGGATCAAGGTGAGGTCCACGCGGCGCTGGGAGATCGAGGCCATCGACCACCCGGCCGTGAAGCCCCTCGTCGAGTACAAGAAGCTGTACCGGATCTGGGTCGCCCACGGCTGGTCGTGGCTCCAGGACTGGGTGCGGGACGGCCGGTTCAGACCGGAGTACCTGGCGGGCGGTACCGTCACCGGCCGCTGGGTGACCAACGGCGGCGGCGCGCTGCAGATCCCCAAGGTCATCCGCCGGGCGGCGGTCGCCGACCCCGGCTGGCGGCTCGTCGTGGCGGACGCCGACCAGATGGAGCCGCGCGTGCTGGCCGCGATCTCCCGCGACCCCGGGCTGATGGAGGTGGCCGGACGCGAGAGCGACCTCTACCAGTCCGTCTCCGACCGGGCCTTCTCCGGCGACCGCGCCCAGGCGAAGCTCGCCGTCCTCGGCGCGATCTACGGCCAGACGTCCGGCGACGGCCTGAAGAACCTGGCGCTGCTCCGCCGCCGCTTCCCCAAGGCCGTGGCGTACGTGGACGACGCGGCGCGGGAGGGCGAGGAGGGGCGGCTCGTACGGACCTGGCTGGGGCGCACCTGCCCACCGGCCGTGGGCTCGGAATCCGCGGAGGAGGAGGCGGGCATCCCGCAGGACGGGCCGGCCGAGGGGGCCGACGACGGCTCGGGCGGGTCCGGCGGGCCCGGGGGCGACGAGTGGGTTCCGGGGTACGCGTCCAGCAACTCCCGCGCCCGGGGCCGCTTCGCCCGCAACTTCGTGGTGCAGGGCAGCGCCGCGGACTGGACCCTCCTCGTGCTCGCCGGGCTCCGGCGCGCCTGCCGGGACATGGCGGCCGAGCTGGTCTTCTTCCAGCACGACGAGGTGATGGTGCACTGCCCGGCGGAGGAGGCCGACGCCGTGGTCGAGGCGATCCGCGAAGCGGCGGAGCTGGCGGGCCGGCTGACGTTCGGACAGACCCCGGTGCGGTTCCCGTTCACGACGGCGGTGGTGAAGTGCTACGCGGACGCGAAGTGATCCCCGCGCAGACCCACAGACCCACAGACCCACAGACCCGCAGTCCCGCAGACCGCGGACTGCGGACTGCGGACTGCGGACTGCGGACCGCCTTCTGTGGGCCCTCGTGAAGCATCCTCTGCGCGCACTGGTGAACGTTCCTGTGCGCAAGGTCAGTTGAGCTGGCCCAGCAGCAGGTCCCTCAGCTCCTCGATGACCGGGCTGTCGGTGCCGTCGAGGTCGTCGAGGGCCAGCTCCCACTGCTCGTACGCCTCCTCGGTGCGGCCCGACGACCGGAGCAGCAGGCCCTGTTGGTGCCGGGCCAGACCGGCGGTGTAGCTGTCCGCCCGCTGCTCGGCCCGCTCCAGCAGCGCGGCGCACTCCCGGGCCGCCCGCTCCGCACGGTCGAGGTCGCGCAACGCGCGCACCAGGCCGAGGCGGGTCTGCGAGCCGCTCTGCCAGTCGACGCCGTCCGAGATGGTCAGGGCTCGGTCGAAGTGCTCCAGCGCACCGGCGGGTTCGCCGAGTGCGAGGTGGGCGTATCCGATGTTGCAGTGCCCCGACTCACGGACCCGTGAGTCGCCCACGGCCTCCCCGAGCGCGAGGCTCCTCTCGTGCCACTCGATGGCGGCGCGCGGGTCGCTGTGCTCGTACAGGTTGCCGAGGTTGCTGTAGGCGATGGCCTCGCCGTCCGTGTCGCCCAGCTCCCGTGCCAGTTCGAGGCCCTCCCGCAGGGCGATCTCGCACTCGACGTACCGGCCCAGGCTTTCGAGCAGCAGCCCCCGGTTGTTCAGACAACGCTGGATGCGCGACGTGACGCCGAGGCCGCGCCAGCGCGCGAGTGCCTGGTCGGTCAGGACGAGCGCCTCACCGGCCTGGCCCCGCATGAAGTGGAGAGCGGCCAGATCGGAGAGCGCGACGGCCTCGGCGGCATCGTCCCCGAGCCGCCGCGCCACCTCCAGCGCCCGCCGCCCGAGCGTGGCCAGCTCACGCAGCCGGCCCCGGCGCTGCAGGTACGGGAAGAGGGAGCGGACGAGGACGGGGACGAGCGGGGAGGCGGCGGCACGGCACTCGACGAGTGCGACGACGTTCGCCACCTCACGGTCGCCCCAGGCGACGGCCTCGGCGGCCGAGCCGAAAGGAGGGAAAGGGGGAAACGGCGGAACCGCTTCGAACGCGGTGATGGCGGTGAGCGCGGTGAACGGGGCGCCCTCGTCCTCCTCGGAGGCCGCGCAGGCCCGCTCGGCGGAGGTCACGCCGAGCCGGTTGTCCCGGTCGACACCGGACGGGGCGAGGGCGAGCACACACTGACGGGCGGCGGCGATGTACCAGCGGAGGGCTACGTCCGTGGGATCGCCGGGATCGGGAACAGCGAGGTCAGGGCTCATGGGGCCGAGGTCCGCCACGCCGGGACCCACGGCGTCCGGATTCGCCGTGTCCGAACTCGCCGTGTCCGAACTCGCCGCATGCTGACCCGCCGCGTCGGCGGCCTCTGCCGACGCCTCGGCGGCCACCTCGCGGGCGAAGTCCCGTACGAGGTCGTGAGGGGTGTAGCGGCCGTACGCGCTCTCGTCGAGGAGGGCCACGTCGACAAGGCGGTCGAGGGCGGCCTCGGCACGCCGTTCGCCGGTGCCGAGCAGCCGCGCGAGGAGCGGGACCCCGTACGTCGGAAGGTCGAGCGCGCCGATCCTGCGCAGGGCCAGCGCGGCGTCCCGGTCGGCCTCCCGGTCCGAGGCGCGCAGCGCGTCGAGGGCGACCGCAAGCGAGCGGCGCACGCTGAGGTCGTCGTACTCCAGGTGGTGCAACCGTTCGTCACTGGCCGCCAGTTGACCGGCGAGCGCGTCCGGGGTGAGCACCCGGCGGGCGGCGAGCCGGGCCGCGACGATCCGCAGCGCGAGGGGCAGCCGGCCGGTGAGGCCGACGAGAGGGTGCGTCCCGTCGAGGCCGTCCCGCCCGGAGACGGCGCGCAGCAGCTCGGCGCTCTCCTCGTCCGAGAGCGGTGCGAGCGGGAAGCGCGTCGCGCCGTCCAGTGCCGTGAGGGGCGAGCGGCTGGTGACGATCACGGCGCAACCGGGGCCCGCGGGCAGCAGGGGGCGGACCTGGGCGGCGTTCGCGACGTCGTCCAGTACCAGCAGGGTGCGGGTGGGTGCCAGCAGCGAGCGGAGCAACGCGCTGGCCGCGTCCGGGTGTTCGGGTACGTCCCGGGGCCTTGCGCCCAGGTCGCGGAGAAGCGCGGCGAGGGCCTGCCCGGCGGTGAGCGGCGGCACGCCCGGCGTCGCTCCGTGCAGGCGTACGTACAGCTGGCCGTCGGGGAACTCCGCCCGCAGCCCGTGCGCCACCCGCACACCCAGCGCGCTCTTCCCGACCCCCGCCATGCCACTGACGACGGCCACGCGCGGGCCGCCGTCCCCGGCCGGGACCAGCGCGGTGCGCAGCGCCTGGACGGCCGCCTCGCGACCTGTGAAGTGGAGCGGTGCGGGCGGCAGTTGGGCAGGCTTGGGGGCGGGAGCGCCGACTCCGACTCCGACTCCGGCTCCGACTCCGACTCCGGCTCCGGCTCCGGCTCCGGCTGAGCCGACCGGGGTGGTGGATCCGGCCGGTCCGACGGGAACGGCGGATCCGGCCGAGCCGACCGGGGTGGTCGATCCGGCTGAAGCGGAGCCCGCCCGGGCCGCCGTCCGGGCTCCCGCGGTCGGAACCGCTGCCTCAGCGGTCGGGGCCGGCTGAAGAGCTTCGGCCAGGGCCGTCCGAGGAGCTTCCGGCCGGGCCGCCCGGGTGGCCCCCGGCGTCTCCGTCCGGGCAGCTTCCGAAAGGTACGGCCGATGCGCGTCCGCCGGGGAGGCAGGGACGGCCTCCTCCTGGCCTGCGGGGACGCCCTCCGCCGGGGGCGTCGGCGTGACGTGCGCCCCGGGCCGGGCCGCTTCCCCGGAGCCCGCGCGGAAGGCCTCCGGATCGGCGGGCTGCCCCGGAGAAACAGCGCCGCCCTCGGTCCCGGATACCGGGCTCCCGGGAGAACGCACTCCCGGCAGCCCTTCCTCGACCGCGGGGGCCTCCGCGATCCCGCCCGCACGCACCCCGCCCCCGCCCTCTCCGACCGCTGCCCCTGCCCCTGCCTCGGGGTCACGCAGGATCTCCAGGTGCGCCTCCCGTACCGCGGCCCCGGGCTCCACGCCGAGTTCACGGACGAGCCTGCCGCGCAGGTCACGGTGGGCGGCGAGGGCCTCCGCCTGGCGCCCGGTCCGGTACAGGACCAGCATCAGCTGACGGTGAAAGGCCTCACGCAGCGGGAACTCAGCTACCAGCGCGGCCAGTTCGGGAGCGAGCCCGGCAAGCCGCACACCCCCGTCGGCCGCCCCTCGACTCAGCTCCAGTTCCGCGTCGTACCGGCACTCCAGCGCGAACAGCCGCGCCTCCTCCAGCCGTTGGACGAGAGGGATCCCACCGGCCTCCGGGGCCCAGCCACCCAGGGGGGTACCCCGCCACAGCGCGAGCGCCGCCACGGCCTCGGTCGCGGCCCTCCCCCACTGGCGCGCTGCGTGTGCCGCGCGGGCTGCCACGACCCGATCCTCGAAGACCCGCACGTCCAACTCGCCTTCGCCGACGCGCAGTTGATAGCCGGGCGGTATCGACCTCAGCCGGTCCGGGTCGTCCAGGAGCCGTCGCAGACGGGTGACATGGTTCTGCAGGGAGGCGTGCGCCGATGCGGGCGGGGCCCCGCCCCACAACGCGTCCTTGAGCACGTCCAGGGAGACGACCCGTCCCGGTTCCAGGAGCAGAGTGGTGAGCAGGACGCGTCCCTTGGCACTGCTGACCGGCCGGGGGACGCCGTCGGCGCCGTACACGACCGTCGGCCCGAGCAGCCCGAACCGCAGCCGGGGCGAGACCGCGGACGAGGACTCGAACGAACCGTCCGGGGCCCCGGACGAAGGCTCGACCCTCGGCGCGCCCGGGGACCTGGGCAAAGGCGTGGACGGGGGCCTGGACCGGGGCCCGGGAGGAGAAGCGTGCGCGGACGGCCGGACGGACATCGGTTCGGAGGAGGGCGGTGCCGCGGATATCGGGCCGCGGGACGGTTCGGAGGAGGATCCGGGCGACCGCCGGGACGACCGACCGCCACGCAGCCCGGCCTCCCGCTCCGACCGCTTCCCGCCGCCCACCTGTCCGCCTCTTCCCGTCGGCGACGCCCAGCGGCCTGAATCCGCCGCTCCGCCGTCCTTCAGGCGAAACTCCGTGCCCCGCCACACCGTTCGCCCCATGTTAGCGATCGGTTGGCGTGGCCTGATTTGATCACTTCATCGGACCCGGTCGCTCCGGCACGCGGTTGGCGTCATAGGTCGCCGCGACTCGGGGGAGTGTCGCCGTCGCGACCGGGTCCGAAAGTCCCACAGGGCACGCGAAGAACATCCGTCGGCGGACGCCGACGAGCGCCGCCGCGCACCCACCACCCCTGACCGGACCTCCGGACGGACCACGACCGACCACGGCCGACCACAGCTGTCCGTCCGTCCCGTCTGCACGCGGCACACCGCACACCGCACACCGCCGAACGGTCACCGGCACGACGCCGCGTCAGACGACCGGCGGCCGCCCCAGACGCGTGAGCCGCCACACGGTCCGCCAGCGCATCGGCCTGCGCTCCCCGGCCGGAGCCCTGAGCCCCTCCACGAAGCCGCCGAACCACGCCCGCAGCCCACCGACGGACCGCGTCCGTACGAGGGTCAGAGCGATCCACACCGCCAGGTGGACGGGGATGAGCGGAAGCGGCAGCCGCCGCCTGACCAGCCAGACACGGTTGCGGGCGGTGACACGGTGGTAGATGGCGTGCCGGGCAGGTGACGTCTTCGGATGCTGGAGCAGCAGCTCGGGCGCGTACCGGATGGTCCAGCCGGCGTCGGCGGCCCGCCACGCCAGGTCGGTCTCCTCGTGCGCGAAGAAGAACTCGGCGGGCCAGTCCCCGGTCTGCGCGAGCATCTCCATGGAGAGGGCGTGGCCGCCGCCGAGGAAGCAGGTCACCTCGCCGCCGCGCATGGGGTCCTTGGCGCCGAGCCTCGGCACGTGCCGCCGCTGGGTCTCGCCGTTCTCGTCGGCGATGCGGAACCCGACGATGCCCAGACGCGGTTCGGCGGCGTACAGGTCCCGTACACCGCGCAGGACATCGGGGTCGACGAGCAGCCCGTCGTCGTCGAGCTCGACGACGACGTCCACGTCCGCGAACTCCCGCAGCCGCCGCAGCGCGACGTTCCGGCCGCCCGGGCAGCCGAGGTTCTCGTCGACCTCGATGACCGTGACCTCACCGGGCAGGTCAAGCCGCTCGGCGAACTCCGGGAGCGGGCAGCCGTTCCCAACGATCACGATCCGCTCGGGTGCGACGTCCTGCTTGGCCACCGACGCGAGCAGCGCGTCCACTTCCTGGGGCCGCGTCCCCATGGTCACCACGGCCACCGCGATCCGCGGCTCCACCGACACGACGCCCACCCCGATCTCGACTCCGCCGACAATCAGCCGACAATCAAGGGGCGATGCTAGCCGTTCACGGCGAGGACTCCTCAAGTACGCGATTTCTTAAGGGTGTCGGACCGCAACTCCGCGAGGCTTCACGGCAGAGGACGCGAGGGGCGTCAGCGTCTACCGGGTCTACCGGCCCGGCAGACGGCGCGTGCCGGGGCACCCCACCGCACGGCCCCGCCCCACGCGCCGTACCGCCACCACGACCACCGTCGCCACCCATGACATGCCACCGCTGGCGCCACCGCTGACTGCATCGCTGACTGCACCGCTGACGCCCCCGGCGGTCGTGTGCGCTGTGACGTCACGCCGATCATTGCCTCCGGGGGCCCGAGGCCGGGTAGCGTGTTCACTACCGCTCACTCTCTCCGCCCGTCCACGGTCACGCACCACGGGCCGGCGGCCCACGGCCGGGGAGAGGCGATTGCGGACGGCGGCCGACGACAGGGCGACCGGCGGAACGACCCGGCGGAGCGAAAGGAAGGGGCCCACGACATGACCGTATCCATCTCCCTCCTGCTGATGGCGGCCGTCGCCCTGACCACCGCGGTCGTGGCCCCGCGTGTCCTGACCCGCGCCGCCTGGCCCGAGCGGGAACCGGTGCTCGCGCTGTGGGTGTGGCAGTGCCTGGTCGCCACGGTGCTGCTGTGCTGTCTGACGTCGCTCGTGCTGAGCGCCTCCGCCGTCTTCCACACCGTCCGCGCCCACGTCTTCGCGCCCGCGCCGCCCGCGGTCACCGCGGCGTACGACCTGGCCGCCGCCCCGCCGTGGACCACCGCGCTGACGCTGCTGCTGGCCGGCGGGGCCGCCTGGACCACGGCCATGCTCGCCCGTGAAGTGGTGGAGGCCCGCCGGCGCGGCCGCCTGCGCCGGGCGCACCTGCGCGAGCGCGCCCCCGAGCTGCCGGCCGGCCTCCCGGCCTCGCGCGGCCCGCTCCTCGTACTGGAGGACGAGTACCCGGACGCCTGGTGGATGCCGGGCAACCCGCCCCAGCTCGTCGTCACCACGGGCGCCCTGGGCCGTCTCACCGACCACCAGCTGGACGCCATCCAGGCCCACGAGCTCGGCCACGCACGGGCCCGTCACGACTGGCTCCTGCACCTCTCTCAGGCCCTGGCCGGCGGCTTTCCGGGCATCCCGGTCTTCACCCACTTCCGGGACCAGACCCACCGCCTCGTCGAGCTCTCCGCCGACGACACGGCTTCGCGCCGCTGCGGCCACCTCACCACCGCGCTGGCCCTCATCGAGCTCAACCAGCACCGGGGCGTCCTGTCCTGCGCCACCCCCCGCCCCCTGCTCCACCAACGCGTGGAACGTCTCCTGGACCCACCGCCCCGCCTCACCCGTACCCACCGCCGCGGCACCACGACGGCCGCCGCGCTGGCCCCCCTCGTCCCCCTGCTCATCGCCTTCGCCCCGGCACTGGCGACCCTGACCTCCTAGTCCGGCCGGTCCGGCACCGGCTACTGGGCTACTGGGCTACTGGGGGCAGAGCTTCCCGGCGACGGCCAGGAAGACGTAGAGGTTCGCCATGCCACTGACGGGGACCGTGGACCATGTGTCGGCCGTACCGGACCTCAGGACCCGGACGCTGCCTCCCTGGACCAGGATCTCCTGGACCTCGGACCAGGGAAGATGACCGTTCCTGGTGGAGGACACACCCTTGCTGGAGAGCGAGAGGGCTCCGAAGTCCACCGTCCCGCCCTCCAGAATCGCCTTCAGGACGGCCGGCCCCTGGGCGCGGAGGACCGCGTCCTGCAGAGCGGGACCCCAGCTCTCGGGGTTCTCGTAGAACTCCGTGATCTCCGCGCCGCCGTATTTCGGGGCGACCACGGAGTAGACGTACTTGGTCGGGGTCGGGACACCGTTGACGAACAGCTGAGTGATGTCCTGGTAGAGCTTCACGGAATCCCAGCGGAAGGCGGTCATGCCGTCGCCGAACTGCGGTTGCACGATCAGCCCGTGCTCGAACAGATAGAGGCGCTTGGCGGCCTGCTTCCTGCTGAAGTTCGGAAAACGGCGCATCCACCAGTAGCAGAGCAGACCGGGAACCACGAAGAACGCCGTGAAGCAGAGGATCATGTTGAGGTAGACGACGAACATCAGCGTCCCGAGCCGCTTGGGGGCGAACGCGCCCGCGAGTTCGCCGAGTTGATGACGGGCGGCCAGTTCGGCGACCTCGGGCGGCTGAAGGGTCGATGTGGTCATGAGCCTCTTCTTCGTGGGGAGTGACGGAGAGTTCGGGGCGCTTGCCCGCTTCCGGGGCCGGAGCTTGCGGGGCCGGAGCTTGCGGGGCCGGAGCTTGCGGGGCCGGAGCTTCCGAGGCCGGAACGTTCCTGCCGCGGTCACCGGGCGGGCCCTCGGCAGATCTGGTCGACGAGGTGGGCGAGCAGCTCGGTGCGCGGGACCATCCGTGCGACCTCCACGTGCTCGGTGTCCGCGTGGGCGCCGCTGCCGACGGCGCCCAGGCCGTCCAGCGTCGGACAACCCACGGCCGCCGTGTGGTTGCCGTCCGAGGCACCGCCGACGGCGACACCCCGCAAAGGCTCCTGGCCCAGCACCGAGGCGATGCGGGCGGCGAGGGCGAACAGCTCGGCGGAGGACTCCGGTTCCATCGGCGGCCGCCTCCTGCCGCCCAGCACCGTCAGGCGGGCACCGGGGTTGCGGACGGTGAGCCCTCGCATGAGTTCGTCGATCCGGTCCTGCACCGCGAGGGTCGGTACGCGCACGTCCACCGACACCTTCGCCGTCGCGGGCACCGTGTTGAGGGTGCTCCCCGCCGACAGAAGCGTGGGCGTGACGGTCGCCGCTCCCAGCACCGGACGGTCTGCGCCGGCGCCGGTATCGATGTCCGGGCCGGGTCCGGTATCGATGCCGGGGCCGAAACCGCGGCCGGTATCGATACCGCTGCCTGTGCCGGGGCTGTCGGCGGAGGCCCCGGTGTCGCCCACCGCGGCACCGAGACCGGCGATGGCCAGGACTTGGTGGGCGGCCTCAACAGCGGCGTTGATCCCCCGATGCGGTTCGAGACCCGCGTGGGCGGCCCTGCCGTGCACCACGATCTCGTACCGCGAGGTGCCACTGCGGGCGGTCTTGAGTGCGCCCGCGGCGTCCGCGGACGCCTCCAGCACGAGGGCGGCCGCGCAGCCGCGCGCGGATTCCTCGACGAGCGTCCGGGAGGTGGGGGAACCGACCTCCTCGTCCCCGTTGACCAGTACGCACACCCCGTCGAGGGTCGGCAGGGCGGCCAGCGCGTGGAACATCTGCACCAGCCCGGCCTTCATGTCCAGGACTCCGGGGCCCCGGGCCACCCCGTCGGCCAGCGACCACGGGTGGCTGTCCAGCGAACCGAGGGGCCACACCGTGTCGTGGTGCCCCACCAGCAGCACGCCCGGCCTGCCGAAGGTCCACCGCAGGTGGGTGACTCCGCCGGCCACGATCGTCTCCGGCTCGGCGCCCAGCAGCCTCGTCCCCAGGGCGCCGACCACCTCGGCGCTGCGGGCCACCGCCGCATGGTCGGCCGAGAAGGACTCGCAGGTCACGAGTTCCTCCAGGTCGAGCAGCATGGCAGGCAGATCGATCACGTTTCCCCCTCGGATCGGCGATGTCATGAGACGGTATGGGGCCACAAGGCATTCCACCAGCGGCTGGATCGCATGGAAGCCATGCGCTGACCGCATATGTGTGGGCAGTGCCCTACCTGCACACGTGGGGACAGCGCCCTGTTGCATGCCCAGAGCGAGCACACAGGACAGAGGGAAAGGGAACGTGTTGGAGACCGACGCCCTGCGCCTGCTCGTGACCGTGGCCGAGACCGGGTCCTTCACCGGGGCCGCGACCAGGCTCAACTACACGCAGTCCGCGGTTTCCCGGCGGATCGCCGCACTGGAACAGCAGGCGGGCGGCCCCCTGTTCGAACGGCTCCCCCGGGGCGTACGGCTGAACCCCGTCGGCCAAGCGCTGCACCGGCACGCCGTGGACGTGCTGGAGCGTCTGTCACGCGCGGAACAGGAGCTGACCGTGATCCACGCGGGCCACGGCGGCATGCTGCGCGTGGGAGCTTTCGCAACGGCGAACATCTCGTTGGTCCCCAAGGCCCTGCGCCGGTTCGGGCACACCAGCCCGGACGTCGAGATCGTCTCGGTCGAGGGCCGGAGCGGCACGCTGATGCGGCATCTCACGGAAGGCGCGCTGGACCTCGCCGTGGTCAGCGACTACCCGTCCGGCCTACCGTCGGCCGACGGCATCACGACGGAGGTACTGCTGGAGGACGAGTTGCTCGTCGCCCTTCGCCGCGACCATCCCCTGGCGGGCTCCGGGGCGATCGGCCTGCGCGACCTGCGCGACGAGGCCTGGATCCAGGACACGTACGGCGACCGCCCCACGATGCTCGCCGACGCCTGCGCACGGGCCGGCTTCACCCCGAGAAAGATCATCAGAATCGCGGAGTGGACCGGCAAGTTCGGCTACGCGGCCGCCGGACTCGGAGTGGCCCTCGTCCCCTCACTGGCGGCGTGGGCGGTCCCTGCCGCAGTCACCCTGTGCCGCCTCGACGACCCCGCGCTCCGACGAACGGTCCACCTGGCACTGCCCGCCACCCCACTACCGGCGGCCCTGAATCTGCGGGACGCCCTGCACGACACGATCAACTGACCCTCCGCCCACGCACGGCACACGGCGACCCCACCCGATGGTGGACCAGCCTGAGCAAGTCGACGGCGACGACCCGGCAGGCGTTGCCCAGACATAGGACGGTGCACGGGTACCGGCCGCGCTCGGCAAGGTCGTACCCCGCGGTGCGACGGAGGGACAGCGCGCGGTTCGCCGTCTCCAGGTCCACGGCCGCGGGCAGCGCGAGCGGTTCCTCGCGCGTCAGCCCACGGGTCGCACGGTCGCGCTCGGCGATCACAGAGGATCTGCACCCCACGAGGCAATCCGCCACCTGCCTCCGGTCAAGCCACAACGCCGCAGAATCACCCGCCCAATAACAAGAGTTTTGTTAATATGGCTCCATGGCCACCACCCCCGAGCCCGCTCCCGGCGAAGGCCCCGTCCGCCCGGTCTCCGTCTCCCTCCACGAAGGCACCATCGCGGCACTCAAGGCACGCACCGGCAAGCGCGGCATGTCCGCCTACGTCGAAGCCCTCATCCAGCGCCAACTGGAGCGTGACCGGCTGCGTGAACTCATCGAGGACGCCGAAGCCGAGCACGGCCCGGTCGACCAGGCTGCGGTCGATGCCAAGCGAGCGCTCCTGCGCAGCGACACGGCCGGCTCGGCGGACGCCGCGTGAGCGGCACCCTTGTCCTGGACTGCGAAGGCCTGTCCAAGCTCGTACTACGCACAACGGAACTCACCGAATGGCTCGCCGCCGCCGAGGCCGAGGACATCCGCGTCGTCACCAGCTCCGTCACCCTCGTCGAAGCCCGCGACCCCAGGACCAACCAGGCCCGCTTCGACCATGCCGTCTCGCGCGTCAACATCGTCACGCCCACCGAAGCCATCGCCCGCCACGCGAGCAAGCTGCTCGCCGCAGCCGGCCTGCATGGCCACAAGTACGCCCTCGACGCCATCGTGGCCGCCACCGCACTCGCCTCACCCGCCCCCGTGACCGTCCTGACGTCAGACCCTGAAGACCTCCACATGCTGTGCGGCCCCGGCGTCCACGTCATCAAGATCTGACACAGCGCGAGGCCAGGGCAGCCGTAACTGCCAGGGAACACCTGCCCTCGCGCCCGGAAAAAGCAAAAGCCCCAGGTCACGGCGAGTGAGTCCTGAGGCTTCCACAGAGCCGCCTTCGGGATTCGAACCCGAGACCTACGCATTACGAGTGCGTTGCTCTGGCCATCTGAGCTAAGGCGGCGTGCTGCCGGAACTATGGTGCGATCGGCAACGCCGGTAAGTCTACACAGTTTCCGGGGGTGCTCCGAACCCGCTCCGGACGCACCCCCGGCAGGCCCCTCGGCGACCTGGTGACGGGCCTGCCGGGGGCCGGTGATCAGGTCGCTGAGCAGCGCTTTCCGTTCTGTGGCGGGGTGCCCTCGATGAGGTAGAGGTTGATCGCGGAGTCGATGCACGCGCTGCCGCGCCCGTACGCCGTGTGGCCGTCGCCGTCGTAGGTGAGGAGCCTTGCCGAGGAGAGCTGGGAGGCGAGCGCCTGCGCCCACGGGTACGGGGTCGCCGGGTCGCGGGTGGTGCCGACCACGACGATGGGCGCGGAGCCCTTCGCCTCGATGCGGTGCGCCTCGCCGGTTGCCTTCACGGGCCAGTAGGCGCAGTTCAGGGAGGCCCAGGCGAGACCCACGCCGAAGACCGGGGAGGCCTTCTCGAAGGCGGGGAGTCCCGCCTCGACCTCAGCGGGGGAAGCGAAGGCGGCGGGCAGGTCCAGGCAGTTGACCGCCGCGTTGGCGAACATCAGGTTCGCGTACTGACCGTCGGCGTCCCGGTCGTAGTAGCTGTCGGACAGGGCGAGCAGGCCCGCGCCGTCCTTGTCCTGCATGGCCATGGTGAGGGCCTCCCGCAGCTGTGGCCAGGCCCCCTCGTCGTACATCGCGGCGATGACGCCCGTCGTGGCCAGTGCCTCACCGACCTTGCGGCCGTCCTTGTCTCCCGCGTCGACGGGGGCGGAGTCCAGCTGCCGGAAGAAGGCCTTCAGGTTCCTGCCGACCTGGTCCGGTGACGTCTTCGCCCCGCCCAGCGGGCAGTCCGGTTCGCGTACGCAGTCCTTCGCGAAGGACTGGAACGCCGTCTCGAAGCCGGCCGTCTGGTCCTGGTTCAGCTGCCGGGCGGACAGGGACGGGTCCAGCGCGCCGTCCAGGACCAGCCGGCCCACCCGCTCCGGGTACAGGCCCGCGTAGGTCGCCCCGAGGAACGTGCCGTACGACGCGCCGACGTACGTCAGTTTGTCGTCGCCCAGCACGGCCCGCACGAGGTCCATGTCGCGGGCCGTCTCGACCGTGGACACGTGGCGCAGCAGGTTCGCCGAGCGCTGTCCGCAACCCTCCGCGAACTCCTTGAAGGCGTCGACCAGTTCCGTGGTCTCGCGCGCGTCGTCCGGGGTCGTGTCCGTCTGCGTGTACGCGTCCATCCGCCGCCCGGTGAGGCATTCGACGGGCTCGCTGCCGGCCACGCCCCGCGGGTCCACCGCGACCATGTCGTAACGGGCGCGCACCTTCGCCGGGTAGCCGATGCCGGCGTACGCCTCGAGGTAGTCGACCGCCGATCCGCCCGGCCCACCCGGGTTGACCAGCAGCGAGCCGAGCCGCTTACCCGGTCCGGTCGCCTTCTTCCGGGACACGGCCAGCCTGATGTCGCCCTTGGCCGGCTGGGCGTAGTCGAGCGGCGCCTTCACCGTGGCGCACTCGAAGCCGGGGGCGCCGCACGAGCGCCAGGTCGGCCGCTGCCCGTAGTACGAGGTCAGCTCGGACGGGGTGACCTCGGGCAGCGCGCGCAGCGCCCCCGCCCCGGCCGGGCTCGCGGAACTCGTCGAACTCCCCGCGGAGCAGGCGGAGACGAGCAGTGCGGCAACGGCGACCAGCGTGCCGCATGCGCGAAGGGATCGGTGGGCCCGGGATGCCCCGGGCCGGCGCCTGGTGTCCATCGAGCGAGCGTAACCCTGCGCGACGACACGATCGCTGAGAGTGGCAAGCGCGCCTCGTACGAGTGACGGCGTCAACTCGTCAACGCACGGACCGACGACCCCCGACCGGGACGGTCCGACCCGGGCCGCCGTCACCCTGCCCGCGACGCCGTCACCCCGCCCGCAACGCCATCGTCATGGCCTCCACCGCCAGCAGCGGCGCCACGTTCCGGTCCAGGGCCTCGCGGCAGGCGGCGATCGCCTCTATCCGGCGCAGGGTGCTCTCGGGGGACGACCCACGCGCCAGTCGGTCCAGGGTGTCCTGCATGTCCGTGTTGGCGAGGGCGAGGTTGGTGCCGAACTGGAGGGCGAGCACGTCGCGGTAGAAGGCCGTGAGGTCGATCAGGGCCAGGTCCAGGCTGTCGCGCTGCGTACGCGTCCTGCGGCGCTTCTGCTTGTCCTCCAGCTCCTTCATCACGCCCGCGGTGCCGCGCGGCATACGGCCGCCCTGGGCCGCGCCGAGGGCCGCCTTCATGTCCTCGGTCTCCTTGACGTCGGTCTCCTCCGCGACCTGTCTGGCGTCCTCGGAGGCCGCGTCGATCAGCTCCTGGGCCGCCTTGAGACAACCGCCCACGTCGTCGACGCGGAGCGGCAGCTTGAGGACGGCGGCACGGCGCGCGCGGGCCCGCTCGTCCGTGGCGAGGCGGCGGGCCCGCCCGATGTGGCCCTGGGTGGCGCGGGCCACGACGGCCGCGACATCCGGCTCGATGCCGTCGCGGCGCACGAGGACGTCGGCGACCGCGGCCACCGGGGGCGTCCGCAGGGTGAGGTGGCGGCACCGGGAGCGGATCGTGGGCAGCACGTCCTCCAGGGAGGGCGCGCACAGGAGCCACACCGTACGGGGGGCGGGCTCTTCCACGGCCTTCAGCAGCACGTTGCCCGCGCCTTCGGTGAGGCGGTCGGCGTCCTCCAGGACGATGACCTGCCAGCGGCCGACGGCGGGCGACAGCTGGGCGCGGCGAACGAGCTCGCGGGTCTCCTTCACACCGATGGAGAGCAGGTCGGTGCGGATGATCTGCACGTCCGCGTGCGTGCCGATGAGGCTCGTGTGACAGCCGTCGCAGAAGCCGCAGCCGGGGACGCCGCCGAGTGCGCGGTCGGGGCTCACGCACTGGAGGGCCGCCGCGAAGGCACGCGCCGCGGTGGAACGGCCCGATCCCGGCGGGCCCGTGAAGAGCCAGGCGTGCGTCATCTTCGATGCCTCGGGCACCGGGGTGGCGGCCGCGACCGCGGTGACCTGGGCGTCGGCATCCCGCGCGGCGGCCGCGAGCTGCGCGCTCACCTTCTCCTGGCCCACCAGGTCGTCCCATACGGTCATGGGGTGCCGCCCTTTCGTCACACCTGTGCCCTGCCGCGTCCCATTGTGCGGGAGGGGACTGACAACGAGATCCGTCGGCGCCCGTGCGACGGGGCACCGACGGTCGAAGAGGCGGAGCAGAGGCAGGTCCCCCGGCCGGACCGGCTCAGGAGGCCGGACCGGCGCAGGAGGCCGCGCCCAGGGTCAGCGTCGCCGCCCGCGCCCCTCGTCCGGCTCGTCGTCCTCGCGTCGGCCCAGCAACTCGTCGGCCAGCGTCGGCAGATCGTCCAGCGGGGTCTCCTCCGCCCAGTCCGAACGGGGGCGCCGCCTGGGCGTACCCTCCGCGTCGACCTGGGGCAGCTCGCGCGTGCGGGCGTCGGAGGGCCCGGAGTCCGGCCGCTCGTCGCGGAAGTACCCGGGAGGCACCCGGTCCGCGGCCCCGCTCCCCTGCTCGCCGTCCCGGTCGGCCCCGTCGGCCCGGTCGTCCCGGACCGGCGGAAGGACCGCCGTCTCGTCCGCACCGGGCTCCGGCCGGACCGGGGGCAGCACGGCCGTCTCGTCCGGGCCGTGGTCCTGCCGGACCGGCGGGAGTACCGCCGTCTCGTCCGCGGCCGGGCCGCGGCCCACCGGGGGCAGTACGGCCGTCTCGTCCGCGGCTCCCTGCGGGGCCGGGGGCTGCGGGAGCACGGTCGTCTCCTCGGAGTCCGGGCCGGCGTCCCGCGGCGGTACCGGGGGCAGGACGGCCGTCTCGTCGGCCGGGCCTCCGGACGCGTTCGTGGGTGTCACCAGGGGCGTCGGCACCGTGGTCTCGTGGTCGCCCGCACCCGCCGCCGGACCGGAACCAGCCCGTCCGGAAGTCCTGGAAGTCCTGGGAGTCCTGGGGGTCCTGGGGGTCCTGGGGGTCCCGGAGGTCTTGGGAATCCTGGGCGGCCTGGGCGGGCCGGAGGATTCCGAAGCGCCGCCGGCCGCCGCGCCGGTACCGGCCGCCCCGGCAGCCGGTCCTTCGGCCACCGCGTTGGAAGCCGCGACCGCGGCAGCTGCCGCCCGCCGGGCCTCCTCGGCCCGCACCAGTGCCTCCTCGGCCTTCCGCTGCTTCTCCAGGCGCCGTTCCTCAGCCTCGGCCCGCAGCCGCGCCTCCTCCTCGGCCTGCCGGCGCCGCCGCTCCTCCTCGGCCGCGCGGGCCTTCTCCTCCGCGAGCTGCCGGGCCTGTTCCTGCTCGGCACGCACGCGTGCGGCCTCCGCGCGCTGCCGCGCCTCCTCGGCCTGCCGCTCGGCCTCGCGCCGCTGAGCCTCTTCCAGCTCGCGCTGCTTGCGCTCTTCCTCCTCCGCGCGCAGCCGGGCGAGCTGCTCCTGGCGCTCGCGCTCCAGCCGCTCCTCCTCCGCCTTGCGGGCGGCCTCTTCCTCGGCCTTGCGGCGGGCCTCCTCCTCGGCTGCCCTGCGGGCCTCCTCCTGGGCCTTGATCTCGGCCTCGGAGAGCGGGAGGACCACGTCGAGCCGGTGCCGGATCACGGTGGTGACGGCCTCGGGCTCCTGCCCGGCGTCGACGACCAGGTAGCGGCCCGGATCGGCCGCCGCCAGCGTCAGGAAACCGGACCGCACGCGCGCGTGGAACTCGGCGGGCTCCGACTCCAGCCGGTCCGGCGCCTCGGTGAACCGCTCGCGTGCGGTCTCCGGCGCCACGTCCAGCAGGACCGTCAGATGGGGTACGAGCCCGTGGGTCGCCCACCGGTTGATGCGGGAGACCTCGGTCGGGGACAGGTCGCGCCCCGCTCCCTGGTAGGCCACCGAGGAGTCGATGTACCGGTCCGAGACCACGACCGCGCCCCGCTCCAGCGCGGGCCGCACCACGGTGTCCACGTGCTCCGCGCGGTCGGCCGCGTACAGCAGCGCCTCCGCGCGGTGCGACAGCCCCGCCGACGACACGTCGAGCAGGATCGACCGCAGCCGCTTGCCGACGGGGGTGGCGCCCGGCTCGCGTGTCACCACGACCTCGTGGCCCTTGGCGCGGATCCACTCCGCGAGCGCCTCGGCCTGGGTCGACTTCCCGGCCCCGTCACCGCCCTCCAGGGCGATGAAGAACCCGGAGGTGGTGGGCGCCTGCACGGGATCGTCGCCGCCCCGCAGCGCGTCCCGCAGGTCGTGCCGCAGGGGCACTCCGGAACGGTCGTCGGCCTTGGCGAGGACCAGCGCCGCGACCGGCAGCAGGAGCGCGCCGACCAGCATCAGGGTGAAGGCGGCGCCGCCGTGCGCGAACACGAACTTGCCGTTCTCCAGGCGGTGCGGCCCTATCGCGGCGGCCACCAGCGGGGCCGCGAGCACGCCCAGGGCCACGAAGACCCGTACGACCGCGTGCAGGTGTTCCGTCGTCCGCGTGCGCCGGTAGTCCTCGGCCTCCTGGTCGAGCAGCGCGTGCCCGGTGTTCGCGGCGACGCCCGCGCCGACGCCCGCGAGGCCGGTGATCAGCAGCACGGTGGTGCCGTCCGGGACGAGCCCGGCGGCGAGCAGTGCGATCCCGGTGAAGGCGATCGCCAGGGCGAGCAGCCGTCGACGGGACAAGGAGGGCAGCAGTTTGGCGGCGTTGCGGATGCCGATCACGACACCGCCGGTCAGCACGAGGACGAGCAGCCCGTACGTCACCGGGCCGCCGCCCAGGTCCTTGGCATGCAGCACGGCCACCGCGACGGCGGCCGCGACGGCCCCGGCGACGGCCGCGCAGGCGAGCACCAGGAGCGGGATGGCCCCGGTGCGGCCCTTGTCGATGCCCGAACCTGTCTTCGGGCGGCGCAGTCCTTCGAGCGGCGACCGCGCGCGGGGGGTCCGTGTGTCGGGCAGTTCGAGGAAGGTGAGCACCGACAGGGAGGCGGCGAACAGGCCCGCGGAGACGTACGAGGCGAGCGCCGCCTGATGCTGGTCGAACCACGCGAGTCCGGCGCCCAGCAGGTTGTTGACGAGCCCGGCGGCGACGAGCGTCGCCGCCGCGAGGGGCGCGGCCATGAATCCCGTACGCAGTGAGAGTCGGCGCAGCGCGTCCATGTGGTCGGGCAGCGGCCGTACCGTCGCGCCCTCCAGCGGCGGCGCGGGCAGGAGCGCGGGTGCCGCGCTCTCGCGGCACACCGTCCAGAAGCGCTCGGCGACCCCGATCACGAACGCCGTCACGAGGAGCAGCGCCAGCGCGTTCTCGGGAGTCCAGTCGATCCACAGGGGCGCGATGATCAGCAGCGCGGCCCGTACGCCGTCCGCGCCGACCATGGTCCAGCGGCGGTCGAGGGGGCCGTCCTGGGCGGTGAGCGAGGAGAGCGGGCCGAGGAGGACCGCCCCGAAGAGCAGGGTGGCGAGAATGCGTGCCCCGAAGACCGCCGACACGGCGACGGCCACTCCGCGGTAGCCACCTCCGAAGGAGCCCTCGGCGACCGCGGTCTGGAGGGCCAGCAGCACCAGGACGAGCAGTGCGAGGGCGTCGCCCACGCCTCCCACCAGCTGTGCGCTCCACAGCCGCCTCAGTTGCGGCACCCGCAGCAGCGCCCGGACGGCGCGCTCCCGTGAGTCTGCGACCAGGGCGTCGTCGGGGGCCGGAGTGTGGGCCGTTGGCTGCTCGGCTCGCGTCATCCTGCCAGCCTATCCGGACGGGCCCGCTCCCCGAAGAGGCCCCCGAACATGCGAACGGCCCCGACACCAAGTGGTCCCGGGGCGTTCGTTCGGCGAACCGAAGGTGAAGGAGTCGGTCCGCCACCGGACCGGTCCTCGACCGAAAACAGTCTGCGGCCCGGGCGGCACCGAAAAACGGTGTGCCGCCCGGCCGTCCACCGGAAAGCGGATCAGTCCTCGGCCGTCGTCTTGGCCGCGGTGACCTTCTTGGCCGTCGTCTTCTTGGCGGTGGTGGTCTTCTTTGCCGCCGTCTTCGTGGCCGTGGTCTTCTTGGCGGCTGTCTTCTTCGCGGGCGCCTTCTTGGCCGGTGCCTTCTTGGCGGGGGCCTTCTTCGCCGTCTTCTTGGCCGGCCCCTTCGCGCGCTTCTCCGCGAGCAGCTCGAAGCCCCGCTCCGGAGTGAGCTCCTCGACGCTGTCGCCGGACCGCAGGGTCGCGTTGGTCTCGCCGTCGGTGACGTACGCCCCGAAGCGGCCGTCCTTGACGACGACCGGCTGCCCGCTGACCGGGTCGGCGCCGAGCTCCTTCAGCGGCGGCTTGGCTGCCGCCCGGCCGCGCTGCTTGGGCTGCGCGTAGATCGCGAGGGCCTCGTCGAGGGTGATCGTGAAGAGCTGGTCCTCGGCCGTGAGCGACCGGGAGTCCGTGCCCTTCTTCAGGTACGGCCCGTACCGCCCGTTCTGCGCGGTGATCTCCACGCCCTCGGCGTCCTTGCCGACGACGCGCGGCAGGGACATCAGCTTGAGCGCGTCCTGCAGCGTGACCGTGTCCAGGGACATCGACTTGAAGAGCGACGCGGTGCGCGGCTTCACGGCGTTCTTGCCGGTCTTCGGGGTGCCCTCGGGGAGCACCTCGGTGACGTACGGGCCGTAGCGGCCGTCCCTGGCGATGATCTGGTGGCCCGTCGCCGGGTCGGCCCCGAGCTCGAAGTCGCCGCTGGGCTTGGCGAGCAGCTCCTCCGCGAGCTCGATCGTCAGCTCGTCGGGGGCCAGGTCCTCGGGGACGTCGGCCCGCTGGTGGTTCTCGGAGTCCTTCTCGCCACGCTCGACGTAGGGGCCGTAGCGGCCGACGCGCAGCATGATGTCGCTGCCGGCCACGGAGAACGACGACACCTCGCGGGCGTCGATGGCGCCCAGGTCGGTGACGAGCTCCTTGAGGCCGCCGAGGTGGTCCCCGTCGCCGTTGCCCGCCTCCGCCGCGGCGGCTGCGCCGACCTCGTCGCCCTCGCCGAAGTAGAAACGCCTGAGCCACGGGACGGACCGGGCCTCGCCCCGCGCGATGCGGTCGAGGTCGTCCTCCATCTTGGCCGTGAAGTCGTAGTCGACGAGCCGTCCGAAGTGCTTCTCCAGCAGGTTGACCACGGCGAAGGACAGGAAGGAGGGCACGAGGGCCGTCCCCTTCTTGAACACGTATCCGCGGTCGAGGATCGTGCCGATGATCGACGCGTACGTCGACGGGCGGCCGATCTCCCGCTCTTCGAGCTCCTTGACGAGGCTGGCCTCGGTGTAGCGGGCCGGGGGCTTGGTCGCGTGGCCGTCGACCGAGATCTCCTCGGCGGACAGCGGGTCGCCCTCGCCGACCTGCGGCAGGCGGCGCTCACGGTCGTCCAGCTCGGCGTTCGGGTCGTCCGCGCCCTCGACGTACGCCTTCAGGAAGCCGTGGAAGGTGATCGTCTTGCCGGACGCGCTGAACTCGGCGTCCCGGCCGTCCGAGGCCCTGCCCGCGATCTTCACGGTGACGGAGTTGCCGGTGGCGTCCTTCATCTGGGAGGCGACGGTCCGCTTCCAGATCAGCTCGTACAGCCTGAACTGGTCACCGGTCAGACCCGTCTCGGCCGGAGTGCGGAAACGGTCGCCCGACGGGCGGATCGCCTCGTGCGCCTCCTGCGCGTTCTTGACCTTCCCGGCGTACGTGCGCGGCTTGTCCGGCAGGTAGTTCGCACCGTAGAGCTGCGTGACCTGCGCCCGGGCCGCGGAGACCGCGGTGTCCGAGAGGGTCGTGGAGTCGGTACGCATGTAGGTGATGAAGCCGTTCTCGTACAGCTTCTGCGCCACCTGCATCGTGGCCTTCGCGCCGAAGCCGAGCTTGCGGCTGGCCTCCTGCTGGAGCGTCGTCGTACGGAACGGCGCGTAGGGCGAGCGGCGGTACGGCTTCGACTCGACGGACCGTACGGAGAAGTCCGTGTTCTCCAGGGCGGCGGCGAGCGCGCGGGCGTTCGTCTCGTCCAGGTGGAGGGTGTTCGCGCCCTTGATCTGCCCGAGCGAGTCGAAGTCGCGACCCTGCGCGACGCGCTTGCCGTCGACCGCGGTCAGCCGGGCGACCAGGCTCGACGGATCGCTCTGGTCACCGGCGCGGCCGGTGCCGAAGGTGCCCGTGAGGTCCCAGTACTCGGCGGAGCGGAAGGCGATGCGCTCGCGCTCCCGCTCGACGACGAGGCGGGTCGCCACGGACTGGACGCGGCCCGCCGACAGACGCGGCATGACCTTCTTCCACAGGACCGGCGAGACCTCGTAGCCGTAGAGACGGTCGAGGATACGGCGGGTCTCCTGGGCGTCGACCATGCGCTGGTTGAGCTCGCGCGGGTTGGCGACGGCACTGCGGATCGCATCCTTGGTGATCTCGTGGAAGACCATCCGGTGGACGGGGACCTTGGGCTTCAGGACCTCGAGAAGGTGCCACGCGATGGCCTCGCCCTCGCGGTCCTCATCGGTTGCGAGGAAGAGCTCGTCGGAATCCTTCAGCAGGTCCTTGAGCTTCTTGACCTGGGCCTTCTTGTCAGCGTTGACCACGTAGATCGGCTGGAAGTCGTTCTCGACGTCCACACCGAGCCGACGTACCTCGCCGGTGTACTTCTCGGGCACCTCCGCGGCGCCGTTGGGGAGGTCGCGGATGTGCCCGACACTCGCTTCGACGACGTATCCGGGGCCGAGATAGCCCTTGATCGTCTTCGCCTTGGCAGGCGACTCGACGATGACGAGTCGGCGGCCGCCGTGTGCGGTCTCGCTGGTCGGGGACAACTTCGCTCTTCTCTCCGGTCGACGCAGGGGGTCTCGCCCCAGGCCTGGAACCCGGGGCTCGGGTCATGCTGACGCTGCGGAGTGTGACGGTACATCCCGCCCCCGTGTCAAACGGGAAAAGCCCGCAACGGCCACTCGAACGGTAACCCGACTCCCGCCATTCCTGCCGCCCGGAGTGCCGACCTGCCGTTTCCGGGCCATGCGGAGGGTGACCTCTCAATTACCGGAGAGGAGGGGCGCGGGGAGTGTCGATCTTGGCCGTACCCACCGGAGAGCGGCGATTTACGGACACCGCGGGCGGCGTTTCCCGGCCGGGGAAGAGCCCGTGCGTGTCGCCGGCCCGGCGCTCAGGTGCGGGTGAAACACCACACGGCGAGGAACACGGCGGCCATCCCGGCGAAGCCCGCGACCGCCGCCGACGCGACGGGATTCACTTCGTGGGCGATGGGGGCCCGCTGCCGCAGCCGGACCGCCGTCCACAGCAGCAGCCCGCCTCCGAACAGGGCGAACACCGATCCCGTGAAGATCGCCGGTCCGCTCTCCATGGCTCGTCCCTTCGCCCGTTCGTGCCCCGGGTCGGACGCTGACACCTCCGGGAGGCCGGGATCCCAACCCCGGGTGAACGGGAGGCGGACAGCGCTGTGCGGCCCGATGCGGAATCACTCACACCGCGACCACACCCTCCGCACAGGGCCGGCCACCGCACCTGCCGGAAGTCGGCCATCTCTCGAATGGAGTCCGTCACACCGCACGGAAAACCGCTCGTTCCCCTTCGTTCCCCTTCGTTCCCGTGCCGCCGCCACGGTCCGCCGCGCGACCGGATACGACGCCGGCCCGAACGCCGAACCCGGGTTCCCCCCCGGACTCGGGCGCCGGGTGCCGTGCCGGGCCCGGCTGTGCCGTGCGGTGCCGTGCGGTGCCATGCCATGCGATGCCGTGCGGTGCCGGGTCCAGCCGTGCCCGGTGCCATCCGGTGCCGTCCGGTGCCGTCCGCCCCGGACGTCACCGTGCGGGTTCGATGAAACCCTGCTCGACCAGCAGCCGGATCTGGGCGGGCGTCCGGTCCCTGAGCAACACGGGATCCTCTCCGACCAGTTGGGCGATGGCGTCCAGGATCCGCCCCGCGCTCAGCGTGCCGTCGCAGACGCCCGCGAAGCCGGCGCCGACCGTGTCCACCTTCGTGGCCCGCCGCATGCCACGGTGCTGGCGCAGCACGACGTGCTCCGGGTCCTCCGCGCCGGGCAGCCCCACCTGCTCCTGCACGATCTCGCCGGCGAGTTTGAAGTGCCCGGCGAGCAGGGCCGCGTCGTCGTGCGCACGCAGAAAGTCCACCCGCTCGAAGTGCGCGCGCACGGTGTCGCCGAGCGGCTGCTCGACGGGGTGCGGCCACTCCTCCAGGACGACCGAGGGCAGCTCGGCCCCCGACCTGCGCAGGGTGATCCAGCCGAAGCCGACGGCCTTCACCTTCCGCGCCTCGAACTCGTCCAGCCAGGCGTCGTACCGGGCCTGGTACTCCGCGGAGTCGCCGTCGTGGTCGCCCGCGTCGCGCAGCCACAGCTCCGCGTACTGCGTGACGTCCTGGACCTCGCGCTGCACGATCCACGCGTCACAGCCGCGCGGCACCCAGGAGCGCAGCCGGTCCTGCCAGTCCTCACCCTCCACGTGCTGCCAGTTGGCCAGGAACTGCGCGTATCCCCCTTCGTTCAGACGGGCTCCCGCCTCCTGAACGAGCGTGCGGCACAGATCGTCCCCGCCCATCCCGCCGTCGCGGTAGGTGAGCCGGGCGCCGGGCGAGATCACGAAGGGCGGGTTCGAGACGATCAGGTCGAACGTCTCGTCGGCCACCGGCTCGAAGAGGGACCCCTCGCGCAGCTCGGCCGCCGGAGCCCCGGAGAGGGCGAGCGTGAGCGAGGTGATGTGCAGCGCACGGGGGTTGAGGTCGGTCGCGCTGACGCGTGTGGCGTGCTGCGCGGCGTGCAGCGCCTGGATTCCGGAGCCGGTGCCGAGGTCGAGCGCGGAGGCGACGGGGGTGCGCACGGTGATGCCCGCGAGGGTCGTGGACGCGCCGCCCACGCCCAGTACGACGGCGGCACCGGCCTGCGTGCTCCGCCCGGCGACGCCACCGGCCCCGCCGACCGCGCAGCCCAGGTCCGAGACGATGAACCAGTCCTCGCCGCCGGGCCCGCCGTACGGCCGTACGTCGACCGCCGCCGCGACCTCGTCCCCGCCGACGCGGACCAGCCAGCCGCTCTCCAGGCAGTCCTCCACCGGCAGGACGTCCGCCACGCGCGCGTACGGCACGGGGTGCTGGAGCAGGAACAGCCGTACGAGCGCCTCCAGCGTGGAGTCGCCCCTGGTCGCCCGGAGCGCGGGCACGGTCTCGCTGCGCGCCAGGGCCGCGTAGGCGGGGGCGCCGAGGAGGTCGAGGAGACCGTCGGCGCTGAAGGAGGCGCCCAGGAGGGCCTCGCGCAGCCGTGCGGTGACGTCGGTGCGGTCGGACGAGGGCAGCGGTGCCAGGCTGGTGTTACTCACCCGCCCATTGTGACGCGCAACCGGCGCGGGGCGGGCGCGCCGCTACCGCCGCGGACGATCCTTCCGCGTGAGCGGGCACGTCGGCATCCGCGGAGCGAGGTACGTGCAGCGTCCGCGGAGCGGGGCACGCGCGGCATCCACGCAGCGGGGCACGTCGCCGGCGGCGAGGCGAACAGGTGAGCCGCCCGACAGCGCCGGGCGGCTCACCGAAACACCTGGCCCCGGAGGGCGACCCGGCGTCGGGCGGCGACGCGTGGGGTCAGCTCTTCGTCGCCGAGGCCGAGGCGGACGCGCTCTTGCAGCTCTCCTGCTCGGCCATCGCCTTGCCCACGTCGCCCTCCTCCAGCTTCTTGAGGGCGTCGTTGCCGCTCTGGCTCAGCTTGTCCAGCTGGGTGGCGATCCCCTTCAGACCGTCGGCGAACTTCGCCTGGTCCTTCGTGTCGAGGTCGTCGACCTGCTTCTTGAGGTCGGCGTACGACGAGGAGATGGTGTTGAGCTCCTTGACGGCGTCCGTCTGCTTCTTCTCGCCGTTCTCGACGTCCGGGGCGCCGGCCTTGTTCACGGCCGTGCCGATCGCCTTGTAGGCGTCGGACATGTCCTGGAAGGCCTGGGAGTCGGTCTTCTGCACGTCCGCCGGAGTGCTGTTGTCCGAGGTCTGCTTCTGGATCGCGGTGTTGGCGGCCTCGATCTTCTTCGCCTGAGGCTGCACCGCGTCGCAGACCTCCTTGGCCCAGGAGTTCAGCTTGTCACTGCTGTCGTCACTGCTGCATCCAGACATCGCCAGTACCAGTACCGCACCGCCGGACAGTGCGGCCGCGAGCTTCTTGTTCACCGGATTGGTCCCTTCCATGGCTCTCGGCCCCGGAACATACACGCCAACCGGGCGACCCCACCGTGACGAACATCCGTTTGGACCACTATTGAAGCCATTTGCACCAAGCGAGATATGGCTCACGAACAGGGCGCGCACACAGACGGACGGGCGGACGGCGCGTCAATACGCGCCGCCCGCCCGTCCGTTGAGCCGAACCTGACCAGGTGATGGCCCAGGTGTTACGAAACCACCGCCGGATCAGCCGACTTGGCCACCCGCTCGGAGTTGCCTTCGTCACCCACGGCGATGCCGCGCCGCTTGGACACGTACACCGCACCCACGATGACGGCGAGCGAGAGCACGGCGATGAGAACCCGCATACCCACGCTCTTGTCCTCGCCGTAGCTGAATTTGACCACCGCGGGCGCGATGAGCAGCGCCACGAGGTTCATCACCTTCAGGAGGGGGTTGATCGCCGGCCCCGCGGTGTCCTTGAAGGGGTCGCCGATCGTGTCGCCGATCACCGTCGCGGCGTGGGCGTCACTGCCCTTGCCGCCGTGGTGACCGTCCTCGACGAGTTTCTTGGCGTTGTCCCACGCGCCACCGGAGTTGGCGAGGAAGACCGCCATGAGCGTGCCGGTGCCGATGGCGCCCGCGAGGAACGCGCCGAGCGCTCCGACGCCGAGCGTGAACCCGATCGCGATCGGCGTCAGTACGGCGAGCAGACCGGGCGTGGTCAGCTCGCGCAGCGCGTCCTTGGTGCAGATGTCGACGACGCGCCCGTACTCGGGCTTCTCGGTGTAGTCCATGATCCCGGGGCGCTCACGGAACTGCCGCCGCACCTCGTAGACCACGGCCCCGGCGGACCGCGACACCGCGTTGATCGCCAGCCCCGAGAAGAGGAAGACGACCGCGGCGCCCGCGATGAGCCCCACCAGGTTGTTGGGCTGTGAGATGTCCATCATCAGGTTCATCGGTGCGCCCGGGCCCGAGACCTTCTCCCCCACGTCGTTCGCGGCCGTGAGGATGGCGTCCCGGTACGAGCCGAAGAGCGCCGCCGCCGCGAGTACGGCGGTGGCGATGGCGATGCCCTTCGTGATGGCCTTGGTGGTGTTGCCGACGGCGTCGAGGTCGGTGAGCACCTGCGCGCCCGCGCCCTCGACGTCGCCGGACATCTCGGCGATGCCCTGCGCGTTGTCGGAGACCGGGCCGAAGGTGTCCATCGCGACGATGACACCGACCGTGGTGAGCAGACCGGTACCGGCCAGGGCCACCGCGAACAGCGCCAGCATGATCGACGTACCGCCGAGCAGGAAGGCCCCGTACACGCCGAGGCCGATCAGCAGAGCGGTGTAGACGGCCGACTCGAGACCGAGCGAGATTCCGGCGAGGACGACGGTGGCCGGGCCGGTGAGCGAGGTCTTGCCGATGTCCTTCACCGGGCGACGGGTCGTCTCGGTGAAGTAGCCGGTCAGCTGCTGGATCAGCGCGGCCAGCACGATGCCGATGGCGACGGCGAGGAGTGCGAGGATCCGCGGGTCGCCCGCGTTGCCGAGGATGGCCTCGTCCGTGACTCCGTCCAGGTCCGCGTACGAGGACGGCAGATAGACGAAGACGGCCACGGCCACCAGCGCCAGCGAGAACACCGCGGAGATGAAGAACCCACGGTTGATGGCGCTCATCCCGCTGCGGTCCGCACGGCGCGGAGCCACCGCGAAGATGCCGATCATCGCGGTGAGCACGCCGATCGCGGGCACGATCAGCGGGAAGGCGAGCCCGGCGTCGCCGAAGGCCGCCTTGCCGAGGATCAGCGCGGCGACGAGCGTGACGGCGTACGACTCGAAGAGGTCGGCGGCCATGCCGGCGCAGTCGCCGACGTTGTCGCCCACGTTGTCGGCGATGGTCGCGGCGTTGCGCGGATCGTCCTCCGGGATGCCCTGCTCGACCTTGCCTACGAGGTCGGCGCCGACGTCGGCGGCCTTGGTGAAGATGCCTCCGCCGACACGCATGAACATGGCGATCAGCGCGGCGCCGAGACCGAAGCCCTCCAGGACCTTCGGCGCGTCGGCCGCGTACACCAGCACCACACAGGAGGCGCCCAGCAGACCGAGCCCCACCGTGAACATGCCGACGACGCCGCCCGTGCGGAAAGCGATCTTCATGGCTTTGTGCGAGACGGCGGTGAGATCCTTTTCGGGCTCACCCTCCGCCGGAGTCGCTTCCCGTGCCGCGGCGGCCACGCGCACATTGCTGCGTACGGCGAGCCACATACCGATATAGCCGGTGGTCGCCGAGAACGCCGCGCCGATCAGGAAGAAGATCGATCGTCCGGCGCGCTGATTCCAGTCGTCCGCGGGCAGCAGCATGAGCAGGAAGAACACCACGACGGCGAAAACGCCGAGCGTTCGCATCTGTCGGCCCAGGTAGGCATTCGCGCCCTCCTGGATCGCCACCGCGATCTCCTTCATGCTTTCGGTGCCCTCGCCCGCGGCGAGTACCTGGCGTACCAGGACCCCGGCCACGACAAGCGCCGCAAGGGCGACCACCGCGATGACGATCACGATGAGTCGGTTGTCGTCGGTCAGTACCGCAGCTGCGAGGGTTGTGGGCTGGTCAAACTGATGAGGGGTAGAAAGCCCCGCCATTCGTCCTCCTTGACGCTTGGACCGAGCTCAAGATGTGGACGGATTGTAGGTACCGGAACCTGATCAAAACAGTGCGCGGTAAGCGGAATTGGCCTTCACATGCTCTTCAGCAAATGATCCATGGACCACCGCGGGACCCGAAAGTGGTAATGCCTCAAAAGCATTGACGCCAGGTCGATTGCCATGCGGCGCGACCTAAGGCTGATCGTATTGTTGATCGTAATCGAGATCGTGAATTCATTCACGAAAAACGCGTGGCTTGATCCGGTGACGGATGAGGAGCCGAACGGGCGGTGCCGAGCGGCTGTCGGCCCGCCCTCGGGTCAGCACCCGGGACGCAGGACGGTACGGATCTGCTGCCGGGGCGGCGGATGAGGCCGGGGGCTTCCGGGGACACCGAGCGGTGCCGACGCGGGCCCAGGGGTGGCCGGAGGAGGCGGCCGGGGGGGGTCGGAAGGCGGCCCGAAGGCGGCCCGAGGGCGGCCGGGCGGCGCCCAGGAGGGTCGCCCCGGAGGCAACCGGCCGGGGTTCGGGTCGGGCACGCGCAGCCCCTCATGCGCAGCCGGACATGCGAAAGGGCCCTGGTGAGCAGGGCCCTTTCGCACAGGTTGGGGCAGTACCGGGGGGTGGATCAGGAAACGAGCACGGCCGGCGGCGTGGTCGGCCAGCTCATCCTGATCAGTCCGCCGTTCTCACCGGCGGTCACTTCCACGTCGTCGACGAGGCCGCTGATGACCGCGAGGCCCATCTCGTCCTCCTCGGTCTCGACGTCCGCGCCGTCGCTTCCGCCATGGGCGCCCGGTGTCTTGTCACCGGGAACCGTGTGCGGTGCCTCGTCGCCGACCTCGATGGAGAACTGCTTCTCCTCCTCGATCAACGACACCCGCACCGGCGCCGAGATTCCGCCGCTCTGGTGCAGGCCGACGGCCCGGGTGCAGGCTTCGCCGACGGCGAGCCTGACCTCGTCGAGGACGGCCTCGTCCACTCCGGCCCTGCGCGCCACCGCTGCCGCCACCAGTCGGGCGGTCCTGACGTGCTCGGGCAGCGCGCTGAAGCGGAGTTCAACGGTGGCCATGCATCCCCCTCGGAACTACGGGCGTGCGGTCGGGGGGCCGGGTCGCCGAGACCCGACCCCCCTCCATTGACTTCTGCCTCCCGGGCCAGGCCCGGGATCCGACTGTCGGCGACTGACCGGCCGGTCAGGGACGGGCCGGACGACAGCCGCTAGTCGGTGGCCGCCACCGCTTCCTCGACCGAGGTGTGGATCGGGAACACCTTGGTGAGGCCGGTGATGCGGAAGATCTTCAGAATGCGCTCCTGGTTGCAGACCAGCCGGAGCGAGCCCTCATGGGCACGCACCCGCTTCAGGCCACCCACCAGCACGCCGAGACCGGTGGAGTCGAGGAAGTCCACGCCCTCCATGTCGACGACAAGATGGAAACTGCCGTCGTTCACCAGCTCGACCAGCTGTTCGCGCAACTTGGGCGCGGTATATACATCGATTTCGCCACCGACCTCGACGACCGTACGATCGCCGACGGTACGGGTCGACAGGGACAGGTCCACGGATCCTCCAGCACCTTGCTATCGAGCGGTCATCCCAAGGGACACCTCGGCGGAGCCCCCGGGACGGTTCGCCAGCCGCGATGGCATTCAATCACTTACCGGCAGGCGTGCACGACGCCTTGGGTCCATTGTCCGTCACGCCAGTGACACACTCGATGCCGATGGCCAAGAATCTCCGACCCGATCGAACCTCGACGGACACCGCATCCCGCCCCTCGCCGGGCGAGATCCTGGACCGGCTCGCCTCGGGGCCGAGCCGGGCTTCGCGCATCACTCATACGGAGCACTTGCCCCCACGTGCGGGTCGTCATGCAGTGTGGCCCGACCGGATCCGTTCGGAAGTCGTCGCCGCCGTGGCGTCCGCCGGTGTCGAACACCCCTGGGCCCACCAGGCGCTCGCCGCCGAGCACGCCCTGGACGGCGAATCGGTGATCGTCTCCACGGGCACGGCCTCCGGCAAGTCCCTGGCCTATCTCGTCCCGGTCCTGTCCACCCTCCTCGACGGTTCCGAAGCTCCGAACGGCCGCGGCGCGACCGCCCTGTACCTCGCGCCGACCAAGGCCCTCGCCGCAGATCAGCGGCGATCCGTGAAGGAACTTTCACATCCTCTGGGCCACGCCGTGCGCTCCGCGGTCTACGACGGGGACACCCCGGTCGAGGAGCGCGAGTGGGTACGGCAGTACGCCAACTACGTCCTCACCAACCCCGACATGCTGCACCGCGGGATCCTCCCCTCCCACGCCCGGTGGGCCTCCTTCCTGCGCGCGCTGCGCTTTGTCGTCATCGACGAATGCCACACCTACCGAGGTGTCTTCGGGTCACACGTCGCCCAGGTTCTCCGCCGGCTGCGCCGCCTGTGCGCCCGCTACGGCTCCTCCCCCGTCTTCCTGATGGCCTCGGCGACAGCCGCCGAGCCCTCGGTCGCCGCCTCCCGCCTCACCGGCCTTCCCGTGGTGGAGGTCGCCGACGACGCCTCACCCCGCGGTGAACTGGTGTTCGCCCTCTGGGAGCCGCCCCTCACCGACCTGCACGGCGAGAAGGGCGCCCCCGTCCGTCGCACCGCCACCGCCGAGACCGCGGACCTCCTCACCGACCTGACCGTCCAGGGCGTCCGGTCGGTCGCCTTCGTACGGTCCCGGCGCGGGGCCGAGCTGATCTCGGTGATCGCCAAGGAACGGCTCGCCGAGGTCGACCGCTCCCTGGTCCGGCGCGTGGCCGCCTACCGCGGCGGATACCTCCCCGAGGAACGCCGCGCCCTCGAACGTGCCCTCCACTCCGGCGAACTCCTCGGTCTCGCCGCCACCACCGCCCTTGAACTCGGCATCGACGTCTCCGGGTTGGACGCCGTCGTCATCGCCGGCTATCCGGGCACCCGCGCCTCCCTGTGGCAGCAGGCCGGCCGCGCGGGCCGCTCCGGGCAGGGGGCGCTGGCGATCCTGGTCGCCCGCGACGACCCGCTGGACACCTTCCTCGTCCACCATCCGGAGGCCCTGTTCGACCAGCCGGTGGAGTCCACCGTCCTCGATCCGGACAACCCGTACGTCCTCGCGCCCCACTTGTGCGCCGCAGCGGCCGAACACCCCCTCACCGAGGAGGATCTCGCCCTCTTCGGACCGGCCACGGCAGAGCTGCTGCCGCAGTTGGAGGCCGCGAAGCTGCTGCGCCGCCGCACGAAGGCGTGGCACTGGACGCGCCGGGAGCGGGCCGCCGACCTGACCGACATCCGCGGCGGAGGCGGCAGCCCGGTGCAGATCGTGGAAGCCGGTTCCGGACGCCTGCTGGGCACGGTCGACGCCTCGGCCGCGCACACCACCGTCCACGAGGGCGCGGTCCACCTCCACCAGGGCCGTACGTACCTGGTCGACGAACTCCTCCTGGACGACTCGGTCGCCCTGGTCCAGGAGGCCAACCCGCCGTATTCGACGGTCGCCCGCGACACCACCGCCATCTCCGTCCTGGAGACGGACGTCGAAGTCCCCTGGGGCGACGGCCGCCTGTGCTACGGCTCCGTCGAAGTCACCAACCAGGTCGTCTCCTTCCTGCGTCGTCGTCTCATCACCGGCGAGGTACTTGGTGAGACGAAACTCGATCTGCCTGCCCGCACGCTCCGTACGCGGGCCGTGTGGTGGACCGTCACCGAGGACCAACTCGACGCCGCCCGGGTGAATCCCGAGATCCTGGGCGGTGCCCTGCACGCCGCCGAGCACGCGTCGATCGGCATGCTTCCGCTCTTCGCCACCTGCGACCGCTGGGACATCGGCGGTGTCTCCGTCCCGCTGCACCCGGACACACTCCTGCCCACCGTCTTCGTGTACGACGGTCACCCCGGTGGTGCGGGCTTCGCGGAACGTGCCTTCCACACCGCCCGCGAGTGGCTCACCGCCACCCGCCAGGCCATCGCCTCCTGCGAGTGCGAGGCGGGCTGCCCGTCCTGCATCCAGTCCCCCAAGTGCGGCAACGGCAACGACCCGCTGCACAAGCGGGGGGCTGTGCGCTTGCTGACCGTCCTCCTGCGCGACGCACCGGAGGCGCACACCGGAGAACCGAAGGTGCATCGCGGAGAAGAACCGGTGGAGCGCCGCGAGGAGGGGCACACGGAGGAGACGGGCACCTCGTCGTCGGCACCGGACCCAGGTCACCCCGTCGGCCAGGAGGGCGTCACCGGCGAGGTGCCGGCGGCCACGGAGGGCTAGTGCCAGGGGTGGGCGCGGTCCCGGCTCTCGCCTCGCCCCTCCGCTCACCCCGGGTTCCGCTCACCCCGGGTCCCCGGCCGACGCCGGTCCCCCAAGGGCGACCTGAGGCACCCGACCCACGGCCCCCGGTGCGGTCATCGAACCCACCGGCCCGCCCGGCCCCACCGAGCTGTCGGGGCTGTCGGGGCTGTCGGGAGCGCCCGGGCCGCCCGGTGTCACAAGGCCAGGCGGCCCGCCCGGTGTCAGAGGCCCGGCCGGGCCGGCCCGCGACCTCACCTCGGCGGTCAGCGGCCCTCTTCCCGCCGCGACCGTGACGTCCGAGATGTCACCCCGGACCGCGCACCGCACGATCCGGGTGCCCTGGGCCCGTGCCACCCGGTCCGCCAGGCCGCACGCCCGTGTCCCACCGTCCGTCCAGTGGTCGGCCGCCGCGAGGGCCGCCAAGTCGGCCGCGCCGCCCGCGCGATGACGGACCACCACCGCCTGCCCCATCGCGAGCACGGCGCCGAAGACCACGCACAGCACCGCGAGCGCACCCACGGTCCAGACGGTCGCCGACCCCCGGTCCGACGCCGACCACGGAGCACGTGGTCCCGTACGCGTCCCGATGCCTGCCCTTCGGGCCCGTCCCCCTGTTCTCACCGGGCCGCCCCCACCGTCTCCTCGGCGAGGGCCGTGGCCTCCTGGCTCAGGTCGAGGGCCAGCGCGTCAGGCCCCGGTGTGTCGGCCTCGACCCGCACGCGCACCAGGTCGCCCTCCCTCCGGACGGACACCCGGGCTCCGCCCGGCGCCGCCTGCCGGGCGGTCTCCATGACCGTGCCCGGCGGTTCCTGCCGGGCCGCGGCCCGGGCGCCCGCCCGGGCCGCGTCCACACACTGGATCAGCGCGGCCGCGGCCAGCAACGCCCAGACCAGCGCCATCGTGAACGCGACCAGCACCGGCAGCACCACGGCCGCCTCCGCCGTCACGAAACCGCCGTCACCGGCCATCCGGGGCGGGCCCGGCCCCCGGCCCCGGCCTGCATCGGCCCGCCCGGTGACCGAAGCCGTCGCCCCTGCCTCAGAACTGCCCATTGAGCGCCCGCCCCACGATGTCCTGCAGAGCAGCGCGCACCTGACCGCTGGTCAGCACCTCGTAGAGCAGCGCGGCGAACCCCACCGCCGCGATCAGCCCCATCGCGTACTCGGATGTGACCATCCCGGCATCCCGCCGCACCATCCGCGCCCGCCCCACACAGGCCCTGCCCGCAAGGACCCACGCCCACGCCCGCACACGTACCCGCACTGCCTTGTCCATCCGAACTCCCCGTACAACTCTGTTCCGTTGACCTTCATCACTCGTCACTCGTCACTCGTCACTCGTCCATGGCTCGTCGTGCGGCCCTTTCAGACCTTTCAGCCGGTCGTCAGTCGCCTCCTCCCAGCACGCCGCCCGCGAGCCCGAGCACCACCGGCAGTACGCCGATCGCGATGAACGCGGGCAGGAAGCACAGCCCCACGGGGGCGGTGATCAGCACGCCCGCCCGTCGCGCCCTGGCCGTGGCGGCACGCCCGCGTTCCGTGCGGGCCTCGGAGGCGAGGCGCGCCACCGGTACCGCCGCCGGTACGCCCGACTCGCCGGCCCGCTCCAGCAGCCGGGCCAGTGGCCGGGCCCCGGGCAGCGCTGCCAGTCCTCGCCACGCCTCGCCCGGTTCGCCCCCGAGCCGCACCTCGGCGGCTCCCCTCGCCAGGCGCTCCCCCACGGGGCCCTCCAGCGCCTCGCCCACCGCCCGGGCGGCCAGGACGGGACTCGCGCCCGCAGCGATGCAGGCGGCCAGCAGATCTGCGGCGAGGGGCAGTTGCCGCTCGGCAGTCGCCGTGTCGAACTCCTTCACCGGTGCCGGTCTCCGCTGCCATCGCCACATGCCGAACCCGGCCGCAAGTCCGACCACGGCCCCGCTCGCGCCGCCGACGAACACCCAGCAGGCGCTCACGGCACCGACCACCGGCAGCCATCGCCGCACGGCGCCACGCATCCGTGAGCGCCTCCCAGTGGAGATCTGTCCCGAGAAGACCCGTCCCCCGGAGACGGGCCCCGCCGCCGATCCGGTCTCACCGGCCCACCGCGCCGACAGCGCCGACAGCGCCAGCAGCGCCTTCGACCGCCGGCGCGTCCGCCGCTCCCGCCGCGCGTGGCTCAAGGCCCTGGTCAGCGCCCACACCGCCGCCACCACGCACAGCGTCACCCCCAGCCTGTGGACGACTTCCGTACTCATCCCGCCTCCGCTCCCCGTACGATCCGCAGCGCCCACCACAGTCCGGCGCTCTCCAGAAGGCCGCCGACCAGCAGACAGCCGAGGCCCGCGCCGGTGTGCAGCACGACGTGCAGCGGGTCGGCGCCGAGCGCGGTGCCCAGCAGCAGCCCGAGCACCGGCAGCCCCGCGAGCAGCACCGCCGTCGACCGGGCACCCGCCAACTGGGCACGCAGGTCGGCACGCTGGTCACGCTCCGCGCGCAGTGCCCCCTCCAGCCGGTCGAGCCCGGCCGCGAGTCCGGCGCCGCGGTCCACGGCGACGCGCCAGCACGCGGCGAGGCCCAGCAGTCCCTCGGCCCCGGGCCGCCGGGCCGCGTCGGTGAGTGCGCCGGGCACGTCCCCGCCGAACCGGGCCGCCGCCAGCACCACCGCCTGCGCGTCCCCGAGCCCTCCGGAGTCCCGGGCGGCCCCCAGCAGGGCCTCACCCGGCTGCCGTCCCGCCCGGACCTCCCCGGCTAACGCCCCGCACAGCGCGATCACCGAGTCGGCCCGCCGCTCCCTCGCCCGCCGTGCCGCTCCGGCCCGGCGGGCTCGCCGTACCAGCGGAACTCCCAGTCCGCCCAGGACCACCGGCACGACGGACGTCCCCAGCAGGCCGACCAGCACTCCGGCGACCAGCGCCCACCACTCGCCGTGCGTCGCGTGCAGCCGTCGCAGTCGCTCCCCGGTCCGTGCCGCCCGCTGCCACGACGGAGGCCCGGCCCCCGCCTCTCCGCCACCCGCGCACAGCAGTTGAGCCCGTCGCGCCCCCGGCCCCGGACCGCCCATCAGCCAGGCCGCCGCTCCGGCACACGCCATCGCCGCGCCCATCGACACCTCGGCGATCCCCGTCACAGCCCCTCCCTCCGCCCGCCCACGTCATCGATGCCACCGAGCAGCTCCCGCAGCCGCTCCCACCCACGCCCGTACGAGAAGGCCCTGGCGCCCCACCGCAGCGCGGGCACCGTCACGACCAGTCCGGCCGGATCGCGCTCCAGGACGTGCACCTCGGCGATCCGCCGCCGTCCGGCCCGGTCGCGCACGAGATGGAGCACGACGGACAGCGCGGCCGCCACCTGGCTGTGCAGGGCGGCCCGGTCGAGCCCCGCGGCCGTGCCCAGCGCCTCCAGCCGGGCCGGCACTCCCGAGGCCGCGTTGGCGTGCACGGTCCCGCAGCCGCCTTCATGGCCCGTGTTCAACGCGGCCAGCAGCGCCACCACTTCAGGTCCACGCACCTCGCCGACGACCAGCCGGTCCGGCCGCATGCGCAGCGCCTGGCGCACCAGGTCCTGGAGCGTGACGAGCCCGGCGCCCTCCTGGTTGGGGGGTCTGGATTCGAGCCGTACGACGTGGGGATGGTCGGGGCGCAGCTCCGCCGAGTCCTCGGCGAGCACGATCCGCTCGCCCGGTCCGACGAGGCCGAGCAGGGCGCTGAGCAGCGTCGTCTTGCCGCTGCCCGTGCCGCCGCTGATCAGGAACGAGAGTCTCGCGTCGAGCAGGGCCCGCAGCAGCCGGTCCCCGCCGGGCGGTACCGTCCCCGCGGCCACCAGTTCGTCGAGCGTGAACGCCCTCGGCCGTACGACCCGCAGCGACAGGCAGGTCGAGCCGACGGCGACCGGTGGCAGCACCGCATGCAGTCGGGTGCCGTCGGGGAGCCTGGCGTCCACCCAGGGGTGGGCGTCGTCGAGCCGCCGCCCGGCCACGGTCGCGAGGCGCTGGGCGAGGCGTCGTACGGCCGCCGCGTCCGGAAAGGACACCGCGGTCAGTTCCAGGCCGCCGCCGCGGTCCACCCACACCCGGTCGGGCGCCGAGACCAGCACGTCGGTCACCGAGGGATCGTCGAGCAGCGGCTCCAGCGGCCCGCTCCCGATCAGCTCCGACCGCAGGCGCTCGGCCGCACCGAGGACTTCGGCGTCCCCGAGCACCCGCCCCTGCTCCCGCAGGGCCTGCGCCACGCGCGCGGGGGTCGGTTCGCCGCCGCTCTCGGCGAGCCACTGCCGGACCCCGTCCAGCAGTCCCGTGTCGGCGGACCCGCTCCCGCCCGACGGGCGGCCGGCGGGCGAACCGATGCCCGAGCGCACGCCCGGCGGCCCCGCCTGCACGGGCGCCGCGCCCCGCAGGCCCGTGCCCCCGCTCATACGCCCCCTCCGGCAACCGCGGCCCGCTCCCAGAACGCCGAGCAGAAGCGCGCGAGCGGCCCGCGGCCGTCCCCGCCGGGCGGGGCGCCCCGCTCCTGGGCCGCCGACAGCCCCGGTTCCCCGGGCACCTCACCCATGAGGGGCAGTCCGAGGAGCCGTGCGACTTCCCGGTCGTCCAGTCCTGGCGCGTACGGCCCGCGGACCGCGACGCGCAGGTCCCGCAGGACCATGCCGACCGCGGACGCCACCCGCCCGGCCGCCGCGACGGCGCGCAGCTCGGCGGGGACCACGAGCAGCCCCAGGTCGACCTGTGCGAGGGCCTCCGCGGCCCCTTCGTCGATCCGGCGCGGCAGATCCACGACGACCGCCCCGCCTCGCCTTCTGGCGGCGGCCAGAACCGCCCGGACGGCTTCGGGCGCGATGGTGACGGAGTCGCCACGGTCCCAACTGAGGACCCGCAGGGCGTGCAGTGAGGGCAGCGACTCCTCCAGGGCTCCGCCGCCGACCCGCCCGTGCGAGGCGGCGAAGGCCGGCCAGCGGAGTCCTTCGGCGGCTTCTCCACCGAGCAGTACGTCGAGTCCACCGCCCAGTGGATCCGCGTCGACGAGGAGGGTGCGCCTTCCCTGGCGCGCCGAGGTGACCGCCAGCGCGCAGGCGAGCGTGGACGATCCGGCGCCTCCGCGGCCGCCGATCACGCCGACGGTCAGGGCGGGCGGTCCGACTCCCTCGGCCACGTCGGCGATCCGGTCGACCAACCATTGTTCGCCATCCGGCAGCAGCAGCACATGGTCGGCGCCGATCTCCACGGCCCGTCGCCAGACCCCGGCGTCGTCCTGATCCCGCCCCACCAGAACCACGCCGCGTCTGCGCGCGGCGCCCCGCACCCGCCGTGCCGCGTCGTCGCCGACGAGCACCAGAGGTGCCGTGTCCCAGCCGCCGCCGCGCTCCGGCACACCGTGGTGGACTTCCGGCCGGGCGCCGGCCGCGGCGCACAGCCGCAGCAGGTCGTCCAGCAGATGCGCGTCCTCCGTGACGATCAACGGTCCGCCCTGCCGCCCCTCGGCGGCCGACGGCCGGTCGTGTGTGATGGCCCCCGTCATGCTCTCCAGCTCCCCTCGCTGCTTCCTCACGGAGCCCCTGCGGCCCCGCGATTCCCGCTCGTGCGCGAGAACCGGCAACCGGTCCTCCATATGAACCGCCGATACGAACCGGCCATAGCCGCCGGACAAACGGAACCGGCCATGAACTTCCGCGAGCGGTACGCGCTGGAATCACGGTGCAGCGATGCTGGAAATCGTGTGGATCTTGGTCGATAACTGTGGACAACTCGACGGTTGTGAATATCGCCTTCACCCAAACAGGTGACCGTTGTACGACTTCCTTAGCGCAGCGCGGCAACTACGCACAGTGACCAATCCTGTGCGGGCGCAGAGAAACGCCGGGCCCCGCAGTGCGGGGCCCGGCGTCCTGTGAAGCGGAAGGGAAAACCCATCCGGACATGCGACGACCCCCGCCGGGGGGGAGAGCGGGGGTCGTCCCCACGGTCTGACTCGGGGGGGGAGGAGCCGGACCGGGTTAGCACGGTCGCGAACGATCCGTGACTTCCATGGTGTACCCGAGAGGCCTCTCAGGCAAACCCACGCGCCCCACACTAGCCCGAATGGCGGGCGCATATGCTCAACCCCGTGGAAAACCACTCCTTGCCTCGTACAGCGGCCTTCTTTGACCTGGACAAGACGGTCATTGCGAAGTCGAGCACGCTCACCTTCAGCAAGTCGTTCTACCAAGGCGGCCTGATCAACCGCCGGGCGGTGTTGCGTACCGCATATGCCCAGTTCGTCTTCCTCGCGGGCGGCGCCGACCACGACCAGATGGAGCGGATGCGCGCGTACCTGTCCGCGCTGTGCCGCGGCTGGAACGTCCAGCAGGTGAAGGAGATCGTCGCCGAGACCCTTCACGACCTGATCGACCCGATCATCTACGACGAGGCCGCCTCCCTCATCGAGGAGCACCACATCGCGGGACGCGACGTCGTGATCGTCTCCACGTCCGGGGCGGAGGTCGTCGAGCCGATCGGTGAGCTATTGGGCGCGGACCGGGTGGTGGCGACCCGCATGGTCGTGGGCGCCGACGGCTGCTTCACCGGCGAGGTGGAGTACTACGCCTACGGCCCCACGAAGGCCGAGGCGATCAAGGAGCTGGCCGCGTCCGAGGGGTACGACCTCTCGCGCTGCTACGCGTACAGCGACTCGGCGACCGACGTCCCGATGCTCTCGGCGGTCGGCCATCCGCACGCCGTGAACCCGGACCGCACGCTGCGCCGCGAGGCCACCGCGCGCGGCTGGCCCATCCTCGACTTCCACCACCCGGTGCGGCTCAAGCAGCGGCTGTCCGTACCGCCGCGACCGGCGCTCGTGGCCGCGGCGGCGATAGGAGCGGCGGCGGCCACGGCGGGGCTGGTCTGGTACGCCAGCCGCCGTCGCGCGGCGGTGGGCTGAGGCGGTCCGGGCTCCCCTGCCGCCTCCCCCGTCCGCGCCGCCCCTCCTCGCCCGCCTCTCATGGCCGGGCGGCCGATTCACTCCCTTTGGGCATAAAAGTAAAGAAGTACAGGGAGGGGTTCCGCTTCCTCCGGTCCAGGAGTACAAAGGGGTTAACGGCCCGCGAGACCAAGGACATCCGAAAGGATCACCTTCAAACGCAAACCGAGGCCCCACGGACCGCGCATGAACACCGGGCACCCACGCGACGTCGACCCGTCGATTACGGGCCAGCCGCACCAGGTGACGGGCAACAGTTCCCGACCTGATGGGCAAAACTACGAGGACGCTTGGTACCCCAGTGAACATGCCAGCGGCGGTACGGAAATCCGTACCGCCGCAACCCTGTTCAGGGACCTATGCGGCGCCTCGCTGCAGCGCCTCGCACACCGCCGTCGACTCCCTGGCTCCGAGTTCGACCGCCTTGCCGCAGTGGGTGATCCAGGCCGCCATCCCCTCCGGGGTCCCGGAGGCGTAGCCGTCGAGAGCCGCCGCGTAGGCCGCTCGGCCGAGTTCCGCGTGACCGACCTCCGGCGGGCAGACCGACTTGGGATCGAGACCGCTGCCGATCAGGACGATCCGTTCGGCCGCGCGCGCGACGAGGCCGTTGTGCGAGCCGAAGGGACGCAGCGCGAGGAGTTCGCCGTGCACCACGGCGGCGGTCACCAGGGCGGGCGCCGAGCTTCCCGCGATGACCAGCCGCGCAAGACCGTCGAGGCGGCCCTCGACCTCCGCCGCGTCCGGCACCGGAAGCCCGATCAGCGGCGGCCCGGCGGCACCCGCCGTGGTCTCCGTGACCGGTTCCCCGTCCTGCCGCGGACGCCCGACCGTGTCCCCGTTGTCGGCGGCGGCCACCAGGTGCAGCCTCGCCAGTACCCGTAGGGGCGACTGCCGCCAGATGGACAGGAGTTCGCCCGACTCCGCGGTCAGCCTGAGGGCCGCGCCCACCACCCTGGCCTCGTCGTCGCCGCTGAAGTCGGTCCTCCGGCGCACCTCTTCGAGGGCCCAGTCGGCACCGGACAGCGCCGCCGATCCCCGGGAGCCCCGCAGTGCGGCCTCCCCGGTGATCTCGTTGCTGCGGCGCCGCATGATGCGGTGCCCGTAGACGCGGTCCACGGCCTTGCGCACGGACTCGACGGATTCCGCCACGCCCGGCAGCGAACCCAGCGCCGCGAGGGGGTCGGCGTTCGCACCTGTCGTACTCATGGGTACGACCCTACGCACACCCGGCCCCCACCCCACCGACGAGTGGTCTTCTTCACGTCCCGACAGCCCTCGGACGCGGGCACACCCATACGCCGGCATGAACATCACGGTCACCGGCCCGTTCACCGAGGCCGGTCTCGGAGTGGCCTGCCACCACTCCGAGACCGGCCTCCTCAAGTGCCAGGCCGGCGACGACCTGCTGCTGACGGCCAAACACTCGGACCGGGTGCGTGCTGCGGTCCCGGCCGGTCCCGGGCGGTTCCGGCCGGTCCCGGGCGGTTCCGGCCGGTCCCGGGCGGCTGCCAGCCCGGACGCCCGCCAGGCGCTACGGCCTGCCCGCCGGCGCGCCCGGCACGCCCTTCGGGGCCGGGGCGGGCCGGTCGGACAGGAACGACGCCCAGTCCTGCTCCGGAGCCTGGCCCACTTTGAGGGTGCGGAGCTTGTCGAGGGTCTCGGGGTCCTGTGCGTCGAGCCAGTCGGCGAGCTGCCGGAAGGAGACACAGCGCACCTCGCGCTCATTGCAGACGCGCTCGATGGTCTCCTCGACGGCGCGCATGTACGTGCCGCCGTTCCAGGACTCGAAGTGGTTGCCGATGATCAGGGGCGCGCGGTTGCCCTTGTAGGCGCGGGAGAAGCCCGCGAGCAGGCCGTCCCGCATCTGGTCGCCCCAGTACGCGTGTTTGGCGGGGTCGCCCTTGGACGTGGTGCCCGACTGGTTGACCATGAAGTTGTAGTCCATGGTCAGCGTCTCGAAGGCGCGGCCCGGGACCGGGACGAGCTGCAACGACAGGTCCCAGAGGCCCTCCTTCTTCTTGGGCCAGACCTGGTCGTTGACGCCGCTGGTGTCGTAGCGGAAGCCGAGCTCGCGGGCGGCGCTCATGAAGTTCTTCTGCCCCTCCAGGCAGGGCGTCCTGGCGCCGACGAGCTCCTTGTCGTAGTCGAAGGGCAGCGGGGAGGCGTCCATCGCGCCCGTGTTGGTCTTCCAGGACTTGACGAAGGCCTTGGCCTGGGCGATCTCGTCCTTCCACTCCTCGACCGACCATTCGCCCACTCCGCCCCCGCTGCCGCAGAAGTGGCCGTTGAAGTGCGTGCCGATCTCGTTGCCCTCGAGCCAGGCGCCGCGCAGCTGCTCCACGGTGTCCTTGATGCCCTGCTCGTCATTGAAACCGATGTCGGAGCGGCCGGGTGAGTGCTGCGGCGGCCGGTACAGGTCGCGCTTCGCCTCCGGAAGCATGTACACGCCGCTGAGGAAGTACGTCATCGTCGCCCGGTTGTCCTTGGCCACCTTGCGGAAGTGCGAGAACAGCCGCTGGCTGTCCTCGCCGGCCCCGTCCCAGGAGAAGACCACGAACTGCGGCGGTCGCTGACCGGGCTTCAGCCGCTCAGCCCGGGGCAGCCGCGGCTGCGCGCCGGTGTACGCGGTGGAGCCGTCGCCGATCAGGCGGACCGCGTTCTTGGGCGCGGGTGCGGGCGCACCCACGGCCTTCTTCGCGCCGTGCGCGCCTTCGTCCTGCGCGCCCTTCTTGGCACCGGTGCCGTCGAGCGCGCAGCCGGCGAGCGCCGCGGCGCAGACAGCGGCGAGGGTGACGCCCGTGGTGATCCTCTGAGTGGCGGCCATGTTCCGCCCACCTTCTTCCTTCGATCGGGACAAAACAGACAGCGACGCCAAGATCGCAAGAGTCCGGGAAGAGGGTGGTGCGACAAGCCGATCAAAATGATTAATCACTCTCCGGAATGAACTGTTGACCCATTTGCGCTACTTTTTCTGACACGTCCTTTACTCTCCATTACGATTCATTTACTGAGCGTTGATAAATCCCGCCGCTGTACGCCGTGACCCACGGCCGCGCCCCAAGCGACCGCGTAGCCCCGGAGGAGACGGGAACCATGCCTGCCTGCGTCCCCACCCGCACCGACGACTCTTCGCACACACCGGACGAGGGGCGGCCGCACAGCCCGCCCGGGCCCGGCCGCCGAGGCCCGCGCGTTCCCCGGATCCCCCGGATCGCTGCCGCCGACCTGTCCGCCTCGATCGCCGTCTTCCTGATCGCCCTGCCCCTGTCCCTGGGCATCGCCCTCGCCACCGGAGCACCACTGCAGGCGGGGCTCGTCGCCGCCGCCGCGGGCGGGCTCGTGGTCGGCCGGCTCGGCGGCGCCCCGCTCCAGGTCAGCGGACCCGCCGCGGGGCTCACCGTGGTCACCGCCGACCTCATCCAGAAGTACGGATGGCGCACGACCTGCGCCATCACCGTCCTCGCCGGACTGGCCCAACTCGGCCTCGGCCTCCTGCGGGTGGCCCGTTCCGCCCTGGCCGTCAGCCCCGCGATCGTGCACGGCATGCTGGCCGGCATCGGCATCACCATCGCCGTCGCCCAGTTGCACATCGTGCTGGGCGGATCACCGAGCAGCTCGGTCGTCGACAACGTGCGGGAGCTGCCCGCCCAGCTGGCCCACCCGCAGGTGGCGGCACTTTCGATGAGCGCCCTGACACTCGCCCTCCTGCTGGCGTGGTCCCGGATCCCCGGACGCGCGGGACGGGCCCTGCGTACCGTGCCGGCCGCGCTCGTCGCCGTCACGGCGGCCACCGGGACAGCCGTCCTCGCCGGGCTCACCCTGCCCAAGGTGGACCTGCCGTCCTGGCGGAGCCACGCCCTGGCCGGACTGCCCGAGGGCCCGGCGCTCGGGCTCGTCGCCGCCGTGCTCACCACCACGCTGGTGTGCAGCGTCCAGTCGCTCCTCGGCGCCGTCGCCGTGGACAAGCTCACGGCCAGGCTGCCCGCCCAGCAGGGGCGCTCGGACCTCGACCGCGAGCTGCTCGGACAGGGCGCCGCCAACATCGTCTCGGGGTCGCTCGGCGGGCTCCCCGTCGCGGGCGTGGCCGTACGAAGCTCGGCGAACGTCCAGGCCGGCGCCCTCAGCCGGAACTCCACGATGCTGCACGGCGTCTGGGTGGTGGTGGCCGCGCTGCTGATGGTCCCGCTCCTGGAGCTGATCCCCCTCGCCGCACTCGCCGCCCTGGTGATGGCCGTCGGCATCCAGATGGTGTCCCTGCACCACATCCGCACGGTCACCCGCCACCGCGAGGTGCTGGTGTACGCCGTCACCACGCTCGGCGTCGTCGTCCTCGGGGTGCTGGAAGGCGTCACGCTCGGGGTCGCCATGGCCGTCGGCGTCGCCCTGCACCGCCTCACGCGGACACGCATCACGCACGAGGTGGGCCCCGACGGCGTCCACCATGTGCGGGTGCGCGGGCAGTTGACGTTCCTCGCCGTACCCCGCCTCAGCCGGGCGCTTCACCTGGTGCCGCCGGGGGCCGAGGCCGTCGTCGAGCTGGACGGCTCCTTCATGGACCACGCGGCGTACGAGTCGCTGCACGACTGGCAGAGCGCGCACACCGCGCGGGGCGGCACCGTCGAGCTGACCGGGCGCACCGGAGCACGGCTCGCGGAACCGCACCTCAAGGACGGCCACGGGCAGACGTCGCACTGCCACTGCCGGCCCTGGACCCCCTGGCGCAACCACCACTGCGAGAACCCCGAGACACCACCGCCCGGCGGGCACCCCAGCGGGCATCAACTGGCCAGCGGGATCAGCACGTTCCAGCGCAACACCGCGCCCCTGGTGCGCGGCGAGCTGGCCCGGCTCGCCCGGGAGGGGCAGCGGCCCTCACAGCTCTTCCTGACCTGCGCCGACTCCCGGCTGGTGACCTCGATGATCACCTCCAGCGGGCCCGGCGACCTCTTCGTCGTACGCAATGTCGGCAATCTCGTGCCGCCGCCCGGTGTGGAGAGCGGTGACGACTCGGTGGCGGCCGCGATCGAGTACGCGGTGGAGGTGCTGCAGGTGCGGTCCATCACCGTGTGCGGGCACTCCGGATGCGGGGCGATGCAGGCACTGATGAACACCGAGCCGACAGGCGCCCGGACGCCGCTGAAGCGGTGGCTGCGGCACGGACTGCCGAGCGTGGAGCGGATGGCCGCGAAGGACCGGCCCTGGACACGCATCGCGGGACGGGCTCCCGCCGACGCCGTCGAGCAGCTCTGCCTCACCAACGTGGTGCAGCAACTGGAGCATCTGCGGGCGCACGAGGCCGTGACGCGGGCCCTGGAGGAGGGCGCGCTCGAACTGCACGGGATGTACTTCCACGTGGGCGAGGCCCAGGCGTACCTGCTCACGGAGGCCACGCCCCACGAGGGCGAGGTCTTCGACCGGGTCGCGGCGGCGGCCCTGCACGACACCCCGGCCTGAACCGCTCCCGTCCCGCGTCCGTGGAAACGAGTGGCCCCCGTGTCCGCGGGCGGGCCACACGCACACATGATCCCGGGACAGGTCTAAACCAATTCTCGGACGACCCTTGTCACCAGGGGCCCGCGTCTGATGAGCTGTGGCCTGGGACACAACGGTCGCCCACCGGCCCAGCACCGTAAGGGAGATGTCGTGAGCAACGAAAGCCTGGCCAACCTGCTCAAGGAAGAACGCAGGTTCGCGCCGCCCGCCGACCTGGCCGCGAACGCCAACGTCACGGCGGAGGCGTACGAGCAGGCCAAGGCTGACAGGCTCGGCTTCTGGGCCGAGCAGGCACGCCGGCTGACCTGGGCCACCGAGCCGACCGAGACCCTGGACTGGTCGAACCCGCCGTTCGCGAAGTGGTTCAAGGACGGCAAGCTCAACGTCGCGTACAACTGCGTGGACCGGCACGTCGAGGCCGGGCACGGCGACCGCGTCGCCATCCACTTCGAGGGCGAGCCGGGTGACAGCCGCACCCTCACCTACGCCGAGCTCAAGGAAGAGGTCTCCAGGGCCGCCAACGCCCTGACGGAACTGGGAGTCGGGAAGGGCGACCGGGTCGCCGTCTACCTGCCGATGATTCCCGAGGCCGTCATCTCGATGCTGGCCTGCGCCCGGATCGGCGCCGCGCACTCCGTGGTCTTCGGCGGCTTCTCCGCCGACGCCATCGCCACCCGCATCCAGGACGCCGACGCCAAGCTGGTCATCACCGCGGACGGCGGCTACCGGCGCGGCAAGCCGGCCGCACTCAAGCCGGCCGTGGACGAGGCGGTCTCCCGGGTCGACGGCGTGGACAAGGTGCTCGTCGTGCGCCGTACGGGCCAGGAGGTGGCCTGGACCGAGGGGCGTGACGTCTGGTGGCACGAGATCACGCAGAAGCAGTCCGCCGAGCACACGCCCGAGGCGTTCGACGCCGAGCACCCGCTGTTCATCCTCTACACCTCGGGGACGACGGGTAAGCCGAAGGGCATCCTGCACACCTCCGGCGGATACCTCACGCAGACCGCGTACACGCACCACTCGGTCTTCGACCTCAAGCCGGAGACCGACGTCTACTGGTGCACGGCCGACATCGGCTGGGTCACCGGGCACTCCTACATCACGTACGGACCGCTGGCGAACGGCGCGACCCAGGTGATGTACGAGGGCACGCCCGACACCCCGCACCAGGGGCGCTTCTGGGAGATCATCCAGAAGTACGGCGTGACGATCCTCTACACGGCCCCGACGGCCATTCGTACGTTCATGAAGTGGGGCGACGACATCCCCGCGAAGTTCGACCTGTCCTCGCTCAGGGTCCTCGGCTCCGTGGGTGAGCCGATCAACCCCGAGGCGTGGATCTGGTACCGCAAGCACATCGGCGGCGACCGCACCCCGATCGTGGACACCTGGTGGCAGACCGAGACCGGCTCGATGATGATCTCGCCGCTGCCGGGCGTCACCGAGACGAAGCCGGGGTCGGCGCAGCGGGCGCTGCCCGGTATCGCCGCGACCGTCGTCGACGACGAGGCGCGGGAAGTGCCCGACGGAGGCGGCGGCTACCTCGTCCTGACCGAGCCGTGGCCGTCGATGCTGCGCACCATCTGGGGTGACGACCAGCGGTTCATCGACACCTACTGGTCGCGCTTCGAGGGCAAGTACTTCGCCGGTGACGGCGCCAAGAAGGACGAGGACGGCGACATCTGGCTGCTCGGCCGGGTGGACGACGTGATGCTCGTGTCCGGGCACAACATCTCGACCACCGAGGTCGAGTCCGCGCTCGTCTCCCACCCCTCGGTCGCCGAGGCGGCGGTCGTGGGCGCGGCCGACGAGACGACCGGCCAGGCGATCGTCGCCTTCGTGATCCTGCGCGGCACCGCGTCGGAGACCGAGACCCTCGTGGGTGAGCTGCGGAACCACGTCGGGACGGTCCTCGGCCCCATCGCCAAGCCGAAGCGGATCCTTCCGGTGGCGGAGCTGCCCAAGACCCGTTCCGGCAAGATCATGCGCCGGCTGCTGCGTGACGTCGCCGAGAACCGCCAGCTCGGTGACGTCACCACGCTCACGGACTCGACGGTGATGGACCTCATCCAGACGAAGCTCCCGGCGGCGTCCAGCGAGGACTGACACACGGCACGGAGGGGCACCCGGCGCAGGACGCGCCGGGTGCCCCTTCCGCGTCTACCGTGAAGATCACCGGATCGACCCGGCCGTACCCTGGGTAGGCTCAGGAACGTCAACAACGCGACAGGAGAACCTCCCGAGGTCCCGGAGTTCTCCAAGAGCTGCATAGGTGCGCCGGGAAGTCTGGTCGGCATGTGCTCAGTCCTGCCCACCGACCGGAGGTCGACCTCGTGCCCGCGCCCGCCCCCTCCCCCGGCGAAGACCGCCGTACCGCCAGAAGCCGCAAGGCCCTCGGGCGGCTCTCGCTGCCCGAGCGGACCTTCATCACGGACGCGCTGCGCACCGAGACGGTCGGCGGCGTCCTCCTGCTCGCCGCCGCCGTCGCCGCGCTGATCTGGGCGAACTCCCCCGTCCGGGAGAGTTACGAGTCCGTCCGCGACCTCCATGTCGGACCTGCCGCGCTCGGCCTGAACCTCTCCGTCGAGCACTGGGCGGCCGACGGGCTCCTCGCGGTCTTCTTCTTCGTCGCCGGCGTCGAGCTCAAGCGCGAACTGGTCGCCGGTGACCTCAAGGACCCGCGGGCCGCCGCGCTCCCGGTCGTCGCCGCCCTCTGCGGGATGGCCGTGCCGGCGCTCGTCTACACCCTGGTCAACGTCACCGGCGGCGGCTCGCTCGCCGGCTGGGCCGTACCCACCGCGACCGACATCGCCTTCGCGCTGGCCGTCCTCGCCGTCCTCGGCACCTCGCTGCCGAGCGCCCTGCGCGCCTTCCTGCTCACACTCGCCGTCGTCGACGACCTCTTCGCGATCCTGATCATCGCCGTCTTCTTCACCGACGACCTGAACTTCCCGGCGCTGGGCGGCGCCACCGTCGGCCTCGCCGTCTTCTGGCTGCTGCTGCGCAAGGAGGTGCGCGGCTGGTACGTGTACGTGCCGCTCGCCCTGGTCATCTGGGGCCTGATGTACAACAGCGGCGTCCACGCCACCGTCGCCGGCGTCGCGATGGGCCTGATGCTGCGCTGCACCACCCGCAGGGACGAGGGCGAGGAGCACTCGCCCGGCGAGCACGTCGAACACCTCGTACGGCCCCTGTCGGCGGGCCTCGCCGTACCCCTGTTCGCGCTGTTCAGCGCCGGGGTCGCGGTGTCGGGCGGCGCGCTCGGCGACGTGTTCACCCATCCGGAGACCCTCGGCGTCGTCCTCGGGCTCGTCGTCGGCAAGACGGTCGGGATCTTCGGCGGTACGTGGCTGACGGCCCGCTTCACCAGGGCGTCGCTCTCCGACGACCTCGCCTGGCCGGACGTCTTCGCGGTGGCCTCGCTCGCGGGCATCGGCTTCACGGTGTCGCTGCTCATCGGGGAACTCGCCTTCGCGGACGACGCCGCGCTCACCGACGAGGTCAAGGCCGCCGTCCTGACGGGCTCCCTGATCGCGGCCGTCCTGTCGGGGGTCCTGCTGAAGCTGCGCAACGCCAAGTACCGCAGGCTGTGGGAGGACGAGGAGCGCGACGAGGATCTCTCCGGCATCCCCGACGTCTACGAACAGGACGACCCGGCCTACCACCTGCGCATGGCCGAGATCTACGAACGAAAAGCCGCTGAGCACCGAAGGCTTGCCGAAGTGACGGGCGGGGCAGGCGGGGAGCACGACGGTCCGGCATGATCTGACACGCACGGTCCGATACGTACGGGCGCAGAACCCGGCCCGGCACGTACGGTCCGACACGTACGCATGACGCCCACGGCGCCGAAGCGACGACGACAAGACAACGGCGACAAGACAACAGGGAGAACGCGATGAGCGCACCCGACGGCAGCCCGGTCGGCGCCGAACGCAGCATCGGCCAGCTGGTCGCCTCGGCGACGACCGAGATGTCCGCACTGGTGCACGACGAGATCGCGCTGGCGAAAGCGCAGCTCAAGCGGGACGTCAAGCGCGGGGCGGTCGGCGGTGGCGCCTTCTCGGCGGCCGGCGCGGTACTGATCTTCTCCCTGCCGATGCTGAGCTTCGCCCTGGCGTACGCCATCCGCACCTGGAGCGACTGGAACCTCGCCGTCTGCTTCCTGCTGTCGTTCGCGGCGAACGTCGTGGTCGCCGGGGTGCTCGTGCTGATCGGCGTGGTCTTCGCGAAGAAGGCCAAGAAGGGGAAGGGCCCGCAGAAGACCGCGGCCTCGGTCAAGGAATCGGCAGCCGTACTGCAGAACGTCAAGCCGCACCCCCGTCAGGTGACCGCGGCGGACCGGGTCGGTGACGGAGTCGAGGCTGTGGCACGCTCGTCCTCATGACGGGCTCCTCCCTCCCTGCGGGGCAATCACCCTCGGCGCAACCCACCTCGGTCGTACGGCTGGACGTGCCCGGCGGGCAGGTGACCCACCGGGACGTCGCCGCGAACGGCGCGCGCTTCCACATCGCCGAGATGGGCGACGGGCCCCTGGTCCTGCTGCTGCACGGCTTTCCGCAGTTCTGGTGGGCCTGGCGGCATCAGATGGTGGCCCTCGCCGACGCGGGCTTCCGCGCGGTCGCGATGGACCTGCGGGGCGTCGGCGGCAGCGACCGCACGCCACGCGGCTACGACCCCGCGAACCTCGCGCTGGACGTCACCGGGGTCGTACGGTCCCTCGGCGAGCCCGACGCGGCGCTCGTCGGCCACGACCTCGGCGGCTATCTGGCGTGGACGGCGGCCGTGATGCGCCCCAAGCTGGTGCGCCGGCTCGTGGTCTCCTCGATGCCGCATCCCCGGCGCTGGCGCTCGGCGATGCTCTCGGACATGAAACAGAGCGCGGCGGGCTCGTACGTCTGGGGCTTCCAGCGACCCTGGATCCCGGAGCGTCAACTCGTCGCCGACGAGGGCGCCCTGGTCGGCCGGCTCGTCCGGGACTGGTCGGGGCCGCGGCTGCCGGAGGACGACGCCGTGGAGACGTACCGGCGGGCCATGCTCATCCCCTCGACCGCGCACTGCTCGGTCGAGCCGTACCGGTGGATGGTCCGCTCGATGGCCCGTCCCGACGGCATCCAGTTCAACCGGCGCATGAAGCGGCCGGTGCGGGTGCCGACGCTGCACCTGCACGGATCGCTCGACCCGGTCATGCGCACGCGGAGCGCGGCCGGGTCCGGGGAGTACGTCGAAGCGCCGTACCGCTGGCGGCTGTTCGACGGGCTCGGGCACTTTCCGCACGAGGAGGACCCGGTGGCGTTCTCCACCGAACTGGTGAACTGGCTGAAGGACCCCGAGCCGGACCGCTGAGGCCGCCGCACCGCGGGCCCGGTGCCGCTGCACCGCAGGTCGGGGGACACCCGCGGCCGCCCGTCGTACCGTGCGTCCCACGGGCCTCAGGAACGCCTGTCCTACGAACGCCACTTGCCTCGCGCATAGGCCAATTGGGGGGCGTGGGGGCGGTTATGGACCTTGGGGCTGGGGCAGACGTCGGGGTATGGGCTGGACGCACGACTACAGTGACGCAGCACGCAACCGCCGCTCGGCCGGCGGGCTGAGCTCCCACCGGAGGGGCGCCCCGCAGTTGCAGGGCACGGATCCCCGGCTGGGAATCCCGCACATTCTGAGGCGCCGCGCCCGCTGGGTCTCGGCCCGCCTGCGCCATCCCCGCGACTGAGCCGCCCAGAGCCTCAGGACCTCACCGCGTGCACCTCGGGACCGGCTCCGGGCCGGTCCCGTCCGCCGGTGCCCGGCGGACGGCCAGAGCGCGCACTCGCACGGTCAGAGCGCGCAACTGTCGCTGTCCACCTGCTGGTTGGCGGTGCGGCCCTTGGCGATGTCCTCCCGGACCTCGTCCACGGTGAGCGCGTACCCCGTGTTGGCGTCGTCGAGGGACTTCGCGAACACCACGCCGTACACCTTGCCGTCCGGCGTGAGCAGCGGGCCGCCCGAGTTGCCCTGGCGCACGGTCGCGAACAGCGAGTACACCTTCCGCTCCACGGTGCCCCGGTGGTAGATGTCCGGGCCGTTCGCGGTGATGGGGCCGCGGACCCGCGCCGCGTTGATCGTGTACGAGCCGTTCTCCGGGAAGCCCGCGACGATCGCGCCGTCCCCCCTCGACGCCTCCCGGGTGGCGAACTGCAGGACGGGCGCGTCCAGCTCGGGCACGTCCAGCACGGCGATGTCACGCTCCCAGTCGTAGAGCACGACCTTGGACGCGTACCGCTTGCCCTCTCCGCCTATCTGGACGTACGGCTCGTCCACGCCGCCCACCACATGGGCGTTGGTCATCACGCGGCGCTTGTCGAAGACGAAACCGGTGCCTTCGAGGACCTTGCCGCAGCTCTGGGCGGTGCCGGTGACCTTGACGATGGAGCGCTGGGCGCGGGCGGCCACCGGACTCGTCGCGAGGGCCGGGTCGGGCGGGTCCACCGCGTCGATCTGCTCGTCCGAGAAGGGGCTGAAGACCTGCGGGAAGCCGTTCTGGGCGAGGACCGAGGAGAAGTCCGCGAACCAGGTGTCGGCCTGGGCGGGCAGGGCCCTGTCCACGCCGAGCATCACCTTGGAGCCGCGGACCTCCTTGCCGAGGGTCGGCAGCGTCGTGCCGGCCAGGGCCGAGCAGATCAGCCAGGCGACGAGGAGCATCGCCACGACGTTGACGAGGGCGCCGCCCGTGGCGTCCAGGGCGCGGGCCGGGGACCAGGTGATGTACCGCCGCAGTTTGTTGCCGAGGTGGGTGGTGAGGGCCTGGCCGATCGAGGCACAGACGATCACCACGACCACGGCGACGACGGCGGCGGTCGTGCCCACCTGCGCGTCGTCCGTCACCGCTCCCCAGACGACGGGCAGGAGGTAGACGGCGACGAGGCCACCACCCAGGAAACCGATCACCGACAGGATGCCGACGACGAAACCCTGGCGATAGCCCACGATCGCGAACCACACGGCGGCGACCAGCAACAGGATGTCCAGCACGTTCACTGCTTCGAGCCTCGCCTCATCACTTTGCGGTTGCCGCGTCCTGGCCTGGGGGCCGGCCCGCCGCGCAGCGGCAGAGGGGCGAAAGGCCTCCCGGGAGGACACAGCACGGGTGCCACCCTGTCATGCGCGCCAGTCGAGCGGGACCTGCTTGTCGCGGTCCCACGGTCGCTCCCAGTTCGCGTAGTGCAGCAGGCGGTCGATGATTCCGGCCGTGAAGCCCCAGACCAGGGCTGATTCGACCAGGAATGCCGGACCTCGGTGGCCGCTGGGGTGGACCGCCGTCGCGCGGTTGGCCGGGTCCGTGAGATCCGCCACGGGCACGGTGAAGACCCTCGCGGTCTCGTTCGGATCGACCACACCGACCGGTGTCGGCTCGCGCCACCAGCCGAGGACCGGGGCGACCACGAAGCCGCTCACCGGGATGTAGAGCGTCGGGAGCACGCCGAAGAGCTGGACGCCCCGGGGGTCGAGCCCGGTCTCCTCCTCGGCCTCGCGCAGAGCGGCCCGCAGCGGACCGTCGGTCTTCGGGTCGCCGTCCTCGGGGTCGAGGGCGCCGCCCGGGAAGGACGGCTGACCGGCGTGCGACCTGAGGGAGCTGGCGCGCTCCATGAGCAGCAGCTCGGGGCCGCGGTCGCCCTCGCCGAACAGGATCAGTACGGCCGACTGGCGTCCCGCCCCGTCCTCCGGGGGCAGGAAGCGGCTCAGCTGGCGCGGCTGGACCGTCTCGACGGCGCGCACCACCGGGTCCAGCCAGCCGGGCAGCCCGGCCCTGGTCAGGGCCAGATCGCCGTCCTGCATGTCGTGCGTGTGGCTCGCGCGCGTCATCGCCACCCCCGTTCTGCTGATCTCAACGCCCGCGGGTCCGCAGATCGTTCCGTCATCCGGTGCCCCGCGCGGGTGAACCCGACACGGGTGAACCCGACACGGGTGAACCGGCCCCGGGTGCCCCGAGCGGCGGTGCGGGGATGCCGCCCGCGTCCAGGTACGCCTGCGGAGGGTTGAGGCGCTGGCCCGGGAAGCCGCCCTTCTCGTACTTCAGGAGCTTCTTCGCCTTCTCCGGGTCCGTCTCGCCCTCGCCGTACGCCGGGCAGAGCGGGGCGATCGGGCAGGCGCCGCAGGCGGGTTTGCGGGCGTGGCAGATACGGCGGCCGTGGAAGATCACGTGGTGCGACAGCATGGTCCACCCGGTCTTCGGGAAGAGCTCGCCGACGGCCGCCTCGATCTTGTCCGGCTCCTTGGCGTCGGTCCACTGCCAGCGCCGTACGAGCCGCTGGAAGTGGGTGTCCACGGTGATGCCGGGGCGGCCGAAGGCGTTCCCGAGGACCACGAAGGCGGTCTTGCGGCCGACACCGGGCAGTTTGACCAGGTCTTCGAGGCGGCCCGGGACCTCGCCGCCGAAGTCGTCCCGCAGGGCCTTGGAGAGGCCCATCACCGACTTGGTCTTGGCCCGGAAGAACCCGGTCGGCCGGAGGATCTCCTCGACCTCCTCCGGGTCGGCCGCCGCCAGGTCCTCGGGCGTGGGGTACTTCGCGAAGAGCGCCGGCGTCGTCTGGTTCACCCTCAAGTCGGTCGTCTGCGCCGACAGGACGGTGGCGACCACCAGCTGGAAGGGGTTCTCGAAGTCCAGCTCCGGGTGGGCGTACGGGTACACCTCGGCGAGTTCACGGTCGATACGCCGGGCCCGCCGGACGAGAGCCGTGTGCGACTCACCGCGGGGAGGCTTGGCGGGGGTGATGCGGGCGGGGCTCACTTCGGCGGGCACGGCTTTCTTCACGGAGGCGGATTTCTTGGCGGGGGCCGACTTCTTGGCGGGGGCCGATTTTTTGGTCGGCGCCGACTTCTTGGCCGGCGTGAGCTTCTTGGCGGACGCGGCCTTCTTGGCGGCGGTCCCGGATGCGGCCTTCGCGGCGGACACCTTCGCAGCCGCGCTCCTCGTCGCGGTCGTCTTGGACACCGCGGCCTTCCTGGCCGGCGTGAGCTTCTCGGTTGGCTCGGCCTTCTTGGCGGACGCGGCCCTCTTGGCGGCCGTCCCGGATGCCGCAGTCTTCTCGGCGGGCGCCTTGGACGGTGCTCTCTTCCCGGTGCCGCTCCCGGCGCTGCTCTTGGCGGTCCTCTTCGCGGCGGCGGCCTTCTTGGCGACGGCAGCCTTCCTCGCCGCCGCGGCCATCTCCGAGGCCGCCGCCCCGACCGCCTTCCCCGCGGCCCCCGCCGCACTCCTCGCCGGCTTCGCCGCTGCCGCTTTTGTCGTTTTCTTCGTTCCGTCGGAGCCCTGTTCGCCCACAGCGGAATTGCGACGTACAGCCACCCGTCCAGCCCCCTTGGCCTGTGCTCTCACCGGCGATTTGGACACCCGGCCAGCCTAAAGCCCACCGCCGACATTGACCCCGGCCCCAGAAGATCGGCCCCCAATTGGCCCCCTGCCGCACTGCCGGACACGCCCGTGCGGCAGACTTGTGACTGATCACACTGTTTGGACCGTCCGGCAAGATGGGGAACACGGTCCCCTGGTACACCGGGGAGCAAGATCCCCTGAGCAGGTCGACAAGGAGAGAACTCGTGGACGACGTTCTGCGGCGCGCCCCGCTCTTCGCGGCGCTCGATGACGAGCAGGCCGCGGAGCTCCGCGCCTCCATGAGTGAGGTGACCCTCGCGCGTGGTGACGCCCTCTTCCATGAGGGTGACCCGGGTGACCGGCTGTATGTGGTCACCGAGGGCAAGGTGAAGCTCCACCGCACATCCCCCGACGGACGCGAGAACATGCTGGCGGTCCTCGGCCCCGGCGAGCTCATCGGCGAGCTGTCGCTGTTCGACCCGGGCCCGCGCACGGCGACCGCCAGCGCGCTGACCGAGGTGAAGCTGCTCGGCCTCGGCCACGGCGACCTCCAGCCCTGGCTGAACGCGCGGCCCGAGGTGGCCGCCGCCCTGCTGCGTGCCGTCGCCCGGCGACTGCGCAAGACCAACGACCAGATGTCCGACCTGGTCTTCTCCGACGTGCCGGGCCGGGTGGCCCGCGCGCTCCTGGACCTCTCGCGCCGCTTCGGCGTGCAGTCCGAGGAGGGCATCCACGTCGTGCACGACCTGACCCAGGAAGAGCTGGCCCAGCTGGTCGGCGCCTCCCGGGAGACGGTCAACAAGGCGCTCGCCGACTTCGCGGGCCGCGGCTGGCTCCGCCTGGAGGCCCGCGCGGTGATCCTGCTGGACGTGGAGCGCCTCGCGAAGCGCTCGCGCTAGCCGTCCTCACGACTTCTTACTGAAGGGCCCTGCCGCACGGTGGGGCCCTTCGTCGTCGTCCCGTGCCGCCGGAAAACGGCATGACCCCGCGGCCCCGCCCGGGCACAGTGGCCCCATGTCGAACAGAGGGCTCGACGCCCTGGGGTACATCGAACGCGAGGGGTCCGCGGTGCGGATCCCGCCGGCGTTCCGGCCCGTCGTGGCCACGGCCCGCGACCGGGTGCTGGACGTCTTCGGGGCACGGCTGCACAGCGCGTACCTGTACGGGTCGATTCCGCGCGGCACCGCGCGCGTGGGCCGTTCCGACCTCGATCTGCTGCTCGCCCTGCGGGAGGAGCCCACGGACGCGGACCACGCGGAGGCCCGGGCGGTCGACGAGGCGCTCGACAAGGAGTTCGCGCAGATCGACGGGGCGGGGACGCTGTTGGTCAGCCGGTCGCAGGTGTTGAGCGACTTGGAGAGGCACGACCTCGGCTGGTTCGTCGCCTGCCTCTGTACGCCGCTGCTGGGCGAGGACCTCGCCGAGGAACTGCCGCGCTACCGGCCCGACGCCCTCCTCGCCCGCGAGACGAACGGCGACCTCGCGCTGCTCCTGCCGCGCTGGCGCGAGCGGATCGCCGGGGCGGGCGGTTCGGAGGCGGATCTGAGGCCCCTGGTTCGCTTCATGTCACGCCACCTCGTCCGGACGGGCTTCACCCTCGTCATGCCCCGCTGGAACGGCTGGACGAGCGATCTGACGGAGATGGCCGAGGCGTTCGGCGCGTACTACCCGGAGCGGGCCGCGCACCTACGGGCGGCGGCCGTCCTCGGGTACGAACCGAAGGGCGACCCCGCCGTCCTGCGGTCGTACGTCGACGATCTGGGGCCGTGGCTGGCCGAGGAGTACGCGCGCGTGCACGGCGTCAAGAAACCACGCCCCTAGGGAGGGCGGAGGGCGCTCCGGAAGAAGCCCTCACCAGTTCCCGCAGAGGTCTCCTGCGCGTCCTGGGAAGAGGCGGCCTCCGGTTTCTCACACCTCGCCGATGAGCCCGTGTTCCCGGAGGTAGTCCAGCTGCGCCCGTACGGACAGTTCCGCCGCCGGCCACAACGAGCGGTCGACGTCCGCGTAGACGTGTGCGACGACCTGGGACGGGTCCGTGTAGCCGTCCTCGACGGCCGTCTCGACCTGGGCAAGGCGGTGGGCACGGTGGGCGAGGTAGAACTCGACGACTCCCTGGGCGTCCTCCAGGACGGGCCCGTGGCCCGGCAGGACCGTGTGCACGCCGTCGTCGACCGCGAGGGACCTGAGCCGCCGCAGCGAGTCCAGGTAGTCGCCCAGCCGTCCGTCGGGGTGGGCGACGACCGTGGTGCCCCGGCCCAGGATCGTGTCGCCGGTCAGGACGGCCCGGTCGGCGGGCAGATGGAAGCACAGCGAGTCGGCGGTGTGGCCGGGCGTCGGTACGACCCGCAGTTCGAGGCCGCCCGTGGTGATCACGTTTCCGGCGGCCAGGCCCTCGTCGCCGAGCCGCAGCGCCGGGTCGAGGGCCCGCACCTTCGTGCCGGTCAGTTCCGCGAACCGGGCGGCGCCCTCGGCGTGGTCAGGATGCCCGTGCGTCAGCAGGGTCAGGGCCACCCGCCTGCCCGCCTTCTCGGCGGTGGCGACGACGTTGCGCAGGTGTACGTCGTCCAGGGGCCCCGGGTCGATCACCACCGCGAGTTCGGAGTCGGGCTCGGCCACGATCCAGGTGTTCGTGCCGTCCAGGGTCATCGCCGACGCGTTGGGCGCGAGGACGTTGACGGCACGCGGGGTGGCGGGGCCGGAGAGCACCCCGCCGCGTGGCTGGCCGGGGAGTGCTGCGGCGTCGGTCATGCGGGGGCTCCACCGGTCGGGATGTGCTTGGTGAACTCGTCGTGGCCCGGCCAGCTGAGGACCAGCTCGCCGTCCTCCAGCCGGGCCCGGGCCAGGACGGGTGTCAGGTCCCGCCCGGGTGCTGCCGCGAGGGCCTCGGCGGCGCTCGCGTACGCGCCGAGCTGGCGCAGGGTCGCGATGGTGGGCGGCATCATCAGGAGGTCGCCCTTGTCGTAGCCGTCCATCGCGTCCGCCGGGCGGATCCAGACGGTGCGGTCGGCCTCCGTGGAGGCGTTCCGGGTGCGCTGGCCCTTCGGGAGGGCGGCCACGAAGAACCAGGTGTCGTAGCGGCGGGGTTCGAACTCCGGGGTGATCCAGCGCGTCCAGGCGCCGAGGAGATCGGAGCGCAGGACCAGTCCCCGTCGGTCGAGGAACTCCGCGAAGGAGAGGTCACGGGCGACCAGGGCCGCACGGTCGGCCTCCCAGTCGTCCCCTGTGGTGTCGCCGACCACCGTGTCGGGCGCCGGGCCGGCGAGCAGGACGCCCGCCTCCTCGTACGTCTCACGGACCGCCGCGCAGACGATCGCCTGGGCGGAGGTCTCGTCGACGCCCAGCCGGGACGCCCACCACGCGCGCGTGGGGCCCGCCCAGCGGACGTGGAGGTCGTCGTCCCGGGGGTCGACGCCGCCGCCGGGATACGCGTACGCGCCCCCGGCGAAGGCCATGGAGGCGCGTCTGCGCAGCATGTGCACGACGGGGGCGGTATCGGTGTCCTTGAGGAGCATGACGGTGGCCGCCCGCCGGGGAGTGACCGGTGTGAGCGTGCCCTCCGCGAGTGCGCGGATCCTCTCGGGCCACTCCGGGGGGTACCACTGACCGTTCGCCATGGGCGGAGGCTATCCCGGAGTGAGCTGATGTTCGAGAGGCAACAACCGGTCCCCAGGAGAGCCGCACCGGTGCGGCGGCTCCCCGTAGCGGCAGGCGGGAGCGTGCCTACGCGTGTGTGAGCTCCACCTGGATCTCGACCTCCACGGGCGCGTCGAGCGGCAGTACCGCCACGCCGACCGCGCTGCGCGCGTGCACGCCCTTGTCGCCGAGGACCTCGCCCAGCAGTTCGCTCGCCCCGTTCAGGACGGCGGGCTGGCCGGTGAAGTCGGAGGCCGAGGCGACGAAGCCGACGACCTTCACCACGCGCGCGATGCGGTCGAGGTCGCCCGCGACCGACTTGACGGCCGCGAGGGCGTTCAGCGCGCAGATGCGGGCCAGTTCCCTGGCCTCCTCCGGCGTGACCTCCGCGCCCACCTTGCCGGTGACGGGAAGCTTGCCGTCCACCATCGGGAGCTGGCCGGCCGTGTAGACGTACACGCCCGACTGCACCGCGGGCTGGTACGCGGCCAGCGGCGGGACGACGCCCGGCAGGGTCAGTCCCAGTTCGGCCAGTTTCGCCTCGACAGCGCTCACGCCGCCCTCTCCCGCTTCAGGTAGGCGACGAGCTGCTCGGGGTTCGGCCCGGGCACGACCTGGACGAGCTCCCAGCCGTCCTCGCCCCAGGTGTCGAGGATCTGCTTCGTGGCGTGGACGAGCAGCGGCACAGTCGAGTATTCCCACTTGGTCATGAGGGCGACTGTATCGGCTGGCGCGCCATGCCCTCCGCCCAGCCCGCGCACGGGGCCCCCGTGCGTCCGTGGCCGCTCCCTGACGGCGGCGGAGCCCGCGGGGGCGCCCGCGCCGGCCGCTGTCCGGCGCGGCGGCCGATGACTGGGCGGGGCGCTTGCTGGGCACCCGTATGCGTGGCGGGGCCGTCGGGTTTCGTGGCTCGAAGGCCCCCGTGACCCCACCCACGGCCACCGCGGCACTCAGTGAGGAATTAGGCTCGAAGACGTGAGCAGGCTTCAGGTCGTCAGCGGCAAGGGCGGTACCGGAAAGACCACGGTCGCCGCAGCACTCGCGCTCGCCCTCGCGACCGAGGGCAAGCGCGCCCTTCTGGTCGAGGTCGAGGGCAGACAGGGCATCGCGCAGCTCTTCGAGGCGCAGGCGCTGCCCTACGAGGAGCGGAAGATCGCGGTCGCTCCCGGTGGCGGGGAGGTGTACGCGCTCGCCATCGACCCCGAACTGGCCCTTCTGGACTACCTCCAGATGTTCTACAAACTCGGCGGCGCCGGACGCGCCCTGAAGAAGCTGGGCGCCATCGACTTCGCGACCACCATCGCGCCCGGCCTCAGGGACGTGCTCCTCACGGGCAAGGCCTGTGAGGCCGTACGCCGCAAGGACAAGCGCGGGCGGTTCGCGTACGACTACGTCGTGATGGACGCCCCGCCGACCGGGCGGATCACCCGCTTCCTGAACGTGAACGACGAGGTGGCCGGGCTCGCCAGGATCGGCCCGATACACAACCAGGCGCAGGCCGTCATGCGCGTGCTCAAGTCACCCGAGACGGCCGTGCACCTGGTGACGCTCCTGGAGGAGATGCCCGTCCAGGAGACCGCCGACGGCATCGCCGAACTGCGTGCCGCGCGGCTCCCGGTGGGGCGGATCATCGTGAACATGGTGCGGCCCGCGATCCTCGACGAGGCCGACCTGGACCTCACGCGCGAGGCGCCCCGTACGGCCATCGCCAAGTCGCTGTCGGCCGCCGGACTCGGCGGCGCGCGCCGCGGCGGGGTCGCCGAGCGGCTGGTGGACCCGCTGCTGGACCAGGCGCGGGAGTACGCCGAGCGGTACGCGCTGGAGCGCGACCAGCGGGCCGTGCTCCAGGACCTCGGCCTGCCGCTGCACGAACTCCCGCTGCTCGCCGAGGGAATGGACCTCGCGGGCCTGTACCAACTCGCCAAGGAACTGCGTCAGCAAGGGATCTCATGAGTCAGGACCCGGCCCGCGCAAACGATCCGGCACACCCGTCCGACCCGGCCCAGGTGTCCGATCCGGCCCACGCGATCGACTCCGCCGCCGTCCTGGGCGTCGACCCGTTGATCGACGATCCCGGGACGCGCATCGTGGTCTGCTGCGGTTCGGGCGGCGTCGGCAAGACCACCACCGCGGCGGCCCTCGGGCTGCGGGCCGCCGAGCGCGGCCGCAAGGTGGTCGTCCTCACCATCGATCCGGCGCGCAGGCTCGCCCAGTCGATGGGCATCGACGCGCTCGACAACACCCCGCGCCGGGTGAAGGGCATCGACGACTCCGCGAGCGGCGAACTGCACGCGATGATGCTCGACATGAAGCGCACCTTCGACGAGATCGTCGAGGCGCACGCGGACCGCGAGCGGGCGGCCACGATCCTGGCCAACCCCTTCTACCAGTCGCTCTCGGCGGGCTTCGCGGGCACGCAGGAGTACATGGCGATGGAGAAGCTGGGGCAGCTGCGGGCCCGCGAGGAGTGGGACCTCATCGTCGTCGACACCCCGCCCTCGCGGTCGGCGCTCGACTTCCTGGACGCGCCGAAGCGGCTCGGTTCGTTCCTCGACGGCAAGCTGATCCGGCTGCTGACCGCGCCGGCGAAGCTGGGCGGCCGCGCGGGGATGAAGTTCCTGAACGTCGGGATGTCGATGATGACCGGCACCCTCGGCAAGCTGCTGGGCGGCCAGCTCCTCAAGGACGTCCAGACGTTCGTGGCCGCCATGGACACCACCTTCGGCGGCTTCCGCACCCGCGCGGACGCCACGTACAAGCTGCTCCAGGCGCCCGGTACCGCCTTTCTCGTCGTCGCGGCCCCGGAGCGGGACGCGCTGCGCGAGGCGGCGTACTTCGTGGAGCGGCTGGCCGCCGAGGACATGCCGCTCGCCGGTCTCGTGCTGAACCGCGTGCACGGCAGCGGCGCCACCCGGCTGTCCGCCGAGCGCGCGCTCGCCGCCGCGGAAAATCTTGACGAGGCCCGCATTGTGGATCAGGTGGACGGGAAAGCTGGACTTCGTAACTCTCCCGACACGTACGGCAGTTCAGAAGCATCCGCTCCCCGGACCACCGGTCCCGAGGCTCCCGAATCCGACGCAGGCTCCCCCGCCGCGGACCGGAACACCGCCGACGGAGCAGGACCGGAGGACCGGACCGTCGAACAACTCACAGCAGGCCTGCTGAGGCTGCACGCCGAGCGCATGCAGCTGCTCTCCCGCGAGCAGCGCACGCGTGACCGCTTCGCCGCGCTCCACCCGGAGGTGGCGGTGGCCGAGGTGGCCGCGCTGCCCGGCGACGTGCACGACCTCGCTGGGCTGCGGGACATCGGGGACCGGCTCGCGGCCGGTACCTCGCCGGCCGGAGCTTCCTGAGCCTCTCGGGGCCACGGAGGCCCCTGGCGCGTACGTCGGTGACGTACGTCGCCGTACGGGGGCCGCGTGGACGCCCCGCGTAGTGCCGAGGACGCCACTCGCACCCCTGGCGCGTACGGAGCCGCTGTGGGCCCCGGTGCGCGCGCGGCGGTCCGGTCAGCCCACCGCCGCGTAGTGCTCGTACACCTCTTCCTCGTCGAGGGGCAGGATTCCCGCACCTCGCTCGTATTCGATACGCGCTGTTTCAAGCAGCCTGCGCCAAGAGGTGACGGTCGGTCGCCTGCGCAGCAGTGCGCGGCGCTCCCGCTCCGTCATCCCTCCCCACACTCCGAACTCGACGCGGTTGTCCAGCGCGTCGGCCAGGCACTCCGTGCGCACCGGGCAGCCGGTGCACACCGCCTTGGCCCGGTTCTGCGCTGCTCCTTGAACGAACAGTTCATCCGGATCGGTAGTGCGGCAGGCCGCCTGCGCACTCCAGTCGGTTACCCAGCCCATACCGGCGCCGTCCTCTCCCGAATCGAGGCTCCCCCACGGCGGCAGCGGCATATTCACCGCCGCCAGTTGAGGACGTTACGGAAGGCGGGCACAGTCAACCAGCCCCTTCGGGCCCAATCTTGAATGGCCCGAATGGACTATGGGTACGCGACAGATCACCCAACGGAGTGACCCGACGACATGCGTGACCTTCCCGGCAAACCGGGACAGTTGACTTGCGTCACAACGGACGACAGCTGACACATGAGGCGGATTCGGGCACGTCCTCAACGAAAAGGCCGCGTGCCGACCGGAACGATTCGGGGTCGCCGGACGTATTGATACGCAGCCCTACTCCTGTGACAGTTGAGAGCAGCTTAGGCCAAGGCCTATACGCGTGTCCGGCGAATGAGAACGTAGGCTGCCCTCATGCCAAACAAGCGCTCGGGTGGTGGTCTGTCCCCTACGCAGCAGGCCGCCAAGTTCCTCGGTGTCAGCGTGCTCGCGGGTGCCGTCATGGCCGGAATCGCCGTGCCGGCGTTCGGCGCGCTCGGTCTCGCGGCCAAGGGTTCGGTCGAGGGGTTCGACGAGATCCCCGCCAACCTGAAGCGGCCGCCACTGAGCCAGCGCACCACGATCCTGGACAACCAGGGCGGCCAGATCGCCACGGTCTACTCACGTGACCGCACGGTGGTCGACCTCAAGGACATCTCGCCGTACATGCAGAAGGCGATCGTCGCGATCGAGGACGCGCGGTTCTACGAACACGGCGCGGTCGACCTCAAGGGCGTCCTGCGGGCCCTCAACAAGAACGCGCAGAGCGGCGGCGTCTCGGAAGGCGCCTCGACGCTCACGCAGCAGTACGTGAAGAACGTCTTCGTGGAGGAGGCGGGCAACGACGCGACGAAGGTCGCCCAGGCCACCCAGCAGACCCTCGGCCGGAAGGTCCGCGAGCTGAAGTTCGCGATCCAGGTCGAGGAGGAGCTCGGCAAGAAGAAGATCCTCGAGAACTACCTGAACATCACGTTCTTCGGTCAGCAGGCCTACGGCGTCGAGGCCGCGGCCCAGCGCTACTTCTCCAAGTCCGCCAAGGACCTCGATCTGGGGGAGGCCGCGCTCCTCGCCGGCATCGTCCAGTCACCGAGCCGGTACGACCCGGTCAACGACGAGGCCGAGGCGAAGAAGCGGCGCAGCATCGTGCTGCAGCGCATGGCCGACGTGCACGACATCTCGCAGGCGGAGGCCGACAAGGCCAAGAAGGCGCCGCTCGGCCTGAAGGTCAGCAAGCCGAAGAACGGCTGCATCACGGCGGTCAAGGGCGCCGGCTTCTTCTGCGACTACGTCCGCGAGGTCTTCCTGAACGACCCGGTCTTCGGCAAGACCCAGAAGGCCCGGGCCAAGGTCTGGAACCAGGGCGGTCTCACGATCCGCACGACGCTCGACCCGCAGTCGCAGAAGTCGGTGCAGCAGTCGGTCAAGGACCACGTCTACAAGAGCGACCAGGTGGCGACCGCCGCGACCATCGTCGAGCCCGGCACCGGCAAGATCCTCGCGATGGGCCAGTCGCGCCCGTACGGCTTCGGCAAGAACGAGACGCAGCTCAACCTGTCGGTCGACGGCAGCATGGGCGGCGGCGCGGGCTACCAGCCCGGTTCGACGTTCAAGCCGATCGTGGCCGCCGCCGCCCTGGAGGGCGGCAAGCCCGCGACGCAGGTGTACTCGTCGCCGTACGAGATGGACTACCCGAACCCGGTCTCGGCGTGCAACGGCGCCCGGTGGAACGAGAAGGGTGTCCCGGTCGCCAACGAGAACGAGAGCGAGGTCGGCCCGTACGACATGCGGGACGCGACCGCGAAGTCGGTCAACACCTACTACATCCAGCTGATCAGCGACATCGGCATCTGCCCCGTGACCGAGATGGCGGGCAAGATGGGCGTCGAGCGCGCCGACGGCAAGAAGATGAACCAGGCTCCGTCCATCGCCCTGGGCACGCAGGAGATGTCCCCGCTGACGATGGCCAATGCGTACGCGACCTTCGCCACGCGGGGCACGTACTGCTCGCCGGTCGCCATCGAGTCGATCAGCCAGACCGTCGGCGGCCAGAAGAAGTCGCTGTCCGTGCCGAAGACGAGCTGCAAGCGCGCCATGTCCGAGACGACCGCCGACACGATCAACACGCTGCTCAAGGGTGTCGTCGAGGACGGTACGGGTACGGAGGCGGGCCTCGGCAGCCGGGCGAGCGCGGGCAAGACCGGTACGACGGACGAGCGTTACGCGGCCTGGTTCGTGGGCTACACGCCGAACATGGCGGGCGCGGTCTGGGTCGGCGACCCGGCCCACAAGCGGCGGATGGTCGACATCACCATCGGCGGTGTCCCGCACGACAAGGTCTTCGGCGGCAAGGTCCCCGGACCGATCTGGCGCGACATGATGAGCGGCGCGCTGGAAGGCAAGCCCGCGCCTCCGTTCAACCTCGTCCACATCCCCCGGCCCGACACCGGCAAGGGTGACGGCCGCGGCGACGAGGACGACAACGACGACGGCAACAACGGGGACAACCGCGGCAACAACAACGGCGGCGGGAACGGCGACAACGGCGGGAACGGCCAGCCCACGATCCCGACGCCGTCCTTCTCGATCCCGGAGGAGTGGACGATCGGCGGGAACGACGGGAACAACGGCGGCGGGAACGGCAACGGCGGCAACTTCCCGTAGACCGGGACGCCGGGCCGACCCCGACAGACCCGGACCGAGACCGAGTCCGAGACCGGCAGGCCTCCTGCGCACGTACGCCGATGGGGCGCCCTTCAAGCGAAGGGCGCCCCATCGGCGTACGACTGCTGTTTCTGCTTCTGCTTCTGCTTCTGCTTCTGCTTCTGCCTACCGTTACCGCTTCGAGGGCCGGAGCCGGGGCCGCGGGGGTTGCTCGCGGTATGCGGCGCTCAACCCGCGAGCAACTGCTTGACGACCGCGGCGACTCGGCCGCCCTCGGCCTGCCCGGCCACCTTCGGGTTCACGATCTTCATGACCTGACCCATGGCACGGGGGCCCTCCGCGCCGGCCGCCTTCGCCTCCTCGACCGCCTGCGCGACGATCTGCCGGAGCTCGTCGTCGGAGAGCTGCTTCGGCAGGTAGTCGGCGAGGATCTCGCCCTCCGCCTTCTCGCGCTCAGCCGACTCGGCACGGCCGCCCTGCGCGAACGCGTCGGCCGCCTCACGGCGCTTCTTGGCCTCCTTGGCGATCACCTTCTGCACCTCGTCGTCGGAGAGCTCGCGCTTCTCCTTGCCCGCGACCTCCTCCTTCTGGATCGCGGCGAGGGTCAGCCGGAGCGTCGAGGAGCGGAGCTCGTCGCGCCCCTTGATCGCGGCGTTGAGGTCAGCCTGCAGCTTCGACTTGAGCGTGGTCATGGGGTGATTGTCGCAGGTGTGGCACGACGGCCGCCCATGGATTTCGGGCGGGCCGCTCCCGTGGGACTCGGGGGGTCCGGGGTCTGACACGATGGACGTATGCGTGCGCGATACGGAGTACCTCTGGGAATCGCGGCGGCTGGTGCCGCCGGTCTGCTCTATTCGGCGGGGTTCGAAGCCCGCTCCTTCCGTCTCCGACGAGTGACCGTCCCGGTGCTGCCGCCCAGGATGCGGCCGCTGCGCGTGCTCCAGGTCTCCGACATCCACATGGTCAGCGGTCAGCGCAAGAAGCAGCGCTGGCTGCGCTCGCTGGCCGGGCTGCGCCCCGACTTCGTCATCAACACCGGGGACAACCTCTCCGACCCGGAGGGCGTACCGGAGGTCATGGACGCCCTCGGCCCCCTGATGGAGTTCCCCGGGGCGTACGTCTTCGGCTCGAACGACTACTTCGGACCCACCCTGCGCAACCCCTTCCGCTACCTGCACGAGAAGGCGCAGGGCCGACACGGCCTGAACGGGAACGCGCCCGCCGTCGACGTGGTCCACAACCCGTGGGAGTCGCTGCGCGACGGATTCGACGCGGCGGGCTGGCTGAACCTGACGAACGTGCGGGGTTCGTTGAAGATCGACGGCTTCGAGATCGAGCTGACCGGGCTCGACGACCCGCACGTCAAGCGTGACCGCTACGCGCGCGTGGCCGGCGGCCCGTCCGACTCGGCCGACTTCTCGATGGGCATCGTGCACGCCCCGTACCTGCGCGCGCTCGACGCCTTCACCGCGGACGGCTACCCGCTCGTCCTGGCCGGCCACACCCACGGCGGCCAGGTCTGCATCCCCTTCTACGGCGCCCTCGTCACCAACTGCGACCTGGACACCGACCGGGTCAAGGGCCTGTCGACGTACACGGAGGCGGAGTCCGGGCGGACGGCGTTCATGCACGTCTCGGCGGGCTGCGGAACGAGCCGCTACACACCGGTGCGGTTCGCGTGCCCGCCGGAGGCGACGCTGCTCACGCTCACGGGACGGGAAGCCGGTTAGCGGAGAGGTGGCGGGGCGGGCGGGGCGACCCCACATGAGCGGGGCCCCTGCGGCCCCGGCACCCCCGACCGCTTCAATCCATCCCGACACCCCCGACCGGTTCAATCCATCTCGCCGCTTTTGTCCGATCCGCTTAGCGTGAGGGCATGACCGCTCCCATACCTGCGGATATCCCGGACATACCCCGCATCCCGGGCATCGCGGCCAGCGCCGCCGCTGCCACAGTCTCCGTCGTGCCGGCGGACGCGGTGGTTCCACGCGTCCGTCGCCCCCTGGTCGCCGCCTACCGCCTCCTCGTCGCGCTCGCGGCAGCCGCGGGCGTGGCGCTCGACCTGGTTCTGGGCAGCCCGTCACGCGTCCTGAGCTACTTCACCATCCAGAGCAGCATCCTGGTGGCCGTGGTGTTCACCTTCTCGGCCTGGCGGGCCTGGACCGCGCGCCGCCCGCTGCCGCCGGCCGTCACCGCCTGCACGCTGCTGTACGCGGTGGGCACGGCCCTGGTCTACCACCTGCTCCTGGCCGACAACTCGAGCACCTTCTCCATGACGGGTGACATCGAGACGCTCACCGGCTGGCACGCGCTCACGAACCAGCTCCTGCACTCGGCGATCCCCGTCGCGGTCGCGCTGGACTGGCTCCTGCTGACCCGCCCAGGGCCGCTGCGACTCCACAGCGCGGCCGCGTTCCTGGTCCTCCCCGTCGCATACCTGGCCTTCACCCTGACCCGGGGCGTACTCCTGCCGCCGAGCACACCGGCCCGCTACCCGTACCCCTTCCTCGACGTATCCCAGCACGGCTTCGTCGAGGTCCTGGGCAACGCCACCGTCCTGGGCCTCGCCTGCTACGCCCTGGCCGTCCTGCTCGTCGCCCTGGACCACGTCAGACCGGGCCCACGCCGCCACCGACGCCCCGAAAACCGGATTTCGTCTCCGGCCACCAGTGGGCTAAAGTAAACGACGTCGCCACGGCACACACCACGAAAGTGGCCTGCGGTAAGCGACATCGGGGTGTAGCGCAGCTTGGCAGCGCGCTTCGTTCGGGACGAAGAGGTCGTGGGTTCAAATCCCGCCACCCCGACAGCTGAAACACCAGGTCAGGCCCGGTGCTGAGAGATCAGCACCGGGCCTGATTTGCTTTGTGGGCCTGTTTTGGGAGCCATTTGGGAGCCGACCTCGGTGCCCGGCTCCCGGGTGGCTCCCAGCGAGGGGATTATGGGAGTCCGCCAGCGGCCTGTCCGCCTCAGAACAGGTGTCGACGGTAGGTCCTCTTGGGCACCATCGCTTGTACGGGCTGTATCTCGCCCGCTTGTCGTCGCCGGAGAGCCCACACAATGCCGTTACTGTCCGAGGACCACCGCCGCATACAGACAGCTGTCGTAGGCCACAAGGACTCCGATCTTGCGGTGATCCTGCCCATGGACGCAGCAGAGCTGACTCGCTGGCGGCAGCAGCATCCCCGGTACACGTACTGGTGCGGCACGCTGCTCGGCGGCTGCGGCGAAGCGCTGACTGACCGCCTGTACCACTCCAAGGTGTGCCACTTCGCGCATCACCCGCATCACACCTGCACACGCACGGCCAACGGTGAGGACAGCGCGGACCACCTGTTCATGAAGGGGGCCCTGGACGAGTGGATCCGGAACCGGGAACTCAAAGGCACCGTGCAGTGGCCGAGACGCGCCGCGTCACTGGGTGAAGCGATCGACGTCGATCTCCCGGACCGACAACGACGGCTGCGTTTTCGGCTCAAACCCGGAAACAGCGGCTCCTGGGCAAATGACACGGGAAAGACAGAGGAGGTCGACTGGATCTTCGGGCTGGGCGGACCTGTCCCCCATGAGTTCTTCGACGGAGACGGCTATGTCTTCCGTATCCGGTTCGAGACAAGAGGAGCCCGGCGCTGCCCCTACCTGGGCGTCCAGCGGCGCAGCGGTGTGACCACCTGGACACCGTTTGCTGAGGCCACTCTGACCGATGAAGGGCTGACAACAACAGCGGTCGAAGAGATCCGGGGCGACTACAGACGAGCCGTAGTCGCCCGAGGTAGCGAAAGCGTTGCTAGCAAGTCGTCGTCAGAGACCACAGCAGGCCCCGAGAGCCGACAGCTAAGCCGGGGCGAGCTCGTTGTCGCCGTCCGTGAAGCCCTGGAGCTGGACGCCCGCTGGGCCACCCGAGCGACCTGGAAGGGTCTAGGTCAGACGGTCGGCACAGACTTCTCCCAATACGGCGTCGCAGATCTTCGAGACCTGCTCTCAGAGGTGGACAGCCCCTTTCCCATGGACGAGCCCGTGCTGTCCGCCCTCGTACGATCGGACACCGGCGAACCGTTGCCGTACCTGGACAGCATCCTCGAAGCCCTCGGCCTGGGGCGGCCGTCGTCGGCAACGCACCTGAAGCGGTGGGTCCAACGGGAAGTAGACCGCGCGTTCGCCAAGTACGGGCTCCCCGCGCGCGCTGTGCCGCCGGCGCTACCGCTGAACGCGGCCGTCCCCGAGATCCGCATTGTCGATCTCCCTGTCTCTGCTCGTCGGCGCCCGCCCGCACGAAACCGACGGGCACGCCCCACAGAGGTCCGTCACCAGGCACCAATCGACCGGAGTCAGCTGCAACACCTGATCGCTCAAGGGCAGGAAATGGCGGGCAGCGGGCAGGGAAAGGGCGGGACCCGCCTGAGGTCGGAAATCCGATCGGCCCGTCGATGGCTCCAGGGCACACGGAACACCAAACTCAACGATCGCGGCCTGCGGTTGCTGAGAGAGACCATCGCCGGGCTTGAGGCAGCCATCGAGGAAGCGAAGATGGCCACCCAACACCGCGAGAAGACGCCGGGCGAGAGCAACCAGAGGCGTTGTTCGCTCGCAAGTCCCGAGCCGTCCCAGCAACAGCGTGAAGCTCCGGCGGACCCCGCCCAGGCAGCCTTGGCCCCCACCCTTCGCCCGGACCTGCGGCAGCGGCTGATCGACGTCGCGCAGGCAGGTAGCACCACCAACTGGCCGTTGCTGGCCGGCGTCAAGAACACATCCGAGGAGGAGCGCCGCAGGCTTCTGTCAGCTATCGAGGACGGAACGCACGATGATGCTCCGCTGCTGTCCGCTCTGGTCGTAGCCCCCGGAGGGGGCCCGGTGCCGTACTTCCGGGGAATCCTGCATGACACGGGCCTCGCTGTACCCCGGTCCGACGAAGCGCTGTTGAGAATCTGGCGTCGAGAACAAGAGCGCGCCTACGCGGCTTACGCCAACCCGCCGCGCCCACTACCGCCCAGGCTCGTTCCAAAGGCCACGGCCGTCCACGACGCGCGTGGGTCCGCCTGAGACTTACGACCGCAGTATCCGGTAGCGCAGATTCGTGACGGAGCGCGAGGGCGGGCACCTAGGCCAGCTCCGTGAGTTCATCGATCTCAATTGCGTCCACCCCGTCTTCTTGGCGTGTGATTGAACAGTCAAGGTCGCCGGATGGGTGGCGGGGGGACGATCAGCGCTGACGCAGTACATCCGGTATGTACTGCGGTCGTTACCGCCGGTCGCGATCAAGCTTTCGCCCAAGTGTGGTTCTGCTGTGTGGACTTGAGGGGAGGGCACTGTCAGTGCCCGTTGCAATGCTCTACGCATCCGGTTCAGATGAGTTGAGAGGAGGCTCCGGTGTTGGACGATCTGCTCGTTGTGGGGTTCGACCTGGAGACGCAGACCGAAGTCCACATCGGCGACCGCCCTTTGGAACAGTGGCGGGCGCTCGGCTACGGGGCTCGGGAGACCGTTGTGTGCTTCTACTGCTGGCGTGGCATTGACGCCCCGGTGGGTACGAAGGTGGCGCTACTGGCCCGCGGCCGGATCGGCGGCCTGGTGCGGCCACACTTCGCGCACCCGGCTGGAACCGCACCGCCCGGCGGGCACAGCCGCGAAACTGTCTGGCACATCAACGCCAAACACCGGCTCGCCCGCTGGGCGCACACGCGGCACAACGTCACGAGGGTCCGGATGGAGCAGTGGACCGAGGACCGCGACCGCCGCGCCGACGTCTACGTCATCCTCGACGACGGCGCCCAACTGGCTCTGGAGGCACAGCGAGAGCTGATCACCGACGAGCTGTGGCAGGCCCGGCACCGAGACTACGCCGCCGCCGGCGTGCGGGACGTATGGTTCATGCGCCCAGACACCCGCATCCCGCACGTGCTTTTCGCCGAGGGCACTCCGGCCTGGACGCTCTACCATCGCGAAGGCGAGGTCGAAGCCCGGCTCGGCCAACCCCACGCGCGCGGCTCCCAGTGGTGGACGAAGGACCTGCGCCTCTACGCACCGCACCATCCACCCTGCCCCGGCGATGAGATCGTCCGTGAACGCTTCCTGCTCGAAGAACTCGGTTTGGACGCCACCGGCGTGAGCTTCCCGCCCACGATGCACGAGCGTCTGTCCCAACAGGCCGCCCGTGTATACCAAGAGGCAGGTGAGGCCCGGAACCAGCACGAACAGAGGGAGCGACGACGGCGGGAGGGTGCAGCCCGACAGCCCCGCAGTCGCCCATGGGTGCCCACCCCGCTTCCGCCAGTTCGGCCGGTGCCTCGCCCAGCGAGCGGGGAACCGGTCTGCGAAGTCTGCCACCGTCCGCTCGCGGAGCCCCTGGTGCGCTATGGGCGGCACCTTCTGTGCTAGCCCACAACCACAGCCCCGAACCTCACTCAGCGCCTGCTTGATGAGCCACCGGGATTCCTTGTCGCAGGCCCTGCTGTGCACCGGCGACAGCGGATACAGGGATGCATTGTGTTGGAAGCCGGCTTCGGAAATCGGCTCCCCGGTGCCTCCGCGCGACGGTCGTCTACCTTCGAGCGCACTGTGTGCCCGTTTCCTGAATGAGCGACTCCACAGCTTGTGCCGAGCAGACCTGAGACGGTACGACGATCGCCATGCACCCTTGGTCTCCGTTGAACGACCGGCAGCTCGCACTCCTCACCCGTATCGGGGACGGAACCGACCCCGTCACGTCGGGCAACCCCGAGCTCGCCGTCACGGCTCGCGCGCTCAGGGATCGGGGCTTGGTGACCATGCCCAGGAAGAAGGGGAGGTGGCAGGCGGAGATCACTGACGCGGGGCGCTTCTACCTGGAGCACGGGCATCATCCCGACCGTCCGGAGTTGGCTCCGCGTAAGCCTCGCGCGGCGGCGTCTGAAGCCGGGGTGCCGGTTGCCGCTGGTCCGTCGCAGGATGCCGATCCCCCGACCAAGACGAATCCCGCCCCGAAACGGGCTGTGAAACCTCCGCGCCCGTCGCCAGCGGCTGTCGGGCCGGCGCTCATCGCGCAGGTGCAGGAGGCCGGACGATTTCTTCGGATCCCTGACCCCAGCGCAGAGGAACGGGCTCGGTATCGCAGGGCGTTCGACGCGGCGCGGCAGTGCGCTCCGGAGGGGTACCACCTGAAGTACAGCGGGCGGGCGAAGGGGGACTTCTTCCTCGGTCTGCTCAGGGTGTCCGGCGAGGACGACACCGAGTGGAACCGAATCCGGCTGGCACGAAGCCGAGTGATCACCGATGTCGAGGACGTGCTCGCCGCCGTCACCAAGGACCACAGCGCCTTCGAGATTTCCGAGGAAGTCCTGCCGAGGGTGCTCACACTGATCCGGCTCCTCGCCGATGAGGCACTCGCACGGTACGGCGAGATCGCGGTGTCCAAGAAGCGCAGGCAGCCGAGGCCGCTGCTCACCGTCCACGGCAGGACGTACGAGGTCGGTTTCCGTGAGCGGCAGAAGCAGGTCCGGTACGTCCCCAAGCAGCCGGGCCGACGCACGTACGACTGGCAGCGGGTCACGCCGGCCCAGAAGTTCGAGCCGTCCGGCGAACTGGAGCTGCTGGTCAGCGAGAACTCGGGGTACAGCTACAACTACGGCTGGAAGAAGGAATGGGCCGACACGGCCAAGAAGTCGTTGGAGGAGCAGATCGCCTCAATCTTCCGGGCGTTGAAGGCACGCGCGGAGGAGCAGGAGCGGGCCCGGTTGGAACGAGAGGCCGAGCAACGGCGTCTGCGAGAGGAGCGGGAGCGCCAGGAGGCCGAGCGACGGCGGCTGGCGGCGGAGCGTGAGGAGCGCGAGCGGCGGGAGTGGGAGGCCGCGGTAAGTGCGGCTTCGGTCAAGGCGGTTCACGCGGTACGGGCCGAGCACTTTGGTACTGCCCTTGAGCAGTGGCGGGCCGCGGGTGAGATCCGGGCGTTCTGTGCCGCGTTGGATGAAGTCGCCGCCGCGTCGGAAGATGCTCCCAAAGCTGAGCGGCTGCGTGAGTGGTCGGCTTGGGGGAACGCGGAGGCCGATCAGCTCGACCCCACAACGAACGGCAAGGGTCTGGCCGCCCGCGACTTCAACGTGGAACCGACGAAGAAGCAACTGCGACCTTTCCTTGACGGCTGGCGGCCGGACCGGCCGGAGAAGGAGCCTCCAGCTCAGCCAACGCCTCCGAAGCCGGAACCAGACCCGTGGCGCGGCGTCATCGACGCACATCAGGATCAAGGGTGGCGATATGGACGCCAAGGTCGCGCTCAATGGTGGAGGCAATGACGCCGTGACCTCGGTCGCGTAGGGCCTTGACCGCCTTCTCGACGAGTCCCCCGAGCCTGATGACCTCGGCGCGCAGGGCGACCAACTCGTCGTAGCGGTCGGCTTTGTCTTCGCCGCACCAGGCCCGGACGGTTCGCAAGACAGCCGCTTCCGCGTCGAGCTTCCGGTCGTCCCGTCGGCTGTAGGAGTACCAGGAGGACTGGGCACGCTCCTGCTCGATGCCCTGCTGCTTGCGGTCCACCTCCGGAAGGATCTCGTCGGCGAGGCGGCCGGCGATCTGACGGGCGACGCGCTCGGTGACCGGCCACCCAGCCAGGCACATGCCGTGGCGGTTCTCGTACACCATGGCGTCGCCGCGGAGTTCAGCTGCGTCCATGCCGATGAGCGGTGCCGTCTCGTCAAGGCGGCTCAGCTCCAGGACCCCGGCGTCGGCCACCGTTCGGCGCAGGCGAAGCCTGTTCTTCGGACGGACGAAGCCGAGGATCATGCGGGCGGCCTCGAAATCCGTGCTGCCCCGGACGTGGCGAGAGGACTCCGCCAGCGCCAGCTCCGCCGCGTCATCCGCGCGGAACGTATCGGCATCCGCCCACGGTGCTACGAGAGAGCCGGAACTGACCCACTCCTGCAGGCCAGCGGCATCACCTTCGAGGAACCGCACGTGAACCCAGCCAGACCTACCGGAGCTGCCCACGCGTACGACCTCCACCTGGCGGACCTCGCTGCCCAGGTCCTTCGGCCTCGCGCGATACGCCCAGTGCTCGCCAATCTCCATGTGCCTATTGAGCCAGGTCTGTTGGCTCTCTCACCGGGCGTTTGCCATAACCTCCGGATAGAGGTGACCTCCACGAGGTTGACGCTGCCCCCGCAAGGTGTCGCCGGAGACGGCTGTGCCTCTGGTGGTGACCATCAGAGGCACAGCAGCAGTCACCGCTGGGACTCCGCAGGCTTACGTGATTCCCTGCGCGCACGTAGGAGATCGTCGAGTACGCGCACGGGTGACGTGGGGCTCATCGCCAGGCGGGTGTCGAGTGCCGCCTCCCACTGCTCGGTCAGTCCGAGCATGAGGCGCTTGCGCATTCCGGGTGTGACGTGGGCGTAGCGCGCGGAGACCGAGCCGTCGATGTGGCCCATGCGGTCGTCCATGAGGACTTTCTCGGTGCCGAGGTCCTCCATCACGGTCCGGTGGGTATGGCGGAGGCCGTGGGGTGTGAGGCCCTTGGCGATCGGGAGCCAGCAGGCGTCGGCCCGGTCGCTGGCGCCACGCCCTCGGGCTGGGACGCCGGGCCACGGCTCGCCGAGGAGCGGTACGGGGCGGGCTTCCTGCGGTGCCTTCTTCGGGTACCAGCCGGAGACCGCCGGGGTGAACAGCCAGGTGGCGAAGCCGTTTCGGCGCCAGTGGGCTGCGTGCTGCGGTACCGCGCCGCCACGCACGAATCCCAGGTCTGCGATGGCCTGTTCCACCCTGACCCGCTTGGCTTCGGTGATGCGGTCGGGGTGGTTGAGGACGTTGGACACCGTGCCGGTGGAGACTTCGGCTCGGCGTGCGACGTCGACGAGCTTTGCGCCGTGGTGGCCGCCGGTGCGGGCCGTGCCCTGGCCCCGGAAGACGTAGGTCTTGCCGTGGCACGAGCAGGGTTTCGGCTTCGTGCGGGCGACGTGGTTGGCGACCAGGGCCGACAGCCAGTCCATCACGTCGATGGTGCGGTAGCTGTCGTCCTTGGGTGGGCAGCGAACCAGCTCGCCAGTGTCGAGTTCGTACAGCTGCCATTCGACGCGGACGGCCCCGGGGCGGGCGAACTCCGTCTCCAGGCCGACGATTTCGCCCCAGCGCATGCCGGTGTAGCCCTTGAGGACGACGGCGACGAACTCGTCGTCGCGGCCGGAGAGCAGGGCGGCTCGTTCCGCGGTCAGCAGGGTGCCGAGGGGGTCGGTTACGACCTTCTCCGGGCCTCGGTCGCGGGAGCGTCCGGCGCGCTTGCCGCGTCCGCGCCGTCGGGCGGCCGGGTTCGAGGTGATCAGGCCCTCGTCGAGCGCGTCCTCGAAGATCAGGTGGAGCGTCGAGCGCCAGGTCTTGACGCTGGAGGCCGCGTAGGCGGCCTTCTCCTTCTTCTCCCACAGGTCGACGTCCGTGCGCAGGATGCCGGCGAGTGCCTTGTCCTCGAAGTCAGGGAGGAGGTGCTCCTCGATGTGGCGCTTGTAGTTCTGCATGGTCGAGGCGGCCAGGTCCTGGGCCTCGTACCAGCGGTTCGCGTACTCGCCGAAGGTCTCCTGGCCGAGTGCCGGGTCGCGCCAGTCGCCGCGCCGGTACTTGTTCTCGGCCTCACTCGCGGCGCGCTGGGCCTCGCCCTTGGTGGCGAACCGGATCGCCTTGCCGTTGTCGTCGACCACCGTGAGGTGCCTGCCGGGCGCGGTCTTGTACCGGCCGCGCCAGTAGTTTCCGCGCTTCTCCGCGAAACCCAACTTCCGTCTTCCTCCCCTGCTCTCGGCTTGTGACTGGGTGCGGGCGCGCTACGCGACGGTCTCGTACTGGGTGCGGCGCGGCGGTCGAGCCCGCAGACGCCCTGGCGTCGGGGCCGTAGTCGACTCAGGAGGCCGGGCGGCACGAGTTCGTGCCGAGGGAGGGCTTGTCGCTGCCCGACTCGCCGGCGCGCTGCTGACGGATCGCTTCGGGCGCTCTTCGTGGAGGCGGACGATCTCGGCGAGGTGCGCGGCGGTGAAGCGGTAGGCGCGGCCGACGCGGGTGTGCGGGATGAGTCCGCGTCGGGCCCGGTCCTTGACCCACCAGGCGGAGCAGCCGAGGGCTTCGGCGATTTCTTCGGGGCGGTAGAGACGAGGCAAGGGGGCTCCGCCCTCGGTGCCGGGAAGGCGTCTTACGAGGGCAGGGGGTATGTCGGAGTGGTGCAAGAAAGGCGGGTCCTTACTGGGTGGGGGGCGTGCTCGGTCAGCGCTGCTGAGCGGTCCTCGTCACGTGGCAGTCGGCCCCTGCAGCAGCACGAGAGGCGAGACCACGAGGGCTTCGGCGATCGCGACGAGGTCGTCGGCATCGCATCAGCGTTGGGCGCGTTCGATGCGGGACAGCATGGTGTTGGACATCGGATGGCCGAAAGCGGTCACGCGGTCGGCCAACTGGCGTTGCGACAGGCCGCGTTCGGTTCGGAGCATTTCGATGGTGCGGGCCGCCTGCATTCCTGCGGGTCCGACTTCCAGTGGGCGTGGGGGCATGGCTCCAATTGAAAGGTGCATTCGCCGGTTTGGGTAACCGGCGATCGTGGTCTATGTTGCGCTCGCGTCGTTCGCCGAGATGTGGTTCCAGGGAGTCGGGAATGGACACGGACCAGCACGCCGATCATGGCTCTGAAGTGCGGTGTTGTGTTGTATCTTCCCCGTCGGCGGCCCGTCAACGGCTTGCCGATGTGATGCTTCTGGCTCGGCGGTCCGGGCAACTATTTGGTCAACGGCGGATCGTGCCTTACGGTTTTCCTCCCGCCCGTCACCGAGCCCCATTTCTCGCAGCCTTTCTGCCGTGAGAGATTGCGCCGGATAGGGCTGGACTTGCGCGACTGGGGTATGGCTATGTTGACGACACCCCGGAAACGGAATCGCTTCCCGGCGCGCCTCCGCGCCAACACCCCCTCGAATCCCGCCCCGACCGACGGTGAGCCGTGATGTCCGCGCACAGGCCACCGAGTGAGGACCGCCCCACACTTGGCACGAATCCGCACCATCAAGCCCGAAGCCTTCGTCTCCGAGTCCCTGGCCGTCGTCTCCCTGACCGCCGAGCGCACCTTCCTCGGCCTGCTCACCCAGGCCGACGACCAGGGCCGCCACCGCGACCACGCCGCGATCATCGCTGGGCAGTTGTGGGTGCTGCGCCCGGAGCACACCCCGTCCGATGTCGAGACGGATCTCGCCCAGCTCGCCGACGCGGGACTGATCTGCCGCTACAAGGGGCCGGATCACAAGCGGTACCTGCACGTCGTGACCTGGCACCAGCATCAGAAGATCAACCGGGCGAGCAAGAGCCGCCTCCCGAGCTGCCCGGTTCACGACGCTTCGGTCGCGTCGGCTCCTGCCGTGGGCGCCGGTGTCACGGAGTACTCGCTGCCGTCTCACGCAGCCCTCACTGAGGGCTCCGGCGAGGTCCGTGAGTCCGCGCTGAATCCGGGACTTGAGAGCGAAGTCGCAGGTCAAGAGGGCTTCACGGAGTCCTCCGCGAGGGATCAGGGAGCGCTCGGTGAGGCAGCAGTGACGTCTCACGGTCCGGATCTAGGACCTAGGACCGTGGATCTAGGAGATATCCCTTCGGGGGGCGCAAGCGCCCACGCGCCCGACACTGTCTCGGCCAAGCAGCTCCTCGGCGAGTACATCGCCGCGTGCAACCACCGCCCGCCAGATGCCTTCCTGAACCATCTCGGCAAACAGGTGCGCAAGCTGCTCGACGAGGGCATCGCCCCCGCCCACCTCCGGGCCGCCCTCGAACGCCACCGGGCCAAGGGCCTGTCCCCGGGCGTCCTGCCCAGTCTCGTCCACGAGGTCATGAACGCCGCATCCCCCGCCGCGCCCGCCGCCCACCGGGCGTGGACGAACCCCACCGACGTCGTCGCCGCCTACGGAGATGAGCTCTGACCGCCACCCTCACCCGCGCACCCCAGCCCGTCGGCGCGATCACCGACCGGCTCAACACGATCCTCGCCAACCGCGGCATCGACCCCACCACCACTGCCGCCCACGACCCGGCACCCGAGACCGTCACCGCCCTGGAACTCGCCGACGCCCGCATCCCCGCCCGCTACCGCCGCGCCCTGGCCGACCACCCCCAGATCATCGTCTGGGCCGACCAGATCGCCCGCGCCGGACGCCCCGGCCCGACCGGACCCGGTATCGCCGAGGGCCCGTCGCTGCTGATCGCCGGCCCCACCGGCACCGGCAAAACCCACCAGGCGTACGGCGCCGTCCGGGCCCTCCTCACCCGAGGCGTCCGCCTACGCTGGGAGGCCACCACCTCCGCCGACCTCCACGCGCGGCTCCGCCCCCGCGCCGGCCACGACGGCGAACGAGAACTGCAGACGCTGGCCCGCTGCCCACTGCTGCTCCTGGACGACCTCGGCGCGGCCAAGACAAGCGAGTGGACCGAGGAGCTCACCTACCGGCTTGTCAACCACCGGTACGAGCACATGCTCCCCACCCTCATCACCACCAACCTCCCCACCGCCGAGCTCCGCACCGCGCTCGGCGACCGCGTCGCCTCCCGCCTCGCCGAGATGACCGAGCGGGTCATCCTCACCGGCTCCGACCGACGCCGCACCGCGCCCGCTATCTGAACGGCCCGCGGTCCCTCCCGTCCCACCACCTCGCCCGCCCGGGCTTCCGCCTGCCCTCGAACGCCCGGGTCCCTTGGAGAGCCTCTGCATGACCCCTGGCCCCACCACGCTCATCAGCGCCAACGACATCGGCATGCCCGCCTTGCCGCACTGGTTCCCTGCGCCTGCTGCCATCGCGGCTCTGCTCGTCGTCGTACTGTCCGCCGCATGGTCCCTGCGGAAGTACCGACGGAAGCCGAGCGCTGGACAGCGTCGTAGCACCGCCGCGATCCCGGTCGCCGCTGTCGCCGCGATCGGCTGTACCGCCTACAGCGCGGACACCAGCTGGCGATTCGCCGCCGACTACCTCGACATGGGCAGCGCCGTCGAGCGCGCCGCGATGTTCGCCGCAGCCGAACTGGCGCTGTTCGCCACCGCGCTGATGGCGCGGGCGAACCTCAACGGCTCCAAGCAGGCGCCCGGGGTGCCCGGCACTCTCACCTGGGTGATCACCTGCGTGCAGATCGTGCCCGCCTACGCCGAGTCCGGGCTGGTTGGCGGAACTGTGCGGGCTTTCGTCGGCCCGGTCCTGGCGGCAGTGCTCTGGCACCTGGCCATGGGCATCGAACTGCGCCATCGCAGCCCGCACGCCGACTCCCGCAGCCTGGCCGCCCTCCTCACCCGACAGGCACGCGAACGGCTGCTGGCTCGTCTGGGGATTGCCGACCGGGACGCGGACGCCGCCCGGATCATCCGCGACCGCGCCCTCGACCGGGCCGTCACCCTGATCCTCCGGGCAGAGAGCATGACACCCGACAAACGCACCAAGCGGCGAGGCCGACGCCTCACCCGCCGCCTGCACCAAGCCCTGGAGCAGGCTGACGTCGACCGCGACGAGCGCCAGGACGAGCTGCTGCTGCGCAAGCTCGCCACCCGCCAACAGGCCCTCGCCCTGGCCACCGTCCCGCTGCCCGCCCGCTGGCCCGACACCGCCGCACGCACGAGGGGCGGCTCCGCGACGGCCCGCCCGCGGGCTGGGGCAAGAGAGCGGGCAGAAATTTCGGGCGCCCCGCCCTACAAGGTCGCGGGCAATGACGCCGCCGACCGGGCAGCCCGCACCCTGCCCGAAAACCGCCCGCAACAGCCCGTCCGCACCACCGTCGGCCCGGAACCAAAACCGGGCGAGGAACCGCCGGGCAACGACCCACGCGCCGCCTCGCGGGCGGAGTCGAAGCGCCCTAGCTCCAAACCGCGCGCGACACGGGACCTCCTCAACAAATACGCCCGTGACCTCTTCCGCGAGCACGGACGTCTCTCCCGCGACCTGTTGGAGGAGGCCGTACGCAAGGACGGCTACAGCGTGGCCAGCGACACCGCCGGCGAGGTGGTCCGCACCGTCAAGGCCGAGCTACCGACGGCGCCCGGCGGCCGCCCCCACTGAGACCACCCCCAACGCCCAAGGAAAACCCCTCAATGCACGAATCGCACCACGAACTCCCCACCTCTCAGGAGGAGATAATCACCGGCCTCGTCAGCGCAGCAAGCAATGGCGATGGACCGTCCATAGGCCGGTCCATCGCGGACTCCTCCGCCCCGGGGGTGGCGGAGGAGCAACTCCGGCACGAGGGCGTGCCGGAGCAGGAGCGGGTTGGCGCCGGCGAGCGGCCGGCCGATCCCTCCGCTGGGGCCACGCATCGTGCGCCGTACCGCCGTGCGAACCTCGATGCGCAACGCTCCGAGCACGTCACCGCGCGCTTCGCGCCGCACGAGAAGCACGACATCCAGTCGTCGGCGAAAGCCGCTCACGTGACCATGGCCCGCTACATTGCCGACGCCACCATGGCCCGCGTCCGCGGTGAGATCACCGTCGCCGCCGAACGCACGGTCTACGACGATGCGATCGACGAGCTCGCCACGATGAGGGCGCAGATCGCCCGGATCGGCAACAACGTCAACCAGATCGCCCGCCGCCTCAACGCGGACGGCGATCCACACTCTGTGGACGCCGCGATCCTTCACCGGGCGGACCGCCTGCTCGCCGACGCCCACGACACGGTCCGGGCGATCGACGACGCCGCCATCCGGGCAGCCGAGCAGAAGTGGGCGGTCTGAGGTGATCGCGAACATCGTCAAGCCGGGCAACAAAACCTACGGCGTGCTGGCCTACCTCTTCGACAAAGGCCGCGCCAACGAACACACCGACCAGCACATCGTCGCCTCCTGGGACAACTTCATCCCCGACCCCGGCTCCTGGGACAGCCCTGGCCACAAGCAACGGCTCGGCCAGCTCACTCAGGCCCTGGATCTGCGGGTCAAGCAAGCTGGCGACAAGGCACCTGAGGGTCACGTGTGGCACTGCTCGATCCGCGCCGCACCCGAGGACCGCATCCTCACCGACGCCGAGTGGGCCACCATCGCCCGGCGCATGGTGCACGCGACCGGCATCGCACCTGACAGCGATCCGGACGGCTGCCGCTGGGTTGCTGTGCGTCACGCGGAGGACCACATCCACATCGTCGCCACCAAGGTGCGCGGTGATCTGCGTCCGCCGCGGAACTGGAACGACTACCGCCGCGCCATGAACGAACTCACAGCCGTCGAGGAAGACTTCGGCCTCACCCGGGTTGCGCGTGGTCCCGAAGCTGCTGCCGGCACCTCGGCGGTGAAGCGCTCCACCCGGGCCGAGCAGGAGGAGGCCAAGCGACGGGGCCACGACAAGACCGCGCGTGAGCGGCTGCGGCACGTCGTGCGTACCGCGCTGTCCCACGCGAAGGATCTGGAGGAGTTCTTCAACCTGCTCGCCGATGCCGGCCTTCAGGTCGAGACCCGCACACTGCCCTCCGGCGACCTCGGCGGCTACAAGGTCGCCCTGTCCGACGACGGCACGCCCATCTGGTTCTCCGGCTCCAGCCTCGCCACCGACCTGTCCCTCCCCCAGATCCAACAGCGCCTGGCCGCCACCGAGGCGCAGCCCACCGCAGCCTCATCAGCTCGCCAGCACCGCCCCAGCCCATGGCATGTGGCCACCGCTGCCGCCGAACGCATCCCCCACCACCTCGCCCACGCCGACGACGGCGCCGTCCAGGCCCACCTCACCGTCTTCGGCGAAGTCCTCTACGCGCTACCCGCCCATGCTCCTGTCCGACTCCAGGCCGAACTCCACCGTGCGGCTGCCGCCTTCGAACACGCCGCCCACACCCGCGCCCGCGCCGACCACCAGCACGCCCGCGCACTGCGGGGCGCGCTCAAGGCCATGCGCTACCAGCCAGCGGACCACACCGGGCTGGCCATGCTCTTGGACGCCGCCATCCTCGTCGTCCTCGCAGTCCAGCGCCGCAGCGCACTGCACCACCACGACCGGCAGGTGGCCGCCGCCCGTCAGACGCTCACCCACCTGCAAGCCGCCTACGACCAGATAGCCCCCACCAGCCTCACTGAACTCGGCAGGCGCTATCCCTCCGACAACACGGTGCACCGGTACGTCCGCGCCCTGCACGAGGTCCTGCCCCGCCACGCCAAACAGATCCTCACGGAGAACGCCTGGCCCGCCCTCACCGCCGCCCTCGCCGCCGCCGAAGCCGCTGGCCACAACCCGGCCACCGTCCTCCAGCAGGCAGCCCAGCACCGCCCCTTGGACGACGCGAAGTCAGCATCCGAGGTCCTCGTCTGGCGCATCCAACGCCTCGGCGACCGGCATGCACCCGGCCCCGGCGCACGAGCCGCCCAGGCCCGCCGCCTTCCCGCTCAGACCGCCCCGCAGACCGATCCCGGGCTCCCGGGCGCGTACACGCCGCCTACATCCCACGCCGGACGGTCCCGCTGAGCCGGAGCCCCTGGCGCGGGCCACGAGGAACGACACCACGCGCAGCCACGGACCGGCACGAAGCCGACGGACTGTAGCTGCACATCCCCGGTTACCGAAACCGGGGATTCTCCGGACCCTATGTGTTGCCCCACCGCCCCACCCCTCAACAAGGAGCACCCGCATCCTCCTCATCGAACCCCGCCGACACGTCGTCGCTCAGCTGTGCGGCGCGTACTTCAAGTACCACGCCAGCACCAAGACCTGGCGCCACGACGATGGAGGCCCCTTCACCAAGGCGGAACAGGCCGCCGCCCTCGCGCCCACCATCAACGAGGTCAAAGAGGCGAAGAAGCAGATTGACCTGTATCACGAGTACCTGCAGACCTGGCTCGAAGCCCCCGAGGTCCTGGACCGCTTCCTCGCCCCCTTCCTGGACCAGCTCGACGAGCAGTCCTTCGGCAAGGCCATCGACATCATGAACAAGAACGAGCGGTTGAAGCTCCAGCGGCTGGTCAACGCGGCGGCCGAACCGGTCCGTCCGTTCACCCCGTACACCTTCTGACAGACGACGGCACCGACCGCACCCCCAGATGAGGAAGGGGCCGGTGACCGGGAAGCCATCCCGGTCACCGGCCCCCTTCGCGTCCCCTGCAGTCACCGTGTGCGCTGTACTTTGTCAACGGCCTTCGCCAAGTGCGCGTCGACAACACCCGGCGAGCCGGAAACGACCACCAGCACGTTGGCGATGCGGATCGCCGTCTGCTGGACAACGCTGCGCTGCTGGCCGACGGAATAGGTGAGCAGCTGGCTCCTGCTGTTTGGGCGCGGAGGCGGAGGAGGCCGGATCGTGGGCGGGCATGCTGCCTGTGGTGCAGCCAGCCAGGGCCAGGGCGGCGAGGGCGCTCAGGTTGCGAACGGTCGTGGTGCGAAGGCGCATGCGGAACCCCAAAATCGCTACGGAACGAACGGTCTGACCAGCCGGGCCTCCGGCGCCGGCGAAATGCAGGGGTAGGGAGTGGGGTTTCGGAGGTCAGTGGCCGAGGTGGCGCAGCCCGTCCTCAAAGGTGGGGTGCCAGTGGTCGACCGGACCGGAGTTGCGGTTGTACCAGGCCGCGTCCAGACGGGGCTCCATCACCTGGTGGCCGGCCCGACAGCGCAGCCACACCGAGTCGTCGCGAAGGCAGAAGACGATCCAGTCCCGGTACGCGCCGCACGTCGGGCACGCGCGGATCTCGCTGTCGATGACGAGCGGCTGCATCCACCGCATCATCGCTCCCTCGACGTCCTGTCGGGACGGCGCCCGCAGATCGGCTGGTGGGAAATCCGGCGTCATGGTCGCCGAGGCCGATCCGGTCGACATCGGCGCCTCAGCACGGACGATGTCGAATGGCAGAAGCTCGTGTGCATGCATCTGCAGCAGCGCGAACGCCTCACGTTGGGCCTCACGGAACTCGCGGTCTGCGCGAGCACGTCGTCGGAACATACGGTCTCCATCTCTGTCATCTGACGGACACAGGGGAACGTGCACTCAGGGGAATTGGCGACGAACAGCACAAGAAGCACTGCAGGGCGCGGATCGTCAGCTGCGGCGGACGAAGTTGAGCCGGCCCTCCGCGCTCTTGGGCACGGTGCGGCGGGGCACCGGGACCGGTGAGGCGAGCGAGGAGGCGAATGCCGCGACCAGGTCGTGCGGGACACTGGCGCTGAAGCTGGCACACCACAGATATGGGGTGCCGAGAACGGGTTCCGCCCACGCCTGCCACCCCATCAAGTCAGGGTGCGGATCCGCGTCCTGGACAAGCGGCGGCTGCAGTCCCAGGGAGACGGTGGCGGAGAACCCGGGGTCCATGGCGGTGGTGAGGGGACAGTCCACGTCACGGATCCAGCCTTGGGCACCGAGGGCGTTGAGGACCGTCTCGGGCCCTTCGAAGCCAGCATCCGGCACCTCACGGGCGTCGAGCGCGACGATGAGATCAGCGAGCGCCTCGTACGGGACGCCGGAGGTGAAGTACGCGTTCCACTCCGTCATCGCGGAGGCAGCATGCGGGCGGGCGCTCAGCTGCCAAGCAACGGGCAGTCCGCCCAGCTCGAACGGGTAGGCCGCGAGGATCCACTCGGCGCCGCTCAGCCCGTCCGGGCTCACATACAGCAGCGTGTGGCTGGAGGTGGGCCACATACGCCAGCCGAGGCCGGTCAGTGTGTCGCCGATCCGCTCGGCGAGCGCGCCGTCATCACCTGCCAGGTGGCGCGGAGTGACCCAGTACATCGGGTCTGGCAAGTCGGAACGAGAAGGGTCACTGGGGTGGTGCGGGTGCAGGGGCGCCTCCGTGGGCTCGGGCGTCAGTTCTTCCGGCAGGGCGTTGTACGTTGACATGCCGTGCCGCAACGCACCAGTCCTTTCGGGATCTTTCCTGTCTGCCCCCGGCGAACTTGTCCTTCGTCATCCAATTGTGGGATCTCAGGTTCCGTGGCCGAATCTCATGACCGATGGCCACGTGGTGGCCACCTGCGAGACTCGGCCCCGGAGTCGTAGCCCAGACACAAGTGACCCGTCAGTAGGTTCCGAGGTTCGCTTCTCTGTCGTTTCCCGGCGCTGAGGCGCCTCTCATTGCGCTGTTACGCCAGCCGCGCTCACCTATTCTTCGAGCATGTCTGCTGACTCGTACCAGACGGCTGGCCGTAATCAAGGCGGCGGCACTCGCGCCACGGTGCGCCCGCGTGCTACCGGTTCGCTGGCTGGGGAATTCTTTGCAGAACGTGAGATCAACTCACAGATTGGACTGAATGACACGCCAGAAAGCCTGTGGGAATGGCTCAGAGATGGAGCAGAAAGTAGTCACTCGGCGGGCTGTCCCGTACTGCCTCACTCATCGGCTGAGAACATCTTCTATCGGGGGCAGTCCAATGCTGATCACGGTCTCTCCTCTAGCCTCTTCCGGGTCCTTAGCGCCTCAGTATCAAGAGTCACCGAATACAGGATGGCCAAGGTAGAGGAACACATACTGCAAGTCATGAGACGACAAGGGCTTGGACGGCTTATGACGGACGGACAACTCCTGGGCCTCTTGCAGCATCACGGCATCCCGACCCGGCTCATCGACGTGTCGAAGTCCCCGATGGAATCTCTGTTCTTCGCCGTGGATCAGGACCATGACCTGGACGGCCGACTTTTCGTGATCCAGCTCCACCCAAGCGATGACGGCGAGATAGACACCATCAACCTTTCCGACCAACACCAGTTGGAATGGGCAAACGCTGCACGCGGGGAGCAGTACGCCAAATCGAGCTGGACGGGCCGAGTGGCAGTCATTGATCCACAGGACCTAGACCCCCGAATGCGCGCCCAGCGGGGATGCTTCCTCGTAGGCGGCCTCATCGCCAGCTACTCCCGGCGGCAGATGCAGTTTCATGGCCGTGTATTGGCAGCAGAGGACCTGGCCAAGATCACGACCCTCAGCATCCGGTTCCCGCAACGCAACGCACCAGGGAAAGCGTGGTCCGCTACGGCCTGGACGGTCCGCATTCCCGCGCGTTGGAAGCGCCCCCTAAACGATCTACTCAAGAGAGAAAAGGACCCGATCACCAAGGACACCATGTATCCGCCGCTAGCTGAGGTGAAACGTCTAGCGATCAGCAAGGCGGACGAGTTGTCCAGGACCACATGGGTGACCAAGAAGCGCCAGCGCTCGCCCTCGTGACAAGCCAGCGTCACCGCTTGGGCCAGGCGGGCTCACATTGAACCGGGCTTGGACACGTGGGCCGGCGGGCCGGGCGGCGGGGGTCGATGCACCGCCGCCCGGCCCGCCGGCCCACGTGACACCCTCGTTCTCGTCCCCAGGCACCCCTTGGACCACACCACCAGGAGGAACCAGTGTCATACCCGCAACTGCTCACCCCCGAGGAGAAGCTCGCCGACGCGAAGAAGCTGTTGAGCCTCCCGCGTATCGTCGCGATCTGCGGCTCCACCCGCTTCATGACCGAGATGAACGAGGCCGATCTGCGGGAGACCAAAGCCGGAAAGATTGTCGTCAAACCGGGCTGTGACATGAAGTCGCCGCACGAACTTTGGTCCGATCCTGTCGAGGCCGAGGCGCTGAAGGTTCGACTCGACGATCTGCACCGGGCGAAGATCCGGCTCGCTGATGAGGTGCTCGTAGTCGGCGACTACATCGGAGACAGCACCCGAGCCGAAATCGCCTACGCCCGGTCGCTGGGCAAGCCCGTGCGGTTCACGCACCCCGAAGTCGACCCTGACGCCTGACCGCCCTCTGCCACCTCGACAACCAGGGTCGGCAGCCCGCCGCCTGACCGTCTCGCGGTGGCTTCGGCCGCCGCCCATCCCACACCCTCCGCAGGCATCCCTTGGAATTGATCATCTAGGACCCCGAGGCCGACTCCGCAGGTCATATCCTTGCCCCTCGGTAGCTGTCCCGAGGATTCGGCCACGGCCTTGAGACCGGACGACTGGCCAAGCCGTGAGACCGCACAATAACCACCAGGTCACAGTGCCGTTGTTGGCCACAAGCGGCGCGAACCTACACCAATCGAGGCGCTTGATAGCGAACCCGGTCGCTTCGGCCTTTCTGACAGTGAATCTAGTCGGAGGGGCGATCACGCTGGGGGTGTCGAATGCCGGTATGTGACGAGGGGGTCCCTGTCGCAGACGATCTGGTGGGCAATCCGCCGTACGGGGCCGGCGGCCAGACGTACAGTGTCGGGGGGATTGCTCCCGGGGGTGCGGGCGGCGGACACAGGGCATCCCGCAGATCGAGGTGGGGCATGGACAGCAGCGAGTACGACGAGCACCCGGCGATTGTCAGAGTCCCGAAGGGCGCGCGTCTCACGCAGTCGAGGAAGACCGAGGGCGCTTATCGCGGCATGACACGTGACCCCGACACCAATCAGGTGGGTCAAGCCGAGATCTTCTTGAAGGAGAACGAGCCGGATCCGGGGGCGACGTACCCGCAGGGTTATCCCGACGCTGACCGGCACGAGTCGGAGGCCCAAGCGCAGGAGCGTCGAGAGAACGCGGAGTTCCTCGCCGAGGTGCTCGTCCAGATCGGCCTCAGATTGGCGGAGAAGGCCGCGCCGCACGTCAGGAAGTGGTGGAACGAACAAGCGCTTCCGGCAATGAAGGCCAAGTGGACCAACCAAGCGCTCCCGTCCGTGAAAGCGAAGTGGAGCAGCGTGACACGAAGCCGCACGAGTGACCGCCGGGCTGAGGCTGCGGAGGGCCTGGAAGTCGACACCGTCTCAGGCGATCAGCGGACGACCATGAGCGGCGCGGAGGCACGGAAGCGGCTCGCTGAGGCTGTGCTGACCAGGATATACAGCGATGGGCAGCTACGGCTGGTGCGCAACGCCCGGGTCGTGGACGAGGGGGAGGACGGTCCGGTGGAGCTGGCGACGGACGATCTCACGCCTCAGCGCATCGGGGAATACGTCGCGTTGATGCTCGAAGCGAACCCTTCACTGCTCGGCAAGGACACCCTGGCCGAACTCGGGCAGCTCGTCGCGAAAATTCGAGCCGACGGCGGCTACGGTCCCATCCCGAGAGCGGAAGGTGTGCTGCCGCACGACGGCTCTCCGTCTCAACTGATCTGGTCGCCGCAGGTCGCACCCCTTACCCCGGATCAGATCCATTGAGACGGGACACGACTCGCCGACATCCAATCTGGTCGACCCAGGTCAGCAGCTCGCACACGACTAACTTCGTTGTCAAAGGACAGAACTGGTGTCTGTTGACAGGGAAGTTAGTCCGACGGAAGCCGCTGACCTGCTCGGACTAGCTTCGCTGTCTATGCAGTCGAGTGACTCCGCTGCGTTCCGGGCCCTGCGATGTACGGCGCCTGGTTTGCGCGGCTGTCCCTGACAAGCGATCTTGACCGTTTACCAGGTGATCTTGATCGCCGTATCCGTTCTCTTGATCTGCCACCGTGAGCCAAGTCGTGTTGGCTACCGTCCCGCGATGAAGTCACAGGTCGCCGAAACCACCGAAGCTTGTAGCTGCCCCGCAAAGGGCACAACCGGGTTCTGAAGTGGCTGGCCCTACCGCACGTCCCTCGGCGACGGGCACTTCCGACCGCTCCACTGCTACGGTCGCCTCCATGACGCTCTCGGTCTCCACGGGTCAGGCTGTTGATCTACGAGTGCAGCAGGTGGACGAGGTTCTTAGTCGCGTCGAGCGATCTCTGCAGGTGCACTTGCTCCCGGACACGGTGGTGCGCAAACGCCGATCCGTGGGAGCCAGGACGGTCCGCGACACCTGGGTGCGGATCGAGCGGCGCTCGCTCGAGAGGATCCCCGATCAGGGATGGAACGGCACCGAAAGTGCCGCACGTCTAGAGGGCATCGCCCAGCCTGAGTGGCACGGATGTGTGGTCTGGCGGGACATGGACGAGCCGGCGATGTGGCGGGCCGACGAAACCGGCCTCCTGCCGGGGGCTCCCGTCGGAAGCGCCATCTTGAGTGAGGCCCCGGAGCTGACGGACGACTGGTGGGAGGCGTTGAACGCCTCGTTGGACGTTCTGTCGGCACAGGCCACCAGGCGGATCGCCACACCGGACTCCAACACCATCACGCAGGCCCTCGTCACCGAGTCCATCCGCGGGGTCTTCTCCGGCGACTTCGATACAACTGTGGAGCGGTGGGTGCCGGCCCACGCTGACCTGAACTGGGCCAACATGACGGCTCCAACGTTCAGTCTCTTCGACTGGGAGGACTGGGGAAGCGCGCCGCTGGGGCTGGATTCGTCTTCCCTGTGGGCGAGTTCTCTTGCGGTCCCGGCTCTGGCCGATCGTGTGAGGCGCGAGCGCCGGTCAGACTTCGAGAGCCGGGACGGCAAGTTGATGACGTTGTTCGCCTGTTCGAAGATCCTCGGGCCGTACGCGCACCCGGAGGACCCTCGGCTGGAACCCGCCCGGCGCATGGCTGAGCAGGTCATCGAGGAGCTTCAGGCGGGCTGAGCGCGTGAGAGGTCTCGGAGGAGGCTCCGGTATTCCTGGACGGTCCGCTCGTCGACCCCACCCGCCAGGGCGCCGACGAGTTCGCCGAGATGGGCGGGCTCATCGGTCCCCACGGCGACGGTGCCGACCCGCGGGAGGTGGTAGGCGGCTCTGAACGCTGCCTGTACGCGGGATAGTCGGCTGTCGTCCCGGAGGAAGACGCGTGGGTCGATCCTGTCCCACACCGGAGTGCTGGTACTGCCCCCGAAAGGACTCATCCCCCACACCTCGCCGCCCTCCAGGCCCCATGCCTCGGTGAGGGCATCCGCAGCGTCCAGCGTCCTGTCTCCTACCAGCAAGCCGGCGCGGACCATGAGGACCGCCGGCCTCGGTGCGGTCGTGTCGATCAGGCTCAGCAGCGGTGACGGGTCCCAGGACGCGACGCCCCAGGCGGCGCAGAGTCCCTTCTCCACGGCCGCGTCGAGAGTGGCGCACGCCTGTACCAGCGCGTCCTGGTTATGAGGGGCGGCTGCACAGAGCGAATGCTCCGGGTTGTGCAGGAACACCAGGTCCGGCTCCCGCCCGAGGTCCTCGGCGGCCTGTTCCATGGCCGCGTGCAGACGTACGGGGTCCAAGGAATGCTCCGCCCCGCCCGGTGCCGGAAAGTAGCCCACCTTCGTGGAGACGGTGAACTTCGGCAGCAAGTCGCTGGCCGTTTGCGCCAGGACCTGATGCGAACGGAAGCCGAGGTAGTTGGTGCTGGTGTCGAGTGCCGTGACGCCGAGGTCGAGCGCCCCGGTCAGGAGTCGGCGTTCGTGACGAGACCGGTGTAGCCCGAGGACAACTCGGGGGTCAGTACTGCGCACAGCTCCTCCTTCACCAGAATCTCGGCGACCTCCGCCACTTCGGCCCCGGCGACGGCCGCGGCCTGTTCCAGCTCTACCGGCCTGCCGCTCAGCAGCAGACGCAGAGCGGGCAGTGCCTTGGCCGCGAGGGTGAGCTTCTTCCCTGAGGCCACGATGTCGACGGTCTCTCCGTGCTCCTGAATCTGGGGCGGGAAATGGGTGGTGCACACCACGGCGTCGAGCGGCCCGAGTATGTCGAGGAACGGCACGTGCCGGGGCAGGGTCGTCGCCTGCTCGTATGCGTCGAAGAAGTCGGCCGGCGGGCGCTCGCTGATCAGCTGGGCGGCGGCCTCGGTCAGGGCTTCGCTGCCGGTTCCGTGCCGCCGGTCGAGGTCGTGGCGGAAGATCTCGCGCTCACGGCACCAGTCGGCCAGCCACGCGAGCCAGCTCGCCCCTGTGCGCTTGGTGATGCCGAACGTGACGTGAAGGCTCTTGCCGGAGCCGCTACCGGTCCGTGTCGCCTGGTGCCAGTGGCCCCGCGGAATGTGCATGACGTCGCCGGTCCGCATCAGGCCGGACCAGATGATCTCGTCGCTCGGAGTGCTGTTGGGGTCGGCGTCCCGGTACATCGGTACCGCGCGGGAGGTCGCGCGGACCTCCCACTCCTTCTCACCGGCCAGCTGGACGATGACGACATCGTGGTCGTCCCAGTGCAGGGGGAAGCCGGAGGCGTCGTTCGTCGTCAGGTACGCGTTGACCTGAACTCGCTCGCGGGACCACCACTGCAGGGCCCGGCAGGCGACCTCCATCGTCGGATCGAAGACGTTGGCCTGATCCATGATCACCGTCGCGCCTTCGCCCAGGAGCCTGCCCAGGCTGCGCACGTTGACCATGGAGATGCTCTGGCCGCGGGGGCTGACGCTGTCGGTGTAGTAGATGGCCGGATGGACCTCCTCGCCCTTCTGGAAGCACCGGAACTGCGGGCGGTTCAGGCTCCTGCGCATCGCTACGTCAAGCAGGCGGTTCGGGGTCATGATGCGGGAGACGAGTGCGGGGTCGTCCATGCTCCCGCGTACGAAGTCCTTGCCGAGTTCTTCGGCTCCAGTCCATCCGAGCGCTGCCTCGATGGCGCTGATCAACCGGTGTTCCATCGTGCGTCCTCCATGGGTTCGACCACTGATGCGGACACGGTGAGGGTCGGTGCGGCCGACCACGCCGGCCCTCACCGCTTGGTGCCTACTCGCTGTCGTGCAGGTTGCCGTCGCCGCCCGGCCACGGCGCGTCGCCGGAACTGCCCTGGTTGTCCGACCGGAGGCTGTCGTAGCGGTCGTGGACGGCGGTCAGCTCTTTCACCGCCACCAGGAGGCTGCTCCGGGCCGGAGGCGGTGTCGTGGGCTCGGTCACCTCGTGCTCCTTCCTTTTCGGTTCTCCCGCTGGGATTCCGACGGGAGGTCGATGGCCGCCCCACGGCTATGGGAGGAGGGGGTTGCCGTGGGGCGGCGGTCATTGGGCGCGCGATGAGCTGCAGTCCGGCGCCACCGGACAGGGCAGGTCAGGTCAGCGGTCAATCGGCAGACCGTCGGCGTCCTCGCGCATGTTGATCTCCAGAACGCGCTGGTCCAGTTCGTACAAGCACGCACGGCAGGCGTAGAGGGCCGCGTGCAGGCCGCTCGACCGGACGGGCCCGATCCACGTCACCTCGACGTCGTCACGTCCGCACCACAGCCAGCACTCGCCGCGGGCCTGCCATTCGTGGCGATCCCATAGCGTGTAGTCAGTGGGCTCCCTGGTGACGGGGTCGATGTCGCGGCGGGTAGGCCGGAAGACCACGTCGGGATCAGGAAGCGGATTCGCTCGTAAAGCGTGCCGCCCCATCACGCGACCGCCAGGGAGAGCGACTCAGGCTCGGCTCCCACGCCCTGCTTCGGCCGTAGTACGAATAACCTGCGCAGAACGGCTGCTCGGATGGCGGGCGCCGCCTTGGGCAGCGCGATCTCCGCCCATACGCGCTTCCCCCGGCCGACAGGCTCCCAGGCACACCGCGAAGCGAGAACCTCGACCAGTGCCAAGCCACGCCCGCTCTCGGCGTCGGCATGGGCACAACTCGTCTGTGGGGCAGAAGGATTGGCGTCAAGGACGTCGATCACCAAGCGACCAGAGCGGTGGTACAGCGCTACGGTGACGGGCCCTCTCCCGTGGACCACGGCGTTGGTGATGAGCTCAGAGGCGACAAGACGGATAGCGTCAGCCGTCTCGTCGTCCAACGGCACACCCCACGCACGCACCTTGTCGACGACCGTGCGCCGGGCGAGGGACACTTCCCTTTCCTCACCCGCGAGGACAAACCGATGGACGAGCGTGGGCATGGCGGACGCCTCCAAGGAGTTGGAGAGCGGCTCCGTCCCCGACGGGGAAGCAGGGGCGGAGCCGCCGATCTGAGAACCGTTCCAGGAGTGGTCGCCCTGCTCGGGTTCCGTGGACGGCTGATACTCAGTCAACGGCCGCAGCCAGCAAGGCGGAACGTTTCTAGGGGGTTCCTCATGGGGACGCCCTCCCCGTACGCGGCCACGCGAAGTAGCCTCCCCACTACGCCGCGAGGGGATGACGGGAGCGATGACATGCCTGGTGAGCCGTTGGCAGTCCACCCGCTGAGCTTCCTCCGCCAGACTCGCGGGTGGGGGAAGGCCGAGTTCGCCCGACTCATGCAGGCGCACGGGAGGTCACTCGGAATCCCGCTCGCAACCAACCGGACCACCGTATGGAAGTGGGAACAGGGACAGGAGCCGGACGCCGACGCCCAGCACGTACTCGCCGACCTCCTGCGCGTCCCGTACGAGCAGGCGCGCAAGGAAGGTTGGCCCCGATGGCTTCCGGTTTGGGAGGTCACGGGACTCACCGCCCCGTGGACCGAGGCCGGTACCGTTGAGGCGTTGTCCGAACTCGTCGGGAGTGGCCGCATGGATCGCCGGGGCTTTCTCACCATCACCGGCGCCGCCCTGACGGGCCTTGCGGCGAGCTGGGTGGACGCGCCGTCCGCCTTCGCCTCGGCCTTGGGCGGGGATCAGGTCACGGACACGATGGTCTCGACGATCGAGCAGCGCATCAGCACGCTCCGTACCCTCGACGACCAACTTGGCGGCGCCACGCTCCTGGAGCAGGCACGCGGCGATCTCGCCCTCGTCACCGGCCTCCTCAGCACCGGCCGGTACACGGAGAGCGTCCGCCTCCGCCTCTATGCCCTGGCGGCCCGGGTGTCGCACCTGACTGGCTGGATGGCTTACGACGCCGGGCTGCGCTCCGCTGGCCAGCGGTATTACGTCGGAGCCCTGCGCAGCGCCCGTACCGCCGGCGATGACACGTTCGGCGCCTTCATCCTCGCGGAGATGGGCGTTCACGTCTCCGAGGCCGGACGGACCGCGGAGCGCGTCGCCCTCATCTCGACCGCCATCGACAACGCCCCTCGCACGCTGTCGCCGTACACCCAGTCCTTCCTCTACCTGCACAAGGCCGAGGCGTTGTCCCGCGACGGCGACCACCGGAACGCCGGAACAGCGCTCAACCGCGCTGTGTCCCACTGGGAGCGCCACACGACGCAGGAAAACCCGGACTGGCTCAACTGGTTCGGTGAAGCCCAGCTGAAGTCGACCGAGGGCAAGGTCCTGCTGCGATCCGGGCAGGTGGAGCGCGCGACGGGATCCCTGGAGATCTCCGTGAAGAGCGCGGCTCCTCGGGACAAGGCCGTACGCTCCAGTCGTCTGGCCGAAGCCCGGCTCGCTGGCGGTGACCTGGACGGGGCGCTTGACGCCGCGAACTACGGCACCGAACTCCTGGAGAGCAGCGTCAGTTCCGTACGGGCACTGGACCGCTTGAAGGAGTTCTCCGCACACCTCGAACCGCGCAAGTCCGTCCCCGCTGTGCGTGAGTTCCGCGAGCGCCTTCAGGCCGTGCCCGTCGCGGCATGACCGTCACCCCTCGGACTTCCAGGCTGAACCCACCCCCTCGGAGCACACAGTCCGAATGCCAGGATGGACGGCATGACGACGATCCACGGTGAGATCGCGGCTGGGTTCGAACCGGTTCGTGAGGCGTTCGCAGCGAACTTCTCCCAGCACGGGGACATCGGCGCGGCGGTGTGCGTGTACCAGTACGGCCACCCGGTGGTGGACCTGTGGGGTGGCATTGCCGACCCCGAGACTGGTCGGCCGTGGACGCGGGACACCCTGCAGCTCGTCTACTCGGCAACCAAGGGGGCAACCGCGACCGCGGCGCACATGCTGGCCGAGCGCGGCGCGCTGGACCTGGACGCGCCGGTGGCGAAGTACTGGCCGGAGTTCGCCGCGAACGGCAAGGCAGACATCCCGGTGCGCTGGCTGCTGTCCCACCAGGCCGGCTTGATCACACTGGACCAACCCGTCCCGCTGAATGAGGCGTTGGCCTGGCACCCGATGGCGGCCGCACTTGCCGCTCAGCGTCCCCAGTGGACTCCAGGCACGGCACACGGATACCACGGTCGGACATGGGGCTGGCTCGTCGGCGAAGTGATCCGCCGGGCGTCCGGCCGGACGCCGGGCCGCTTCTTCGCCGAGGAGATCGCCGCCCCCCTCGGGCTCGACTTCTTCATCGGATTGCCCGTGGAACAACGCAACCGAGTCAGCCGCATGGTGTACCAGCGGCCGGCCGTGGACCTGACCGCCGTGCCTGCCGAGGCGGTGCCCGAGGAACTCTGCGAACAGGTGGCCGCGTGGCGGGATCCGCAGTCGTTCAGCAACAGGGCGTACGCAGTCACCGACCCCTCCGAGATCGACTTCGACTCCCCCGACGTGCAGGCCGCCGAACTCCCAGCCTCCAACGGCGTCGGCACCGCACGCGCACTGGCGCGCATGTACGCCGCGCTGATCGGCAAGGTGGACGACGTGCGCCTGCTTACTCTCGAAACCCTGCAGTCGGCGACCAAGGAGCAGGCCAAGGGGAAGGACCAGGTGATGCTGATCCCGAGCCGATTCAGCTCCGGGTACATGTTGCCTACCGAGACCAACCCCATGATCGGGCCGAACTCCTTCGGCCACACTGGCAGAGGCGGCTCACTAGGCTTCGCCGACCCTCGGCAGGGCATTGCCTTCAGCTACGTGATGAACCACGTCGTCGGGGGAGCTGACGATATGCGCGCGCACGCGCTGGTAGACGCGGTGCGAGGGTCGCTCACTTAGGTAGCTGTTGCCTGGAAGCAGGCGCTATCCCCGCACGCATCCGAGCGGACCCGCTCGGCCACTCCAACAACGTGCCATGCCACATCCCGCACCCTAATTCCTCACCCTCGCACGAGACTCTGCTGGATACCATCCGCGCCTCCTGCGCCGACTCTTGCGTTTCGCAGCTGCAGCCCAGGAAACAATGGCATCCATTGCCCACCGTTGCGTACGCCGTCGTGAGAGGTGCTGATTGGTTTCACCGCGCCAGCACCTGGGTGCCGGCACCGTGGAGGTGGACCGTGCGAACGGACGAATAGTCGGGCAGGACCCCCTCAGACGGCACGGTGCTTGTGTACGGCCGCCGTCAGCATCGTGGACCTCGCCTATCAGCGACGCACCGCTTAGACGTCGTTTCACTTGGTGAGTCGGCGGTGGTTGATGAGGCTGGTGGCGATGGCGGTGAAGGCCAGGAAGTGTTCGGGCTTGCGTTCGTAGCGTCGGTGGAGGCGGCGGCATCCGCTGAGCCAGGACATGGTGCGCTCGACCACCCAGCGGTGTCGGCCCAGGCGTTGTGAGTTCTCGACACCGCGGCGGGCGATGCGAGGAACGATGTTCCGCTCACGGAGCCATCGACGCAGGTAGGGATAGTCGTAGCCCTTGTCGCCGTGGAGCTTTGCCGGCCGGCGACGCCGCGGACCGCGAGGACTGCGGACCGGCGGGATCCCCATGACCAGCGGTTGCAGGGCCAGGCTGTCGTGGGTGTTGGCGGCCGAGATCGCGACAGAGACGGGCAGGCCGGCACGGTCGACGACAAGATGGATTTTCGATCCCAACTTGCCGCGGTCGGTCGGATTCGGTCCCGTCAACTGCCCCCTTTGAGGGCGCGGACACTGACCGAGTCCACGGCGAATCGTGACCAGTCCAATCCCCCCTGAGCACCGAGTTCATCGAGGATGACGCGGTGCAGGCGAGCCCACACACGCTGCTGAGTCCACCGCGCGAAACGTCGGTAGACGGTGGGCCAGACTGGCCCGAACACCGGCGGCAACTGCCGCCAGGAACAGCCCGACGTGGCCACGAACACGATCGCGGTCAGGCATTCACGGTCCCCGGCCCGCCGACGGCCCCCGCCCTGCGGACGCACCACCACCGTCTCCGGCACCACCCGCCGAAACAGCTCCCACAACTCATCCGAGACCAGATGCTCAGCAAGACTTGTCATACCAACACAACGACTCTCCTCGCCAAAGGAAACGTCGTCT
>NZ_JAHRIB010000179.1 GCF_019090165.1 Streptomyces sp. BV286
CGTCTGCGGCGCACCCGCAGGGGCGGACGCCCGACGCGAGGCACGACGGCGACGCGGAGCCGGAGCAGCCTCGACCTCGGCCTCGGAGACGGCAGGCGCCTCCTCAACGACGGGCTCGGCGGCCGCGGGAGTCTCAACGGCCACCGGAGCAGCCTCGGCCTCAGCCGTCTGCGGCGCACCCGCAGGGGCGGACGCCCGACGCGAGGCACGACGGCGACGCGGAGCCGGAGCGGCTTCGGCGGCCGGCGCCTCGTCGGCAGCCTGGCCCGGGGCGGCCGCCCCGGTGGCCGCAGCCGCCTCTTCGGTCTCCTGCGCCTCTTCTGTCGCGAGGTCGGCGGAGGTCACAGCCGGTATGGCCGGCGCAGTGGTCTCGGCCTCGGCTGCACCCTCGGCGTTCGCCGAGGGTGGTCCCGCGGGGCGGGAAGCGGCACGACGGCGCCGGCGCGGCGGCAGCGTGTCGCTCGGGGTGCTGTTCTCGGAGCCCGTTGCGGACTCGGTGGGTTCGGTCGGCTCAAGCATGCGGGTGGATCTCCCGTCAGGCTCCCGGGCGCCGCAGATCCGGTGACGTCCGCGGCTCGCGCGATGCGCGGTGCCGCCGTCCGGGGGCGCGGGCGCCGCACGGGAGCTCTCTGTGTCCTGTCTCGCCGGTTCCGTACGCCCTGTGTGCGTACGGCCTGGCGAAAGTCTTCTGGTCGGTGCGCTGCCCGACCCAGGTGGCTCCCGGATACGAGGGCGGCGCTTCGACGTACGTCCCTACGCGGGACCTTCCTTACGCCGACGCCTTCGCGGCGGCAGAAGCGGTGTCCCCGGAAAACGCATTCGGGGCGGATGCTGCTGCCTCGCGGTCGGGCGCGAGCGGGTCGGTCACCGTGCCGGTCTCTTCATCGAACAGCCCCTGCGCCAGCCTGGTCACCGCTGCGGGGACCGGCGGCGCCAGGTCGGCCACAGCTCGGAGACCGGACAGAACGTCGTCGGGTCGAACGGCAGGCGTCACGTGCCGAACAACCAGCCGCAGTATCGCACAGGCCTGGTCGGTCGGCCTATCGGCCTGGGGACCGTGCGCCTCCGGCGGTGCGCTGTGCGCCTCCAGACCCGCGACGGCGCCGCGGGCGTCGAAGGTGCGCATGCCGTTCTTCGCCTTGCGCTGGACCTCGACGGTCTCGGCCGCCAGGAAGGCGTCGACCGCGCGCTCCGCGTCCTCGGGGGACACGCCGTCGAGACGCAGTTCCCACACGGACGCGGTGAGCCGGTCGGCGAGACCCGAGGTACGGGCCTCCACCGCGTCGATGATGTCGAGCCCGGTGGGCAGCGACTCGTCGAGGAGCTCGCGCAGTGTGTCGGGGTCGCGCGTGTCGGTGAGCGCGATCTCCAGGTACTCGGCCTCACTGCCCGTGCCGGTGGGTGCGGCATTGGCGTACGACACCTTCGGGTGCGGCGTGAACCCTGCCGAGTACGCCATGGGCACCTCGGCGCGGCGCAACGCGCGCTCGAAGGCACGCTGGAAGTCGCGGTGGCTGGTGAACCGGAGGCGGCCGCGCTTGGTGTAGCGCAGTCGGATGCGCTGCACCGCGGGTGCGGGCGGCGGGCCTTCGGGCTGTCGCTTGCCCAGTGTCGTTCAGTCCTTCGTGAGTGCGGTCGTACTGCTACCTAGAGTACGTGTCCCGGCGGCCGGCGGTTCCCGTCGGGAGCGGTCCGGCTCCGGCCGGACGGTCCCGGCGGGCTTGACCAGGCGTACCGGTACCGGTTCCGCCCGGGGTCCGGCCAGGGGCACCGGCTCGGGTTCGCGCGGGGCTCCGAAGAGCATGCGCCGGATGTCGGCCCTGGTCTGCCGTGCCGTCTCCCGGGCGCTCGCCAGGGCCTGCCGGGTGGTGCGGCCCACGCTGCGGGCGGCCTCCGCGGCGGGCCGCCAGACGGCATCCCGTACGAAGTGCCCCATCGGAGTGAACACGCTCCGGTACGCCCACCGCACCGGCTCGACGAAGATCCACCGGAAGAGTCGTCCGAGGAAGCGCCCGACGGCCAGCGACACGTACCCGGCGACCCGCCACGCGTGCCCCAGGGCCTCGCCGATCTCCCGCGCGACCACGGCGACACCCCGCCCGACCGGCGCGAGCACCCAGCGCCACAAGGCGACGAGGGGCACGACGAAGATCCACCGCAGGAGGGTCCCGATGACCATGGCGAGCCAGGACACCCCTGCCCAGACCCCCAGGCCCACCCATGAGACGCCGGTCCAGAGACCTCGGCCCAGCCATGTCATGCCGGCCCACAGTCCCCCGCCGATCCATGTCATGCCGGCCCACAACCCGCTGGAGGCCCACACGACACCGGCCCACAGCCCGCGGGCGGCCCAGGCGATGCCCCGGCCGGTCGGCGCGAGGAGAGCCCGGTACAGCCAGCCCGTGGGCGCGACCACCGACATACGCCACAGCCAGGCGCATCCGGCCCCGAGCCCCCGCAGCGCCCACACGACGCCGTGCCCGACAGGCGTCAGCACCCACGCGTACAGCCACCGGGCGGGGACGACGAGCAGTACGTGCCCGAGCCAGGCGAGCCCTCGCCTCACGGGCACCACCACGTAACGCCACAGCCCCACCCACGGCCAGACGAACACCAGTTTGCACAGCCACGTCAGCCCGTACCCGAGCCCGGTCAGCAGCCACGCGACGACGGTCGCGATGCCTTCGAGCAGCCACGCCGCGGCACGCCCGACCGGCGCGAACACCCACATGAACGCCCGGCCGAGCGGCCGGAACAGGATGTCGTTGAGGAACCGGCCGCCGACGACCAGCGCGTCCCACGCCATCCGGACGGGCACCACCAGCACGAACACCACGATCCGCACCGGAATGCGGATCGCGACGGCGAGACATCCGCCGGGAGCGGGGTCACCCCGCGGCGCGGGCGCGCGGGAGCCCGCGTACGGCTCCGGCGACGCGCGCACCCCGGGCGGCTCGGGTGACGCGGGCGGCGGTGACTTCTCCAGGTCCATGTCCACGAAGACGCGCGAGCGGCCCCAACGGATGCAGAGCCGCGGCTTTTGTCCCCGCCCGCCCCCCGGCTCGCCGCCGGCGGGGCCTGCGAAAGGCGTCGGTCAGTGCACGTGCCCGCTGACCGCCGGCTTCTTCACCGTCAGCGGCAGCAGCTTCTTGCCGGTCGGGCCGACCTGGATCTCCGTCTGCATCGCGGGGCACACGCCGCAGTCGAAGCAGGGCGTCCACCGGCAGTCGTCGACCTCGGTCTCGTCGAGCGCGTCCTGCCAGTCCTCCCAGAGCCAGTCCTTGTCGAGACCGGAGTCGAGGTGGTCCCAGGGGAGGACCTCCTCGTAGGTGCGCTCACGGGTGGTGTACCAGTCGACGTCCACCCCGAGGTCGGGGAGCGTCTTCTCGGCGCACTGCATCCAGCGGTCGTACGAGAAGTGCTCGCGCCAGCCGTCGAAGCGGCCGCCGTCCTCGTAGACGGCGCGGATGACGGAGCCGATGCGGCGGTCGCCGCGGGAGAGCAGGCCCTCGACGATGCCGGGCTTGCCGTCGTGGTAGCGGAAACCGATGGAGCGGCCGTACTTCTTGTCGCCGCGGATCTTGTCGCGGAGCTTCGTCAGGCGGGCGTCCGTCTCCTGCGCCGACAGCTGCGGGGCCCACTGGAACGGCGTGTGGGGCTTCGGGACGAAGCCGCCGATGGACACCGTGCAGCGGATGTCGTTCTGGCCGGAGGCCTTGCGGCCCTCGGCGATCACGTTCATCGCCATGTCCGCGATCTGGAGGACGTCCTCGTCGGTCTCCGTCGGCAGGCCGCACATGAAGTACAGCTTGACCTGGCGCCAGCCGTTGCCGTACGCCGTCGAGACCGTCCGGATGAGGTCGTCCTCCGAGACCATCTTGTTGATGACCTTGCGCATGCGCTCGGAGCCGCCCTCGGGGGCGAAGGTGAGACCCGAGCGACGGCCGTTGCGGGTCAGCTCGTTGGCCAGGTCCACGTTGAACGCGTCGACCCGGGTGGACGGGAGGGACAGACCGATCTTGTCCTCCTCGTACCGGTCCGCCAGGCCCTTGGCGAGGTCGCCGATCTCCGAGTGGTCCGCCGAGGAGAGGGAGAGCAGGCCCACCTCCTCGAAGCCCGTGGCCTTCAGGCCCTTCTCGACCATGTCGCCGATGCCCGTGATGGAGCGCTCACGGACCGGGCGGGTGATCATGCCCGCCTGGCAGAAGCGGCAGCCGCGCGTACAGCCGCGGAAGATCTCCACCGACATGCGCTCGTGGACCGTCTCCGCGAGCGGCACGAGGGGCTGCTTCGGGTAGGGCCACTCGTCCAGGTCCATGACCGTGTGCTTGGACACGCGCCACGGGACACCCGACCTGTTGGGGACGACGCGGGCAATACGGCCGTCGGGCAGGTACTCGACGTCGTAGAACGCCGGGATGTACACCGATCCGGTCCTCGCGAGGCGGAACAGGACCTCCTCGCGGCCGCCCGGCCTGCCCTCCGCCTTCCAGGCCCGGATGATCTCGGTCATGTCGAGCACGGCCTGCTCGCCGTCGCCGATGATCGCCGCGTCGATGAAGTCGGCGATCGGCTCGGGGTTGAACGCGGCGTGGCCGCCGGCCAGGACGATCGGGTCGTCGAGCGTGCGGTCCTTGGACTCCAGCGGGATGCCCGCCAGGTCCAGCGCCGTCAGCATGTTCGTGTAGCCCAGCTCCGTGGAGAAGGACAGGCCGAAGACGTCGAAGGCCTTGACCGGCCGGTGGCTGTCCACCGTGAACTGCGGGACGCCGTGCTCACGCATCAGCTCCTCGAGGTCCGGCCACACGCTGTACGTGCGCTCGGCGAGCACGCCCTCGCGCTCGTTCAGGACCTCGTAGAGGATCATGACGCCCTGGTTGGGCAGTCCGACCTCGTACGCGTCCGGGTACATGAGCGCCCAGCGGACGTCGCAGGCCTCCCAGGGCTTGACCGTGGAGTTGAGCTCTCCGCCGACGTACTGGATCGGCTTCTGCACATGCGGGAGCAGAGCTTCGAGCTGTGGAAACACGGACACAGCGGTTTCGGCAGGCATCTGGCGAACCTTCGTGAGCTGACGGGGGTGATCCTCAAGCGTAACGCGCCCGGAGGCACCCCCCGTCCGCCGTTCGGAGCAGGGCCCGCCGGGTTCCTCCCCGGCGGGCCCGGGCCGTGCCCGGGGCTCCTCGCGGGCCGCTCACAGGGCCGCTCTGCTCCTGACCGCCTCCCACGCCGCCGGCAGTCCGGCCTCCACCGCTGCGGCGGTCCGCTCCTCACGCCCGTACAGGACCCCGTAGGTGAAGCCGCTCTCCCCCGCCGTGTACGCCTCGGCCGCCAGGTCGAGCAGTGCCTCCCTGGTCATCACGCTGTCCTGGTGCTCGCCGAGCAGTCCTTGGAGGGACTTCATGTCGCTGACCAGGCGCTTCGCGGGTCCACCGAGTACGGCAGCGGCGAGCTCGGCCGCGTAACGGGTGCGCTTGGCCTTCTTGCGGGCCTCGTGGACGGCGAGGTCGCGGACTGTTCCGGTCGGCAGCTCCACGGCCCTGCCGACCAGCTCCGACAGCTTGTCGAAGTCCTTGCGCAGCGCCTTCGTGATCGCCTTGTCCGTGGTGCCCGCGGCGGCCTTCAGCAGGGGCGGCGTGGCGAGCAGGGAGTCGAGGGCGACGAGCAGGTCCAGGTAGCGTCCGCCGTCGAGGACCGCGATCAGCCGGCTCCGGGAGCCGGCCCGGCGGTCGTGCGCCCAGGTGTGCAGGCGTTCACGGACGGGCCCGGCGAGCAGCGGGGCCGGCAGTTCGTCGAGGGCCGCCGTCAGCCGTTCGGTGAGGACCTCCTGGTCGCGGTCGACGCCCAGCTCCCCCGCCAGCCACTTCAGTTCGTCGCGGATCGGGTCGGTGACGGCCCGGTCCAGGATGCTGCCGTACGAGCGGAAGGTGCCGCGCAGTCTGCGGGTGGCGACGCGCATGCTGTGCACCGCGTCGTGGACGTCCCGCCGGACGGCCGGGTCGAGTGCGACGATCGCGTCGCGCTGGGCCCGGACGTAGGCGAGGACGTGGTCGCCCGCGGTGACCGGCGCCGCCCCGACGACGGCCTTCCGGCGCGGTTTGCGGCCCGTCTCCTCCAGCGCCCTGGCCAGCTTGGAGGCGGACCTGGAGCGCGAGACTCCGGCTTTGCGCAGCTTCTTCTCGACCTTGTCGAGGAAGGCGGGGTCGCCGTCGTCCGCCAGCTCGACCTCGATCTCGGTCCAGGCGGTGGTGCCGTCGCCGCCGCTGAGCCGCTCGGCCCGTACGCGGTCGACGCTGATCTCGGCGAGCAGTCCCCCGGCGTCGTCGACGAGGTGGCGGACGTCGCGGGACGACAACAGCCGTACGACGGGGACGAGTTCGGCGTCGCGCACCCGGGAGCGGACGAGGGCGGTGAGGGCGTGGGGCACGGTGTCGGACAGCGGGGAGTGGATCTCGTCCCGTACGCCGTCGGACACCGGGAGTTTCAGGTGCCAGCCCGCGTCGTCGCCCCCGGTGCGGCGGCGCAGGGTGAGTGACGCGGCGGCGAGGCGCTGGTCGGCCGTGTCGTAGTAGGTCGCGTCCAGTTCGGCGACGCCCTTGTCGACGACGGCCGAGACGCCCCGGACACGCGTCAGGTCCGGCAGCTCCGACAGTCCGGTGTCCTCATCGGCTTCGTACTTACGCTCGATCTCCCGCTTGGTGTCCACCATGACCTGAATCTAGATGCCGTTCCCCGGGCCCCGTAAGGGGCGCGGGGAACGGCGCGCCCGGCCACGAACGACCTGCACGCAGAAATTCACCGCACCCCACCGGCGCAACCCAGTGGAACGGCTATGCCGACATCGGCCGCTGCACCCTGATCGACTGCAGCAGCCCGACCGCCACCCAGACCGCGAACATCGACGAACCTCCGTACGAGACGAAGGGCAGTGGCAGGCCCGCGACCGGCATGATGCCGAGGGTCATTCCGACGTTCTCGAAGGACTGGAAGGCGAACCAGGCGATGATCCCGGCGGCGACGATCGTGCCGTACAGCTCGGTCGTCTCGCGGGCGATGCGGCAGGCCCGCCACAGGACGACGCCCAGCAGGACCAGGATGAGTCCGGCGCCGACGAAGCCGAGTTCCTCGCCCGCGACCGTGAAGACGAAGTCGGTCTGCTGCTCGGGCACGAACTGGCCGGTGGTCTGCGAGCCCTTGCCGAGCCCCGTGCCGAACAGGCCTCCGGAGCCGATCGCGATCCGCGCCTGGTTGGTGTTGTAGCCGACGCCCGCCGGGTCCAGCTCGGGGTTGGCGAAGGCGGCGAAGCGGTTGATCTGGTACTCGTCGAGGATCTTGAGCTGCCAGACCGCGATGGCCCCGAGCGCGCCCGCGCCGATCAGGCCGAAGATCCAGCGGTTGGAGGCACCGGAGGCGAGCAGCACACCGAGCACGATGATGACCATGACCATGACCGAACCGAGGTCGGGCATGAGCAGGACGATCAGTATCGGTACGACGGCCAGGCCGAGCGCCTGGAGGACCGTGCGGTGGTCGGGGTGCGGCTTGTCGCCGGCGTCGACCCGGGCCGCGAGCAGCATCGCCATGCCCAGGATGATCGTGATCTTCACGAACTCGGAGGGCTGGAGCGAGAAGCCGCCGCCGATGACGATCCACGCGTGCGCGCCGTTGATGGTCGCGCCGAGCGGGGTCAGCACCAGCAGGACCAGGAAGACGGAGAGCCCGTACAGGATCGGCACGGCCGTGCGCAGGGTGCGGTGGCCGAGCCAGACCGTGCCGATCATCAGGGCGAAGCCGATGCCCGTGTTGAGCAGGTGCCGGAACAGGAAGTAGTACGGATCGCCCTGGTTGAGCTCGGTGCGGTTGCGGGTCGCCGAGTAGACGAGGGCCGCGCCGATCAGGGAGAGCGCGATGGCCGAGAACAGTATCGGCCAGTCGAGTCTGCGGGCCAGCGAGTCACGGGCGAACAGCCGTGTCCAGCCGGCTCGTTCGGGTCCGTATCCGGAGACGGAGAAGCCGTTCGCGCCGGTCATGCGATGGCCCTCCGCCTCTTCTTCGGGCGGGCCGAGCGCCTGCGGGTGTCGCGGTTGTTGCCGGCGTTCGGATCGCGCACCGTGGCGGCCGGGTCGTCGCCCGCCGGCTGCTGCTGCCCCTCCTCGGTGGCCTGCTCGTCCTTCTTCGGCGGGTACGCCTCGGCCTTCGGGGAGTCGATCGACCCGTCCTTCTCGATCTTCGGCAGGTCCTTCTGCGGCGTGTAGAGCAGGGCCTTCTTCTTGTCGATCGCGCCGTCCTCGGACACCCCGTACAGCGCGTTGTAGATCTTGCGCACGGCGGGGCCCGAGGCACCGGAACCCGTACCACCCTGGGAGATGGTCATGACGACCGTGTAGTCCTTGGTGTAGGTGGCGAACCACGAGGTCGTCTGCTTGCCGTAGACCTCGGCCGTACCCGTCTTGGCGTGCATCGGGATCTCGTCCTGCGGCCAGCCGCCGAACCTCCAGGCGGCCGTACCGCGGGTCGCGACTCCCGCGAGGGCACCGTCTATCTCGTCGCGGGTCTTCTGCGACATCGGCAGCTTGCCGTGCGACTTCGGCTTGATCTCCTGGACGGTCTTGCCGTCCGGGCTGATGATCGCCTTGCCGACGGTCGGGTCGTAGAGGGTGCCGCCGTTGGAGATCGCCCCGTAGATCGTCGCCATCTGGATCGGCGTGACGAGCGTGTCACCCTGTCCGATGGAGTAGTTCACGGAGTCACCGGCGCGCATCCTGTTGCCCTCGAGGCAGTTCTCGTACGCGATCTGCTGGGCGTACGAGCCGCCCTTCTTGCCGTACTTGCACCAGGCGTCCTTGTTGGCCTTCCAGTAGTCCTGCTTCCACTTGCGGTCGGGGACGCGGCCGGTGACCTCGTTCGGCAGGTCGATGCCGGTCTCCTTGCCGAGGCCGAACTGGTGGGCCGTCTTGTAGAACCAGTCCTTGGCGTTCTTGTTCGGCTTGATGCCGCCGTCCCGCTTCCACTCCTGGTGGGACAGGCTGTAGAAGACGGTGTCGCAGGAGACCTCCAGGGCGCGGCCGAGGCTGATCGGGCCGTACCCCTTGGACTCGAAGTTCTTGAAGACCTGGCCGCCGATGGAGTACGAACTGGCGCACTGGTAGGGGCCGTTGAAGGAGTAGCCGGCGTTGATCGCGGCAGCCGTCGGGACGACCTTGAAGATCGAGCCGGGGGCCGACTGGCCCTGGATCGCGCGGTTCAGGAGCGGGTAGTTGGAGTCCTTGCCGGTGAGCCGCGCGTAGTCCTTGCCGGAGATCCCGCCGACCCAGGCGTTCGGGTCGTACGACGGGTTGGACGCCATCGACACGACCCGGCCGGTCTTGTTCTCCATGACGACGACGGCACCGGAGTCGGCCTTGTAGTTCTCGCCGGTGTTCCTGTCGTGCACGTCGCGGGCGGCCTTCATCGCCTCGTTCAGCTCGTACTCGGCGACGCGCTGGACGCGGGAGTCGATGCTGGTGACGACGTTCGCGCCGGGCTCGGCCTCGTCGCTCTTGGCCTGCCCGATGACCCGGCCGAGGTTGTCGACCTCGTAGCGGGTGACGCCGGCCTTGCCGCGCAGTTCCTTGTCGTACTGGCGCTCCAGGCCGGACCGGCCGACCTGGTCGGAGCGCAGGTACGGCGAGTCGGTGTTCTCGGCCTTGGTGATCTCCTCGTCGGTGACGGGGGAGAGATAGCCGAGGACCTGCGCGGTGTTGGCCTTGCCGGGGGCGGCGTAGCGGCGGACGGCCTGCGGCTCCGCGGTGATGCCGGGGAAGTCCTCGGCGCGCTCGCGGATCTGCAGGGCCTGCTTGGGCGTGGCCTCGTCGGTGATCGGGATCGGCTGGTAGGGCGAGCCGTTCCAGCACGGCTGCGGCGTCTTCGAGTCGCACAGCCGGACCTTGTCCAGCACGTCCGTGGCCTTCATTCCGAGGACGGCGGCCAGCTTGGTGAGGACCGCGTCGCCGTCGTCCTTCATCTTCAGCAGGTCGGTGCGGGACGCGGAGACCACGAGCCGGGTCTCGTTGTCGGCGATCGGCACCCCGCGGGCGTCCAGGATCGAACCGCGCACGGCGGGGCTGACGACCTGTTGGACGTGGTTGCCGGAGGCCTCCTTGGCGTACTCCTCGCCGTTGCGGATCTGGAGGTACCAGAGGCGCCCGCCGAGGGTGCCGAGGAGGGACAGGACGAGGACCTGGATGACGACGAGCCGGATCTGGACCCGCGGGGTCCGGCCGGTCTCGGGAATATTGGTCACTGCTCCCCCTCCCTCGCCTCGTTCGGTGTGCTGTTGCCGGGCACCGCGCTCACAGCCGCTTGACTCCCTTGATGCGTCCCGCACGGGCCATCCGCGCCCTGGCGGCCTTCACCCTCAGTCCGCCGCGCTGGCTGCCGATGCGCAGGCCCGTGCCGGAGGACAGCCAGCCCGCGGTGACGTCGGCCGCCTTGCCTGCGCCGTTGGTCTCGGCGAGTGGATCGTTCTCCGCGCGTCTGGCCAGGGCCATGATCCCGGGGACCACGAACGGGGCGAGCAGCAGGTCGTACACGGCGGCGGTGAACAGCAGGCTGCTGAGGCCCACGTGGCGGGCGGTGGTGTCGCCGACGAGGCCGCCCACTCCCGCGTACAGCAGCGTGGAGCCGACCGCGGCGGCCACGACCACGGCCATGGGGCCCGTCGCCGACTTGAGCTGGCCGTTCTCGGGTTTGGCGAGTCCGGCGAGGTAGCCGATGACGCAGAGCACGAGGGCGTAGCGTCCGGCGGCGTGGTCGGCGGGCGGGGCCAGGTCGGCGAGCAGACCCGCGCCGAAGCCGACGAGGGCGCCGCCGACGTGGCCGTAGACCAGGGCGAGGCCGAGGACGGTGAGCAGCAGGAGGTCCGGTACGGCGCCCGGCAGGTGCAGCCGGGCGAGGACGCTGACCTGGACCACCAGGGCGACGATCACCAGCGTCGCGGAGAGCAGCATTCGGTTGAAGCGCATGGGGAATTCAGCTCCTACTGCTCTTGCTGCTCTTGCTGCAGGCCGTCGGCGGGCACGTCGCCCGAGGGCGTGACCGTCACGGTCACGGTCGGCGTGGGCGTGGGCTTCGGTTTGGGTGGCAGCACGTCGTCCCGTGGGTCCTTGCGCGGGGCCTGGACGACGACGCCGACGATGTCGAGCTTGGTGAAGGACACGTACGGCGTGACGTAGAGCGTGCGGGTCAGGTCGCCGCCGGAGGGGTCGACGCGGGACACCAGGCCCACGGGAACGCCGGGCACGAACGGCTTGTCCGCCTGGGAGCCGAAGGTGACGAGCCGGTCGCCCTTCTTGATCTTGGCCTTGCCGTTGAGCAGTTCCACGCGCAGCGGGCGGTCGCCCTGGCCGGAGGCGAAGCCGAGCTCGTCGGTGGACTCCATGCGCGTGCCGACGGTGAAGTCGGGGTCGTTGGCGAGCAGCACGGTGGCGGTGTTGGGCCCCACCGTGGTGACCCGCCCGACCAGCCCGTCTCCGTTGAGGACGGTCATGTCGCGCTTGATGCCGTCGTTCGCGCCGACGTCGATGGTGACGGTCCAGGAGAAGCCCTGGGCCGCTCCTATGGCGATGACCTCGGCGCCCTTGATGCCGTACTGGCCCGCGCCGGCCGTTCTGAGGATCTTGTCGAGCTGTTTGAGACGGCTGCGGTTGCGGTCGTCGCTGCCCAGCTTCGCCTTCAACCCGGCGTTGGCACGCTCGAGTTGGGCGATGCGGTCGTGGCGGTCGCCGGAGTCCTTCACGGCCTGGATCGCGTTGCCGACGGGGTTGACCGCGGACGACACCCCGTTCTCGATCGGGCCGAAGACGGTGGCGGCGGTCCGCCGGGCACCGTCGACCGGCGAGTCCTCGCCGCCGCGGATGTCCACCGTGATCAAGGCGAACGCGATGGCGATCAGCAGCACCAAGAGCAGCCGGCTCTCTCGTGTGTCCCTCACGTGCGGCGGCCGTGCCTTCCTCGTCGGAATTTCGTCTGTGACTCGTCCAGCAGGGTCCCGAAGAGCCCTGGAGCGCCCTGAAGGGCGGAACCCGCGAGTGTTGTGCGGAGCTTATGCCTCGATATCAACGATCCGCCGTACGAGAAGGGATCATCTCGTACGGCGGAATCGAAGAGTTACGTCATCTGCGCGGCTGGGCGTCCAGCACCTGCTGGAGCGCCTCGAACTCCTCCACGCACTTGCCGGAGCCGAGCGCCACGCTGTCCAGCGGGTCCTCGGCGATGTGGATCGGCATGCCCGTCTCGCGGCGCAGCCGCTCGTCGAGGCCACGCAGGAGTGCGCCACCGCCGGTCAGCACGATGCCGCGGTCCATGACGTCGCCGGACAGCTCCGGCGGGCACTTGTCGAGGGTGGTCTTGACCGCGTCGACGATGGCGTTGACGGGTTCCTCGATCGCCTTGCGGACTTCGGCGGCCGAGATGACGACGGTCTTGGGAAGCCCGGACACGAGGTCCCGGCCACGGATTTCGGTGTGTTCGTCATTGTCGAGGTCGTACGCGGAACCGATCGTGATCTTGATCTGCTCGGCCGTCCGCTCACCGAGAAGGAGCGAGTACTCCTTCTTGATGTGCTGGATGATCGCGTTGTCCAGCTCGTCGCCGGCCACGCGGATGGACTGTGCCGTGACGATTCCGCCGAGCGAGATGACCGCTACCTCGGTGGTGCCGCCACCGATGTCCACCACCATGTTGCCGGTCGCCTCGTGGACCGGCAGACCGGAGCCGATGGCCGCGGCCATGGGCTCCTCGATGATGTGCACCTGGCGGGCGCCGGCCTGGGACGACGCCTCGATGACGGCACGACGCTCGACGCCCGTGATGCCGGAGGGCACACAGACGACGACGCGAGGACGGGCAAGATAGCGCCGCTTGTGGATCTTCAGGATGAAGTAGCGGAGCATGCGCTCGGTGATCTCGAAGTCGGCGATGACACCGTCCTTCAGCGGGCGCACGGCAACGATGTTGCCCGGCGTCCGCCCGATCATCTTCTTCGCTTCCGCGCCGACCGCGAGAATGCCACCGGTGTTGGTGTTGATCGCGACGACGGACGGCTCGTTGAGTACGATCCCGCGACCCCTGACGTACACCAGCGTGTTGGCGGTCCCGAGGTCGACAGCCATGTCACGGCCGATGAACGACATTGAGTTCCCCATCAGGATTCGTCTGGCCTTCCCAAGTGGAGCTTTTGATGGCTTTTTAGGTCGGCGAGGGTGAGCGCTGTGACGTGAAGACTTCCATCGTAGTCTCGCCTGCACGAACACTGCGCGAGGGTCTTCGCCATTGTCACCAGATGACGCGCCGCCTCGCTCGTGGAGACGGGCGATCGGGGGAACGCGTTCCCCCGATCGCTCCGCATATGCCAGCGGACAGCCACCATTCTGCGCAGACCGCAGGTCAGACGCCTACCTGTCCGACAAGGCTTCAGAAGATTTTCGTACAGCCTAGGGGTGAGCCCCGTTCGGTCGAACACCGGGCCGCACTCAGGACCGGCCGGGACGGAACGGGCTCGCTCGGAGGCCGCGTGGGGCGGCCCTCAACGGCGGGCGCAGCCGCTTCCTGGGCCGGGTCGTACGGGCGCGTCGCGCGCGGTGACCAGCGGGGCGGTCCGGCACGAGGGGGCGCTGGGGCAGTCCGGCGTCTGTCTTCCCCCGGCCCTGCCGGGCGGGGCTCGGGGACCTGTCCGGGCCGAGCCCGGGCAGTGGCGCGGGGAGCGGCCCTGCGGCACAGCCCCGCGCGGGTCACCCGCCGGCGCCGTCCGGAAACGGGTCCCGGGCCGGCACACGGCGTCGGCGCCGTTCGGGTGATGCGTCCGGCCGACGGCGCGCCGTGGGCCGGAGCCGCTCCGATTCGCGTGCGTTCGCGTGAAACGGAGCAGTCCCGGCCTGTGTCACCGCGACCGCTACGCGAGGCCCGGGAAGAAGATCTTCAGCTCGCGCTCGGCCGACTCCTCGGAGTCGGAGGCGTGGATCAGGTTCTCGCGGACGATCACGCCGAAGTCACCGCGGATGGAGCCCGGGGCGGCGGCGATCGGGTCGGTCGGGCCCGCGAGTGCCCGTACGCCCTCGATGACACGCTCGCCCGTGACGACCAGCGCCACGACCGGGCCGGAAGCCATGAAGGCGACCAGCGGCTCGTAGAAGGGCTTGCCCTTGTGCTCTCCGTAGTGCTGCTCCAGCGTGTCCTGGTCCAGCGTGCGCAGCTCCAGCGCGGTGATCTGCCAGCCGGCCTTGCGCTCGATACGGCTGATGATCTCGCCGGTCAGGCCACGACGGACCGCGTCAGGCTTGAGAAGGACGAGGGTGCGCTGGCTCACGGTGGTGGCTCCTTCAGGTCACAGATGTGCGGATGACGAGGCTACAGGGCGTGTCCGGGTGCGTGTTACGCAGCGTCAGGTGTATACGGGCCGGAGAGGTCGAGGCACAGCCCCGTCCTTCAGGGGCGCGGGGAACTGCGTTCAGAGGCGCGGGCAACTTCGCGACCGGCCACACCCCGCCCGCACCCGACAACCGGAGTCACCCCTACGCCGTGTTGCCCCCGGCCTCGGCCTGCGCGGCGAACCGCGCCTTCGCCTCCTCCACCTTGCGTCCGTAGTGGACCGAGGCCCACCACAGCGCGGCGAAAACGGCCCCCAGGAAGAACATCACCGGCACCACGAACCCGCTCGCGATCAGCGCGATCTGCAGGGCCCAGCCGAGCTGGACACCTCCCGGCCGCGTGATCATCCCGCACAGCAGCAGGCACAGCACCATCGTGATCCCGCACACCGTCCAGACCGTGGCCATGGACAGATCGGGGTCCTTCATCGCCACGAGCCCGGCGAACCCGATGACGAAGAACTCACCGATCAGCGTCGAAGCACAGAGCGTACGCACGGTTCAGCCCCTCCCCAGCAGCAGCCGGGCCTCGCCGACCGTGATGACGGAACCGGTCACGAGGACACCACCGCCCGCGTACTCGGCCTCCTCCTCGGCCAGCGTGATCGCGGCCTCCAGCGCGTCGTCCAGCCGGGGCTCGACCTGCACGCGGTCCTCCCCGAACACCTCGACGGCGACAGCGGCGAGCGTGTCCGCGTCCATCGCCCGATGGCTGGAGTTCTGCGTGACCACGACCTCGGTGAAGATCGGCTCGAAGGCCTCCAGCAGCCCTCGTACGTTCTTGTCCTCGCTCGCTCCGACGATCCCGATCAGCCGGCTGAAGTCGAAGACCTCACGGATCCCCTCGGCGGTCGCCCGGGCGCCCGCCGGATTGTGTGCGGCATCCAGGACGACGGTCGGCGACCGGCGCACGACCTCCAGCCTGCCCGGCGAGGCGACCGCCGCGAAGGCCTTGCGGACCGTGTCGATGTCGAGCGGCTCCGGCCGCTGCGACCCGACGCCGAAGAACGCCTCCACGGCGGCGAGCGCCACCGCGGCGTTGTGCGCCTGGTACGCCCCGTGCAGCGGGATGTACACCTCTTCGTACTCCCCGCCGAGACCGCGGAGCGTCAGCAGCTGCCCGCCGACGGCGACCTGGCGGCTCACGACGCCGAACTCGAGCCCCTCGCGGGCGACTGTGGCATCGACCTCGACGGCCTTCTTGAGCAACACCTGGGCGGCGTCGACGGGCTGCTGGGCCAGGATCACCGTCGCGTCCTGCTTGACGATCCCGGCCTTCTCCGTGGCGATCTCCCCCGGGGTCGTACCGAGCCGGTCCGTGTGGTCCAGATCGATGGGGGTCACCACGGCGACATCGCCGTCGATCACGTTCGTGGCGTCCCAGCTGCCGCCCATCCCGACCTCGACGACGGCCACGTCGACGGGCGTGTCCGCGAAGGCCGCGTACGCCATGCCCGTGAGCACCTCGAAGAAGGAGAGGCGGAACTCCTGCCGGGAGTCGACCATCTCGACGTACGGCTGGATGTCCCGGTACGTCTCCACGAACCGCTCGGCGGAGATCGCCGCCCCGTCCAGGCTGATCCGCTCGGTGATCGACTGGACGTGCGGCGAGGTGTACCGCCCGGTGCGCAGGTCGAAGGCGCTGAGCAGCGCCTCGATCATGCGGGCCGTGGACGTCTTGCCGTTCGTCCCCGTGATGTGGATCGAGGGGTACGCCCGCTGCGGCTCGCCGAGCACGTCCATGAGCGCGGCGATCCGGCTCACGGACGGCTCCAGCTTGGTCTCGCCCCACCGTGTGGCGAGCTCGGCCTCCACCTCGCGCAGCGCCTTGTCGGTCTCCGGGTCGCCCGGGCGACCGGGGATGTCGGACTGCGGCGGTCCGCCCTGCGTGCGCAGGGTGCGGCTGCCGGCCTCGATCACGGCGAGATCGGGATCGCGCTCCGTCTCCGCCTCGACGATCTCGTCGAACGGATCCGAGGCGTCGTACGGGTCGGACTCACTGCTGTCGTGCGGGAGCTCACTCACGCCCCCCAGTCTACGGAGCCCCGCGCCCCTGGGAGGGCGCAGCCCTAGTCAGGGGCGCGGGGAACTGCGCGACAGGCCACGACGGGCCGGCAGCCGACAACGGCGTGTGCCGCCTACGCCTGCGGCAGCCCTTCCAGCTGGGTCCGGATGCGGGCGATGTCCTCGTCGGCCTTGGCGAGCCGCGTGCGGATCTTCTCCACGACCTGGTCCGGGGCCTTGGCGAGGAACGCCTCGTTGCCGAGCTTGCCGTTCGCCTGGGCCTTCTCCTTCTCGGCGGCGGCCAGGTCCTTGGCAAGCCGCTTGCGCTCGGCCGCCACGTCGATCGTGCCGGAGAGGTCGAGCGCGACCTGCGTGCCCGCGACCGGCAGGGTCGCCGTCGCCGTGAAGGCGTCGCCCTCGGGCTGGAGGCGCAGCAGCTGACGGATGGCCGCCTCGTGCGGGGCGAGGGCGGTCCCGTCGAGGGTCAGCCTGGCCGGGACCCGCTGGCCGGGCTGCAGCCCCTGGTCGGCACGGAAGCGGCGGACCTCCGTGATGACCTGCTGAAGCGCCTCGATCTCCCGCTCGGCGCCGCTGTCGCGGAAGCCACTGTCCTTCGGCCAGTCCGCGATCACGACCGACTCGCCACCCGTGAGGGTCGTCCAGAGCGTCTCCGTGACGAACGGGACGACCGGGTGCAGCAGCCGCAGCGTGACGTCCAGGACCTCGCCGAGGACCCGCTTGCTGACCTCCGCGGCCGGGCCGCCCGCCATGAACGTCGTCTTCGACAGTTCGACGTACCAGTCGAAGACCTCACCCCACGCGAAGTGGAACAGGGTGTCGGAGAGCTTCGCGAACTGGAAGTCGTCGTAGAAGGCGTCCACTTCGGCGACCGTCTTGTTGAGACGGGAGAGGATCCACCGGTCCGTCGCCGACATCTCGGACGGGTCGGGAAGCGGCCCCTCGACCGTCGCGCCGTTCATCAGGGCGAACCGCGTCGCGTTCCAGATCTTGTTGGCGAAGTTGCGGGAGGCCTGGACCCAGTCCTCGCCGATCGGCACGTCCGTACCGGGGTTGGCGCCACGGGCCAGGGTGAAGCGGACGGCGTCGGAGCCGTACGCGTCCATCCAGTCGAGCGGGTCGACGACGTTGCCGAACGACTTCGACATCTTCTTGCCGCGCTCGTCACGGACCAGACCGGTCAGGGCGATGGTCTTGAAGGGGACCTCGCCGTCCATCGCGTACAGACCGAACATCATCATCCGGGCGACCCAGAAGAAGATGATGTCGTGGCCGGTGAGCAGGACGTCGGTCGGGTAGAACTTCTTGAGGTCCGGGGTCTGTTCGGGCCAGCCGAGCGTGGAGAACGGCCACAGGCCGGACGAGAACCACGTGTCGAGGACGTCGGTGTCCTGCCGCCATCCCTCGGCCTCCGTGCCGGGCGGCTGCTCGTCGGGGCCGACGCAGACCGTCTCGCCGCCCGGGCCGTACCAGATCGGGATCCGGTGGCCCCACCACAGCTGACGCGAGATGTTCCAGTCGTTGAGGTTGTCGACCCAGTCGAAGTACCGCTTCGACATGTCCTCGGGGTGGATCTTCACCCGGCCGTCGCGGACCGCGTCACCGGCGGCCTGCGCGAGCGGGCCGACCTTGACCCACCACTGCAGGGACTGCCGCGGCTCGATGGTGGTGCCGCAGCGCGAGCAGTGTCCGACGCTGTGGACGTACGGACGCTTCTCGGCGACGATCCGGCCCTGCGAACGCAGCGCGGCGACGACGGCGGAGCGCGCCTCGTAGCGGTCGAGTCCCTCGAAGGGGCCGTGGACGGTGATGATCGCCCGCTCGTCCATGATCGTGAGCGACTCCAGGCCGTGGCGCTGCCCGATGGCGAAGTCGTTCGGGTCGTGGGCGGGGGTGACCTTGACGGCACCCGTGCCGAACTCGGGGTCGACGTGCGTGTCCGCCACGACCGGGATGGTGCGGTCGGTCAGCGGGAGCTTGATGCGCTTGCCGACGAGGTGCCGGTAGCGCTCGTCGTCGGGGTGGACGGCGACGGCGGTGTCACCGAGCATCGTCTCGGCACGCGTGGTGGCGACGACGAGCGTCTCGTCACCCTCGCCGTACTTGATGGAGACGAGCTCGCCGTCGTCCTCCTGGTAGTTCACCTCGATGTCGGAGATGGCCGTCAGACAGCGCGGGCACCAGTTGATGATGCGCTCGGCCCGATAGATCAGCTCGTCGTCGTACAGCTTCTTGAAGATGGTCTGGACGGCTTTGGACAGGCCCTCGTCCATGGTGAACCGCTCGCGGTCCCAGTCGACGCCGTCGCCCAGGCGCCGCATCTGCCCGAGGATCTTGCCGCCGTACTCCTCCTTCCACTGCCAGACGCGCTCGACGAAGTCCTCGCGCCCGAGGTCGTGCCGCGACTTGCCCTCCTCGGCGAGCTGCTGCTCGACCTTGTTCTGCGTGGCGATACCCGCGTGGTCCATGCCGGGCAGCCACAGCGCCTCGTACCCCTGCATGCGCTTGCGCCTGGTCAGCGCGTCCATCAGCGTGTGCTGGAAGGCGTGGCCCAGGTGGAGGCTGCCGGTGACGTTCGGCGGCGGGATGACGATGGTGTACGGAGGTTTGTCGCTGTTCGCGTCGGCGGTGAAGTAACCCCGTTCGACCCAGCGCTCGTACAGCTTCCCCTCTACCTCGGCCGGCGCGTACTGGGTCGGCAGTTCGGGGGTGTTGGCTGGCGGCTGCTGCTGAGCGTTGTCGGTCACCCACCCAGTTTAGAGGTGTCACAGGCTCGCTCTGAAACTCGATTACTTGGTAACGGTGAGAGCCCCGATGCTCCGGCCGCCGGTCCCTTGGGTGAGGATGTTCGGAACACATAAGCATCTGGAGGGGAACCCAGGAATGAGCTACAACCAGCCGGGCCCGTACGGCGGGCAGCCCCAGCAGCCCGGACCGTACGGTCAGCCGGGTCCTTACGGCCAGCAGCCGCAGGCCCCCCAGCCCGGCTACGGCTACCCGCAGCAGGCGCCCGGGCAGCAGCCGGGTTACGGGTACCCGCAGCAGACCCCTCCCGGGGTTCCTCCGCAGCAGCCCGGCTACGGCCAGCAGCCGCCGTACGGCCAGCAGCCCCCCGGCGCCCCGTACGGTGCGCCGATGCCGCCGGCTCCCGGCGGAGGCAAGAAGAAGACCGGCCTCATCATCGGCGCGGTGGCGGTCGTGGCCGCTGTCGCCGTCGGCGCGTACTTCGTCGTCGGCAGCGGCAGCAGCGGCTCCTCGGACGTCGCGGACGACGGCCCGCACAAGCTGACGACTCCGGCGACGGTGCTCGGCGGTGACTACAAGAAGAGCGACGAGGCCAACGGTGACGGCTTCGACGCAAGCGATGTCAAGAAGGCCGAGAAGCACGGCGTCAAGGGCGCCAAGGACGTCAACGCGGGCTACCAGGCCGGGGACAAGGACAATCCGCTGTCGCAGCAGATGGTCCAGTTCATGGGCGTCTACGGCGAGATCGAGGACCCGGAGAAGGTCGTCGACGCCATGTTCGCCGACCTGAAGAAGGAAGCCACGAAGGAACCGGACGGCGGCCGGCTCGTCGGCAGTCCGAAGAGCTACGAGCCCAGCGGCCTGGACGGCGCGGTCCTCAAGTGCCAGGAAACCAAGATCACGAACGAGGACGCTTCGAGCGACGCGGCCGCCGGCCCGTCGTCGTTCAGCATGCCCGTGTGCATCTGGGGTGACCACAGCACCCTCGGCGTCATCATCAACATCGACATGGCGAGCGCCATGGCGGGCAAGGGCGCCGACCTCGGAGCGGCCGCCGACCTGACGGCCAAGTTCCGCAAGGAGGTCCGCGTCAAGATCTGACGCGCGCGTCCGGCTTGCGCAGCAACGGCGAAGGGGCCCCGGTCGGTTGACCGGGGCCCCTTCGCGTACTCGTGCGTGTGTGCCGCCTACGCGGTCTTCTGCTCGCCCGGGCCGCGGCCCCGCGCGTCGCGTGGGATCAGCGTCGGGTTCACGTTCGAGCGGACGACCTCCGAGGTGATGACGACGCGGGCCACGTCCTTGCGGGACGGGACCTCGTACATCACCGCCTGGAGGACCTCTTCCATGATGGCGCGCAGGCCGCGCGCGCCGGTCTGGCGGAGGATGGCCTGGTCGGCGATGGCTTCGAGGGCCTCGCGCTCGAAGTCCAGCTCCACGCCGTCGAGTTCGAACAGCTTCTGGTACTGCTTCACCAGCGCGTTGCGCGGCTCCACCAGGATCTGGAGGAGGGCCTCGCGGTCGAGGTTGTGGACCGACGTGATGACGGGCAGGCGGCCGATGAACTCGGGGATCATGCCGAACTTCACCAGGTCCTCGGGCATGACGTCCTCGAAGCGGTCCTTCGCCTCCAGCTCCTTCTTGGAGCGGATCGTCGCACCGAAGCCGATGCCCTTGGCGCCCGCGCGGGACTCGACGAGCTTCTCCAGGCCCGCGAAGGCACCGCCCACGATGAACAGGACGTTCGTCGTGTCGATCTGGATGAACTCCTGGTGCGGGTGCTTGCGCCCGCCCTGCGGCGGGACGGAGGCGGTGGTGCCCTCCAGGATCTTCAGCAGGGCCTGCTGGACGCCCTCGCCGGACACGTCACGCGTGATCGACGGGTTTTCGCTCTTACGGGCCACCTTGTCGATCTCGTCGATGTAGATGATGCCCGTCTCGGCCTTCTTGACGTCGTAGTCCGCCGCCTGGATCAGCTTCAGCAGGATGTTCTCGACGTCCTCGCCGACGTACCCCGCCTCCGTGAGCGCCGTCGCGTCGGCGATGGCGAACGGGACGTTCAGCATGCGGGCCAGGGTCTGGGCCAGCAGCGTCTTGCCGGAGCCCGTGGGGCCGAGCAGGAGGATGTTGGACTTCGCCAGCTCGATGGCGTCCTCGCGGTTCTGTCCCGTGCTGTTCTCGCCGGCCTGGACCCGCTTGTAGTGGTTGTACACCGCGACCGAGAGGGCCTTCTTGGCGGACTCCTGGCCTACGACGTACCCCTCGAGGAACTCGTAGATCTCACGAGGCTTGGGAAGTTCCTCCCAGCGGACCTCGCTCGTCTCCGCGAGCTCTTCCTCGATGATCTCGTTGCAGAGATCGATGCACTCGTCGCAGATGTACACACCAGGGCCTGCGATGAGCTTCTTGACCTGCTTCTGGCTCTTGCCACAGAACGAGCACTTGAGCAGATCGCCGCCGTCACCGATGCGTGCCACGGTGTGCTTCCCCTTCGCCTGGGAGACGCCTAGGTCCAGCGGCTCCTGGTGCTGCCTTATGTCCGACGGTACCTTGCCGGGCCCCCCGTTCGGGCCCCCCTTGGCGCGGTTCACTTTGTCGTGAACCGTGCCAAGGAGCGGCTGACGATACAGCGATGCGTCACGCGACCGATGCGTTGTTCATCTTCCGGGTGGAGATGATCTGGTCGATCAGGCCGTACTCGAGCGCGTCCTCGGCCGTGAGGATCTTGTCGCGCTCGATGTCCTCGCGGATCTTCTCGATCGGCGTCGTCGAGTGCTTGGCCAGCATGTCCTCCAGCTGACCGCGCATCCGGAGGATCTCGTTGGCGGCGATCTCGAGGTCCGAGACCTGGCCGCGGCCGGTCTCGCTGTAGGGCTGGTGGATCAGCACGCGCGCGTTCGGAAGTGCCATGCGCTTGCCCGGCGTTCCGGCTGCCAGCAGAATCGCGGCGGCCGACGCGGCCTGGCCCATGCAGACCGTCTGGACGTCCGGCTTCACGAACTGCATCGTGTCGTAGATCGCGGTGAGCGCCGTGAAGGAGCCGCCGGGGCTGTTGATGTAGACCGAGATGTCACGGTCGGGGTCCATCGACTCCAGGCACAGCAGCTGCGCCATGACGTCGTTGGCGGAGGCGTCGTCGATCTGCACGCCGAGGAAGATCACGCGCTCCTCGAAGAGCTTCGCGTACGGGTCGTACTCACGGACGCCCTGCGAGGTGCGCTCGACGAAGCGCGGGATGACGTAGCGGGACTCCGCGCGTGGGCCGGTGTACTCGGCCTCCGTGCGGGCGTAGAGGCCGCTGCCGGGGAAGTCGTTCACTGTGTCTCCTGGAAAGCCTGATAAGGGCTGAGGCGGTCGGCTGTGGGCTCGGAGGGGCTGGTGTCGGCCCACGCCCGGCGCCTGGAGGGGCGAACGGGCGCGGACCGCCGACCTACGCCGCTCCGGTGCCGCCGCCGCCCGGCATTCCGGCAGCGGTGGGCATGATGTCGTCGATGAGGCCGTACTCCTTGGCCTCGATCGGGTCGAACCAGCGGTCCCGGTCGGAGTCGCGGGTGACCTGCTCCACGGTCTGGCCGGTGTGGAACGAGGTCAGCTCCGCCATCCGCTTCTTGGTGTGCAGCAGCCGCTCGGCGTGGATCTTGATGTCCGACGCGGAGCCGGCGAGGCCGGCCGAGGGCTGGTGGATCAGGATCTCCGCGTTCGGCAGCGCGAAGCGCTTGCCCGGAGTACCCGCGCTCAGCAGGAACTGGCCCATGGAGGCCGCCATGCCCATCGCGATCGTCACGACGTCGTTCTTGATGTACTGCATGGTGTCGTAGATCGCCATGCCGGCGGTGATCGAGCCGCCGGGGCTGTTGATGTAGAGGTAGATGTCCTTCTCCGGGTCGGAGGCAAGGAGCAGCAACTGTGCGGTGATCTTGTTGGCGATGTCGTCGTCGACCGCCTGGCCGAGGAAGATGATCCGCTCGCCGAGCAGCCGGTTGTAGACCTGGTCGCCGAGGCCACCACCGATGGGGTCGCCGGCGGCTGTGGGCATCAGATTCGTCACGTATCCACCTGCTCGTCTTACGACGGCGCCGGGCCGTCTACACGTCTTCTGCTGGGGGCGTGGGACCCCGTGTGCGTGCCGTGTCGGACGGCTCCGGGGACTCCCCTGCCCTCGTACTCATGGACCCTAACGCGCGGGTCCCTCCGGGGAATCCCGGAGAAGGAACTGTTCGCTGTGAGCGCATGCGCTCCGCTGGGTTCAGCAGGGATTACGGGCTCAGCCCCCTCCCCTCCCAGCAGCGCGGGCCACTGCGCGGCCGGCCCTCGCCGGGCCGCAGTCGCGTCTGCCACGGATGGTGCGTCGGCGGGTGCGGCTTGTCGTGGGTTGCTCGCGCGGTTCCCCACGCCCCTTGAGGGCCCTGCGAGCCCCGGGGAAGGCCCGCGGGCCCCCAGGGCGTGTCCTGGGGGCCCGCAGTACGTCCTACTCGCGAGGCGGTCAGGCCTCGGTCTTCTCCTCGGAGGCGGCGGGGGCCTCGGTGGCCTCCGGGGCGTCCTCGGTCGCAGCGTCGGCCGAGCCCTCGGTGGAGGTCTCGGTGGAGGTCTCGTCCTCGTCCTCGTCGTCCAGGTCCACGAGCTCGCCGTTCGTGTCCTTGACGGTGGCGGCCTCGACGACCACGGCGAGGGCCTTTCCGCGGGCGACCTCGCCGACCAGCATCGGAACCTGGCCGCCTTCGACGACCTGCTGGGCGAACTGGTCGGGGGACATGTTGGAGGAGGCGGCCCGCCGCATGAGGTGCTCGGTGAGCTCCTCCTGGTTGACGTTCAGCTTCTCCTTGTTGACGAGCTCGTCCAGGACGAACTGCGTCTTGATGCCCTTGACCGCGGCTTCCTTGGTCTCGGCGTCGAACTCCTCGACCGTCTTGCCCTGGATCTCGAGGTACTTCTCGAGGTCGAGGCCCATCTGGCCGAGCTGGTGGTGCTCCAGGTTGTGCTTGCGGGTGTTGATCTCGTCCTCGAGGAGCTTCTCGGGGACGGGCACCTCGACGAGCTCCAGCAGCTTCTCCAGGACACGCTCCTGGGCCTGCGTGGCCTGGTCGTACTGCTTCATGTTCTCGAGACGCTTGCGGCTGTCCGCACGGAGCTCCTCGAGGGTGTCGAACTCCGACGCGAGCTGCGCGAAGTCGTCGTCCAGCTCGGGCAGTTCACGCTTGGCGACCTGGGTGACCTTGACGGAGACCTCGGCCTCCTTGCCGGCTGCCGAGCCGCCCTTGAGCTCGGAGGCGAAGGTGGCCTCGCCACCGGCCTCCACGCCCTTCACGGCGTCGTCGATGCCGTCCAGCAGCTCGCCGGAGCCGATGGTGTAGGAGACGCCGCTCGCGACGCCGTCCTCCAGGACCTCGCCGTCGACCTTGGCCTCCAGGTCGAGGGTGACGACGTCACCGTCCTCGGCGGCACGCTCGACGGGAGCGGTCGAGGCGAAGCGCTCACGCAGCTCCTCGACGGCCTTGTCGATGTCCTCTTCGCTGACCTCGACGGCGTCGACCTCGACCTCGATGCCGGAGTAGTCCGGGATCTCGATGGTCGGGCGGACGTCGACCTCGGCGGTGAAGTTCAGCGTCTCGCCGTCCTTCAGCTCCGTGATGTCGACCTCGGGCTGGCCGAGGACGTTCAGCTCGGCCTCGTTGACCGCGTCGGTGTAGAACTTCGGAAGCGCGTCGTTGACCGCTTCCTCAAGAACCGCACCGCGGCCGAACCGCTGGTCGATGACGCGCGCCGGAATCTTGCCCTTCCGGAACCCCTTCACCGTGACCTGCTGGTTGATCTTCTTGTACGCCGCGTCGAGGCTGTCCTTGAGCTCCTCGAAGGGCACCTCGATGCTGAGCCGAACCCGGGTCGGGTTCAGGGTCTCCACGGCGCTCTTCACGGTTCGGTCTCCTTGGGGGCTGACTTCTTCGGGTTCTGCTGACGTTCTCCGTCGGATACGGCGGAGCCTCAGCGGATTTGGCGGGCCCTTGAGGGACATGAAAATGCAGACACACGGGCGCGCAGTTTGCATACTAGCCGCAGGCGGTACACGCCCCAAAAGGTGATCTTGCCGGTGGTCCGGCACGGTGGTCGGGGTGGCGGGATTTGAACCCACGGCCTTCCGCTCCCAAAGCGGACGCGCTACCAAGCTGCGCCACACCCCGTCTGGTGCGACACGTAGGGTACATGCCCGCGGACAGTGCGGTGCCCGCATTTTCCCGGGGCGCCCCCGCCGTCCGGGCGGGGTGTGCGGCCAGGGGGCGCGACCCGCTACGATGCTTCAGTGCCGCGCGTCACTGACCTGCGGCGCACGCTGTGCGGGCGTAGCTCAATGGTAGAGCCCTAGTCTTCCAAACTAGCTACGCGGGTTCGATTCCCGTCGCCCGCTCCATATGACGTAGGGCCAGGTCAGAGGTTGGTTTCTCTGCCTGGCCCTCGTTGTTTCTCCGGGGCCTTCGACGTTTCCTCAGCGGCCTTCGACCGGGGCGCCGTCTCGTCCGCTCGCCTGTTCGTCCGCGCAGTCTCGGCCCCGGGCCGTCTCCGGGCGTTCAGTCGCCCAGGAACGTCAGCAGGGCGGCGAGGAGCCGGGCGGGGGCGTCCAGCGGGACGAGGTGGCCGGCGTCCGGGATCGTGCGCAGGCGTGCGCCGGGGATCAGGGAGGCCAGCTCCTCGCCCTTGGCGGGCGGGATCCAGGTGTCCTCCTCGCCCCAGCAGACGGTGACGGGCAGGTCCATCGTGGGGTACAGGGCCTGGATCTCGTCGGTGTGGCGTTGGTCTGCCTGGGAGATCTGGCGGTAGAACGCCGCCTGTCCGCTCTCGCCCGTCCAGGGCTCGACCAGCCCGGCCAGGACGTCGGGCCGCAGTCCGCGATGGCTCGCGGAGCTCACGTACTCACGGACCAGAGCCTCGTGCAGCGGGGCGGGCAGCCGCTCGAAGACGTCGGCGTGCCCGGCGACCAGCCGGAAGAAGGGCGATCCCCAGGGCGCCAGCGCAACCGGGTCGACCAGCGCGAGGCGCCGGTACCCGGCCTTGTGGAGCAGATGCGCGCGCAGCGAGACGCAGCCGCCGAAATCGTGTGCGATCACCGAAGGGCTCGTCAGTCCCCACACACCGAGGAGCTCGGCGAACACCTCGCCCTGTGCCTTCAGCGAGACGTCCTGGCCCTCGCTCTTGCCGGAGCGGCCGTAGCCGGGCATGTCCCAGACGTGGACCCGGTGCCCCTCCGCGGCCAGGGCCGGGGCGATCTCGTGCCACACGTAGGACGAGAACGGGGTGCCGTGCAGCAGCACCACCGGCGGGCCCTCCTCCGGTCCGAGGCGGTCCCACCGGAGTGTCCCGATCGGGCTCTCCCAGCTCTCACGCAGCTGCCAGGCGGGCTTCGCGTTCACGTCGGCGGGCTCCTTCGGGGAGAGGCGTACGTCGGTCGCAGGGGGCCCGCATCCACCGGAGGGGCCGGGCGGATTCCTCACGGCGGGCACGGGCGCCCGGGCTTACGAGGGCCGGGCTTACTGGCGGCCCGGCTCAAGAGGGGCGCGTACGCGTAAGGGCGTGCGGTGGCGGGGCGTTCGGCACCGGGGTGGAGGGGGGTCGGCCCGGCCCGGGCGGCGCTCCGGCTCTCCCGGGCGTGCGGTGCCGGGTGCGGGAGGCCGACCGCCCTGGTTCGCCGTCGAGTTCGGATTGTGCCGTCGGCCGAGGGGTACCCGTTTCGGCGACCGCGACCTGTTCGAGCGGGGGTACGGGGCTGTCGCACCGTGCCTTCGCCGGGCTTGCGGCGGTGGCGTGCCGGAACCGGGCGCGGGGCGGCCGTCGTGCACGAACCGGCCGTCGGGCGGCCGGACCGGGCGGTTCGGTCACCCCGTCCGCCGCTGCGCGCTCCGCTCCCACGGTCACCGGACCCGCGAACCCGCTCAGAACTGAATCGAGTTGATGGTCTCCGCCACCGAGTTGAGGAACCGTTGGATGTCGTCCGCCATGCCCGTGGAGGCGAGGAAGAAGCCGAAGAGCACGGCGACCACCGCCGGCCCTCCCTTGATCGACCCGCCTCGTATCAACACCACCAGGACGATTCCCAACAGAAGCACCACTGACAGCGAAATGGCCACAACTGATCACACCCTACGGTCGGTCCGCTCTCCCGGCCCGGAGGCGCAACCCCGCACGCCCCCGCCAGAACCATCGTGCCACCAACAGGCCCCCCGTATGCGGCGGGTGAGGCATCCATCGGCCGCCGACGCGAACGGCCTGGTCCCGCACGGCAATTCGAGTGGACCCTCTCACGAGAAATTAAGAGTGGTCGTTTCCATGTCCACCCAACCGTGCACACAACCTGTTCGCAGGTAATTCGAATTGTTGGCACAGGCACACCGGCGAACCTGAGGGCGGGTCACTAACAGGCCACTAAAGCCGACTCACCCGGACATTTCACCAGAGTCGCCCGCGGGTGTTATGCAACGTTTAGTCATGACGAATCCGGACGTAACCCCCGTACAGAGTGTGGCGATCGACATAGTCGTTGCCATGTCAACTTCGCCAAATCCTGGGTATGCGCGAAAGACAAGCAGGATTCACCTCAGGGGTTTTACGGAATCCCACAGACAACGCTAGGGTGCCTCAGATGTCCTACGCTGCCTCGTCCCCCGCATGTGCAGCGAGGTCGCGGATCGTCTCCCCCAGCTCCTGGTGGGAGGGTCTGTGACGAACTCGCTCCGTCCGCACGGCCATCACAGGGCTCCGCTCCCGCCGACCCAGTCGTCGGCGCCGGGAGTACCGAGCCCGCGACCATCCACGGCTCCGCACACACCGCAGGCGGGTGCCGCCACCGCCGGGCCGGACGCCAAGCCCGCCAAGCAGCGCGACGCGTTCTTCGACAACGCCAAGTACCTGGCGATCGTGTTCGTCGCCATGGGCCACGCCTGGGAACCGCTGACCGACCACAGCCGCGCCGCCGAGGCGCTCTACATGGTCGTCTACACCTTCCACATGCCGGCCTTCATCCTCATCTCCGGCTACTTCTCCCGCAGTTTCGACATGCGTCCCGACCGGCTGCGGCGGCTGGTCACGGGCATCGCGGTGCCGTACGTCCTCTTCGAGGTGGCGTACTCCCTCTTCAAGAAGTGGGCCGACGACGACCCCAGCCACCCGATCAGCCTGCTGGACCCCTGGTACCTCACCTGGTTCCTGGTCGCGCTGTTCGTGTGGCGGATGACCGTCCCGCTGTGGAAGGTCGTGCGCTGGCCCGTGCCGCTCGCGCTCGCCATCGCCGTCCTCGCCTCCGTCTCCCCCGACATCGGCGACGACCTGGACCTCCAGCGCGTCCTGCAGTTCCTGCCGTTCTTCGTGGTGGGCCTGTGCATGAAGCCCGAGCACTTCCAGCTGATGCGGCGCCGCGAGGTGCGGATCCTGTCGCTGCCGGTGCTCGCGGTCACGCTGGCCTTCGCGTACTGGGCCGGGCCGCGCATGAACTCGGCGTGGTTCTACCACCGTGACAGTGCCCAGGAACTGGGTGCGCCGTGGTGGGCCGGTGTCGTGATGACGCTCGCGATGTTCGGCTGCTCGATGGTGCTCACCTCGTGCTTCTTCGCCTGGGTGCCGCGCCGCAAGATGTGGTTCACCGTGCTCGGCGCGGGCACGCTGTACGGCTACCTGCTGCACGGCTTCCTCGCGAAGGGTTCCCGTTTCTGGGGCTGGTACGACGACTACGCCTGGCTGAACCAGCCGCTCGGCGAGATCTTCGTCTCCGTCTTCGCCGCGGCGGTCATCACCGCCCTGTGCACCCCGCCGGTGCAGCGCATGTTCCGCTTCGCGATGGAGCCGAAGATGGAGTGGGCGTTCAAGCGGGACGCCACCGAGCTCGCCCGCGAGCGGGCCAAGTCCTGACGGCTTGGCCCGGTCCGGGGCCCGGGGGCTTGCTGCGGGCTTGCGGTACGTGCCTGCCTGCGGGCAGGTGAGGGCTTGTCGCGCAGTTCCCCGTGCCCCTCAGGGGGCGCCCCTGAGGACGTCAGTCCTGGGGCAGGCCCAGGAGTTCGCGCATCGTCGCGTACTTCTGGGTCAGGCGTGCCCTCGTCGCTTCGTCCAGGGCCGCCAGCCGCACCGGGTCGGCGTTGTGGGCGAGGTCGGACTCCTTGACCAGCAGCGCGCCCTCGGTGGCCAGGACGCGCGCGGCATAGGCCTGCGGGGCTTCGCCCGCCTTCTTGGTGACGGCCAGCACGATGTCCTTCGTCCGCGCGGACAGCGCCGCCCCGCGCAGCCAGTCCTCGGAGAGCGCCTCGTCCTCGACCGAGTCGTGCAGCCAGGCGGCGGCGATCTGCTCCTCGTCGCCGCCGCGGGCCCGCACCCCGTCGGCCACGGCCCGCAGATGCTCGGCGTACGGGCGGCCCGCCTTGTCCGTCTGGGCGGCGTGCGCGTTGCGGGCCAGGGCCTCGACCTCCGTGAGGGTCAGCGCGGCGGTCTCGGGCGTTCGGCGCTCGTTGTCGGTCATGCGTCGAGTGTGCCCCGTATCGCCGCCCTCGCCGGTACGGTCGCCGCCGTCAGCCCAAGAACGACGACGGCCGCCACGAACGACCCGTACACCAGCGGGGGTACGTACGGTGCCTGGCCGGTCAGGCCCTTCATCATCGGGACGAGCGTGGCGAGCGCGATGGCCGTGCCGAGGGCGATACCGGCCAGGGTGACGAGCAGGGCCTCCCAGCGGATCATGCGCATCACCTGGCGGCGGGTGGACCCGATGAGCCGCAACGTGCCCAGCTCGCGGCGGCGGTCGAGCACCGTCATCACCAGGGTGTTGGCGGCGGCGACGGCCGCGAAACCGCCGAGGACGGCCGCCATGACGGTGTTGGCCCACTCGTTCAGTTCGAGGTCGAGCGACCGGGCGGCGGTGTAGTCGCCGCGGTCCACGACTGTGCCGACCTTCGCCAGGGCCTCGGCGCTCCCGCCCTTCGTCCAGACCTCGGTGGTGAAGGCGGAGGTGACATGGGCCGCCAGGTCCGCCCGGCCCATGGTGACCTGGGCCAGTCCCAGGCCACGCCCGTACGTGGCCACCACGCGCGGCGACGTCTTCGTACCGTCGGGCAGGCGCAGTTCGACGCGGTCGCCCACGCCGACGTCGGCGCTCCGGGCCAGTGAGGCGTCGAGCGCGACCTCGCCCCGCTTCAGGGACAGGGCGCCCTTCTCGACCTCGAGGTCCTGCACGCGGGCCAGGTCGCGGGGCGAACCCGTGACGCCCTGCGTGGAGGCCGAGTCGAGCATGCCGTTCCCCCGGAAGAGGACCTCGGTCCGCAACAGGCCCACAGCCGCAGTGACTTCGGGGGTGCGCGCGGCCTCTCGCACGGCGTCCGGGGCGAGACCGGCGTCGGACGTCACGATGTGGTCGGCCACGATGCCGTCCCGCTGCTGCTCCTGGACGGCCCGCTCCTCGCTGCTGTGCATGAAGACGAGGACGGACGAGAAGGCCATCGCGAGGACGATCGGGGTGATCGCGGAGGCCATCCGGCGGGCGTTCGTACGGGAGTTGGCGGCGGCGAGCGAGGCGGAGGCACCCGCCCCGCGCAGCGGGAGTCCGAACAGGGCGGCGCAGGCGCGTGCGACGAGCGGCCCCAGCAGTGCCACCGCCAGCATGAACAGCATGACGATGCCCAGTGCCGCGTTGGCCGCGTCCTCGCCGGTCAGCGAGGCGGACAGCCCCGCGCAGACGGTGCCCCCGACAGCTGCCGCGATGCCCAGCGGGGTACGGATCCAGCCCGGCCGCAACCGCTCCACGGACGCTTCGACGAGCGCCTGCCCCGGCTTGGTCCGGGCCGGGCGGCGGGCGGCCACGTATCCCGCGACCAGCGCCGCCAGCAGCACCGCACCGACGGCCGCGAGCAGCGGGATGTACGAGACGGACAGGCCGACGGCCTCCGGAATCGCTCCCTTGTCCCTGAGCTGTCCGAACCACCAGTGGGCCAGGGCGACTCCGGGCAGGCAGCCGACCAGGCCCGCGAGGGGCGCGACGAGCAGGGCCTCGGTGGCGACGGATCGGCGGACCTGGCGCGGCGTCGTACCGATGGCGCGCAGCAGGGCGAACTCGCGGGCGCGCTGGGCCACCGACAGGGCGACCGTGCCCATCGCGGTGAAGATGGCCACCGTCGCGGCGACGCCGCCGAAGGAGGCCCCGAGCGCGATGAGCATCTCCTTGGCCTCGGCGAGGGAGGAGTCCTCCACGGCCCCGCGGTCGTCACCGGTGTGCACCTCGGCGCGGTGTCCGAGGGCGCGCGCCACCTGGGACTTGAGGGTCGCGGCGGAGGTTCCGTCCGCCGGGAGGACGGCGATGGCGTCGATCCGGCCGGGGTGCCCGGAGATGCGTACGGCTTCGGTGTCGGCGAACCATGCGGTGGGCCGCCCCGCGCCGGTGAGGCCGGAGACGCGGAAGGAGCGGGGGCCGTCGGCGGTCGTCAGGGTGACGCGGTCGCCGACCGTGCCCTTCGTGAGGACGACCTCGCCCTCGCGGGGAGCCTGCCCCGCCGTCAGCCGCTCGCCCGTGAAGGCGGTGGAGCCCCAGCCGTGCGCGGTGACCGGGTCGCCCGCCCCCGTCCGGAGGGGGAAGGTCACGTCCGGCACCGCTGTCCGCGCGCCGGGCACCGAAGCGGCCTTCGCCACCAGCGAGCCGTCCAGCCGGGCCCGGTCCGGGACGGGCACGGGGTCGTCCTCGCGGTCCTCGCCGTGGCCGGTGACGAGGTGGGCGCGCTGGTCGGCGGCGGCGACCACGGGGGCGCCGGCGTAGCGGACGGGGGGAACGGAGGCGCGCAGGCCGGTCTCCAGGAGGATGCCGCAGGCCGAGACGATCAGGGCGGCCATGGCGAGCGCGACGAAGGTGCCGACGAAGGCGGCGGGCTTGAAGCGGACGGCGGCACGGGCGAGCCCGTTGGGCACGAACATCAGGCCGCCGCTCCCGAGAAGGAGGGGGCCGTCAGGGCGGTCATGCGGGCGGCGATCCGCTCGGCCGTGGCTCCTTCGAGGTGGTCGGTGATCGAGCCGTCGGCGAGGAAGAGCACGCGGTCGGCCCAGGCGGCGGCCGCCGGGTCGTGGGTGACCATGACGACGGTGGCGCCCAGGCCGTCCACGGCCCGCCGCAGCAGTCCCAGGACCTCGGCCGCGGTGGTCGTGTCGAGCGCTCCGGTGGGCTCGTCCGCGAAGACGACGTCGGGCCGGGTGACGAGGGCGCGGGCGATGGCGACACGCTGCTGCTGTCCGCCGGAGAGCTGGCCGGGGCGTCGCCGTCCCAGCCCGTCGAGGCCGACCTGGCGCAGGACGTCGGCCGCCCGTCGCCGGTCGGGCCGGTGGCCCGCGAGGCGCATCGGCAGGACGACGTTCTGCTCGACGGTCAGGGACGGCAGCAGGTTGAACGCCTGGAAGACGAACCCGAGGCGGGTACGCCGCAAGGCCGTCAGCTTGTTCTCGCTCATGCCCGTGATCTCGGTGCCGCCGAGCCTGACGGTCCCTCCGTTCGGCCGGTCCAGGCCGGCCGCGCACTGCAGGAACGTGGACTTGCCCGAGCCGGAGGGGCCCATGACGGCGGTGAAGCTGCCGCGCGGGAGGGCGAGGTCGATCCCCCGCAGGGCGTGTACGGCCGAGCCACCGCGCCCGTACTGGCGCCGCACGCCCCGCAGTTCGACGGCCCAGTCGCCCGCCGGACCGGTCGTGTCGTGCACGGCGTCCCGGTCCTCGTACCGCTTCCTGCGCAGCCCCATGGCCGGGTCCCGCCCTTCCGTCATCCGTCGTGCCGCTCTTCGCGGCGGCTCGCTGCCGATGCCTCGACGCTACGGAGCGGGGGCCGGCCACGGCCATGAGGACGACCTCCGGGTCCGGGTGGGGGAAACCCCACCCGACCACCTCCACAAGTCGTTTGGTAAACTAACTACTGACGCTTTCTTGACACTCTCTTGACCCACTCGACCAAGGAGGAACGGGCCCATCGGACACGCAGAGCTCCTGATCGCCATGGGCGGCGCCTTTCTGGCCGCCGCCGTTCTCGCCCGCGCGGGCGCCCGTATCGGGCTCCCCACCATTCCCCTCTTCATCCTGGCCGGGATCCTGCTCGGTCCGCACACGCCCGGCATCGTGCTCGTCTCGAACCCGCACGACATGGAGATGCTCTCCGCGCTGGGCCTGGTGCTGCTGCTCTTCTACCTCGGCCTCGAATTCCACATGGACGACCTCAAGGCGGGTGGCCGCCGGATGGCGCTCGCCGGGGGGACCTACCTCGCGCTGAACGTCGGCGCGGGCCTGGGTTTCGGATTCGCCCTCGGCTGGGGCACGTCCGAGGCGCTGGTGCTCGCCGGGGTGCTCGGCATCTCCTCGTCGGCGATCGTCACGAAGGTGCTGGTGGACACGGGGCGGCTGGGCAATCCCGAGACGAAGCCGATCCTCGGCATCATCGTGGTCGAGGACATCTTCCTCGCCCTCTACCTGGCGGCCCTCCAGCCGATCCTGTCCGGCGCCGACTCCCTGGGCGCGGCGGTCCTGGACGGCGGCAAGGCCTTCGCCTTCCTCCTGCTGCTGGCGCTCGCCGCCCGCTTCGGTACGCGGATCGTGGGACGCCTGTTCGCCACCAAGGACGACGAGCTGCTGGTCATCTCCTTCCTCGGTGCGGCCGTGTTCATGGCGGGAGTCTCGGAGTGGTTCGGAGTGGCGGACGCCATCGGGGCGTTCATGGTCGGCCTGATGCTCGGCAGCACGACCTCCGGCGAGCGCATACGCAAGCTGGTCCACCCGCTGCGGGACGCCTTCGGCGCGATGTTCTTCTTCGCCTTCGGACTCTCCATCGACCCGGGCGACCTTCCGACGGTCCTGTGGCCGGTCCTCGCGGCGGTGGCGCTGACGCTGGTCATGAACGTGCTGGCGGGACTGGGCGCGGCCCGCATCTACGGCTTCGGGCCCGGCCCGGCCGCCAACATCTCGACCACGCTTCTCGCCCGCGGGGAGTTCGCTCTCATCCTCGCCACGATGGCCGCGGTGGCGGGGCTCGACCCCCGGCTTTCGCCCTTCATCGCGGGGTACGTGCTGGTGCTGGCCGTTCTCGGTCCACTGGCCGCGGGGCGGTCGGAGTGGCTGGCCAGGGTGCTGCCCGGCGGCAAGGACCGTGCGGAGACCGAGGTACGGGAGACGGCGCGGGTCGGCTGACGCGGACACCGGAGGGGCCCATGGCGGCCCCGCCGGTGTTCGCAGGTGACGGTCAGAGCGTGGCGGGACCCGTCGTCGCGCCCTCGCGGCAGATCAGCAGGAGGGCCCGGTCGTCGTTCACGTCCTTGGCGACCGCCTCGATCAGGTGCCAGGCGGCGCCGTGGAACCCGCCGGCCACATACCGGTCGGCCTCCCCGGTCAGCTTGTCGATGCCCTCGACGATGTCCCGGTCGGACGTCTCCACCAGCCCGTCCGTGAAGAGCATCAGGACGTCCCCGGGACGCAGCGATCCCTTCACCGGGTCGAACTGCGCGCCGTCGTACACGCCCAGGAGGGGCCCCTCCGCGGCCTTCTCCTCCCAGCGTCCGTTTCCCGCGCTGAGCTGAAGCCCCGGCGGGTGTCCCGCGTTGAAGAGTTCGTAGTCCCCCGAGTCCAGGTCCAGCACGAGATGGATCGACGTGGCGAACCCCTCGTCCCAGTCCTGCCGCAGCAGGTAGCCGTTCGCCGCGGGCAGGAAGGCGTGCGGCGGCAGGGAACCCAGCAGCCCGCCGAACGCGCCGGACAGGAGCAGCGCCCGCGATCCGGCGTCCATCCCCTTGCCGGAGACGTCCGTCAGGACCGCCTCCAGAGTGCGCCCGCCGTTCGTACGGGCCGCGACCACGAAGTCACCGGAGAACGACTGGCCCCCGGCCGGCCGCAGCGCCATCTCCCGATGCCATCCCGCGGGGAGCTTCGGCAGTTTGCTCTGCACCCGAATCCGCTCGCGGAGGTCGAACAGCATCGTGCCGCCCCGCCGCCACGGCACCCCGACCCGGCTGCGGAACTGGGCGATCAGCAGCCCGAACAACCCGCACGCGGCCACGACCAGCACGATGCCCGGCGTCACCCGGGAGGGCCCCTCGGTGTAGGGGCCGAGTTTCACGGACTCCACGATCAACGCGGTCGCGGCCGCGGCGTACAGCCCGAGCAGGCTCGACGGCCTCAGCAGCAGCCCGCCCGCGACAATCGGCAGGACGAGCATCGCCGGCGAGCACCAGACGGAGTTCATGAGTGTGACGCAGGCGATCACGGGAATGGTCAGCAGGAGACCCGCGAGCGCGACCCAGTCCGAACCGTCGCCCCGGAAGTAGTCGACGGCGGATCTGCGCAGCCCGGTGCGGACCCGGTGTACCTGCTTCTTCAACCGGGCCGTGAACGTATCGGCTTCCGCGCGCCGCTCTCGTCCTGCTGCCATTAGTTCGGGACCCTATCCATCGGACCAGGTGCTTGGCACGGGAGGTCCCACTTGTCCCCCGTCCGGGGACGGAAGTCACAGGGAACACCGGCCCTCGCAGAGCGTACGGCCGGATCGGGACCTGGCAACGCCCGGCCGGGAGAAATGCAGTCGCTCAGCCCGGATTGCCCTGGTAGGCATGGGGACATGACGACAGACTTGCGCGGGCTGCGCCCGGACGACTGGGACGAGTGGTACGGGAAGCTGGAGCTCGCGTTCGGCGGGGTCGCGGAATCCCCCGAGGAGCGGGCGCTGTGGAGCGACCTCACGGAGCACGACCGTTTCATCGGCGCCTGGGACGGTGACGAGTGCGTGGGCACGGCCGGCGCGTTCACCTTCCGGGTCACGGTCCCGGGCGGTGCCTCCGTGCAGGCCGCGGGCGTCACGATGGTGAGCGTCTCCTCGACGCACCGCAGGCGCGGTGTGCTCACCTCGATGATGCGGCGCCAGCTGGACGACGTACGGTCCTGGGGCGAGCCGCTCGCCGTGCTCACGGCGAGCGAGCCGGTCATCTACGGCCGCTTCGGCTACGGCATCGCGACCCATCAGCTGCGCGCCGAGATCGACACGTCCCGGGTACGGCTGTCGGTCCCGGACGGCACGGACGACGTACAGCTGCGGCGCGCGGACCCGCACGACGCGGCCGTACGCGACGCGTGCGAGGCGGTGTACGCGCGGCATGCGGCGGCCCGGCCCGGGATGCTGGAGCGGCGGCCGGGCTGGGAGCGGCTGCCGCTGCTCGACCCGGAGAGCGACCGCAAGGGCGGGTCGCCGCTGCAGTGCGTACTCGCCCGGCGGGACGGTGAAGTCATCGGCTATGTGCGGTACTTCATCAAGCCGGACTGGGACGCGGCCGGGCCGAGGGGCACGGTCGAGCTGCGCGACCTGGAGGCGCTCGACCCGGCGGCGTACGCGGCGCTGTGGCGGCACCTCTTCGACATCGACCTGACGTCGACGGTGAAGACGTACAACAGGCCCGTGGACGACGCCTGGCAGCATCTCGTCTCCGACCCCAGGCGGTGCGGGACGGCGCAGCGGGACTCGCTCCATGTGCGGCTCGTCGACGTGGGCGCGGCGCTGGAGGCCCGGACGTACCAGACGCCCGTGGACGTGGTGTTCGAGGTCGAGGACACCTTCTGCCCCTGGAACGAGGGGCGTTGGCGGCTCACGGGCGACGCGAAGGGCGCGTCCTGCGCACGGACCGCCGACGCGGCCGATCTCAGCCTGTCCGTACGGGAGTTGGGGGCGGCCTATCTCGGTGGCGTGTCCCTCGCCTCGCTGGCCGCGGCGGGGCGGGTGCGGGAGTTGCGCCAGGGCGCCCTCGCGGAGGCCTCGCTCGGCTTCTCCTCCGTCGTGGCGCCCTGGCTGCCGCACGGTTTCTGACCGGTGCCGGGCCCGGGCCCGGACCGTGTCAGGTCCGCTGGCAGGCGGGGCACCAGAAGAGGTTGCGGGCGGCGAGACCGGCGGTGCGGATCTCGCCGCCACAGATGTGGCAGGGCAGCTGGGCCCTGCGGTACACGTAGACCTCGCCGCCGTGGTCGTCCTTGCGCGGTGGGCGGCCCATCGCGTCCGGTTCGTGCTCCGGACGGACCGTGTCGATGCGGTTGTTGCGGACTCCCTGGCGCATGAGCGCCACCAGGTCCGTCCACATCGCGTCCCACTCGGTCCGCGTGATGTCCCTGCCCGGCCGGTAGGGGTCAATGCCGTGGCGGAAGAGGACCTCCGCGCGGTAGACGTTGCCCACTCCCGCGATGACCTTCTGGTCCATCAGGAGGGCGGCGATCGTCGTGCGGCTGCGGGCGACGCGGGCGTACACGTCGCCCGGTTCCGCGTCCTCGCGCAGGGGGTCCGGCCCCAGGCGGTCGTGTATCGCCTGCTTCTCCGAGTCCGTGATCAGGGTGCAGGTGGTGGGCCCGCGGAGATCGACGTACGCGGTGTCGTTGCGGAGCCTGAGGCGGACCGTGTCGGTGGGCGGGGGCGCGGGGGTGCCGCCGAAGTTCACCTTGCCGAAGAGGCCGAGGTGGATGTGGATCCAGTCGTCCGTCTCGAAGCGGAGGAAGAGGTGCTTCCCGTGGGCTTCCGCCAGGGTGAGGGACGTGGCGTCCAGGAGGGCCGCGGCGTCCGCGAACTTGCCCTGCGGGCTGGTGACGTGCGCCCGGCGCCCGCCGAAGGCGGCCAGGTAGTCCTCGGCCAGCCGGTGGATGGTGTGCCCCTCGGGCACGGCGACCTCCTGGGCCGGTCGGTGAGGGCGTCCCTGCTGGGGGCTGCGCCCCGGACCCCCGCTGCCGGCCTGAACGGCCTCGCCCCGGAGCGCCGGACAGGCTGGGAGTCAGCCTGTCCGGCGTTCCAGGAGCAGGGGTTCGAGGGCAGGCCCCGAAAGGGAGGGAAGGGTGGGGACGGCGGGGGCTGAGGAGGTCCCTAGCCCTGCGGGTGGTGCGGCGGGATCGCCGGCAGTTCGCCCGTCGTCTCGTACGCCGACAGCATGTCGATCCGGCGGATGTGGCGCTCGTCACCGGAGAACGGCGTGCCGAGGAAGATCTCGACGAACTTCGTCGCCTCTTCCTCGGAGTGCATCCGCGCACCGACGGCGACGACGTTGGCGTCGTTGTGCGTTCGCCCGAGACCGGCGGTCTCCTCGCTCCACGCGAGGGCGGCACGCACCCCCGCGACCTTGTTCGCGGCGATCTGCTCGCCGTTCCCGGACCCGCCGATCACGATGCCCAGGGCCCCGGGGTCGGCCGCCGTCCGCTCCGCGGCACGCAGGCAGAAGGGCGGGTAGTCGTCCTGGGCGTCGTAGATGAGGGGCCCGCAGTCGACGGGCTCGTGCCCGGCGGACTTGAGCCACTCGACGAGGTGGTTCTTGAGTTCGAAACCGGCATGGTCGGAGCCGAGGTACACGCGCATGGTCCGAGTGTGACACGGCTGTTTCGGATCGGCCCCGCCGGGGCAGGCGCAGGAAACGCGACGGGGCACCTGCTGGAAAAGTGTGAGTAATACCGCAGAACCTCAAGGAAACCTCAAGTAACAATCCGGATTCAAAGGTTCAAGAATCCATTCACCTGGGATTCACTGGACCGGCTCGTGGGCCTCGTGTGCACCACCCGTACGCCGCTCGTACGGATGTCCCGTGGTGAACCCCCGAGGTCCGCGGTGATCGAGAGCCCCCACGCAGTCCCCTCCCCCACAGTCCCCGGCGCAAAGGAACACCGTCCATGACCTCGCAGCCGACCCTGACGAAGGCCGGAAACGGCCCCGAAGGACCCGAACCCGGAGGACCCGACGCCGGCCTGCAGGCCGGGCTCAAGAACCGTCACCTGTCGATGATCGCCATCGGCGGCGTCATCGGCGCCGGCCTGTTCGTCGGCTCCAGCTCGGGCATCGCCACCGCGGGTCCCGGCATCCTCCTGTCGTACGCCCTCGTCGGCACGATGGTCGTCCTCGTGATGCGGATGCTGGGCGAGATGTCCGCCGCCAATCCGACCTCGGGTTCTTTCTCCGCTCACGCCGACCGCGCGCTCGGCCGCTGGGCGGGCTTCTCGATCGGCTGGCTGTACTGGTTCTTCTGGGTCGTCGTCCTCGCCATCGAGGCGACCGCGGGCGCGGTGATCCTGGAGAGCTGGGTCCCCGCCGTACCGCAGTGGGGCTGGGCGCTCATCGTCATGATCGTGCTGACCGCGACGAACCTGGTCTCCGTCGGCTCGTACGGCGAGTTCGAGTTCTGGTTCGCCGGGATCAAGGTCGTCGCCATCGGCGCGTTCATCGTCATCGGCGGGCTCGCGGTCTTCGGCGTACTGCCGGGTGTGGACAGCGACAGCGCCGGGCTCGGCAACCTCACGGACCACGGCGGCTTCCTGCCGAACGGGCCCGGAGCGATCCTCACCGGCATCCTGCTCGTCGTCTTCTCCTTCATGGGCAGTGAGATCGCCACCCTCGCGGCGGGCGAGTCGGAGAACCCCCAGCGTGCGGTCACCAAGTCCACCAACAGCATCATCTGGCGGATCGGCGTCTTCTACCTCGGCTCGATCTTCGTCGTCGTCACCCTGCTGCCCTGGGACTCCGAGGCCATCCAGAAGGACGGTTCGTACGTCGCCGCCCTGAACTCGCTCGGCATCCCGAACGCCGGCGAGATCATGAAGTTCATCGTGCTGACGTCCGTCCTGTCCTGCCTCAACTCGGGCCTCTACACGGCCTCCCGCATGGCGTTCTCGCTCGGACAGCGCGGTGACGCGCCGAAGGCCTTCTCGCGCACCACCGGCCGCGGTGTCCCGATGCCGGCGATCCTCGCGTCGGTCGCCTTCGGTTTCGTCGCGGTGTTCTTCAACTACGAGTTCCCCGACTCGGTCTTCCTCTTCCTGGTCAACTCCTCCGGTGCGGTCGCCCTGTTCGTCTGGCTCGTCATCTGTCTCTCGCAGCTGCGGATGCGGAAGATCATCGAGCGCGAGACGCCGGAGAAGCTGGTCGTGCGGATGTGGCTGTACCCGTACCTGACGTACGCGACGATCGCGCTGATCGTCTTCGTACTCGGCTACATGCTCACCGACACCGAGCACGACGGCCGCAAGACGGTCCTGCTGTCGCTCCTCGTGGCGGCCGTGGTGGTGGGCATCGCCCTGGTCCTGGAGAAGGTGCGCCGCGGCAAGGCCGAACTCCCCGAGCAGCGGGAAGCACCGGACGCCAAGCTCTGAGGCTCCGGCAGCTCCGGGAACCACGGCGTCACGCGCCCGGCTGCTTCCCTTCGCCGGGCTCATTCACCACCTGACCACCGTTTCGTACGACGCCTTCGCGGGCCTTTCCGCGGAGGCGTCGTCGTATGCGGTCACCCGGGTGCGGCCGGCCCGGGACGGTCACATGGGCGTGAAGCCGTCCTTGACCTTCTCGTAGACGGGGAGAGCCCTGTCCTCGATGTCCGGGCGGTACCAGGTGGTGATCTCGTAGGACTTGCCGCCGGTGTCGAACCCGAGCAGGCGGGCGTGCCAAGGCAGTCCCTTCGCCGTGACCGTGTACTCCCAGACGACCGCGGGCGCCCCGCGGAACGTGGTCTCCTCCAGACGGATCCGCTGGTAGTCCAGGCCCTTGCTGGTGGTCTTCTCCGTCTTCTCCCACTGGTCCATCAGATTGCCGCGTGCCGGGGCCGCGTTCGCCAGGATCTCCTGCATCCGGTCCGGTGACGTGTAGTGGACCTCGGCGCCGCTCTGCACGACGCGTTCCCATCCCTCGGGCGGAACCCAGGCGTACATACCGGCCTCGGTGCGGGAGCCCGCCGGGCGTGCGGTGCCCGCGACGGTGGGGTCCGGGCTGGGCGGGCCGCCCTCGTCGGAGGAGGAACCGGAGGGGGAGGGGGACGAAGTCGGGGAGGGGGCTGCGGAGGAGGACGGGGAAGCCTTGTCCTTGTCGTCGGGCGATCCGCCGAGTCCCGGCAGGACCACGGCGGCGACGACTCCGGCGACGAGCACTCCCACGGCGGCCACGAGGGCCTTGCCGGATCGGGTGCCGCTCCCCGCGCCCCGTGATCCGGACGGCACGGCGGGGCCTGGCAGTTCGCCCGGCCGCATGGGGACGACAGCGGCCCGGGGCCTGGTGGGGAGAGCGGAGTTCACTTCGGCCTGCGGGTCCGGTGACCGCTGGGCCTGCGGGTCCGGCGACCTCTCGGCCTGCGGGTCCGGCGACTTCGGGTTTGGCGACGTCGGGGGTTCCGCTTCCGTCTGTCCCTGTGGTCCTGTCGGTCCCTTCGACCCCGGTGGCTCCGATGGCTCCGATGGCTCCGGTGGTTCAGGCCGTTCCAAGCGGACCCCGGACGCGTGGAAGGCGTGCCCGGGCGCCGCGCCCGCCGAGGGGATTTCGGGGGTGCCTTCGGGCGGCGCTTCGGAGGACGCGTTCTCGACGTCGGGGTGGGTGAACCCCGAGTGGTCGGTGGAGCCGGTGGGGTCAGCGGGACCGGTGGTGACGTCCGGGCCCGCACATGCCTCGGGAGTTGCCGGAGTTGCCCGAAGCGGTACGGCGTCCTCCACCGGTTCCGCGGAGCCGTGGGTGCCCTCGTGCGTCGTCGGCGGGGTGACGAGAGGCGGCTCCAGGACGGGGAGGCGCCGGAACGGGGTCGTCGGGTGCTCGACCGGCGGTGGCCCGGGGGCGTCGGGCTCCGGCTCCGCCGCTGTCACCGGGTCCGGTGCCGCTTCTGGCTCCGGCGGTCCGGCGCCCGGACCGGTGCCGGTGTCCGGCACGCCGGGGCCCGGGTCGTCGGGAACCAGGTCGTCGGGAACCGGCGCCTCCGTCACCGTCACCGTCGCTGTCCGTGCCGGTGCCGATGACGGTGCCGGTGCCGGTGCCGGTGCCGGTGCCGGTGACGGTGACGGTTCGGTGGTCTCCTCCCTGGGAACAGCCGGTGCCGCCGTCCCCGTGCTGCCGTCCGCCACCGGGCCGAGGGCCTCGGCCAGTTCCTCCAGTCCGGGCCGACCCGCCGGGTCCTTCTGGAGCAGACTCGTGAGGAGGTCCCGCAACTCCCCCGCCGCCGCCGGGATCTCGGGCTCCTCGTACAGCACGGCGTGCAGGGTCGCGAAGGTCGTAGCACGGGAGAAGGGGGAGCGGCCGCCCAGTGCCGCGCAGAGGGTGGCGCCAAGGGACCAGAGGTCGGAGGGCGGGCCCTGCGGGCGGCCGGAGACCCGCTCGGGGGCCATGTAGTCGGGGGAGCCGACCAGCATGCCCGCCATCGTCAGGGCCTCCGCGTTCTGGATGGCGGCGATGCCGAAGTCGGTGAGCACGACCCGGCCGGCGCGCCGCTCGACGAGTACGTTGCCCGGCTTGATGTCCCGGTGCAGGACGCCGCCCGCGTGCACCTGCCCGAGCGCCGCCACCAGTTCCAGACCGATCCGAGCCGTGTCACGCACGGTCAGCGGGCCGTCCTCCGCGACAACCCGTTCGAGGGAACGGCCGTCGACCAGCTCCATCACGATCCACAGGCGCTCGCCCTCGTCCACCACGTCGTACACGCGCACCACGTTGGGATGGTCTATGCGGGCGGTGGCCCGGGCCTCGCGCAGGGTCCGTTCGCGGCGGGTCCTGGCGTCCTCCTGGTCCATGCCGTCGATGCGCATTTCCTTGACGGCGACCTGCCGGTCGAGCACTTCGTCGACGGCACGCCACACTCGCCCCATTCCTCCCTGGCCAATGCTCTCGGCCAGCCGGTATCGCCCCGTCACCAGCAATCCCGGAATACCACCCCTCGTTATTTCCGGCACCCCCATGTCCCCCCTTCAACACCCGCCACAGAAGAACCGCATAGAAGCAGAACGGTCACAACTTTGTGCCGCACCAGCATAGTGCGGAGAAATCTTGTGGTACCTCTTCAAGTGCTGCGAATTCAGGCGCAGCCCGGGGGATACAAGGGGGACGAACATGAGTTCTCGTCGCATGAAGATCGCCACAGGATCGCTGCTCACCGCATCTTTCTCGGCGGTGATGATCCTTTCCCACTCCGCAGTGGCGGAGGACCAGGGACCGATGAGCGGCAAGGGGGGAAAGGCCGTTGACGAGGCGCCCGCGGGCGTCAAGCTGACGACACTGCTGCCCGAGAAGATCACCGTCGACAACAGTTCGAAGGAAACAGCGATTACGGCCACCGTGAAGAACGGGGGAACGAAGGAAAGCGGCAAAATCCGGCTGCTCGTGGTCGGTTTTGACGGCCTCTCGGTCAAGGGCGTCAAGGGGTGTTCGGAAATCCCCGAGAAGGACCTCCCCGAGGGATCGAACAGCGGTTTCGCCTGCGCCATCGACAATCTGGCGGCCGGCAAGTCGAAGTCGTACGCCGTGGACGCGACGTTCGATCTGAAGAAGGAGGGCAAGATCTGCCTGCCCGTCCAGGACGCCGACGGCAAGAAGACGTTCTGGCAGCAGGGCCCGGTCCCGTTCGGCGCGAACAACCCCTCGCCGAACGCCCCGGCGACGCCTCTCCTGCTCGGCACCGACAACAGCCCGGTCACGCCGGGCGGTGACAAGGCCGACGACAAGGCCGACGACAAGGCCAAGGACAACGCCGGCGGCAAGGGCGAGGACAAGGAACTGCCCAAGACCGGTCCGGCCGACCGGGTCCTGCCGCTCGGTGCGGTCGGCGCAGCGCTCATCTCCGCGGGTGCGATGGGCATGTGGTGGACGCAGCGGCGGCCCGTGCGGAACGAGTCGTAACGGCTCGCACCGCGGCCACGCGCGTACACGATCCGCGTACACGAACCGCGTACACGAACCGCGTGCGCGCCCGTCGTCCCGACGACGCCTCCACGGCCTCACCGTGGGGGCGTTGTCGTGGAGGCGGTGTCGTGGGAGGCGCGGCGCGGGCGGACGTACGACGGAGGGCCGCTGAGACCCGCGGACGCACAAGAGGCTCGCCGGACTGAAGTCGGTGTACGACCCGGCGAACCTCTTCCGCAGGAACTACGACGCAGCCGTCAGCTCTCGCGCTTGACGAACTTCCAGGCGGCGGGGAGGACACCCATCGCCAGGGCGGCCTTGAGGGCGTCGCCGACGAGGAACGGGGTGAGGCCCGCCGCCACGGCCTGGGCCGCCGTCAGGTCGGCCGCGAAGGCCAGGTACGGGACGCCGATCGCGTAGATGATCGCCTCGCCCAGCAGCATCGCGCCCGCCATGCGCACGACCGAGCGGTCGGCGCCGCGGCGGGCGAGGGCGCCCACGACGGTCGCGGCGAGCAGCATGCCGAGGATGTAGCCGAAGGACGCGGTGACGCCGGAGCTGCCTTCGGCGAACCACGGCAGTCCCGCGAGGCCGAGCAGCGCGTACAGGGCGAGGGAGGCCAGGCCGCGGCCGGCGCCGAGCGCGGTGCCCACGAGCAGGGCGGCGAAGGTCTGGCCGGTCACCGGCACCGGGGATCCCGGTACGGGCACCGCGAGCTGGGCGGCGAGGCCCACGAGCGCGGCGCCGCCCGCCACGAGGGCGACGTCCCTGACGCGGGAGGCGGGGAGGAGGTCGGCGAGGACCTGGCGCGGGTGGGCGGGGGCGACGGCGGTGGCCATGGGTGCTCCGGACAGGGGTGAAGGTGGCGGGGACACCTGACGCTATCCCAGAGGTTTCCGGCCGATCACCGTCAGCGGTCGACAAAGGCGGGAACCGGGAGTTGGTGCACCTTCGACAAAGAGTGCCGCGTACACCCGCGCGGGCGTGATGCTGGTCACTGAGGTGGAGTGGCTCTTCCTACCCGGTCCACCGCGAGCCGAGTGCGGGTCGACTGTGAGGTCCCGCCAAAGGGAATTCGCGAGGGCGAAACAATTCAGCCCTGGCCGGACACGCCCCCGCCCTCTACGCTTCAAGCCATGGTTGCCCAGGCTGAGAACTTCGCGTCGCGTCGCTATGTCGACCTGCGACGCCAAGGCACCGCCATCTGTCGTCGCCGCTGAGGCGAGCGGAGCGAATCCGGCTCGCCCGGCCGAGACGGACGTCCGACACGGACGTCGGACACGGACGTCAGACGTCGGACGTCGTGCCGACCGGTTTCCCCGATGCGGTCCTGGCCGTCGGGGGGGGGCTCGGTGGCCCGGACCTGCTGTCCGGGATCCGTTGGGCGCGTCGCCGGGCAGGCTCCGGGTCTGTTGCTGACGCGTTGACGCACTGACGTCCGTCGGCGTCCCTCTCTGTCATCTCCTGCCACGCCCCGCGCGTGTGCCTTCTCCTGCGCGTTTCTCACCTTCCCGGCTCCGCCCTGCCGGGTTCTTCGCGCACCTTCCTGCCCTCCGTGGCACGGCCTCGTGCACCACCTCATGAATTCAGGGAGCCCTCCCATGTCATCTCTGTCCGCGTCCGGAATCGACCGGCGGCTCTTCCTCTCCTCCGTGCTCGGCGCCGCCGCCACGGCCGGGCTCAGCGGCTGCGCGGGCAGCAGCGCCGCCGACACCGGGGCCGGCGGGTCGACGTCCGCCCCGCTGGCGGCCAAGGTCCCGTCGGGTACGAGCCTCAAGATCTCCTCGTTCCAGGGCGTCCAGCAGCTGCAGCTCAAGCTCGCGGGCCTGTCCGACCTGCCGTTCAAGGTCTCCTCCTGGGCGAACATCGGCGCCGGGCCCGACGTCATCAACGCCTTCCGCTCCAAGTCCCTGGACGTCGCCAACAACGCGGGCATCCCGCCCATCCAGGCGCACTACCAGGGCTTCGACGCGAAGATCGTCGCGATCAACGTCACCCGCAAGCCCAACTACCTCTTCGCCACCAAACCCGGCAGCGACATCCGCACCGTCCAGGACTTCAAGGGCAGGAAGCTGGCCTTCTCGCAGGGCCAGGCCCAGGGTGTCGTGCTGCTGCGGGCCCTCAAGCAGGCCGGACTGAAGTACGACGACGTGCAGTTGGTGCCGTTGACCAGCAACCAGTTCCTCACCGCGCTCCAGGCGGGCCAGGTGGACATCGCCCCGCTCGCCAACCAGCAGTCACCGGCCTACCTCAAGCAGTACGGGTCCAGGGGCGCCCGCACCATCCCCACCGACGTCGTGGACCTGCTCAACCTGCTGTGGGCGCCCGTCTCCGTGCTGGCCGACAAGGCCAAGGCGGCCGCGGTCGCCGCGTACATCCCGCGCTGGGCCAAGGGCCAGGTGTGGGCGTACGAGCATCCCGACGACTGGAACGAGGAGTTCTACGTCAAGACGCAGAACCTGACGCTCGCCCAGGCCGAGTCGATCACCGAGCTCGCCAACAAGCCGCTGTTCCCGCCGAGCTGGGACGAGGCCGTGAAGTGGGAGCAGGAGACCGCGGACCTGCTGGCCGACGGCGGCTTCGTGAAGGCGTTCAAGGTCGACTCGCTCTTCGACCGGCGCTTCGAGGGCATCGCGGCGAAGGCCGTCACGGCGGAGTACCGGAGGTGAGCGCCGTGACCACGAGCACCACGACCGCGCCCGTCGTCACCGACGCAGTGGCCGTGCCGAAGGCGCGCCGCCGCCGCGCTCTCTCCCCCGGCAAGCCCCTGCCCGCCGCCCGGCTCATCGGCCCGGTCCTCCTCCTCGCCCTGTGGGCGGGGGCCTCGGCCGCCGGTCAGCTGGATCCGGGCGCGATCCCGGCGCCCTGGACGGTGCTGGAAACCGGCGTCCAACTGTGGACCGACGGCACGCTGCTGGGCGACATCCTGACCTCGCTGCAGCGGGCCGGTGCCGGGTTCGCGATCGGTCTGACCGCCGGGGTGGTGCTCGCGCTGGCCTCCGGGCTCACCCGGACCGGGGAGGCGCTGATCGACGGGACGGTGAACCTCAACAGGGCGATCCCCACCCTCGGTCTGATCCCGCTGTTCATCCTCTGGCTGGGCATCGGCGAGACCTTCAAGATCGCGATCATCGCCATCGTCGTCTACATCCCGATCTATCTGAACCTGCACTCCGCGCTGTCCGGCATCGACCACCGGTACGTCGAACTCGCCGAGGTCCAGGGGCTGTCCAAGTGGGCCTTCGTCCGGCAGGTCGTCATACCCGGCGCCCTGCCCGGCTTCTTCGTCGGCCTGCGGCTCGGGGTGACCGGCTCCTGGCTCGGCCTGGTCGTGCTGGAGCAGATAAACGCCACCAGCGGGCTCGGTTACATGATGTTCCAGGCCCAGAACTACGGCCAGACGGACGTCATCCTCGTCGGCCTGGTCGTCTACGGCATCTTCGGACTCGCCTCCGACAGCACGGTCCGCCTCATCGAACGGAGGGTGCTGTCATGGCGACGCACGCTGAGCAGCTGACCCGGCCCACGGTCCAACTCCGGGGTCTCACCAGGTCGTTCGACGACCGGACGGTCCTCGACGGCATCGATCTGGACCTCCCGCCCGGCCAGTTCACGGCCCTGCTCGGACACAGCGGGTCCGGCAAGAGCACCCTGTTGCGGGCCATCGCCGGCCTCGACCACGAGGTGACCGGAAGTGGCCGGCTCACCGCTCCCGAACGGGTGTCCGTGGTGTTCCAGGACTCCCGCCTGCTGCCCTGGCGCCGGGTCCTGGACAACGTGCTGCTGGGTCTCGACGGCGAGGACGCCGACCGCAGGGGCCGTGAGGCTCTCGACGAGGTGGGACTGAAGGGACGCGAGCGGGCCTGGCCCAACGAGCTGTCCGGCGGCGAGGCCCAGCGCGCCGCACTGGCCCGCTCCCTCGTCCGCGAGCCCGAACTCCTGCTGGCCGACGAGCCGTTCGGCGCACTGGACGCACTCACCCGCATCAAGATGCACGCCCTGCTGCGCGAGCTGTGGAAGCGCCACCGGCCGTCCGTCCTGCTCGTCACCCACGACGTGGACGAGGCGATCGTGCTCGCCGACCGCGTGCTCGTGCTCGACCGGGGCCGCGTCGGCCTCGACCTGACCATCGACCGCCCGCACCCGCGCTCGTACCGCGACCCGCTGCTGGGCGAATACCGGGAGCGGCTGCTGTCCGCGCTCGGCGTGACGGAGGACCACCAGTGACATCGAGACAGCTCCACCTGAACGCGTTCCTGATGAACACCGGCCACCACGAGGCGTCGTGGCGGCTCCCGGAGAGCGACCCGTACGCCCACGTGGAGCTCGGCCACTACGTCCACCTGGCCCGGATCGCCGAACGCGGCACCTTCGACTCGCTCTTCCTCGCCGACGGACCGCAGCTGTGGGGCAACATCGCCCAACGGCCGGCCGGCACCCTGGAGCCCCTCACCCTGCTCACCGCGCTGGCGACGGCAACCGAGCACATCGGCCTGATCGCCACCGCCTCCACCTCGTACAACTCGCCCTACAACCTGGCCCGCAGGTTCGCCTCCCTGGACATCGTCAGCGGTGGCCGGGCCGGCTGGAACATCGTCACCACGGCGGGCGCCGAGGCCGCCCGCAACTTCGGGCTCGACGCGGAGCCCGCGCACGCCGAGCGGTACGCCCGTGCCGCCGAGTTCCTCGACGTGGCGCTCAAGCTGTGGGACAGCTGGGAGGACGACGCGATCGTCGCCGACAAGGCGGCCGGTGTCTGGGGCGACGACACGAAGATCCATCCGCCCCGGCACAGTGGGAAGTACTTCAGCGTCGAGGGCGCCCTCAACGTCCCGCGCAGTCCGCAGGGTTACCCGCTGCTGGTCCAGGCCGGCTCCTCCGAGGACGGCAAGGCGTTCGCGGCCCGGTACGCGGAGGCGGTGTTCACCGCCCAGCAGACCCTGAAGGACGCCCAGGACTTCTACACCGACCTCAAGTCCCGTACGGCGGCGGTCGGCCGGGACCCCGACCACATCAAGGTGCTGCCCGGCATCGTCCCGGTGATCGGCTCGACGGAGGCGGAGGCGCGGGCACTCGAACAGGTCCTGGAGGACCACATCGTGTACACGCACGGTGTGGGCCGCCTGGAGAGCCTGCTTCAACTGCCTGCGGGGACACTGGAGTTGGATGCCCGGCTTCCCGCCGACCTGCCGCCGGAAAGCTCCATCGAGGGTGCCAAGAGCCGCTACACGCTCGTCGTGGAACTGGCCCGGCGCGAACGCCTCACCGTGCGGCAGCTGATCGGCCGGCTCGGTGGCGGACGCGGGCACCTGACCTTCGCCGGGACGCCCGAGCAGGTCGCCGACGCCATCGAGGAGTGGTTCACGCTCGGCGCCGCCGACGGATTCAACATCATGCCCGCGGTCCTGCCGTCCGGCCTCGACGCCTTCGTCGACCACGTCGTCCCGATCCTGCGCACCCGAGGACTGCTCCGCGAGGAGTACGGCCCGCGCCGGACCCTGCGCGAACGGTACGGGCTCCCGCGCCCCGCCAACCAGCACGTCTCCCCGGCACTCGCCCGAGTCTGAGCCCGACCCGAAAGGAACCCCATGTCCGACCTCGAGATCCACAAGGTCACCGCACGGATCGGCGCCCGGATATCCGGCGTCGACATCGCCGAGCCGCTCGACGAGGAGACGGTCACCGCCCTGCGGGCCGCCCTCAACGACCACAAGGCACTGGTCTTCGACAACGTCGGTTTGGACGACGAGGGCCAGCAGGCCTTCGCCCGGCACTTCGGCGACCTCACCACCGCCCACCCGACCGTGCCCGCCGTGGACGGCGCCCCGAACGTGCTGCCCGTCGACAGCGAGCGCGGCCGGGCCGCCAACAACTGGCACACCGACGTCACGTTCGTCCTCAACCCCCCGCAGGCCAGCACCCTGCGCAGCATCACGGTCCCGCCGTACGGCGGCGAGACACTGATCGCCAGCTCCGCCGCCGCCTACCGCAATCTGCCCGAGCCCCTCCGCCGGCTCGCGGACACCCTGTGGGCCGAGCACACCAACGACTACGACTACGCGGTGCCCGAGGAGGAGATCGACGAGGCACAGGCCGCCCAGCGCGCCCAGTTCACCTCCATCAAGTACCGCACCGCCCACCCCGTGGTCCGGGTCCACCCGCTGACCGGCGAGCGTGGGCTGTTCATCGGCGGCTTCGCCCAGCGGATCGTCGGCCTGTCCGTGAACGAGTCCCGCAAGGTCCTCGATCTGCTCCAGGCCTACGTCACCCGGCCCGAGAACGTCCTGCGTCACCGCTGGTCGCCGAACCAGCTCGTGCTGTTCGACAACCGGATCACCCAGCACTACGCCATCGACAACTACGACGGCCTGCCGCGCCGCCTGAACCGGGTGACGGTCGCCGGTGACGTGCCGGTCGGCATCGAAGGGAAGGAGAGCTACTCGATCTCGGGCGACGCCTCGCACTACACCCCGGTGGCGTAGCCGGGCTCTCACCCTGGGTACCGGGTGTGTCCACATGATGGACGGCCTCTTCGTGCGAACGGAGGGGCCGCCCAGACTGTGGGCGTTTTTGCCCAGTCGCACGTAAGGGACCACCCGCACCCATGTCCCGTACCACCCATGACGTCGCGCCCGGTTCGTCCGGCTCCGGCGACGCGCACCCGCCCTCGCTCCCGCACGGCCTCAAGCAGCGCCATCTGTCGATGATCGCCCTCGGCGGGGTGATCGGCGCGGGCCTGTTCGTCGGCTCCGGCGCGGGGATCGCGGCCGCCGGTCCGTCGATCGTCGTCGCGTACGCCGTCTCCGGTCTGCTCGTCATGCTGGTGATGCGGATGCTCGGCGAGATGTCGGCCGCGTACCCGTCCTCCGGTTCCTTCTCCGCGCACGCCGAGCGGGCCATCGGGCCGTGGGCGGGGTTCACCGCGGGCTGGTCGTTCTGGGTGCTGCTGTGCACGGCGGTCGGGCTGGAGGGCATCGGCGCCGCGAAGATCATGACCGGCTGGCTGCCCGGTACGCCGGAGTGGGCGTGGGTGGCGCTGTTCATGGTCGCCTTCTGCGGCGCGAACCTCGCCGCGGTGAAGAACTTCGGCGAGTTCGAGTTCTGGTTCGCCGCGCTGAAGGTGGGCGCGATCACCCTGTTCCTGGTCCTCGGCGTGCTGGCGATCGCCGGGGTGCTGCCCGGGACGGACTCCCCCGGCCTCGCCCATCTCACCGGTGAGGGCGGCTTCCTGCCGAACGGCGGCGAGGGGCTCGTCATCGGTCTGCTCGCCTCGGTCTTCGCGTACGGCGGCCTGGAGACGGTGACGATCGCGGCGGCCGAGTCGGAGGACCCGGTCCGCGGCGTCGCGAGCGCCGTGCGCACGGCGATGTGGCGCATCGCGCTCTTCTACATCGGCTCGATGGCCGTCATCGTGACGCTCGTCCCGTGGGACTCGAAGGCCGTCGTCGAGCAGGGCCCCTACGTCGCCACCCTCGACCGTCTGGACATCCCGGGGGCCGGCCCGCTCATGAACGTCGTGGTGCTGGTCGCGCTGCTGAGCGCGATGAACGCCAACGTGTACGGCGCCTCGCGCATCGCCTACTCGCTGGTGGAGCGGGGCCAGGGTCCGCGGGCTCTCGGCCGGGTCTTCGGCGGGGTGCCGCGTGTCGCCGTACTGGCCTCGTCCGTCTTCGGTTTCGGCTGCGTCCTGCTCAGCTACTGGCGTCCCGACGACGTCTTCCCCTGGCTGCTCAACATGATCGGGGCGGTGATCCTGGTCGTCTGGATCTTCGTCGCGGTCGCGCAACTGCGGTTGCGGCGCGGGCTGGAGCGGGAGGCCCCGGAGAAGCTGGTCGTACGGATGTGGGCCTTCCCGGTGCTGACCTGGGTGGCACTGGCCGCGATGGTGGCGATCTTCGTCCTGATGGCCCGGGAGCCGGACACGCGGGTACAGCTGTACTCGACGGGCGCGATGACACTGGCGCTGGCGGCCACCGGTTACGCCTGGCAGCGAGTCCGCGAGAGGCGCGCCCGGTAGGAGCGCCGGCCGCGCCGGTCCGACTCCGCCACCCGGCCCTGCACAGCCACTACGAACCCGCACGTTCCGGACCGCGCACCGACCGAACCCCGGTCGCGTGCGCGGTCCCTTTGGTGTGCCTGAGTGGTGTGCCCGAGTGGTGTGCCCGAGCGGACGACGCCGCCCTCTTGCTGCTAGCGTGCACTTGCAAGTACTTTGCAATAAGAGGTCGGAGAGGACCTGGCATGGCCGTCTACACACTTCCCGAACTGCCGTACGACTACTCCGCACTTGCACCCGTGATCAGCCCCGAGATCATCGAGCTGCACCACGACAAGCACCACGCGGCGTACGTGAAGGGGGCGAACGACACCTTGGAACAGCTGGCGGAGGCCCGTGACAAGGAGTCGTGGAGCTCGATCAACGGCCTGGAGAAGAGCCTCGCCTTCCACCTCTCCGGCCACATCCTGCACAGCGTCTACTGGCACAACATGACGGGCGAGGGCGGCGGCGAGCCGCTCGCGGCGGACGGGACCGGCGAGCTCGCCGACGCGATCACGGAGTCCTTCGGGTCCTTCGCCGCATTCAAGTCCCAGCTGACCAAGGCCTCGGCGACCACCCAGGGGTCCGGCTGGGGCGTCCTCGCGTACGAGCCGCTGAGCGACCGGCTGATCGTCGAACAGATCTACGACCACCAGGGCAACGTCGGTCAGGGGTCCACCCCGATCCTGGTCTTCGACGCCTGGGAGCACGCCTTCTACCTCCAGTACCGCAACCAGAAGGTCGACTTCATCGACGCCATGTGGCAGGTCGTCAACTGGCAGGACGTGGCACGTCGTTACGCGGCGGCGAAGTCCCGTCCGGACGTGCTGCTGCTCGCCCCCTGAGGGCACCCGAAGCGCCCTGCCTCGTGATCGTCTTCTCACCTTTCACGCGGGCAGGCGGATGAAAGGAGGACCCCCGCGAGGACGTGACTCGCGGGGGTCTTCCGGTATCGGGGATTCCGGGGGCATGGTTGCGCGATGCCGAGCGAACAGGTCTTCCGTTGTTTCACGTGCGGATCCCGGGAATCCCACCGGCCGCCCGCCGACGAGCGGGAGCGGGTGTGGCTGCGGGAGCGCACCGGCAAGAAGTACGTCGAGGACTACTGGATGTGCACCAAGGGCGACTGCCGCAACGTCCGCTACGCCTGGGTCGACGACCCCTTCCACCCACCGGTGCGGATGCCCGAGTTCGACTGAGCGTCCCGGTCCGGCCGAGCGCCTCGCCGGGCGACGGAGACGACCGCCCCGTCCCGCGAGGGACCTGCCGGGTCAGAGGTCGGCGCCGAGGTCGGTCACAGATTGCTGAAGTCCGGCCCCGCCGTCCGCGTCCGCTTGATCTCGTAGAAGCCCGGGACCGACGCGACCAGCAGCGTGCCGTCCCACAGCTTGGCGGCGTCCTCGCCCTTGGGGGCCGGGGTGACGACCGGACCGAAGAAGGCGACCTGCTCGCCGTCCGCGCCGGGGACCGCGATGACGGGGGTGCCGACCTCCTGGCCGACCTTGTCTATGCCCTCCTTGTGGGAGGCGCGCAGCTGGGGCTCGTACGGGGTGTCGTCCCAGTGGTCCATGAGGGACTCGGGCAGGCCGACGTCCTTCAGGGCCGCCGCGACGACCTCCTTCTCGGGGCCCGCGCCCTCGTTGTGGATACGCGTGCCGAGCGCGGTGTAGAGGTCACCGAGCACCTCGGCGCCGTGCTCCTCCTGGGCGGCTATGACGACCCGGACGGGGCCCCACGCCTTGGTGGTGAGCAGCTCGCGGTAGTTCTCGGGCAGGTCGTCGAGCTTGTCCTCGTTCAGCACGGCGAGGCTCATCAGGTGCCAGCGGACCTTGATGTCCCGGACCTTCTCCACCTCCAGGACCCACCGTGAGGTCATCCACGCCCAGGGGCACAGCGGGTCGAACCAGAAGTCGACGGGCGTCTTGCCGGAGGTCTGCTCGGACATGGTTCTCCTCAATGGGGGCTGCCTGGGATGCACGAGTCCTGGATGCACTCTCCTGCCCCAACGCGATCGGTCACCCGTGCCATTCCCGGTGTCCCGTGTCAGGGGCGCGTGGCAGGATCGGTCCTGTTCACGCGTACCCATGACGCCCCGAGGAGTGCCGCCCGTGCCCGGTGAGAATCTGTCCCGCGACGAGGCCCGCGAGCGGGCCGCACTGTTGTCCGTCGAGGAGTACGAGGTGTCCCTGGACCTGCGCTCCGCGGTCGGCGGGACGGACTCCGAGCCGCGCACCTTCCGGTCGGTGACGACCATCCGCTTCCGCAGCGCCGAGCCGGGCGCCACGAGCTTCGCCGACCTGATCGCGCCGAGCGTCACGGCCGTCTCGCTGAACGGCAGGGACCTCGACCCGGGCGCGGTCTTCGACGGCTCCCGCATCCTCCTGGAGGACCTGGCCGAGGACAACGAACTGGTGGTCGACGCCCGGTGCGCCTACAGCCGCACCGGCGAGGGCATGCACCGCTTCGTCGACCCCGAGGACGGCGAGGTCTACCTCTACACGCAGTACGAGCCGGCCGACTCGCGCCGCGTCTTCGCGAACTTCGAGCAGCCGGACCTCAAGGCACCCTTCCGCTTCGAGGTACGGGCCCCCGAGGGCTGGGTCGTGTGGAGCAACGGCGTCGGTGAACTCACCGACGGGGTATGGAAGTTCGCCGGGACCAAGCCCATCTCGACGTACATCACGGCCTTCGTCGCCGGTCCGTACCACTACGTGACCGACTCGTACGAGCGTGTCCTCGACGACGGCACCCGTCTGGAGATCCCCCTCGGCGCCCTGTGCCGCAAGGGCCTGGCCAGGCACTTCGACGCCGACGACGTCTTCCTGGTCACCAAGCAGGGTCTCGACTTCTTCCACGACCACTTCGACTTCCCGTACCCGTTCGGGAAGTACGACCAGGCGTTCGTGCCGGAGTACAACCTCGGCGCGATGGAGAACCCGGGCTGTGTGACCTTCCGCGAGGAGTTCATCTTCCGCGGCAACGTGACCCGGGCGGCGTACGAGCGCCGGGCCAACGTGATCCTGCACGAGATGGCCCACATGTGGTTCGGCGACCTGGTGACCATGGTGTGGTGGGACGACCTGTGGCTCAAGGAGTCCTTCGCGGACTTCATGGGCACGTTCTCGATGGTCGAGGCGACCCGCTTCACGAACGGCTGGGTCACCTTCGCCAACAACCGCAAGGCATGGGCGTACCGCGCCGACCAGCTGCCCTCCACGCACCCCATCACCGCCGACATCCGCGACCTGGAGGACGCCAAGCTCAACTTCGACGGGATCACGTACGCCAAGGGGGCCTCGGTCCTGAAGCAGCTGGTGGCGTACGTGGGCCGGGACGCCTTCCTGGAGGGCGCCCGCCGCTACTTCAAGCGGCACGCGTACGGGAACACGCGCCTCGGTGACCTGCTGTCGGTCCTGGAGGAGACGAGTGGGCGCGACCTGGCGGCATGGTCGCGGTCCTGGCTGCAGACGGCCGGCGTCAACTCCCTCACGCCCCAGGTGATCCTCGACGCCGAGGGCCGCGTCACCGAGCTGGCGGTCCTCCAGGAGGCGGCCGAGTCGCATCCCGAACTGCGGCCCCACCGGGTGGCGGTGGGCCTGTACCGACGGTCCCCCGACGGCGCCGTGGAGCGGTACGCGCGCGCCGAGGTCGACGTCGACGGTCCGCGCACGGTCGTCGAGGAGCTGGTCGGCGCCGACGCCCCCGAGCTGGTCCTCGTCAACGACGACGACCTCACGTACTGCAAGATCCGCTTCGACGAGGGCTCGCTGGAGACCCTGCGGGCCGGCCTCGGCGACATCACGGACCCGCTCGCCCGCGCCCTGTGCTGGTCGGCGCTGTGGAACCTGACCCGCGACGCGCTCATGCCCGCCCGGGACTTCGTCGACCTGGTGCTGCGCTTCGCGGGCCGCGAGTCGGACATCGGCGTGCTGCAGATGCTGCACGCCTGGGCGAACTCCGCGCTCGCCCACTACGCGGCGCCCGGCTGGCGGGAGACCGGCGGACGGCTGCTCGCCGAGGGTGCGCTGCGCGAGCTGCGGATCGCCGCGCCCGGCAGCCAGCACCAGCTGACCTGGGCGCGGTTCCTGGCGGCCGTCGCGTCGAACGAGGCCGACTTCCAGCTGCTCCAGGGTTTGCTGGACGGGACGGCGAAGATCGACGGGCTGGAGGTCGACCAGGAGCTGCGCTGGACCTTCCTCGAACCGCTCGCCGCGTACGGGGTCGTGGACGAGGGTGTGCTCGCCGCCGAGCTGGCCCGGGACGACACGGCGTCCGGCAAGCGGCACCAGGTGCGGTGCCTGGCGGCCCGGCCCTCCGCCGCGGTCAAGGCCCAGGCGTGGGCGTCGGTGGTCGAGTCGGACTCGCTGTCGAACGCGCTGGTGGAGGCGACGATCGCCGGTTTCGCCCAGCCGTCGCACCGGGAGCTGACCGCTCCGTACGCGGCGAAGTACTTCGAGGTGATCGAGCGGGTCTGGGACGAGCGGTCCATCCAGATCGGCATGGACGTGGTGCGGGGGTTGTTCCCGTCCCTCCAGGACACACCGGAGACACTGGAGGCGGCGGACGCGTGGCTTGCCTCGCACGAGGCGGGGGCGCCCGCGCTTCGGCGGTTGGTGCTGGAGGCTCGGGACGATCTGGCGCGGGCGCTGCGGGGGCAGGCGTGTGACGGCGGCTGACCGTCGGCACCTCGGGTCCCTCCGGGCCCTCCGGGCCGGGGGCGGAGTGGTGGGGTGCGGTTGGTTTTCGGGTGCCGGGTGCGCTGTGGCTGGTCGCGCAGTTCCCCGCGCCCCTAAAAGACTGCGCCGTTCCCCGCGCCCCTCAAGGCAAAAGACTGCGCCGTTCCTCGCACCCCTCAAAGACTGCTCCGCTGCCGGGGTTCACTAACGGGTTACGGGGACACCGTGGTTGACCTCGGGTGCGTCCATAACAGTTACGGAATTTGGGTAATCGGTGCCGTGACCCCCTTACGGACCAGGGGGTTTCGGCAGTCGAACGCTTGCACTTTAGGACGGGCCTGTCCTGTTTTGTCGACGGACGTGTAACAGCGGTTAGGAGGGAGACCGGGCGCGGGACATTCGGGGTCATGAACCACAACACCCCGCTCTCCCCCCGGCCCCTCCGCCACCTGTCCGACGTCCAGCAGCGTGTCCTGACCTCCGCGCAGTTGCGGTCCCGCGGCGTGAGCGCCGCCGACACCAACGCGCAGTGCCGACCCGGCGGTTCATGGCAGCAGCTCCTGCCCGGCGTCTTCCTGCTCCGCCCCGGGCCCGCCACCAGCGAGGAGCGGCTGCACGCGGTCCTCCTGTACGCGGCCCGCTCGCCCCTCACGGAACCGGCCGTCCCCGCCCAGCCGGGAGCCGACGTGCCGTACCCGCCGCATCGGTACGCCGAAGCGATGATCACCGGTCTCGCGGCGCTCGCCCTGCACCGCTTCTCGTCCGCTCCGCCGCTGCTGTCCCTGGACCGCATCGACGTCCTCGTCCCGCGACTGCGCCGGCTGCGCTCGACGGGCTGCGTCCGGATCGTCCGTACGCCGGGCATGCCGGAACCCGAGCAGATCACCGGTATCCCGGTGGCGCCCGTCCCGCGCGCGCTGGCCGACGCGGTCGCCGGCCTCACGGACGCGGGAGCCGTCCGCCGCCTGCTCACCGAGGCGGTGCGCGGCGGCCACTGCGAACCGGCGGCCGTCGTGCGGGAGTTGACGCAGGCCAGGCTGCTGAGCCGGCCGCATGTGGTGGACGCGGTCGACTCCCTCCTCGCGGAGGGCCGGGCCATCGCCGAGGACCGCCTCTACCGCATGATCGCGGAGCACGGGCTGCCCGACCCCGTCTGGAACGTGGACCTCCGGCTGCCGGGCGGCCCGCACCTCGGCGGCCTCGACGCGTACTGGCCCGACCACGCCGTCGCCCTCGAACTCGACACACGGGCCCCGCGCCAGGAGGACGACGCGATGTGGTCCGAGTACGCCCGCAAGCGCGAGCACCTGGAGCGGCTCGGCATCACGGTCGTCCACGTGACACCGAAGAAGCTGCGGGAGTCGATGGAACAGCAGGCGACGGTCGTCCGTACGGCACTGATGGCCTCGGCGGACCGCGACCCGGCCGCGTACGTGGTGGTGCTGCCCCGGTAGTGACGGACCGGGCGCGGCCGGCAGGAGGGGAGTGAAGGGGCGGGGCCCACGGACGGGTCCCGCCCCTTCACACGTGTCCGGGACCTCCCGGCTCAGCGGGGTGTCACTCGGAGCAGAACTCCGCCTCGATCACCGCGTCGCTGTCGCCCGACCAGTCGCCGTTGAAGTTGAAGGCGAGGGAGTGGCGGCCGTCCGCCGTGGTGACGGCCTCCGAGTTGGAGCCGTGGATGCCGCCCCCGTGGCCCCACACGACGACGCCGCAGCTCAGTTCGCGTTCGATGAGCCCGAGGCCGTAACCGGCGTTCGGGATCCCGTCGACCTTGACGGTGGTCTTCATCTCGGTGAGCTGCTTCTTCGGCAGGAGCCTGCCCTTCAGCAGCGCCGAGTAGAAGCGGTTGAGGTCGCCCGAGTCGGAGACCATCTCGCCCGCCGCGGAGGCGAGGGAGGGGTTGAGCTCCGTGACGTCGTAGGTGGGGCCGGTGGCCTCCTCGGCGAGTTTGCCGTACGCCCGGCTGCTGGGCCGGCCCAGCTTCGGGTCGCTGCCCGGGACGCGGGTGGCGTGCAGTCCGAGCGGCTCGATGATGCGCTGTCGGACCTCGTCGCCGTACGCGTGGCCGGTGGCCTTCTCGATGACCATTCCGGCCAGGACGTAGTTCGTGTTGGAGTAGTTCCAGGAGGTGCCCGGTGCGAAGTCCGGCTTGTGGGCCGTCGCGATCTTCACGAGTTGCCCGGGCGTCAGCCGGTCGAAGCGGTGCTCGAAGAAGCCGTCCTTCAGGAAGTAGGTCCGGCCGAAGTCCTCGTCCGCCGTGTAGTTGTAGATGCCGCTCGTGTGGTTGAGGAGCTGACGGAGAGTGATCTTCTTCCCGTCGTGGCCGTTGCCGAGGACCACGCCCGGCAGCCACCTGTCCACCTTGTCGTCGAGGGAGAGCCGCCCCTCGGCCTCCAGTTGCAGCAGGACCGTCGAGACGAACGTCTTGGTGATGCTGCCGACGCGGTAGCGGTCGTGGGCGGAGCGCGGCTGCTTCGTCCGGAGGTTGCCGACGCCCGACGTGCCCTTCCAGGTGCCGTTCCTGTCCTTGGCCTGCCCGGCCACACCGGGGACACCGTCCTGCACGGCGGCGTCCATCGCCTTCCGGGTCGCGTGGTGGTCTCTCCCCGGTGCCGGGGAGGCGGCCAGGGCCACCGGAGCGGTGAGTGAGGCCGCCGCGAGTACGGCCACGCCCGTCAGACCGAGGCGCAGGGTGCGGGATGCTGTCATGGGTCGTCGTGTCCTTCCGTCGTGTCCGTCGTGTCGTCACGAGGAACCGACGGGAGGGACCCGGTGGCGGGCCGCGGAGGTTGCCTCCCCCGGACGGGTTGAGCGCGTTCCGGCCCTTTTCCGGGAGGTCAGGCGTGCCCGCCCTGCTGCTGACCGCGGTCCCTGAGCAGGCTCACCCCCGCCCCGAGGGAGACGACGCCCATGCCGGCGGCGGTCATCACGCCCTGCGTTCCGTCCACGACGAAGGGGGCGGCCGCGGCGACGACGAGGTTGAACAGGAACAGGAACCAGAGAACCGGCTTCGAGGAGAGCAGCGCCTTCATGGGGGTTTCCTTCCGTTGGGGGAGCTGGGTACTCCCGCGATCGACCGAGTCCAACGATCCCGGGATCCGCCCGCCGCCACGAGGGAGTCCTCTCCCGAACCGGAGGTGTAGCGGGCTACACCACGACGAGGTCCCGCCGCGCCTCACAGGCAGCACATCCGCTGGTCACAGGCGGGTGGGCGGGCGTCCGCGCGGGTGCCCGTTCGCCTACTCTGATCGCCATGCGGAAGACGGTGCGGGACGCCGCGCGGGCCACGGGACAGCTGGCCCCGGCCGCCGTGCTGTCCTTCGGCTCGTACCTCTTCGTCACCGTCCTGCTGATCGCGGCCACCGGCACCGTCGTCGTGGTGGGTGCCGCGCTGCTGCCGGAGGCGGTGCTGCTGATACGGCGGATCGCCGGGGCCAAGCGGCGCATGGTGACCCGGTGGACGGGCCGGGAGATCCCCGAGGCGTACCTGCCCGTCACGGGCACGGTGCGCGAGCGGTTCCGTACGGCCGTCCGCGATCCGGGCACGTCCACCGACCTGCGCTGGATGCTCGCCTACTACGGCTACGGATGTCTGCCGTATCTGGCGGTCCCGCTGTGGCCGTTGGGGCTGCTCGTCGACGGTGTGTGGTGCGCGCTGATGGGCCGCGAGGCGGTCGTGCTCCCGCTGATCGGCCGCCTGGCCGATCTGGACGCGAAGTGGTCCACCGCTCTGCTGAAGCCGTCGCCGAGGGCGCGGCTGGCCGAGCGCGTCGAGGAGCTGACCCTGACCCGGGCAGGGGCGGTCGCCGCGCACGGCGCGGAGCTGCGGCGCATCGAGCGGGACCTGCACGACGGCACACAGGCCCGGCTGGTCTCGCTGTCGATGCGGATCGGGCTCGCGCTGCGGGCGTACGACCGTGACCCGGAGGCGGCGCGCAAGCTGCTCGGCGACGCGCAGGACCAGGCGCAGGAGGCGCTGGCGGAGCTGCGGCACGTCGTGCGCGGCATCCATCCGCCGATCCTCACCGACCGTGGTCTGGCCGGCGCGGTCCGGGCGCTCGCCGCGAGCGGCGGCCTCGCCGTGACGGTGACCGTGGACGGTCTGGAGGACGGTGACCGCGAGCGGGGCGGGGCCCGGGCTCCGGCCGCGGTGGAGGCGGCCGCGTACTTCGTGGTGGCGGAGTCCCTGACGAACGCCGCGAAGCACAGCGGCGCGGAGCGGGCCGAGGTCCATCTCGCCCGGGTGCGGAAAGGACTGCGGCTGACCGTGCGCGACGAGGGGCGGGGCGGTGCCGACGAGGCCGGCGGGTCCGGGCTGCTCGGCATGCGGCGTCGCGTCGCCGCGCTCGACGGGACCCTGCGGATGACCAGCCCCGCCGGGGGCCCGACCGTGATCGAAGTGGAGCTGCCGTGCGTGTGGTGATCGCCGAGGACAACGCCCTGCTGCGGCAGGGGCTCGTCCTGCTGCTCACCTCCTCCGGGCACGAGGTGGTGGCCGTCGCGGGCAGCGGGCCGGAGGTGCTGCCCGCGCTGCTCGAACACCGGCCGGATGTCGCCGTGCTGGACGTCCGGATGCCTCCCGGGTTCCGTGACGAGGGCCTGCGAGCGGCCCTCGCGGCACGCGAGGAGATCCCCGGGCTGCCGGTGCTCGTGCTCTCGCAGTACGTCGAGGAGTCGTACGCCGCCGAGTTGCTCGGCGGCGGGGCGAGCGGGGTGGGTTACCTGCTCAAGGACCGGGTGGGGCGGGTCGACGAGTTCCTGGACGCGCTGGAGCGGGTCGCCTCCGGCGGTACGGCGCTGGACCCCGAGGTGGTGTCCGAGTTGCTCGTACGGCGGCGGGACTCGCCGCTCGACTCGCTCACTCCCCGCGAGCGGGAGGTGCTGAAGCTGATGGCCGAGGGGCGCGACAACACGACGATCGCCAAGGATCTCGTCGTGACCGAGCGGTCGGTCAGCAAGCACATCGGGAACGTGTTCCTGAAGCTCGGGCTGCCGCCGAGCGACAGCGGGCATCGGAGGGTGCTTGCGGTGCTTGCCTACTTGAACAACTCGTGAGGCGTGCGGCCTCAGCCCTTCTTCAGGACGAGTTCCGTGTTGCGGTCGCCCGGTTCGCCGCTCAGGTCCGTGCGGGCGCCCGGGGCGTTGAAGGACAGTTCCCGGTAGAGGGCGGCCAGGCCCGTCTGCGAGAGGTCCGTGAAGTCCGTGCCGTGCGGGGCGCCGGACTCGATGAGCGTGGTGAACAGGGAGACCGTGCCGTCGTGGTTGTCGGCGATCTCGATCACCCGGGCGAGCTGCGGGAAGTCGACGTGCGAGGCGGTGGAGACCTCCCAGAAGGAGCGGCCGTCCGGGGCTGAGTGCGGGGTGATGTCGTTCTTGTGGCTGTGGCCGTTCACCCAGGCCAGCACGGAGCGGTGGGCGCCGAGCACCGAGAGCACCTCGTCGCCGCCGTGCCGCCGCTCCCCCGGGTGGGCCGGGTCCTCGCGGAGGTTGCGCATGGACTTGCTGGTGTGGTGGCTGAAGACGATGACGTGTTCCTTGTTCCTGTCGGCCGCCTTCAGCGTGCGTTCCAGCCACCGCAGCTGGGCGGTGCCGAGGGAGCCCTCGTAGTGGCCGCCCGGGTCCGTGCTGTCGAGGCTGACACCGAGGACGTCGTCGGCGATGCGGAACGTGTAGTACTGGGTCTTCGCGGCGAGGTTGGCCTGCGAGTAGCCGTGTCCGACGGGACCCACGCCCGCGTGCGCCGGGTCGAGGTGGGCCCGGAGGTACTCGGCGGGGGTGAAGGGGGCACGGCCCTCGTCCGGGGTGACCGAACGCATCTTCCGCGCCTGGGACTTGAGCATCGCCTTGAAGTCGGCGCCCTTGGGGTCGCCGCCCTTCTTGACGTTCTTCCAGATGGCGGTGCCGAGCGACTCGTCGAGCGTCATCAGCTTTCTGCCGCCGACCGCGAAGTCGGCGAAGAAGGAGTCGCCGGGCGCGTAGCAGCCGCCGGGCAGGGAGTCGTGGTTGCCGACCGTGGAGTACCAGGGCAGGTTGAGGCCGGGGCTGCGCACCTCGCGGATCGCGGCGGCGAGGAAGCCCTGGATGCGGGGGAAGCCGAGCTGCTTGTCGGCGTCGCGCAGGGCCGCGTCGGGCTGCCAGTACAGCTTGAGGTCGCTGTCCTGGACGCCCTCGTAGCGGGTGGGGTCACCGGAGTTGGGGGTGATCCGGCCGCCGCTCATCACCTTCAGGAACCAGTCCAGTTCCGTCTTGGCGTTGTTGTCGGTGTTGTCGCCGGTGGTCATCACGAAGTGCAGGGGGGACCCGGTGACGGGCGCTCCGCGCAGTGCGTTGACCCGCTCGACGAGCGAGACCGCGCCGGGCACCGACAGGGACTCCTGGGGGCGCCAGGCGCTGGCGGTCTGGGCGCGCAGGTACTCGTACCGCAGCGGATGCTGGACGTCGACCAGGTGCAGGTCGGTGAACTGCACGAACGCGGCGAGCGCGGTGCGCCGCCCGGCCCGGCCTGCCTTGGCGGCGGCGAGGTCGCCGCGGACGACGCGCGGCCAGGCGGGCCCGTCGCCGAGGCGCCGGAACCCGGAGCCCGGGCGCGGGGCCGCGACGGTCGACAGGGTGGTGCCCCGGGTGTACGGGGCCAGGGGCGCGGCCGGCGCCCTGCGGGAGACGGCGACGGGCCGGCCGTGGGTGGTGGCGGCGGTGTCGGTGGCGGCCTCGCTGGTTCCCGGGCGCAGCGCGAAGCCGATGCCCGCGGAGAGGGACACCGCCCCGGTGGCGGCCAGGAAGGCGCGGCGGTCACGAGCAGTGGCAGTGGCGACAGAGCGTATGCGCGACATGGCGCGGTCTCCCCGAGTGCGAACGCGTCGGCAGTGGTCGCGGGTGGTTCACTCACGCGAACTTCCCGCTCGTACTGGATCGTTGGCACTGGGGATGACCTGTGCGTTAACTCGGCAGCAACGGGCAGCGCAGATCACCGTACGTCGATCTTGGACTACCCTCCGCGTCCACCGAGCCCTCCCTGAACCGCAGGGAGGCGGTCACTCCATGTTCATCCGAGTGGGTACGGAAGCTATTCCTCGGCGTTTTCGGACGGTCCGGAGGGGCGCTCGGCGGGGGGCCCGGAAAGGGGACCGGAAGGGTGTCCGGAAGCCCGGGCGGGAGCCTCCGGGTGCCCGGGGTCTGCCGTCGTACGCCCGGCCGCCGGCCGCTCCCGCCACAGCGCGAGCCCGACGTCGACGAGTTCCACCCGGTCCAGGTCCGGCACCTCGTCGAGGGGGTGCCAGGCCGCCATGTCGGTGGAGCCGCCGGTCTCGTACCGGAGTTCGCCGCCGGTGACACGGGCCTCGTAGACGATCCGCAGCCCCTGGAAGTCGGCGACCGTGCCGAGGCGGCGCGGATAGGTGCGCCGGATCGAGTCGACGCCGAGCAGCGCGACGGGCTCGACGGTGTATCCGGTCTCCTCCTCGGCCTCCCGGACCACGGTGTCGTACGGGTCCTCGCCGTGGTCCATGCCGCCGCCGGGCAGCGTCCAGCGCCGGGCGCCGTCCCTCGCCACCCAGCGCGCCAGGAGCATCCGTCCGTCCCGCACACACACGGCGTAGGCCGCCACCCTCAACTCCTTGTGCATGCGCAGACGTTACGGCAGAGATACCCGCACGTCCCGGTTTGGCCGGAGATCGGACGCATGACGTATGGCGGAATTACGCCATGGACACTTCACGTTACGGTCACCCCTCCCCAAACATCCGCCTCCTGGGTAAAGCTGAGCGGTCATCCGGGTCCACATACCGGACTGACGCGATCGATCCGATCTTGAACGGACTTTTTCCTTTACCTACAAGGATGCTGATGACCCCCAACCCTCAGCGAGCTCCGATCACCGGCGCGAGACGCGCGGCGCGCATAGCCGTGGCCGCCGGTCTCGTGGCCGCCCTCTCCGCGGCAGGGCCGATACCCATGGCCTTCTCCGCGGACGATCCGGGCACACCCGCCGACACGGCGGTCAAGTCCGCCGGTGCCAAGCTCGGTTCGGCCGACGCCGACCTCCTCGCGGAGGCCAAGGCCGACGGCGACAAGAACGTCACGATGATGATCGCCACCGCGCCCGGGCAGACCGAACAGGTCGCAGGGCAGCTGGACGCGGTGAAGGGCGGCTCCGTGGGCCGCACCCACGACAAGCTCGGCTACGTCCGCGCCACCGTCCCGACCGCCAGGGCGGAGGCGGCCATCAAGGCGGCCTCCAAGCTCTCCTCCGTGCACGGCATCGACCTGCGCCAGGAGATCATGCTGGACGACCCGACGCCGTCCGCCGACCGGGCCAAGGGCGCGAAGAAGGCCCCGACGGCCGCCGCGTACCCGGCGCCCGGCAGGAACACCCCCGCCGAGAACCCGTACAACCCGTCCTTCGAGACGGGTGCCGTCGACTTCGTGAAGAAGAACCCGAAGGCGGACGGCCGGGGCATCACCATCGGCATCCTCGACTCCGGTGTCGACGTGGCGCATCCCGCGCTGCAGAAGACGACGACCGGCGAGCGCAAGATCGTCGACTGGGTGACGGCGACCGACCCGCTGGCCGACGCCGACGCGACCTGGCGCGCCATGGTCAACGCCCGCTCGGGCCCGGCCTTCACCTTCGACGGCGAGAGCTGGAAGGCCCCGGCCGGCGACTACACGGTCAGCCGCTTCCGCGAGTCGGCGTCCACCGGCGGCGACGCGAACGGCGACCTGAACCGCGACGGCGACACGACCGACAGCTGGGGCGTGCTCTACGACGCCGCGGCCGGCACGGTCCGCGTCGACCTGAACGACAACAACGACTTCACGGACGACACGTCGATGAAGCCGTACAAGGACGGCTACCAGATCGGCTACTTCGGTACCGACAACCCGGCGACGGACATCGTCGAGCGGGTGCCGTTCGTCGTGGAGATCCGCAAGGACGTCCCGATGGACCCGCTGGGCGGCACCTGGGTCGGCAAGAAGGCCGACTTCGTCAACATCGGCATCATCGAGTCCGAGCACGGCACGCACGTCGCGGGCATCACCGCCGCCAACAAGCTGTTCGGCGGGAAGATGAACGGGGCGGCGCCCGGCGCGAAGCTCGTCTCCTCCCGCGCCTGCACCTGGAGCGGCGGCTGCACGAACGTCGCGCTCACCGAGGGCATGATCGACCTCGTCGCGAACCGCGGCGTCGACATCGTGAACATGTCGATCGGCGGCCTGCCGGCGCTGAACGACGGCAACAACGCGCGCGCCGAGCTCTACACGCGCCTCATCGACACCTACGGCGTGCAGCTGGTCATCTCGGCCGGCAACTCCGGCCCCGGCGCCAACACCATCGGCGACCCCGGCCTGGCCGACAAGGTCATCTCGGTCGGCGCGTCCATCTCCAAGGAGACCTGGGCGTCCAACTACGGCTCGCAGGTGTCGAAGAAGTACGCGATGCTGCCCTTCTCCTCGCGCGGCCCGCGTGAGGACGGCGGCTTCACACCGACGCTGACCGCGCCCGGCGCCTCCATCAACACCACGCAGACCTGGTTCCCCGGCGGCCCGGTCGCCGAGGCGGGCTACTCCCTGCCGCCCGGCTACTCGATGCTCCAGGGCACCTCGATGGCCTCCCCGCAGGCCGCGGGCGCCTCCGCGCTGCTCCTGAGCGCGGCGAAGCAGAAGGGCGTCGACCTGACGCCCGCGAAGCTGCGCACCGCGCTGACCTCGACCGCCGACCACATCAGCGGCACGCAGGCGTACGAGGAGGGTGTGGGCCTCATCAACATCCCGGACGCCTGGAAGTCGATCCGTGACGGCGCCACCGCCCACGAGTACACGGTGAAGGCCCCGGTCGACACCGCGATCGACTTCGCGCTCAAGACCCCGGGCTTCGGCACCGGCATCTACGACCGCGAGGGCGGCCTGAAGGCCGGTCAGAAGAAGACGTACGACGTCACCCTGACCCGTACGTCCGGCGCCGACCGTCCGATCCGGCACGAGCTGCACCTGGAGAACAACCGGGACAAGACGTTCCGGATCGTCGGCAGCGACGAGATCTCGCTCCCGCTGAACAAGCCGGTGACGGTGAAGATCGCGGCCAAGCCGGAGAACTCCGGTCTGAGCAGCGCGATCCTGGAGCTCGACGACCCGCGGACCGAGGGCATCGACAAGCAGGTCCTCAACACGGTCGTGGTCGCCGCCCCGCTGAAGTACACCTACTCGGCGTCCGGCAAGGTCCAGCGCAACAGCCACAAGTCGTACTTCGTGACCGTCCCCGAGGGCGCCCAGACCCTCGAGGTCGCGATCGGCGGGCTGAAGGACAAGAGCCAGACCCGGTTCATCGCCATCCACCCGTACGGCGTTCCGGTCGACACCACCGGCACCCCGTTCTGCTACAACAACTACCTCGACGGCAACGGCTGCAAGCCCGACGTGCGCGCCTACGCGAACCCGCAGCCGGGCGTCTGGGAGATCGAGGTCGAGTCGCGCCGTACGTCGCCGCTGCTCGACAACCCGTACAAGCTGAACGTCGAGGTGCTGGGGGCCGAGTTCGACCCGGCGGTCGTGACCGTCCCCGAGGCCAAGGTCGGCACCCCGGCCCCGGCTTCCTGGAAGGTGACGAACAAGCTCGTCGCGGTCGACGGTGCGCTCAAGGGCGGCCCGCTCGGCTCCTCGAAGAGCACGCGGCCGACCATCGCCCAGGGCGCCACGGACACCACCACGGTGGACGTGCCCGCGGGCGCCGGTTCGCTCGACGTGACCATCGGCAACGTCTCGGACGCCTCCGCCGACCTGGACCTGACGGTCTACGACGCGCAGGGCAACGAGGTCGGCCAGTCCGCGGACGGGGACTCCGAGGAGTCCGTCTCCATCCCGTCGCCCTCGGCCGGCACGTACACCGTGAAGGTCGTCGGCTACTCGGTTCCGGCGGGCACCACGGCGTACGACTACCTCGACGTGTACTTCGCGCCGTCGCTCGGCGAGGTCCAGGTCGACGCGACCCCCGTGAAGCTCGCGACGGGCGCCTCGACGTCGGTCGCGGCGAAGGTCGTCGCGAGTTCGGCGCCGCCGGAGGGCCGGACGTTCTTCGGGCGCGTGCAGCTCGTGAACGCCCGGGGCACCGTGGCGGGCACCGGCAGTGTGCTGATCGAGAAGGTCACGCCGTAGTCGGCGTGGCTCTCTGAACGGCCCTGGGCGGGCGTCCGGTTCCACCGGGCGCCCGCCCTCGCCGTGTCCGTCAGCCCGCGCCGCCCTGCGGGCCCGCGCACGTCAGGCCACGTGCGCCCGGCAGTGCCTCCAGAAGGCCCTTGCGGACGTCGCCGACGCCCCAGCCGGTCTCCCAGTCCTGCCGGTCCTCGGGGTGCACCGGCACCCGCACCAGGGTGTACGTGCCGGGCTTCAGGTCCTCGCGGGCGCTCTCCGGCAGCGTGACCCGGATCGTCGGGTGGTCCGCCACCGACCGCTCGGGGCGGTAGTAGCGCTTCACCTTCAGGACGACGTGCACGTTCTCCTCGCCCGCGGCCGTGATGCTCTGCACGGTCCCCTCGACGAGGATCTTCGAGCACGCGATGTGCATCTCCGGGGTGTAGCCCAGATCGCCGCCCGCCTCGCTCTGCACGGCCGACGAGTCCTTCGCGCCCGCGTCGCTGCGGGCACCTCCCTGCACGCCGAGCCACACCAGGCCGCCGAGCATCGCCGTGCCCGCCGCCAGCACGAGCGGGACCACGGCCGCGCCCGCGTAGTGCCGCAACCGGCGCGACCGCCGGGGCCGGTCCTCCCTCTTCGGAGGCCGGAGCGGCGCGGATGCCCGGGGCGGTACACGCCCCGGACCCGGCGCCTTCCCCACGGTCGCCCGCGATGCCGTCCCGGCCGGACCCGTCCCGGCCGGTGCCGTCGCGGCCAGGGTGTCCCCCATGATCCGCAGCTGTTCCCTCAGCAGGGCCACGTCCGCGACCGCCGACCGGTGCTCCGCCAGGAACTCCGCGTCGTCCCGGGCCCCCTCGGGAAGGGGTTCGTCCGTGATCGCGGCCAGCAGCGCGTCCATTCCTTCGTACTCGGCCACGTCACACCACCTCGTCCTCGTGCAGGCGGGCGCGCAGCGCGCGGACCGCCGTGTGCAGCCTGCTCTTGACCGTGCCCTCCGGGATGCCGAGCTCCTCGGCGATCCCGCGGACGGGCAGGTCGGCGTAGAAGCGCAGCACGAGGATCTGCCGCTGGGCGTCGGGCAGCTCGTCCAGCCCCCGGGCCACGGCGAGCGACAGCACCTTCGTGTCCTCGCCCGCGTCGGCCACGGCGTGCTCCGCGGGCCTCAGCGAGGCCAGGCGTTCGCCGATCCGCTCCTGCCTGCGCCTGGCCCGGTGCCAGTCCATGGCCAGGTTCGAGGCGACGACCGCCGCCCACGCCGACACGTCACGGGGCGCCTCGGCCCCGCTCGCCGCCCGTTCCAGGAGCCGCAGACGTACCTGCTGTACCCCGTCCGGCAGGTCCGTCTGCGGCACCCCGCCGAGCGCGAGCACCGCACGCACCCGGCGCTCCTGCGCCGCGTCCAGGGGGTCGTCGGGAGTTCCCCCGTCGTACTCCCCGACCCCCTGGACGCGGCGGGCTTTTCTGCGCAGCACAGCCACCCCTCCCCTCACCGCGTTTCCTCTAGGACGCCGGTGGCGCGAAAAACGTTCGACCGGCTTTCACGGATTCCGGCCCTTCGCGTCTCCCGCCCCTGCGCGTCACGCGGTCTCCACTCCCGCGGCGGGCCGGAGGGGCAGGCCGGGGCGATGGAGGCGTACGTCACACCGGAGGGGAAACCGAGACGATCCTCACCCGCGGGACGGGGCGGCCTTCCCGCTCTCCGGGCGGTCCCGGGGCTGGACGAATGCCCGTGACCGGTGCGCCGACCCGGCACAGCTTCCGGTCCGCGACGGCTGCCGAGGGGATATCTGCAGATCAGGAGGGAGGGGGCCCGACCGGCGGAGGGCCGTGGGCGGACCGCTCCGGGCCCCGGGAGCGTCCACTTCGCGGGCAAAGGATTGGACACGTGGGCCGGGGTGAGACGCATGATGGAAACGCTGGCCAGTAACGAACAGGCAAAAGGAGTCGCTGTGAAGGTAGGAATCGTCGGAGCCACCGGTCAGGTCGGCACGGTCATGCTGAGGATCCTCGCCGAGCGCGACTTCCCGGTGGAGACGCTGCGTCTGTTCGCCTCGGCCCGTTCGGCCGGTTCGACGATCGCCTACAAGGACAAGACGGTGACCGTGGAGGACGCCTCCACCGCCGACTACTCCGGCCTCGACATCGTGCTGTTCTCCGCGGGTGGCGCCACGTCCAGGGCCCTCGCCGAGAAGGTCGCCTCCCAGGGCCCGGTCGTGATCGACAACTCCTCGGCCTGGCGCAAGGACCCCGAGGTCCCGCTGATCGTCTCCGAGGTCAACCCGCACGCCGTCGCGGACCGGCCCAAGGGGATCATCGCCAACCCGAACTGCACGACGATGGCCGCGATGCCCGTGCTGAAGCCCCTCCACGAGGAGGCGGGCCTGGAGGCCCTCGTCGTCGCCACCTACCAGGCGGTCTCCGGCTCCGGTCTCTCCGGTGTCGCCGAGCTGCACGGCCAGGCGCAGAAGGTCGTCGCCGACGCGGACCGGCTGACCCACGACGGTTCGGCGGTCGACTTCCCGGAGCCGCAGGTCTACGAGCGGCCCATCGCGTTCAACGTCCTCCCGCTGGCCGGTTCGATCGTCGACGACGGCCTGAACGAGACGGACGAGGAGCAGAAGCTCCGCAACGAGTCCCGCAAGATCCTGGAGATCCCGGGCCTCAAGGTCTCCGGCACCTGCGTCCGCGTCCCGGTCTTCTCGGGCCACTCGCTCCAGGTCAACGCCCGTTTCGCGCGTCCGCTGACCGTGGAGCGCGCCACCGAGCTGCTGTCCGGGGCCCCGGGCGTGGTCCTCTCGGACATCCCGACCCCCCTCCAGGCCGCCGGCCAGGACCCGTCCTTCGTCGGCCGCATCCGCGCCGACGAGACCGTGGAGCACGGCCTCGCCCTGTTCGTCTCCAGCGACAACCTCCGCAAGGGCGCGGCCCTGAACGCGGTCCAGATCGCGGAGCTGGTGGCGGCGGAACTCAGCTGACCGCTGCCGCGACCGGACGGGACAGACAGGAACGAGCCGAGGCCGACCAGGCGCAGCCTGGTCGGCCTCGGCTCGTTCGCCCGGCGGCCGTGCGTCCCCGCGGTGCCGCCGTGGACCGGTGCCGCCCGTCGAGAGCTGGTCCAGAGCTGAGCGGGCGGCTCCCCGCGCCCCTTACGGGTCCGGCGGGACGGTCAGGCCGTGCCCTGGGCCTTCGAGGCGTCTGCGAGCTTCTTGGTGACGTCCACCGTGTCGGCGGCGGCCGGCGCCTCGACGTCGGCCTCGGTGCCGAAGTCACTGAACTTGAGCGTGGTGGTGCTGGTGACCTTCTGGCTCTTCTGACCGTCCTCGGCCTTGGGCCTCAGCGTGAGCCGGATGGTCTCCTGTCGCAGCCTGCCCTGCTCGTCGAGCCACATGTCGAGCGGCAGCGTCGAGGTGCCCAGTTGCTCCCGCAGCTGCTCCGCCCTGGCCGCGTCGCCCTCGGCCAGCGCCTCCACGTCGACCTTGACGCGGTAGTGCGTGGTGCGCGCCCCGTCGATCGTCTCCGTCCCGACCTTGGTGACGTCGCGGTCGTTGACGCCCTTGGTGTACGCGAAGGACTCGGCCGGGTCGCTGACCTGACCGTTCGAACCGCTCAGCCGGGCGGGGTCGATCTTCATCCAGGTCTTGTTCCGGGGCAGTTCGAGCTGCTTGCGCTGTGCGGCGGGCGGCTTCTGGTAGACGATGCCGTCCAGGACGCGCTGCTCGATCTCCTGACCCTGTGCGGTCAGCGTCATCCGGCTGTCGCCGTCCTCGAGGTCCATCACACCCGCGCCGCGTACCGTCACGGACTCGCCGGTCGTGGCCGCCTTGGTGGTGAGGGTCATCTTCGCCGTGTCCGCCGCCGCCGTCTTGCGGTGGGCGGCCCGTACGACCTGCGACTCGGACGCCTTGTCCGCTCCGTCCTTCGGCTGGGCCTTCTTCGTGTCGTCGCCGTCGGAGCAGGCCGCCAGGCCCGCGCTGAGCACCAGCGCCGTGGCGACTCCTAACACACGCTTTCCCGCCATTGGGATGTTTCCCCTCAACTCGTGTCATAGCTGGGCTAGTTGACTCGAACCGGGTTCCCCATCCTTCCCGTACCACTCCTCCCGGCCTTCGCTCCGGCCCGTGCCCCGGAACGTCAGGCGCGGCGCACTTCGTAGAGGAAGCAGCCGTACTCGACGGCCCTGACGTGCACCAGGGACACCTCGGGGTCGGCGAAGGCCTCCGTGAGCGCCGTGTCCAGTGCCTCGTCGGCCCGCTCCGGGATCTCCAGGAGGTGCCCGCCGAGGATGCGGCCGTCGGCCGAGTAGCGGCGCAGGACGCGCCGGACACCGGGCCGGGCGAAGGGGTACCGTCCGTCGCCCGCGGGCCCGGCGCACTCCTCGGTGTGCACGAAGACCGGCCCCTGCTCGTCGTACGCGGCGGGATCGGCCCCCGTGGCGGCGGCCCAGCGCCGCAGCGGGGCGTACGAGACGAGGGTGACGCGCTCGCCGGGCCGGCTGGGCCGCAGACAGCAGCGCAGCGGGCTCCCGCCCTCCTCGTCCGCGAACGGAGCACGGGGCCGCCCCGCGTCGTCGGTCTCACGGAGTTCCTTCAGTGCGCCCGGTTCGACGGGTCGCGCGGTGTACGTCGTCATGCGATCCACCATCCCGCTCCCGCACGCCTCCCACCGGCGGGAAACGGACATCGCGTTGCCCACGGCTCCCGTGGAAGGATGGCGCGACTGACACATATCGAGGAGATGACCGCGTGCCTGGCACAAACCTGACCCGCGAAGAGGCGCAGCAGCGGGCGCAGCTGCTCACCGTTGACTCGTACGAGATCGATCTCGACCTCTCCGGCGCGCAGGAGGGCGGCACCTACCGGTCCGTGACCACGGTGCGCTTCGACTCGGCCGAGACCGGCGTCGAGTCCTTCATCGACCTGGTGGCTCCGGCCGTCCACGAAGTCGTCCTCAACGGTGACGCTCTCGACCCCGCCGAGGTCTTCAAGGACTCACGGATCGCGCTCCCGGGGATCCTGGACGGGCGGAACGTCCTGCGGGTCGTGGCCGACTGCGCGTACACGAACACCGGTGAGGGGCTGCACCGCTTCGTCGACCCGGTCGACCAGCAGGCCTACCTCTACACCCAGTTCGAGGTCCCGGACGCCCGCCGCGTCTTCGCGAGTTTCGAGCAGCCCGACCTGAAGGCCACCTTCCGGTTCACGGTGAAGGCGCCGAGCGGCTGGACCGTCATCTCCAACTCGCCGACGCCGGAGCCCAAGGACGACATCTGGGAGTTCGAGCCGACGCCCCGGATCTCGACGTACATCACGGCACTGATCGTCGGCCCGTACCACTCGGTGCACAGCGTGTACGAGAAGGACGGGCAGAGTGTCCCGCTGGGCATCTACTGCCGGCCCTCGCTCGCCGAGTTCCTCGACTCGGACGCGATCTTCGAGGTCACGCGGCAGGGCTTCGAGTGGTTCCAGGAGAAGTTCGACTACGCGTACCCGTTCAAGAAGTACGACCAGCTGTTCGTGCCGGAGTTCAACGCGGGCGCGATGGAGAACGCGGGCGCGGTGACGATCCGCGACCAGTACGTCTTCCGCTCCAAGGTGACGGACGCGGCGTACGAGGTCCGGGCCGAGACCATCCTGCACGAGCTGGCCCACATGTGGTTCGGCGACCTCGTGACGATGGAGTGGTGGAACGACCTCTGGCTGAACGAGTCGTTCGCCACCTACACCTCCATCGCCTGCCAGGCGTACGCGCCGGGTTCGCGCTGGCCGCACTCCTGGACCACCTTCGCCAACTCCATGAAGACGTGGGCGTACCGGCAGGACCAGCTGCCGTCCACCCACCCGATCATGGCGGAGATCAACGACCTCGACGACGTGCTCGTCAACTTCGACGGCATCACGTACGCCAAGGGCGCGAGCGTCCTGAAGCAGCTCGTCGCGTACGTCGGCCAGGACGAGTTCTTCCGGGGCGTGCAGGCGTACTTCAAGGCGCACGCGTACGGCAACACGCGTCTGTCCGACCTGCTCGGCGCGCTGGAGGAGACCAGCGGGCGCGACCTGAGCACCTGGTCGCAGAAGTGGCTGCAGACGGCGGGCATCAACATCCTGCGCCCGGAGATCGAGACGGACGCGAACGGGATCATCACCGCCTTCGCGATCCGCCAGGAGGCTCCCGCCCTGCCCGCCGGCGCGAAGGGCGAGCCGACACTGCGTCCCCACCGCATCGCGGTCGGCCTGTACGACCTCGACGACGACAGCGGCAAGCTCGTACGGGACGAGCGGCTGGAGCTGGACGTCGACGGCGAACTGACCGCCGTGCCCGAGCTGGTGGGCAGGCGGCGCGCGGCCGTGATCCTGCTCAACGACGACGACCTCAGTTACGCGAAGGTCCGTCTCGACGAGCAGTCCCTCGCCTTCGTCACCGAGCATCTCGGCGACTTCGAGGCCTCCCTCCCCCGCGCCCTGTGCTGGGCCTCGGCCTGGGACATGACGCGCGACGGGGAGCTCGCGACCCGCGACTACCTGTCCCTGGTGCTCTCCGGCATCGGCAAGGAGTCGGACATCGGCGTCGTGCAGTCCCTGCACCGGCAGGTGAAGCTGGCCGTCGAGCTGTACGCCGACCCGACGGCCCGCGAGGCGCTGCTGACCCGCTGGACGGACGCCACGCTGGCCCACCTGCGGTCCGCGGAGGCCGGCAGCGACCACCAGCTGGCCTGGGCGCGCGCCTTCGCGGCGACGGCCCGTACGCCGGAGCAGCTGGACCTCCTGGAGGGCCTGCTGGACGGCCGGGCGACCATCGAGGGCCTGGCCGTCGACACCGAGCTGCGCTGGGCGTTCGTACAGCGGCTCGCGGCCGTGGGCCGTTTCGACGACGCCGAGATCGCGGGCGAGTACGAGCGGGACAAGACCGCCGCCGGCGAGCGCCACGCGGCGACCGCGCGGGCGGCCCGCCCGACCGAGGAGGCGAAGGCCGAGGCCTGGGCCTCGGTCGTCGAGTCCGACAAGCTCCCGAACGCCGTTCAGGAGGCCGTGATCGGCGGTTTCGTGGAGACGGGCCAGCGCGAGCTGCTCGCCCCCTACACGGACAGGTACTTCGCGGTGGTCAAGGACGTCTGGGACTCGCGTTCGCACGAGATGGCCCAGCAGATCGCGGTCGGTCTCTACCCCTCGATCCAGGTGTCCGCCGAGACCCTGGCGAAGACGGACGAGTGGCTGGCCTCGGCCGAGCCGAGCCCGGCGCTGCGGCGGCTGATCTCGGAGTCCCGCTCCGGCGTGGAGCGCGCGCTGAAGGCCCAGGCGGCGGACGCGGCGGCGGCAGCAGCCGAGTAGGCCGTACGGGCCGAACAGGCCGTACGTGAAAGGGGCGCCCGGTGCCTTGCCGGGCGCCCCTTTCACGTACCGAGTTTCACGTACCGAGGAGCTGCCGGGCGAGATGGAGCATCGTGCGGGTGTGCAGGGCCGTCTGCCGGTGCACGGGTACCCAGCGGGTGTCGAAGGTGGCACGCAGCTCGCGGCTCCACTCGCGCACGAGGAGGTCGAGGGCCTCGGGCGGTTCGTCCAGGGCGCTGCGCATCATGGCGGCGGCCCGCAGCGGGATGCGGCGGGCGGCGATGCCCAGGGACGCGGAGTTGCCGACGGTGGTGGCGAGTTCGGCGTCGCCGAGGCCGTGGGCGTCATGGTTGTTCCAGGTGTCCACCACTCCGGGGCCGATGTCCATGAGCTCGCGCGCGGCGGTGTGGAACGGCAGCCGGCGTTCGTCCCCGGGCGGCCGGTCGGCCAGCTCGCCGAGGACCTTCTCCAGCTGTTTGGCGCGGCTCAGCAGGATCTCGGCGGCCCGGGAGATCTCCAGCTGGGGCCGTGCGACCGGGCTCGGGTCGCTGACGGCGGCCACGCTCCACAGGGGCGCCTCCACGACGGCCGACACCGTCCCGTGCCGCATCGCGTACATCCAGGTCGACTGGGAGACGTAGCCGGACGGGTCGCGTTCCTCGGCGGGGCTGCCGTCGGGCAGGACGAGGACGCCCGGACTGTCGACGAACCAGCCCATGCCGTCGAACGGCCGGTACTCCAGCGGGATGCCGAGCTCCGCCGCCACGGAGCGGAAGGCACGCGGCGCCCCGGGCACGGGACAGGTCAACTGCAGGAACGATCCGCCTACTTCGACACCGTGCAGGGAGAACTGGGCCACGGGCCGCAGCTCGTCGATGAGCCGGATCAGCGCCCGGGACTCGGGCATCGAGTCGTGCGGGTCGCTCTCCACGGGCGGGAACTCCGGCTGGCTGATGAACGCCGGCCGGTAGAAGCCGCGGTAGTAGCCGTCCAGGGTCGGCGTCCGGGTCGACGCCGACGCCGATGCCGATGCCGATGCCGGGTGTCCGACGAACCTGCGCTCACCGAGGGTCGTGCCGTCCGGGTCCAGACAGAGCAGGAAGTGCCAGGTGCAGCCGAGTTCCTCCAGGAGGCGCGGGTCGCCCAGGAAGTCCTCGGCGAGGCTCAGGGAGGAGGCGCCGCCGACCGGTTCGTTGGCGTGGGCACCGGCGACGGTGAGCACGTGCCGGTCCCCGCGGCCCGCGGACAGCAGCCACAGCGGCCGGCCGGCCCGCGAGGCGCCCACCGCGCGCAGGCGCACGACGTCCGGCCGCGCCCGGGCCATCGCCCGCGCCCCGCGCGCCACCTCGTCGACGGTGGGATACGGGTTTCCCCGGCCGGCACCCTTGACCCTCACGCCAACTCCTTACCTTTGTACGGACGTTGAGCGTTTTGACGGGTGGTCCGGGGGTCCGGGGGCCACGCCCCGTCAAGGCTCGATGTGCCGGGTCGGGGTGTCAAGGGGCCCTTGTGGCGGCCGCGACACCAGGTCAGCCAGGGGAATATGCCACCGGTGACCGCCCGCGGGGGCGCCCGCCGGATCATCCGTGACGGACCTCCCGGGGGCCGTCACCCCGGCGTCCATCACCCTGGCGTCCGTCGCCCCGGCCGCCGCGACCGTACCGGGCTCCGAACGGGCCTGACCGCGTTGGGCTCTGTCACCCGGGTCGGATTACGAAGGCGGCGGTGGCGGTGGCGGTGACGGTGACGCGCAGGAGCTCTCCACCTCGCCGGGGAGAGCCGGCCCGGAACAGGACGGCACAGCACGGCACGGAACGGCACGGAACGGTCCCAGGGGGCAGGCTTCGCACCCCTGGGCCCGTGCCGTTCTCCGCGGGTCGCCTGGGCGGGGCCAGGTCGAACCCGGCCCCGCGGGCTACCGGCGCGCAGCCGCCGTGATCGCCACCGGGGTCTCCTCGCGCACCGGGCCTTCCCGGACCACTCCCCGCTTCGGGGCGGCCGGGCCGGGGCGCGGCCCGAGCTGGCCGAGGACCGTGGCGGCGAAGGCCAGGCCCATGCCTGCCAGTTGGACTCCTCCCAGTGCCTGGCCGAGCGCCGCCCAGCCGATGACGGCCGCCGTCAGCGGGGAGAGCGGTCCGAGGAAGGTGACCTGCGTGGCGGTGAGCCGGCCGATGCCGCGGAACCAGAGCCAGTACGCGACCGCCGTGTTGACCAGGGCCAGATAGACGTATCCGCCGACGGCCCGCCCGTCGAGCGCCGGCGGCGCGCCCTCCAGGAGCAGCGCGAGCGGGGCGATCAGCAGCCCGCCGGCCGTCAGCTGCCAGCCGGTGAGCGCGAGCGGGCCCACGCCCTCGGGCCGGCCCCACCTCTTCGTCAGGACCGTTCCGGTGGCCATCGACGCGGTGGAGGCGAGGGCGGCCAGCAGCCCCACGGTATCCAGCGAGCCGGCCGCCTCCAGGACGACCAGGCTCACACCGAGGGCCGCGGCGATGCCGGTGAGGACCGTGCGCGAGGTCGGACGTTCACCGAGCAGGACCGCCGCGAGGCCCGCGACGAAGAGCGGCCCGACGGAGCCGACCACCGCCGCCATGCCGCCGGGCAGGCGGTAGGCGGAGAGGAAGAGGAGCGGGAAGAAGGCGCCGATGTTCAGCGCGCCCAGGACCGCCGCCTTCCACCACCACACGCCGTGCGGCAGCCTGCGGGCGAGGGCGAGCAGGACGAGCCCGGCGGGCAGGGCGCGCATCAGGCCCGTGAACAGGGGCCGGTCCGCCGGGAGGAACTCCGTGGTGACGAAGTAGGTGCTGCCCCAGGAGACGGGGGCGAGAGCCGTGAGGGCGATGGTGACGGAGGTCGCGGCCGCACGGGTTTCGGCGGGGGCGGAGGTGGCGGCGAAGCGTTTCATGACCGGCTCCCGGGCGGGCGGAGGGTTAATGACTCGGTAAGAAGTAACTTACCCCTAAGCTACTTTCTGTCAAGCTTCTTTCTTGCCGCCGAGCGGTGCGGTGCGGATACTCGTCCCATGAGCTCCAGCAAGCCACCCGGGGATCCCGTGGACGCGATCATCGACCAGTGGGCCGCCGTCCGGCCCGACCTGGACACGGCCGCGATGGAGGTCTTCGGCCGCGTCTTCCGGCTCTCACGGGCGATGGGCGACCGGATGGAGAAGTCGTACGCGCGACTCGGGATCTCGCGGGGCGAGTTCGACGCGCTCGCCACGCTGCGGCGGTCCGGGGCCCCGTTCAGCCTCTCGCCCCGCCAGCTCTCGGCCTCGCTGATGCTGACCACCGGCGGCATGACCGGGCGGCTCGACAAGCTGGAGCGGGCCGGCCTCGTCCGCCGCTCCCCCGACCCCCACGACCGCCGGGCCCTCCAGGTGACGCTCACGGACAAGGGGCTGGCGCTGGTCGACGAGGCGGTCGGGGCCGGGCTCGCCGTCCAGACGGAGGCGCTGTCCGCCCTCGACGACGAACAGGCCGGCCAACTGGCCGACCTGTTGCGTCAGTTGCTGTCGGGGACGGGCGAGCCGGACCACCGGTAGGGCAGCGGGTCCCGAGAGGCGGCCGGCTCCCGCCGACAGCCTTGAGGCCCGACAGGCCGGTCGACTCCGTCGGCTCCGTCGGCTCCGTCGACGCCGGTCTACGCCGGTCGGCCGGGGCCAGCGGGGGTCGACGGGGATGGCGAGGGCCGACGGGGGATGGCGGGGGCCGGAGGCGGCGGTCAGCTCCTCCCGAGGGCCCCGGCCAGCGCCGTCTCCGTCTCCTCGGCGGTCGGCGACTCGGCCGCCCAGGCCACGTACCCGTCCGGCCGCACCAGCAGGGTCGTACGGCGGTCGCTCGCCCAGTGCGCCACGCCGAGCCGGTCCTTGCGGGTGTCACCGCCGAGGCCCCGGCGGGCGTCCGGACCCCGCCCGGCGTCCGCCCCGGCCGGGGTGACGAGGACGAACCTGCCGTCCCGCAGCACCTCGTACAGGCGCCCCTCCCGCAGGGCCAGGTCCGGGACGCGTCCGCCGACCAGGGGGTGGGCGCCGCGCGGGGCCGGATAGGCGAAGCCGATGCCGGTGATCCGGCCGATCATGCGCGTGCGGGCCGGCCTGGCATGCCCGAGGAACGTGGTGAGCAGGGCGCGGGCCGCCAGCGTCCAGGGCCGCTTTGCCATCGCGAGCCGCACGATCCCACCGCTGCTGCGCAGGACGGACCTGCCGACGGGGTGGCGCTCGGCCTGGTAGGTGTCCAACAGGCCCGCGGGGGCGTGTCCGTCGAGCGTCGCGGCGAGCTTCCAGCTCAGGTTCACGGCGTCCTGGAGACCGGTGTTCATACCCTGTCCGCCGGCCGGGGTGTGCACGTGCGCGGCGTCCCCGGCGAGGAACACACGCCCCACCCGGTACTCCGGCGCCTGTCGCTCGTCGCTGTGGAAGCGGGACATCCAACGGGCGTCGTGCATACCGAAGTCACGGCCGAGGGCGAGCCGGGTGATCTCCTTGACCTCGTCGAGGCCGAGCGGCTCGTCGTCGGCGACGTCACGGCCCCGGTGCCAGCCGATCACCCGGTAGTAGCCGTCCCCGAAGGGCGCGAGGAACGCGAACGCGTCCCCGACCGCGTTCACGGTCAGCAGTGTCGCGGGCTCCTCGGCGAGCCTGACGTCCGCGAGGACGACGGAACGGATCACCGACCGCCCGGGGAACGGCTGCCCCACCGCCTCCCGCACGGCGCTGCGCATCCCGTCCGTTCCGACGACGTACGCGGCCCGCAGCTCCCCGGCCTCCCCGCCGGGCCCGCGCACGCGAAGGGTCACCCCGTCCTCGTCCTGCGCCAGCCCCGTCACCTCGGTCTCGTGGGCGAACCGCACTCCCGCCTCCACCGCGCGCCGCTCCAGCACCTTCTCCACCTCGTACTGCGGCAGCACGAGCAGGTGGTTGAAGCGGGAGGGGAGAGTGGTGAGGTCGATGGTCAGCCGGGCGAAGAGCCTCATCCGGTCGAGGGGCCGGCCCTTGGCCTCCAGCTCGTCGGCGAGACCCCGGGCGTCGAGCTGCTCCAGCGTGCGGGCATGCAGGACGAAGGCTCGGGACAGGTTGCTGATCCCGTGCGAGCGCTTCTCGACGAGGGTGACGGGGATGCCCGCGGTGGCGAGGTCGCCGGCCAGCAGCAGCCCGGTGGGGCCGGCGCCGACGACGAGGACCCCGCGGGAGGCGGCGCCCGCACCGGAGGCGGAGCCGGTGTCGGTGGCGGAGCCGGTTTCGACGTCGGTACGGATCTTGCCGTTCATGGCGGCCTCCTGATGCCCACGGGGTTGCCGGTCGAGGGGTGCCCGACCGGCAGCCGGTGACCGACAACCGGTCACCAACAGGCGTTTGCCAACACTTGTAGGCCAACGCCTGTTGCCACCATAGGGCGACCCTCTCCAGGTCGTCAACACTTGTTGGCATACGGACGTTGGCCTACGCTTGTTGTCATGAACGACGCCGACTCGACCCCGGAGTCCCCCCAGCCCCGCCGCTCCGACGCGACCCGCGCCACCATCCTGGCCGCGGCGCGCGAGCGCTTCGCCGCCGACGGATACGAGCGCGCGACCATCCGCGCCATCGCCCGCGACGCGAACATCGACCCCTCGATGGTGATGCGCTACTACGGCAACAAGGAGGGTCTCTTCGCGGCGGCCGTCGACATCGACCTGCGCCTGCCCGTGCCGGACAAGGTGCCGAAGGCGGACGTCGGCCGCATCTTCGTGGAGCACTTCATGGATCTGTGGGAGAAGAACGAGGTGCTCACCGCACTGCTGCGGGTCGGGGTCACCAACGCCGCCGGGGCCGAGCGCATGCAGGGCATCTTCAAGGAACAGTTGCTGCCGGTCGCGCTGCGCGTGTGCCCCGACCCCGAGCAGGCTCCGGCCCGCGCCGCGCTCGTCGCGTCACAGATGCTGGGCATGGCCCTGACCCGGTTCGTCCTGCGCTTCCCGCCGAGCGTGGCCCTGCACCGCGAGGAGATCGTGGCCTGGCTCGCGCCGACCGTCCAGCGCTATGTGACCGCCCCGCACCCCGGCCCGCTCGACTGAGACCGGAACCCCGGGAACCGGCCGTCCGCCGACGCCGGACGGCCGCCCGCAACACCTCACCTGTCACCCGTCACCCGTCACGCGTCATCCATAACCGGCCGGCCGTCCGTCCGTCCATCCGTCTGTCCGTCCATCCGTCGACGGGAACACGTCGAGGGCACCGTCCTCGCGCCCGTACGGCATCAGTCGCGTACGGGTGCGAGAACGGTGCCCTCGGAAGAAGACTCGAACTCGGAGGGGACCGAGGTCAGGAAGTGGCGCGCACCTGGTCAGGGCCCTGCATCTTGCCCTGGCCCTTGCCTCCCGGCTTGCGCCTGGGCTGCCGGTCGGTCGAGCCGTCGAGCACCCAGACCAGGCCCGCGATCAGCAGGAACAGCCCGATCGGCGCCACGACATAGAGGCCCAGCGTCTCGATGACGCTCAGCTTCTGGGCGGGGTCGTCACCGTCGTCGGGCGTCAGCGCGAGCGCCGGGGACGACATGAGCAGCATCATCAGCGTCGTACCGGCAGCCAGGGCGCCGGCGCGCAGGGCGTTCTTCTTGTCCACGGTGCAAACGTAGCGAACCCCCGATCCGGCCGCGCGCCCGGGGGTGCCGTACGGGGCCCTCGGGCCTCAACCGGCCTGCCCGCACCCGCCGGTGGTCCGGCCTTCGCGCACCACCTCGGCGAGGGCGTGCAGCCGGGGCGAGGCGGCGAGTTCCTCCAGCGTGACGGGGCGCCCTTCGGCGTCGGCGACGGGCAGGCGCCAGTTCGGGTACTGGTCCCAGGTGCCCGGCAGGTTCTGCGGTCGGCGGTCGCCGACGGCGTCCGGGAGCCAGACCCCGACGAGGCGGGCGGGAGTGCGCAGCAGGAAGCGGTGCACGGCCTGGATCTCCGCCTCCTCCGACTGTTCGGACACTCCGCCTGCCGCTCCCTGGAGCAGTCCGAGCCGGGCGAGCAGCGCCAGCCACTCCCCCACGTCGGCGGCGGCCTCGGCCCGCTCCTCGTCCACCGGGCGGGTCAGCAGGCCCAGGCGGTCGCGGAGTTCGACGTGGTCCCCGGTGAGGCGGGACGCGGTGGGCGGCAGGTCGTGGGTGGTGGCGGTGGCGAGGCAGTCGGTGCGCCATTGTTCGGGGGGCAGCGGCAGCCCCGTACCGTCCCAGTCGCGTTCGAACCAGAGGACGGAGGTGCCGAGCACCCCGTGTTCCTGGAGGGTCTCCCGCACTCCGGGCTCGACGGTGCCGAGGTCCTCCCCGATCACCAGGGCTCCGGCGCGGGAGGCCTCCAGCGCGAGGACGGCGAGCATGGCCTCGGCGTCGTAACGGACGTACGTGCCCTCGGTGGCGGGGCGGCCCTGCGGCACCCACCAGAGGCGGAAGAGGCCCATGACGTGGTCGATACGGAGGGCGCCCGCGTACCGGAAGAGGGCGCGCAGGAGGCGGCGGTACGGGGCGTAGCCGGACTCGGCGAGGCGGTCCGGGCGCCAGGGCGGCAGCCCCCAGTCCTGGCCCTGGACGCTGAACGCGTCCGGGGGCGCGCCGACCGACATGCCGGCCGCGAAGTACTCCTGCTGCGCCCAGGCGTCGGCGCCGCCCGGGTGGACTCCCACGGCGAGGTCGTGCACGAGTCCCACGGTCATGCCGGCGTCGCGGGCGCTGCGCTGGGCGGTGGCGAGCTGGGCGTCCGTCAGCCAGGCGAGCCTGCTGTGGAAGTCGACGCGGTCCATCAACTCGCCGCGGGCGCGGGCCGTTTCGGCCGAGCGGGGGTCGCGCAGCCCCGGCGGCCACCCCTTCCAGTCGGAGCCGTACACCTCCGCGAGCGCGCACCACGTGGCGTGGTCCTCCAGCGCCTCGCCCTCCTCGGCGAGGAAGTCGCAGTAGGCGGCCCGGCGGCCGGGCCCGAGCGGCACGTCCCGCACCAGCTCCAGGGCCTCGCGCTTCAGTTCCCACACGGCGTCACGGTCGATCAACGCGCCCTTGTGCAGCACGGATTCGCGCAGCCGGTCGGCCCTCTCCAGGAGCGCCCGGACGCGGTCGCGGTCGCCGGCGTACGCGAACTCGGGGACGTCCTCGACGCGCAGGTAGACGGGGTCGGGGTAGCGGCGCGAGGAGGGGCGGTACGGGGAGGGGTCGGTGGGCGCGCCGGGCACGGCCGCGTGCATCGGGTTGACCTGTACGAAGCCGGCGCCGAGCGCACGCCCCGCCCAGGCCGTCAGTTCGGCCAGGTCGCCGAGGTCGCCCATGCCCCAGGAGTGCCGGGAGAGCAGTGAGTAGACCTGCACGAGCAGGCCGTACGTGCGCCCCGGGGGCTCGGGCAGTCTCGTCGGCGCGACGACGAGGTGGGCGCGCGCGGTGCGTCCGTCGGGGGCGGTGGCCTCCAGCTCGTGCACGCCGGGCTCAAGCCCTTCGACGGAGGCGCGGGTCTCCCCCTGCTCGGTCCGGACGCGCAGGCGGGTCCCCTCGGGCAGCGCGGCCAGGGCGGAGGCGAGCGAGGAGCCGCCGGGGATGCCGCCCGGGGCGACGGAGTCCTGACTGGCGTCGTCGGCGCCGGAGACCGGGCCGCCCGCGCCCGGCAGCGAACTGCCGGGCGAGGCGGGCCGGCCGGCCGTCGGG
>NZ_JAHRIB010000180.1 GCF_019090165.1 Streptomyces sp. BV286
ACTGATCGTTTCAGAATGAGATTCGGAGTCGTCTCAAGCAGATGATGCTGCAGGCGAGTTGGAGGAGTCCGAGGTGGAGGTCGGCGCGTATCTCGTAGCGGATCCGGAGTCGCTTGAACTGGTGGAGCCAGGCAAAGGTCCGCTCGACGACCCAGCGGGTCTTCCCCAGCCCGGAGCCGTGAGGGGTGCCTTTCCGGGCGAACTTCGGGGTGATGCCGCGGGCCCGGACAAGACGACGGTACTTGTCGTAGTCGTAGCCGCGGTCGGCGAACAGCCGGCTTGGTCGGTGACGTGGCCGACCTCGAACACCGCGGATGCGGGGTATCGCATCCAGCAGGGGCATCAGCTGAGTGACATCGTGACGATTCCCGCTGGTCAGCGCGACGACCAGCGGGGTGCCGTGCCGGTCGACGATCAAGTGGTGCTTGCTGCCGGGCCGGGCCCGGTCGACCGGCGAAGGTCCGGTGTGAGCCCCCCTTTGAGCGCCCGGACGTGCGAGCCGTCAATCGCAGCGTCGTCCATGTCCAGCAGACCCGCGGCCCGCAGCTCCGCCAGCAGCACCTCATGCAGCTGCGGCCAGACGCCGGCCTCGGTCCAGTCCCGCAGACGCCGCCAGGCCGTCACCCCGCTGCAGCCGACCTGTTCCGCCGGAACGTCCCGCCAGCTCACGCTCTTGCACAGCACGTAGACGATGCCCCGCAGGGCAGCCCGGTCATCTGCAGGCAACCGCCCGGGATACCGGCGCCGCCTGGGCGGACGAGCAGGCAACAACGGGGCCACACGTTCCCACAGGTCATCAGGCACAAGATCAGCAGACACCCAACAAATCGTGCCGACACAACACCCAACTGCCAAGCCCCACAACGAACTTCATTCTGAAACGATCAGTAAGTACCTCGGCGGCAGTCACCTACCTCCCCCTGACCGGCGAAAAGTCTTCTACATCTGGCCACGGGCCTCGACCTCGCATCCCGGCACCCTGACCGGCTGGGCGATCGCCAGCCACATACGCGCCGAACTGGCCACGACGCCCTGGCCGCCGCCGAGCGGTGCCGCGGCAGCCTCGCCGACGCCGTCATACACACCGACCCGGGAGCCCAGTACACGAGCCGGGCGTTCGCCGACGCCTGCCGCCGGGCGGGCGTGATCCAGAGCATGAGCACCCTCGGCAGCTCAGCGGACAACGCACTCGAGTCCTTCAACGCCACCTGCAAGCGGGAGACGATCCAGGGCCGCAATGCCTGGGCCGACGAGCGCGAAGCCTGCCTCGACCTGTTCCGCCGGCTGCACCGCTACCGCACCCGACACCGCCACTCCAGCCTCGGACAACGCGGTCCCATCACCTTCGAAACAGCACTCAACACAACATCAACTACCCTGGCCCCGGCCGCATAGCCCGTGCCCAAGATCAAGAGGAAAGGCCTCGGGCCTCCGCCGGACTTCGCTACCCGTCCGGCTTCATCCGAGATGATCACATCTGTTATCAGGTGATGCTTCCCTTTCGAAGATCCGATCCGAGCCCTGAGCCAACCTCTGGCAGCCTTTCCAGGACAGTTCCAAAGCCTGGCAGCGCGTGTACTTCCGCCTCCGCAACAGCGTCGAAGGCACCAACGGCTACGTCAAGAGCCCTCGCTACGAACGCCTCGAAGATGTCGGCACCGCAAGCTCACCGCCTCGGCGAAGTCCATCGCCTTGCAAGGTGATCGACCTCAGCGTCGGCCCTACCTGCCGCCGCAAGGCCGAGCCACGGCACCTAAATTCCCAAGGGGTGCGTCACCCAGCCCTGAGACCTTCCTCACAGCCGCCGCTAGCCTGCGGCAACCAGCCTGCCCGGCGGCAGAGCAGCTGAAGATTCCACACCGGAAAAATCGGACCGCCGACAACTCCAAGCCGTCAGCGGTCCACGTGCTTCTGGTCGCACACTGAAGGAGCGGGCGGCATCGTGATCACGATGCCGCCCGCTCCTTCAGTGCAACTAGAGCACTTTCCTCGGTGCTCCTGGTGCGCGAGGGGGGAGTTGAACCCCCACGCCCTTTCGGGCACTGGAACCTGAATCCAGCGCGTCTGCCTATTCCGCCACCCGCGCATTGGGTGTGTCGTCCGTCTCTCACCAGGGGGGTGAGCGCCTGCCGACATCCAGAAGATTAGCACGCTGGATGGGGTGGATTCACATCCGTTTCCGAGGGCAGCGGGAGGGCAGCGGCAAGGCAATCAGCCCCCGTCCCACCCCACCATCACCTGCGGGAGCACCTCCTGTGGCGCCCCGGATCCCATCGCTCCCACCCTCCACGTACCAACCGGAACCGGTTCACGTATCAACCTCGTACCGGTCCCGGCCATCTGCCCTGGAGAGGGCCGGGACCCACAGTCGCGTGCGGGACACTGTGGTGAGGCCGCCTCTACGATCCTTCCCGTACGGAGTACCGCGGAAGAGTTCGAAGAGGAGCTCGGGCGGGAACTTCGGGAGGGGACTTCAGTGGACGTCGACATCTGTCGACCGCTCCGACAGGGGGAACCAGCCGATTTCCCGGCGCGTGGATACGATCAGTAAGCAGTACCAGGGCAACGACGACGGAGGAGGTGCCCCATGGGAGTCCTGAAGAAGTTCGAGCAACGTCTCGAAGGTCTGGTCAACGGCACCTTCGCCAAGGTGTTCAAGTCCGAGGTCCAGCCCGTGGAGATCGCGGGAGCGCTTCAGCGCGAGTGCGACAACAACGCCACCATCTGGAACCGCGACCGGACCGTGGTCCCCAACGACTTCATCGTGGAGCTGAGCACGCCGGACTTCGAGCGTCTCAGCCCCTACTCGGGCCAGCTCGGCGACGAGCTGGCCGGCATGGTGCGCGACTACGCCAAGCAGCAGCGCTACACCTTCATGGGCACCATCAAGGTCCACCTGGAGAAGGCGGACGACCTCGACACGGGCCTGTACCGGGTACGCAGTCGTACGCTCGCCTCCTCCGCGAACCAGCAGGCCGCTCCCGAGCGCGCCCCCGCGGGCCCGCCCCCGGCGGCCGCCCGCGGCGGCCAGGCCGGTGGCTACGGC
>NZ_JAHRIB010000018.1 GCF_019090165.1 Streptomyces sp. BV286
GGCCGCGGGCGCCGCGCACGCGGACGCCGGCAGTGGCGCCCACGCGTCCGACGACGACACGAAGTTCTACCGGATCCAGCCGCCCGAGGGCCGCCACCACGACTCCCTCTGGGAGGTCGCGGAGCGCCACCTCGGGGACGGGCGCCGGTACAAGGAGATCTACCAGCTCAACAAGGACCGTACGCAGCCCGACGGTTCGAAGCTGTCCGAGGCCAGTCTCATCCGGCCCGGCTGGATCATGGAGATGCCGGGCGACGCCCGCGGCGGCGAACTCGTGGAGATGCCCGACGAGGCCCCGAAGGTGTCGCCGGAAGTGCAGCGGCAGATCTCCGACTACGCCAGGACCGGAGGCGCGCACCAGCAGGGCGGCGGACAGCAGGGCGGCGGGTCCGGCTCCCTGGACCGCGACACCGCGCACATCAGCCTTCCCGAGCAGCGGCCCGCGCCCGACCGGGGACACGGCCAGGGACAGCAGGGACAGCAGGAGCAGGCCGGCCCCGCCGCAGGCGAGGACAGCGGCTTCGGACTCCCGCAGGCCCTCCTCGGCGCACCCCTCCTCGCCGCCGGGCTCCTGGGCGCCCTCGGCCGGCGTCGCCGCCAGGCGCTGTGGCAGTCCGCGCTCGGTGCCGTCGGCGGCCGCCGCGGCATGGAGCCGCCGACACCCACCGGTGCCGCCGCCGACGCGCAGGACGCGCTGCTGGTGGGCGCCGACCCCGAGGGCGTACGACTGCTCGACCTGTCGCTGCGGGGCCTCGCCGCGTCGCTCGCGGGGGAGTCCCGGCCGCTGCCGACCGTGTACGCGGCCTGGATGAGCGGCAACGGCGACCTGCACCTCCAGCTCGCCCAGCCCGCCGGGAAGCCGCCGGCGCCGTGGCAGCTCGGGCAGGACCAGACGTTCTGGATGCTCGCCCGCGCCGACGCCGAGCGGTACGAGGACGTCGACACGGCCGCCCCGTACCCCGGTCTCGTCAGTCTCGGCACGATGGACGACTCGCGGCTGCTGCTCAACCTGGAGGCCGTGCCCGGCATCGTCTCGCTGAGCGGCCGCGAGCAGGACCGGGCGGGCGTCTTCGCCTCCGTGGCGGCTGAGTTGGCCACCAACGGCTGGTCCGACCGCATGACCATCACGCTCGTCGGCTTCGGCGAGGACCTCACGCCACTCGCGCCCAACCGGCTGCGCCACCTCGACGACGTCGAGGCGCTCGTGGAGACCATGGAGGCGGAGACGCGGCAGCGGCGCGGAGCGCTGGGCGCGGCGGGACAGGACTCGGTGCTCACCGGGCGTACGGGCCCTGCCCAGCACACCCGTTGGGCCCCGCACCTCGTGCTGCTCGCCGCCGAGCCGACCGCCGAGGACGCCGTCAAGCTCGCCGAACTGGCCGCCGACGCCAGCCGGTTGGGCATCGGCTACCTCGTCGGCACGCAGTCGGGCGATCTGCCCGGCGCCGCCTGGGAGATGGAGATCACCGGCGAGGGCAAGCTCCTCGCGCCGCTCCTCGGGCTCGAACTCGACGCGCAGCTCCTGCCGGTGGCCCAGCAGCGGGCCGTCGTCGAGCTGTTCACCGACGCCGACCCCGAGCGCGACGACGACCGACCGACGACCACTCCGCCGTTCCTCGTCGACATCAGCGAGCAGGGGCGCCCCGCGGTGTACGCGCGGCTCGTCGGCCCGTACGAGATCATCGGCCTGGAGACGCCGGACGGTGAGCGCAGTCCGCTGCTGCACGAGGCGCTGGCACTGTTGCTGCTGCACCGCGAAGGGGTGCACCCGCGGGTGCTGTCCTCCGCGCTCTGGCCGCGCGGTGTCACGGACGACGTGCGGGACGCGCTCGTCGAGCGGCTGCGCGCCTGGCTCGGCGGCGACCCGGACGGCACGGCGCGGCTGGGCACCGACCCGACCGGGCGGCTCAAGCTCGCCAAGTCCGTCGTGTCCGACCTGGACGTGCTGCGGTCGCTGTACCACGAGGCCACGCAGGGGCGGGGTGCCAACAGCCGCGCGGTGCGCGGACGTCTGCTGACCGACGCGCTGGTCCTGGTCCGCGGGCCGCTGCTGGCCGAGCGTCCTGCCGGGCGCTACGGCTGGCTGACCCACGAGATCATCGACGCCCAACTGCCGCTGCTCGTCGCGGACATCGGGCTCGCCCTCTCCGCGTTCCACCTGGAGAAGGGCCGGGCGGAGAAGGCCATCGAGGCGCTCGACGCGGCGCTGGGCTCCGCCCCGGGCGACGAGCGCCTGTGGAACGAGCTGCTGCGGGCCACCCACGCCACGGACGACACCGCGCGGCTCCAGCGGGTCGCCGCCGACCTCGTCGCCCGCAGCGGGGCCCGCGGGCTGCCGCCGCGGACCGAGGCGCTGCTGGACGAGCTGCTGCCGACCTGGCGCAGCGGCGTCGCCGCCGTGGGATGAACGGCCTCCAGCCGGTCGACCTGCTGACGATCGTCGGCGCCGCCCTGTGGGGCGGCGTCGCCGGTCTGTTCGTACCCCGCCCCGCACACCGCTTCTCGGTCGCCCCCGGCGAGGACTGGCAGGACCGGTGCCCCGAGGGGCACCCCCTCGCCGGCTGGGCCGGCCCGGCCCGCTGCGCGGACTGCGGCGGGCGGGCGTACGGCCTGAGCACCCTCCTTCTCTCCCTCGCCACCGCTCTCGTCTGCGGAGCCCTCGCCGCGGCCACCGGCACCCGCCCCGAACTGGCCGTCTGGCTGCTGCTCGCCCCCCTCGGCGTGCTGCTCGCCGTCGTGGACTTCCGCGTGCAGCGCCTGCCGGACGTGCTGACGCTGACCCTGGCGGGGGCCGCCCTGGTCCTGCTCGCGGGCGCCGCGGCAGCGCCCGAGGACGCCGGGTCCTGGCCGACCGCGCTGTACGGATCCCTCGCCCTCGGCGCCGGGTACTTCGTCCTCTTCCTCATCAACCCCAACGGCATGGGGTTCGGTGACGTGAAACTCGCCCTCGGTCTCGGTGCCGTCCTCGGCTGGTACGGCTGGGGGACCGTGCTGCTCGGCACCTTCGCCGGGTTCCTGTTCGGCGGGCTCTACGGGCTGGGGCTCGTCGTCGTCCGCAAGGCCGGGCGCAAGACGTCCATCCCCTTCGGGCCGTTCCTGATCGCCGGGGCCTTCGTCGGCCTGCTCATCGGGGCGTACGCGGCCTGACGCCAGGTGACCGGCAGGGGGCGAGCGGCCTGACGTCGGGGGCGCGGACCGGCTGGCGTACGCTGGATCAGTCCGTCCACACCCCTATGAAAGGGACCGTCCCGGTGACCGAGAAGGCCGACCTTCAGTCCGTCCTCGACCGTGCCGCCAAGGGTGGGCGGATCACCCCCGAGGAGGCGCTCGACCTCTACCGCGAGGCCCCGCTGCACGCGCTGGGCTCCGCCGCGGACACCGTACGCCGCCGCCGGTACGCCGGTACGGAGCACATCGCGACGTACATCATCGAGCGCAACATCAACTACACGAACGTCTGCGTCACGGCGTGCAAGTTCTGCGCCTTCTACGCGCCGCCGAAGGACACCGCCAAGGGCTGGACGCGCGACCTCGACGACATCCTGCGCCGCTGCGCCGAGACCGTCGAACTCGGCGGCACGCAGATCATGTTCCAGGGCGGACACCACCCGGACTTCGGCGTCGAGTACTACGAGGAGCACTTCTCCGCGATCAAGGCCGCCTACCCGCAGCTCGTCATCCACAGCCTGGGGGCGAGCGAGGTCGAGCACATGGCCCGGATCTCCAAGGTCTCCGCGGAGGAGGCGATCCGGCGCATTCACGCCGCCGGGCTCGACTCCTTCGCCGGCGCCGGCGCCGAGCTGCTCCCCGCGCGGCCCCGCAAGGCCATCGCCCCGCTGAAGGAGAGCGGCGAGCGCTGGCTGGAGATCATGGAGATCGCGCACAACCTGGGCGTGGAGTCCACGTCCACCATGCTGATGGGCACCGGCGAGACCAACGCCGAGCGCATCGAGCACCTGCGCATGATCCGTGACGTACAGGACCGCACCGGCGGCTTCCGCGCCTTCATCCCGTACACGTACCAGCCCGAGAACAACCACCTCAAGGGCCGTACGCAGGCCACGCTCTTCGAGTACCTGCGCATGATCGCCATCGCCCGGCTGTTCATGGACAACATCGCCCACATCCAGGGCTCCTGGCTCACCACCGGCAAGGAGGTCGGCCAGCTGTCGCTGCACTACGGCGCGGACGACCTCGGTTCGATCATGCTGGAGGAGAACGTCGTCTCCTCGGCCGGTGCCAAGCACCGCTCCAACCGCATGGAGATCATCGACCTGATCCGCAAGGCCGGCCGCGTCCCGGCCCAGCGGGCCACGACGTACGAGCACCTCGTCGTGCACGACGACCCGGCGAACGACCCCGTCGACGAGCGGGTCCAGTCGCACATCTCGTCGACGGCGATCGAGGGCGGCACCGCCCACCCCGAGCTGAAGCTCCTCGCCTCCAACTAGCCCGGTGGCCCTGACGATCCACGCGGCGGACGAGCTGCGTCACACCTGGGACGGCCCCGACCCGGTCAAGGGCGGGGCCGTCGCGGTGGAGGGTGCCCGGATCGCCGCGACGGGCCCGCTCGCGGAGCTGGTCGAACGGTTCCCGGGTGCGCGTGTGCGGCACTGGCCCGGCGTCCTCGGGCCGGGCCTCGTCCTCGACGGCCCGCTCCCGGACGCGCCGACGCCGCGCGAGCGGGTGCACGCCGCGCTGAAGCGGGGCGCGGTGGCGGTGCTGGAGGAGTACGCCGACACGGCCGAGCTGCGGGCGGCGGCCGGGCGCAACGACCTGGTCGTCCTGGCCCGCGCTCGCCCCGCCGCGATCACCGACGCGGGCCGGGCCGACCTCGCGGTCTTCGACGAGGACGGGGCGTGTGTGGCGACCGTGTGCGCCGGTCGCCTGGTGCATCGGCGTCGATGACTCGGCGGGTCGGATCGGATCGGATCGGATCGGCTGGGTTTCGGGTGCGGGTGAGTGAGGGCTTGTCGCGCAGTTCCCCGCGCCCCTGAAGGCAAGAGCCGCCTCCCTCACGTCACCCCGTGAACGCCTCGGCGAAATCCCCGGCCTTCTGGTCGACGCCGCTGCAGTTCGTCGCCGCGTCGTCCGAGGCGGCATCGTCTCCTTCGCACGGCTGGTCCCGGAACGTCGACCACATCGACACCCACGCCACCCCCTTCTCCTCCGCGAACGACCGGACCTGCGCAGCGTCGGACAGGGAGAACGTCTCGTTGTCCACGTCGTTGACGCCGAGCATCGACGTGAGGGCGAGCCCTCGCCAGGCCCCCTCGTCCGACAGCCCGAACACGTCCTCCAGCTGGTCGTGGGCAGCCTGGGCCGACGTCTTCGCGTAGTCACCCATGTCCTCGTCGTACGTGCTGCCGTAGTTCATGGTCATGATGTTGACCGTGGACACCTGGACGCCGTTGTCGTTGGCCGACTCCAGCAGCGCCAGGCCGTCGTCGTCGAGGCCGGACGGCATCACGGGCAGCGTGAAGGTGACCGCCAGGCCGGAGCGTTCCTTCTGGAGCAGCGCTATCGCCTCGGAGCGCAGCGCGACCGAGTCGGAGTCGGTCAACTGCTCGCCCTCGACGTCGAAGTCGGCCTCCGTGGCCCCGGCCGCGTCGAGCGCCTTCCCGTAGGCGGCGGCCAGTTCCGAGGCGCTGTCGCAGGTCGAGGCGAGCTCCTTGCCGGAGGCTCCGCCGAAGGAGACGCGCACGGCGGACCCGGACTCCGTCAGCGCCGAGATGCGGGACTTCACCGCCGAGTCGCCGATCGCGGTCGTGCCGTTCCACTTCGGCGTGCAGCCGCTGCCGTCCGAGATGACGAAGGCCAGGTTGTACGCCGAGGGGGAGCCGGCCGAGTCGTTGGCGGAGGCGGTGGTGGCGCTGACGTACGGGGCGTAGGCGGTGCCCGACGAGGTGTCCGCCGAACTTTCGGACGCGGACGGGCTGCTTCGCTCACGGCTCGTGGACGCCGTGCCGGAAGGGTCGTCCGTCCCAGCGGAACACCCCACGCCGGCCAGGGTGAACAGGCAGACGAGCCCGGCAGCCGGCTTCAGGAAATTCCTCATCGCGCATGCTCCCACCACTTGTGACTCCTGTCCCAGAACGGAAACAAAGTGCGTTCCCGGAGTGGAAATGTCTCACGAACGGCCGTGCCGCACGAATACAGGAAACGCACGGGAAGCTCATGGAAGCGGATGGGCAAATGGGGTCAACCGGGCTTGGATATGCGGACATTGAGCATTTTCTCGGCGCTCCTCGTCCTGTCCGCCGAACAAGGATTCTCTCAGGGAAAAGACAGACTCGGGCTTTTCTCATGGCGGTCTCACAAGAGAACCAGAGTTTCGGACACATAAAGGCTGCCTAATATCCGGGGAATGCATTCCGAGCCTGCTATCGAATCCCGCGCCGCCGGGCGCGGCCGCCGCCGCAAACGCGGCAACGGGCCGAACGGGTCCGAGGACGGTCCCGTGTTCGTCGACAGCTCCGGGCGCAGGGCCAGGCTGCTGCGCCGGATCGGTCTCCTCCTCGGCGTCGTCTGTGTCGGGTACGCGGTCGTGCTCGGCATGGCGTTCATGGGCTGGGGCCCCTCGCTCTCCCCGTCCTCCCTGCTGCCCTTCGGGGGCGGTCCGGGCGGCGGCCAGAACTCCGGCCCCGGCGGCGGCGTTCAGCCGCAGGGCGGCAC
>NZ_JAHRIB010000181.1 GCF_019090165.1 Streptomyces sp. BV286
ACTGATCGTTTCAGAATGAGATTCGGAGTCGTCTCAAGCAGATGATGCTGCAGGCGAGTTGGAGGAGTCCGAGGTGGAGGTCGGCGCGTATCTCGTAGCGGATCCGGAGTCGCTTGAACTGGTGGAGCCAGGCAAAGGTCCGCTCGACGACCCAGCGGGTCTTCCCCAGCCCGGAGCCGTGAGGGGTGCCTTTCCGGGCGAACTTCGGGGTGATGCCGCGGGCCCGGACAAGACGACGGTACTTGTCGTAGTCGTAGCCGCGGTCGGCGAACAGCCGGCTTGGTCGGTGACGTGGCCGACCTCGAACACCGCGGATGCGGGGTATCGCATCCAGCAGGGGCATCAGCTGAGTGACATCGTGACGATTCCCGCTGGTCAGCGCGACGACCAGCGGGGTGCCGTGCCGGTCGACGATCAAGTGGTGCTTGCTGCCGGGCCGGGCCCGGTCGACCGGCGAAGGTCCGGTGTGAGCCCCCCTTTGAGCGCCCGGACGTGCGAGCCGTCAATCGCAGCGTCGTCCATGTCCAGCAGACCCGCGGCCCGCAGCTCCGCCAGCAGCACCTCATGCAGCTGCGGCCAGACGCCGGCCTCGGTCCAGTCCCGCAGACGCCGCCAGGCCGTCACCCCGCTGCAGCCGACCTGTTCCGCCGGAACGTCCCGCCAGCTCACGCTCTTGCACAGCACGTAGACGATGCCCCGCAGGGCAGCCCGGTCATCTGCAGGCAACCGCCCGGGATACCGGCGCCGCCTGGGCGGACGAGCAGGCAACAACGGGGCCACACGTTCCCACAGGTCATCAGGCACAAGATCAGCAGACACCCAACAAATCGTGCCGACACAACACCCAACTGCCAAGCCCCACAACGAACTTCATTCTGAAATGATCAGTTAGAGGCGCCCAGGAGATCGCCCAGGTGCTGTTCTGACCACCTGTTAGCGTGCGCGGATGGAAGATCTGGGACCTGTGGCCTGGCCGCCTCAGCCGATCAGGACCGAGAGGCTCGTGCTCCGGGAGCCCGAGACCCAGGACCGTGCGGCGTTCATCGAGCTGCTCGCCTCGCCAGAGGTGCACCTCTACCTCGGCGGCCCCCGGCCGCGTGACGAGCTTGAGCGGGAGATGTCCGGGGCGCCCGAGCGGTGGCCCGGGAGTTTCGTCGTGGATCTCGACGGGGCGATGATCGGCCAGATCCTGCTCAGGAGAACACCGGGGCACCACCGCCCGGCCGCCGCGGGAAAAGCCGATCTCGGCTACCTGTTCCTGCCGCGGGTGTGGGGATTCGGGTACGCCGCCGAGGCGTGCGCCGCGGCACTCGGCTGGCTCGCCGACACGCTTCCCGGCGAACCGGTGGTGCTCACCACCCAGACCGCCAACGTCGGCTCGATGCGTCTCGCGGCGAAGCTGGGGTTCACTGAGGTGGAGCGGTTCGAGGCCTGGGGCGCCGAGCAGTGGCTCGGCATGTGGTCCTTCTCAGAGGGCTAGAGCCAGCCCTTTTTCCGCGCGATCCCCACTGCCTCCGCCGGACTGCCGCCGAACACCCGCACCCAGCCGCTGTCCACGTGCTTCAGGCCGAGCAGCAGGTCGAGCGTGGTCGACTTGCCGGCGCCGTTCGGCCCCAGCAGGGCCACGGTCTCCCCCGGGTGCAGGGCGAGTGTGAGTCCGTCCACGGCCCGTACGCTCCCGTAGGCCTTGGTCACCTGGTCGAACCCGACCACCGTGTCGGTGGCCGTCGCAGTGGTTGTCATGGGAATCAGGGTGGCCCGGGGCGGGTGCCGTCCGGCAGTGTCGGCAGTCGTGTCTCCTGGATGACAGATGTCATGTCGGGGGCGGCAACGGATCCCAGGGGCACGCTGGGCTGTCTGGAGGAGAACCACGTGAGGGTCACCGTGCTCGGCGGCTGCGGTGCCTGGCCGACCGCCGACCAGGCCTGCAGCGGCTATCTCGTCGAGGACTCCGGCTACCGGCTCCTCCTCGATCCGGGATACGCCGCCTTCCCCCGGCTGCTCGACCACATCACCGCGGAGGAGGTCGACGCGGTCCTGGTGACCCATGGCCATCCCGACCACTGTGCCGACCTGAACCCCCTGCTCCGGGCCCGCGCGCTCATCGGCTCCCCGCCGCCCGCGCTTCCCGTGTACGCCCCGGAAGGCGCCCTCGACGCCGTCCTCGCGCTGGACCGGCCGGGCATGCTGGCGCCCGCGCTGGACCGTCGCGACTTCGTCCCGGGCGAGCGCCTCACGATCGGCCCGTTCGCCGTCGAGACGGTCGCCCTCCCCCACCATGTGCCCAACGCCGGTCTGCGAGTGACCGCGGGCAGAAGCGTCCTCGCGTACACCGGCGACACGGGCCCGAGCCACGAGATCGCCCGGCTGGCACTGCACGCGGACGTCTTCCTGTCGGAGGCGACGTATCCGTACGAGGTACCCGCCGAGGACGCGGCATCCCTGCTCACCGCGCGACTGGCGGGGCGGTACGCCACCGAGGCCGGAGTCGCGCGGCTGCTGCTCACCCACCTGTGGCCCGGGACGGACCCCGAGGGGGCCCTGCAGGCGGCCGCGGAGACGTACCGGGGCCCGATCGCCGTCGCCACGACCGGGCTCGTGGTGGAGACGAGTGAGCGGGAGACCGGTTCTGATCCGCCCGGTCCGAGTGGTTCGCCGCACGCTTCGGGGCGCTGACGAATCACCCACCAGATTCTGGTCGCGACTCCCCGGCTCCGTCGACGCCACCGCCCGAGGTGGCGCCGGCGTGGAACGGCGAAGACCCGGGCGGCCAGGGGTGACTCGGCCGCCCGGGTTCCTCACCTGCCCGGTGAGGACATGCGCTCCCTCAGACGAGCATCCACTGCTGGTTCGCTCCGGAGGTGCACGTCGACTGGTCCAGGGCCGCGCCGTTGGCGGTGGACCCTCCGGCGATCTGCAGGCACTTGCCGCTGTTGACGTTGGTGTACGTGAGGTAGGCGCCGATCACCGCTGTCCTCTTCCACAGCTGGTGCGAGGCCCCGGTGCACGTCGACTGGACTGCGGCCGCCCCGTTGGCCGTGGAGGCGCCGGAGATCTGGAGGCACTTGCCACTGTTGACGTTGACCAGCTGGTAGTTGGAGCCGACGGCGGTGGGCTTCCACTGCTGGTTGGTCCCGGAGTTGCAGTTGCCGGAGTTCACCGACGCTCCGTCAGCCGTACTGGCCGACCAGACGTCCGCGCACTTGTCGGCGTTCAGGTTCCACAGATGGTTGTTCGGTGCCCCGAGCGGACCGGAGAGTACGGGCCACCCGTTGGCGAAGGTCATCTGACGGATGTCGAGCGTTTCCCGGCCGGCGTTGTCGGCGTCGTAGTAGTGGTAGGCGAGGTACTTCGACGAGCCGTCGTCGTAGGCGTCGGCACCTCCGGCGGCCACCCTGGGGCGTGCGCCCTTGAGGACGGTGGTCCCGCCGTTCGAGAGCATGTTCGTGCCGTTCTGGTCGAGATACGGTCCCGTGATGCTCGTGGACCGTCCGACCACCGTGTAGTAGTTGCTGTCGGTTCCGGCACAGCACGTGCCCTTGGAGCCGAAGAGGTAGTAGAAACCGCCGTTGAGGACGATCGTCGGGTTCTCGATGCCGACGGCGAGGTGCCAGAGGTTGTGGTCGGTGGTGGACAGCTTGCCGGTGGACTGGTCCAGGACGTGCATGTAGGTGCCGGGGCCGGTGAAGGAACCCCAGGAGAGGTACAGGCGGCCGTCCGGCCCCCAGTCGACGTTGGGGTCGATCGGGTAGTTGACGTCCGTGACCATGCCCTGGTCGGTCCAGGGGCCCTCGATGTTCGTGGCGGTGGCCAGGCCCATCACGGCGTACGAGGTACCCCAGCGGGAACCGGCGTAGTAGAGGTGGTACTTGCCGTTGAACTGCTTGATCTCCGGGGCCCAGATGTTCGGCGGGGTCGAGCCCAGCTTCTGGGTGATCCAGGACGGGGTCGAGCCCCAGACGTTGCCGACCTTCGTCCAGCCGGATGCCGCGGTGCCGCCGCACGTCTTGCGGATCGTGATGGATCCGCTGGGGTTGAGCGGGTCGTTCTCGAACCCGGTGGAGAAGCCGTAGTAGCAGCTCCCCACCTTGATGAGGCTCGGGTCATGCATACGCACGTCACCGCTCAGGGCCTGGGCGGGAGAGGCGGTGACCATGCCGAGGACGGTCAGGAAGGCCACGAGGACAGCCCCGAGGGCGGACCGGCCGCGTCTCACGCGTATCCCGGGACGCGGCCCCGGGTGGTCTTCGACGCGCATACGAGACTCCTTTGTGTCGCTGTTGACGGGCGGGAATTGGTCCCCGACGCGGGCGTCGGCCGTTCCGGGCTGCGCGGCGTTTCCATGTCCGCGCCCCACCGGGGAGGGGATGGGGCGCGGACATCCACCGGACCAGCGGTTCTGCTGGATCGCGGCGTCGGGGACGTGTGGGGCGGCTTTTCCGTCCGCCTCGCACGGCTGGGGATCGAAGCCTGGCGGTCGGGCTGCTAGCCCTTGACCGCGCCGGCGGTCATCCCGGCCACGATCTGCCGGTTGAAGAACAGGAACATGATCAGCGGCGGGATCGTGATGAGCAGGATGTCCATGAAGAGCAGGTTGTAGCTGGTGCTGTACTGGCTCTGGAAGTTGAACAGGGTCAGCTGGACGGTGGCGTTCTGCTCGCCGGGCAGGAAGTACAGCGGGTTGGTGAAGTCGTTGAATACGGTTACCGACTGCACGACGATCACTGTCACGATCACCGACCGCAGCACCGGGAAGATGACCCGGAAGAACAGCCGCAGCGGTGACGCTCCGTCGATGACGGCGGCCTCGTCGAGCTCGCGCGGGATGGTGGCGATGAACGCGCGGAACAGCAGGATGGAGAAGGACAGGCCGAAGGCGATCTCGACGAGGATCAGCCCGGGCAGAGTGCCGAACAGTCCGGCCTTCTGCAGGACCCAGATCGTCGGTACGACCGCCGGCGGGATGATCAGCCCGGCCAGGACGAGGAAGTTGATCAACCCCGTCCAGCGGGTGACCCGCCGCTGCAGGACGAAGGCGACCATCGCGCCGAGGACGACCATGACCGTCACGCTGGCGACGGTCAGGATCACGCTGTTGATGAACGCGATGACGAGGATGTAGTCCCGCGCCTGGACGACCTCGACGAAGTTGTCGACCATGCGGAAGTGGCGCGGCCAGGAGAAGTCGAGCTGCGCGGCCTGCTGCGGATCCTTCACAGCGGTGAGCACGATGAACGCGAACGGAACGACGAACACGACGACGCTGACAGCGACCGACAGGACGCCGAGCCAGGTACGGGTGGGGTTCTTCACCGCTCCACCTCCTTGCTCGCCAGGAAGCGGGACAACGGGACGATGATCGCCGTGACGACAAGGAAGAGGACGACGTTCCCGGCGGTCGACAGGCCGTAGAAGCCTGCCTGGTACTGCTTGTAGATCACGGAGGCGACCACGTCGGAGCTGAAGCCGGGGCCACCGCGCGTCATGGCCCAGATGAGGTCGAAGGACCGCAGGCCGCCGATGAGCGACAGGATGATGACCGTCGAGGTGGCCGGCCAGCTCAGCGGCAGAATGACGCTGCGGAACTGTTGCCAGGGACCCGCGCCGTCGATCCTCGCCGCCTCGTAGTAGTCCTGCGGGATGGACACGATGCCGGCGATGTAGATGACGGTCGCCAGACCGACACCCTTCCAGACGTCGACGAACGCCACCGAGAACAGCGCCAGCGACGGGTCCGTCAGCCAGCCCGGACCGTCGATGCCGACCGCCGCCAGGGCCTTGTTGATCGCACCGGTCGAAGGGTCCATGAAGGCGGTGAAGGTGATGCCGACACCCACGGTGCTCACCAGCACCGGGAAGAACACCACCGAGCGCAGATAGCTGCGGGCGCGGATCTGGCTGGTCAGCAGGATGCCCAGGAGGAGGCCGAGGACCACTTTGAGGCCCGAGGTGACGACCGCGTAGAGGAACGTGTTGACGAAGCCCTTGACGAGGGCGGGCTCCTGGAAGAACTCGGTGAAGTTGTCCAGCCCGATGAAGGTCGACTTGAAGATCGTCCACCTGGTCAGGCTGAAATAGAACGACGCGAACGTCGGAACGAGGAACAGAACCCCGTAGATCACCGCCGCCGGCAGGTAGAACCAGGTGGGATAAGCGCTGTGCGTCTTGGCGGACCGACGCGTTCTGGCCGCCGCCTTCGGCTTTTCGGCCGTCGGTGGCCTGGTCGGTGCAACTGTGGTCATCGGTCGACCTCTCTCGGGCGTCTCCCCGCGCCCCTTCCCGGAGGCGGGGAGACGCTGACGTGCGTTCCTACCAGCCCGACAGGCCGAGCTGCTGAGCCTGCTTCTTGACGTCCTTGTCGTACAGGGCCGCTCCGGCCTCGGCCCCTGTGATGCCGGATCCGACCTGGACGCAGATCTGTTCGAGGCTCGGGCCCTTCACCGGGGACAGGAACTCCAGCGCGGGGCTCTGGGCGTCGTCGGTGAAGTACGCCGCGACGTCCTTGGTGATCGTGGGAACGTCCGACGGCAGGGTGCAGCCCTCGACCAGGTACGGGCCGGTCGGCGTCGACGCCTTGGCCTGGGAGGTGCAGCCGGCCGGGCTCGCGGTGAACGCGAGGAACTTCTTGACCGCGGCGAGCTTGTCCCCGGTGGTGCTCTTCGGGACGTAGAAGGCGTTCGGGAACCACGCCGTCATGCCGTTCGCGGATTCCTCGTCCCCGGGCAGGGCGAAGAAGCCGATGTCGTTGAGCTCGTCCGGGTTGCTCGTTTTGATCGCGCCGATGACGGTGGAGAGCATCGGGTACTGGGCGCCCTTGCCGGTGGCCAGCATCTTCAGGCCCTTGACGAGCGTGGCCGACGCGTAGTCGGAGTTCTGCAGCTTCAGGTCGTGGATCTGCTGCAGGTGCTCGAAGCCCTTGCCGGCGTTCTCGTCGGTGGCGAACTTCGCCTTGTTGGCGGTGAAGTCCTGCGCGAAGCCCGGTTCCTCGGCGGACACGTTGTGGAAGTCGCCCAGGACGAGCAGCTGGGAGGTCCAGGTGTCCTGGTAGGTCTGGATGACCGGGGCGATGCCCTCGGCCTTGATCTTCTTGCTGTTGGCGATGAAGTCCGCCCAGGTCTTCGGCACCTTCAGACCGAGCTCGGCGTAGACCTTCTTGTTGTAGAGGACACCGCCACCGAGGGCCGAACCGAAGGGCACGCCGTAGGTCTGGCCGCCGACCGTGGCCTGCGGGAGGAAGGACTTGTCGAGGCTCTTGACGAACGAGTCCTTGGTGATCGGCGTAAGGGTCTTCACCGGGTCGATCTGCTGGAACAGCGAACCGGTGTTGTACGAGAAGACATCGGTCATGCTGTCCGTCTGCAGCCGCGTCTTGATGAGGTTGTCGCCCTCTGTGCCGCCGGGGCGTGTCTCCACGCTGACCTTGATCTTCGGGTTCTTGGCCTGGAAGTCCTTGGCCAGCTGCTTGGCGGCCGCGAGGTTGTCGGGCGCGTTGTCGACGAGCAGCTTGATCGTTGTCGCGCTGTCGTCCCCGCTGGACGAGCCGAGAGAGCCCGCGCTGCACGCGCTGAGCAGGAGCGGCACTACGGCGGCCGCGGCTAGAGCTGCTCTTCTCTTGGCGAGAGTGCTTGACCTCATGGACGTTCCTTCGCTCGAGCGGGGTTGAATCGATTCAATTTCGCGGTGACACCTCGGGCGGTGTCCGAGGCAGACAGGTTCCGAAACGCCGCCGCGACAGGCGGACTCACCGACCGGGCAGACAGCCGACCCCGACACGCAGGGACTTGAGCTTCCTGCTCGCGGTCGACTGCCTCCAGACCTCCGGGCGCCCGGGTCACGAGACGGCCGACTCGCTCCGTCTTCGTGTAACGTGCCACACAGATTGGAGTGCAGGGGTCGGAGCCGTCAAGTATCTGCGAGTAACGTTCCCGAAACGCCGTATGGGGTAAAGCGGTGCATGACGATGGAGGCGGGGACCCTCAGTGCGACCAGCAGGCTCGAAGAGAATCACGATCGCCGATGTCGCGCGCAGCGCGGGCGTGTCCACCTCCGCGGTGTCGAAGGTCCTGACCCATGCCTACGGGGTGAGCCCCGCGATGCGCGAGCGGGTACAGGCGGCCATGACCGAGCTGGGCTACCGCCCGCACGCGGCCGCCCGTGGCATGCGGGGCCGCACCTACACGATCGGCGTTCTCCTCGCGGGTATCCGCAACGCCTTCTACGCCGACCTGCTGGACGGCGTGAACGCGGAACTGCGCAACACCGAGTACGCCCTGTTCATCGGGTCCAGCAGCTCCTCCGAGATGGAGGACCAGACCAAGCTCATCCACGCCATGGTGGACCGGCAGATGGACGGCCTGATCCTGATCGCGCCCGCCGTGGCCCGTACGGAGGTGGTCCGTATCGCGGCCGAGGTGCCGACGGTGGTGATCGGCCACCACGACGCCTCCCCCGCGTACGACATCGTGGTCAACCAGGACGGAGCCGGAGTCGACCTGGTCATCGACCACCTGGTGGCCCTCGGACACCGGGACATCGCCCACCTGTCGCATCCGACGGTGCGCGGCAGCCAGTGGGCTCAGCGGCCCGAGCACCATGTCCGGGCCGCCTATCAGGAGGCGATGCTTCGGCACGGCCTGGCGGACCTGGCCCGGGTGGTGAACTCCGGTTACTCGGACGAGGGCGGTTACCTCGGCGCCACGGAACTGCTCACCTCCGCGCGCCCGCCCACCGCGATCTTCGCGGGCGCGGACATCGCCGCGACCGGCGTGTTCCGAGCGGCCGCCGACCTGGGCCTGCGCATCCCCGGCGACCTGTCGCTCGTCGGATACAACAACACCTCGGTGGCCGCCCTCGCGCCGGTCAGCCTGACCAGCGTCGACCAGGCGGGCGCCATGATGGGCGAGACCGCCGCCCGGCTGCTGCTGGAACGGATCGAGAAGCGGCGCGACCGTGCGGTCGTCATGGCGTCGACACCGCACCTGGTGACGCGCTCCAGTACGGCGCCGGCACGCGCCTGAAGCCGCCCGCGCTCCGGCGCCGGACGCGGCTGAAGCACCCTTGAGGCGAACGGCTCCCCGTGAGCCGGATGTGCCGGATTTCCCTCTTCCTCTTGACGCGGCAGGTGTCTTCGCTCCACGGTTGATTCGTTTTAAACGTGGAACGTTCCACAGCAAGGAGCCGGCATGAGTCTTGAGCGTCCCGAACCTGACACCGCGGTGGTGTCGCTCCGTTTCGAGCATCGCGAGGACGCACTCGGCGTCGGCACCCCGCAACCGCGCCTGTCCTGGCAGGTGCGCTCCGACGACCCCGCCTGGCGGCAGACCGCGTACGAGGTCGAGCTGGAGTGCGGTGCGACGGCACGGGTCATGTCGGCCGAACAGGTGCTGGTGCCATGGCCGTTCCCACCCCTGACCTCGCGCAGCAGGGCGCGCGTCCGCGTCCGGGTGGCGTCCGGGACGCGCTGGAGCGACTGGAGCGCCCCCGCCACCGTGGAGACAGGACTGCTGCGCCCCGCCGACTGGACCGCCCGCTTCATCAGCCCGCGCCGGCACGGCGCCCTCGACGCGCCCGCCCCGGAACTCGTACGAAAGGTCCGGCTGCGAGCGGACGTGCTCTCGGCCCGCCTGTACGCCACCGCTCACGGTGTCTACACCGCGTCCCTGAACGGCGCCCGGGTCGGCGACGAAATCCTCGCCCCCGGCTGGACCAGCTACCGCCACCGACTGCGCTACCAGACCCACGATGTCACCGCACTGCTGAGGAAGGGCGAGAACACCCTCTCGGTCGTACTCGGCAACGGTTGGTACCGCGGGCATCTCGGCTGGTGGGGCGCCCGTGCCCTGTACGGCGACCGGCTGGCCCTGCTCGCGCAGTTGGAGGTCCGCTATGCCGACGGCTCGGCAGAGGTGTTCGGCACCGACGGACAGTGGCGGGCCCGGGACACCGGAATCGTCACGGACGACCTCTACAAGGGGCAGCGCACCGATCTGCGGTTCGCCCCGGAAGAGGCCGACGGCCCTGTGGACGTGCTCTCGGACCAGGAGGCGGATTTGACGCGGCTCGTGACCCCGGAAGGGCCGCCCGTACGCGCCACCGAGATACTGCCGGCCCTGAAGGTCTGGCAGTCACCGTCCGGCCGTACCCTCGTCGACTTCGGGCAGAACCTCGTCGGCTGGGTCCGGCTGCGGCTGCGCGACACCACAGCGGGCACGGAGGTCACCGTCCGGCACGCGGAGGTGCTGGAGAACGACGAACTGTGTACCCGCCCCCTGCGCACGGCCGACGCCACGGACACCTACCTGCTGGCCGAAGCCGAGGAGGCCGTCCTCGAACCCTCACAGACGTTCCACGGGTTCCGGTACGCCGAGGTCACCGGAGTACCGGATCTCGCGGTCGAGGACCTGCACGCCGTGGTCGTCGGCAGCGACCTGCGCCGCACGGGCTGGTTCTCCTGCTCGGACCCGGATCTCGAGCAGTTCCACGAGAACGTCGTACGGGGAACGCGCGGCAACTTCCTGGATGTCCCCACGGACTGCCCGCAGCGGGACGAACGCCTCGGCTGGACCGGCGACATCCAGGTCTTCTCCCCCACAGCCGCCTTCCTCTTCGACACGGCCGGCTTCCTGTCCTCCTGGCTCGCCGACCTAGCCGCCGAACAGCACACCGACGGCGCGGTTCCCTGGGTCATCCCCGACGTCCTGGACGACGCGGCCCCCACCGCGGCGGCCTGGGGCGACGCGGCACCGGTGGTGCCCTGGGTGCTGTACGAGCGCTACGCCGACCGGGACGTCCTCCAGCGGCAGTTCGAGAGCGCCCGCGCATGGGTCGACAAGGCTGCTTCCCTGACCACCGACGGCGTATGGGCGGGCGGCTTCCAGTTCGGTGACTGGCTCGACCCGAGTGCCCCGCCGGACGACCCGTTCGCCGCCCGCACTCCCACGGACGTCGTCGCCACCGCCTGCCTGGCCCGGTGTGCCGACGTCGTCGCCCGCACCGCGGAAGTACTGGACCGCACCGAGGAATCCGTACGGTACGCCGCGCTCGCCGAGCGGACCCGCGAGGCGTTCGCCCGCACGTTCGTCACCCCGGCGGGCCGGATTCTGGGTGACTCGCCGACCGCGTACGCCATGGCCCTGCAATGGGATCTGCTGGCCTCTCCGCATCTTCGCGCGGTGGCCGGGGACAGACTCGCCGACCTCGTGCGGACGAGCGGTTTCAGGATCGCCACCGGATTCGTCGGCACCCCGCTGATGACCGACGCCCTCACCTCCGCCGGCCACCCCGACCTCGCCCATCGGCTCCTCCTGGAGAAGGGCTGCCCCTCGTGGCTGTATCCGGTGACCATGGGCGCCACCACGGTCTGGGAGCGCTGGGACAGCATGCTGCCCGACGGGACGGTCAATCCCGGCCAGATGACCTCCTTCAACCACTACGCGCTCGGAGCGGTCGCCGACTGGATGCACCGGACCGTGGCGGGGCTGGCTCCCGCCGCACCCGGCTACCGGGAGATCACCGTACGTCCGCTGCCGCACCGGTCCCTGACCCACGCCACGGCCGTGCACCTCACTCCCTACGGCGAGGCCTCGGTCAGCTGGCGGCGCGAGGACGGCCTCTTCCACCTGAGGGTGTGCGTCCCCACCGGGGCCCGGGCCACCGTCCACCTGCCCGGTCCCGGGCAGCCCTCCGTGACCGTGACTCACGGCACGCACACCTGGACCACCGACGATCCCTGCCCCGCCCCGGCCCCGTCCGAGGTGATGACCGTGCGGGACCTGATGGACGAGCCCGGCCTCTGGGGACGCACGGTCACTGCCCTCACCCGGAACGGTCCGGGTGACGACTCGGCACAACTGGCCCGACGGCTGGCCCCCTTCCTGGACCTGCCGGCCGGCCGACTGCCCGCGCTGCTGAACAGGGTCCTCTTCGAGGACGGCGGTGCCGACGCCGGCATCGAGCTCAGGACCTTGCTCAGCCGCACAGCGGACTGACATCCACCGCGTACATCGTGCTTCGCGGCGACCCGGCCGCGAACACGTCGACCTGAACGATTCACCTGGAGATGACGTGCTCCGCAAACCCTCGCTTCTCTTCGTGGTGCTGAGATGCCTGCTCGTGCTCGCCGTGGCAGGCAGCGCGACCGCCCTGCCCTCGTCCGCGTCCCCCGCCGCTTCGGCTTCCGATGCGGAGTTCTCCGTGCAGGCTCTGACCACCAACGGCCGGGCGAACCCTCTGGGCATCGGCGGTGAGGACCCGGTCTTCGGCTGGCAGTCGGCGTCGGACCGGCGGGCGACCTCGCAGAAGGCCTACGAGATCCAGGTCGGACGTACGCCGGGATCCGCCGATACGTGGTCGTCCGGCAAGGTGTCCTCCGACCGTCAGGTCGGCGTCCCGTACAAGGGCCCCGCTCTGAAGCCGGCCACCCGCTACTACTGGCGCGTTCGGGCCTGGGACGACAGACGGACCGCGAGCCCGTGGAGCGCGCCCGCCTCCTTCGAGACAGGCCTGCTGGACTCCGGCGACTGGGACGGCGCCCAGTGGATCACTCGTCCTGAGGCCACGAGTGAGCTGGACCGGTGGACCGACTACGTCGCCACGGTCGACTTCAAAATCAACAGCAATGCCCTGGGCATGTTCCTGAGGGCCTCCGACGCCGGCAACGGATACATGTGGCAGTTCAACGTCACGGGCCCGACCCCGATGCTGAGACTGCACAAGCAGGTCAAGGGCAGCTACAGCGTGGTGCAGGAGGTGGATCTCGCACCCTACGGCTTCACCAACGCCAGCCTCCTCGCCGACCGGCACACCGTCCGCTACGACGTGGTGGGCACCACCCTCAAGACGACCCTCGACGGCAAGCTGGTCAACACCTTCACCGACGCCACGTTCAGCAAGGGCTACATCGGTTTCCGGACCCACGGATGCTGCGGCGAACGGGGAACCGTCTACGACGCCGTCGTGACCGGCGCCGACGGCGGCACGCTCCTCGACACCGACTTCACCTCCGACCAGAACCCGTTCACCGGCGGTGAGATCGTCGACTCCGCTCTCGTGGTGTCCGGCACCACCGACGCTCTCAGCGGGCCCTCGGTCCGGCCGCTGCCACTGCTGCGCAAGGGCTTCGCCACCAAGGCCGGCAAGAAGGTCGCCGCCGCGCGGGTCTACGCGTCGGCACTCGGCGTCTACGCGCTGGAGATCAACGGCAAGCCGGTCGGCGACCAGGTGCTCGCCCCGGGCTGGACGAACTACCACAAGCGCATCCATTCCCAGACCTACGACGTGACGAAGCTGCTCGACCGGGGCCACAACGCGATCGGCGCATCCCTGGCGAACGGCTGGTGGGCCGGCAAGGTCGGGATCGGCTGGAGCCGCCAGTACGGGGACTCCCCCGCTCTCGTCGCGAAGATGCGCATCACCTACACCGACGGATCGGTCCAGTGGATCGCCACGGACAGTTCGTGGAAGGCCGCGGCCGGCCCCTATGTCAAGGCCGACCTGCAGGACGGCGAGACCTACGACGCCGCTCTGAAGCCGTCGGGCTGGAGCCGGCCCGGATTCGATGACGCGAAGTGGGAGTCCGCCGCGAGCCTGGAGTCCAGGACCGCCCTTCTGGTCCCGCAGAGCGACGAGCCGGTACGCAGGACCCAGGTACTCAAAGCCCGCAAGATGACGGAGCCCACCACCGGGACGTACGTCTACGACCTCGGTCAGAACATGGTCGGAGTGCCCCGGCTGACACTGGCCGGCTCCGCAGACCAGACGGTCAGGATCCGCTATGCGGAGGTGCTCAACAAGAACGGCACCCTCTACACCGACAACTTCCGCACCGCCAAGGTCACCGACCGCTACACCTTCGCGAAGGCCGGAACAGCCACCTACGAACCCAAGTTCACCCAGCACGGGTTCCGCTACATCGAGATCACCGGGGTGAGCGAGCCGCCCACGCTCTCCGCCGTCCAGGGCATCGTGTGGGGGTCCGACCTCCCGTCCACCGGCACGCTGAAGACCTCGGACACCATGCTGAACCAGCTGGTGAGCAACATCTCCTGGAGCCAGCGCGGCAACTTCCTCTCCATTCCCACCGACACCCCCGCCCGCGACGAACGTCTGGGATGGACGGGTGACATCAGCCTGTTCGCACCCACGGCCAACTACCTGGTCGACACCCGCGCGTTCCTGTCCCACTGGATGGCGGACGTCCGCAACTCCCAGTACGCCAACGGTGACCTGCCCGCCGTCGTACCGACCCCGCAGGGGCAGTTCGGCGACAGTGGTGTCGGCTGGTCCGACGTGATGATCACCGTGCCGTACTCCGTGTGGCGTTCCTACGACGACACCAGCATCCTGCGGGAGAACTATCCCGCCATGCAGAAGTTCTTCCAGTTCGTGCGCGACAGCGCCGGAGCCGACCTTCTCGAACCCGGCCGCACCACGTTCTTCACCAACGACTGGCTGCACCTGAACGACCCGACGGAGCAGGGCATCCTGGGCACTGCCTACTACGCCGAGAACGCCCGCATGATGGCGGAGACGGCCGAAGCCCTCGGCGACGAAGCGGCGGCCTCCGACTACGGCAAGCTCTCCGCCGACATCCGCGACGCCTTCACCAAGGCCTACGTCGCCGCCGACGGCACCGTCAAGGGCAACTCGCAGACCGGGTACGCGATGGCCCTCGGCATGAACCTCATCCCTGATCCGGCCCTGGTCGAAAAGGTCGGGACGAAGTTCGTGGCCAAACTCGCCCTCACCGACCACCACCTGCGGACCGGCTTCATCGGCACACCGCTGCTGCTGCCCGCGTTGAGCAGGATCGGCCGGGACGACCTCGCGTACAAGATGCTCCTGCACAAGGACTACCCGTCCTGGGGCTACGAGGTCGCCAACGGCGCCACCACCATGTGGGAGCGCTGGAACTCGATCATGCCCAACGGTGACTTCGGCCCGGTCGACATGAACTCCTTCAACCACTACGCCTACGGTGCCGTCGGCGACTGGATGTTCCAGAACATCGGCGGCCTCTCCTCGATCGAGCCCGGTTACAAGCGCTCCCGGATCGCACCGGCGCTCGGCGGAAACCTCACCAAGGGCTCGGGAAGCCTCAAGACCGTCTATGGCCCTCTCTCCTCGGACTGGAGCACCCGCAAGGGCTCCCTCGACCTGAAGGTGACTGTGCCGGTCAACACCCTTGCGGAGGTTCACGTGCCCTCGAAGACCCGTTGGGCGGTCACCGAGGGTGGCCGGTCTGCCGCCGACGCCAAGGGAGTCCGGTTCCTGCGGATGGACAACGGGGCTGCCGTGTTCGAGGTCGGGTCGGGCTCCTACCGCTTCGGCAGCCGCAGCGAGGCCGAGTAGGCCACCGGACAGCCTGCGTGACCTGACGAGTCTGGATCTGCTGGGCGCTCGACGACAGTCGGCGCCCAGCAGATCCAGATCTCGATACGGATGACAGGACCCGAGCCCATGAGCGAGGCTCGTCGACATGGAGATCAGAGCGGGCGTGCGGGGCGATGTGGAGCAGATCGCGGCGCTTCACACGGAGAGCTGGCGTACCGCATACGCGGGGATCATGCCGAGCAGTTTCCTGGACGGCCCCCTGTTCGAGGACCGGTTGGCGCTGTGGCACGGACGCATTCTCGATCCGCAGTCGGCGGCAGGACTGTTCGTCGCCGTGGACGGAGGCGAGCTGGCGGGTTTCGTGTACCTCGTGCCGCGCCCCGACGGCCGCGTCCTCCTGGACAATCTGCATGCCCGGCCGGGCCGTACTGGTTCCGGCATCGGAGGCCGACTGCTCCGACGGGCCCTCGCCTGGGCTGCCGCCGAACATTCCGGGCGGGATGTCTATCTGGAGGTACTGCGCGCCAACACACGCGCCGTCGCGTTCTACGAGCGACACGGCGCTCTCCGTACCGACGAACGCATGTGCCGGTTCGAGCAGGGCTTCGACCTCCCTGAGCTCGAGTACACCTGGGCCGCCGGGTCAGTGCCGCCGGCCTCGCACCGCGTGACCGGGCAAGCCGTGTCAGATGCCACCACACCGTGCGGCAGCCCCTTGCCATGAGGTCATCGACGGGTCCGTAGGTGACAAGTCAGGAGGAGGTCATGGCGGCATGGGCAAGGGCGGCGGTCTGCTCCGGCGTACCGTCGATGGAGATGGTCGCACCGGCTTCGTCGTCGCCCAGTGGTTCGAGGTCGGCGAGCTGTGAACGAAGCAGGTCGGGCGGCATGAAGTGGCCTCGCCGCGCGGTGATCCGGGCGGCGATCAGCTCGGGCGAACCGTCGAGGTGAAGGAAGGCGACATGCGGCGCGGCGGAAGCCAGCCGGTCACGGTAGCGGCGCTTGAGCGCCGAACACGCCACCACTCCGCCGCCGTCCTCGTGGTCGGCCAGCCACTGCGCGATCCTCTCCAGCCAGGAGTGACGGTCGTCGTCCTGCAGCGGGTGCCCCGCTCGCATCTTCGCCACGTTGGATGCGGGATGGAAATCGTCTCCTTCGGCGTAGGGGACACCGAGGTGCTGTGCGAGCAGCCGGCCGACCGTGGTCTTGCCCGAGCCCGACACACCCATGACCACGACGAGCGGAGCGGTGTTGTGAGACATACGAAGCCTTCCTTCGGGTAGTGCCGCCTACAGCTCGATGATCACTTTGATGGCGTCCGGTTGGGGCGTGAACGCCTCCGTAGCGCGCTCCCGCGGCACTCGCCGGGTGATCATGCTCTCCAGCCATGACACGTCGGCCTTGGCCAGCGCGTCGGCAGCCTGGCCGTAGTGACGCAGGTTGGCGTTGACGGAGCCCACCACCGCGTCGTTCTGCAGCACGATCTCCCTGTTGACGGCGCCCGCGTCCACGGTCATCCTGCGGCCGACGGGCGACACTCCCGTCAGACACACCACTCCGTAGGGTGCGGTCCCCGTCAGTGAGGCCAGGACAAGCTCGTTCGCACCCGTGGCTTCGATGATGACGTCCGGGCACACATCGGAGATGACCTCCTCAGCGTCCTTCGCGTGGTAAGTGGCACCCAACTCCCTTACCAGAGAAGGTTTGGGCCCTTCGGTCACCCGGTCGAGCACGTGCACCTCCAGTCCTCGCTGAACGCCCAGGAGGGCGGCCAGCAGACCGATGGGCCCCGCACCGGTCACCAGGACGCGATGCGGCTCGAACCACGAGCGCGCACCGACACGCTCGACCTGCTCCCACGCTTTCGCCACCACGCTGGTCGGCTCCACGAGCACACCGACGCGCTCCAGATGTGGCTCCAACTTGACCGCGTAGTCGGGCTCCACGCACCACATCTGCGCACCGTATCCGTCGACTTCCTTGATACCGCGCTCGGTGTAGCGGCCGTTGCGGCACATGTCGAACTCGCCGCGTGCGCAAGCCCCGCACGGCTCGGGGTCCGGCCGGCGCACCACCCCGGCGACCAGGTCACCGGCCGAGAACCCGCTGCCCGGCGGCGCCTGCCGAACCCTCCCAAGGGACTCATGACCCAGTACCAGCCAATCGCGGCCCGGTGGGGCCCAGCCGTACTCGCCCCGGACGATCTCCCTGTCCGTTCCGCACACCCCTACCGCCAGTCCCTGCACCAGCAGTTCGCCGACAGCCGGGACGGGGTCGGGCACATCCCGTACCTCTACGGGTCCCTTCCCGCCAGGCCGCACGGTCAATGCACGCATCGCCAACCACGTCCCTCTCGCTGCGCGGCGCCCCGTACAGGTGCATGCCGCTGCCCGACAGCTGTCTCGCCTGTACGTGTGTCCCGCTCAGCGCCTTTCAGCACCCAGGCAGACGGAATTGGAGGGAGATCGGGCTACGGCGATGCCGGCCCGGGAAGGGTGGCACCTTCAGCCCGTACCTGTTACCTTCCCCTCCGCTCATACATTCAGCCATGACATGTATGAATGGAGACCCTATGCGGGGAAAGACAGCCGTGGTGCTCGGCGGAAGCGTGGCAGGGCTGTGCGCCGCGGGAGTGCTCGCGATCCATTTCGACCAGGTGATCGTCCTGGAGCGGGACCGGCTCCCGCCTGACGCGCAGCATCGGCGTGGTGTGCCGCAGAGCAAACACCCGCACTTCCTCCTCAACTCCGGGCGCCGCGCGATCGGTGAGATCTTCCCCGGGTTCGAGGAGGCACTGATCGCCGCGGGCGGAATGTGCCTGATGCCGTCGATGGACGCGGGGTACTGCGAGAACGACGGCTGGGCCCCTCGCAAGGCCGGGTCCATGACGATGGTCTACAGCTCCCGCGTGCTCATCGAGCGGGTCCTGCGCGACAGGGTCCACGAGCTTCCGGCCATCGAGATCCGCGAGGGCGTGACCGTCACCGGACTTCGTGCCACCGGAGGCGGCACCGGACGCGGGCGCGTCGAGGGAGTCGAGTACCGCTCGGGCGACGACTCGGGCCATCTGTCCGCCGACCTGGTCGTCGACGCGCTGGGACGCGGCTCCTCCGTCGCCGACTGGCTGAGCACCGCGGGATGGCCGGCACCTCCGGAGAAGACCCTCGACGCCAAGGTCACCTACACGTCGCGATGGTACGACCTGCCGCCCGCAGAGCGGCGGCCACCGGCGTGGTGGTGGAAGCACCTGGTCGTCACTCCGACCCAGGACACCGGCGACCATCCCGAGGAACACGAGTTCCTCAGCAACTTCTTCCCGATCGAGGGCAACCGCGCCATCGTGTGCATGGGGGCATGGGGCATCCGGATGCCGCGCGAGACCGACACCTTCGAGGCCGCGGTGGACCGAGTCCGGGCCAGGTCCTTCGGGCAGGCCACGCGCGCCTGCACTCCGACCTCCGGGGTGCACCTCACTCGATCGACCGGCAACAAGTGGCGACGCTTCGACCTGCTCGACCAGCCTCCGCTCGGGCTGGTCTGCGTCGGTGACTCGATCTGCGCGTTCAACCCGTTCTACGCGCAGGGGATGAGCTCGGCGGCCCGCTCCGCGCTCATCCTCGCCGAGATGCTGAACAGCCACGACGTCCTCGACCTCGCCTTCTTCCGCGAGTTCCTCGCCCGGCAGAAGAAGTCGCTCGACGTGCCCTGGATGCTCGCGATGGCCCGTGACCGCGCATACGACTTCGCGACCGGGACGGAGGTCGTCGCTCCCTGGCGCCGCAAGCTGGCCGCGCGCCTCAGCTGGCCGGTCTTCAACGCCATCAACGCCACGAGCCGCGAGGACGCCTACGTCGAGCGGACGTTCGCCCAGGTCTTCAACCTCGACATGTCACTCAGGGAGATGACGACCGACGTGCGGTTCTGGTTCGGCATCGCGCGCTACAAGGTGCGTCAGCGGCTCGGACGCACGGTCGTGCCCGGCGGGTTCGACGACCAGCAGGATCCGCCCGGCACCGACTACACGGGCCGGACCCGCGCCGGCCGTTCTCCGTCCGCCGAGACCGACCTCGTCAATGACTGACCCGAGGAGCAAGGAATGAGCTTTTCATGCGACTCAGCGGCCGAGCGTCTCGCTGGAAGGCTCGGCTTCTCCTGCCACGACGCCGATCCCATCGTGGAGTTCCGCAATCCGTTCGGCCTCGAGAACGGCACCATGCCGTTCCTCGAACTGCTCATCATCGGCGGTGCGGTGTTCGCCCTCGTCCATGCGTGGCGGCGGTGGCGGCGCGACGGTGACCCCGTCAACATCTCGCTGTGGTTCGCCTCGCTCGTCTACCTGGCGGTGATCGAGCCGCCGCTCTACTTCCCGAGCTGGTTCGGCCTGGAGGAGCATGTCGGGTTCATCTTCTCCCACAACGTGTTCACCGTGCAGTTCATGTACGACCGGCTGCCTCTCTACATCGTGGCTTTCTATCCGGCCCTGTCGCAGCTCGCCTACGAAGTGGTCCGCGTTCTCGGCGTCTTCGCGCGACGCGGGCTCCTTCTCGGTTCGCTGGCCGTCGCGTTCACCTGCCAGGCGTTCTACGAGATCTTCGATCAGCTCGGACCGCAGCTGAAGTGGTGGGCCTGGAACCCCGGCAACGAGATGATCAACGAACCGGCGCTCGCCTCGGTCCCGATGAACAGCATGTTCCTGTTCGCCTCGGTGTCCTTCGGCGCCATGACCTACCTCGTCGTCCGACTGGTCGGCGCGAAGGACGGCCGAGGCACGCTCACCGGCCGGCAGACCAGCCTGCGCACCGTGGCCGCCGGCGTCCTGACACCGTTGGCGATGACGGTCGCCGGCCTACCCAGCAACCTCTTCCGCGGTGGGGACCAGCTCGGGATCCAACAGGCCATCCTCGGCGCCGAGCTCGCCCTGGTCTGGATCGTCGGCCTCTACCTTCTCGCGGACGCCTGGCGCGCGCGGCGGACGGATCCGGTTCCGGTGGCGTCGCCGTTGTTCGCACAGACCTATCCGGCGCTGTATCTCGGCGTCCACATCGTCCTCTGGCTGGTCGCGTTGCCGGCCTACTTCGCGGCGGCCAACGGCATCACCGAGCAGGGCACCCCGATCGGCAGCCTGTGGTACACCGTGCTGTGCACCATGGCCGCAACCGGGCTCGTCGTGACCGTACTCCGCGCGACCATGTCCCGGCAGACCACACAGCCTGTGCGATCCTAGGAACCATGGGGCATCACGGCTGGGGAGGCCGGCCTCCCGCATCGGACGCGGAGGCCCGGCAGCGCATCATCGACGCGACGGCCCGCTGCATCGACAGGCACGGCGTCACGAAGACGACCCTGTCCGACGTCGCCGGCGAGCTCGGCGTCACCCGCCAGACCGTCTACCGCCACTTCGGCCGTATCAGCGACATCGTCGGCGAGGTGGCGGCCCAGGGCGCCGAGTCGTTCGTCGACCGGATGATCGCGCACCTGCAAGGGACCACCGACCCGGCCGAGGCCGTGGTCGAAGGCATGGTCTTCTGCGTACGAACCATCCCCACCGAGCCACGCCTGAGCCTTCTGCTGCAACTCGGAGACACCGCCGCCTTCGGCCGTGGCACCACCACCAGGGAGACCATCGCCTACGGCGCCAAGATGCTGCGGCGCTTCCCCGTCGACTGGGCCGCCGCCGACATCGACGAGGACGACCTGAACGGCCTCGCCGAGATCATCATGCGACTCCTCACGTCGCTGCTGCAGCATCCCGGCGAGGCACCGCGGGACGAAACGCGGCTCCGCGCCTTCCTCAACCGCTGGCTGGCCCCGGCACTCTCCCGGACATCAGCATCCGCGCGCCCGCGTTCTTGAACGCCCACCCGGTGAGTTCGATGGTCGTGGCGGTCAGTCGGTGCCCTGGCGGTCGGTGAACTGCCGGACGAAGCGGTGCTGTTCAGTGAGGAACCCGGTGGCGTACAGGCGCCGGGGAGCGAAGACCGCGGTGAGGGTCAGGCGCGGCTCGGAGTTCTCGACGGCGTTGCCGACCAACGAGTGGGTGGCGTCAGGATAGTGACGGACCGTCAGTGAGTCAGGCGGCAGGACGCGGCGGTATGCGGACTCGGTGTCGGCGACGTCGACGTTGATGTCATGCCCGGCCAGCACCAGGAGCGTGGGTGTGCCGCGCATGGCGCGCAGGTCCTCGGCGGCGTTGGAGCGGTAGTTGCGGGCGATGAACCGCCAGCGTTCCGCGGTCATGCCGTCGTTGCGGCCGACGGCGTTGCGGTAGTGCTCGAAGGTCGCGCCCTGCCTCAGCAGGTCCAGGGTCGTCTCGCGGCGCCGCAGTGCCGTCTGCGTCTCGTCCTGGGAGGCGCCGTTCTTCCGCAGTTCGGCGAGGAGGTTGTAGCGCCCCTGCTGCTGCCAGTCGACGGCCGGTGAGACCGCGATGACGAACCGGACGGCTCGGTCGCGGGCTGCGACTTTGGGCAGCACCCACCCGGCCTGGCTGGCCCCCCACAGTCCGATGCGCCGGCCGTCGATGCCGGGACGTGTGCGGGCCCAGGCGATCGCGGCAAGAGTCTCGTCCGCACGGTCGTCCATGCTCTGGTCCAGCCAGTTGCCCTCGGAGGCGCCGACGCCCGGCTTGCTCAAGGAGAGCGAGGCGTAGCCGGCCTTCGCGAACGCCTCCCACACGGGCCGGTAGAAGGTCTCGTGCGTGGCGTCGACGGGTCCGTCCCCGTGCACGAAGACCACCAGGCCGAACGGACCGGCGCCGTTCGCGGGCCGGGCGAGGACGCCGTCCAGCAGGCGACCGTCATGCCGGACGGTGACGCGCTCCTCCCGTAGCGCGTAGGTGTTCTGCCAGACCGCGACACCGCCGAGTCCCGCGCCCACCAGCAGAACCACGACCGCGCCCCACACCAGGACGCGCCGACGACGCCGCGCTCGCGGGCCCCTTGTTCGGCGACTCACACCCACCTCCAGAAAGCTATCGCTGTAAATACGTTCGCATCGAGAATGAACGTAGTAGAGTCGATAGTGCAAGCGGGCATCCGCATCGCAGCGGGGAAGGGACGCCGATGGAGCCGACTGATCGGGGACACGGCCCGGAGGTGCGCAGGGGCGTACCTCCGGGCAGCGAGGCCCGGGTGGCCGCGCTGTACTGGGAGGCTTTCGGGCGCAAGCTCGGCACCGCGCTGAACCCGCCGGACACGGCCCGCGCCTTCCTCGCCGCACATCTCCGCCACGACCGCGGCGTGGTCGCCGTGGTCGACGGAGAAGTGGCGGGCGTGGCCGGCTACCAACTCGGCGACCGCGGCCTGCTCGGCGGCGGCGCGCGCGACGTGCTGTCCACCTACGGGGCCTGGCGCGGGCTGGGCCGACTGGCGCTGCTCGCCCTGATGGAGCGACAGCCCGCCGACGGCGAGCTGGTGATGGACGGCATCGCCGTCACCCCGGAACACCGCGGCGAGGGCATCGGCAGCCTCCTGCTGCGCGAGGTCGCGGCCGTCGCCGCCGAGCACTCCTGCCGGCGCGTCCGGCTCGACGTCATCGACGTCAACCCGCGCGCCCGCGCCCTGTACGAGCGGCACGGCTTCGTCGCGGTGCACACCGAGCAGACCCCGTATCTGCGCAGACTGATGGGCTTCGGCGCCGTCACCACCATGCACCGGGCCATCACCAAGCCCCTGAGTACCAAGGGATCCCGATGAGCACGCTCCCGACCACCCCGACGGACGACGCGGACAGCGCCCCCGCCATGCACGTCCCCACCCGGCTGGTCGTCCATGCCCTGGTCCGCGAGGACGGCACCATCGATGCCGGTGAGCTCTACACGGTCGCGGGCCTGCTCGGCATGACGGACCAGCAGGTCCGCCTCTGCATCAAACGGCTCGTCGCCGAGGGCCGTTTCGTCCACGAGGGACGCGGACGCAAGGCACTCCTGAGGGCGGTCGCCGACGTCACCGGCTCGATCACCCCCAACGTCGCCTACGTCCGCCACGCCTACCGGCAGGACCACGGGCTGGCCGCCTGGGACGGTGTCTGGCACCTGTTCGCCTTCGCCATCCCCGAGTCCAGCAGAAGCTCCCGCGACGCCCTGCGTGACAGCTTGCGCCACCTCGGCGCCGCCCCGGTCCAGAGCGGTCTCTACGTCAGCGCGAACCGGATCGAGCAGCTGGTCGAAGCGCAAGCCAGCCGACTCGACGTCGCCCACGCAGTCACCTGCCTCACCAGCACCGACCTGCGCGTCGGTGGCCTGGCCGACCCGCCCGCCCTGGCCGCCGCGCTCTGGCCCCTGGACGACATCGCCGCCCGCCACGACCGCCTCGCCCACCTCGCCCAGCACTGCCTCGACCGGCTCGCACAGCCGAACGACCTCACCGGCCCCGAGCAGCTCACCATGGCCGTCCAGCTCGCTGCGGCCTTCACCGACGCCATGGAACCCGACCCCCTGCTGCCCCCCGAACTCCTCCCCCAGCCCTGGCCCGGCGCCCACGCCCGCAGGCTCACGGCCGCCTGCTGGACCGCGCTCGCCAGAGCCGGCACCCACGCCGTCACCGGGGCCCCGGCCCCCCGCCTGTTCGTCCAGTACGAGGAACTGCTCGCCTCGATCCCCCAGCACCACACGTGAACCGGCCGTCATCCGGGCACAACCGACCACGCGGACAGTCAGGCCTACCGGTCACACGCACCCCGACCGACCGCATCGCGCGAGGCAGTCGGGCAACAGGGACATCGCCGCCGCGTTGAGGGTGTCGGAGCGAGGCCAGAAAGGGCCACCTCGGTCGTCCCATCTCACCCACCTTGAGTGACCGGAACGCCGGATCCCGATCACGCCAAGCTGATGTTCACTGCTCCCGCCCTGGAGGCGTGAACGGACCTGTCGCGGGAGCTACACACTTGTCGATGACGGTGTGATCACCGGCCGCCGAGCCCTCCAAGCAGAGCCGTCCGCCCTTGTCACGCAGGTCGAGAAGGAACCGCGTGGTCTCACCGGACTGTTCGAGGTCGTGTACGCGCTCGTCGACGTAGCCGAGGTCGTTCAGAATCGTCCGGACCTTGGCCGGGGTGGGCTCCACGAGATCCCAGAGCGCATGGGCAATGCGCTCTTCATGAAGGGCGCTCGCACACCAGTCGCGAGCATTCAACTCCACCTCCGGACCTGCTGTGGGGGCGATGGGCTCCACGTCCGGCGGTATCTCCGCCGAGCCGGGCGGCAGGGTCTGCGCCGGACCGGTCGGCGGCGCCTCCGGCGGGGCACTCGGAGGACACGAATGAGCGACCTTGTCCAGCATCGCCGTGAAGGCCGCGCCGGGCCGGACCTCAGCAGCGTGAGCAGGCCGGCCCTGCGGTCCGTTGGCGCTCGTCTTCTCGGTGCCGCAGCCGGTCAGTGCCAGAGCGGCAAAAGCTGCTGTCGCGAGCGTCAGCTGCGAGCGGCGCGGGGAGCTGACAACTTTGCTGGTCAGGGCAGTGGTTCGTCTCATGCGCCAAGTCTCCGATCAAGCCGCCTCCTGCACGTGAGTACGCGTACTCACGTGCAGGAAGTAGAAGGCACTGATTCTCGGATCTGCCGACGCGGGCGGGGCGTTGAGGTCAGGCCCGTTGTCGAAGTGACCCGTCCGGGTGTCGCCGGCGTCGGTGCCACGAAACGCCCCGCCGCTGTCGCCGGCCGTAGATAGCGTGACTGCCGTGATGGTGGGCAGTGAAGAAACCCGACTGGTCGTGCTGCGCGGCAACAGTGCCTCGGGGAAGTCGTCCGTCGCGGCCGGCCTGCGCGAGCGGTTCGGCCGCGGCCTGGCCGTGGTCGGTCAGGACAACCTCCGCCGCATCGTGCTGCGCGAGCGGGACCGGCCCGGCGCCGCGAACATCGGCCTGATCGGCCTGACCGCCCGCTACGCCCTGGACGCCGGATTCCACGTCGTCGTCGAAGGCATCCTCTACGCCGACCATTACGGCGACATGCTCACCGAGCTTCGTGCCGACCACCGCGGCCCAACTCACGCTTACTACCTGGACATCCCGTTCGGCGAAACCCTTGCCCGGCACGCCACCAAGCCGATCGCCGACGACGTCAGCGAGACGCAGCTGAGTGACTGGTACAGGGCACGCGATCTCCTGCCCGGCGGCACCGAGACCGTCATCGGCGCCCACAGTTCCCTGCACGAGACCGTCGACCGCATCATGGTCGACACCGGACTGGTTCTTCTGCCCGCGGTCGACCGCTGACCGAAGCACGGGTGCGACGTGCCGACCACGGGGACGGCCATGTCGCCCCCGGCCTGATGGCAGCGAAACAGAGCATGCCTAGTGAGGCAGGCGGCTCAACACGGCACGGAACCTCTCCCGCCCCGCCGCGACGCTCGCGTCCCAAACGCCTGAGCCGTCATCGCTCAGCGAGAGGGACTGCAGTCGTTGTTCTTCGGCGAGAAAGCTGGCACCCGCCGTGTTCTGATCCACCATCCCCATCGCGGTGAGCGCCGCATGGCCGCAGGACACGGCCTCATCAGCGCTTCCTGACCCGTGGGCCAGCAGGGCATACCGCAAGCAGAGGACTGCGAAGAAGGCGTAAGTGTCGGCGGCATCAGTGATCCCCTCCTCGTCCAACTGCAGTTCCGGGAACCTCTCCAGCAGGCGAACGCGCTCGGCGGCGTCGGCGAGCGGACGGTCGACATACCAAAGATCCCGCACGGACTCCGCATAGAAGTCCAGCTCCGCTTCCCGCCCGGGCGCGCCCGTACGCAGGCCCATGAAGAGAGGTGCCATGCGTTCGGTGCAGGCAGATACATACAGGCGAACCGCCTCACCGCCCCCCGCACGAAGCTCCTCCGCGACGGCCTCCTCCACCAACGTCTGCACGGCCCACCCTCGTTGCGTTCGAACAGATCGACAGGCTACACACCCGCCGCCCCCAGCGACGGCTGCGCGAGACGACTTTTCGACCATGCCGGTCTGGTGGTCGAACCGGCAGGTGATCCGCAAGTCCCCGCAGCTCCCCTGGCTTGATCGCACCGCTCGCCCGCAATCAGCGGCCCGTCACTGTCAACCCCCAGGCACCCCTCCCTCGTCCTCAGTGACGTGAGAGACGCCTGGGACCGAAGGGACGTCTGCGCACAGGGTTTTGAGGAGAAGATCATTGATCCATGCCCGGCGAATAGGTGTGACCGCCGTGGCGGTGCTGGCGGCCCTGGCGGGCTCGCCCGGACTGGCACAGGCGGAACAGCCGCACGAGGTAGGGCTGTTGAGCGCTAGGGACCAGACCCCGCTCCCGCCGGGTTGGCGGATCGACGGGGAGGCCGGGGCACGTGAGCTGGTCTGGCGTGCACCCAAGTCCGTGCCCATGGGGGACGCGCGGGTCGAATTCCGTGCAGGGGACCGGCTGCTCGGGGTGCCGAAGCCGGGGAAGGACCGGCGGACCTTCCGTCTTGACCTCGGGGAGACGCGGCCCAAGCAGCTGACGGGTCTTCAAGTGACGGCCGCCGGGCGCCGACTGGACGCGGTGGCCGATGAGACGCACGAGTCCGGCTCACGCGGGGTACGGGTGCCCGCGCAGGCTCCGGCGAACGGCGTTGATCCGGGCGAGACCGGCTCGTACAGCACGGTCACCGGGGAGTACGACCTCGCCCCGGTGCGCCTGCCCGGGTTCGACACCCCCGTGGAGATGACCGCCGAAGTGGTGGCACCGAAGGGTGCCACCGGCAGCCGGCCTCTCGCGCTGTTCCTGCACGGCCGCCACTACCCCTGCTACAAGCCGGGCTCCGAGAACGACGTGACCGCCGACTGGCCCTGCGCGGACGGCTACAAGCCGATCCCGAGCCACAAGGGCTATGTGCGCGACCAGCAACTGCTGGCCTCCCAGGGCTATGTGACGGTGTCGATCTCGGCGAACGGCATCAACGCCCAGGACCAGGAGGCCGAGGACGCCGGCGCACAGGCGCGTTCCTCGCTGGTACGGCAGCACCTCGCACGCTGGGCCGACTGGACCGCCCATCGTTCCTCCGCACCGGCCGTCGTACGCGAGGCGGCGAAGGCGGACCTCTCCCAGGTCCTGCTCGTCGGCCACTCGCGCGGTGGTGAGGGCGTCAACCGGGCCGCCATGGACAGCCTCTACGCACCGCCGGCCGCCGAGGACGGCTACCGGGGCCCGGTGCGCTGGAAGGTGCGCGGGACTGTGCTCATCGGACCGACGGCCTACGGCCGGAATCCCGTCGCCGACGTACCGTCCGTGACGCTGCTGCCGGGCTGCGACGGCGACGTCTCCGACCTGCAGGGCGAGGACTTCGTCGACGGGACGCGCGGGATCAGCCGGGGCACGGCACTGCACAGCGCGGTCTACATGGTCGGCGCCAACCACAACTACTTCAACAGCGAGTGGACACCGGGCGAGGCCGTCGCACCGGCCCAGGACGACTTCCGGACCGACCCGGAGGAGGGACCGGACCCGGTGTGCGCGCCTGGTGCCGCGACCCGGCTGACCGCCGCCCAGCAGCACAAGGCGGGCGCCACGTACATCGCCGCCGCGGCCCGGCTCTTCGTCGCCGGGGACGACCGGGTGCGTCCGCTGCTCGACGGTTCCGGCAAGCGGGCCCCGTCCGCGGACCCGGCGCGGGTGCTGACCCACGCGGTCGGCGGCCGGCGCAGCGGTGGTTTCCTGCCGGACGGCGGGGCGAAGGTGACCGGCGCCAAGCTGTGTTCGGCGATCGACCCCGACCCGGCCGTGGCCTGTCTGGATCCGGAGACCCTCGGATCGTCACCGCACTTCGCGGAGTGGGAGACGCAACAGGAGACCGGCCACAGCGCGGTGGACCTGAAGTGGTCCGCGCCGGGTACGGCCGCACATATCATTCCGGCCAAACGGCTCTCCCTCCGCGACTCCCAGAAGCTCGCGCTCCGGGTCTTCGTACCGCCGAACACGACCGGCACGAAGCTCGACGTGGCCGTCACCGACTCCTCCGACCGTCGAGTGACGCTGGGCTCGGTCCAGGTGGACGGGCTCCCGGGCTCCGCGAACACCGCCTCCTACTGGGCCCAGGAGCTTCGCGTCCCACTGTCGGCCGCGACGCGGGCCGGACTCGATCTCCAGCACATCAAGTCCCTTGAACTGACACCCCGTTCGCAGTCCGGGCGGGCCTGGCTGATGGACGCGTGGGGCTGGGCGCCCGGCACTCCCGCGGTGGAGGCGGCCGCACTGCCGCGTGTCGACGTGGGCCGCACGATCGTCAAGGAGGGCGACTCGGGCACCCGCACCTACCGGATCCCGGTCGAGACCTCCGGGCACGGCAGCGGGCAGGTCCGCGTGTACGTCATCGACCCGAACAGCGGCCGGGCCGAGGACCGCCTCGTGACCGTACGACCCGGCAGCGACGCGATCGACGTGCCGGTCGAGGTGAAGGGCGACACGGTCTACGGCGACGACGCAGAGCACGACATCGCCGTCAAGGCCGTCCGGGGCGCCGTCGTCGGCAAGCACCGGGGCGGGCTCACCGTCCAGAACGACGACCCCGAGCCGGTGGTCACCCTGTCGCCGGTCGCGGACCGGGTGACCGAGGGTGAGACGCTGACCTGGCGGCTGTCCCTGGACGCACCCACAACGGTGGACCTCTATGAACCGGTCCGGGTCCTTCCGGTCACCGAGGGCGCCGAGCTGTCCACCAAGGACGTGGATGCGCAGTGGCTGCAGGAGTCGTCCGGTGACGTGCCCGACCCCGAGCGGCCGCTGTCCGACGCGCACCTGTGGGTGTGGGTGAACATCCCGCCCGGGAGCACCAGCGTGGACTTCGTCGTGCCGACCGTGCGGGATCAGGTGGCCGAGCCGACCGAGTCGATGCGCCTCGCACTGACCGACCGCAACGCCGTGCCGCTGCCCGACAGGCCGGTGCTCACGGGAACGGTGCTCGACACGCCGTAAGCACGGCGCACGAGCAATGGCTGAGCACCCTCCAGGGCGCAGGGCGGGGTCCGGTCTGTCCGGACCCCGCCCTGTCGCCGGCCGGGAGAGGAAGCATGGTGTAACGGTGATGCGGTGCGAACCAGATTCTTGGGAGTTCCTCGGTGCGGGGATGTCGAAACCGTGTCACCGGCTCCGTCCCAGGGGCGTCAGAGGCCACCACCGGCCGTACGAGGAAGAAGGAGAAGTCGTCATGGCGATTCAGCGGATGGACAACGTCGGCATCGTCGTCGAGGACCTGGATGCCGCCATCGCGTTCTTCGTGGAACTCGGTATGGAGCTGGAGGGCAGGGCGCAGGTCGAGGGCCTCGTCGCCGACCAGTGCACCGGACTCGACGGAGTGCGCTGTGACATCGCGATGGTCCGGACCCCGGACGGTCTCAGCCGGCTCGAGCTGGCGAAGTACCGCAGCCCCGCGGCGACCAGCGCCGGACCACGCAACCCGCCGCACAACATTCTGGGCACGCACCGCGTCATGTTCGCCGTCGACGACATCGAGGACACCGTCTCCCGTCTGCGCCCTCACGGCGCCGAACTCGTCGGCGAGATGGCCCGGTTCCAGGACAGCTATCTGCTGTGCTACGTCCGCGGCCCGGAGGGCATCATCGTCGGTCTGGCCCAGCAACTGCACTGAGAAGCGACCGAACCATCCGGCCGAACGCATTCGTCCTGGAGAGGAAGCTGACCGCCGTGCCCCTTGCGGCCGTCGTCCTCGCCGGCACCGCCGCTACCGCCGTCCAACATCGCTGGTGGCCACCGCAGGACTCCCGGAACCAGGCGCGGCCTCCGGTTGGTGCGGTGGCCACGTCGACACGCGGCACGCCCGGCTGCCTCGCCGGGGCCTCGCCCGCCACCACCAAGTCAGGTCACCATCGTCTGCCTACGGCTCTGGCTTCCCTGAGACTGCGGCCAGGTCCTAGTACCAGGCTGTCTCGGCCAGCCGCTGGTTGTCGCAGAACAGCACGGCCTTGCTCAGGCGGCCGTTGAGGTTGTTGATCACCTTGGAGTAGGCGTAGTCGATCCCCGGGTCGACCGTCTCCAGCACCCACACGATCGGGGAACCAGATCGGTTGCTGTGCGCGGCACAGCCCTGGGGCGCGTTCTCTATCCGGGCGAAAGAGCCGCAGTTCGGGCTGTAGAAGTACTTCAGGGTGATGGTCCGCCCCCCGTAGACCGCCGTCTTCGTGGCTCCCCCGGGCACGTTGGGCTGGTAGTAACTTCCCGAGCAAGAGGTCTGCTCCGGGTACAGGCCCTCGTTGGGCAACGTGCCGTATGTCGCGCTCTGTATAGGGGCCGCCTGGGCCTGGAGCGGCGTCAGCGCCGCCAGGCCGAACGCGAGGGTGACGCCGAGCAGCGCGCGCCGCCATCCGCGCCGACCTGCGCCCCGGGCGATCTCCCTGTTGCCTCTCAAGATCACGTCAGTCTTCCTTTCGGAGGTCAAGGTCCTACAGGTGTCACCGGACCGCCTCCAAGGCTGCTCACCACCGTCGTGAGCCGCAATGCCTTTCGGCAATCACCGAAAGGCGCAGGTGGGGGCAGGGGAACCAATCCGGCCAATCTCCCGCATTGATGGTCATGACCACGTCATTGCGTCGCGGATTCTCCCTCGGCCTGCCACGATCCGGACCGGGTGAGCACGCCCCCACCACCCGGCCGCGCCGTCAGTACCGGCGCAGGCCCTGAACTCTCCTGATGCGTGCCCCGGATCGGTGCGTGGCTCAGAACCGTCCCTGCCAGGAGCAGGCTGCCGTTCCCCTGGTCGGTACGGGGATTCCCAGTACCGAGCCGGAGTTCGCGGTCGGATTCGTCACCCCGTGCCGGGCTGTGGTGACGAAAAGACGGTTGCCGTCGGGGTGCAGACACACCGACGTGGGGTGCGGGGCGGGGACGCTCAGGGTGTGGAGCAGGCGGCCGTCGGGATGATAGCGGCGGACCGCCCCGGCGCCCCACAGCGCGATCCACAGACAGCCCTCCTGATCGACGGTCATTCCGTCGGGGCTGCCTTCGCCGTCACGCAGTCGGGCGAAGGTTTCCGGGCCGCCGACGAGGTCGCCCGAGACGGGGTCGACCCGGCAGCGCAGGACGGTTCCGACAGCCGTGTCGGCGAGGTACATGGTGGTGCCGTCTGCGGTGAACGCCGGGCCGTTGGCGATGGTCAGGCCGTCGAGGACGCGGACCACCGTGCCGTCGGGGTCCGTGCGGTAGAGGGAGCCCGCGCCGGGGGTGACGTCGTAGGCCATGCTGCCGGCCCAGAAACGCCCTGCGGGGTCGGCGACGCCGTCGTTCATCCGGCTGGGGACCGGGGTGCGGTCCTCGGGCCGGTCAAGCCATTCCAGGGCGCCGTCGGGGGTGAGCAACGCGATGCCGGTGTCCACGGCGGCGATCCAGGTGCCTGGCCGGCCGTGGACCGGCGCGACGGCGCCCAGCGGTACGTCGAGACGGGCGAGGCAGGTCGGCCCGTTCCCATTACCTTCGTCGGGCAGTTCGAAGAGCCGTCCGCTGAGGATGTCCACGTACACGTAACGGCCGTCGACCCAGCGGCCGCCCTCCGCGAGTTCGTACCCTCCGTCCACGACGAGCGCCGCCGACGGTGCCGTTGATGTCATGTTCCGTCTCCTGGATCAGCGGATGGTGGTGCCGTCGGGCTGGTCGAACAGGCCGAGTTCGTCCCGGGTCGGCAGGCCCTCCCAGTCGCCTCGGGTGGCGACGGCGAAGGCCGCGGTGGTGACGGCTCGGTGCAGCCGGGCCGGGACGTCCGCGCCGTCGAGGAGCCCGGACAGGTACCCGGCCACGAAGGCGTCGCCCGCGCCGACCAGATCGACGGCGTCGACCCGTCGCGCCGCGCGGTCGGTCGTCCCCTCGGCGGTGACGCTGGTCGCGCCGTGCGCGCCCCGTTTGACGACCACCTCGCTCACGCCTGCCGCCAGGATGCTGTGCACGGCCTCGGATTCGCCCACGCCGGGCCGTTCCAGCACCAGCGGCAGTTCGTCCTCGGAGGCGATGAGCAGATCGGTGCGGGCCAGCAGCGGCCGGAGCGCGGCGCGGGCGCGGTCGGCGGTCCACAGCCGGGAGCGGTGATTGACGTCCAGGCATACGGTGACGCCGGCGGCCTGCGCGGTCGCGGCGGCGGCCAGGGCGGCCTCCGCGGCCGAGGGGCTGAGTGCCGGCGTGATGCCGGTCAGATGCAGGATGCGGGGTTGCGGAGCCAGCGCGGGCAGCACGTCGGCCGGTGAGAGGGCCGAACCCGCCGACCCGGCGCGGTAGTAGCTGACACGAGTGAGCGTGCCCAGGCGGGGTTCGGTGAGCAGCAGTCCCGTGGGGCGGCCGGTGTCGTCGGTGACCGCGTGGTCGATGTCGACGCCCTCGGCGCGCAGTGTGCGCAGTACCAGCGCGCCGAGTTCGTCCGCACCGACCCGGCCGGCCCAGCGCACCCGGTGCCCGAGCCGGGCGAGGCCGATGGCCACGTTGGACTCGGCTCCCGCGACGGACAGGCCGAGGTCGCCGCCGAGCCTCAGTGCGCCGTGTGCCCGCAGCGCCGCCATCGTCTCGCCGAAGGTCACCACCTCGGGCGCGCCCTGGCCGGCCGGTGTGGTCACGGCGTCTCCTCTGCGGCGGCCTTGCGGAACTCGGCCGCGCGGGCGCGGAGTTGGTCGAGGTCGCCACCATCGGCCGCGTCCCCGACAAGGGGTGAACCGACACCGACGGCGATGGCACCCCGGTCCAGGTAGTCGCGTGCTGTCTGCGCATCCACTCCGCCGACGGGCACGAACGGCACCTCGGGGAAGGGGTCGCGCAGGGCCCGCAGATAGCCGGGGCCGCCGAGGGTGCCGGGGAAGAGTTTGATCGCGGCGGCACCTCGTGCGAGGGCGAGTTCGATCTCGGTCGGCGTCAGGGCGCCCATCAGTACGGGCACGTCGTAGGGTGCCAGCCCGTCGACCAGTGCCGGGGTGACGAGGTACGACGCGCCGGCCTCCACGGCGCGGGCCGCGTCCGCGGCCGAGCGCACGGTTCCGGCGCCGAGGAGTGCTTCGGGGCCGAGTTCGGCGCGGGCCTGCCTGATGACGGTCAGGGCGTCTGCGGTGGTCAGTGAGACCTCGACGGCCGCGATGCCCTCCTCGGCCAGGGTACGTACGGTGCGCAGTGCCGCGGCGGGGTCCTTGCCGCGGACGATCGCCAGCAGGCGGTGGGTCCGGAGCGATTCCACCAGGTTCATGGGAGCGGGCTCTCCTTGGGTTCGGGGTGTGGGGGCCTGATGGTGTTCACCACTCGGTGAACGCCCCGTCTGCTCCCCGCCATACGGGGTTGCGCCAGCGGTGTCCGGTCTCGGCGGCCCGGCGTACCGCCTTCTCGTCGATGTCGACGCCGAGCCCCGGGCGGGAGGCGGCGACGGCGTATCCGTCCTGGAAGCGGAAGGGTTCGGGGTCCATCACGTACTCCAGCAGATCGCACTGCTGGTTGTAGTGGATGCCCATGCTCTGTTCCTGGATGAGGAAGTTCGGCACGGAGAAGGCGATCTGCAGGCTCGCGGCGAGGGCGATCGGGCCGAGGGGGCAGTGCGGGGCCATGGCGACGTCGTACGTCTCGGCCATGGCGGCGATGCGACGGACCTCGGAGATGCCGCCGGCGTGCGACAGGTCGGGCTGGGCGACGGCGATGCCGCTGGTCATGACCTCGCGGAAGTCCCAGCGGGAGTAGAGGCGTTCGCCGGTGGCGAGGGGGATGTTCGTGGACTCCACCAGGCTGCGCAGGTGGTGCGAGTGTTCCGGTGCGACGGGTTCCTCGACGAACAGGGGGTGCAGGGGTTCGAGCAGGGGCAGCAGTCGGCGGGACATGGCGGTGGAGGCCCGACCGTGGAAGTCGACGGCGATGTCCCGTTCGTCGCCGAGGACTTCGCGGACGGCCGCGACGCGTTCGACGACCTCGGCGGTGCGTGCCGGGGTGTCGATGGGGGCGAGTTCGGCCGAGGCGTTCATCTTGACGGCGGTGAAGCCCGCCTTCATCTGTTCCTCGGCCAGTTCGGCGACGTCAGCGGGCCGGTCGCCGCCGATCCAGGCGTACATACGGACGCGGTCGCGTACGGGGCCGCCGAGGAGGCGGTGCACGGGGACGCCGTAGGTCTTGCCGGCGATGTCCCACAGGGCCTGGTCGATGCCGGCGACGGCGCTGGAGAGGATGGGGCCGCCGCGGTAGAAGCCGCCCTTGGTGAGCACCTGCCAATGGTCCTCTATGCGCAGCGGGTCCCTGCCGACGAGGTAGTCCGCCAGTTCGTGCACCGCGGCGCGTACGGTCTCGGCGCGGCCCTCGATCACGGGTTCGCCCCAGCCGGTGACGCCCTCGTCGGTGGCGACGCGCAGGAACAGCCAGCGCGGGGCGACCAGGAACGTCTCAAGTCCGGTTATCTTCAAGGGGCTTCCTCAGGGAGCGGATCGGTCGCGAGGTCGTCGTGGTGGTCGCGGTCGTCCTGGGCCTGTACGGCTGCCAGGTCGTGGGACGCCTGGGCGAGCAGTGAGTCGACGGCGGCCACCGCCGCGTCCGGATCTCCCGCCTCGACCGCGTCCAGCAGTTCCTGGTGCACGGGGATGGAGTCGGAGAAGTGCCGGGCGCCGTGCACGATCCGGTCGCGTACGCGCAGGCCGGCCTCGATGACGACCTCCATCCGGCTGAGCAGTTCGTTGTGCGCGGCGTCCAGGAGTGCGCGGTGGAAGGCGAGGTCCGCCTCGACCATCGCCTCCGCGTCGGTGCCCGCCGCCGCCATCGCGTCCAGCGCCTGCCGCAGCGCGTCCAGGTCGGCAGGTGTGCGGCGGGACGCGGCGAGCCGGGCTCCGGCGGGCTCGACAATCGCGCGGACCTCGGCGAGGTCCTCCAGGAAGCCGTCCGTGGGAGCGCTGCTGCCCTGCCAGCGCAGCAGGTCGCTGTCGAGCAGGTTCCAGTCGGCGCGGGGCCGGATGGTCGTACCGCGTTTCTGCTTCGATTCGAGCAGGCCCTTGGAGGCCAGGACGCGCAGCGCCTCGCGCACCACGGTCTTGCTGACGCCGAGTTCGGTCTCGAACTTGACCGGGTCCACCACGGAGCCGGGAGGGTAGTCGCCGCGGATGATGCGTCGGCCCAGTTCCTCCACCGCCTGGCCGTGCAGCCCCCTGCCGGGATGGGTCACCACGTTCTCCGTTTCCGTACAGGTCCTGTTCGGGGCGGCCGAGCACCCGTCGTTGGGGACGTGCCGCTCACGAGGACTCCTTCATGACGCTCCATCCTCCATCAACCACGAGACTCGCTCCGGTCACGTAGGAGGCGTCCGGGGATGCCAGGAAGGCGACGGCGGCGGCCACCTCCTCCGGCTGCCCGAACCGCTTCGCGGCCGTGGCCGCCACACTGCGTGCCCGGTCGGCCTCCGGGATCCCGTCCCACGCGGCGGTGAGGATGGGTCCGGGCAAAACGGTGTTGACCCGGATGTCCGGTCCGTACTCGACGGCCAGCTGCCGGCCCAGCGAGCACAGCGCGCCCTTCGCGGCGGCGTAGGCGGCGTGGCCCGGCAGTCCGATGACCGCGTGGACCGAGGAGGTGAGGATCACGCACCCCGAGGACTCGCGCAGCGGGCCGGCGAAGGTCTTCATCCCGCGCCAGGCCGGCTTCAGCAGGACGGCCATCTGACCGTCCCACTCGGCCTCGCTCAACTCGTGTGCGGGCTTGTTGAGTTGCGCGAAGGCGTTGCTGTGCAGGACGTCCAGCCGGCCGTGGTGCTCGTCGACGTGGCGGGCCAGGTTCTCCCAGTCGGCGGCCGAGGTCACGTCGCAGCGGACGTACTCCGCCCGTCCGCCGCCGTCCTCGACGCTCGCGGCCAGCGCCTTGCCCGCGGCGTCGTCCACGTCGGTGAGCACGACGGTCGCGCCCTCGTCGGCGAGTCTTCGGGCGGTGGCCGCGCCGATCCCGTGCGCGGCGCCGGTGATCACCGCCACGCGTCCCGCCATCCTGCGGCACTCCGTCATCGTGTCTGTCTCCTGTCCCGGTGCTGCACCCACCATAGCTGTTTCAATTAATTATGAATATATCTTGACGGCGTGGCGATGGCGCTCCAACACTGACCGGCAGGCAACAGGCGCCTCCCGCACGAAGCCAGGAAGGACCTCACCCCGATGAGCCGCACCACACACCTCCGCAGAAAAAGCCGGGCCGCACTCGCAGTGACCCTTGCCGCCACCGCCCTGCTGATCTCCGCCTGCGGGGGTTCCGGCGGTTCGAAGGACCCCGCGCTCCAGGAACCCGCCAAGCCCGGTGAGAAGGTCGACCTGCGCTTCTGGTCGTGGGTTCCCGGTGTCGACAAGGCGGTCGACAAGTGGAACGCCACCCACCCGGACATCCACGTCAAGCTGGAGAAGGTCCCAGCGGGCAGCAGCGGCACCTACGCCAAGATGCGCGCCGCGCTCAAGAGCGGCAACGCGCCCGACCTGGCGCAGGTGGAGTACCAGGAGATCCCGTCGTTCCTGCTGGACAAGGGCCTGGTGAACCTGTCCCCGTACGGCGCGGACAAGGCCCGGTCGAAGTTCGTGGACTGGCAGTGGCAGCAGGGAGTCTTCGGCTCTGCCGTGTACGCGATCCCCCAGGCGTCCGGTCCGATGGGCCTGTTCTACCGCTCCGACCTGTTCAAGAAGTGGGGCATCGAGCCGCCCGCCACCTGGGACGAGTTCGCCCAGGCCGCGGAGAAGGTCCACGACGCCGACCCGAAGGCGTACATCAGCACCTTCCCCCCGGGCAACTCCGCCTGGTTCACCGCACTCGCCTGGCAGGCCGGCGCCAAATGGTTCGGCGTGAACGGCGACACCTGGTCGGTGAACATCGACTCCCCGCAGACCCTCAAGGTCGCCGCCTTCTGGGACGACCTGCGCACCAAGAAAGTGATCAAGACCGAGCCCGACTTCGCCAACGGCTGGTACAAGGACCTGCAGTCCGGTGGCATCACCTCATGGGTCAGCGCCCAGTGGGGCGACGCCATCATCAGCGGAAACGCTCCCAAGACCGCCGGCAAGTGGGCGGTCGCCCCCATGCCGCAGTGGACGAAGGGCGAGAACGTCTCCGCGAACTGGGGAGGATCCTCCACCGCTGTCCTCAAGGGCGCCAAGCACATCCCCGAGGCCCTGAAGTTCGCCGAGTGGCTCAACACCGACCCCGCGAGCGTCGACCTGCTGCTCCAGGGCGGATACGGCTGGCCCGCTGCGGCCGACGGGTACAAGGGCTCCTCGCTGGACAAGCCGTCGCCGTTCTTCGGGGGCCAGAAGTACAACGAGGTCTTCGCGCAGGCGGACAAGAGCATCGACAACTCGTGGAAGTGGATACCGACGATCGACGCCACCTACCAGCACCTCAACGACGGCTTCCAGGCCGCCCTGGCCGGCAAGGGCACGTTCGTGTCCGCGGTCAAGCAGGCGCAGCAGCAGACCGTCGAGGACCTGAAGAAGAAGGGCCTGAAGGTCTCCACCGGCAAGTGACCGTCTCCGGAGGGCGCGACACGGCCGCCGTCGTCGCCCCCTCCGGACTCCAGAAAGAACCCAGATGACCACCCGAGCGCCCCGCCGCCGCAGAAACCTGGCGCCCTTCGCCTTCGTCGCGCCGTTCCTCCTGCTGTTCCTCCTGGCCTTCGCCCTCCCCATCGGCTACGCCGTCTACCAGAGCGTCATGGACGTCGAGTACACCGGAGCCCTGGGGCTCGGCGGCAGCCACAGCGTCTTCGTAGGGCTGGACAACTACTCCGACGCGTTGTCCGACAACACCTTTCTGCGCAGCATCGGCCGTGTCCTGCTGTTCGCGGCCGTTCAGGTGCCGGTGATGGTCGCGTTGTCGGCCGGGCTCGCGCTGCTGCTGGACAGCGCCTCGGCCCGAGGCGTGCGCTTCTTCCGCGCCGCCTACTTCCTGCCCTACGGTGTTCCGGGCGTCATCGCGTCCATCCTGTGGGGCTTCCTGTACGTACCGGGAGTCAGCCCGCTCGTGGACGGCATGCACCATCTGGGGCTGTCGGTCGACCTGCTGGGCGGAAACACGGTCCTGTGGTCCATCGCGAACATCGTCACCTGGGAGTTCGCCGGCTACAACGTCCTCGTTCTCGTCGCCCAGTTGCGCACCATCCCCACGGAGCTGTACGAGGCCGCCCGCATCGACGGCGCCAGTGCGTGGGCCACGGTCCGGCACGTCAAACTGCCCCTGCTGCGCCCGGCGCTGATCCTCACCACGGTCTTCACCATCATCGGCACGCTGCAGCTGTTCGCCGAACCGCTGGTGCTCAAGCCCGTCTCGTCGAGCATCGACAGCGCCTACACCCCCAACCTGAGCGCCTACAACGAGGCGTTCACCAACGACAACTACCACCTCGCCGCCGCCGAGGCGGTGCTGCTCGCCCTCGCCGCGTTCTTGCTCTCCTTCGGTTTCCTGCGGCTGATCAACAAGAGAGGTGGGGACGCGTGAGCCTCCAGACACCGGCCCGCACGGTCCCGCCGAGGGACGAGACACCGGCCTCCGACGACGCCCCGGCGCCGCGCGGCGGCATCACCGGAGTCACCACACGCAGCCGTATCCTGGTCACCGGCCTGCTCGTGGCGGCCGCCGGATACTTCCTGCTCCCGGTGTACTGGCTGGTCGTGGCCTCCACCAAGTCCACCGGCGATCTGTTCGGCAGCTTCGGGTTGTGGTTCTCCCACCCCCAGTTCCTGAGCAACCTGTACCAGGTGGTCACCTACGACGACGCGATCTACCTGCGCTGGGCCGCCAACAGCGTGCTCTACGCGGGCGTCGGCGCCGGCGTGGCGACACTGCTGGCCGCGATGTGCGGCTACGCGCTGGCCAAGTTCTCCTTCACCGGCCGCGACACGCTCTTCAACATCGTGCTCGGTGGCGTCCTGATCCCGGCCACGGCGCTGGCGCTGCCCATGTACCTGCTGTTCAGCAAGGCAGGTCTGGCCAACACCTACTGGGCCGTACTGCTGCCGAGCTTCGTCAGTCCCTTCGGTGTGTACCTGTGCCGGATCTACGCCGCGGCGTCCATACCGGACGAGCTGCTGGAGGCGGCCCGCATCGACGGCGCCGGAGAGGTCCGAATCTTCACCGTCGTGGGTCTGCGCATCATGACCCCCGCCCTGGTGACGATCTTCCTGTTCCAGTTCGTCGGCATCTGGAACAACTACTTCCTGCCGCTGGTCATGCTGTCCGACTCCAAGCTGTATCCCATCACCCTCGGTCTGACGTCGTGGCAGTCCTTCGCCGACCGCCAACCGCAGCTCTATCAGCTGACCGTGGGAGGCGCGTTCGTCTCCGTCGTCCCGCTGATGATCGCCATGGTCGCGCTGCAGCGCTTCTGGCGCAGCGGTCTGACCGAGGGCAGCGTCAAGGGCTGACGGGTCCGCGGACGGTTCCCTCACGGAACACGATGAAGGGGGGAGGGGCGGTTCGCCCCTCCCCCCTTCACCCCTTCATCCCTTCACCGTCCGACGCTCACCCGCCGCCCGGCAGCGCCGCCTTCCGGAAGACGTCGTGGACCAGCTTGGGACGCTCCTCCGCGAAGGTGAGCAGGCCCATGACGGAGATGCCGTTGTAGTCCTGGTTGTATCCGGCCCGCTGCTTGTAGTCCTTGAGCACCCAGTAGGTGAATCCGGCGACGAACTCACTGCGCGCGGTCACCTGAGCCCAGTGGGCGGTGAAACTGGCCGCCTGCCACTCCTCCGTGCCCTGCGTGGTGGCGGGGCCGTGGGTGCCGGCCACGGACCAGGTGCCGTTCTCGGTGATCAGGATCGGCTTGTCGGGGTACTTCGCGTGCACCGCGTCCAGCGTGGGGCCGAGGTCGGCGTCCTTGCCGTAGAAGTAGCCGAAATACTCGTTGAACCCGATCACGTCGGCGAGGTCGAACGCCGGGTCGTTGCTCGTGTTGGAGGCCCATGTCACGGGGCGGGCGGTGAGGTCGACCGACTTCACGGCCGCCTTCAGGTCGGCGAGCCAGGCCCGGTAGACGGGAGCGCCGCCGGTGTCGATCTCCGACTCGTTCTGCAGACACCAGAGGATGACCGAGGGGTGGTTGTGCTGGTTCCACGCCATGGTCAGGGCCAGGGCGCGGGCGAGCCCGTAGCGCTCGGTCTGGAGCTTCTCCTGGGCGGTGTTGAGCCACATGGTGTCGATGTCGTCCATCACCAGCACGCCGTGCTCGTCCGCCCAGTCGTAGACGTACGGGTGGCGGTTGTAGACGCAGTTGCGGATGAAGTTGGCGCCCACTGCCGTGATGTGCCCCAGTTCCCGGTCGTACTCGGCGGGCGTCATCGCCCTGCCGTGCGCGGCCGTCTCCTCGTGCCAGTTGAGGCCCTTGAGGAACAGCGGCTCGGCGTTCAGCCGCAGCTGGGCGTCGGCGACGGTCAGTTCGCGTACGCCGTACACGGTGGACAGCGTGTCCACCCGTGGTCCCGAGGACCTCCCGGAGGTCAGGGTGGCGCGGGCGGTGAGCGTGCGCGGCGAGGCCGGGCTCCAGCGTGGCGCACCGGGTATGCGGACCACGACCCGTACGACGCCCGCCGACCGGGCGGCGATCCGGGCGGCGACCACGGTGGGCCGGCCGCCGCTCCCCCGGCCGGGGTCCAGGGTGAGCCGGCCCTCGAAGTCGGAGGCACCGTGGTTCTCGACGACCGCGTGTGCCTCCAGGCGCCCGTCCGCGGCGGACACGAGCAGTTTGGTGACGGTGACCTGCGGGACCGCCTCGATCCAGGCCGACCGCGTCAGTCCCGCGTAGGGCCAGTAGTCGACGGGCTTGTACGGCAGCTCGTGGTCGTCGGTGACCGGCTGCGGCGTCGTGGCCGTGTAGTCGGTGTAGCTCGCGCGGCGGAAGACCCGCACGGCGAGCGTCTGGCGGGTCCCCGGCCTCAGTGCCCCCGCGGCCGGCAGCGCGAAGGGCGAGTTGGCGCCTTCGTGCTTGCCGAGGTGCTTGCCGTCGAGCCAGACCTCGGCGCTGTAACCGGCGGCCAGGAAGGCGATGCGTACGTGCCGGGCACGCCAGGACGCGGGCACATCGACCGTGGTGCGGTACCAGGCGTACCCGTCGTTGAACGCGGTGCCCTTGCCGAAGGGAGCGGTCTGCGAACCGAATCCCGGGGTGTTCAGCAGGTCCCAGGCCGCCGGGACGTCGATACGTCCCCACGCCCGGTCGTCGTGGCGCGGGGACTGCCAGGCCTCGTCGAGCCCCTGGTCGGCAGGGTCGAAACGGAAACGCCACCGCTTGTCCAGGGACAGGTAGTCACGTGTGGGCTCGTGGGTGCGCCAGCCGTCGAAGGCGGGGAGCACCGTGCCGTACTGGAAGACGACGTTGGTGCCGCCGACGTCACGCACATGGGTGCCGGAGGGCTCCGTGGCGGGGTGGGAGTCGAGAACCGGTTCGGAATCGGCGCCCGCGGCGGTGCCGTTCGCCGCTCGCGCCGTCTCCGGCCAGGCCGGCAGGGCGACGACGGCGGCCACCCCGAGTGCCGTGACGACGGTGCGCCGGGACAGATGGATGAATTCGGACATGACAGGCGGCTCCTCGATGCACATACGCGTTAGTCCGCCCCACAGCCTGGACAACCCCGTCACCCTCGTCAAGGATTATTCATAAATAATGAATTGAGTTAGCGTGTGGTGCCGCCGAGCCGCCGACGGCGTCCCACCGCACATGAACGACGGGTGACCACATGACCACCGCACAGCAGCAAGCCATCACGAGCGAGACCACAGGCCGACTCGCCATCACCCTGTGGGACTTCAGCTGGTACACACAGGCAGGACCCGGCGAGCCGTTCGCCGACCTCGACCACGCCTTCGCCGAAACGGTCGACCGGGGCTTCAACACCGTGCGTGTCTGCGCCATGCCCTTCCTGCTGTTCTCCGGACGGGTCCAGGAGCCGGAGTCGATCCAGGTCCGCGGCCTGGGCGAGGAGTTCGGGCAGCGCACCCGCTGGTACGACGTGCGGGGCGGCTATCCGCTGGACGGCCGCCGACGGCTCGTCGAGCTGTTCGAGGCGGCCGCCCGGCACGACTGCAAGGTGATCGTGTCCTCCTGGGAGTACCAGCAGTCCCCCAGCTTCGCCGACACCGACGCCTGGCACAGCGCCCTGGCCGACGTCCCCGGCCCGGACCGCGCGGAGGCGGTGGCCGAAGCGCTCGCCGGGCTCCTCGACTTCCTCACCGAGCGCGGGCTGGCCGACCACGTCGCCTACGTCGAAGTGCACAACGAGGTCGACAACTGCTCCCTGGTACCGCGCGACGGCGCCACCCACTACGCCTACCTGCGCGACCCGCTGGACCGTGCCGTGAAGCTGCTGCGGGCCCGCCACCCCGGCATCCCCGTCACCTACTCGCTGGGTGAGCCCTGGCCGAGCGAGATCGACGACCTGCCGGAGGGGGCGCAGATCGCGCACTTCCACTTCTACGTCTACGGCGTGCTCGGCGCGCTCTACGAGGCGGTCGGGCTCGGGCACGGCACCGAATCGGCGCCCGAGACCGCCACCTGGCCCACCCCCGAGCTGGCCGCCATGCTGCGCCCCGACGCGCCCGCCTTCGCCGACTACCAGCCCGACGAGCCCTGGCGCCTGGCCGCCACCGGAATCCCGCGCGAACTGTTCTACGCGCACGACTGGGTCGACCCCGACCGCTGGGACCTGTGGCTCTACGAGAACTATCCGGCGCACCGGCAGGCCATGCGGGAGACACTGGCCCAGTGGGTCGACTCCGTCACCGACTTCGCCCGCCGCCGTGGCATCCCCGCCGTCCTCGGAGAAGGCGTCGTGGGCTACACCCCACTGCTGGCGCGCTTCGAGGAGGACGCCGTCGGCAAGGACATCGCCGAGTTCGTCGTCGACCGCTGCCTCGCCGCGGGCTTCCAGGGCGTCGTCCTGACCTCCAACGCGGCCCCGCACCACCCCATGTGGCACACCGACCGGGACTGGATGCGGCGGGTCAACGCACGTATCACCGCGGCCTGAACGTGACCCTGTAACGACCCGATCTCAGACGCCGAGCCGTCCCGGCACAGTGACCAGGGCAGGATGCCTGTCGGGACGGCCACGGCGATCCCTCAAGGTGCGGGACGACCTCGCGATGCGAAAGAGGAGGAGGACCGAACCGAGAGTCGGTCATCGCGTGCTGCCTCCGCGGCTGCCCGGTCATGGCTCGCGGCGAGCACGTTGCCCACCGAGACCGTAAATCCTGAAGTACCAGAGTGGGTCGTTCCTGCTCTTGGTGTCCATGCCACCTTCGTGCTGTTCCCGGGCATGATGTGCCATGGTGATGCAGTCGCCCCCTCTGCCCTTGAGTCGTTGATTGGACGCGCCTATTTGCGCATCGAATGCGAAGAAGCTCTTCGGTTCGACTCCTCCGCAGGCGTACGGTGCTCCTAATGACCTGATCGGCTTTCGCATCCGCGCGGCGTTCACCGCGGAACGCGGGCAGCGCAATACCCGAGCAGGCAAGCTCAGTTCGCTCTCTCGAATCGGCAACGAGGTGACAGGTGTCTCACAAACCGCCGCGCGCGGCAGCAGAGACGTTCCACGGCGAAGCCGAGGAAAGCCATACCCAGGCGTCCGCAAGCCGCAGGATCGTGCGAACCGTACCTGAGAGCGCCATGCTCGCCCGTCTGGAACATCTCCAGCGCACGGCGGGGAACGCTGCCGTCGTGCAGCTTCTGGCGCCGCCGACCACGGGTTAGCGCCGTAGAGGAGCACCTCCGTCCAGCCTGGGCATGAAGCTGCGCGCTGTGCCCTGGAACGCCCAGAAGGTGGCTGAACAGCGTTCCCCATACGCGAGACTAACGCTCGGCGTACCGAGCCAGGGCGCCCACGACATCACGCATGCTTCGGTTGAGGTACCACTCCCACAGCCGGTTCAGAATGGAATGCTTGGGCGTGAACGTGGCCCGCCACCGGATGTCGGTTCCCTCATCCGGCAGGGGCGTGAGGGAGATTTCAGCCCGGTACTCGCGCATACCCATGAGTTGGAGCGCGGCGTAGCTCATACCCCCGTCAGGGACGACGTCCACGATCTCGATGTCGGTCCGGATCCTCCCCTTCCACAGCGCCCAAGCGGTGCCGGTTCCTGCTGGCCCCTGTCCTTCGGACGACGGAGAGATCGCTTCGACCGATTCAAAAGGCTGCCATCGCGTCCAGGTCGGTACGTCAACTAACAGCCGCTGGATCGTTGAGGGCGCGGCGCTCGACTGCGCACTCACGTCATAACTCGGCATGCAATTTCCTCAATTCAGCTCGGTGATATGCGGCTAGACAGGCTCGAGGGCCCGGGTCAGCGGCTCCCACCGCGTCGGCGATGATATCGCCAGCCCATACAAGGACTTGCGGGCCCGGCGGAGCCCGACCAATCCCGAGTCCGCCGGATTGCACCCTCGGACAACGCCTCGGCGTCTACACCGCCAAAACCGGCACCCGTCACCACGACGCCACGCTCCTCCTGGAGACGACAGCGACCCACACCGACGTCGAGGGGGACAAACGGTCGCGCCGGGAACAGCTTGTGGGGCCGGTGCGGTTGCATTGATCGTGGGACCGGCCCCGCAGGGCGGAGAACACGGAGACCGCAAGGTCGTCCGCCCCGCCGGGCTCCGGTTCCCAGAGTTGCGGTATGCCCGCCGCGCATGTGGATGACGATGTGTTTCTGCAGGAGGACTGTTTCATGACTGACCGGCCTTTGACGCTCATGGCGGTACACGCACACCCCGACGACGAGGCGACCGGAACCGGAGGGGTCCTCGCGCGGTACGCGGCGGAGGGCATCCGGACGGTTCTCGTGACCTGTACCGACGGCAGTTGCGGTGACGGGCCCGGGGGTGCCAAGCCGGGCGATCCCGGACACGATCCGGCGGCGGTCGCCTTGATGCGCCGTCAAGAACTCGAGGCGAGTTGTGATGCCCTGAAGATCAGCGATCTGGAGATGCTGGACTATGCCGACTCCGGGATGATGGGCTGGCCGAGCAACGACGCCCCCGGATCCTTCTGGCGGACTCCTGTGGAGGAGGGCGCGGCCCGGCTTGCGGAACTCATGCGGCACTACCAGCCTGACGTGGTCGTCACCTACGACGAGAACGGTTTTTACGGCCACCCCGACCACATCCAGGCCCACCGCATCACGATGGCGGCACTGGCGATGACCGCGCTGACACCGAAGGTGTACTGGACGACGATGCCCCGCTCGATGATGCAGCGGTTCGGGGAGATCATGCGCGAGTTCCATGAGGACATGCCGGAGCCGGACCCTGCCGAGGCCGCCGCGATGGCCGAGATCGGCCTCCCTGACGATGAGATCACCACGTGGGTGGACACCACCGCGTTCAGCGGTCAGAAGTTCGATGCGCTGGCCGCGCACGCCAGTCAGGGCGAGAACATCTTCTTCCTCAAGATGGGCAAGGAGAGGTTCGGCGAGTTGATGGGCGTGGAGACCTTCCTCCGTGTCAAGGACGCCACCGGCTCGGCCGTACCCGAGAAGGATCTCTTCGCCGGACTGCGCTGATTGGTCCGGCCGGCCGAGGGCGCCCCGGGGCGGCTCATCGACTGCACGGCGCGGTCGAGCGGCACGTCCCCGGAGGCATGTCCACGCGAGTTCCGCTCCGGCCCCCGCGTCGATGCCGTCACCCGACGGCATCGACGCGCGCCCGTACCTCCCACCGGATCACGCTCTCGTGACCGCGCCTTGCGGCGTGGCTGGTGGCTAGGGCTGTGCCGGCCAGATCACCGCTTGGGCGATGATGACGTTCTCGCCGTCGTAGGTGAGGGCGGGGCCTTCGTGCAGTTGGTAGCCACGGCCGAGCATTTCGCTGACACGGTGACAGAAAGCGGCGTCGTCAGGGCCGGTCAGGACGCGATAGACGGGCAGCCCGTCTGGTGGTGTGCTCATGCGGAGAAGGATCTCAAATGCTCCTGCCGACCGGGACGGGATGCCGGCCAGATCTCTCGAACGCACTGAGTCTCCTCCGACTTCGGTTGGAGTTGGCCCGTCAGAGTCGTGCCCCCGAGAGCGTCGTCGGCTGTCGGTGGCGGCTGACAGGATGCAGGCATGAACTCTTTGCAGACCGCTGAGGCGTTGTGGAACCGCATACAAGCTCGGGACTGGACCGGGGTCGGCGAGTTGTTGGCCGACGATGTGGTGGTGGAGTGGCCGATCAGCGGTGAGCGCATCGTGGGGCGTGCGAACTACGTGCGCGTCAATGCGGAGTACCCGGAGGGATGGACGATCAAGGTGCTGCGCATCCTGGTGGACGGGGACGAGGTGGTCTCTGAGGTGGAGGTGCCGCACGAAACGATGGGGGTCTTCCGGGTGGCAGCGTTCTGGACGGTCACCGAGGGAAGGGTCGTCCGAGGCCGGGAGTACTGGACGGAGCTCGGTTCGGAGCCTGCTCCGGAATGGCGGGCTGCCTACATAGAACGGATGTGACCCGCCCGCAGGAGCGTCACCGCGCAGCGGGCCGACAGTCGGAGGGTGGCCGACACGTCGTCACCGACCACACGCCCAGACGGCAGACGAAGGACGCCCGTGGCTCCGGGCCGGGTACGCCGGTGCAACAGATCCGGCCACGCACCCCGGTACCCGGCCCGCCATGGATCGCCGTCGCACGTCAATCGGCAGCCAGCGCCTCGAAGTAGGCCCGCTGCGCGGGGTAGTAATCGTCGAAACTCGGGGGCTTGGCACCGTCGCGAGCGGCGCCGAGCATGTCGAGGTAGTACTCCCAACCCGGCCCGACCTCTCCGACGCCTTCCGTGGTCATCAGGTGGTGAACCAGCCGCAGCTCGGTCGTCCCGGCCGATTCGGACAGCTGCAGCTCCATACGCCACTCCCCCGCCTCGTCGGACATGGAAACGGCAAGACGCGTCGGCGCCTCACACACGTCAATGCGCGCATCGCTCCACGGCGCGCCCTCCTCGAACGACATCCGGACCCGGATCGTGCGGCCCGGCCCCGCGTCGCCCTCCCACGGGCCGAACCAGCGGGCCGTACGCTCCGGTTCCGTGACACTCGCCCACACGTCATCGATGGGCGCCCGGAAGACCCGGGTGAGGATGAGGTCACTGCCCTGGGCAGTGGACACAAGCCGGGCACTCGACAGTGGATTCACGCGGTGTCCTCTCTGGATTCGTTGTCCGATGCCGTACGGCGCACCGCACGCTCACGCCGGGTGCGGCGCACCTCCGTCTCCAGAGCGTCCAGCCGCTGATCCCAGCCGGCCGGCCCACGGATCATCGCGATCCACTCCGCGAGCCCCGTGAGAGGCTCCGGGCTCAGTTCGTACACCCGGTTCCTGCCCACCAGCTCGTCGTGGACCAGACCGCACTCCCGCAACACCCGCAAATGGCGGCTCACCGCCGGGCGGCTCACCGTGAACCGCCCCGCGATCTGCCCCACCGTGAGCGCACCACCGCGCAGCATGAGCAGGATGTCTCTGCGCACAGGATCCGTAATCGCATGCGCCACATCATCCATACCCGAAAGCGTAACCTATTGGTTACGCGTTTCGATAGATGACGGACCCCTCATCCTTGAGATCGCCCGCCCTTCCGAGGGTGGGTGGCTGCACCGTCGCTCAGTATCATCTTTTGCGGTGCTATGCAACAAATGCGAAGATTGGGATAGTGAGTGAATCACTAGGAGAATCTAGTGACATCAGAGCAAGGTGGCTCGTCCGACAGGGAGTTCGTCGAGGCCTTGGTCGAGCTCGAAGCCGAGGCCTCGGTGCACGACCTGGTTCCGTGGTGCGCCCGTCATGACATCGACGTAGTGCCTATGTCCGCCGGGGCACTCATCACCGGATCGAGCGGGAAGTTCGCCGAAGCGTTCGGCGTCGCGCGACTCGAGAACCGTTCACGTCCGCAGACGCTGCCGGTTCCAGCGACGCTCTCGAACACCGCAAGGTCCGTCACCGTGCTGCCGATTCCCACGCCCGGAGCCCGCGACCGGAACTCGTGACCGGCTGCCGTGCCGCGTGTGTCCGGGCCTCCACTTCTGGAGGACCGATGACAAGCCCCACAACACCCCAGTACGGGCAGGACGTTCCGGGCACCGTATACGGCTATGTCTCCGCCCGGTCGGAGGGCGGGGTGCCCATGACACAGGCGACCGCCTTCGACTCGGCCAGGCCGTTCCGCGCCGAGAGCGACACCCAGGAGCGCGCCAAGGAATACGCACGAACAGCGGGGCTGACCGTGACCGCCGAGAGCCGGCTGGGCTTCACCGTCGCCGGTACGGCAGCCGCGTACGAACAGCTCACCAGCGGGCGGATGGCCAGCTACGAGGTGGAACAGCTCGGGTCCATGAACCGGGAGCGTTCCGTCACCCACCTCGACATCATCGGCGCACGGCAGCCCGACGCCCTCGGAGTCGGCGCCGCACCCGGTACTGACGCCATCGAGGCGGTCGCCCTGGAACGTCCGCGTACGCCCATGCGTCTCCTCCCCGCCGCCCCCAGACCGCCGGAGGTCGCCGCGTTCCACCTCACGCTCCCGGACGACGTGGCCAAGCTGCTCAACGCGACCCCGGCACACGAGGCGGGGCACGAGGGCCGCGGTGTGCACGTCGCCATGGTGGACACGGGACAGGCCGAACACGCCTTCTTCGGCGCCCACGACTACGACGTCGTCCCGACCGTCGCGCTCGTCCCCGGCACCAGCGCGGAGGAGGACCCGATCGGGCACGGCACCGGTGAATCGGCGAACATCTTCGCCGTGGCTCCCGGGGCGCGACTGCTGCCCTACCGCGCCAGCGACCGACGGGGCGACCTCACGGCCGCCACCGCGGGATTCCTGCGCGCCAAGGCGGACCAGCCGCAAGTCCTCACCAACTCATGGGGTGGGGACGGGGACTTCCCCCCGGTCGGGCCGCCCAGCCAGGCCGACGTGATCTTCGCGCTGGAAATCCTGGATGCGGTGGAGCAGGGCATCGTCGTCGTCTTCTCCGCGGGCAACGGCCAGTTCACCATCGAACCGCAGGTGCCCGGTGTGATCGCGGCGGGTGGAGTGTTCGCGGCACAGGACGGCCGACTTCGCGCGTCGAACTACGCGAGCGGGTACGTGAGCCCGTGGATCGACGGCGTCCGCGTGCCGACGGTTTGCGGCCTGGTCGGTCTGCTGCCCCGGGCCCAGTACCTGATGCTGCCCGTGCCACCCGGTTGCGCGATCGACGTCGACGAGAGTCTGCCCGGCGCGGGCAACCCGACCGGCGACCCGGGCGACACCACCGGTCCGAGGGACGGCTGGGCCATGTTCTCAGGCACGTCGGCCGCGGCACCGCAGATCGCCGGAGCGGTCGCTGTGCTCCTCGAAGCCCGGCCGGGGCTGACTCCCGCCCAGGTGGCCGAGGCGCTCGCCAGGACCGCCACCGACGTCACCACCGGCACCAATCACCCACGGTTCGGCAACAAGGCCAAGGTCGGACCTGACACGGCCACCGGGCCCGGACTCGTCAACGTGAGCGCCGCGCTGGACTTCGTCCTCACGCAGAACCCCTGACGTCGAGCCGGTCGTGTGGGACGCCGAAGGCTCGCGTTCGCCTTCGGCGTCTTCGGTGCTGACGCGGGCCCCTGGAACCACCCCGTCCGTTCGCGGCCGAGGGCTCAGCCGTCTACGGAGCCGGGCTGATGTCGCCGTTGGTGTTCATGTCGAAGACGCCCTGCGTCTTGCCGTCGACCTTCAGTTGCTTGAGCCAGTGCTTCGAGAGGTTGTGCACGTTCTTGTGCTGCTTCTCCCACGGCACCGAATGGCCGGCACAGGCCAGCTTCACCATCAGCTTGTGGGAGCCCGTGACGGCGTTGTAGAGCGCGGGGACCGAGAAGTTGAGCTCCGGATTCGAGTTCGGCGGCGACGTGTTCACCTGCCTGTCGTGCTCCCCGTACACCATGAGGACCGGCACGCTGCCGCCGAGGACGCCGCCCTGCGCCGCAGTGGTCTCGTTCCAGCCCCACCGGGCGAAGTTCCTGATCCGGTTGGTCCCTTCCGGCGGACCCCAGGTCCTGCCCACCGGATCACTCTCCATCATCGCGGCCCATGCCACTTCCACCATGCCGGGTTCCCGCTGGTCCAGGCAGCCCAGCTCGGCGTTCCAGCCCGTCTCCAGACCCGGTCTCGTCCCCAGGAACATCGGGAGGCCGGGCATCGGCAGTGTGGTCGGCGCGTTCGAGGTCCCCTTGGGCGGGAAGATCGGCGCCAGCAGGAACAGGCTGGACACCTTGTCCGGGTTCTTGACCGCATACGGTCCCATCGTGAACGCGGCCGCGGACCAGCCGATGAAGGCCACCTTCTTCACCTTGCACTCGTGGCGGATGTACTCCACGACGGTGTTCAGCTCGTCCCGGTCGCTGTGGGAGTTGTTCAGTTGGAACGCGTAGTTCGCGGTGCCCGGGATGTGGCCCGGCGGCCGCGGGATCAGCAGCTTCTGCTCGGCGAGGCTCGTGTTGCGAGGGTCGTCCATCTTGGGCCGCGGCGACAGCCCGTGCCCTTGGAGGTCCATCATGAAGACGTCGTACCCGGCCTTGGCCAGGGCCTCGGCCCAGCTGTAGCTCTTGTACCGGAGGTCGAAGCCCGCCAGGACCGGGACGCTCCTGCCGTGCAGCATGAGGACGGCCCTGCGCTCTTCGAGGTGTCCCAGGGACGTGCCGTCGCGCTCCCGTACGAAGAGCTCGACGTGTTCGCCCGCGTTCGCCGGGACAGTGGAGACGTGGGGCACCGCGTGGTCGGTCAGGGTGACGGGCATGAGGTTCCGCTCGGTCGGCTCGGTACGGGGAGGAAACCCCCGCCATGCCAGGCTGTGCGCGCGGGGCGGTCCCCGCCACAGCAAAGGGTCCGGCGGTGTGACGTTCGCCGGTACGGGCAGAGGCCCCGGCGGGCCCGCTCAGCGTCACACGGGACGAGCCTCAGCCAAGTGACGCCGCTGCCACGGAGGCGCATCACCCACGCATTCCGTAGGGCCCGCTGTCCGGCCGACCCTATGGCGCCCCTGATACGTCCCTGACTCTCCCCGGAACGGCCCCTGACACCGGCACCGGGCAAGCGTCAGTGCACCTAGCGTGTTCAAGAGTCCCGGCCGGGTCTGCACGCTTCTTGAGCATGCCTCTCACACCCAGTCCTGTCAGGAGGACGCTTCATGCCGTTCAGAGGATGGCCCGCGTTACGGCGCACCGCCCTGCGGAGCACGGCCATGGTCGCGGGAACCGCCATCGCCGCCGTCGCCGGTCTCGCCGCCGCACCCGTCGCGCACGCGGCGCCGGTGACCACCAGCGCTCTGCGGTGGACTCCGTGCGACGCCCCGGACCACCCGGGCGCCGAGTGCGCCACCCTCACGGTGCCGATCGACTGGGCCCGCCCGGACGGGCCGACGTTCGGTCTGGCCGTGGCGCGCCGCCAGGCCACCGACCCGGGTGCACGCGTCGGCTCGATGGTGTTCGGCCCCGGAGGTCCCGGCGACTCCGGCGTGGAGCGGGTGGTCGGCGGCATCAGCCGGTTCAGCTCCGAGACCCGCCGCAGGTTCGACATCGTCAGCTTCGATCCTCGCGGCGTGGGCCGCAGCAATCCGGTGACCTGCTCCGGCGATCTGCTCGCCCAGCGGCCGTCACCGGAGATGGGCAGCCAAGCGGACTTCGACGCCACCCTGGCCTACAACAAACGGCTCCGCGCCGACTGCCGGGCACGCACCGGCCCGGTGTTCGACCACCTTGACACCGCTCAGACGGTCCGGGACCTGGACGCCCTGCGGGCCGCCCTCGGTGAGAGGAAACTGACCTTTCACGGCAGCTCGTACGGCACACTGCTCGGGGCGCAGTACGCCGAGACCTATCCGCACCGGGTCCGGGCCATGGTGCTGGAGAGCGTGATGGACCACAGCGTTTCCCGTACCCGTGCGTTCCTGCGGTCCGCGGCGACCGCGGCACAGGACTCCTTCGACGAGTTCGTGCGGTGGTGCGCCGACGAATCGACCTGCGCGATGCACGGCCGCGACGTCCGCACGGTCTGGCAGGGGCTGCTGAGCCGTGCACAGCGCGGCGAGTTGGAGAACCCCTCGAAGCCGGGTACTCCTCTTTCGTCAGCGGATCTGGTCAACAGAGTCGCCTTCAGGAAGTTCTACGCCGTCGACTACGCGGGCCTGGCGCAGACCATCGCCGAGATGGCGTCGAGCAGCCCGCTCCCCGCCTCGCCCACCTCGGTGTCGCCGCTTCCACCGACAGCCCCCGTATTCTGCGCGGACTGGCGTCTGCCGGTGCACGACCACCAGGAATACGCCTCGCTCATCGGCACGATGAACAGGGCCGCACCCGACCTGCCGTTGCTGCTGCCGGTCCAGATGGCAGTGGCGTGCCTGGGTGCGCCGACCGCCAACCCGCAGCACCGCCTGGCGGTCCGCGGCGCCCCGCCGATCCTGGTGTCCAACGCACTCCACGATCCGGCCACCGGCTACCCCTGGGCGGTGTCGGTGGCCCGGCAACTCGGCCGCAGCGGGGCGCTCCTGACCTATGAGGGCCAGGGCCACGGCAGCGTCACCAGCGGTCCCTGCATGGAGCACACCGTCGACGCCTACCTGACCGACCTGACCGTGCCACCACGCGGCACCAGGTGCCCGGCCGTGCCGTCCTGAGCGGTCGCCGAGGGCGCCCTGGTCAGGTCCACCCCGCGCCGCCGCCCAAGGTGGTGGAGTCCGCGACAGTCAGGTGAGTTTGCCGAGGATGTGTGGCCACGCGGCTTCTCCCAGGAGCGCGTCAGCTTGCGGAGTGCCTCCGTGCTGGAAGCGCGGGGAGTCCGGCGCCGGGCGTTCGCCGGGGAAGCGTTGCCGGTGGCCTGCATCGTGACGGGTGATCAGGTGCACGCTGGCCCCGGCGGAGCGCCTGCGTTCTGCCAGCTGTTCGGCGAATCGGAGAGAAGGCCACATCGCGTCGTCGCCACCGGCGACGAGCAGCAGATCGGCCCGGGCCTTGTCGACGGGGATGTCCGCCGGACGGAGCAGGTGAGCGAAGCTCCGTTCGCTGAGTTCGTACCATCCGCGGATGGCGACCGGACCACTGCCCTGGGCGACGGGAGTCCAGGAATCATCCAGCGGGACGAAGGGCAGGGGCCTCCCACGCCAGGTCCAGGAGGAGCGATACGGGTGCTGTTTCCCATCGGAGCCCGGGCCCACATTGCACCAGACTCGCGACGTGGGTGACAGCGCGATGACAACGTCCACGCGCGGGTCGTGCACGGCCGTGAGCAGAGCTGCTTCAGCACCCTTGGAGGCACCCATGATGCCGATCCGTCGTGCTCCGCTCGCTTCGAGCAGGTCGATGGCGGCGGTGAAGGTCTCCAAGGGGATCTCACAGATTCCCGGGGGCTGCCCCGGCCCGCCGAACCAGCGGATCGACAGGGCTGTCATGCCGTGCCGGGCGAGGATACGTGCTCTGTCCCGCTCGACGCGTCCGCTGGAACCGGCCAGGACCAGGACGCCGACGTCACTGCCGTGGGCGGGCGCGGCAAGGATGCCTTCCCAGGGGTGGGTCAGTTCGTGCTCGACTACGGCCACGTGCTTCCCCGGTTCGTCGCGTCGTGATCAAGGAGCCGGCCCGTCGTGCCGGGCGGCGTGTTCCGTGCCCGGATGCCGCTCTCCGCGGTCACGTTCCCGGTACCGCAAAGGTGAGTCCGCAGGCGCCGGACTTCGATGTGCCGTCCTGTCCCGTCAGCTCCACGACGACCTGACCGTCGGCGTCCTGGCTGTAGGCGATCGTGCAGGTCAACTGGCGCAGAGCAGCGCTGTCCAGCGCCTTCAGGGCGAAGGGCAGTCGTGCCCTGACCCTGCCCGCCGAAGTGGCCTCGACCTTGACACTCGCGCCGGGGCTGACGGCCGGAAGCGACGTGCTCAGGCCGGCGGCGCGGTCCGTCTTCCCCGGGCCTGCGAGCAACGTCAGGACGACCTTCTCCGTCGGCACCGGACCCGCCGTCTCACCGGTGTTCTGGTTGCCGGCGCCCGCCTCGGTGTATCCGTCGCCGAAGCCGGCCGAGGGCTCGGTCGTCCGGATCACCGGGCTCAGCCCTCCGTCGGGGGAACGGAAGAAGAGCAGCATGTCCTGTTCGCGGTCGAGGAAGGCCTGGAAGCTGGCGGGGCCGCCCGCCGCGATGACGTCGGTCTCCTGGATACCGCAGCCGCCGAGCAGCGGTACGGCGGCCGCGACGGCGGTGGCGAGGACGGTCGCGTGTCTGCGCGACCAGGCACGCCTCATCCGTCGGCCTCCTCCGTGTGAAGCGGTATCTCGACGGTGAAGACGGCGCCGCCCTCGGGCCGGTTCCCCGCGCGGATCGTTCCTCCGTGCAGCTTCACGTTCTCCAGGGTGATCGCCAGGCCCAGGCCGCTGCCCGCCGAGCGGGTGCGGGCCGCATCGGCCTTGTAGAAGCGGTCGAAGATGTGTGGGAGCGATTCGGGACGGATGCCGGATCCGCAGTCCATGACCTCGGTGATCAGCACGGGCGGGCCCGGGGAGAGTGACGCGGTGCGCAGGCGTACGGTGACGGGCGCGCCGCCGTGCCGCAGGGCGTTGCCGACGAGGTTGGCGATCACGACGTCGAAGCGGCGCGGGTCGAGCCGGGCCCGGATGCCGCCGTGCAGTTCGACGCAAACCCGGTCGTCGGTCCAGTGCCGGTTCTGCAGGGTCTTGCGGATGGCCTCGGCGACCTCGACCTCGTCGGCGTTCAGTTCGGCCGCGCGGGCGTCGAAGCGGGAGATCTCCATCAGGTCCTCGACGAGCACCGCCAGCTTCCCGGTTTCCGCGCTGACCAGGCGGACCGCCCGGGCGGTGTCGGTGTCCAGGCTGTCCGCGTCCTCGTCGAGGACCTCGGTGACGGCGAGCATTCCGGCGAGAGGGGTGCGCAGTTCGTGCGAGACGTCGGAGGCGAAACGGCGGGCGCGTTCCTCGGCCTCGCGCAGTTCCCTTACGGACCGCTCCAGTTGTTTCGCCGACTCGTTGAAGGTGCGTGCCAGGTCGGCCAGTTCGTCGCTGCCGCGTACCGGAATCCGGGTGTCGAGTCTGCCGTTGCCCATGCTCCGGGCCGCCTGGTGCAGTTTCCGTACCGGGCGCAGCACGCTGCGTGCGGCGATCAGGCCGGGGATCAGTGCGACGGCGATGCCGGGCAGGGCGCCGTCCCGGGCGGCAATGAGGAGGGCGTCGACGTTGACCTGCTCGTCGGACATCCGCATCACGGCGTAGAGGACGAGTCCGCTGGGCAGCAGGCTGTTCGGGCTTGCCTTGAAGACCATCGGCATGGCGATGGTCAGGTAGGGCACGCCGTCCTTGACGACCCGCTCGAAGCTGCCGTGGGGGTTGGCCCGGGCGGCGCGGCGCAGTTCGGGGGTGATGACGGTGGAGACGGGGTTCTCGCCCGAGGAGGCGCGCAGCGAACCGTACTCGGCGAACACCACCCAGGGGTGCGGCTTGCCCTTGCGGGCGATGTCGCGCAGGACGTCGTCCAGGTCGGCTCCTGCCTGCATGGGCAACCCGAAGGCCGTCTGCTGTACGTGGTCGCGGAACGACGTGACCGCTGTGTCCTGAGCGGTCTTCAGGACTGCGTTGCGGGCCTCACGGTAGGTCAGTGCGGCGGTCGTGCCGGCGCTGACGGCGGCGACCAGCAGGAAGGCGAGCAACAGCCGCGTACGCAGCCCGAACGCCCTGACGCGCGTCCGCTCACCGGTGGCTCTGCCGCTCTCTCCCGTGTCACCGCCCGGTCCTTCCTGCTTGCCCCGGCGGAGCCGACCGAAGCGCGGTCCGGTGGTCACAGCGGCCCGAAGCGGTAGCCGAAGCCCCGCAGCGTCTGAACGTAGCGCGGGCTGCCGGCTTCGTCCTCGATCTTGCCGCGCAGGCGGCGGACACACGCGTCGACCAGGCGGGCGTCGGCGTGGTAGCTGTGCTCCCAGACGTGCTCCAGCAGTTGCTGCCTGCTGAACACCTGCTCGGGGGCGGCGGCGAGGTGCAGCAGGAGTTTCAGCTCGGAGGGGGCGAGGGCGAGCGGCCGACCGGCTTTGGTGATGGTCAGTCCGCCCCGGTCGATGGTGAGTTCACCGTAGACCTCGATGGCCGGGCGGCCCGGCCCGCTGTCGTCCAGGCGGCGCAGCACGGCACGGATGCGGGCCTCGATCACCTCGGGTCGGGCGGGCTTGACGATGTAGTCGTCGGCACCGGCTTCCAGGCCGATGACCACGTCGAAGTCGTCGCTGCGCGCGGTGAGCATGATGATCGGCAGCTGGCTGTGCTCGCGGACCTGCCGGCACACCTGTACGCCGTTCATTCCGGGCAGCATCAGGTCAAGCAGGAGCAGATCGGGGTGGAACTCGGCCAGCGCGGCGAGGCCGGCCTCGCCGGTCGCGGCCGCCCGTACCTCGTGGCCGCGGCGGCGCAGACCGAGTTCGACCCCTTCGCGTACGGAAGGGTCGTCCTCGATGAGGAGCACGCGGGGCATGGGCAGTTCTCCCTCTGTGGTGGTCAGGTCCGGGTCCGTCTCCGGCGGATGCCGGAGAGCAGCGCGTCGACTTCGGCGAGGCGCAGGGGACGGGCGAGCAGGGCGAAGGTGAGGACGACGGCGACCGCCCCGGCAGTTGCGCCGACCAGGGCTCCCGCCGGTGCCGCGCCCATGACCGCGAGATGGCCCAGCGCGGTGGCGGGGGCGGCGGCGAGCAGCAGCCGTGCGTGAGCGCCGACGGCCGACGCGCGCAGAGGGCGGGCGACAGCGAGCCGGCGGCTCAGCACCAGGCCGGTCATCACCCAGCCCGCGCACAGCGCGAGTGAGTACGCCGCCGCCATGCCGGTCACGGCCCAGCGGGCCGGAAGCAGGTGTGCGGCGGCCAGGGACAGGCCCGCGTTCAGGGTGACGATCACGAGGTTGAGCAGGAAGGGCGTACGGGTGTCGGAGAGCGCGTAGAAGGCGCGGGACAGGACGTACTGGCCGGACAGGGCGATCAGGCCCGGAGCGAAGGCCATCAGGATCCCGGCCATGGCCACCGTGTCGTCGGCGCTGGTCCTGCCGTACCCGAAGACGAGGGCCATCACCGGTTGAGCGAGGGCGAACAGCGCGCAGGCGGCGGGTACGACGGCGGCGGCGCAGACGCGCAGGGTGCGGGAGACCTCTCGCCGTACGGCGTCGGTGTCCCCGTCGACGGCGGCCGCGCTCATCCGGGGCATCACCGCGGTCACCAGGGAGACCGTGATGATGCCGTGCGGTACGACCCACAGCGCATAGGCGTTGTTGTACGCGCCGTATCCGGGGCCGCCGTCGAGACCCGCGGCGGTGGCCAGCCGGGTGGTGACCCAGTAGGCGGCCTGGTTGGCCAGGACCAGCAGCACCAGCCAGCCGGCCGCTCGCAGGGGGCGGGTCAGTCCGCTGTGGCGCCAGTCGAAGCGGGGCCGCCAGCGGAAGCGGGCCGCGCGCAGCGCGGGGACGAGGGCGAGTGCCTGGACGGCGATACCGGCGGTCGTGCCCCAGCCGAGCACGGCGGTCTCGGTCGCGGTGAGCGTGTCCCCGCCGCCCATGGCCAGGGCCAGGTACAGACCGAAGACGCTCATCACGACGACGTTGTTCAGGACCGGCGCCCACATCATCGCGCCGAAACGGCCCCGTGCGTTGAGTACCTGTCCGAGCAGCGTGAACAGTCCGAGGAAGAAGATCTGGGGCAGGCAGTAGCGGGCGAGGGCGGTGGTCATGGCCGCCTGCTGTCCGGTGTAGTCGGTGTACGCGTCGACGATCGCGGGGGCCGCCCACACCGCGGTCGCGGTGATCACCAACAGGGCGACGACACAGACGGTGACGAGCCGGTCGGTGTATGCGACGCCCCCGTCGTCGTGCTCTTTGGCGGCCTTGACCAGTTCCGGCACGAACACGGCGTTGAGCGCGCCGCCGAGGAGCAGCATGTAGACGATGGTGGGGAGGGCGTTGCCCACCGCGTAACCGTCGGCGGTCGGACCGATGGTGCCGAGCGCTGCCGCGACGACGGCGGAGCGGACGAAGCCGGTGGCCCGGGAGACGACGGATCCGGCGGCCATGACGGCACTGGCGCGTGCCGTGGAGCCGGCCTTCGCCGCTTCCGCGCCGTCCCCGCTACGCATGCCATCCACGCTGTCCGTGACGTCGGTGATATCCGTGCTGCTCGACATCGTCGCCGCCGGCGGCGTCCGCTTCGTCGGCGGTCGCTTCATCGGCGGTTCAGGTAGGCCTGGAAGGCGCGGTGAAGCGCGTGGTTGGCGCTGCCGCCCAATGGCCTCTCCCATTCCCCCAACGTCTCGACGACCTGTCCCCCGGTGCCGAGCTTCCACCGCAGCAATCCGTACGCACGTTCCTCAGGATCGAGAGTGGAGGGTACCCCGCGCATGTCGTAGACGTCGGCCCCATGGGCCTGGGCGTCCTGCATCATCCGCCACTGCAGGGCGTTGGAGGGCCGGACCTCGCGCCGGTGGTCGGCCGATGCCCCGGTCTGGTACCAGGCCCGGCGCCCCACCGTGATCATCGTGTGTGCGGCGAGGATCTCCCCACGGTGACGGGCGAGGTACAGCTTCATCCGCCCCGGCTCCTCGGCGTTGAGTGCCGCGTACTGACGCTCGTAGTAGGCAAGCGAGCGGCCGAGCCTGAATCCGTCGCGTCGCTCGGTGATGCCGAGCAGCCGGTAGAACTCGGGAAGTTCGACCGCGCTGCCCACCACCACCTCCACGCCCTCTTTCTGCGCCCGGCGCACGTTGCGGCGCCACTCCTGGTTGAGCCCGGTCCACAGGTCCTCGGTGGTGCGTCCGGCGAGCGGTACGCGGAAGACGTGCCGGGGCTGGGCGTCCCCGTCCCCTCCGGTCCCCTCCCCACCGCAGCGGTGCCAGCCGCGGGCCCGCAGCCGCTCGGCGACGGCGGTGCCGAGCGGGTCGACCTCACTGGCGAGGACGTCGCCGAGGCGTCGGCCCGCACCGGTGGCCGACTTGAGCAGGGCGGCGTCCCAGCGCCGGTAGGCGGGCGACGGGCCGATGCGCACAGCGAACACGCCCGCGCGGCGCAGGTGTTCCAACAGCGGAACGAGCCAGCCGTCGACGTCGGGATCGCTCCAGTCGGCGACGGGCCCCTCGGGAAGATAGGCGAAGTACTTGCGGGTGCCGGGGAACTGTCGCAGCAACACCAGGGCCACGCCTGTCAGTTCGCCCTCCTCTGGGGCCGGTCCCCAGCCGAGCAACTGGGCGCGCCAGCCCTCCTTGACGTCGGCCCAGGACGGGCACTGCAGGAAACCGGCACCAAGGGCCGTGCCGGCGGGGGAAGTCAGGAAGGCCCGGTAGGTCTCCCCGGTGATGGTTCGCAGGGCCACGCCCCGGTTCCGTGCCTGGGACACACGGCTGGGCGGCACGAGCAGCGCTGACACAGTCTGAGCCTCTCCTTCTCCCCGGACCTGTCGCGGGGACACAAACGATGCTCACAGCGGTCCGTGACCGCTCCGCGCGGCGAATGTGACCGGACGATGACCGTTCCTCACCAGTCGCCGTCACATTGCTCCACAGCGGCTGACCTGGTGTTTTCCGGCTCTAGAGTCACGGCATCGCTCACTCGCCCCGTGCTCTCGTCCTTTGCCGGAGGTCCTGTTGTCCCGCACCCGCGTTGTCGCCCATGCCCGCCTCCGGACCGCCGTCGTGGCCGCCCTGCTGGCGCCGCTCGCCGCCTGCTCGTCGAACTCCTCCCCCGGCACCTCGGACGCCAAGGGGACGCCGGGTGCCGACGATCGCCCGGTCACAGTCACCGTCACGCCCACCGGTGACCAGGTGTCGGCGGGCAAGCCCGTGCGGGTCACCGCCGCAGGCGGCAGGCTCACCGCGGTGACCGTCACCGACGGCAGGAACCGCCGGCTCGCCGGCAAGGTCGCGGCCGACGGCCGGTCATGGGTCTCCGACCGCAAAGCCGTCCCCGGCGCGACCTACGCGGTGACAGCCGCGACCCGGACCAGGGGCGGAACCGCCAGGACCACCCGGGCCGCCTTCACCACGGCTGCGGCGGACAAGGTCAACAAGGTCGACTGGCGACCGGGCACCGGCAGCACCGTCGGCGTCGCCCAGCCGATCTCCCTGGCCTTCGACCACCCGGTCAGGAACAGGGCCGAGGTCGAGAGGCAGCTCAAGGTCACCACCTCCAACGGCACCGAGGGCTCCTGGGCCTGGATACGCGACTGGTCGGGCAGGGACCGTGTGGACTGGCGGCCCCGGACCTACTGGAAGCCCGGGACCAAGGTCACGCTCAACGCCGAGCTGAACGGCACCGACTCGGGCGCGGCCGGCGGCTGGTTCGTACGCGACTACACGAGCACCTTCACCATCGGCTCCCGGCAGATCGTCAAGGTCGACCTCGACAGCCATCAGCTCACCCTCGAACGCGACGGCGAGACGGTCCGGCGCATACCTGTCTCCGGCGGGACACCCGGCGGTGACAAGCGCTCCTGGCGCGGAACCGCCGTGCTCATGGCCAAGGAGGGCACGATCAACATGAACTCCGAGACGGTGGGCCTCGCCGACGCGTACAACAAGATGGTCGACTACTCGATGCGACTGACCTGGTCCGGCATGTACGCGCACGCCGCCCCTTGGAACGCCCGCTACTTCGGCAACGCCAACCAGAGTTCCGGCTGCATAGGAATGAGCGACGCGAACGCGGCCTGGTTCTACGGGCAGGTGCGGCCGGGCGACCCCTTCGAGATGACCGGCAAGGACACCAAGGGCGTTGTCGAGCCCGGGAACGGCTTCGGAGCCTGGAACCTCTCATGGGCCGAGTGGCGCCAGAAGAGCGCGCTGCGCTGAAGGGTGGTGACGATGTCGAATCCGGCACGCTGCAGCATGCCCGCGTATCGCACAAGAGTGCAGTCGGCCACAGGTCTTGGGGCGACTTTTCCTGGATCCCCACACCCGCGAAAGGGCACGTTCTAAGCTTTCCCGGACTTTGGGGGACGTATGACTGACGTTGATGACCCTGCGCGCGGCCCGGATGCGGTGTCAGGAGCTCAGGGGGATCCGGACCAGGATGACACAGGGCCTGCCGGCACTGCTCGGCCCGGCTTGATGCGTCGCTGGTGGCGTGGCCTCGACCGGGCCCTGATGCGACTGCACCGGCGCATTCAGGCCAGCGCACGCATCATCGTGATCATCTACGGCGTCGCTCTCGGGTGCGTCGGCCTCATGGATCTGTACCGGGGCCTGGACCTCGGCGCCAAGGGAGACGGCTTCCTTCTGCTCGTCAGCTCTGTGGTGATCGCCGGAGGAGGCGGCACCGCCCGCCGGTCCTGGCTCATGCCTGTCTGGCGCCGACGGGCCAACATCGCGACGGATCTCGGCATGTTCGCGGTCAGCGCCTGGATCGTCTTCCGTATCCAGTCGAACTTCGTCGTCCAGCTCGTCCTGGTCATCATGGCCACGGTGATTCTGTCCGCGACGCTCTTGGCGCTGATCCTCGCTTACGGGGACGTTCGCGATCGTCGTCAGTTGTCGGCTGGGCGGGTGCCGTCCCAGACGGTTCCGGACGAGGCTCAGGCCAAGTCGACCGTGACGGCAGGACGTGTCGGGGCCGGGGGGACCCTGCTGGCGGCTGTGGTGGCCCTCCTTCCGTTCTGGTTCACGGCTCACTACACGCCGTCCCATGACTTTCCGGTGGTGCAGGTGGCCGGCAGCATCGAAAACGTGGAAAGACACGATGACCACGCCGAACTCACCGTGGACATCACGATCGAGAACAAGGGAAACACACCGGTCACGCTCTTGACGTCGCTGTACGAAATCACAGGCACCGATATCACGTATTCCCCAAAGGGAAAGCCTTTGGAAGATTTACCGTATGGCGACATCACGGGCCGCGTATACGGGTCGGCCGCGCGCGTGAACCCCTACAACCATTTCCCTGATCCGGTACAGATTCAGGTGGGGCCCGCAGCGGACGACTACGCCTGGTTCGGCCCCGACGAGGAGGTGAAGACGACCCTCATCGTAAAGGCACCCCTCTTCCCTTTGTACAGGATCACCGTTGATGCCGATGTCGCCCGGGCCGACCGGGTACAGGTCGAGGACCGGCCGACCTCGACCCGCGGATTCACGGCTTGTGGCGACATGGAGATTACCGAGGACCGGCGCCCGCTGATCCATAAAGGACTCTTCGACCGGCTGACGGAAAGCGACCGTGAAGCCGTCACGTATTGGGTGGTCAAAGGCCCGAAGGAATACGGCGACATTTCACCTTGGTGGGCACCGTATCCCTGGAACGGAGCATCGATTCAGCACGCCGGGCATGGCTGCGACCACCCCTTCAGACCGAGTGACAAGGACGGACTGGAGGAGACCGCCATGGTCGGTCGCGCGAGTTCGGTGGGTGAGGCCGGGCTGCCCCCGAAGCCATGACCCTTACCCAGTCATGCCCCTGAGCGCCGAAATCGTCGACCGGGACCGCCATCCCGAAGTACCACGCCCGCAGATACAGGCCTACGGCTGGAGGTCGCTCTGGTACCAGGTGCCTGACTTGCCACCGAGATCGGCCGGGGTCGCCGGGCCGACCGGGACGAACCCGGCCTTGATCAGGACTCTCTGGGACGGGGCGTTGTCGTGGGAGGTGGCCGCTCGCAGTGTGCGCAATCCGTGCCGCGCCGTCGCCATCCGGCACAGCTCCCGAACGGTCGCGGTTGCCACGCCGCGGCCGGTGACGTGCTCCGCAACCCTGTACCCGAGCCTGGCAGTGCCGTCCTCCAGGTCGTACAGGTTGAACCTGCCGACCACCGAGCCGTCCTCGGCGACGAGCGCGTAGAACACGCAGGCGCCGTCCTCCTGCTCGGCCAGCATGGCGTTGTACCCGTCGGTGAACTGTTCGAAGAACTCGTCGCCGCGGTCGGGGATCGAGGCAGCGAAATAGGTGCGGTTCGCCAGCTCGAAGGCCAGGACCGCCAGGGCATGGCCGGCATTCAGCCGCGTCAGCTCGGGCATGGCCCGACTCTACCCAGAGCGTGCACTGAGGCCACCTGAGTTTCCGCCCACGGCAGACCGTCAGTGCATCGCGCTACGGACAACAACTGGAGGAGGGCCTGTTCCCTCAGGGGACGGGCCCTCCCTGGCAGCAGAACGTCAGACTCGGTCGGCCGCGATGAGCAGGTACTGGAAGGACCCGTCCTTGTAGGAGTTGATGAACGCGTCCTCAATTCCCGTGACCAGTGAGGACGTTGCCCTCAGCTCCCAGTAGGGCAGAGTGGCAGCGGTGAGGTCGACTACGGCCTGCGGCACGAGGCGGTTGTCGGCCATGGCACGCAGGTACTCCCGGCGCGAGTGGATGTTGCACTCGAAGTGCGCGTTGATCTGGGAGACCCACTTCGAAGGCTGGCCGTACCGCGGGTTCCAGCAGCCGGTGATGGTCACATAGCGACCGCCCACCTTGAGGATGCGGGAGTGTTCCGCGAAGAGATCCTCCAAATCGACGTACATGCTCGACTCGTTGTTCCACGAGGCCGCGGCCTGCCCGGTCCTGAAGGGCATGGAGAGCATGTTGCACACGCGGGCACGCACATGGTCCTGGATGCGGAGTTCGTGCGCTCGCTGGTTCGCGAAGTCGGCCTGCTTGGCCGACAGCGTGACACCTTCGACCTTGCATCCGAAACGTTGGTGCGCCATCACCATCGACCCGCCGCGCCCACAGCCGGCGTCCACCAGGGTGTCGTCACTCCCGATGTCACCGAGGTGCCCCAGCAGGACGTCGGCCTGCGCCGACTCCAGTCGGTGGAGCTCGGCGATCAGCTTCTTCTCGCTCTCGCTGTCCCCGGCTTCGCCGAGTGCGGAGTGGTCGACCTCGCCGATGCCGTAGTGGTGGTGGTAGAGACCGTCGACATCGCCGAGACGCAGGTTCACGGGCCTGGCCTCCCCGTCCCAGTATCGGGCGATGTCTCCCTGGTAGGGAGTCGCCGGGCCCGGGATGCGCAGAGGGGCGTCGGTGGCGGTGAGTCCGGTGCTGGTCGTGCTGGTCACAGATGAGTCCATTCTTCCTACCAGAAGTCCGGCAGGCTGTAGCGATAGGTGTTGGTCTGGTGCCAGTGGTGGTTGCCGTCGACCCAAGCGGCCACGCCTCGCAGGAAGCGCTGCACACTCGGGACGGGGCAGTTGGAGGTCAGGGCTGCGGCTTCGGTCTCGAATCCGTGCATGAGCTCGTTGTGGACCTCGACCGACTTCAGATAGGCGTCCCGGTCAGAGAGGTCCTCACGTTCAGCGATCACCACGGGCAGGTTGAGGTGCCGGCCCGGAGCGTCGAGCTCCTTGGTGTACGAGTACAGGTCGTTCACGATGGTCGTCGCGTTGCCCGCGAGCGCGATGACCTTCTGCATGGCGGCCTGGGCATGCAGGTCCATCGGCAGTTCGTAGCCGCCGATGGTGTCGGTGATGGTCGGGCAGGGGCGGAAGTTGTTGAACTGGCGCATCGCCAGGTACTCCCACACCTCGGGTACGTGCTCCATCTGGGCCCAGGCGGCTTCGGCGAGATAGCCCAGGTGAAGCCGGGCCATGTCGTGCCGGTACCGGTCGGCCTGGGAGCGGCTGGCCACTTGGTCGAAGTAGTCCATCGCGGAGCAGTAGGCGCGCCGCGGCGCGTCCGCCTGGAGCGACTTCGCCCATTGCGTCTGGTACTCCTCCGTCGTGTGCACGGGGTCAAGTGCTGTGTGCGCCAGCAGAAGGCGCTCACCGAGGCCGACGGGTGAGCCACCGTGGTCCTCGCAGTAGTAGTCGTCCACCGCGTTCTCGGCCACCATCAGGCGTGTGGCGATCATCAGGTGGTCGACGGTGGGCGCGTCCGGATGGCAGCCGACCATGTAGCGGCCCACGGAGAAGCCGTCGAACTGTTCCTCCAGGTCCTCGGGATACAGGGAGACCTCGTCCATCGCCCAGGTCTTGATTCTTCGGCTGACCTCTTCGACGCGCACCGGATCGGGCTCGGCCACCTGGTGGTGGTAGAGGCCCGGGATCGCCCTGCCTGCCACAGGAGTTGCCGACGCCTTCGAAGGCGTCGGCGGCTGCTCCCGTGGGATCAGGCGCAGACCTGCCGTGCCCAGGCCGCTGGGGCCGCGCAGGATCCGTTCCATGCCGGGGATCGGTGTCGGCGCCACGGCTGTCGCCACGACGGTCGGAGTATCGGGGGGAGGCGGTGCCGGTACGGGAACCGGAGGCGGTGCGGACGGGAGTAGCGCACCCGATGGGCCGCCGGTGGCAGCCTTGATATCGCAGGCGCGGGCCGCGGCCTCAGCGAGGACACGCGCCCCGAAGTGGGCAGCGGCCTCAGGCAGGCTCGACTGCGGAGGTGTCGGCTCAGGCGCGGACATGGAGCGCTCCTTGATGGGGTGGGCGGCTGTCCTGGGACGTTCAGTCATGCGCGACGGGCTCGGCGGGTCCACGGCGTCGCACCATGCCTGAACAGGCCGGGCCGGCTACCTGGGCCAGCGGGCGATCTGCACGTTCTCCAGCACGCCGACCGCGTCCGGCACGAGGATGGCGGCCGAGTAGTAGGTGCTGACGAGGTAGGACGTGATCGCCTGCTCGTTGAGGCCCATGAACCGTACTGACAGACCCGGTTCGTACTCGTCCGGCAGGCCCGTCTGATGAAGACCGATGACGCCCTGGTTCTCCTCGCCGGTGCGCATGCAGAGGATCGAACTGGTCGCCTCCTTCGTGATGGGGATCTTGTTGCAGGGAAGGATGGGAACCCCGCGCCAGGCCGGGACCTGCTGACCACCGAGGTCGACGTGGTCCGGATAGAGCCCGCGCGCGTTGAACTCCCGCCCGATCGCAGCGATGGTTTTGGGATGCGCGAGGTAGAACTTCGACCCTCGACGGCGGCAGAGCAGATCGTCCATGTCGTCCGGTGTCGGCGGGCCGGAGTGCGTCTGGATGCGCTGCTTGAAGTCGGCGTTGTGGAGCAGGCCGAACTCCCTGTTGTTGATCAGCTCATGCTCCTGGCGCTCGCGCAACGCCTCGATGGTGAGCCTGAGTTGCTCTTTGGTCTGGTTCATCGGCCCGTTGTAGAGGTCGGCGACCCTCGTGTGGATCCGCAGAATGGTCTGCGCGACCGACAGTTCGTACTCGCGCGGGTTGAGTTCGTAGTCGACGAACGCGCCGGGCAGCTCATGCTCGCCGGTGTGCCCGGCCGACATCGCGATCTCCGCCTCGCCGCGGTGGTTCTGCCGTTGGCGGGGAAGCGACGTGAACTCTGCGATGTGGTCCCGCAGTCCCGGCGCCGTGGACACTACGGACTCGAAGTCGGCGCGCGACAGGGTGAGCAGGATGCCCGAGGTCTCAGCAGTGGCGGTGTGTTCCCACCGGGCGTCCCCGTCCAGCAGGGAGTCGTCCCCGAACCGGTCGCCATCGGCGAGCACGTCCACGGCGACCTCGTCGCCATAACCGCCGACCGAAGTCCGGCTGATGCGGCCGTGGGCGATCAGGTGGAGCTGGTCGGCGGGCGCGCCACGCGCCACCAGCGTCTCACCGGCCCGGAATTCGCGTTGCTCGCACCGATCGGCGAGGGCGGTCAGTACCTCCACGTCGTCGAAGCCGCGCAGTAAGGCCAGTTCACCGAGTTCTCGGGGGATCACCCGGACATCGGCGCCGTCCTGGACGAACTCCACGCGCCCGTCGCCGACGGTGTAGGTGAGGCGACGGTTCACCCGGTAGGCCCCGCCCTTGGTCTCCACCCAGGGGAGCATCCGCAGCAGCCAGCGGGAGGTGATCTCCTGCATCTGCGGGGCGGACTTGGTGGTGTGGGCGAGGTTGCGGGCGGCCGCCGTACCGAGACTGGATTGCCGGGGTGGCTCCAGTCGCGCTTCCGGGCTCGAGTCAAGACTCATCGGACGAGCTCTCCTTGCTCAGGGCGGTGGTGGCACGCATGCGGGCGTCTTCGGGCAAAGGAAGGAATGAGGGGTATCCGGTGGGGAATCCATCCAGATCCAGATGAACCCTAGTGACTGCCGCGCCCTGTGGACCAAGGAAAGTCGACGACATTAACTCGATACGATGATCGCGCCCGCGTGATGTTTGCCCGGGGCGGCGACGGGATTCGGCCCCGATGGGGCGGCGCGACCCCGCAAGCGGCCGGTCGTCTTCCACGGTGAGGGACCGGCGAGCCGGGAGGGCGCGGAAGCGCCGTACAGCGAGGGCGGCCTGGGTGAACTGGTGCCGTGGCCGGCATGGTTCGCCGGGCTGCTGGGCGGGGAAGTGGTGGCGCTTATCGGGAGGCGTTTCGAGTAGCCGCTGCGTAGGGTCTGCCGGATGACGCTCTCTCATGATGTGGCCGGAGACGGTCCGGTGCTCATGCTGTTGCATTCCGGGGTGTGTGACCGGCGGATGTGGGATGCCCAGTGGCAGGCCTTGATCGACGCCGGTTATCGGCTGGTGCGTTGTGATCTTCGGGGCTTTGGTGGGACTCCGGCGCCGGACGGGCCTTACTGCGACGCCGAGGATGTGCTGGCCCTGCTGAACACCCTGGGCATCGCGCAGGCGGCACTGGTGGGATCCTCGTACGGCGGGCAGGTCGCCTTGGAGATCGCCGCGCGCTGGCCGGGTCGGGTGAGCGCCCTCGGGTTGATCTGTTCCGCCCTGCCCGGTCATGAACCTTCTGCCGAACTGAGTGCGCTCGGGGAGCGCGAGGAAGCGCTGATCGAGGCGGGGGACATCGCCGGGGCGACGGAGCTGATGGTCGAAACCTGGCTCGGCCCGGACGCCGACGAGACCGCCCGCGAGGCGGTACGCCAGATGCAGCGGCATGCCTTCGAGGTGCAGCTGGCCGCCGCTGAGGAGTTCGAGCCCGTCGAGACCGAGGTTGATCTGGCGGCAGTTCAAGCACCCTGCCTGGTCCTGTCGGGCGCGCATGATCTGGGGGACTTCCGACGGATCGCTGCCCGACTGCCGCATCTGCTCGCGAACGCCGACCATGTCGAACTGCCTTGGGCAGGTCACCTTCCAAGCCTGGAGCGGCCATCGGCCGTGACCGATCTACTGACCGGCTTCCTCATGGAAAGAGTCCCTGTCGGTTGAGCCTGTTCGCGGCCCGCCCCCTCATGCGGCGTCAAGGAGGGGGCGCCCGCTCCGGGGGATGCCCTTCAGTCGAGTACGTGCCCTGTCGTCGCGTCCACATGGTCGGGGATGTCCTCGTGGCGATCACCGACCGTTGCCGTTCCCGTGGGCTCGAACATGAGGATCGCGGCGCCGGCCGGGGCGGACGGCTTGTGCTCCGTACCTCGGGGCACGGTGAAGACCGCACCTTGTGCGAGCACGACCGTGCGCTCCCCTGCGGGCTCGCGAAGGGCGATGTGCAGTTCACCGTCGAGCACCAGAAAGAACTCGTCGGTTTCGTCGTGAGCGTGCCAGACGTGCTCACCGTCGACCTTGGCAATGCGTACGTCGTAGTCATTGACGCGCGAGACGATGCGAGGGCTCCACAAGGCGTCGAAGGAGGCCAGGGCCTTGGCAAGGGATACGGGTTCGGTGCTCATGAACTCATCGTTGCGCCTGTCGCCCGGTCGACGTGAGTGCTAGGAATTGCACATGGCGCAAGAATCCTCGCACGCAGCCCACTCGGTCCATGCCGCCGGACCGCACCGCGTCGTTGTCATCGTGGACGAGAACTCCAACCCCTTCGAGCTCGGCTGTGCGACCGAGATCTTCGGCCTGCGCAGACCCGAGATCGGCCGTGATCTCTACGATTTCAGGCTCTGCTCGCCCGAGTCCACCACGCCCATGCGAGACGGATTCTTCACCCTCACGGGAGTCGCGGATCTGGAAGCGGCCGAGTCGGCGGACACCCTGATCGTCCCCAACCGGCCCGACACCGAGGTTCCCCGTCGCCCGGCTGTGCTCGACGCCGTCCGGCGAGCTCACGCGCGTGGTGCACGCCTCGTCGGCTTCTGCAGCGGCGCCTTCACCCTGGCCGAGGCGGGTGTCCTCGACGGGCGCCGGGCCACCGCGCACTGGCAGTGGGCCGGCTCCTTCCGGACCCGCTTCCCTGCCGTACACCTCGAATCGGACGTGCTGTTCGTGGACGACGGAGACATCCTCACCGCCGCGGGGAGCGCCGCCGCCCTCGATCTCGGGCTGCACATCGTCCGCCGCGACCACGGCGCGGAGATCGCCAACGCCGTGAGCCGACGGCTGGTCTTCGCCGCCCACCGCGACGGTGGGCAACGGCAGTTCGTCGAGCGACCGGTGCCCGACCTGCCCGACGAATCACTGGCACCCGTCCTGGCCTGGGCCCAGGAACGGCTGGACTCGGTCCTCACCGTGTCCGAGCTCGCGGCACGGGCGGCGGTCAGTCCGGCGACACTGCATCGCCGCTTCCAGGCACAGCTGGGCACGACTCCGCTCGCATGGCTCACGGGCGAACGGGTCGCCCTGGCCTGCCGACTGATCGAGCGGGGGGAGTCACGCTTCGACGTGGTCGCGCGAAGCACCGGGCTCGGCACCGCCGCCAACCTGCGAGCGCTGATGCGTCGCGAGACCGGCCTCAATCCGTTGGCGTACAGGCGACGGTTCGGACCGCAGGCCGGCTGAACTCCAGGCATCGTCCTCCGGGAAGCCACCTAGGTCTGTGGATCGTTCTGTGCGTCAGCGCCGGTATTGCCGGATGCGAGCGCGCTGGTTGCTTCTTGTCCAGCACGTGGTCGTCCTGAGGGCCCCGTGCACCGGGGAACCAGGCGGTGTCGACGTCGGTGGTGCCGAGTTCGGCGTGGGCCTCGGGACGGGTGCGGCGGATGCGGGCGGCGAGGACCACGCCGGCCAGGACACTCTGGGCGACGCCGACCACCCACGGCGAGCAGTGCCGTGGGTGCATCCGGCCCCAGCACCTACTGCGGCGCGTTCACGAGGGTCCTGGGCCTGGGTTTTCGGGTGAGACCGAAAGTGAGTGCGGCGCGGCAGGCACCCGGACACCCTGAAGTCGACCGGCGAGGTGTGGGTGTAGGGGGGAGACCTGGTGCGTAGATCTGGCGTGCTGTCACTGCTGCTGTTCGGAGCGTTGACCGCCTGCGGGCCAGGTGGCCCGACCGCGTCCCCTTCACGCACCGCGCAGCCCGCTCCGTTTCTGCGTCAGGCCACCAACACTGAGCTGGCGACGCTGCGCAGGGCCGAGGACATCCTGGAGCGACGCTGCATGGCACGCGCCGGTTTCCACCTGCCGGCGACGTCCAAGCCGGTTCGGACCGGGCCCGAGCCACCACCGATGGCGCTCGTCCTCGGCGACGTGCCATGGGCCCGCGAACACGGCTACGGCTCCCGCGTCCGCACTCCCGAGGAGACCGCCCGCCTGCGGGCGACCGACCCGGTCGGGGACTACCTCCGTGCGTTGAAGCCGCAGCGGCGTGCCGAGGCGCTGCGTGCGTGGCAGGGCGGCGGCGTGGACACCATCGAGGTCACCCTGCCCGGCGGCATGACCACGGGACGCAGCACCCGCGGATGCACCAGCAAGGCCCGTGGAGAGTTGTACGGCGACTTCCGTACATGGTTCGGCGCGGACGCCGTGGACCGTGATGTCACGGGGCTGGCCATGAGCCGGGCACAGGCGGATCCCGCGTACACGAAAGCGCTGCGGCGCTGGTCGGACTGTGTGTCCGAGCGCGGACTGCCCCAAAAGTCGCCACAAGACCTGCGGGCCGCGTTGGGCGACGTGGCACCCAGGGCCAAGGAGATCAAATACGCCGTTGCGGAAGCGTCCTGCGCCGTTGGCTCCGGTCTGGCGGAGGTCGCCGGGGACGTCGAGGAGCGGCATCTCACCGACGTGCGCGAGCGGTATCGCGCCGACGTGGCCAACGCGCGTCGTATGCGGCTTGCCGCGCTGCCGAAGGCGGAGCGGATCGTCCGCGACGAAGATCCGTCGCGGTACCACACCGAGAAGAAGGGTACGAGATGAAGCAGTACGTACGAGGCGTCCTGGCGACGGCGGCCGTGATCGGGCTGGTGGCCGCCGCCGGGCCCGCCATGGCAGCCACGGATTCGGGGCCGGCCACACCGGCGGCGGCCGGCGCGGCGCCTACCCCTGTACGGTCCGGCGCCGACCTCAGCAAGCTGGCCGCGGCCGACGGTGCGGACGGGTATCTCTACGCCTACGACCTGCCGAACTTCCAGGGGGCCTCGTGCCGCTGGGACAGCAACGACGAATGGTGGGGCGACAACTGCGGCAACTTCAACGACCGGGCCACCTCCGTGTGGAACAACGGTTTCCCCGGCCTCTTCAGTGAAGTCTCGCTGCGCCGGGACGTGAGCCCCAGTACGAGCCAGTCATCGTTCTGCATCGAGGCAGGCAGCTACTACGGCGACCTCTCGCTGGGCTACGAAAAGTTCCTCGACGGCGGCTGGGCGGACAACGCGATCAGCGGGCACCGCTGGTTCACCGACGAGGCGGACTGGGTCCACGACCCGCACTACGCCTGCTGACCGCAGCAGGCAACCGGGTCCAGCACACCAGCCAGCGCGGTACCTGGGGGTCGTACGCTCCCCAGGTACGTGCGGGCACATGCCTCCGCCGTCTTCTCCCGAGCCGATCCGAACGAGCCGTGGCCCGACGTGTTCCCGCAACGCCTCGGCGCCGACGGCACGAGCGCCCGCCGGGTGAAGGAGGATTGCCGTGGTGCAGGTGCGACTGCCGCAGGCCCTTTGGGCTCACTCAGTGAAGACCGCCCGCGCGAAATCGTCCGGGTCTGCGCTCGCCTCGGCGATCTGCTCTCCGTCGGCGGACCAGATGCCCGAACGGCCTGACGTGCGGTCGAAGCCGCCGCCGGTCGGCCCCGCGAAGGCCGCGGTGGCGACCCATACTCCGTGGTCAGCGGCAACGCGGCGGGCGCGCTCGCCGTGTACCTCAGCCTCTTCATCGGCGTGGACGACCCCGGCGACGTAGCCATCCATGCCCAGTGCGGCCGTCTTCGCGGCGTGCTCGGGGATGCCGGTGTCGCGGCAGACAGCGAGCCCCAGTCTCCAGCCGTCCACGTCGATCACGGCACACTCGCCGGGGACGAAGCGGTCAGCCTCGCTGCCGTGCAGATGGACCTTTCCATAGACCACGCGCGCGCCGTCTCCGTCCACGGCGAGGACGCCGATGCGCGGCCCCGGCACAGGCGCGCCGACCAATGCGAGCGTTCCGGTCTCGGCGCACGCAGTGATGATCGGAGCCAACCGTTCGTCGTCAGGGGAGACCGGCGCGGCGTCCAGTTCGTATCCCGTCAGCGACATCTCGGGGAACACCACCACTCGCGCGCCCGCCGCCCGAACGGCCTCGGCGTGAGCCACCGCGTTGGCCGTCACGTCGTGAGCCGCGCACCTCGGTTGCGCCACCGCGATACGAAGTGCGGCGCCCCTCCTGATCATGCGGCGCTCCTCACATGACGGACCAGCCACATCATCAGGGAGTCCAGGTCGGCGGCGGCCGACAGGACCCGTTCGACCGCCCGGGGGGTGTGCAGCCATTCCTCACAGCCCAGAGGGCGGGCGGCGATCAACGAACGGTGCCGCAGCAGGTCGGTACGGGAGTGGTCCGTCGGGTAGCCGCGCGGCGGACGCTTCATCACGTCCCCGGAGATCTCGTAGCCCTTTGTTCGCAAGTCCGCGACGATGGCGGACAGTTCGCGGCCGCTCCCCTCGGAGGCCACAGCCTTGCGGAACGTGTCCACCTGGCCGGGATCGGGATACCACCAGGCACCCTGGATGCGCAGACCGTCCAGGTCGAACCGCAGACCCATCTCCACCTTGCGGTTGAGCCGGATCACCGCGCCCTGATGCTGCCACCACCAGGAGTTGGTGCGGTAGTGCCAGACGGAGAAGTCCTCGTACCGGGGGTCGGTGTCCGCGACGTCGTTGAGCAGAGCGATCATCGGCTGCCGGACCAGACGTTCACGGTCCGCACGGCAGCGTTCGCGGGTCGCGTGGGTCGGTTCACCCTGCAGTTGCCACAACACGTCCATGGCCTGCTCCGGCCAGCCGGTGAACTGTCCACACATACGCGCAGGATAGCTCGCCCATGATCCGCACGAGGGGAGAACGGGACTGGTGGCAAGGCGTAGCCCCGGACATGGCGAAAGGTGCCGCGAGTCGCCGTAACCGAAGTCGCGACCGCCGCACGCCCTTCACAGCGTGCGGCGGTCGCGGCTTGTTCCTGGGCGTGGGCTGGGGCTGCAGTCGTCATGCGGCCCGGCCGGTGGCCTCAGGCCCGACTGTCACCGGCGGTGACCGGTTCCGCCGCGTTCACGTCATAGGTGCCGAGATGGCGGTTGGAGATGACCCAGACGATCGAGGTCGCCAGTCCGGAGGCTGCGATGACGAGGGCCGCGGTCGGGCTCAGGAGGGTCGACAAGGTGCCGCCCACGATGGCACCGACGGGCTCGAATCCCAGAGTGGTGAACCGCATGGCCGAGGTGACCCGCCCGATCATGTGAGTCGGCGTCACCATCTGTTTGATGGTCTCGCTCATCACCAGGTTCACCACGATGGAGAAACTCCAGAGGAACTGGCCCGTGGCCACGGCCAGGAACTGCAGGAGCGTCGAGCTCGTCATCTCGGACGCGGGGATGAGGAAGGCGCCGACCGCGGGTACGGCCAGCGAGACGGTGTAGAGCAGACGGGTACGGAATCTGTTCATGAACGCCGCGGCCGACATGGCGGAGAGCACCCCTCCGAGACCGCCGGCCGCGCTCGCCAGACCCACCAACAGGGGGCTGAATCCGAGTTCCTTGACCACGTAGAACGTGTAGACCGCGAAGAACAGCGAGGTGAAGAAGTTGAAGTGCGATGCCGAGACGATCACCGGCCGCAGAATGGGATGCGAGAACGCCCAGGTGATGCCCGAGAGGACACTTTTGACCGACTCCTGCTCGTCGGGGTCCGTCGCTTCCTCGCTGTCCTTCTCCTCTTCCCCCTTCTTCTGCTCACCCGAGCCGAGGAGCAGCACCGTGCTCACGACGTAGCTGCACACGTCGGCCACAAGGGCCAGCGGTGCTCCCAGGAACTGGACGAGCACGCCGCCGAGTCCGGGTCCGGCCACCTCACTGACCGCGTTGCTGCCCTCCATGTACGAGTTGACCTTGGGCAGGCTGCTGCGGTCGAAGGCCGACACCACGTGTGAGGAGAGGGCCGACTCGTACAGCAGTGTCAGGGCCCCGACCAGGAAGATGAGTGCGAAGAGCAGGGGGATGCTCAGGACATCCAGCGCGTAGGCCAGCGGGATCACCCCGATGAGCACCAGACGCAGGAGGTTGGCCGTCACCATGACGGCCCGGCGGGGGAACCGGTCGGCGACCGTTCCCACCCAGAGCCCCAGGATCAGCACGGCCAACGACTCGGCGCTTCCGAGCAGGCCCATCTGGAAAGCGGTCGCGTCAAGAGCGCCGAGGGCGAGCAGCGGAATGATCACCACGCTGGCCTGGGTGCCGAACAACGACACCGTCTGCGCTATCCACAGGCTCCTGAATGCGCGGTCCTTCAACACGTCGAACTCCTGGCGGCACGCCGATAGGTCTGATGGGGGGTGGCAGAACACAGCAGTACGAGGCATCCGGCCGGCCGGACTCCTCTGGACAACCGATCCCGTGCGACCGCTACCTGGCCGCGCCGAAGTGGGCCGCCAGGGAATAGCGCACCCAGGTGGGTGACTGGATCTGGCATACGCCGTGATGGTAGCCCGGGTTGATCCGCAACATCGCCACACGCCCCTGCTCGGGCCGAGTGGCCAGGGTTACGCCACTGGGGGCTTCGACCACGAGTTCACCGCCGTCACCGGGTGCCCAGCCGCCCGACAGGAAGAAGACGAAGCCGAAGCGCCGGTCGCCAAAAGTGTCGGAATGCCGACGCAGGTAGTGGCCCTTCTCGTACTTCGCGATATCGGCCGAGCGGAAGGAGACCGGTTCGCCGAACGCCTCTGACAGAGCGTCCGCCACCTCGGTGCTCTTCAACGCCGACAGGAAGGCCCTGATGGCCAGAGCGGACTGAGGAATGTCGCGCAGACAGCCGCTCTCGGAGAAGCGCCGCTCCGGGTCGGCCGCCGCGAACTCCTCGGCGCTGCACGGTGCCACGTCGTCGTCCGGAGTGAGCAGCCAGCGCTCCGTGCTCCAGGTCGTCAGCGCGCGCAGCTCCGGGACCAGCGTGCCGGTGACGGACTCCGGCATCAGTGGCAGGCTGGTCGCCGGCGCGTCGTTGCCCGGACTGAGCCGGGCCAGCGACTGAGCCACTGCGCCGGAGGTCAGCAAGCCGATCACCGTCCCACGGAAGGCGATGGCTGCGTCCCGGGTCAGCCCGTCGACGGTGGTGGTTTCCCGTGCCAGATCCTGCATGGTGAACTCCTTCGTCCTCGTCTTCGTCGCAAAAACGGTCAGCGGGCCCGCGCCACCCGGCTCTCGTCCCACACGGGTTCGGGTGTCTCCACGACCGCGCCGTCGGAGCGGAAGAGAAGGAAACGGTTGAACGACTTGGCGAACCAACGGTCGTGGGTGACGACGACGACCGTGCCGTTGAACTCGTGGATGGCCTGCTGCAGCGCCTCGGCCGACACCAGGTCCAGGTTGTCCGTCGGCTCGTCCAGCAGGAGCAGCGTCGCGCCGCCCAGTTCGAGCAGGAGAATCTGGAAGCGTGCCTGCTGACCGCCGGACAGCGTCTCGAACCGCTGGTCGGCGCAGCCCGCGAGTTCGTAGCGGGAGAGCACGCCTGCCGCGGCTCCCCGGTCCAGACCGTCGCGAGTTCCCTCGCCACGCCCCATGATCTCGATCAGGGTCCTGCCCACCCACTCCGGATGCTGGTGGGTCTGGGTGAAGAAGCCGGGTACCACGCGTGCGCCGAGCCGCCACGCGCCGGAGTGGTCCACCTCGTTGCCTGCCAACAACCTCAGCAGGTGGCTCTTCCCCGAGCCGTTCGAACCCAGCACCGCGACGCGGTCGCCGAGGAAGACTTCCAGGTCGAACGGCTCCATGAGACCGGTCAGTTCCAACTGCTCGCAGTTGATGACCCTGGTGCCGGTGCGGCCTCCGGTCAGCCGCGGCACCACCCGCTGCTCTCCGGGCAGTTCGGGCGGCCGGCCCGCCTCCTCGTACTTGGCCAGTCTCGTCTGGGCGGCGCGGTAACGAGGAGCCATGGCGGCGCTGATCTTCGCCTGCTCGCCGAGTGTGTGCACGAGGTGCTTGAGCCGCTCGTGCTCGTCGTCCCATCTGCGGTGCAGTTCGGCCAGTCGTTCGCGCCGCGCCTGGCGGGCTTCCTTCCAGCCGGTGAAGGAACCGCCGTGCACCCAGGTGCTACGCCCCTCGATCGCGATGACCTTGGTCGTGACATTGCCGAGCAGTTCCCGGTCGTGACTGACCAGCAGCACAGCCTTGTCCGTGATCCGCAACTGCTCCTCGAGCCAGCGTTTCCCGGGAACGTCCAGGTAGTTGTCCGGCTCGTCGAGGATGAGTACCTGTTCACGGCCGCGCAGCAGCGCTTCCAGGACCAGCCTCTTCTGCTCGCCGCCGGAGAGCGTGCCGACATCGCGCCACCGGGCGCGCTCGTACGGCATGCCCAGCGCCGCGGTCGTCACCACGTCCCAGAGGACCTCGATCTCGTAGCCTCCGGCTTCGCCCCAGAGCATGAGAGCTTCCGCGTACCGCATCTGCGTGGCTTCGTCGTCGCGGTCCATCAGTTCGAGTTCGAGGGCGTCGACATCGGCCGCTGCCTCCGCGATGCGCTTGGGCGCGGCGGCCAGCAGCAGATCGCGCACGGTCGAGTCGTCGCGCAACGAACCGATGAACTGCGGCATCAGGGCCAGTCCGCCCTGTACGTGGACGGTTCCGCGGCGAGGTGTGAGGTTCTGCCCCGCGACGTTGACCAAGGTGGTCTTGCCGGCTCCGTTCGGGCCGATCAGTGCCGCGACCTCGCCGGCGCTCACGGAGAAGTTGACGTCCTGGAAGAGCATCCTTCCATCGGCGAGGTCGCACTGGACGCCGTTGAATTCGAGGAAACCCATGCTTCTGCTTCGTCTCTCGGCTGGGGGGAACGCTTATTCCGGTCTTATAGAGAAGAGCTGACTCCGGTTGACGGCTACTCGTGACGGCCCGTCGGTTGCCGGCTGACGCCGGAGCACCGATCGGTCCGTCCAGACAACATAAGCCGTAGATATCGGCCCCGGCCGCGGTTCTGGCCTCTTTCCATCGAGCCACTCCCCCAAACATTCAATGTCGTGGCTCGACTCTCCCCGTCCAGACCAGTCGTGCATTGCGGAAATCCTGCCCTTGATCTTCGACGAACACAAGGGGCGACTTGTCCGGGATGCCGCAAAGAGTCTACTTTGCGATAGAAATGATTCAGCATCACAAGAAACGCTTGACAACACCTTGGGGGAATGGTGAAGCTCTTGGGTGTCAGCGCAATTCAGTTCCGATGCACATTGAGGAGCGACAATGAACGAGAACGTTACTGAGACCGCAGCTCAGGTTGGCACGCAGGAGCAGGATGACATCTTCTTCATCGAGGAGATGGACGTGACCGACGCCGCACAGGTGATGGTGCACCGCTGCTGACGCAGTGAATCGAGTGCGGCCCCGGTTTCACGGGGCCGCACTTCGGTGCCCGCTTTCAATTTGAATCCCTATTCTCCTTTCGAGGGCGTGACGCGTGCCATGCGTGTGTGGCTGAATCCCAATTGGCAGCTGGAGACGTCCGACAGCACAGTGACGCTCCGGAGCGAGAAGAAGAAATACGTTCTGGATGACAGCGACGGGACCGTCAGCCGGCTTGTGGAGTTCCTGGCCGAAGGCCCCGGAACCGAAGCTCTCCAAGCACTGACTCACACTGAGCCGACCCTCGAATCCCTGGTCCGGGCCCTGCGCAGACGCGGATTGATCATCGAATCCCCGTCCGGGCCGGCGGACGACACGCACATCCATGCCCGACAGTGGGGTCACTTGGCCCTCTACGCGGAGCGACCCGACGAGGCCCAGCGCCGCCTGGGAGCGGCCACCGTCATGGTCATGGGAGTCGGGGGCACCGGAAGCGTGATCCTCCAGCACCTCGTCGGCGCGGGCGTATCCCGTTTCGTACTGGTCGACTCCGACAGAGTGCAGTTGAACAACCTGAACCGCCAGTTCACCTACGACCGGAAATCCGTGGGAGACTCCAAACTCATAGCCGCTCAGGCATATATTGAGAGTCGCGTTTCCCATGCCGAGGTTTCCCTGGTGGATCGCTTCGTCACATCGGCCACCGACGTCGACGAACTGATCGGTGAACACAACGGCGTGGATTTCATCGCGATCTGCATCGACCAGCCGATCGGCGAGATCTCCGACATCGTGACCCAGGCGGCCTGGCAGCGAAGAGTTCCCACCATTTTCGGCGGGGTGGGTATGCAAAGGGGCTTCTACGGTCCGGTATTCACTCCGGACAGATCCACCGTCTCCCCTGAGCAGTTTTCGTTCCAATCATCGAATGACGCCAAGCAGGATCCTGAGGCCGACCGATTGCGGAGCACCAGATTCTCCTTCGGCCCGAACAACACGATCGTCGGCGCCTGGATGGCTTCCGCGATCGCCTATCACCTTGCAGGAATCACACAACTGGTCGATTACAACTCTCGTCGCGTCATCGATTTCGAGACAGGCTCGACCGCCACGCACAGCCATTGACGGTGCAGCCTCGACGCTGCCGCGAGCCGTCGGCCGACCACGTAAATCAAGACAGCACAGCAAGAAGGCGTGGGGGTGCCATGGCTGAGCCCATCCGGGTGGAAACAGATCTGATACCCGCGGGCCTGTACGACTCCTCCCAGGACTGGACCGGCCTGACCGTCACGCGTCAGCTCGCCCGCCCGCTCTTCACCGAGGGACCCGAACGCACCCTCCGCAGCGGCTTGTTGGGCGTACCGCAACGCATCGACGACACACGGTGGGACTTCACCGTGGACCCCGCTGCGCGCTGGTCGGACGACCGGCCACTGCACGCCGTCGACACCGCCCGGCACATGGTGAACGTCTCCCGTCAAGCGGGCCCGTTCGCCTGGCTGATGTCGTTCATTGCACAGATCCAGCCAATCTCGGCCACCCGACTGCGCGTCACGACACGCCATCCGTTCGGGAACCTGCCCGCCCTCCTGGCCAATCCCGTTTTCGGGCCCCGCCACCAGAATCCGGCCATCACCAGCGGCGCCTACACACTGCCCGACCAGACACCCGGCGAACTCCGGCTGCGGTCGGTGGGCCCCTGGCCCGACGCCACCTACGTCCTGTCCTCGTCGGCCCGGCACGGCCAGGAGCTCTTCGACCGACGCGCCGTCGACATCACATGCCCCACGACCTTTCCAGTGCCGCAGTGGGCCCGGAGGGAGGACTACCCGGAACTACGGGTCGACGACCTGGACATCGTGGTGGCCCTCATGCCGCCGGCCGGCATGGCCCCGAGTCTGGGACAGGCCATCGGCACCGCCCTCGACCGCCGCGCGCTGGCGCGTGAAGTCCACGGAGCCATCGAGCCGATCGACTCCTTCACCCACCTGTGGTGCCGCGGCGCTCCCGTGTCGCCCCCGCAGGAAGCGCACGATCTGTTCCGGGAGTGGGTGCGGGACCCCGTTGCCCTCGTCTTTCCGGACTTCTCACCCAACCGCGAGATGGCCCGGGTCCTCGCCGAACAGATTTACGACCACACCGGCCTGACCGTACTGCCGAAAGCCATCGGCTATCAGAGCTATCTCACCGAGCTGTCCAGCACCCACCGTGAAGCCTTCCGCCTGGTGCTCGTGGCGGCCCCCTGGCCCGCTCCGGTCGCGCCGCTGGTTCCCTTCACCCACCGGCCACTCGCCCAGGCGTCCGACGGGCAGACGTCCGCCTTCAAGGACGCCGTGTTCCGTGCCCTGGCCGCGGACGACCCGCAGGAACACCTACGACTCACCACGCGAGCCGAGCGTCTGCTTGCGGCAACGGGGCAGATCTGCCTGTTCGGACGGCTGCGGTCGGCAACACGGCTGCGGGTGAGGAACTACATCAGCCCGCCGTCCGGCTGGGTGGATCTGTCCGCGTGCGAACCCCTGCGAAGCTGAGGACCAGCGATGGCGAAGATCAACTATCTCAAGGTCAACGAACGGTACTGGGACGCCAACAGCGACCTGTACCACGACGCCCACCCCGAGCACTTCGACGCGGGCCGGCACCCCTCCTGGGGCATCTGGCATCTGCCGGAGAGCGATCTGAGGATCTTCACCGACGAACTGCCCGCGGGGTCCCGGATCCTCGACCTCGGTTGTGGCATCGGGCACGACACCGTCGGGTTCGCCCGCGCGGGATTCCGGGCCTTCGGCGTCGAGTTGTCCTCCGGCCAGTTGTCCCACGCCATCACGGACGGTGTCGGGGGCTTCGTCCAGGCCGCCGCCGAGCGTCTGCCGTTTCGATCGGAGACGTTCGACGCGGCGTTCTGTGACCACGGCGCCTTCGACTTCTCCCCGCCGCTGCCCCTGCTCAGGGAAGCTCACCGGGTACTCCGCCCCGGGGGCGTCCTCGGGCTGTGCACCTACTCCCCACTGCTGCAGATGTGCTTCGACAACCGGACAGGCACGGTTGGGGAGCAGCTCTCGAACCCTTACGGCGACGCCAAGGTGAAGTACAGCGGAGACGTGGTGGTCTTCCACTCCACCCACGCGCAGTGGATCGACATGTTCCGCTCCTGCGGATTCTCCGTCGAGCGGCTGGTGGAACCGACCGCTCCGGCCGGCGGCGACACGTACTTCCAGGAATCGCTCGACCGGAGCTGGGCCGAGAAGTGGCCGGCGGAGGTCCTCTGGAAAGTCCGCAAGCTCTGACACCGGCGTCGACCGCTCACGGCGAGCCACGCCCGACCCCCCGACCCCACCTCCTCCGTGCCGCTGCCCGAGCCGACTCCTTCCGCCCGAGGCCCCGGGTCACGACCGGCCGGGAGGCGATGTCCTGCGTCAAGGGCGCCCACTGCCGACCGCGGTGCCCGGCGCGGGCCGGGCACCGCGGTCAGTCGGTCGGGGGTTGCTCAGGTGTGGTCGAGGGCCCAGGCCAGAGCGTGGTCGGCGATCTCCTCCCAGCCCTCCTGGGCCGGCATGAGATGGCTTCGTCCCGGAAACTCGACGATGTCGGTGACGGTGTTCGACTTGTAGTGCTTGGCATTGGACTTCTGGATCTTGGGCGGCATCAGGTGGTCGTGCTCGCCCGAGACGAACAGCAGCGGAGCCCGGTCGTCGTTGCGGTAGTTCACGTACGAGTCGGCGTGGCCGGGGTGGATGTTGGCCAGCGCGCTGCCCCAGAACACATGACCCGAGGCGGGAATGTGGTAGCGCTCGTACAGGGCGCGGGACTCGTCCTCCGGGAAGGTGTTCGTGAACGCGTAGCGCCACTGGTCATAGGTGAAGCCGACGGCCTTGTGCCGGTTGGCCGGGCTCTTCAGCACCGGGAACGTCGCTTTCAGCTGTGACAGCGGAACCGTCGCCACTCCCTCGGTGGGCGCGGAGTTGATGGCCACTCCCGCGCTGCCGTATCCGTGGTCGAGGAGTATCTGGGTGAACACGCCGCCGGCGGAGTGGCCCATGATGATCGGCTGGGTGCCGAGGCCGTCGATCAGCTTCTCCAGCGACGAGATGATCGAGGGAACCGTGAGTTCCTCGATCGGGGTGGGGTCGGCGTTGAGCGCTTCCACCTCCACTTCGAAGCCGGGGTAGGCGGGGGCCAGGACCCGGAAGCCCTGGGACTGGTAGCGGGTGATCCAGTGTTCCCAGCTGCGGGGTGTCACCCAGAAGCCGTGGACGAGCACGATGGTGTCCGGTTTCATGAGCGTTCGCTCCTTCAACGAGTGGCGGCGTGGGCCGCCTTGATGATCCTGGCTGCGGCATCCGGGTGGGAGATCATGACCACGTGCGAGGACCGGATCTCGATCACCTTGCTGCCCGCGCGCTTGGCCATGAACCGCTGGGCGGCGGGCGGGATGACCTTGTCCTGTGTCGGGATCAGGTACCAGGACGGGACGGTTTTCCAAGCGGGCGCGCCGCTGCCGCCACTGAGGCCGTCGACGCTGCCGGGGCGCTGGGTGGCCGCCATCAGACGGGTCTGGGAGGCGGGCAGATCGGCGGCGAACACGGCCCGGAACTTCGCGGCGTCGATGTATCCGTCGGTGCCCGGCTTGCTGCCGGGCACCGGATAGCTGCGGGGGACCAGGGCGGCGCCCAATTCACTGCCGGGGAACTGGCCCGCCAGTTGCAGCGCGCTCTCGCCCTCGTCCGGCGCGAACGCCCCCATGTACACGAGGGCCTTGACGTTGGCGTGCCCGCGGGCCGCGTTGGTGATGACGATGCCGCCGTAGGAGTGGGCTGCCAGGATGACCGGGCCGGGGATGGTGTCCACCACGCTGGAGATGTACGCGGCGTCGCCGGCGGTGTCCCGCAGCGGGTTGGCCGGTGCGATGACGGGGAAGCCGGCCTTCTGCAGCAGGGCGATGGTGTCGTTGAAGCCCGAGGCGTCGGCGAACGCCCCGTGCACGAGGACGACGGTCGGCTTGGGCCCCTTCGCCTCGGCCTGTGCGGCTCGGTGGGAGGTCGCCTGGGCGGCGACGGCGGTGGTGACGATGAGGACGGCGGCGGCCAGTGCCGTCAGCAGACGGCGCAGTGCTGGAACACGCATGACGAACCCTTTCGGACAGGAGGGTTGGACGGTGCGGAGGTACCGGCGGGTGGCGCGTCACGATTGGAGGCCCGGTGCTGGTGACTACGTGGGCCGTGCGGGATCAGGAGGCGAGAAATGCGAGCAGGTCGGCGTTGAACTCGTCCTTGAACGCGCCCACGAGGCCGTGCGGAGCACCCGGATAGACCTTCAGCGTCGCGTCCTTGACGAGCTTGGCCGACTCCAGGCCGGCGGCCACGATCGGGACGATCTGATCGTCGTCGCCGTGGGCGATGAAGGTGGGGATGTCGAAGCGCCCCAGGTCCTCGGTGAAGTCGGTCTCGGAGAACGCACGGATGCAGTCCAGCGCGCCCTTGAGCCCGACCTGCATGCTATGCAGCCAGAACGCGTCCGACACCCCCTGCGAGACCTCTGCACCGGGCCGGTTGAAGCCGTAGAAGGGCAGGCTCAGTTCGGCGTAGAACTGCGACCGGTCGGCCGAGACACCCGATCGGATGGCGTCGAACGCCTCGATCGGCAGACCCAGCGGATTGGCGTCGGTCTTGAGCATGAGAGGCGGCACAGCCCCCAGCAACACGGCCTTGGATATCCGGGACGTACCGTGCCGGCCGATGTAGCGGGTCACCTCGCCTCCGCCCGTCGAGTGTCCGACCAGCACGGCGTCGTGCAGGTCGAGGGTCTCGATCAGCTGGGCCAGGTCGTCGGCGTAGGTGTCCATGTCGTTGCCGTTCCACGGCTGGCTGGAGCGGCCGTGACCGCGCCGGTCGTGCGCAATCGCACGGTAGCCGTGTGAGGCGACCAGGTGCAGTTGGTCGTCCCAGGCGTCGGCGTTCAACGGCCAGCCGTGGCTGAACACCACCGGTCGGCCGCTCCCCCAGTCCTTGTAGAAGATCTCCGTGCCGTCGTGCGTCGTGATGGAGTTGCCCATGGGAGCGCTCCCGTCAGCAGCAGTGTCGGAGTCGGTGTCCGACGTGAGTGAAGGAGGATCGTGTCAGCGACGCGGGCCCGGTCCTTTGCCGTGCGCGCCGAAAACTGTTCCCTGCGTGCCAACGCACCTGCTCCGGCGTGACTGCTGTGGCACGAGTGCAGAACCACGCCCAGGTGGCCCGGCAGTGGTTGGATCCGCCTGTCCAACCCGCCCCCGGTGTTGAAGAATTCGGCAGACGGCACGGCAGCGGAGGGGCCGCTGCCACCACCCTGGGGGGGGACCATGCTGGTTCTGGACACGGAGGACATACCCGACGCCGACCGGATCGAGGCGTTCCACGCCGTGGCTGTCGGGGAGAGCGGCAGCTGCTCGGTCGAGCAGGAACATCCTGAGGCCGGCATCCGGAAGAGACTGGAGGTCTGGAACTTCGGCCCGTTGACCCTGTTCTCCACGCGCGGCTCCGGCATGCGCATCTGGCGCACTCCGCGCCACTCGCGCTTCGACTCGATGAACACCGTCTCGATCATCACCCAGAGCCATGGGACGGGCGCATTCACCTGGAACGGCCATCAGCAGCACGTGGGGCCCGACGCCCTGGCTCTCGCACACAAGACCGCCGGCTACGAGTACGCATGGTCCGGGGCCGGACAGTCCGTTGCCTTCATGGTCGACACCGAGCGTCTCGGCCTGCCCGAACACCTGGTCCGGTCCGCGATACCACTGCTGGAGCACAGCGCCGTCGCACCCCTGCTGCTGCATCACATACGGAGCCTGCACCGCCGTGCCGACCAGCTCAGCAACGACCCCGGAGCCGAGGCGCTCGGCTCCTCCACCCTGGAACTCACCCGCGCCCTCATCGTCTCGGTGACCACCGACGAACACACCCGGCGATCGGTCGCGCAGAACACCCTCCTCACCCGCGTCCTCGCCTTCATCCGCGCCCATCTGACCGACCCAGGGCTCACCCCCCAGAGCATCGCCGCGGCCCACAACATCTCCGTACGAACCCTCTACCGGCTGTGTGAGCAGGGCGGCCTCAGCCTGGAAAAGTGGATCATTCGTCGGCGCCTGGAAGGCACACGCCGCGACCTGGCCATGCCCGAGCACGCCCACCGCACGATCGAGGCCGTCGCCCGGTCCTGGGGCTTCACCAACCCCGCTCACTTCTCCCGCCGCTTCCACCAGACCTACGGGGCCACACCCCGCCAGTGGCGCCGCCTCCACCGCCCGACGGGCTTCTCACCCCCGGACGTGCCCTGAGCTTCACGGCGAAGCCCGGCAGAGGGTGATCACCGCTGGATCACTCGTATGAGGGCCCGTCGGCGAGCTGACGGGCCCTCATGCCTGCTGCAGAACCGGCCGTCGCCAGCGTCGGCAATCGGTGCGGCTCAGCGTGTCCGGTAGCGCGCGTAGATCAGTCCGCTGTCGAAGGCACGCTCCTCGGCCAGCTCCAGATCGAGCCGCACGCCGTCGGGGAAGAACCGCTTGCCGCCGCCGACCACGCTCGTGGTGATGAACAGGTGGTACTCGTCCACCAGGCCGGCCGCGATCGCCTGGGCCGCGAGGTTGGGGCCGTCGACGGTGAGGTCATGATCAGCCTCGGCCTTGAGCTTGCGTACCGCGTCAGGGTCGAAGGTCCGCTCGATCCGGGTCTTCGCGCTCGACACCGACTCCAGCGTCGTCGAGTACACGACCTTCTCCGCGGCCTGCCAGTCGCGGGCGTACTGCAGGATGTGCGGCGGCTGGTCGGGCTCGGTGTGCGCGGTCTCCCAGTAGACCATCGTCTCGTACATGCGGCGGCCGTAGAGGTACGTGCCGACGGGGCGGAAGAGGTCGTTGATGAAGGAATGCACCTCCTGGTCTTCGGCCCCGGTGCCGAGGCCGCCCTCCGCCGCCTCGGCGTAGCCGTCGAGCGAGGTGATCATCGAGTAGATGAGCTTTGCCATGTGTCTCCTCCGGGTACGAGCGCGTCCGTCTGTCAGCGGTAGCGCAGACTGAGACCTCCGCACGCCCAAGAACTCATCGTTCGGCTGACCAACTGATTCCACCGGCGGTCGGATTTCGGACAGATCGCGCCTCGGGGTCGGTGGTGGAGCGTGCCTGGTCGGAGACGGTGAAGACGAAGTCGGCGATCTCGTCGGGCGGGGCATTGCGGGGTACGGCGAGGTCGGGCGGCTTGCCCGCGCCTGTCGGCCGTCACCGCCCCCAGTCGAGTTGGTGTTCGGGGGTGCCGGCCGCTCGGCCCCATGCGACTGCCTCGGCTCGGCCGGCCTCGTCGCCGATCCGGTAGCGGAAGTACCGCCCGGCGAACACGATCACGCGGTCAGCGTCGTCGACGGTGAAATCGGCCCACCAGCCAAGGTCTGGTTCGAGGGCATCCGCCAAGGCCTGAGCCAGGTCGTCAGCGAGACGATCCGGACCTTCGAAATCGATGAACGTCCAGGTAGAGGGCTACCCGCTGACGGCGCCGTGCGGACCTTGGCCACCGACGCGCTCGTCCGGAGGCATCGTCGATACGGACACCTCGTGGCGTCCCAGGCGGACAAGCCTGAGGCCCGCCATCCGGATGTCCGCGTCGGCGCGCAGACTCTCGGCAATGACGCGTCCCCGAAGCATGAGTTGCTCCTCGCAAGGTTTCCAGCGCTGCCATCAACGACTGGCTGACACCGGCACGGTGTGCACTGCCTGCACAGCTGTCCAGGCCTACACAGCGATCCAGTAGCGGCGTTTCCGGCCCGCGCTGGTTGTGCGGACGTCCTCCAGGACCCCACCGTTGCGCTCGATACTGCGTGCCGATCCGATGTTGTCGTCGTCGCAGGTGACAAGGACCCGGTCCAGGCCGAGCGTGCGAGCCTCGGGCAGAACAGCCCCGAGAGCCCATGTTGCGATGCCGCGCCTCCGGAAGGAGGGCCGGATGCTGTAGCCGATGTGCCCGCCCAGATCGAGCAGAACGGCGTTCAGGTAGTGCCGAAGATCAATGGCCCCGACATAGCTGTCATCCTCGACGATCCACCAATGAGTGGCGTGGACGCGCTCTTCTCCCAGGACAGCCGACCTGTCCGACTGCTGTATCAGTGTGTCGACCCATGCAGAGAAGACTTCGGGCCTTTCGAGGTCGGCGCCAGGTGCGAGACGCAGACCCGCTCCGTCCTGATGGGCACCCGGAGACCACTCGTCACGCGCCGCGAGCCATGACGACTGCAAGTGGGCTGTGGGCGCGATCAGTTCAGGCATGCGGGTGACGCTAGCACCCGTCCGCCCCTCGCGATCCAGCATTTCGTGCTGGTCCGGCCCCAACGGCTGCTCCCCGGGACACGCCGGTGGGTATCCACCTCGACCTTGATCCACTTTGACGGCAGCCCCGGTCAGAAATCGGGCGGGCGGTCTCTGGGCGGGGCTGTAGGCCGGTCGACGCCATAATCACGTTGCGACGCCGGTCAGGAACCGGCCACCATCGACTGATGGCTTACCGGATACGCACTGTGCAAGCGGACGAGTGGCTGACGGCCAAGGAACTGACACTTACCGCGCTGACCGATCCGGTCGCGCCCATAGCGTTCGCCACGACTGTGCAGGACGTAGCCGGGCAGCCCGATTCCTTCTGGCAGGAGCGCGCCGAAAGGGTTTCGCACGGGACGTTCGCGCGGCAGTTCATCGCGGAAGGCCCAGACGGACACTGGGCAGGCACCGTGGTGGTGCTGGTGGAGCGGCCCGGGGACGAGGACTTCTTCGACATGCCGGTCCGATCTCCCCAGGCTCACCTGGTGGGCGTGTTCCTCCGGCCCGAAAACCGGGGCAGCGGCTTGATCGAGCAGCTCTTCGAGGCCGGCATGAAGTGGGCATGGTCCTTGGAGGAGCCCGTGGTCGGCAGAGTGCGGCTGTTCGTCCACGACGACAACCGACGAGCCGCCGCCTTTTACCGGAGATTCGGTTTCGTAGCGACCGGGGTGACTGTGGGCGCGGACCGGGAGATGGAGATCGCACGGCCATAGCCGTGGACAGTTCCGACCGCCGGGGTGCGTCGGGGACGGCCGCGACAGGCCGGCAGGTTCTGCGGGGGTGCGGCGCCGCAGCGACGACAGTGGTTGTGCCTTCACGCTGACTCATACGGATGACGCGTATGACCTCGCCAAAGTTCGATAGTTCGGTACCGATCAATGCTGAATGAGACGCTGCCGCCTTACGCACCGCCCAGTACAGAAGAGGTACGATCAATCCCATGGAGACGGGACAGAAGGCGCCGATCGGACGGCCCAGGGGTTTCGACGCCGACAGGGCTCTCGAAGTCGCCATGCGGGTCTTCTGGGAACAGGGCTACGAAGGCGCGAGCCTCACGGATCTGACCCATGCCATGGGCATCACCCGCACCAGCATGTACGCGGCCTTCGGCAACAAGGAGGACCTGTTCCGCAAGGCTCTGGACCGCTACACCGAAGGGCCCGCCTCCTACGGGGCCCGCGCCCTGCAGGAACCGACCGCCCTGCAGGTGGCCACCGCGTTCCTCAACGGTTCCGTCCGCGCCACCACCCGCCGCGGCTGCCCCACCGGGTGCCTCGGCGTCCAAGGGTCCCTCGCCGCCGGTGAGCCGGGTAGCCACGCCCGCGACGCCCTCATCGCCTGGCGCAATGAACACACCGCCTTCCTGCGCGACCGGCTCCAGCAAGCCGTCGACGAAGGCGACCTGTCCCCCGGCACCGACCCCGGCCTGCTCGCCCGCTATCTCATGACCGTGGCGAACGGCATCGCCGTCCAAGCCGCCAGCGGCGCCTCGCGCGACGACCTCCAGCAGGTGGCCGACATGGCCCTCCAAAGCTGGCCGCCTGCCACAGGACCGGAACAACCGGGCGGCTGAGTCGAGTTCCGAGGACTTCGCCGATGTGGAAGATCCTTCCGCACGGTGCGGCCTGTTCCCGCTGCCCCGCGACATCCATACCGACCTGGGAGTGGCCACATGTTCGGTGTGGTTCATGTCAGGGGGTGTGGCCGGCGTCTCGGGCGACCAGGGCGGCCTGGACCCGATTGGTGACCTCCAGCGCGGTCAGGATGCGGCTGACGTGTGCCTTGACGGTGCTCTCGCGCATGGTCAGATGTACGGCGATGTCGGCGTTGGTGTCCCCCCGGGCCAGCAGGGCGAGTACGTCACGTTCGCGGGGCGTGAGGCGCTCGAACCGCGCCTGGGCAGCAGTGACCCGGGGCTGGTTGGTCGCGTGGTAGCGGTCGATGAGGCGGCGGGCCGCGGCAGGATAGAGCATGGCCGAACCGGCCGCCACCAGGTGGACGGCGCGCAGGATCTCGGCCGGCTCGGTGTCCTTGAGGAGGAAGCCGTCGGCTCCGGCGGCAAGTGCGTCGTAGACGTATTCGTCGAGGTCGAAAGTGGTCAGGGTGATCACCTTGGGCGGGTACGGCAGGGCCCGCAGGCGGGTGGTGGCGGTGATGCCGTCCATGCGGGGCATCCGTACGTCGACGAGGGCGACGTCGATGCGGTACGCGGTGGCCTGCTCGATGGCCTTCAGGCCGTCGGCGGCCTGGGCCACCACCTCGATGCCCGGGTCGCCGTCGAGGAGGTCGGTCAGGCCCAGGCGGACCAGGGCGTCATCGTCGACGATCATGGCGCGGATCATGTGAAGGTGCCGTTCTGTTCGATGGCAGCGGGGTGGGGGATGCGGGCGGCCACCCGCCAGGCGCCCGCGCCGGCCGGTCCGGCAGTCAGCTCGCCACCGAGGGCGGCGACCCGTTCCCGGAGGCCGACGAGTCCGTAGCCGCTGCCGACGGTGTCCGTGCGGGGAGAGCCGGCGGGGTTGGTGACCTCGACGCGTGTGGCGGGCGGCCGGTAGTCGATGAGTACGGTCACCTGGGCGCTGTCCGCGTGTTTACGTGCGTTGGTCAGTGTTTCCTGGACGATGCGGTAAACGGCCAGCCGGTGGGTGGTCGGGGCCCGCTCGGGAGAGCCTTCGCAGGTCAGCTCGACGTGCTGGCCGGCGGCGCGCGCCTCGTCGACCAGCTCCTCCACTTCCCTCATGACCGGCGTGAGCACTCCCCCGGCCGACGTGGTGTCCGGGGCGCGCAGGGCACCGAGAACGTCGCGCAGATCGGTGAGGGCTTCAACGGATGTGGCGCGCAGCAAAGCGAGGCGTTCGGCGACGGGTGGGGGCAGTGTGGCGCTCCTGGTGGTCAGGACACCGGTGTGCAGGGCGATCAGGCTCAGCCGGTGGGCCAGCACGTCGTGCATCTCGGCAGCGATTCGGGAACGTTCCGCGACCCGAGCGGCCTCTTCACGCAACTGTGCCTCGACGCGCAGATGTTCCACGTCGGACGCCAGCGCCTGAAGCAGACGCCGCCGGCTGCCGAGCCACAGTCCGAGGACGACGGCGAAGAGCAGCACGAACAGCACCGACACATACCGCTCCTGTGCCCACACCCGGGTCGCCGGGCAGCCCCACAGGTTGGCGGCGAGCGCAACGGCGGCGCAGCCCGCGGCGATCCGCACCCGTCGGGCGACGGCCAGGTCGAACATGATGATGCCGAGCAGCGGCACCGTGAGCCAGCCCCACCACGCGGTGACGGCGGTGACCAGGATCGGTGCGAGAGGCCATCGCAGCGGTGGCACGAGCAAGGCCACCGCGCACACCACCGCCGAGGCGGTGACCGGAGCCATGTACTGGCCATCGTTGACGGACGCGCCGTTGCCCGCGGCGGCCAGAGCGGCAACCGCCACGATGCCTGTGCGCCCGAAGGACGCTGCCCCTCTCACAGCCCTGCTCCTGTTCACCGTTGCGATCCTAGGCAGTTTCTCGCCACGCACCATCCGACGATCGACGATGCCCACCCCCTACTTTCGTAGGGGGACACCGCCGCAGAACGGCTGATCCGATGCCGTACGCCGCCTCCTAGCGTCAATTTCCATGAACCACTGGACCACCTCCCACGACCGTGTCCTGGCGCAGCGCAACGCCGAAGGCTGGATGTTCCTCATCGAAGCGGCCCGTGATCTGCGCACCACCGGCGCCATAGCCCCCAGCAGCACGGCTCTGGCCCGCGCGCTCACCGAACCCGTTCGCATCCAGGCGCCCCGCCCCCTGGCGGTCCTGGAAGCCGGTGCCGGCACCGGCCCGGTCACCCGCGCCCTGCTCCCGCAGCTGTCCCGCGGCAGCCGCCTGGACATCGTCGAGGCCAACCCACGCTTCGCCGCGCGACTGCGCCAACTCGTCGCCACCGACCCACACCTGACTGCCAGGTCCCAGCAGGTGACCGTGCACCAGACCTACGTCGAGCAGCTCGACACCGACCAGCGCTACGACGTCATCGTCTCGGGACTGCCCCTGACCAACTTCAACCCCGAGCAGGTCGAGCGCATCATGGACCGCTACCTGGAACTGCTCCATCCCGGCGGCACCCTGACCTACTTCGCCTACCTCGGCACCCGGAAGGCCCGTGCCCTGACGGCATCGCGGGACGAAGCCCGCCGCCACGCCGCAGTGGACGACATCATGGCCGCCTATCAGCGCTCGTACGCCACGGGCCGCTGGACAGTGTGGGGCAATCTTCCTCCCGCCCACGTCTGGCACCTGCAACGTCCTCTCACCACCGCCGCGGATGCCCCCCAGGCGCAGTTCGACGGGGCCGGGCGGTGAACGCGCTGTCCGACACCCTCGGCCACCTCCCGCCGGCCTCCGCGTACGCGGTGGTGGCCGCCGCGGTCCTGGCCGAATCGATCCTCCTCGTCGGCGCCTTCATCCCGACACTCACTCTGCTCCTGACTGCGGGCGCGCTGGCCCGTACCGGCCACATCAGCCTTCCACTCGTCATCGCAGCCGCGGCCGCAGCCGTGATGGCAGGGGACTTCCTCGCCCATCGCACCGGCCGATTTCTCGGTGACAGGCTGCGCGGAGGCCGCATGGGCCGCCGGATACCGGGCCCCGCCTGGCATCAGGCCGAGACCCTGATGACGCGCCACGGTGGCCGAGCGGTCTTCCTCGCCCGGTTCCTGCCGGTGGTGCGCACCCTCGCCCCGCACTGCGCGGGCGTCACCCGCCTGCCCTACCGGCGTATCGCCCCCTACAGCATCGTCGCCGCCTGCACGTGGGCCACCGCCGAAGCCGGGATCGGATACGCCGCCGCGGCCACCCTCCGGCACACCCTCACACTGGCCGGCCCCGCGTTCGCCCTGGTCGCACTACTTGCCATCGGAGGCACACTGATGTGGCACGGGATGCGCCGCCGTCCACCACCCAGCCAGTAGCGATCACGGTGAGGACCGATTACCGGGGCCTCCCCGCTCTGCTCTGACCTGGCATTGCCTGGCTTCGGTGCGCGGCCGCCGAAGTGATGCGGAACGCGCGCGACGGCCGGACCAGTCCTACGCGTGGTCCCGCACGATGATCTTTCCGGTGTTCTTGCCGTTCAGCATGCCCAGGAATGCGTCCACGATGTGCTCGAACCCGTCCACCACCGTCTGGTCCAGCGCCAGCCGGCCGCTCTGCAGATGGGGGACCGCGAACTCGTACAGCTCGTCCTGCAGGTCGCGGTAGTTGCTGACCAGGAAGCCCTCCATGCGGAGGCTCTTCTCCACGATGTCCGAGTAGTTGAAGTGCGGCGGGGGCGCGTCCGGGGTGTTGTAGCGGCTGATGGTGCCGATCCGGACGATGCGCCCGAACTCGCGCAGGGCGCCCACCGCGGCGGCCAACTGTTCGCCGCCGACGTTGTCGACGAAGACGTCGATGCCGTCCGGTGCAGCCTTGGCAAGCAGTTCAGCAGCGGGGCCGCTGTGGTAGTCGAACGCCGCGTCGTAGCCCACCTCCCGGGTCAGGTGGTCCACCTTGGCCGCCGAGCCCGCGCTGCCCACGAGTCGGCCGACGCCCAGCAGCCGGGCGAACCGGCCAGTGGCCGTACCGACGCCGCCGGCTGCGGCGGAGACGAAGAGTTTGTCGCCCTCGCGGAGCCGGGCGATGCGGGTGAGGCCCACGTAGGCGGTCAGTCCGGTGCCGCCGAGGACGCTCAGGTACGCCGTCAGAGGGACCCCGTCGAAGCGGGGTAGTTTGCGGATCTCCTCGGGTCGGACCACGGAGTGCGTGCGCCAGCCCTGCCGGTGGAACACGATCTCGCCCTCGGGCAGCTCCGGCGTCCGCGAGGCGACGACGCGCCCGAGGGTCCGGCCCTCGAGCGGTGCGTGGAGCGCGAAGCCGCCGGGCACGTCGTCCATCATTTCGCGGTGGTACGGGTCGACGGACCAGTAGAGGTTCTCCACGAGCGCGGTGCCGACCGCAGGGTCGGGAATCGCGGACTCGACGAAGGCGAAATCCTTGGTGGCGGGGAAACCTTGGGGGCGGGCGGTCTGCTGGACGGTGATCGCGAGCTCGGTCATGACGGGACCGTAGGACGGGAATGGAGCCCTCGGGCAGGCGGTTGGGCTCATGTGACGCCCTGTTCCATGAGCAGTTCTCATACCTTGAGGTGAGCGCCCTGTGGCCCGCACGACCGACACCGATCTCGCTCCGCACGAACTGCGCGTCCTGGTGGCGGTTGCGGACGCCGGCGGCTTCTCGGCCGGGGCCGAGGCACTCGGCCTCACGCAGTCCGCGGTCTCCCACTCGGTGCGCGGCAGCGAGCGCAAGATCGGCGCCGTTCTGTTCGAACGCGGCCGCAGTGGTGCGAGACCCACTCCGGCGGGGGAGATGGCTGTGGCACACGCGCGCCGTGCCCTGCGGCTGCTGGACGTTCTCGTCGCCGAGGCGCGGCAAGCCGCCCGGTCCGAGGCGACGCAGGGGCCGGAGGGCCCGCTGCGGATCGCGGCCTTCCGCAGCACCGCGCTGCACCTGCTGCCGCCGGTCCTGCAGCGGCTGCGCGCGCGGTATCCCGGGATCGAGCCGCAGGTGCGGATCGTCCGCGAGGTCGGGCGCGGCACGGCGGGCGAGGTGGCCGACGGGCGGTCGGATCTCGCCCTTGCCACCTTGGACGGAGCGCCGCTGCCGCCGGGACTGGTGGCGAGCGGACTTTTCGAAGAGTGCTACTCCCTGGTGCATCCGGCCGGACACCCGGCTCCGCGCTCGCTGCCGCTGGTCGACTGGGCCGAGAACTGCGGCTCGTACACCCGCGCTTGGTGGGGCGCGCAGGACTGGATCCCGCGAGCCACGATCGAGGCCGAGGACGACGGAGCAGTGCTCTCACTCGTGAACGGGGGGCACGGAATGGCGATCATGCCCGCGCTCTCCCTGGTCGGAGCAACGGACTCGATCGAGATCACCGATCTCGGTCCGGAGCGCCCGACGCGCCGTGTTGGCTATGTGACCACCCCGGAGCTCGCCGACTCCGCCGTCGTGCGTGCTCTGGTGCGGGAGCTGCGGGCCGCCGGATCCGCCATCTGACGAGTAGCGGGCAGCCAGGTCAAGGCCTCGGCTTCTGCGCCGACAACGGCATCCTCGCCGAGGTCGAGGTGCTTCCTTCATCTCAGGTGAACGAATCCCTCGACCGCCTCCGCCGCAGCGACGTCCGCTACCGCTTCGTACTCGACATGTCCGATCTGAGTTGAGCGCCCGTCCTGCCTGCCCTCCAGCCCTCGCGTCGCCGGTCAACCGGGCCGCCAGCACATCGAGTTGGTCGACCGCTGCGCGCCGCTCTCCGTCAGGGCCGCAGGAGAGGCGCCAATGAGGACCGCATCCAGGCGTTGCGGCACACCGACCAAAGGCTCGGCGGCGATCCTTGCGAGTTGGCACTTGGGGACGCCCGGTCGGTACCGTTCCACGCAAGTGGTGCCCCCGCTCCCCTTCAGATGGGTGCCACACCCTGCCCACCGTTTCCCTCACCCCTCCGAGGCCTCGTGCGACGACTCCTTGTCCGTGTCTGGCGGTTGCTGCGCCCTGTCCAGAGCCGCGTCATGTGGCTCCTGAACGCCAAGTTCGTCGTGGGCGTGACTGGTGTCGTGCGTGACGGCGAGGGACGGGTCCTGCTGCTGCGGCACCGCATGTGGTCTCCTGGCCGCCAGTGGGGACTGCCGAGCGGCTTCGCGCGCAAGGGCGAGGACTTCCGTTCGACCGTGGTGCGCGAGGTCAAGGAGGAGACGGGACTCGATGTGGAGGCAGGTCGTCTGGTGATGCTCAACAGTGGATTCCGCACCCGGCTGGAGGTGGCCTACGAGGCCCGCCTGGTGGGTGGGGAGCTCAGCCTCGATCCTTTCGAGATCCTGGAGGCCCGCTGGTGCCGGCCGGACGACCTCCCTGAGGGGGTCCAGCCGGTGTGCCACCCGCTGGTACGGGGCGAGACGACGCCGTGACTGGTTGAGCGCCGTTTCACGCCCGGCTGTCCGAGTCAGGTCTCGCTGCACACCCGCACCTCCGCGCCCAATTCCCGCAACCGCACCGCGAGTCCCACCAGCGGATCGATGCCCCGCGCGAGTCGTATCCCGGCCCGGAGACAGTGGCCGCGGCGTCATCGAGCGCTTCGCTACAGCTCCCGTTCGGCAACGATCTCGCCGTCGACCACCTCGCCGGTGACGCGGAACCCGAGCCGCGCGTAGAAGGGCTCCGGCCCACCGTCACCCGGCCCCCACGACACCCACAGCCGTCGTTCACCGCGACGCCGGGCCTCGGCACACACCGCCGCCACCGCGAAGCTGCCGTATCCCCGGCGCTGCTGATCCGCAGCGATGTTGAGGCGCCACAGATAACTCCGATACGGCTCCACGGTGTTCGCCGGGTCGAAGCCGGCCATGACGAACCCGACCAACCGCTCCCCGTCACGGATCGCCCGGGGCCAGGCGACCTCCCCGTACGCGTAGGCCTCGGCCAGTGAGGTCACGACCGGGTCGACGAATCGCTCCTGGCCGGGCCCCACGCGCAGTCGGCACACCGCATCGACGTTCTCCGGAGTGATCTTCACCAGATGCAGGGATGGGCTCACGAATCGACACTCCTCGTATGACCGGTCAGCATCAACTACTACCACCCGGCCGCCCAAACGTCGCCGCCCGACCGCCCAAGACCAAGCCGGTGCGGCCCGCATGAGGCGAGGCTCGCACAGGCAGGTGATGCAACATCGGCCCTACGGGCCGCACGCCGGGCATTCGCATCGCACGGCTACCGCAAGGGTTGTCAGGGTCATGGCTGCCTTCTACAGTCCCAGCAGAACGGAAATGGGAGCGCTCCCAACACGGGGAACCCGGGAGTGCCAGCACCACGTCCATCTCCCGGCAGCTCCGAAAGAGGTCCCCATGCGACCGTTACCGCATCTTCCACGAGCCGTGCGCGGCGCGCTGGGCGCGCTCGTCACCGCGTTCGCGACCATCGCCGCACTCTCCACCGCCACGCTGCCCGCCCGCGCCGACACGACCGTCTGCGAACAGTTCGGCTCGACCGTCGTCCAGGGGCGCTATGTCGTCCAGAACAACCGCTGGGGCACCAACGACCCCCAGTGCGTCACCGCCACCGACACCGGCTTCCGGGTCTCCCGGGCCGACGGTTCCGTACCCACCAACGGCGCGCCCAAGTCGTACCCCTCCCTGTTCAACGGCTGCCATTACACCAACTGCTCGCCGGGCACCGCTCTCCCCGCGCAGCTCTCGAGCATCTCCAGCGCGCCGAGCAGCATCTCGTACGGCTATGTCGGCGATGCCGTGTACAACGCCTCGTACGACATCTGGCTGGACCCGGCGCCCCGCACCGACGGCGTGAACCGGACCGAGATCATGATCTGGTTCAACAAGGTGGGCCCGATCCAGCCCATCGGCACCCAGGTCGGCACGGCGACCGTGGGCGGACGCACCTGGCAGGTCTGGTCGGGCAACAACGGTGCCAACGACGTCCTGTCCTTCGTCGCCCCGTCGGCGATCGGCAGTTGGAGCTTCGACGTGATGGACTTCGTCCGGCAGGCGGTGACCCGGGGACTGGCGCAGAACAACTGGTACCTGACGAGCGTTCAGGCCGGCTTCGAGCCCTGGCAGAACGGCACGGGCCTGACCGTGAACTCGTTCTCCTCGACCGTCAACACAGGGGGCGGCGGGCCCGGCGGCCCGGGCGGCGGCGCGGCCTGCGAGGTGGCGTACACCACGAACGTGTGGCAGGGCGGCTTCACCGCGAACGTCACCGCCACCAACACCGGTTCGGCGCCCCTCGACGGCTGGCGACTCGCCTTCACCCTGCCCTCCGGCCAGAGCATCACCAGCGCCTGGAACGCCTCCGTGTCGCCGTCCTCGGGACCGGTCACGGCGAGCGGCCTCGCGCACAACGCGAGCATCTCCCCCGGCGGCAGCCAGACGTTCGGGTTCCAGGGCACCTACAGCGGCGCCTTCGCCGCTCCGGGCGGGTTCAGCCTCAACGGGACTGCCTGCACGCGGGCGTGACCCCGAGGTCGCCCACAAGATGATCCACGGCTAGTGAGCCTGGATCCCAGGGCGCAGTTTCCCGCATCACAGAAGCGGACCTCAACGGCCCGCGGACCGGGGCGACTCACGGCCGGGCCCGGTTCGCGCGGCCGTGGGGGCAGTTCCGCGGGGAACCGGTCCCTCGCCCGCGTAGGTGTCGCCGTGTGGTGCGGACGGCACCTCGTCCTCGGCGAGCGTCAGGCTGGGCCAGGGCCTGGCGAGGGTCGCGTCGTCCAGGGTGATGCCGAGGTGGTCGAGGATGAGGGCCATCACGGGCGCCATCCCGGCGTCCTCGCCCTCGTGCGCGGCGAGTGCCGCCTCGACCCGATCCCACCAGGCTGTGGTCGGCTCGGGCCGGGTGTACTCCATGCCGGGCTCAAAATTCTCGACGCACTCGCCGTCACGCCAGTACTGAAAGACGTTCATACCGTCGGTGGTCGCCATGCTGTACGTCTCGGTACCCCGGGACAGCTTCGCGAGCGGGCCGTCCAAAGCACCGATGCCGCCATCCTCCTCGACGCAGAACGTCCACTCACCGAGTGAGCCGGCCCGCAGGAGCGAGGCCTCCTCGTCGCCCGGGGCAAGATCCAAGGCAGCATCCCAGTCGAGCAGGCGCGCCTGGTCCGGGTCGGCCCCGTACCGGGTGAAAACCTCCTCAGAGCTCACGCCCCGGGTGAAGGTGACACACACCCAGGCCACGGCCCAGCGGAGCGAATCAACCGCGTCTGCCGTCATCTCTTGCCTCCGTCGTTCACTTGGGGTGCCGCTCGCCGGCCACCGGCCCGGCAGCCTTCCGGCCATGCGGATGCCACGACCCCACCGACGAGGAGCCCGGCTCATGCTGCCTGACGCAGGCGATGCCCTCGGTCCCGGGGCCTCGCCAGGCGCCGGGCCGACGTCCTCTTCGCGATGCTCTGCGACGGCACCCCTACTGGCCTTCGACCTTGACCAAACACATCGGGGCACCCCCGGGACCCGGGCTGTGCCGCGTCCGGCTGCGGGCCCGGCCGTAATTCGCTTGCCCTGGCTACGGGTTGACGCTGCACTGTGGCCAGACACCATGAGTCGTGGTGCCGGTATTCCGAGGAGGCAGCGGCAACAATGGAGATCCGTCCCACGACCGACAAGGATCTCGACGTCTTCGTCGACACAGTCCATGCCGCGTTCGGGCTCTTCCCGGAACCCCCGGTCGAGGGCGGCGGGCTCTGGTGGTCGGCGCTCGAAATGGACCGCTGTCTGCTCACCCTGACGCCGGACGGGCGGCCTGTCGGCACCGCCGCCGCGCACTCCTTCGAGCTCACCCTGCCCGGTGAGACCCTCGTCCCGGTCTCCGGGGTGACCGCCGTCGGCGTCCTGCCCTCGCACCGGCGCCAGGGCGTGCTCAGCGCGATGATGCGGCATCAGCTCGCTGAGTTGCGGGCCGGCGGGGAGTTCCTTTCCGTGCTGCTGGCCTCCGAGGCCTCGATCTACGGCAGGTTCGGCTACGGACCGGCGACCTACACGGCGCAGCTGACGGTGGAGCGCCCCAAGGCTGATCTCGCCGTTTCCCGGGCACGCGGAGTGGCCGACGCACCAGCGGCCGGCTCGGACAACGGCTCGGTCGAGGTGCTGCGTCGGGCCGAGTGCGGCGCGATTCTGGAAGAGGTCTACGACCGGTACCGCCGCGCCCAGCCCGGCGCGCTGTCCCGCCCGCACCGCTGGTGGGCCTTGCGCGCGGGGCAGCCGCCTATCTCGCCGACGCCGCGCTACGTCGCCGTCCACCGGGACGCCGACGGCGTCCCGGACGGGTACGCCAGCTACTCGGTCAAGTCCGGCACCCTGACTGTCGACGAGACCATCACCACCGACGACGCCGTCTTCACGGCCCTGGCCCGGTTCGTACTCGGACACGACCTGGTCTCAAAGGTCGTGTTCAAGCACGTCCCACCCCAGCACCCGCTGCGCTGGCAGTTCGCGGACTTCCGCGCCGGCGAGGTGAGCGACGACATGGACTGGCTCTGGGTGCGGCTGCTGGACGTCCCGCGTGCGCTGACCGCGCGCGGCTGGGTCACGGACGGCGAGCTCGTCCTCGATATCGACGACCCGTTCTTCGGCGAACACGGCCGCTACCTGCTGACCGTCCGGGACGGCAAGGCCGACTGCGTCCCCACGGACCGGAAGCCCGACCTGTCCCTGGACGTGCGCGACCTGGGCTCCGTCTACCTCGGCGGCACCGCCCCGAGCACGCTCATACGTGCCGGACACATCCAAGCCCACCGCCCAGACGCGGCCGCCCTCGCTGACTCCCTCTTCCGCGCCGACCGTCCCCCGCACTGCCTGCACTGGTTCTGACCGCGTGCTCGCCGACCCTGCACCAGTCTCGTCAGCCCATAGTCACCCGTCGGGGCGGATGCCACCGACGGGCGAAGTGGCGAGTGGGCCGAGCCAGAGGCGGGGCAAGGGCGGCCGGGCTGGAGCGGGCACACCGTCACGAACGGGCGGACAACCTCGCCTCCCCGCGGCGGCTCGGCGAGTAACTGACCCACCACCGCCGCCTCGTCCACGGGCGGGCGGCCCGGAAATGCATCGCCTACTGGGCACGCTGCCACGCCATGCCGGTGAACCCATGTGGTCACAGCACCAGCAGCAGTCATGCACCCCGACACCGAGGGAGCCTCAGCCCGGTCAGTTCACCCCCTGCCCTACGGCGGCTTGCCACCACCTCTGCCCTGCGAAGGCCCCACGGCGCCGGTAGAGCTACCTGTTCGGGGTGGAGAGCGTGGACAGAGATCGAACCGCCTTCGGTCTGGGACGGGGTTCCACGGGGTTTGGGCACTTCAGCGACCCGCCATTGCCGGACGTCGACCCCAGGACGTGCCGCACTGCTTGGCACGCCGCAGCACGGGCCGGCCACGGACGAGTCGGGGACTTCACCGAGCAGAAGTATCCGCGGAGCTTCCACACCGCCACGATCGACGACCGGGCCGGCACACAAGTCGCGCTGTTCCACGCCCACTTCCCGTTGGTCGCCTTCGTAGCCGAGCAACGCCACTGGCACACCACCGAGTTCCAGGATCCCCCGGCCTGGGCCACCACCCTCGATGACTTCGGCTTCACCATCCTGAGCGCGCTGCTGCTCCAGGCGCCGCTCACGGAGGCGGACACCTCTGCTCTGTCCGCCGGGGAGTGGCAGCAGATCAAGTACTGGCAGCCAGAGACCGTCGGCGCGGTTCTCTTCAATGAATGGGACTGATCGACGATCGGGAGCGGTTCGCGCGCGGGCTTCGTTGATCAGAACGGTCGGCGAGGTCGTGGGAGGCCAACAGCAGGGCGCCGCCGGGTGCGACGGTGTCCAGCAGGTCACGCAGCGCGGGGTAGGGGCGCCGACGCGCTCCGGCCGACCCGCCGCGGCCAGGAAGTGGGCTTCGCCGAACTCACTGCCGAGCTGTACTCGTACCCACGATCTCGATGGCGACCTGCAGCGGTGTCTCCGCGCGACCCAGCAGTTCCCGAGTGATCACGATCGCATGGATGACGGCCACACCGCGCTCGGCCAGGAAGGCCTGGACGGCCTCCATGCCGTCGCTCTCGAGGATGGGTCGTGACTGCTCGACCAGCGCGGCCCAGCGTGCGGCCTCCTCAGGGCGTAGTCCGTGGACGTAGTCGAACATGTCCTCTTCCTTCCGTGCTGAGCCGGTGGACGACTCACGTGTAGTGACGCCACGATGCCCACAAGGCATCCAGAGCCCTTGCTCCGCCGTCTCACCGACAGGATGCCCGACGAGACGCCATGATGGCCCGATGGAAGACGGGAACGCGTTGGCGACCCTCGCGGGAGCCCTCGTCGGCGTCCTGGCCACAGGGCTCGTAGGGTGGTTCGGCCCTCTGCGGCTCCAGAGGCGGCAGGCCGAGGCGAATGCCGGACTGCAGGAACAACTGCGCCTGCACGAACTGGGGCTGGAGGAGATGCGGACACGCAACGCTCTCGAGCTGCAACGCCTGCAGTACGAACACGAGCGGGAGTTGGGCGCGGTGCAGAGCGCACAGGCCCGGGTCGACCGCATCGTGTGCTTCCGTCTGGTGGGCAGCGCGTGGATGCAGGCGATCGTGGCCACGCTGAGCCGCCTGGAGGCAGGAGAGCAGGTGGAACTGGCAGCTTTCGACGAGGAGTTCGCAAGGCTGCGGCGGGAGACGGACGAGGCGGCAGCGCGACTGATGCTGGACGGGGTGTGGGTGTCGTCGGCCGATGACGAACAGGGGATGACGGCCCCGCTGTTCGCGGCGATGGCCCGCGCGACGGAGCTTCTGCGTCGCCATGTAGTGGGCGATGCGGCCCGCCCCGGCGTCGCGGCGGGTCCGGTTCCGGCGGAGGTGCGGGAGGCGGTGCGCGCGGCCGAAGCCGCACGGGAGCGTTTTCGGACGACACTGTTCGAATTGCTGGCGGTTGAGGGGGCAGGGGTGCGCCGCCTGTGAGGGAGCGCACGGTCTGCCCGGGATCAGGGACAGATGTTCCGGTAGGGAAGGTTCGGGATGTGGGTCTGCCACTCCTGCCTGCTCAACGTGCGGCTCGCTTCCGTGCATACGGCTTTGACGATCGCCTGCGGCGCCAAGGCGTAGCTCTCCAGCAGCGGGGTCTTCCCGTCGTCGTCGCTTCCGCCGTCGGAGGTGGTCAGTAGTTGTCCCGTGCGGGCGCTGAAGGCAAGGCGGGACGGCTGGTCCCTCAGGAGGAGCGGATCGCCCATCTTGCGGAGGGTGCTCGTGTCCCACAGCTCCACCGGGTCGCCATTCTGGGGAGCTGTGACCAGCGTGCGACCGTCCGCCGACAAGGCCATCTCTACTGGCGGTTCACCGAACAGCAATCCATGGCTCACCCAGTTCGATGCGACGATGCCAATGGACCGGCGCCGGGCAAGGTCCCACAGACGTACCCGTTCGTCCCCCTCGTCGGCTGCCAGTATGTGTCCGTTGCCACTGACGGCCACCCGCCTGGTGGATGAGCCGTGAAAGGGTCTACGGATGATGTCGGTTCGTGTGTCGACGATCTCGCCTTCGTCGGTAATGACCGTGGCGCTGTCCGGTGCAAAGGCGATGGGCAGGCCCGTGACCTTCGGGACCGAGCGGGTCACGCGACCGTTGGACACGGCCCACAGCCGCAGGGAGTTGGGCCCATGGGTCGCGAGGTGTCTGCCGTCGGCGGAGAGGACGACGCCCACCGGTGACTCGTAGTAGTAGGAACTGTTGCTCTCCCCGATACCTGGATGCAAAACGGCACGGACTCGATGCCGTTCTGTGTCCCAGACAGTAACCGCGCCCTTGCCGGTCACTGCCAGGGTGCGGCCGTCGCGGCTCAGCGAGATCCCCGACACTTTGGCGCCCTTGGCCGCGGTAAATGGTTTTCCGACCACCCGGCCACCCACGGTGTCGTGCAGTTCCACGAAGGACCGGGATGTTCCGCGTCCGGACTGCCGGCTCACCGCCAGACGGCTTCCGTCCCCGCTGAACGTCGCGTTGCGCGACGGTCCAATGCCGTACTGCGTGGCATGCGACTGCCATCCGATGGTGCGGACCGCTGAATGCTCGCGGTGGGCAAGCGTAGTCGCGACGTAGTGCAGGACGCGCGAGTTCCGTCCGAAGCTGATGCTCGGGGGCGTGTCCACCACGGGCAGTTCATAGCGCCCCACGGTGCCCTCTCCGGCGATGTCCTTGATCCAGATCGTTTCACGTTCGGCGATGGCCAGAAATTGACTGTCCGGGCTGAAAGCGAACTTGATGTCCCGAGCGCCCCTGACATCGTGCGCGGTGTATGGGAAAGCAGCGTCCTTCGCTGCACCGGTACGCGCGTTCCACAGGCCGAGGGCCCAGTCTCTGCTGCTGTCCACGGTGTCGGCGACTCCCCCGGCCACGCCCAGCAAGCGACTGTCCGGACTGAACTTCAACAAATCCACGCCATCGGTATGCAGCAGCGGCTGCCCGATACGTCGTCCGGATCGGGTGTCCCACAACTCCAGCGCATCATGCCGGACGACCGCGAGCCGCCGACCGTCGGGGCTGAGGGCCACAAATGACGGGCCGACGGACCGAACTCGGACGCGGACGGTCCTGCGGTCCTTCGTGGTGTCCCAGACGTGCAGTTCGCCGCCCTCGCTCGTCGCGACGGTCCCACCGTCGCCGGACACCTCCACGGGATCGCTCTCGGAAGTTCCATAGGCTTCTTTGCCGAATGAGCGTGACGATGGCCGCCAAAGCCTGACTCCGGCTTCGCTCGGCAGAGCGATCACGGATCCGTCCTGGTTCATGACGGCGCGCGAGAACACGGAATCGAACCCTTTTGCCCTCAGTGAGAGCGTGCCCTTGACCCTGCCGGTGGCGAGATCACTCACGATGATGCGGGCTCCGTCCCGCGCATGGGCAATGGTGGTCGTGTCGTCCGACAACATCGCTGTGCCCGCCGGAACGACGCGTTCGTCCCGCTCCGGCTGCGTGGCGGCTGCCAGGAGGCCCGAACGCGTCTCCTCGAGGTGCGCGATCTGCCAGGCCGCCACATTGAGCAACCTGGCGGTCAAGGGGTCCCAGCGCCGCAGGGCCTCGGCACGCGACGCGGCGCGACGGGCTGCGGACTCGATCTGTTCCCGCTGCAGACGCGTGCGGCGTTCCTCGCTCAGGGTATTGATGTTCCAGGCAACGGTGGCGCTGACCACGGCGAGGAATGCCAGCACCAGAGCTGTGACGGTCAGCCGCCGGCGCTGGGCGCGCCGTCGACGGCCTACCCGCTGAGCCGTCGCCAGGTAGGCCTGTTCAAGAGGACTGAGCCGCATGTGAGCCGGTGCCGTCGTCGACCATTCGACGGTCCGCTCGAGCTCGGTGCCCTGCACCAGCGCATCGTCCTTGCGCCCATGGCCCTGCCAGGATCGGGCACCCTCGCCCAAGCGGCGGTGAATGCGCAGCCCTTCCCGGTCATCGGAGATCCAGGAGCGCAGTCGGGGCCAAGCCACAACCAGAGCGGAGTTGCGGACTGCTACCCCGCTCACATCGCCGTCACCGCAGGTGAGCAATCCTGCTGCGGTGAACGCGGTGAGCACACCGCGGACCGATGCCGCGCGGCCCGGCGAGTCGGCGTCCGACAACTCCTCAAGAGCGACCGTGCGGACGGTGTCGCTCACGCCGGTGCGGTCGTCAGCAGGGACGACCATACGGAGGAACACTTCTCGCGCGGAGTCCTGTTCCGCGGTGCTCAGGCCGGCGAAGACATGCTCGGCGATGTCGCCGAGGGGCAACAGCGGGCCACTCGAGCCGACCGGTGGCCGCAACAACCGTGCCTGCCGGGTGCCCTCCGTCACGGCCACCTCCCCGTCCTGGCCGCAGGGCCCTCCCGGTCGGGACGTGAGACCGTACAGCAGCCCCATCGCGCTCGGCCGGTTCACCGGGTCCTCGTCCAAAGCGGCTCCCACCAGGGAACCCAGCGGTTCACTCAGCATCGACCGGTCATGCCGACCACCGCGAACGAGCGAGACGGTGTGTCCCAGGTGCTCGCCGCCGAACGGGTCACGGCCGGTCGCAGCGAACAGCACGGTGGCGCCCCAGGCGAAGACGTCCGCGCTCGGGCCGGCAGGCTTACCGTCGAACACCTCGGGAGCCGTGTAGGCGGGAGTCCCCGCGAGCCCGGCCGGCTGCGTAGCGGTGAGGTCCAACAGCCGGGCGACACCGAAGTCGATGACGACAGGCCCGCTGCACCCCAGCAGGACGTTGTCCGGTTTCAGATCCCGGTGCACCACCTGTGCGTCATGGATCCCGCACAGCGCGACGGCAACGGCGAGCGCCAGCCGGTGCAGGTCCTCACCCCGGAACGGCCCGTGCTCGTCCACCGCTGCCCGCAGGGTCGGTCCGTCGATGAACTCGCTCACGACATGCGGGCGCGGCCCGTGTACGACGGCCTCGATGAGTCGTGCGGTGCAGGCGACAGCAACCCTTTGGGTGGCCTCCACCTCTTTGATCAACCGCTGTGCCGCCTCGGAACCCTCCGCCTCCGTAGCGTGCAGCAACTTCAACGCGACACGGCCCCCTTCAGGGTCGTACGCCTCGTACACCGTGCCCTGTCCCCCACTGCCGACCCGGCGACCCAGCCGATACTTCCCGACGCACAAGGGCTGCGAGGACGCAGCCTCTCCAAGGGGCACCCGGTCTCCTGCCGGTCTCATGCCACACAGCCTGGCGCCACCACAGTTCGGTCGAGGCGATTCACGGCCTCGGCTCCCTCTTCCCCACGGCCGAACCAACGAGCCACCAGGCCGAAAGTCACATGATCTGCGGCTTCCGTTGCGATCCCCTGGTGGGACGCAACCGATGCGGACTCCTGCAGAGGCGAACCACCGGCTCCGTCTGATGCTCGGCGAGTTCCGCGGCCAGGACTTTCGAAGTACCTCGCCCAGACTTGGCAGTCCTCGTCGCGGAAGACCACGCCTCAGGCCGGGCGCCTCCCCGTTGGGGCACCGACGCCGACAACGTGGTCCGGCGGACGAGCCGCAGGTTCCCGAGGCGGGGATAGCGGGCAGCGGTGCATGAGGTACCCGCTCGCACCTTGCGCCGAGAGGACGGCGCGACACGTTCAACGGCAAGGACCATACTGGTCGGGCCTTGATCTCCCACAGAACGGTTCCATGGTTAAGAACAGCAGCTCTTCGACAACAGTCCCCGACACCGCGTGGCTGGCACGCGGGCGCCATCTCGGGTCCGAACCCGAGCAGGACGTGCGGCGCAACCTGATCGCCCTCAAGGCAGCCGGGGTCCTCGACGACTTCCTGGACCTCGACCCCGTGGAGGCGGCCCGCTCCACTGTCCTGCACCCGCGGGACGAGGCTGCCGACCCCGGCCCGTCAGCCCGTCGGCTCTTCGAGGCCCGCTGGCGCGTGGCCGACGACGTCACGGTGCGTGCACAGTTGACCATGTACGAGCACGATGCCCGCCGTACGGACGGCGCGGGCATCACCTGGGTCCTGGCCGCCGAGGCGGAGCAGGCATGGGACCCGCAGTGGCCCTCGCCCGCCACCATGTTCTGGCCGGACAGTGACCGCATCGCCTGGGACGACGACGTGGTGCCCGGAGTGCGACTGCGTACGGCGAACCACCTGCCGAAGGACGAGGACGAGCTCCGCCGCCGTCTGCGGGACTGCTCCCGCGACACCTGGTACATCCACGTGCTGGTGCATGAGGCCATGACGCCCGACGCGCGGGGGCGGCAGCCGGTCTCCACGTTCCTGCCACCGAGTCTGCGGCACCGGGTGGTCGAGCACCGGGCCGCACCGGCGCAGTCCGAGATCGCCGACTTCGCGATCCATCGGGAGCTGAAGGTGCGGATGCCGCGCGGCGGCGCCGTCGTCCTGCCCACGAAGCAGCGGAGCCCGGACTACGACGCGGAGCGCTTCACCGTGCACAGCGTTTTCCTGGACGGCTCAGAACCAGCAGAACTCCTCGACCTCATCGAGGAGTTCGCCACGCTGCCGCGACCGCTGCCCGAAGGTGCCGAGCAGGCCCTGACGCAGTTGCGCCAGGGCTGGCACCTGCTGACCCCGGACGAGGAGTTGGTGCACGCTCAGGGCATGGTCATCAAGTACGCCGAAGCGCTCGATGCCATGACCAAATCCTGTGATCTCTACCAGAAGGCGGCTGAAGCAGCGCAGGCCGCATTGGCGGAGTTCACCAGCGGTGACGCTGTGTCCGGGCCGCCGGTGCGGGAAGCGGCCGAGACGAGCAGCTCACCGCTCAACGCCATCATGAAGGGATTCGGCCGCTTCCGAGACCCGAACAGAGAGAAATAGGACGCCCGTCGCGTGTGCCCGCCGAGTGCCCGCCGGATGGCAACAGATCCCCGCCCTGACCATCGTGGAGCACTACAGCCGGGCCCCGCGCGGCATCAGTCGGCGGGCTTACCGAACCAGCGGGAGAGGTGGTCGTCCAGGTCCTGCTGATCGTCGCCGATCCAGGCGACGTGGCCGTCGGGGCGGAGCAGGACGCACGGAACGTCCAGTACCGCGGTGGGATCCGCGAGGTGCTCGACGCGGTCCGACCAGCCGCCGACGGTCAGGCGGCCGGTGCGGTCCAGCAGCAGTCCGCGGCCGCGATGCAGCAGACCGTAGAGGCGGCCCTGTTTCACCTCGATGTCGGGGAGGCGGCGGCCGAGCAGGTCGGGGCCTTCGCCGAAGTCGTAGCGGATGCCGATCGCGGTGATCTTCTCGATCAGACGGCGGTTCACCTCGTTGAAGTCCATCAGTTCGGTGAGGAGTCTGCGTACGGCTTGCGGGCCCGGTTCGGTGGATGCCAGCTCCGTCTGGGCGCGGGTGTTGTCCAGCACGTCCTCGGCTACCGGACGGCGTTCGGCCTGGTAGGTGTCCAGCAGCGTTTCCGGCGCCCAGCCGCGGACCTGAGCTGCCAGTTTCCAGCCGAGGTTGAATGCGTCCTGAACACCCAGGTTGAGGCCCTGTCCGCCCAGGGGTGGATGAATGTGTGCCGCATCGCCGGCCAGCAGCACTCGCCCGATCCGATAGCGTTCTGCCAGCCGGGTGGCATCCCCGAAGCGGGACAGCCAGCGCGGGGAATGAACGCCGAAATCGGTTCCGGCGATGGCGCGCAACTGTTGTCTGAAGTCTTCGAGGGTGGGCGGTTCCGCGCGGTCGCTGACTCCCGCGGCGGGGACCAGGACGCTGTATGCCCCCTCGCCGAAGGGCCTGAGCCAGAATCGCTTGTTGGCCTTGCCCATTTTGGTCATCTTGGCAGCGATTTCCTCCTGCGGAACGCCGACTTCCATCTCGCCCATCAGCGTCTCGGTGCGCGAGGGCTCACCGGGGAATCCCACACCGAGAAGTTTGCGCACGGTGCTGCGCGCACCGTCACAGCCGACGAGGTAGCGCGCACGCAGTTGTGCGCCGTCGGACAGTTCGACGGTCACGCCCTCGTCGTCCTGCTCGAAAGCGGCCACCGCATTACCACGCCAGACCTGCGCACCCAGTTGCATCACATGCTCTTCGAGCAGGCGAACGATGACCGGCTGCGGGATGCCCAGCAGATAGGCGTGGGCGGAATCCAGGCCTTGGGGTGCTGGTTTGTCGATGGCTGCGAAGAATCCGGCGGCCGGACGCCGTCTTCCGTGGTCGAGAATACGATCCAGCAGTCCGCGCATTGCCATCAGTTCGATACTGCGGATGTGCAGCCCGACGATGCGGACGAACGACACTGGTTCGGTTTCCTTCTCCAGAACGAGTACCCGAACATCGTGGAGCCGCAGCTCGGCGGCCAGCATCGCGCCGGTCGGACCGCACCCGGCAATGATCACGTCGAAGTCGAAGACGAGAGGTGCGCGGTCGGCGCCGGAGGCCGACGATCGGAGTCCGGGGATGTCGCCCACAGTGACGTCGCGCTCGGCCGTGTGGTTCGACGACGGCTCGGCGGTGAAGTGCGGAGAGTGCACAGGTGTTGCCCTTTCGGGAGGCCTGGACGGAAAGGCGCTCCCGGCGACACCTACGTCAATCGCCCGACCGTGACGGCAAGGGGGAGCACCCACATCGATACAGCGTTCATGGGTCTCACCTCCTCGGGCGGTGTCACGTTCGACTGCAAGTTACAAGCCCGGTCATCGCCCCGTCCAATGCTTTCTGCTGCTTTCTGCGCACTGCCCTGATGAGGTCCACTCATGGCGGCTCAGGGGCTGTCGCCGGACCAGTCGAAACGGGTCGGGTCGCCCGGCCGTGGGTCGTACAAGGCGTGTCCGCCTGCGCCGAACCGGCCGAGCTCGGTGGACAGGACGGCGCCGGCAGTGATCCGGTCCGGCGTCCAGTCGGTGACGTCCAGGAGCAATCCGTCCAGAGGACCGCCGACCAGGACCACGTAAGACCGGTCCCGTCGTGGGCCCGGGTCGGGGTCGTCATGGTCGTGGCCGTACACCCGACCGCGCAGAAGCTGCTCGTCGCCATTCACAGCACTCAGCCTGCCACCCGTCACTGACAACGGGCCCCGACGGCAGTCCGGCGGCCCGGGTGCCGGACCCGTGCCCTGCTCCGACGGACCGGACCGGTCCGGCTACCGTCTCGGTCCGGCGACGGCGTAGGCCGTGGTGCCGACGACCGTGAGGACCAGGGCCGTCCAGGTGCCCGCCGTGGTGCCGGGCGGCACCAGCATCCAGTTCGCCACCTGCGCCGGCACACTCGTGGCAGGCGGAGCGAAAAAGGAGAACGCGACCCAGGCGAACGGCAGCGTCCAGGCGTACTGGCCGCCCGAGAGCGCCGCCCCCAGGGCTGCGAGCCCCATCAGGCCCGCGCAGTCCCGCACGACGAACGCGATGGTGGCAGGATCCCCGCCCAGCGTCTGTACGGCCAGCAGCACCGTGCCGACGACCACGCCGCAGAGCAGCACGTGCGCCGCCCTGCGGGGTGCCCAGCGGATGGCGGCGGTCTGGTCCAGCGCGAGGTCCTGCCCGCTGAGCCCGATCGAGGCAGCCATCGCCCCCATGGCGAGGACGAGCGCGGGCAACCGCAGATCCGCAGGCTCCCCGGTGGCGTCCCGGGTGAGCGCCCACACTGCCATCGCGCTGATCACCACTGCCGCGAGCGACGCGGGTACCTGACGCGAACGCGCGTACAGCGTCAGCCATCTCACCGGGGCGCACCGCCTTTCAGTACGTCGAACGCGTCGCCCTCGCAGGAGAGCGCGGCGGCGCGCATCGCGTTGATCCGCGAGAGCTGTTCGGCCCGCGGGAGCGCCTTGAGTTCCTTCCACACCGGGCGGGACTCGGCGTCGACCTCGCGGCGCATGTTTGCCGGCGTGCCGGGAAGCATGCTGAGGTCTCCGAAGACCCAGCCCACCGCGACGGTCTGCGCGTATTCATCTCCCCCGAAGCCGCTCCAGCCGACGGGGGTGCATCCCGGCACCATGGCTTCGGCGACCAGGGCCCGGGTCAGCTGCTTGCCCTTCGCGGCGGCGATGATGTCGTCGTCGAAGTCGAAGAGCACGGTCTCGCGGGACCACTGCGGCGTGGAGCCTTCCGGCAGAACGGTGGTGTTCTCCCGGACCGAGACCGGCGCCTGGCTGCCCAGGGCGCCGCGCAGTAGGCGCAGCGCCTCCTTGCCGGGGCCCGCGAGGTCGGCGAGGTGTCCCTCGTACATCTCGGTCACACACACCGGCCCGTCACACACCAGCTCCGCCGCGGCCTCGTCGACGACGTACATCCGCCGCGGGTCGGTCGGGAGGACGAGCAGGGCGATCACCGCGCCCGCCACGACGGGGGTCAGGGCGATCATCCGGGCACGCAGGGTCGCGGCGACCAGGAGAGCGAAGCCGGTCGCGGCCATGCCGAGCAGCCAGATCGTCTGCCCGGCGTGCACGGACGCGGAGAGCGTTTCGAGCACATCGCGGATCTCTGTCTCCGGTGACAGCAAGGAGAGTTGGTTCGGCTCCGTGCTCGTGATCCCCATCGAGTTGGGGGCCGTTTCCGTCCGGCCCAGAGACATGTGCATGAGAGCCGTGAACGCGAGGGCGCCCATGGTCAGCAACGGCGGGGTGAGCGCGTACGGCAGGGCCCGCCCTGCTCCCATGCCCAGCATCGCCCCCGCGACGAGGAAGAGTGCCGCCACCAGTGAGATCGGCAGCCACCCGAGGTGCGTGTACTCGGTGTTGGCGAACACCTGGACCGCGCCCACGAGGACGAGGAGCGCGAAGGCCGAGACCAGCGTGATCGCCGTCGTGCCCGCAAGCATGGTCGCCCGGTGCCAGGCGGGCCTCGGGGTGCTCGTCAGCAACTCGGACATCTTCGAGCGGTGGTCGCGCAGGCCCTGCAGCGCCCCGAGCCCGACGGCCATCGGCCACAGGTAGAACTGCAGCGAGCGGGTCCACATCGCCAGGGACGTCCACTGGGCCGTCCACGCTGTGGCGCCTTGCCACCACTCTCCGGGGATCAGATACAGGAACGCCAGCGCGCTCGTCAGGACCACAGCGCCGGCCCACGGCGCGACGGAGCGCCTCAGTTCTATACGCAGGACACGGACGTTCACCAAGTCCCCCTTTCCTGCTTGGGGTTCTGCAGCATCGCCGAGTAGCCGCGCTCCAGCGGGCTGTCGCCCACGTGCTCGGGGCCGCCCACCGAGGCCAGCTCGTCCGGAGGGCCCTGGAAGACCAGCCGGCCCTCCGCGAAGAGCACCACGTCGGTGCACGCAGCGGCGACGTCCTCCACCAGATGGGTCGAGACGAGCACGCAGGTGTCGGCGCCCAACTCCTGCAGCAGCTCGCGAAAGCGAAGCCGCTGCGCCGGGTCCAGGCCGACCGTCGGCTCGTCCAGCAGCAGGATCGAAGGGTCGTTGACGATGGCCTGGGCGATGCCGACGCGCCGCACCATGCCGCCCGACAGTGTCTTCATCCGCTCATCGGCGCGGTCGGCCAGACCGACCCGCTCCACGGCACGCTGGACCGCCCCGGGGATGTCCGCCTTGGGCACCTCCTTCAGCCACGCCATGTACTCGACGAACTCGCGCACCGTGAAGCGCTTGTAATAGCCGAACTCCTGGGGCAGGTAGCCGATCCGGCGGCGCAGCGTACGGTGCTCGCCCATGCCGCCCGCGGACTGGCCGAGCAGTTCCAGGGTTCCTTGGGTCGGGCGCAGCACGGTGGCCAGCGTCCGGATGAGGGTGGTCTTGCCCGCCCCGTTGGGGCCGAGCAGACCGTGCACGCCGGTGCCGAGCTTCAGGTCGAGCCCGTCGACCGCCATCCGTTTCCGCCCGACTCTGACCTTCAGCCCGGTGGCCTGGATCTGCCAGGCGTATGTCGTCGGCGCGAGGTCGGCCGCGCTCACCGCGGTCTTCATGTGATGGTCCTTCCGAGGGTCGTTTCCAGTGGTCAACGGTGAGCTCCCGGCACGGAGTACGCGCCCCTGCGGGCGACCAGGACACCGATGCCGAGCGCAAGGAGAAGTCCCCACGCGGGCAGAGCACTCATCTGCAGGGCGAAGGTCGTGCGGCCGGTTGCGACGGTCGGCGCCACGACGACGACGGCCCACAGGGCGACCAGCGCGGCGGCGGCACGCGGCACGCCGACGACACCGCCGAGCGCCAGAGTCGTCGAGGTGAACGCCAGGCAGGGCAGCAGCCACTGAGCGGCCGTCACCCCCGTCGCCCCTCCGCCCACCAGCAGCGCGGGGACGGCCACGGCGAGCACGGACGTGGTGCGCCGCAGCACCAGGTACAGACCCGCCCTCGGCGCGGAGACCGTGAGTTCGTACGCCGGATCCAGGCCGCGTGACCAGAACGCCGCGACGCCGAGCACGGGCAGAACCGGGGCGAGCAGCAGCACCAGGGACACCTCCCCGTAGCCCGTGCCGACCAGATCGAAGAGAAGCGCAAGCAGGGTCACGCTCACGACCATCGCCAGCCACGGCGCCATCGTGGGCGTCAGCCAACCGGACAACCGCGCCGCCCAGCGCCGCCGGTGCGGCATCGTGGCGGTGGCCGCCAGCTGCGGTCCGAGGTCGGACCACACGGTGTCGACCAGCGCCGCCACGGCGGGCGCCCGCACCTCGACGGCGGCCGAAAGCCGGTCACGGCACACCCGGCACGCTTCCAGATGGGCCTCCAGGGCCCACACCTCGTCGGCGGCGATGTCCGTGTCACCGCGCGCGTAACCGTCGATGATCCGCATCGACGCGTGCTCCACTCTCATGTCAGCGCCTCCCGCATCGCGATCCGGGCCCGGCGGGCACGGGTCTTGACCGTCCCCTCGGGCAGCCCGAGCAGGACCGCGGTCTCCCGGACCGTCAATCCGTCGAGCACCATGGCCCGCAATACCTCTCTGAGCTCTGGCGCGAGACGCCGCAGCGCGTCCCCGACGTCACCGCCGACGCTCGCCGCGAGCGCTTCCTCCTCGGCGGCGGGCGCCACGGGCTGAGGGGCGGCCGCGAGCGGGGGCTCCGCATGGTGCGCCCGGCGCCGGAAGGCGTCGACGAGGCGGCGAGCCGCGATCGTCCACAGCCAGCCGACGGCCGTCCCTCCGGCCGCCGCCCCGGCGAACGCACCCGCCGCGCGCCACACCGCCAGGTACGTCTCCTGCATGACCTCGGCGACGACCTGCTCGTCCGCGCAGCGGCGGCGCAGCCGCACCGCCAGCCACGGCGACGTACGCCGGTACAACTCCTCGAACGCGCCGCGGTCGCCCCTGGCCACCAGCCGAACGAGGCCCTCCTCGTCCAGCTCATGCGGCGCTGCCCTCACTCGTCTCACTGGTCTCACACCCACAAGACGTCGAGCACGAGCGGCAGGTTTTCCGTCCGGAGTGATCCCCGTCACACCGGCATGCCGGACGCCGGTGAGGACCGAAGCACACACGCCCTCGCGGCGGCAGAGGGCGGGGCCGACCGCCGGGGCAGCGTCGCGCCACGCGAGCATCCGCACGCGAAGGGGAACCCCAGGGACGCGGACAGCTCGCCTCCAAGGAGCAGTCACCGGGCGCAGACCGGCAGATCGATGGCCGTGCGGCCGAGTTCGAGGCGGACACGGCACGCGACGCCGGGCGCCCTGCATCACAGCGCCCGAGGGTCGACGGGCTCCGACTCGACCCTTACACGGGTTCATGTCCATGAATAATGATCAAGTACGCGACTATTGACGCGTCCACGGCAAGAGTTCTAGCTTCCCATAGAAAGCGCTTGCCCGCAGCGCGCCCGGGCGGAACCGGCAACCGATCCACTGCAAGCAGCGCACCCACTTGTGAGCCGGCCGACGACCGGCCCAGTAACAGGTCGGCAGCCCCCACGGCCTGCCGAAAGGACCACCGATGTAGCAGCAGACCCAGCATTCAATGACGAATGGGGAGACAAGAATGAGTCGACCAGTCGCACTCCGGCTCTATGCGGCGCTGGCCACGCTGGCTGTCGCGGCCACGACCGGCGCGGTTCTGCAGGTACCCGAAGCATCAGCAGCCGCCGGGAGCGCCAGCGGTTACGCGACCCAGAACGGCGGGACCACCGGCGGCGCGGGCGGTCAGACGGTACGGGCCACCACGGGAACCGCGATCCACGCGGCCCTGTGCGGCCGGGCCAGCAGCAGCACCCCGATCACCATCGAGGTCCAGGGCACCATCAACCACGGCAACACCAGCAAGGTGTCGGGCGCCAGCTGCAACACCGCCGCCGGCGTGATCGAGCTCAAGGGCATCAGCAACGTCACGATCATCGGAGTCGGCAGCGGCGCCGTCTTCGACCAGTTGGGCATCCACATACGTGAAGCCCGCAACATCATCATCCAGAACGTGACCATCCGGAACGTCAAGAAGTCCGGCTCCCCCACCTCCAACGGCGGTGACGCCATCGGCATGGAGCGCAACGTCCGCAACGTCTGGGTCGATCACACCACCCTGGAGGCGTCGGGCGGTGAGTCGCAGGGATACGACGGTCTCTTCGACATGAAGGACAACACCCAGTACGTGACCCTCTCCTACAGCACCCTGCGCAACTCCGGCCGCGGTGGCCTCGTCGGGTCGAGCGAGAGTGACGTCTCGAACAGCTTCATCACCTACCACCACAACCGGTACGAGAACATCGACTCCCGCGCACCCCTGCTGCGGGGCGGCACAGCCCACATGTACAACAACCACTACGTGAGACTGAACGAGTCCGGCATCAACTCCCGCGCCGGAGCCCGCGCCAAGGTGGACAACAACCACTTCGAGGACTCCAAGGACGTCCTGGGCACGTTCTACACCGACGCGGCCGGCTACTGGCAGGTCAGCGGCAACATCTTCGACAACGTCACCTGGTCCGCGCCCAGTCAGGAGAACCGGCCCGCCGGCCCCAACCCGCAGTCCAACACCACCGTCAGCATCCCCTACGCCTACACCCTCGACACGGCCAGTTGCGTGCCGAGCATCGTGAGCCGGACGGCCGGCGCGAACAAGGGCCTGCTGGTGTCGGACGGCAGGTGCTAGCAGGGCCGTCGACCGGCGGAATCAGGGATTTCGCCCTGCTGCCGGGCCGATGAGCCGCGTGCGAGGATGACGTCCGTGACCAATTCGTCTTCCTCGCCTGCCGCCGAGGACGCGACGCACAGCTCCGGCCTGGGTCCCCGGGTCGCCGCCGTGCTTGTGTTCGGGTCCTCGGCCGCAGTCCTGGTGGTCGAGATCGTCGCTCTGCGGCTGCTGGCTCCCTATCTCGGCCTCACCCTTGAGACCAGCACAACGGTGATCGGCATCGCCCTCACCGCGATCGCTGTCGGCTCATGGCTGGGCGGACGCGTCGCCGACCTTGTCAATCCACGGCGGCTCATCGGCCCTTCGCTCGGAGTGTCGGGAGCGGTCGTGGCCCTGACCCCGGCCGTGCTGCGCGCCGCCGCCGAACTGGCTCCCGTACTGCTCCTGTTGATCGCATCGCTGACGATCCTCGTACCGGGCGCACTGCTCGCTGCGGTGACGCCGATCGTGACCAAGCTGCGTCTCACCAGCCTCGCCGAGACCGGAACGGTAGTCGGCCGGCTGTCCGGCGTCGGCACCGTCGGCGCCATCTTCGGCACCGTCCTCACCGGCTTCGTCCTCGTGTCGCGGTTGCCGGTCAGTGGCATTCTGCTCGGCCTCGGAGCGCTGCTGGTGGTCGGCGCGGCACTGGTCGAGTGGCACACACGCCGGTGGAGCGGCACCCCTGCCCTCGCACTCGTCGTCGTCGCCGGCGGCCTCGCCACCGCGGTCGCGCCCGGCAACTGCGACACCGAGACCAAGTACCACTGCGCACAGGTCGTCGCAGACCCCGACCGGGACAGCGGGCGCACACTCGTCCTGGACGGTCTGCGGCACTCCTACGTCGACGTCGACGACCCGACCTTCCTGGAATTCGAGTACGTGCGCGCCATCGCGTCGGTGGTCGACGCCACCTTTCCCGAGGGTGAACCGCTTGTCGCCCACCACCTCGGCGGAGGCGGTCTCACCCTCCCCCGTTACCTCTCGGCCACGCGGCCCGGGACGCGCAGCCTGGTGTCCGAGATCGACAGCGGGGTCGTGCGCGTCAACCGCGACCGGCTCGGTCTGCGGGCGGAGTCAGGTATCGACGTACGCGCCGAGGACGGCAGGCTCGGACTGCGGCGACTGGATGCCGACAGCCGTGACCTTGTCGTCGGCGACGCATTCGGAGGAGTCAGCGTCCCGTGGCATCTCACTACGTCGGAGGCGATGAACGACGTGCGGCGCGTACTCGACAAGGACGGCCTGTACGTCGCCAACCTCATCGATCACGGTGAGATGGCCTTCGCACGGGCCGAAGTGGCCACCCTCGGGGAGGTCTTCGAGCACGTGGCCCTCGTAGGCCGACCCGCGGATATCGGCCTCGGCCCGACCGCCACCGCCAAGGGCGGCAATCTGGTGGTGCTCGCCTCCGACCGACCGGTCGACCTACGTGCGACGCAGGAAGAACTCAACACCCGGCAACCCGGCTGGAAGACCACCACGGGTGACGACCTCAGCGACTGGATCGACGGTGCCCGATCACTCACCGACGACTACGCTCCCGTCGACCAACTACTGCAGCCCTCCAGCCCACGCAGCACCCAGTGACAGGACACACGGCCACGTCCTGCCGACCGTCCTGAACAAGCGGGCACGGTCCCCCTGTCCCTTCTATTGCACGTCTGTTGAACGTCTGTCCCATTGCCCTTGACCGTCACGAGTCGCGCGGTGCCACCAATCCGGATTCGTAGGCCATCACCACGAGTTGGGCACGGTCGCGGGCGTGGAGTTTGGTCATGGCCCGGTTGATGTGGGTCTTCGCGGTGAGTGGACTGATCGCCATGCGGAGGGCGATCTGATCGTTGGACAAGCCGTGCGCGACCAGGGAGACAGCCTCTCGCTCGCGGCCGGTCAACTCATCGAGTCGGGTGCCGGCGACGGCGGGGACCGGTTGACTGACGTACCGGTTGATCAACTTGCGGGTGATGGACGGGGCAAGCAGCGCGTCGCCGCGGGCGGCGACGCGCACCGCATGCACGAAGTCGTCCGGCACGATGTCCTTGACGAGGAAGCCGGCAGCTCCGGCGCGCAGCGCGTCGAGGACGTACTCGTCCAGGCCGTAGTTGGTGAGGATGACCACGTGCACCTGGGCCAGGGCCGGATCCGCGGCGATGCGCCGTGTGGCCTCGATGCCGTCGACGACCGGCATCTGGATGTCGATCAGCACGATGTCCGGCAAGAACCGTCGGGTGAGCGCCAGGCCTTCCAGGCCGTCAGCGGCCTCCGCCACCACCTCGATGTCGTCCTCGAGGTCGAGGAGCGCACGGAATCCGCTGCGAATCAGCGGCTGGTCGTCGACCAGCAGAACACGGATCATGAGATCCGCTCCACGGGGAGTTCGGCCTGGACGGTGAAGCCGTGCTCGCTGCGCGGCTGCGCCCGCAGCCGACCGCCGAGTGCTGTGACGCGTTCACGCATGCCGAGGAGTCCCAGACCGGGCGTCGCCACCGTGTCCGGCGTGGCCTTGCCGTCGTCATCGACCCGGATGGCCAGTGAGCCGCTCCGGTAGTCGATGCGGACCGACGCTGTCGCGGCACAGGCATGCCGGGCGACATTGGTCAACGACTCCTGCACGATCCGATAGGCGGTCCGGCCCACCGCGGCCGGCACATCGGCGCGTTGTCCCTCGATCATCAGCGTCGTCTCCAGGCCGGCCCGGCTCGTCTGCTCGACCAGCTCTGCGATGTGGTCGAGCCCGCGGGGCGAGGTGGCGTCGTCGTCCCGCAACGCCTCCAGGGTGGCGCGCAGTTCCCGGGTCGCCTCTCGTCCGGCCTCCTGGATCGCCAGCAGAGCCTCGGGTACGTGTTCGCCCCGCCTGCGAGCCACGTGGACAGCGACTTCCGACTGCACCTTGATGATCGAGATCTGATGCGTGAGTGAATCGTGCAGCTCCCGCGCGATGTTCAGCCGCTCCTCGTCCGCGCGGCGCTGCGCGGTCGCCTCCCTGGTGCGCTCAGCTTCGTCCGCCCGCTGCTCGGCCTGCCGCAGTGCCTCCCCCGCGGCGAACGCGGCGATCAGCCAAGCGACTTCGAGGACATGACGGGCCTGCGCCAAGGCCTCACGCGCAGGCCCGTCATGGAAGACCAGGGCGGTGAGGTGAAGCATGACCAGCACGGACACGGACGCCGCCGCTGTGAGGGTGCGGTACCCGGCCCGTACCGCGCCGTACACCGCAATCAGATACGGCACGGAGAGAACCTCGAAGCCGGCCGCCAGATATCCCACCGCACACAGCGCGGTGACGGCCAGGACGGCTGTGGGAGCGCGGCGACGCGCTACCAGCGCCAGACCCCCCACTGCCAGCAGCGTGTAGCCGAGCAGGTCGGAGTCCCTGCCGGGAGAGTCTCCGGACAGCCCTGTCCCGAGCAGCAGCGCGGCCGCGCCGAGAGCGATCGCCCAGTCCCTGACCCTGGCCGGGACGCCGAACCATCCATCGTCCATGCGCGCACCCTAACCGGCTGTGGCTGTCGGCAAGTCCCGCTCCAGGACGAGCAGTCGACTACCGCGCCCGCAGTATCCACGTGGTGCCTACCGCATCCGCGGCAGGTGACTGCGCCAGCGATGGCAGAGCAAAGTGCCTGCGTCTGCGGGACGACGCACGGTGCGCTCGGCAGACATGCTCAAGTCACATCTTGACCTTGGAACTGCACTGTACGAAGAGCACGAGGAAGAGGAGAAGCATGTACGCAGCAGACGTGGTGACGGCGGCTGCCGAGGGCGGAGCCATCGGTGACGGACGGACCGGAGCCAACCTGGCTCTCGGAGTAGGACTGGTCGGCGTGGCCATCGGCTGGCTGGCCCTGGCTCGCACCGCCGACCGCATCAGCAGCGGCAAGGCGCGCACGGGCGCCATGTCCGCCATCGCGGCAGGGCTGGCCGGTACGGTCCTCGGGGTCCTGCACCTGGCCACCTCCAGTGGTGGTCCCGGCACGGGCAATGGGCTCGTCGGAGCCATCGCGGCCGTCCCGTTGGGGCTGAGCGCCGTGGTTCTCGGTCGCCGGGCCCTGACTCGCTGCCACCGCACCGAGCCGAGCGGCGAACCGAACGGCGAACCGACCAAAAGGCTGACCGGTTGAGCGCAGCACATCGGGGCGCGGCCCAGGGCAGTCAGCCGCGGACCGCGAGGCCGCACCTGATCGCAGACGCTTCCGGCTGCCGAGCCAGTGGCCCGTACCCTGCTCGCCGCTTCCATCCGGCCAATCCGCCCTGTCCGCCCTATCCGCCCTGTCCGACAAGCAGTTCAGCCGCCCGGCGGTACGGTTCGGACTGCGCCTCGGCAAGCTCCCACAGTGCGGGGAGACCGTCCGCCCTCACCCGCTCCACCGCCCCCTGCTGGCAGGTCAACTCGAAGTCGGCGAGCCGCGTGAAGGACTCGTCACGAGCATCTGACGGCCAGGCGGCTGCGGCCTCAAGTGCACAGTCCAGCCCTTGCGCGGGAACAAGCTCTCGCCGGCCGGGCCGGGTCACCCCGATCGTCACGAACACCAACCTCGTCCAGCCCTCGAAGAAGGCCAGGCCCGGCAGCTCGGCCGGGTATCTGGCGTCCAGCGACCAGTTCTCACCGAACGCCTCGCCCAACATGCTGTCGTCAAGTTCTCGCCCCTCAAGGGAGGCCACGATGCAGCCCACGCCCGCCGCAACCAGTTCGTAGCGGCCGGACAGACCCGCCGCCCGGGAGGCCGACGCCTTCCCCCACGCACAGCTCCCGCTTCCGGCCTGCAAGTTCGTGAGCTGACTGCCGTACACCTTGCCCGGCCTCGCCTCGCTTCCGCTCTCCCGCCAGCCGCGTGTACGGAGCCATGGGGAGCCAAGAGCGTCAGATGCCGCGCCACGGCAGGCCCTCGCCCCGGCTCCCTCTCACTGCCTCGGAGCAGAACCCTCTCCCGCTGGGAGGCAATCACCTCCACGCCGTTCCGGAGAATCGGCCACGGCACCATTCGGTGGCACTCCCGGACGAACCCGTGACCTGCGCATTTACGTCCTCGACTCCACATTGGCGCCACCGACGAAGACGTAGATGCCAAATAGACTCCTCATGGCGCCACTTGTGTGCCATGATGGCGCCAACAGGAGCGCACCTCTCGGCTCGGCGAGGTGAGGGCGCGCGTTTGTCGGGGTGAATAGTCAAAGGGGCGGATCATGAAGACAGTGCAGAGCCGGCGACAGACGGCACCCGGCGCCTTCGCTGCCTTCGCCCGTTTCGTGTTGTGCGGTGGCGGGGTGGGGCTGGCGTCCAGCTTCGCCGTGGTGGCCCTCGCGTCCTGGATTCCCTGGGCGCTGGCCAATGCCGCGGTCACGGTCGCTTCCACCCTCCTGGCGACCGAGCTGCACGCCCGCTTCACTTTCGGCGCCGGCGGGCGGGCGACCCGACGCCAGCATGTGCAATCGGCCGGGTCCGCAGCCGCTGCCTACGCGATGACCTGCCTGGCCATGGTCGTCCTGCAGCAACTCACCACGACACCCGGCGCGATAGTCGAACAGGCCGTCTACCTGTCCGCCTCCGCACTCGCCGGCGTCGCACGCTTCGCGGTTCTGCGCCTCGTCGTCTTCGCACAGAACCGTCCCCAGGCCGCCCCCGCCATGCCCGCCACCCGGCCCGTCCACGCCAGCGTTACGTGCGTCCCGGCACCGCGTCACGCCGCGGCGCTTTGCCACGCCGCCTGACCACCGGGAGAGTCGGACTCCTCCGCCGGAATTCTCAGCACGCCACCAAGGCAGGCACGGCCGCCACCGTCCCCGCTACCGGAGGGGCAGAGGAAGATCAGCGCGTCGCCGTGAGTGACCGCGGTGGGCATCCGCTTCACCTGCTGGTCAGTTCGACGCACTGGCGAACATCTCGTCGGACATGTCGTGGTCGCCGAGTCGGGTGCCTTCCGCGGTGAGCCGCAGCGCGGCCCGCTCGGCCTCGGTGAACACGGTGCTGTGCCGCCAGGCGGCGAGGCGGCTGAGCCGGACCGCGGTATCACCGGCGGCTGTGGCCCCCTTGGCGTGGGCGTCTACGCAGACGCCGAAGCCGTTGATCTGGCCGACCCGCAACTGCACGAGTTCCCGCAGGGGCTTCGGAAGCGTGGATTCCGACTGAGCGGTGACAACGACACCGTTTCTGGCGATGCGCATCGAATACGGTCTCGTGTGCCGAAAGCGATCTGAGCGCTGCGGTCGCATGTAGCTGACGCGCGAGGGGTGTTGTCCGGCGTTGCCGTCCGGGTGCATCCAGACATGGGGTTACGGCAGAATCGTTCGCGTACGCCCCGACCGGGCGAGCCTGAGCGCAGTTGAGGAGACGGTGACCGACAACAACCAGAAGACCGACCGGTCAGACCGGCTCGTAGTCGATTGCGTCGTGGTAAACGGCGTCCGTGTCGTGACTGTGCAGGGCGAGATCGACCAAGACGTGAAGGACGCCCTCGGAAGGGCGTTGATGTCCGAGGAAGGCGCGGTGCCACCTCTTCGGGTCGTTGCGAACCTCAGCGGTGTGACGTTCATGGACTCCAGCGGGATCAACATCTTGGTCGCCGCACATCGGCGTGTGCGGGACGTCCAGGGGTGGCTGCGCATCGCCGGAGCCCGAGAACCCGTCATGCGTGTGCTGCAGATTGTCGGCCTCGACACGGTCGTGACCTGCCACCCCACGACCGAGCAGGCATTGAACGCCTGACCGCCACGGCTCGGCCCGCCCGGCGGACGCCGGCTACCGGGAAGCAAGCCGGGTACGCCACGCGCTCTGTCCGCGGGCTGAAGCGGACAGGGGGGAGTTCAAGTCATCTGGGCAAAGGCCAGTTGACGGGCAGGCCCTCAGACCTGGACACGTCGGATGTCGATGTTGCCGTGCCGGGTACGGGCGCGGACCTCCACGGTCTCCTCGCTGCTGTCCGGGCTCTTCGACATGGTGAGGGTGTTGCGTACCTGGCCTGAGTTCGAGATGACGTCGAGATACGCGGCCGTGCCCTCACGGATGCCGACATCGATGGCGCCGTGGGCGGTTTCCAACCGGACGATGCCGCGGACCGCCTCGTCCACCCGCAGGGCCCCGTGAGCGGTGGTGGCGGTCACCGAGCCCTCGGCGTGTCCGATGCTGATGTCACCGGCGGCGCCGCTCACCCGCAGTTCTCCGGCCGCGGTCCCGACCGTCGTCGTACCGTGCGAGTTCTTCAGTACGGCGGGACCCTCTACAAGGCCCACGCGCAGACTTCCGGTACTGGTGGTGATCTCTGCCGCGCCCTCGATACGGTCCACGGTCACCGAACCGTGCGACGCAGTCACCTGCAGCCGAGCGGTCGTCTCCAGGCGCACGTCACCCGACGAGGTCTTCACCCGGACCTCACCGAGCCGGCCCTCACCGAGCACCTGGACCGCACCGCCACTCATGTCGATCCTCGAGCCCGTAGGCAGTTCGACCGTCACCTCCACAGCGCCGACACGGCCCACGCGAAAGCGCTGCCCGGGCGTCCTGACGGCCAGCGCACCGCCCGCACAGGTGACTTCGCACTGCTCGGCCGCCCGGACATCCGGCTCCTTCTTCGGATCGCGGGGCCGCACCTCGACCACCGTCTCAGGGCGGTCACCCGCGATGAACCGGATGGCACCGGCCTCCACATGCACGGTGGCTGAAATCGCTTCGGGAGTATCGAAAGAAGGCATGACCGCCCCGTCCTCACAATTCCTAGGGTTCTGCCCGCCCGCGGGAAACGATGCGGGTGACGCTGCACCGGCGCGGTCGCAGCTAGCGCACCCAGCCCGTGACACTCTGCCCGGCACCGTGGACCTGGTCCGCCGCACGGGACCGGCCGCCCCCGTCGACTGCCGCCGACACCGCTCTCACCAGCCACGCGTTGACCGACAAGCCCTCGCCGGCCGCGGCCTCCTCGGCACGGGACTTGAGATGGGCCGGCAGACGCAGATTGACACGGGCAGTGCCGCCCTCCTCGCCCTCACCCGCCGCAGGAGCAGTAGTCGGCGCCCTGAGCGATTCGGCGTACCCGCCCCGCTCGTCGCCACCATCACCGCGAGACGGCAGCGTCACCACGAAGTCGGGCTCAACCCCTCGCAGCCGTACATCAACCGATCCGGGTGCCAGTTCCCGGGTGACCTCGCCCATCGCGTCGGACAGCACATTCAGCAACGTCAGCCGGGCTGCCGACTCCAAAGGAGCCGTCAGCCGCTCCGCCAGCTCGCGAGCGTCATCTCCACCGGCCTCGGCGGCCACCGCAAGTTCCCGGCGGAGGGCTTCCACATACGGCGCAAGATCCATGACGTCAGGATGGCATCATTGTGGCGCCATGCGCAAGCCTGAATGGCACACGATGCGTAGCATCCAGATCAGCGCGTCACCAGGACGCCTCCGCCCTGTCCATTGGACCGTTCTCGTCTTCAGCCACGGCAACGGCCTGATGATCAGGAAGGAGCGGCAACGACAGTCTGGTCCCTGACCGGTCTCGCGGGCCACGATGGGTGCCATGACGATTGACGGCTCGTGGTCGATGATCGAGAGCTGGTTGTCCGAGCACGCGCCGGGCACGTACGCCTCGTTGCCCCCTGCTGCGGACTCCGACACGGTACGCGCGGCGGAACGCGGGTGCGGGCTCGTGTTTCCCGAGGAGGTGGTGGCATCCCTGCACCGCCATGACGGCTCCGGAGAGTTCCTACTACCCGGCAACTACCGCTTGTCCGGCGCGGCCGAGATCGCCAAGAGCTACGCGGGGTGGATGGGGTCGCAGCAGCGGGATGTACCCGAGGAATCGCGCTATTGGCGTCCGTCCTGGTTGCCCCTGGCCGAGGACGGCGCCGGAGATTCCCTCTTCATCGAGATGGCGCGGGGCGACCGGCTCGGGTGCGTCGGCACGCACGCCCACGGGGATGGCGGACAGTACGTCGACCTCCCCCACCACGCCTCACTGCAAGCTCTGCTCACCTGGGCCGCGCAGGCCCTGTCCGACGGCTCTGCCACGGATGTACTGGACTACGTGCTCATCACGGACGAACAAGGGTCCTTCTCCTGGCAGGACGCGGACGCAGAAGAGGACGGCGCGCCGGTGAGCTGGGACATGGCAGCCCTGGAGCACCGATACCGCGAACTCTGAGCTCTCGCCCCACGCATACACCTCCGCGACCATGACCTCGTGCCGAACGGTGCCTGCCGCTTCTGCTCGGCGCAGCTGGCCGGGGCATGGGTAGGCGGGAGCGTCCCAGTGCCGTCCCCGGTGGCGCACCCTGCGGGGCGGGGTTTAGCTGGAGTGAGGAACCCAGGTCGGTCGGGGGTTACAGCGGGGATACGGACGTGAGCGATTCGGAAGCCACTGGCGGTTCCGCTCCTCTGTCGGAGGCCGAGCGAGCCGAACTGGTACGCCTGCGGAGCCAAGTGGCGGAGCAGAAGTCGCCTTCCCCAGGTGGGAAGAGGCACCGGTCTCGGTCGATGCTCGCCGTGGTGCTGATTTCCTTGGCAGCACTGCTGGCTCCGCTGAGCGTGATCGCGGTGTGGAGCAGCGACATCGTGGGCGACACGGACCGGTACGTCTCGACCGTGGCGCCCCTGGCCTCGGACCCGGACATCCAGGCGAGCGTGACCACCAGGGTCACGAATGCCGTCATGGACCACGTCGATGTGCCCCTGCTGCTGGAACAGGTGACTCCTGAGGACCGGCCTCGCCTGGAAGCGGCCATGGGGCGGCTCGAAGAGCCGCTGATGAGCGGCTTGCGAGGGCTGGTGGAGTCGGTGACCGCCAGATTCGTGAGCAGCGACGGCTTCGCGACGCTGTGGAGTGAACTGAACCGTGGTGCCCATCAGGCGGTCAACAAGGCGCTCACCGGCAGCGGAGGCGGCGCCGTCCAGCTCGAAGGGGACAACGTCACGGTCGACCTCGCCCCGGTCGTCGAACGCGTCAAAGCGCTTCTGGTGGACAACGGGTTGAGCGTCGCGGACAAGATCCCTGAGCTGCACACGGACCTCACTGTGGCGACCTCCGAGGAGATCGGGAAGGTCCAGACCGGCTTCAGGCTCCTGCAGTTGATGGGAGGCTGGCTTCCACTGGTCACCGTGTTGATGGCCGCCGCGGGTGTCCTGCTGGCGTTCCGTCGGCGCAGGGCGCTGATCACCGCGGCCCTCGCCGTGGTTGTCACGGTCGGTCTGCTCGGGGTCGGTCTGTCCGTGTTCCGCGTGTTCTACCTGGACGCGCTGCCGGCCTCCGTGAACTCCGCTGCTGCGGGCTCCATCTACGACACCCTGGTCCGCTTCCTGCGCGGGACCGTTCGCGCCGTGGTCACCCTGGGCGTGCTCACAGCGGTCGCGGCCTGGCTCACGGGTCAGAGCCGGTGGGCACTGAGTGTCCGCGCGGGGTGGCGGTCCGCTCTGGGCGCCGCCCGGGCCGCCACGGGTCTGTCACCCGGCCCGGTCGGGGTTCTCGTTCATCGGCTGCGGACCTGGCTGAACTGGGGCGTTGTCGCCCTGGCCGTGCTGACGATCGTGCTGTGGGATCGCCCCACCGCGATGGTGACCTTGTGCCTGGCACTGACCGTGCTCACGCTCCTCGCCGTCCTTGAGTTCCTCGACCCGGCTGCTCAGCACACGGGCCATCGCCACACGAGGACAGTGGACTCCCCGTCCGGCCGAGGCCCGGCCTGACGGGCGTCATCGCCTGCCGACATGAACGGCCCTGGCTGGGGGGTGCGCCGTACGCGACCTCGTGCGACGCCTGCTTTCCCGGCGTCAGGCTTCGTCGAGGTCCTGCGCAGGCAGCCGCCCCGAGCGCACCGCGTCGATGAGCGTCTGATGGTCGCGCTCGTTCTGGTCGGCGTAGGCCTCGGCGAACGCGGCGAGGGCTCGGTCGAACACCGCGCCGCTGCCCAGATAGGCGGCGATGGCGATCCGGTCGCCGGAGCGTGCGTGCGCGCGGGCCAGGGTGACCCCGCACAGCTGGCCGAATGCCTTCATGTCCTTCGGCCGCATCCGCTCGGGCACGGCGATGCCCTTCCAGTCGCGCAGTTGGCGGAGATAGAAGTCGCGGCGCTTGCCGTCGATCCCGTCGACTCGCTCCCAGCCGAGGAAGATGTCGCTCGAGGCCTGCATCAGCCGCTGGCCGGCGACGACCCGCTGCCCCTGGTTGGAGAACCGGCTCGGGCCGACGTGCGAGGCCAGCACGGAGGCACCGGCTTCCTTCGCCTGGAGGAAGAGGGGGTCTCCGCCGTCCCGGCCGAGGAGGAGGAAGATCCAGCACCGGGTGCCGACACTGCCCACTCCGACGACCTTCCGGGCGATGTCGACCAGGCGGTAGTCCGCCAGAAGTGAGCGCCGATCGGATGCGAGCGTACGAGCGTAGCGTTCGAGCAGGCTCTGGAACTGGCGCTCCAGTGCGGTGCGCGCGACATCCGGCAACAGGTCGGCCGCCGGGACGAGCAAGGGCGGGTCGGCCGCGATGCGGGGCCCGTGCTCGGTCGTCCGGGTGAGTTTGTCGAAGGCTTGCAGGCTGTCGCGAGTGCGCGCCTTGGCCATCGCGCGAAGCAGGTTCTTCCGGCCGCGCTTGTGGAGGCGGTCGGCGGCCAGTGTCCCTAGGAGGCTCTCGTCGATCTTCGCGTACCAGACGTCGAGGTTGCTCATGTCCGCGAAGCGGATCATTGCTTCGCGGTACGAGCGGACCATGGCGCTGACGACGCGGGCGCGCTCGGCGTCGTCGAAGCCGTTCGCCCGGCCCGCGATGGCGAGACTCGTCGCGAGCCGCTTCACGTCCCATTCCCAGGGGCCCGGCAGCGTCTCGTCAAAGTCGTTGATGTCGAACACCAACTGGCGTTCCGGCGAGGCGAGCAGACGGAAGTTCAGCATGTGGGCATCCCCGCACAGCTGAACCGTGAGGCCCGAGGAGGGACTGTCGGCGAGATCGGACGCCATGATCGCGGCGGCGCCCCGGTAGAAACGGAACGGTGACTCCAGCATGCGGGCGTACCGGATCGGAACGAGCTCGGGGAGCCTCGTGGCGGACTGGGCTTCGAGGATGGCCAGTGGGTCCCGCCGGCTTGAGGAGAGCTGGTGGACGGCGTGGGACGACCGTGGGGAACGGCGCCGGGACTTCTTGCCCAGGGCTGTACGTTCCTCAGGCGTGGCTTGAGGTGCTGCACGCATCGCTGTGGCCACGATCTTGGACATCGCACACCTTCCTGCCTGGTCCTGCCCTGTCTTGTGGCACGGCCGGTGAGGTGACCGGTCGCGGCTTCGGGAGTGGGGTGCGGTGAAGCGGCGCGGCCGGACCGGGCCATGGCCTGATCGCTGTCACGGGTGAGCTGCGTACAGGTGCGCAGCCCGCAGCCCTGTTGTCGAGTCAGGACGCTTTCGTGGCGGCCCGTTTGACGCGCTTGTTCTTGGCTGTGCCCGCGCCGGTCTGGGCGCGCTTCGCGGGCGCCCTCTTGCGCTTCGGTGCACCGGTGGTGGAGGCGGCTGCGGCAGAGCGCGCGGACGCCTTCCGGGCCGGTCTGCTCGGCCAGGTGAACTCGATTTCGAGCTCGATCTCTCCGTCGTCGACCTCGATCTCGATCTCACTGCGGAGATCGTCGGGGATCTTCAGGCTCAGTGTCCCGTGCCCGAATTCCAGGTCGACGTCCCCGCCCTTGCGCAGGGCGTCCGCGAGCGCGGTGAGCTGGTCCGCCGCCTCCGTGCGCGACAGCGAGCGCTTCTGCTCGAACTTCAGGTCCGTCATGGGGTTCTCCGATCAGGCACACACAGCAGGTGTGGATCATTGTCACGTCATGCGGGAAATCCAGCATCCTGACGTCCTGATCTACCGCGACGACGGTCTCGGCGGGTCCGGGCGCGGGCCCGGGCGTCGGTCGGCGTCTCCCTTCGCACGCTCTTCGGTGTTGCCCCCGCGCCGGGTCGGGGCAGGACCGGTGGTGGCTGCGGGCGGGGGAAGCGTAGAAGGCAGACGGGTCGCGGTTACCAGGCCAACGAGTCCGATGGCAGCCAGGAAGCCCATCGCGGCGGCGTAGGCACCTTGGGACAGACCGGCGACGAGGATGGTGCCGGCTATCGCGGTGCCGAAGGAGGAGCCGAGGTTGGAGACGCCGCGGGAGAGCCCGGAGATCTCGCCCTGGCGCGCTTCGGGGAACGCGGACTGGACGACGTTGACCGAGGGGGTCAGCATCATGCCGAGACCGAGTCCGATCAGCAGGAGGCCTGGGGCGAAGGCCCACGGTCCGGCGGAGCTGGAGACGAGGGCGATCAGGACGCCGATCCCGGTGATGGTCAGTACGAATCCGGCCATGATCAGCGAGCGCTGGGACCACCGCGCCGCCAGCCGCGCGGCGGCCAGGGACGTAACGAGCAGGCCCAGGGTGGCCGCTGTGAAGATCACGCCGGTTTCGACGGCGTCGTAGCCCCGGACGGTCTGCAGGAACGCCGCGACAGTGAACGACGTGCCCATCAGCAGCAGCCACTGGACGTTCTGGGTGATCAGGCCGAGGTTGGACGTGCGGTTGCGGAACAGGCCGGTCGACAGCAGTGGCTCCCGTCCTGCCCTCTCCTCAGCGCGCACCCAGTGCACGAACGCCGCCAGGACGAGAGCTCCGGCCGCCAGCAGAGCAGCCATCAGCCACAGGTTGTCGTCGGCGGCGAGGATGCCGGCGACGATCAGTACCAGGCCCGCGGCGGAGAGCACGGCTCCGCGGACGTCGAAATGCCGCTTCGCGTCGGGCGGGAGCGGGTCGTCGAGCGAGCGGCTCAGGATGATGATCAGTGCGATCACCAGGGCCTGGAGGACGAAGGCGGCACGCCAGCTGATCGCCGCGGTGACGAGGCCGCCGATGAGCGGTCCCGCTGCCGCGCCGACGCCCCCGGCGGCCATGACGGTGCCGAAGGCGCGGGCGCGCGAGTCGAGGCTGGTGAAGAGCAGGGTGGTGAGGATGTAGACCGGCGGAATCAGCAGGGCGGTGCCGACGCCCTGGAGGACGGAGTAGCCGAGGATCAGCACGCCGAGCCCGGGCGACACCGCACTGAGCACCGCACCGATCCCGTACACGGTGAGGCCGGTGAGGAAGCAGCGTTTGCGGCCGAGGATGTCGGTCAGCTTGCCACCGGGAATCATCAGCGCGGCCATGACGAGCAGGAAGATCGTGATGACGATCTGGACTCCCTGGACGGTCGTGTCGAGGTCCTCACTGATGTCGTTGATCATCACGTTCATGTTCGACCCGGCGAAGCTGCAGATGAACTGCGCGAGGGCGAGCGGGGCCAGGACCTTCAGGCCGGCGCGCGAAGGGGTGTGGGGGCCGGGCTCGGGTGTCCGTTCGTTCATGACGCCTCCCAGGTTCCCCCTGCTTCCGTCCTGCCGGCAGTACCGGAAGGATCAGCAGGCCCGTGGTTCTGCCCGGTCGAGTTCCTCGTCGAGGGCGATGGCCGCGTCGATGAGGGCCAGATGAGTGAATGCCTGGGGAAAGTTGCCGAGCTGCTCGCCGGAGGGACCGATCTCCTCGGCGAAGAGACCGACGTGGTTGGCGTAGGTGAGCATCTTGTCGAAGGCGTAGCGCGCCTGGCCGATGCGGCCGGCCCTGGCGAGGGCCTGGACATAGAGGAAGCTGCACAGGTTGAAGGTGCCCTCGGAGCCCTTCAGCCCGTCGGGCGATGCTTCCGGGTCGTAGCGGTAGACGAGGCTGTCGCTGACGAGTTCCTCGTCCATGGCGTCGAGCGTGGTGAGCCAGTCCGGGTCGTCCGGGGCGAGGAAACCCACGCGCGGCATGAGCAGCAGAGAGGCGTCGAGCACGTCGGAGTCGTAGTGCTGGACGAAGGCGCGGCGCTTGTCGCTCCAGCCGCGGTCGATGATCTGGTCGAAGACGGCGTCGCGAGCCGCGGACCAGCGGCCGAGATCGGCCGGGCGGGCGTGGGCGGTGGCGAGTTTGACACCGCGGTCGAAGGCCACCCAGGTCATGAGACGGCTGTAGGTGAAGTCGTGCCCGCCGCCGCGGGTCTCCCAGATTCCCTCGTCGGGACGGTCCCAGTGGTCGCAGAGCCAGTCCAGGAGCTTCGCGAGGGCCTTCCAGCCGCGTATGCCACCGATGTCCTTCGCCTGGGCGATGGCGTAGGCGGCCTCGCCGTAGATGTCGAGCTGGATCTGGTCGGCCGCCGCGTTCCCCGCCCGGACGGGTGCGGAGTTCCGGTATCCCTCGAGGTGGTCGAGGATCTCCTCCGTCAGGTGGGGTTCGCCGTCGATGCGGTACATGATCTGCAGTGGTTCCCCGGAGGCCGTGGCTCCGGCGTCGAGGCGGTCGCGCAGCCAGCGGCGGAAGGCCTGGGCCTCGGCGGTGAAGCCGAGGTCGATCAGCGCTCGGACGGACAGGGAGGCGTCGCGGATCCAGGTGTAGCGGTAGTCCCAGTTGCGTTCGCCGCCAATCTGTTCGGGCAGGCCCATGGTGGCGGCGGCGATCGGTGCGCCGGTGGGGGCGTAGGTGAGGAGTTTGAGGGTGATCGCGGAGCGGATGACCATGTCGTGCCAGCGGCCGCGGTAGCGGCATGAGCGCAGCCAGTTCAGCCAGAAGGCGCGACAGGCGTCGAAGGACGCGGTGACCGTTTCGACGTCGGGACGGGGGTCGCCGGGGTCGCGACCACGAGCGGCGGTGTCCGCGCTGTGGCTCGTGAGGACGATCGCGGCCTGTTCGCCGGCGCGGAGGGTGAAGTGCGCGGTGACGTCCGTGCCGCCCACGTCGAGCGCGACGGGGGCGGTGGCCTGCACATGGAGGTCGGTGTCGGGGCCGCAGAAGACGACGGATCCGTCGTCGAGCCGGTCGAGGGAGTGCTCGGCACGGCCGTAGTCGAAGCGCGGCCGGCAGTCGAGTTCGAACGGCAGGCTGCCGCGCACCACGCGGGCGACCCGGACCAGGCGGTGCCGGCCGGACGGGGTCGTGGAGGGGTCCGGTTCCATGAAGTCGACGACTTCCCCGACACCGTCGGGCGCCAGGTAGCGGGTCACCAGGACGGCGGTGTCGGGCATGTAGAGCTGGCGGACCGTGACGTTCTCGCCGATGTCGACCGTCAGACGGCAGTGACCGCCTCGCTCGCTGTCCAGAAGGGAGGCGAACATGCTGGGCGAGTCGAATCGCGGGGCGCACCACCAGTCGACCGTGCCGTCGGCGGCGATCAGCGCCGCGGTCTGCAGGTCACCGACGATCCCGTGGTCGGCGATCGGAGGGTAGCTGTTCATGGCTTCTCCTTGTGGTGCGGGGCGCCACACGTGTCCGCCGTGGTGTGGCCCGGCGCCTGGGCGGGACGGCTGCGTGCGAGTCGTGCCACGTGGGAGTACGGCAGGGGGGGCTGCCTGCGGTGCGGCCACGACAGCAGCGCCCGGATGTCACGTACCGCTCCGGTGTGCGCGAGAGCCCGCTACGCTCCCGCGGCGGGCGCCAGGTCGGCGAGGCCGACCCGCCCTATGACGCCGCCGCCGCTCGGCGGGATCGTCATCGCTCTCCACGGCCCGGCCCTGGTGCGGCCCGCCTCCCGGAGCTGGTTCGTCGAGTCCGCCTGCCGTACGGGGGTGACGGTCAGGGCCGATGCTCGTTCCATGTCCTGCGGCACGCGTTCAGCGGTCGCCGTTCATGGCTGCCGTACTGGTGGCGCTTGCGTTCCCGGTCGGGGCTTTGCCGCTGAGGACCAGTCCCTTGGCCCTGCGGAACTCTTCGTCCGTGATGTCGCCGGCGGCTCGGATCTCGGACAGCTTGGCGAGCTCGTCGACGCTGCTGCGGCGGCCGTCGCCGGCAGCCTCCCTCACATAGGCATGGAACGCGTCCTGCTGCTCCCGGGCCTTTGCGATCTCCCTGCGGCCCATGTTCTTGCCCCGGGCGATGACGTAGACGAGAACGCCCAGGTAGGGCAGGAGGATGGTCAGTGCCAGCCAGCCTGCCTTCGCCCATCCGTTCATCGCGTCGTCACGGAAGATGTCGGTGACCACGCGGAAGAGCAGCATGATCCACAGAATCCACAGGAAGAACAGGAGCATGCTCCAGAAAATGCTCAGCATCGGGTAGTCGTACGCCAGGTTCACGGGTGCGCTCATGTCCTTCTCCTCCGTCGCGGGCATCGGCCCGGCTGGTGGGGCGTGCTGTCCTCAGCGTGCGCACCGCCGGCGGCCGTGCGCCTCACCCGGAGGGGGTGAGGGAACGGCCGACCGGAGGGGGTGAGGGAACGGCTGCCCGGAGGGCGGCCGTCCCCTCCGGGCGGAGGGGACGGCCGCAGGTGTGTGGGGGGGGTGGTGTGGCCTGTCAGGCGCCGAGACGTGACGCCGGGTCCTCGGCCGCTTTGTTGAGCGCTGCCCGCCAGGCGAGGGCGAGAGCCGTCTCGGCGAGCCCGAGCAGGACGAGCCACAGGCCCAGCAACCGGGTCAGTGCCCGTGCGGACTCCGACGGCAGGGCAAGCACCACGATCCCCGCGACAATGCCGAGGAGCGCCACGGTCAGGACGACACCGCGGTGCGGCAGGTCCTTGGCAGTGATGGCGGTGTAGAGGGTCAGCAGACCCGAGACGAGCCAGACGGCGCCGACGATCAGTGAGAGCGCGGCGATGGTCTGCAGGGGGTTTCGCAGGCACAGCACCCCGGCCAGGACGAAGAGCACAGCTGCGAACAGCCCCGGGAGCCGCTCACCGTGCTCCTTGTGCGCGAAGACGGACACGAACCGGAAGGCCCCGGTGGTCAGCAGATACAGGCCGATGAGGACCGCAACGACGTGCAGGGTCCCGTCCGGCCACACCAGCAGCAGAACGCCGGGCACCAGCGTCACCAGTGCCGAGACCAGGATCCAGGTCCAGGAACGGCCCAGACGCGTCAGTACGTCCGCAGGGCCGCCTGCGGGGCCGGTGGCGGCCTCACCGGCTACCGGCCGCGGTCCGTCGTACTGCTGTGTCGGGTCACGGGGTGCGGTCATGGCGTGCTCCTCACGGAAACGGGCGGGACGTCTCCGCCCGCCACCGACGGCGATCGGGGGCCCTGCCACTTCAGCCTCGCGCGCGTCGTCCGCCGCCGTGTCACCCGCTGCGGGTGATCTGTCGGCTCCGCGAGGGGCGGCCGGAGCCGCAGCGCCATCAGCCCGGACAGCGCCTCTTCACCCCGGCGCCGGACTCTCCTCCCCTCCTCTGCGATCCTCGCCGGGATGCTCGGCGTCCGCTTCGACGTCGCCGTCCAATGGCAGCGAGCATCAGCCGGGGACCGAGCCACCCATGCAGCGACGCGAGCCGCCGCTGCCCAGAGCTGCCCAGAGCTGCCCAGAGCTGCCCAGCAACGATCCACGAACCAGGAGAGCGACACCATGAGATTCGACAAGCACCGCGTCGTCATCACAGCCGCCGGGCGTGACTTCGGGCGAACCCTGGCGATCCGGCTCGCGGATTGCGGTGCCGAGGTCTTCCTCTCCGCTCGCAGTCTCGATGCCGCCGAACGTGTCCGTGACGAGATTCGCGCTCGTGGCCATCAAGGAGTGCACGCGTTCGCCTGCGACCTGACGGACCCCGCCTCCATCCGCGACTTCGCCTCCTCCGTGGCGCGACATACAGACCGTGTCGATGTGCTCGTCAACAACGGCTCCCGCTACCTCGAAGGGCCGGATCTGCTGTCCGCGACTGACGCCGATGTCGTAGACACCATTGCCTCCGGCGCCACGGGCACGGTCCTGACCGTGAAGAACTTCCTTCCTCTCCTACTGAATTCGGACAAACCCGATGTCGTGATGATGGTCTCCGCGTGCGGAACCCCGGGCCACCACCGGTCGGACGCCCACGACGCCTTCTACGCAGCCAAGAACGCCCAGGCAGGATTCACCGAGATCCTCTCCAAGCGCCTGCGCCCCCAAGGAGTCCGGGTGATATCGCTGTACCCGCCTGACTTCGACAACGCCGACCCGCTCACCGAGGAATGGGAAACCACCCCGCGCGGGTCCGAGGATGCCCTCACCGCGCACTCGCTCGTGGAGTGCATCCTCTTCGCCGTCACCCAGCCCCGCGACTGCTTCATCAAGGCGTTCCACTTCGAACAGGTCTGAGCAGTCCTCGCGCCCCGCACGGCCGTTGATGCCGGATCAACGGCCACTGCGACCGCGGGCTCGGGTGTGTCGAGCCAGGTCCAGATCGGTGAGGTGTCGGCCGCACGCCCACCAGGTTTTCTGGCATCGATTGCACCGCCTCCGGCACGAGCGCGATCACGTCCTCCCCGAGGCGGACGACGTAGTGATCCACATTCGGGTGTGGTTCTCGACCGTCGCTGTCGTTCCGCAGTGTCTGGACAGTGCGCTCCGAGTTGCGCAGCACCTCGTGCCCGTCGGGGCTCACAGCGGCTGTCGTTGGTCAGGAGGCCGACCCGGAGCATCTCGGCGAGCCGGGGATGTAGCCGTCGCTGCCTGTGTTGACGTTCGTGTCGGACACGAATCCGTTGTTGCTGAGCTTGTCCCAGATCGCGGAGGTCCCGTACGTCCCGGTCACCCGCTCGCCCTCCGTCTGACACACGATGTTGACCACGGAGCGCGCCGGGAGCACCTGGATGATCCGGTAGGACGTCGACGGACCTGTGCGGACGTTCACTTGGACGTTGGCCGTGTAGAAGCCGGCCGCGTTCGCCGTTCCCGCGCCTCCCAGTACCCAGGCTCCGGTCATGGTGGCCACCACTCCACCCCACGCTGCGGACCGGCGGATCTTGGCACTCAACATCGGGAACTCCTCCATTGCGGCATCCCCCAGAGTTGGGGCCGCACGGCGTGAACTCTACCCAGGGCAAAGGCAGTTCATTGTCTGCGCCAGGCAGGACGTCGCTGCCCACGCCGGTCCCGACGCCGCACGAATCGATGCCGGCACCCCGCTTTAGAGCAGTCGCAACCCGGCTACCCGAGGCGACAAGGCCGACCACCGCCACAAGCTCGCGTCCGGTGGCTGACAGTACGCCCCGTGGTCAGGGCGCCCGGTGCACATGTCCAACGCGTTGGCGCTTCCACCTGCCGTCCTCCGGTCATGGCGATGATGCCGTCATCGGCCACGACGGCCGCCCCGACCTACAGAGGGTGCCGGAGTATTCCAAGGCTTGTGCAGTCCTTCTTTGCGATGCTGGTCGCCACGTCCGGATGTGGATATGGACGCCACATGACGCTCTCGAAGACTTCGAGGGCGTCGCAGTCGTCCTCGGACGCCTATGTGTACCCAAGAATGAGGGAGGACGTATGGAGCCGCCGGAACTCCGTCGGGCAGTCGAGGCAGGCCGGGCGACCGCTTCTGAGCTGGGTCTTCAGGTCGATGATGTAGTCGTCATCCACAACTCGGATCGCGTCGCGCTACGCCTGGACCCATGCGACGTCTTGGCTCGGGTTGCACCTGTGGAGCACTTGGCTGATTCCGAGTTCGAAGTAGAGGTCGCTCGCCGTCTCGCCGACGTTGCCGCTCCGGTGGCCGAACTCGACCCTCGGGTGGAACCGCGAGTATTCCTGCGTGACGCCTTCGCCATCTCGCTCTGGACCTACTACGAACCAGCGGAGTCGGAGATCGCGCCTGCCGACTACGCGGACGTCTTCCTGCGACACCATGCCGCCCTGCGCCAAATCGACCTGGATGCACCGCACTTCACCGATCGAGTCGCTGTGGCACTGCGCGAGGTGAAGGACCGGGAGCGGTCCCCCGAGTTGCCCGAGTCCGACCGGGAACTCCTGAGCGAAACACTCAGTGGACTGAGCGCCGCGATCAGCACCGAGCATGACCGCGACCAGCTGTTGCACGGCGAGCCGCATCCGGGAAACCTCCTCAACACCCGTAGAGGGCTGCTCTTCGTGGACCTCGCTACGTGCTGCCGCGGTCCGATCGAGTTCGACCTCGCCCATGCGCCCGAAGAAGTGGGCGACCACTACGAAGGGGCCGCCCCCCTCCTGATCCACCGGTGCCGCGCCTTGAACTGGGCGATGTTCTCGGCCTGGCGTTGGCGCCGGGCGGACCAGATGCCCGACCGGGACCGTTGGAGGGTGGCGGGGCTCAACCATGTGCGTGCCGCACTCGATCGCTGCGACCTCGACTGACCACGTTCACAGAGTCACGGGCGACGCTCCCCCGCTGCGCCGAGAGGGATGGCTCAATGAGGGATGGCACCATGCACGAATCACACCGTCCCCGAATACGCCCGGAAGGTGGACACCGCCTCGACGCCCTGCGCCACCTCGGCTCTCACGTTCTTCCGCCTCCGTCCGCTGTCAAGAGTCTGCTGCCCCTGCCGGTCCTTCAGGTCCTTCAGGTCCTTCAGGTCCGCCTGTTCCTTCCGGATCACCGTCGGTCGGCGGGGGAAGCTCTGCGGCTGACAGCGCGTTCGCCAGTTCGGCGACCTTGGCGGAGTCCATGTCCTGCGGAATCAGGACGGTGACCGTTCCACGCGTCAGAGTCAGCGGCGGGGTCTGTGGTGGCTGAGTTGCGAACCACCGGCGCACGCTGTCCAGGAACGCCGGGAGTCCGAGAGCCGTGGAGAGCACCACGGCGATGACGGACAGAGGATCGCCCAGGTGCTCGTCGTGTGCCGCACTCGCACCGGTCGGCGATGAGGTCACGCGCATGGTGCCGCGCAGTCGGTCGTCCGCCAGGAGCCACCTTTCAAGACCGGCGCGGATCATGAGGTCGGTCGGATCAACCTGGAACGCAAACCCTGTCATGTGGCACTCCGTCTCGATGCTGTGCGGCTTCCTACAGCGGACCGGGCTTCCAGCGGTTCGGAATGAGCATGATCCGGTGACCGTCGTTGCGCACCTGACGGTGCGGCTTGGGCCAGTCCTTGTCGGCACAGAGCCGGCGCGCCCCCTCGAACAGGGATTCCGCGTCCAGCATCGGCGGTCCACCTGGCAGACCGCGCTCAAGGATGTCCAGGAGAGCATCGGTGAAAGCGGTGCGCGCCCTTCCACTCGGTGCCAGGGAGACCTCTGTCGCGCCGGAGGAGGCCATCAGAAATGTGCCTTCGATCGGCGGGAGGAGAGGACCTGCGGCAGCGAGCGTGTCAAGCCCTCGAGCGCTGTAGCAGCAGTCGATGATCACCAGACGCTGGGAGGCGGGCGACGTGGCGACCACCTCGCGGATCTGCTCGAACGGCAGGAAGGTGTGAGGGGAGAAGGCACGCGAGTCGGCAACGGACAGGAGCAGTTGGCCTGTGCGAGGGTGCGGAATGCCGTGACCTGCGTAGTACACCAGGAGCATCCCGCTGTCGAAGGCGGTCGCCTGGCCGGCTCGCTCGATCGTGTCAATGATCACGCGCGGATCCGACGGGTTGTCCACGGTTGTGCATCGGTCGTAGGGAATTCCGAACGAGGTCGTCAGAAGCTTGCCCAGATCCGCGAGGTTCCCTTTGATCGCAGGCTGATTGCTCAGCTCCTGGTAGGTGTGGACACCCACCAGAACGGACGCACCAGTGCTCCAGTCGGCGGCTTTTCGACCCCGTGGCGAGGCCGGTGGGAACCGAGAACGTGCGGTGTCACGAGGGGCCCCCGGAAACGGCGGTCGGTCCTGCGGTCTGCCCGGCGCACGGAGAACCTTGAGCAGTTCACGCCGGGCGCTCTCATTGTCGAGGCCGTACAGGGACAGTGCCAGAAGTGGCCTGAGGAGCTTTGGCGGCTCGGTGTCGTCGATGCGCACCGGGATGAGCCGGTCCCCGGCAGCGAGAACCGCGGACCAGTGATCGGCAGTGGAATAGCGGGCATCGAAGTAGGCCCTGGAGAACAGCGCCAGCACTTGGCCGTTCTCCACTGCATGACCAAATCTGACCTGCTGGTTGTCTCCGGTCCGCCAGTGCCAGGCGTCCAACTGGACCTCGTATCCGGCTTCTTGCAGCTCCCATGCCACCCACTCGGCCCATGAGCGGTCCGGCTCGGCATAGCTGATGAAGAGATAAGCAGGCTCCGCCGTCTGTGGCATCCGCAGTCCCAACCTTTACCCCCGTCAGGGTTGTACCTTCGGCGGATTCACCGCTTCATCGGAACTGTGCCCCGTCCGCGAGACATCCGTGGCCACTAGCCTGGTGGCATCATGCCCAGGTTCGAGAATCCCCTCACGCGATGGCTTGCTCAAGGTGGCCGCTCATGGGTTCCCACAAGGAACGGGAGAGCCTGATGGCAAAGTACAAGTTCGGTGACTCGACGACGGCGGAAACGCGACTTGTGACGGTTGCCCGGGTCTTCGAGCCGAGCAGCCGCGCCTTCCTGCAGAGCTACGCCGCCCCCGGGGCATCGCTTGCGGTGGACCTGGGCTGCGGTCCCGGGCACTCCACGCGGCTGCTGCACGAAGTCCTGCAGCCGACTCACACGCTCGGCCTGGACCGCTCCGCGAGCTTTCTGGCGACAGCTTCGGCGAGCGCCTCGCCCGGCATGCTCTTCCGCCGCCACGACGTCACTGTCACCCCGTTGCCGGTCCGACAGCCCGACATCCTCTTTGCCCGGCTGCTGCTGTCTCATCTGAAGGAGCCCGCCCGCCTGGTTTCGGAGTGGGTCGCCGAGCTGGCGCCGGGCGGCAGCCTCCTCCTCGATGAGGTCGAATCCATCGAGACAAGCGACGAAACCGGCAGGGAATACCAGAAGGTCGTCCAGTCAATGCTCCGCAACAACGGTCAGCGTCTCGACGTGGGTCGTCTGCTGACCGCCGCAAGTCCTGCTGGAGCAGGCAGAGTCCGACAGCGGTTGGTGACCGTGCAACCCACCTCGCAGCAGGTGGGTTTGATGTTCGCGCTGAACCTGCGGGTGTGGCGGTCGGACCCGTTCCTCGTGGCCAGGTACTCCCCCGACTGGCTTGATGCCCTGCAGTGCGAGCTGGACCGTGCCGCAGAAGGCTTGCGGAGCCTGGCAGTGACCTGGACCATGAGGCAATTGGCGCTCACGCGTTGATCCCTCAGCGCGGTGTGTGACAAGGGGGACTGCGGTGGGCGGCGCTTCGGACAGAGCAGACTTCTACCTCAGCTACCATCCCGCCGACCTCTCATGGGCACACTGGCTCAGCTGGGTACTCGAACAGAACGGCTACAAGGTCTTCGTCCAGGACTGGGATCTGAAGCCCGGTGAGAACATCGTCGCCCGCAAGGCCCAGGCTCTCGACCGTTGCGATTTCACCCTGGCCGTGGTGACACCCGCCTACCTCGCAGCTCCTGCCTGCCGGGACGACTGGACCTCCGCCTTCCTCCAGGATCCGGACGGCCGCGACCGGCTTGTCTGCGTGCAGACCGAGGTGTGCGACCTCCCGCGGCAGCTGCGAACCCGCGGGGTGATCGACTTACAGGACCGCCCGGAGGGTGAGGCCCAGGCCGTCCTTCTCGACAGCCTCGATCCCGGTCGCCGACGTCTCACGGCTCATCCGGGCTATCCGCGCTTCCTTGACCGTGCGGCAGAGCCTCCTCGGTTCCCTGCCGTGCCGCCGAGCATTTTCAACGTGCCCCCACGCAACGACCACTTCACTGGACGGCTCAACCACCTGCGCGGACTCCACGGGCACCTGGAGACGGTGACGGTCCTGCAGGCAGCAGTGCACGGGCTCGGCGGTGTGGGCAAGAGCCAGGTGGCCATCGAGTACGCGCACCGGTACGCGACGTCGTACGACATCATCTGGTGGGTGGCAGCGGAGCAGCACGCGGTCATGCAGGCGGACATCTCCGCACTCGCCGCCGCGCTGGACATCCCACTGACCGGCGACCAGCGTCGCCAGACAGAAGCGCTGTACGCCGAACTGCGCCGACGTGGCCGATGGTTGATCATCTACGACAACGCGGAGCACCCTGACGACGTGTACCCCTTGCCGGAGGGCGGGCGGGTCCTCATCACGTCACGGAATCCGAACTGGGCCAACGTCGCGACAGCGATGTCCCTGGACGTACTGACCGACGCGGAAGCCAGCGGCTTCCTCGACAAGCGTCTCAGCACCGGCGACCCTCATGACTACGGAAGTCCGACCGATATCGGGGAGTTGAGGCAGCGGCTGGGGAATCTGCCCTTGGCTCTCGAACAGGCGGCAGCCTTCATCCAGGCGGCCGGGATCAACGTTCGTGACTACCTCGGTCTGCTCTCCACCAGCCCGAGGGACGCGTTCTCCACGCGCCCGCCGGTCGGTTACGCGCTCACCGTCGTGGATACGTGGATGCTGACCCTGGACAAGATCGAGAAGACCTGCCCGGACGCCTACAGGCTCCTTCTGTTCTGCGCGTTCCTCGCACCTGACCAGATCCCGCGAAGGGTTCTGAGCCGGCCCGAGAGCCGCTTGCCCCGACACCTCAGCAAAGTCGTGACCACCCCGTCGCGCTACATCGCGGCTGTCAGCGCGCTGCGTCGCTATTCCATGGTCAAGGCCACTCCCGAGGAGATCTCGCTGCACCGACTGGTGCAGTGGGTGGTCAGGCAGAGAGCGAACCGGTCCGGCCCGCAGCCGGCCGAGCTCGTGTCGGACGTGGTGCGATGGCTGTTGAGCATCTATCCCCTGAGCGCAGGTGAGCCGGAGAACGCGGCTCTGGCCGACACCCTGCTCCCCCATGTACTGGCAGTTCACGACCACGTGCCTGCATACCGGCACAACGCTCCCCGGAGAGAACTCGCAGTCCTCCTGGAGCGCTCTGCCGTCTTCCTGCACGCCAGTACTCGTCTGAAGACCGCGGAGACCCTGTTCGACTCGGCGCTTCGGCATCTGAGCGGTGTCAAGCCCACGGACCCTCAGCTTCTTCGCACCCAACTGGCTTACGGGCGACTGCTGCAGGACGTCGGACGGACCGACAAGGCGCATCACCTGTTCGAGCAGGTTCTCGTCCAGGCCAGGAAGCGACAGGCCGGTCGTTCGGGCCTTCTCACCCCCGCGCTGGTCGACATGGGACGCCTGCTCCAAGAGGAAGGGCGACTGCGGGAGGCTCGCGAAAGGGTGACGGAGGCGCTGGCCCTGGCTCCCGCCGAACGACTGCCGGTCGAGCTGCAGGCCAAGGTGTACGGGAGCCTGGGCCGCATCCAACAGGATCTCGGAGAGATCCCCGAGGCCCGCCGCGCCTACGAACTGGCTCTGCGGCTGGCAGTCCAGACGTTCGGCGAGAGCGACAGCCGCGTCGCGCTGCGCCGCAACAATCTGGCGGGCGCTCTGCACCTGGCGGGAGACATGGAGGGAGCGAGGCGTCATCTGGATGCCGCGCTCGCCGGACTCACACGTATCTACGGCGGCGAGCACGACCGCACTGTCGCCGTACGGGTGAATCTCGGGGCAGCGCTTCAGGCACTTGGGGAGTACCGGGCGGCCCGTGTGCAGCTCGACCAAGCCCTGCAGGTCTGCGGGAAGCTCGAACTTCACGAGGATCCGCGCATTCCGATGATCCTCACCGGCCTCGGCGTCTTGTCCCAGGACGACGATGATCTGCCTCAGGCGATCACCCATCACCGTGCCGCCCTGGAGGCGGGCCTGAAGCTGTACCTCCCTGATCACCCGCGCATGGTGGTGCTCTCGTCCAACGCGGGCGCGGCGATGACCCGCGAAGGCTCGGTCGCGGAAGCCTCGACGACGCTCCGCGAAGCCCTCGGGGCAGCCGGCGCTCTGTACGGAGAGCACCACCCGAGGGTCGCGGTGGTGCGCAGCCACTGGGGCATGTGCCTGGCAGCCGCCGGAGACACCGGCCAGGCGTGGACGCAGGAGAGTCTCGCCCTCGAGGACTCACAGCGGACGTACGGCGATCGGCATCAGCGGGTCGCGACGATCCAGAACAACCTCGGGTGCATTCGCTGGATGCAAGGGCGACCGCGGGAGAGCGGCGAGCTCTTCTCCCGTGCGCTGCAGATCGCCACGCTCGCCTACGGTCCCGCGCACCCGCGAACCGCGGTCTTCAGGGCGAACCTCACCATCAGCGACGGCGATCCGGTGAGTGGAGCCGGACCGGAACCGGCGGCCCTGTTCATCCCTCTCCACATCCACCAGCAGGCGACGACCATTGATCGCTAGCACTGGTTCGGCTGCCGGGGACGGAGGCAGGGGTCACACGTATCCCGGCTGCCGGTCGACCTGAGCCGGTCGTTAGCCTCGGCGTATGACTTCTGTGCGGCCTGCGAAGGTGATCACACGTCACCGCGCCGGGTCGATCCACGCGTACGTGATCCGCCCCGGCGCTCTCGGCCCGCTGGAGCCCGTGGCGGTGTTCCAGCCGTTGCCCGGCGACGACGTCGTGGAGTCGGCGGTCCGGCCCGATCTTGAGCGAGTCGTATATACGACGCTGGACCGCGCCGTCTGCCTGACCCGCACCGGTGACCTGGCGTGGACATCGGTCTTCGAGCCGCACTCCGACCAGGTCCATGGACACAGGCCCGGCTGTGCGCTCGCCCTGGACGGTCGAACCGCATGGATCTACCGGCCCGACGCGATGGCGGGTCGCCGGGACGCGGACCAGTGGGTGGCGCACGATCTCGACAGCGGAGCGGTCCTCGCCCGTCAGAAGCTGGAAACGGCCGGGCACGGCGCCGTCCATCACGTGCACCCCCTCGACGGCAGCGTCTACCTCGACATCGGTGAAGGGCAGGACGGTTCCGTCATCCTCAGGAGTGCGGCCGGGCACGGCGGCAGTCCGGAATTCCTGGCCTACCCGTGGCGGGACCGCTGCCTGATCGATCTGGCCCCGGACGGGCAGCAGTTCATGACCGCCGATCACGGGCAGACGGACGTCGCCTTCCACCGCCATCCCAGCGGAGACGTCCTCTTCACCCTGCCCGTCGAAGCATTCGGATACGACCCAGACGAAACCTTCGTGGAATGGAGCGGCGGCTACCTGACCCCGGACACGGCCGTCGTCACCCTGGGCGGGGAGGGGCATGACGAGGAGGAGTGGTTCCGACACCACCTGATCGACGTGCGCACGGGCACGCTCCGGGGCGAGATCGCCGTCGAAGTGACCAACCCGTACGAACTGGTGCTCCTGGGCGACGGCTCCTGGCTCACGGACGGCCCCGACGGCAACCCCGTCCGCTGCCCGGGCTCTCCACTGCCTCCCGCACCACCGCTCCCGGGAACCTGACGGACGCTCACCGGTCATCCCGGTGGACGACTTCCGCGCGTGCTTCGGGCTCGGAGCTGTTCGGATGGGCGCTCGCTGCCACTGGCCGGAATCGAGCCTGCGGTCGGCCATGGCATCAGGCACTCGTGGGGGTTACCTGGCTGGAGGCGTCGACACCGCGCATACCATCCGCGCCGTCCGCGGTGCCGACACCCCTGTCTGTCCCCCGTCAATCGTCGGCGGGAGTGTTACCCCTCTTGCCAGGTCACGCTGCCGACACCCGTGCCGCCGAAGCACCGAGCGCTCGACACGTTGGACTCACCGGGCCTCAGCGTCTTCCATGCACCGACGGCGTCCGGCCATGCCCCGCAGACCACCTCGGCGCGGAAAGCCCGCACCTCACTGGCGTTGTTGGTGCAGTGGGCGTGTCCCGTCCAGCCGTCCGTGTCCGTGCGGCACGTGAGGATCTTGGCGGGCGCGGCCGGTTCCCGCTGAGCCGCCGCGGCGGCCGGCGCGAGGGCGAGCACCGGCAGCGCCGCGGCCACCACGCCCACGAAGCTGAGGACGAGGCCGGTAAAGCGGCGAGGCTTGTTCATACTTTGGTCTCTTTCTTCCTGCCGCGGTACACCGGACGCGTACCGCGGTCTGTACTGCTGTGATGCTTCCAAGCCGCCCTGTCGTACCGGTCACTCAGCGGTCACTCGTTACTAACCACCCGTAATGTGTAGTGACGCAACGTCATGAGGGGGTGGGGGCGACGGAGTTCGAGTACAGGGTCCTGGGGCCGCTGGAAGTGCTGTACGGCGGCAGTCCCGTAGCAGTGCGGGCCGGCAAGCAGCGAGCTCTTCTGGCTTCGCTCCTGGTGGACGCCAATCAGGTCGTACCCAGAGACACTCTGATCGCCAGGCTGTGGGACGAGCCACCGGACGGAGCCCGCAACGCCCTGCAGAACTACGTACTGCGACTGCGCCGCACCCTGTCCAGAGCGTCCGCCGACACGTCCCCGGGCGGGCCCGAGGGACCGATCCGCACCTGTACCGACGGATACCTCATCGACGTGCCCGGCGATGCTCTCGACCTGCACCGCTTCGACGCCCTGGCCGTCCGGGCACGCGCCGCGAAGACCGCAGGGGCCACGGAGCGAGCGTCGGCGCTGCTGGGTGAGGCACTGGCGCTGTGGCGCGGGGAGCCGCTGTCCGACGTGCCGTCGGAGCTGCTGCGCCTGGAGGCCGTTCCCGCGCTGAACGAGCGTCGGTTGAGCGCGTGGGAGCGGTACACCGATGCCGATATGGAGCTCGGACGGCACGCGGACGTACTGCCGCGGCTGCGCGAACTCACCGCCGCGCATCCACTGCAGGAGCGCTTCTGGGCGCAGCGGATGCTGGCCCTCTACCGATCGGGCCGCCAGGGCGAGGCCCTGGACTGCTACAGCGTCATCAGCACGCTCCTGCTCGAAGAACTGGGCGTCGATCCGGGCGCAGAGCTGTGGCAGCTCCATCAGCGGATGCTCACCGCGGACCCTTCCCTGAGCGCGCCGACGTCGTCGCGGGAGGCGCGGGAGGCGCGGGCCGAGGGGAACCTGCCCGCCGAGACGACGACGTTCGTCGGCCGGGAGAGCATGCTGCGCACGACGCAGAAGCTGCTCGACTCCGCCCGGCTGGTGACGCTCACCGGGCCGGGCGGAGTCGGCAAGACACGGCTGGCGCTGCGCGCGGCCGCCGAGGCTTCCTGGGCGTTCCCGCACGGGGCGTGGCTCGCTGATCTCGCGCCGTTGACCGAGCCTCGGCTCCTGGAGCGTGCGGTCGCCGAGGCTCTCGGTGTCCGCGACCATTCGCAGGGTCCCGGCACGGCGGTACTCGTCGAGCACCTGCGGGACAGGCGGCTGCTCCTGGTGCTCGACAACTGCGAGCACGTCGCCGAGGCGGCCGGCCAACTGCTGGCCGTCCTGATGCGCGCGGCACCGGGCCTTCGTGTGCTGGCCACGAGCCGTCAGGGACTGCGGGTCGCGGGCGAGTACCTGCTGCCCGTGCCCCCGCTGGCCGTGCCCCGGGACCGGGGCGCACCGGCCGCACTGACGCGCTGCGAGGCGGCGCGGCTGCTGGCCGACCGTGCTCGGGCCTGCGCCCCGCACTTCCGTATCACCGGGCGCAACCAGGAGGCTGTGGGCCGCCTGTGCCGCCGGCTTGAAGGCATTCCGCTGGCCATCGAACTGGCCGCCGTCCGGCTGGGCACCCTGTCGGCCGAGGAGATCCTCGAACGCCTCGACGACCGCTTTCAGCTGCTGTCCGGCGCCGGGGCACCCACCGGGGCACGCCACCAGCGCACCCTGCGTGGTGTCGTCGACTGGAGCCACGATCTGTGCGACGAGCGCGAACAGCGCTTGTGGGCAAGGGTGTCGGTGTTCTCCGGCGGCTTCGGTCTCGCTGCGGCCGAGGCGGTGTGCCCGGGGCAGGACACCCGCCGGGAGGACGTCATGGACGTCCTTGCCGCGCTGGTGCACAAGTCGGTCCTCACCGTCGACACCACTGGACCCCGGGCCCGCTACCGCATTCTGGAGACCTTGCGCCAGTACGGGCAGGACAGGCTCCAGGAACTCGGGCAGGACGTCGAGTTGCGTCGGCGGCACTGTGCGTACTACGCGGACCTGGCCGCGCGGGCGGCGGCCCAGTGGTGCGGGCCCGATGAGGAGACGTGGCTGGCCCGGCTGCGCCTGGAGTCGGCGAACCTGCGGGCGGCCCTGGACTTCTGCGTCACGGGCAAGGGCGATGCCACCGCAGGGCTGGAGATCGCGGCGGACCTCACCCGCACCCGGCACTGGTTCTTCCGCAGCTCGCTCGGTGAAGGCCGGCACTGGCTGACCCGCGCGCTGGAACTCGCCCCGGACGCACCCGCACCGCTTCGGGCCGGCGGTCTGGCGCTCGCCGCGTGGATCGCGCTGTGCCAGGGAGACCAGCCCGCAGCCGAGGAGTTCCAGACGCGGGCCATGGCGCTCGGCAGGGACATCGCTGACGGCCCGGCACTGGGCGTGCTCTCCCACATGGAAGGCGCACTCGCCTTCCTCGCCCGGGGGGACGTGCGGGCCATCGCGCTCCTCGCGCGGGCCAGGGCCCACTTCCGGGCGGGCGGCCAGGTCGGCGACGCCCACATGGCGACCATGCTCTGGGCCATGGCGGCCGCCTTCCTGGGTGAGAAGGAGCCCGCCCTGACCGCCGGGAGGGAGTACATGGCCGAGGCCGACGCCCACGGCGCGGGCTGGGCACGCACCTGGGGGCTGTGGGTCATGGGCCTCGCGGAGCTCCGGCACGGCGATGCGCGCCGGGCGGCGGACCTGTTTCGTGACGCGCTGCGCAGGCAGTGGGCCATCGGTGACCGCTGGGGTCCCGTGTGGGGCGTGGAGTCGATGGCCTGGGCCGCCGCCACCACCGGGGACCACGGTCGCGCCGCCCGCCTGATAGGGGCGGCGAGCCGGCTCCGGCGGACGACCGGGGTCGCACTGACGGGCCTGCGGCCGTTCCACGACGCCCACACGGAGGTCGAGCGGTCGGTGCGTCGCACGCTCGGCGAGCAGGCCTACACGGCGGCTTTCGCCGAAGGAGCGGAAACGCAGGACACCATGCGGCTCGCGCTGGGCGAAACGGCACCACGATGAGTACCTGCCGAGCGCCACGGAAGGGGGCTCACCGGAGCCGCCTTCTTGTGTCGCGCACCGCCAGGTCGAACTCCGTCACCGTTCCGACGGCGCGGGGAAGGGCCACCGGCCACCGAGTGACCCTCACCGACCCGCGCCTGTACGGTTCCCACCACGCACATGAGGGAGGCAGTAGGTGACCGGCACACATCGCGTCGAAGTGTCACGGGAGCAGGTGCTGGCCTACCGGGTGGCGGCCCACGGCTTCGACCGTTCCCTCACCGCGCCCGCGATGCTGGCCCTCGGAGTTCAGGACACACCGAGGGGTTCCGCGCGTACGGCACTGGCGGCGAGGGGTGCCACGGCCGACGGGCTGGAGCTCGTGTGGTCGTTCCGCGGAGGGCCGCATCTGCACCGGATCGCCGACCTGCCGGGGCTGGCCACCGCTCTGTGGCCGGTGGACGACGCGGATGCCACCGCGCGGATCAACACCACTGTGATCAAGGAGGGTGCCAAGCTCGGCCTCGGAGCCTTCGAGGCCGCGGCGCGCGCGTTCCGCGATGGGGTGACCGCACCGATGGCCAAGGGAGACGTCAGCACGGCGGTCAGCGCGGCCGTTCCTCCTTCACTGACCTTCTGGTGCGAGACGTGCGGCGCCCGGCACATCTCCGGTCTGCTGTTCCAGCAGGCGGGGCTGTTCGGATCGGTGCGGATCGGCGCGGAAGGCGGCCGGACGGTCGTCTCACCACTGCTGCGGCGTTTCCCCGTACCGGAGTCCGCCACCGGGACGGAGGCGCTCGTGGAGGCCTATCTCCGCTTCCTCGGTCCGGCAACGCCCGCCGAAGTCGCGAAGTACCTGGGAACCAAGCCACCCGTGGTCAAGAAGGTATGGCCGCAGGACCTCGTCGAGGTCTCGGTGGACGGCAGAGCGGCGTGGCTGCCGGGTCGCGACCTGGATTCCCTGGTCTCCGCGCGGAGCGGCGAACTGGTACGGCTGCTGCCGCCGGGCGATCCGTTCCTCCAGGCGCGCGACCGGACGCTGGTGGTCCCCGACAAGGCCCGTGAGAAGCAGGTCTGGCGCGCCATCGGAGGCCCTGGGGCCCTGCTCGTCGGCTCGGAGATCTCCGGCATCTGGCGTGCCAAGTCCACCGGCCGCAAGCTCGACGTGACCGTCACGCCCTTCGGCCCGCTCGCGGCCTCGGTCCGCAGAGCGCTGGAAGCAGAGGCCGCGCGGGTGGCCTCCGCCCGTGGCGCGACCGAGGCGCGGCTGCACATCGGCGACGGCGCGTAGCGGTTCACCTGACCGCGGCTCCGCCGTCGTCAGGTGCACCAGGCAGGGCCACACTCCCCGCGATCTCCCCGAGCGCTGCCAAGTACCCACAGGCGGCGGCCGGACCGCCTCGCGGACGGCCGTGGAACGTTCCCTCTCATGCCCCAAGCGGGGGTCCGGCACAGCCGTCAATGACCGGGTACGCCAGAAGACATGCAGGTCATGGGCCTTTCGCGGCAGGTTCAAGAATGATCACGCATTCCATGCGCAAGATCACCGGAAAGGGCGTGGAGCTGACCGGAACCGACTCCTGCGGAGTTGACGCGCAGTTCAGGCCTTTCTTTGAGCCTTCCAGCCAGGATCCGCCCGTGCCGGGCAGCAAACAAGCGGCGCAAATTCGATCAGGATTGCCCAAGGCCCAACCCTGATGCGGTCGCGCTCGCTCTCGGACGTACCGTCGGACTTCACAAGATCTTGCACGTGCACCTCGCCGTCCGGATCGCTCACCCCGCCTGCCTCCGGAGCCCGCAATGGCACGCCGTAGTGCAGGAACAGCAGGAAGCTGTTGCCGAACAGGGCGCCCTGGGCGGCCCGTTGGAGCCCGCCGGTCCGCTGCCGCTCGGGGGCCGCAGCCGCGGAACCCGGCCGACTGCTGGAGCAGCGCGGCGACCCGGAACCCGCAGCGGAAACCGGTCGATGAATCATGACTCAACCTTGAACACAATTTGCACACATCCTCTCTCCATACGGGCCCTGATGGTCTAGATTGACCGTGCTTCAGCTGTTCGGGCACTACGCGACCAGTAATGATCAATAGATCCTGCGTTACGCAAAGCCAGCAGTTCGCGTTCCCGACGCCAATTGTCGGGATGATCAGTCCTTAAAACCTGAGGGGGGTCTCGGGTGTGGGGAGCACCCGGGAATTCAACGGGTTTCCGCACGCCTCAAGGGTCTGGCAGGACAGGCATGTCTGTTGCTGCCATGCCGAGTTGTGCGCGCACCTCTGAAACAGCCTGATTGTCATGCGCGGAGGCGGGGGCCTCCCGAGGGGAGAAACAGTGCGGGGGGCGGGGGCCTCCCGTGGGGGAGCAACAGTGTGAGGCGAACACGTCGAACCACTGGGGACCTGGGGGGTTCTGTGGGGCAAGGGGGCAGAGTCAGCACGTTTCCGCCGGCTGGCGGACGTCTGGCGAACGGGGCAGTCAGCCCACCCACGATCGACTGGGAGCAGCGCTACCGCCGCACCGTGATCATCAGCGACACCGTGGCAACCGCCCTGGTGGTGGCGGCGATCGGCAACTTCTTCGGAGCCCGGGACGCGGCCAACTGGCACGAGAAGTGGGGAATACTCGCCTTCGGCACCGAACTGCTGGTGCTGGGCTCGCTCGCGGTGAGCCGGTCATGGGCTCCGGTCGTACTCGGCCAGGGCGCCGAGGAGTTCCGCCGGCTCGGACGCTCACTCTTCACGGCGACCGTCGTCCTGGCACTCGGCGGGATCGCCCTGACCTCGCGCAACATCAAGCTCTGGATCTTCGTCGCGATCCCCGCGATCGCGATCGTCACCATGACCGCGCGGTATGTGCTGCGCCTCTCGCTGCACAAACAGCGGAAGGAAGGACGGTGTCTGCGACCGGTGCTCGCGGCCGGGAGTCTGGACACCGTGCGCGACCTGATCACCCGGACCCGCAAGTTCCCGCACCTCGGCTGGCGGGTGGACGGAGTGTGCACGACGGACGGGCTCCTGCTGGAGGGGGACCCACTGGACGGAGTGCCGGTCGTCGGCCGTCTGACGGACGTCGCCAAACATGTCGAGCACGACGGCTACCGTGTCGTCGCCGTCACACCGGACCCGCACTGGACACCGGAACGGCTGCAGCGGCTGGCCTGGAACCTCGAAGGCAGCGATGCCGAGATGATCGTGGCCCCCGTCCTGATGGAGGTGGCCGGACCGCGGCTGCACGTCGACGCGGTGCTCGGGATCCCGCTGCTGCGGGTCAGCATGCCGACCTTCACCGGAGGCCGGCGGGTGGTCAAAGGGGTCGTCGACCGGATCGGCGCGGCGATCCTGCTGACGCTGTTCGCACCTCTGATGGTGTTCGTCGGGTTGCTCGTCCTGACGGACAGCCGGGGCGGGGCGTTCTACCGCCAGCGCAGGATCGGCAAGAACGGCCGCGAGTTCACCATGCTCAAGTTCCGCACCATGGTCGCCGGGGCCGACAGGGCACGTGCCGAACTGGCCGACCTCAACGAGGGCGCCGGCCTGCTGTTCAAGCTCCGCCGGGATCCGCGGGTCACCCGGGTGGGAGCGGTCCTGCGCCGGTACTCGCTCGACGAACTCCCGCAGCTTTTCAACGTACTCACCGGATCGATGTCGCTCGTCGGCCCGCGGCCACCGCTGCCGGAGGAGTCCGCCGCGTACGGCCCGGACATCCGGCGGCGGCTGCTGGTCAAACCCGGGCTCACCGGCCTGTGGCAGATCAGCGGACGCAGCGACCTGTCGTGGGAGGAGGCGGTCCGGCTGGACCTGCGGTACGTGGAGGACTGGTCGCTCGCCCTGGACACAGTGATCTTGTGGAAGACGCTGCGAGCGGTTCTCTACGGACAGGGCGCCTACTGATGCGCGGAGGTCGTCATCCGGCCGCCGCGTGGACCGCAGGCCGAGAAGGCCTGCCTGGGGGGAGAAACGGGTCATGAGAGTCAGCGTTTTCGGGCTCGGTTATGTGGGCTGCGTGTCGGCCGCGTGCCTGGCCAGCATGGGCCACGAGGTCGTCGGGGTGGACGTGAACCCGGTGAAGGTCGACCTGGTCAACGACGGCAAGGCCCCGGTGGTCGAGGAACGCATCGGCGAGCTCATCGCCGAGGTCGTGGGGACCGGAGCGTTGCGCGCCACCGACGACGTCCGCGAAGCGATCATGAACAGCGAGGTGTCGCTGGTCTGCGTGGGCACGCCGTCGGAGGCCAACGGCAGCCTGTGCACCACGTACTTGGAGCGGGTCACCGAGGAGATCGGCGCCGCGCTGGCCGAGCGGGGCGGGCGGCACACCGTCGTGTTCCGCTCCACCATGCTCCCGGGCACCTGCCTCAACCTGCTCGTACCGATCCTGGAGAAGTACGTCGGCGGCACGGCCGGCGTGGACGTCGGGGTCGCGGTCAATCCGGAGTTCCTGCGCGAGGGCACGAGCGTGCGCGACTTCTTCGACCCGCCCAAGACCGTCATCGGCGAACTCGACACGGCGAGCGGCGACGCCGTGGCCGCGCTGTACGACGGACTGCCCGGTGAGGTGTTCCGGGTGCCGGTTCCGACGGCCGAGGCGATCAAGTACGCGGACAACGCGTTCCACGGCCTCAAGATCGGCTTCGCGAACGAGCTGGGCGCGGTGTACCAGGCCCTCGGGGTGGACTCGCACCAGGTGATGGACGTGTTCCTGGCCGACCGCAAGCTGAACATCAGCCCCGCGTACCTGCGGCCCGGCTTCGCCTTCGGTGGCTCCTGCCTGCCCAAGGACCTGCGCAGCCTGGTCCACGCCGCGCAGCGGGCCGACGTCTCGGTGCCCATCCTCTCCCACGTGCTGCCCTCCAACTCCGACCATCTGCAGCGCGCGGTGGAGCTGGTCGAGCGAACCGGCAAGCGCCGGGTGGGCCTGTTCGGGCTGTCCTTCAAACCCGGCACCGACGACCTCCGCGAGAGCCCGCTCGTCGAACTGGCGGAGCGGCTCTTCGGCAAGGGGTACGACCTGCGGATCCACGACGCCAACGTGAGCCTCTCCCGGCTGATCGGCGCGAACCGCGAGTACATCGAGACCCGGCTGCCGCACCTCGCGCAGCTGATGGCGGACTCCGTCGACGAGGTGCTCGAACACGCCGAGGTGTGCCTGGTCGGAACCAGGGACCCCGCTGTCCTCGCGGCGCTGCCCCACGGCGACGGACCACTGATCGTCGACCTCATCCACCTTCCCGACGCCGACGCGCGCCGGACCGAACCGGGGTACGTGGGCCTTGCTTGGTGACACATCGTTCGATGACACGGCCGGCGGCGACCGGCACACCCGGCGCGCGCTGATCCTGGTGGAGAACCTGTCGGTGCCGTTCGACCGGCGGGTGTGGCAGGAGTGCACGACGCTGCGCGACGCGGGCTGGGAGGTGCACGTCATCTGCCCCCGCGGGGAAAAACGGGACACGGAACCGGAGGCGGAGATCGACGGCGTGCGGATCCACCGCTACCCGTTGCGCGCGGCCACCGGAGGGCCGGCCGGCTACCTGCGGGAGTACGGAACGGCGTTGTGGCATACGCTCCGGCTGGCCCGGAAGGTCGGTCCGGTCGACGTGGTCCATGCCTGCAACCCGCCCGACCTGCTGTTCCTTCCGGCACTGTGGCTCAAGCGACGAGGCGCGCGGTTCGTCTTCGACCAGCACGACCTGGTACCCGAGTTGTACCTCTCCCGGTTCGACCGCGGCGAGGACCTGCTCTACCGCGCCGTGTGCGCGCTGGAACGGCGGACCTACCGGGCCGCGGACGTCGTGCTCGCCACGAACGAGAGCTACCGGGACGTCGCGATGCGCCGGGGTGGTCAACGCCCTGAGGATGTTTTCGTGGTGCGCAGCGCGCCCCAGGTCGACCGGTTCCAACCGGTGCCTCCCGAACCGGAGTTGAAGCGCGGCAAGCCTCATCTGCTGTGCTATCTCGGCGTCATGGGACCTCAGGACGGCGTCGACTACGCCTTGCGTGCCCTCGCGAAGCTGCGCGACGAGTACGGGCGGACCGACTGGCACGCGGTGTTCGTCGGCGCCGGCGACGCCTTCGACGCGATGGTGGAACTGTCCCGGCGACTCGGGCTCACGGAGCAGGTGCAGTTCACCGGGCGCATCCCGGACGCCGATCTGGTGCGGTACCTGTCCACCGCGGACGTGTGCCTCTCCCCCGACCCGCGCAATCCGCTCAACGACGTGTCGACCATGAACAAGGTCCTGGAGTACATGGCGATGGGCCGGCCGATCGTCTCGTTCGACCTGAAGGAGGCGCGGGTCTCCGCCGGTGACGCCGCCGTCTACGCACCCGCGAACGACGAGGCACAGTTCGCCAAGCTCGTCGCGCTGCTGCTGGACGACCCGGAGAAACGCGCCCGCATGGGCAAGATCGGCCAGGAACGGATCAGCGGGCAGCTGTCCTGGCGGAACTCGCAAGCGTCGCTGCTCGCCGCCTACACCGCTGCCTGCGCTGACCACGCTCCGGTGTCGGCGGGCACGACGATACGCACAGGGAAGAGGCCGCGGCGTTGAACGAAGACACCATCCGCCTGGTCACCATCGGGCGGATCCTCCGCCGGCGTGGGCGGCTTCTCGCCGTCCTCGCCGTGGTGGGCGCGCTCGTCGGCTGGGGCACCTCGGTGCTGCTGTTTCCGCCGCGGTACACGGCCACGGCATCCGTACTGCTGCCAGGACAGTGGGAAGAGCGCGAGTTGCTGACCCAGGTGGACATCGCGACCAGTTCGTCGGTGGCCGACCGCACGGCCGCCGAGCTCGGCTGGCGGGGCCTCAGCGGCGGCGACCTGCGGGATCGAGTGACCGCCAAGGCCGCCGACGGGAACATCATCAAGATCTCGGGTACGGCCGACACCCCGGAGCGCGCGCAGCAGCTCTCCGACCAGGTCGCCCAGCAGTTCGTCAGGTTCGCCGCGCGGATCGCAGGCGGCGGCACCGACGTGGAAGCCGTCGAGGGGCCCGAGGCGCTGCGGAAGAAGGTCGAGGAGACCAACCGACGCATCACCGACCTGGCCGACGCGGCCGACCCCGGGCGGACCGTGGAGAGCGTGCAGGCCCGCACCTCGCTCGAGAAGCTTCGTACCTCTCTGGAGGAGGCCATGACGAAGCTCGAAGAGGCCGACCCCGCGGCGGACAAGGCCGGCTTGGTCGTGATGGGGCCGGCCGCCCGGCCCACCGGCGAGGCACCGCCGACGAGGACGCAGCTCATCGTCGGCGGAGCGCTGCTGTTCTTCCTGCTCGCGGTCGTCGGCCATCTCACCGCCGCACGGATGAACCGGCGGCTGCGCACCGAGCCGGAGATCGCCGCGGCCCTGGGATCGGAACTCCTCGGCACCGTCGACGTACCTGATGAACCGTCCGCGCTCCGGCCCGAGGACCGTGGCCCGCGGGAACGGATCCGCCGGCTCCTCGGCATCGACACCCGGTGGGACGTACCGGCCCCGCGAAGGTCCGGCGACGACGCCGACCGACAGCTCCGCTACCGGCGGGTGTGCGCCCGCCTCCGGGACCACCTGTCGGCCCCCCGGCAACTGCTGGTCGTCGTACCGGACGGCGACGAGACCGCCCGCCGGGCCGCCGGACACCTCGTCGCCGAGACCGGGAGCGATCCGGAGCTGCGCGTGGTGGAGGTTTCGGTGGACCGGCCGACGGTGCCGGACCGCGGAGCCGAGTCCGGCACCCTGGTCGTCCTCAGCGCGGGCCGCTGGACCGCGGAGGAGGTCGCCGGCATCGCCGGGGCGTGTGCGGACGCGAGCCACAAGGTCGTCGGTGTGGTCGTCGCCGGTCCGGTCCGGGCCCGTCCCACGGGGACTGCCGACCGTCCTGCGGACCACGCCACTGCGGCACTCGCGGTTCCCGGCCGCGCGACGGGAGGTTCGGCGTGACTTCGAACACGGCTCCCGAGTCGTCACCGGCCGCTCCGCTCTTCGACCTGCAAGGGCTGGTGGTGGCGGTGCGCCGTCGCCGCCGCCTGTGGTGCTCGCTGGCCCTCCTGGGAATGCTGGCCGGCGTGGCGGTGGCGGTCCTGCTGCCGCCGCCGCCGAGCGCGATGACCAAGGTGCTGGTCGCGCACGCGGAGGACCAGCCGAACGACACCGGAACGCTGATCCGCACCGACATCGCGGTACTGGGAACCACACGGATCGCCGACAAGGCACTGCAGATCCTCAAGTCATCGGAAGACCCTGAGGACTTCATGCAGGACTACCGGGGCACCGGCCTGACCAACAACCTGCTGCAGATCGATGTGACAGGTGACAGCGACGAACAGGCGGTGGCCCGGGCCGAGGCGCTCGCCGACGCGTTCGTCGCGGACCATGTGCGGCGCATGCGGGAGATCGCCGAGGCCGAGGCCAAGGCCCTGCTCGACCAGCGCGACCGCATGCGGAACGAACTCGCCGAGGTCAACAAGGAGATCGGGGACCAGTCGCCGGAGGCGGAGAGTGACCCGCAGGCGTCGGCGAGTATCGAGACGCTCTTCGCCCGCCGGGCGGAACTCAACTCGCGGATCATCGACTTCGACCAGCGCGCCGCGGAGGCACGCACCGGCACGCCCAAGGTCATCGCCGGCACGCAGATCGTCGACGCTGCGCGCCCGGTGCGGCACTCCCTGCCCAAGACCGCCGCCACCAACGCCGCCATCGGGCTCGTCCTCGGGCTCGTCCTCGGCCTGGCGCTGGCCGCCGTCGGTGCCGTGGTCGCGGACCGGCCCGTACTGCGCCGGGACATCGCGGCGAACCTGGGTGCCTCGGTGATCACGGAGCTGCCCCGCAGGTCGGGCCGGCTGTGGCAGCGCCGACGGACCCGGGCGGCGCGCGAGCGGCTGACCGCGCACCTCGCCCGCCTCATGCGTGACTCCACGGAACCGCTGTCGCTCCTCGAACTGGGCTGCGCGCGCAGGACGAGCGTGATCGCCCTGGACCTCGCCGGGTCCATGGCGGCGGAGGAGCCAGTGGTGATCATCGATGGTCTGCCCGGCCCGCAGCTCGCAGGCCGCCGCCCGAAGCCAGGAGACCCCAGCGTGGTCAGCGGCGAGCAGGCCGCGGCCGTGTCGCACCAGGAGCGCCGGCTCGGCGTCGGCTCGGTGGCACCCGGCACCGCGTGGACCGACCTCCAGTACCTGGGCACACGGACCGTGCTCGTCGTACGGGCCGGGCACGGCAGCGCCGCATGGCTGCACACCGTGGCGCGGCAACTCGCGGACCAGCACATCCCGGTGGTCGGTGTGGTGCTGATCGACCCCGATCCGCGTGACCGGACCGACGGCACCTTGTGGGACGGGCTGCACACCGCGCTGCGCGGCCCGAGCGAGCGGACGGCCCTGCAGAACGGCACGGGCCGGCGGCCGTCGGAGCGTCTGCCGGTGTGGACCGCACGGGTCCCGGACAGCGACCAGGAGGAGCGGTAGGACATGTGTGGCATCGCAGGCACATACCGATGGCCGGACGGGAAGGCCGTGACCGACCGGCTCACCGACACCCTCGCCCACCGCGGTCCGGACGGCTCGGGCAGGTACGGCCACTCCGTCGGTGACGGCGAAGTGCAGCTCGGGCACCGACGGCTGGCCATCATCGACCTGTCCGAGACCGGCGCCCAGCCCATGGTCTCGGGCGGCCTCGTCCTCACGTACAACGGCGAGCTGTACAACGCGCCCGAGTTGCGTACCGAGCTGGCAGCCGGCGGCGTGCGCTTTCGCGGTACCTCCGACACCGAGGTGCTGCTGGAGGCCTGGCGACGCTGGGGCACGGACTGCCTGCCCCGGCTGCGCGGCATGTTCGCGTTCGGGATCTTCGACGAGCGAACCGGTGAACTGGTCCTCGCCCGCGACCAGTTGGGCATCAAGCCGCTGTTCCTGCTCCGGCGCGGCGAAGGTCTGGTGTTCGCCTCCGAGCTCAAGGCGCTCGCCGCTGTGACCGGCGGGTCGCTGGAGGTGGACCCCGCGGCGCTGGTGGCCTCGCTGCTGTACTACTGGGTGCCCGACTCACGGTGCGCGTTCCGTGAAGCGGAGAAGCTGCCGCCGGGAAGCTGGCTGAGATGCCGGCCCGACGGCCGGGTGGAGCGCGGCCGGTACTGGAACCTCCGGGATGTCGCAGCCGAGGGCCAGGAGCGGGCCAGGAGCGGTGAGCTGCCGGACATCGCCGCCGTCGTCGAGGAGTCGACCCGGCGTCACCTGCTGTCCGACGTCCCCGTGGCGACCTTCCTCTCCGGTGGCCTCGACTCCAGTTACCTGACCGCGCTGGCGGCCCGCGACCGGCCCGGGATCTCCGCGTACACGATCGGGTTCCGCGCCGAGGACGCGAAGTTCGAGGCGATGCCGGACGACCTGCGCTACGCGCGGCAGGTGGCCGAACAGTTCGGCGTCGACCTGCACGAGATCGAGATCGCACCGAACGTGCTCGACCTGCTGCCGCAGATGACGTACCACCTGGACGAGCCGATCGGCGACCCCGCCGCGATCAACACCTTCCTGATCTGCCAGGCCGCCCAGGAGGCCGGCGTCAAGGTGATGCTGTCGGGGATGGGCGCCGACGAGCTGTTCGCCGGGTACCGCAAGCACCTGGCCAACCTGCTCGCGCTGCGCTACCAGCGCGTCCCGCGACCTCTGCGGCGAGGCGTGTCCGCGGTCGTGGACCGGCTGCCGGTCGCAACGGCCCGCCGCGGGTACCGGTCGGTGCGCTTCGCCAAGCGGTTCCTGTCCTTCGCCGATCTGCCGGAGGAGACCGCGTTCCGGCGCAGCTACACCATGTACGACCAGGACGAGCTGCTCGCCCTGATCGATCCGGACCTGGCCGGGACGGTCGAGGACGTGGTGACCGAGCATGCGGACATCTACCAGGACAACGACCTCGACGACTTCGTCAACCGGATGTGTCTGGGCGACGCCCGGATGTTCCTGCCGGGCCTGAACCTCGCCTACACGGACCGGTCGAGCATGGCCGCGTCGACCGAGGTGCGGGTGCCGTACGTGGACGTCGAGGTGGTGAAGGCGGCGTTCGCCGTGCCCGGTGATCGCAAGATCGTCGGTCGGCAGGGCAAGGCCGTCCTCAAGGAGGCGGCCGGCTCGGTCCTGCCCCGGGAGATCGTGTACCGGCCCAAGGGCCTGTTCAGCGCCCCGCTGCGCGCCTGGATGAGCCGGGACCTGGCGCCGCTGGTGCGTGAGGTGGTGCACGACGGCGTACTCGTCAGTTCCGGGCTGCTGCGCCGCGACGCGCTGGCGCGGATGGTCGCCGAGGACGCCGCCGGGCAGCGCGACTTCTCCAAGCATCTGTGGCACGTACTGACCCTCGAGTACTGGTATCGCGGCGCGACCTCTGGGTCCGGCCAGAGCACTCGATTGACGGCTTAGGAATCAGAGGAGTTCGGGTGAAGCAGGTAGTACAGAACTACAAGAGCGGCGAGCTGGCGCTGCTCGACGTGCCGGTGCCGGGGTGCAAGCCGGACGGTGTGCTGGTCCGGAGCGCCTACTCGCTGATATCCACCGGCACCGAGCTCATGAAGGTGTCCGAGGCCGGCATGTCGATGGTCGGCAAGGCCCGCTCCCGCCCTGACCAGGTGGCCAAGGTCATGCAGAGCGTGGCCACCAACGGGGTGCCCGCCACCTACCGCAAGGTCATGGGCAAGCTGGACTCCTACACTCCGCTGGGCTACTCGCTGTGCGGGGTGGTCGAGCAGGTCGGCGCGGGGATCGACGATGTGAAGGTCGGCGACCTCGTGGCCTGCGCCGGCAACGAGCACGCGTTGCACGCCGAGCTGAACTGGGTGCCGAAGAACCTCTACGCACCGGTGCCGGACGGCCTCGCGCCGCAGCATGCGGCCTTCGGGACCGTCGGGTCGATCGCGCTGCAGGGCGTCCGCCAGGGCGAGCCGCAGCTCGGAGAAGTGGCCCTGGTCATCGGACTCGGGCTGATCGGGCAGTTGGTGGTGCAGCTCCTGACCGCCTCGGGGGTCCGCGTCGTCGGGGTCGACCCCGACCCGGCGCGCTGCGAGCTCGCCGAGCGCCTGGGCGCGGTGGCCTGCGGCGATCCGGCGTCCGCGGCCGTGGTGGGTGCCGTCGCCGAGCTCACCGGCGGTCACGGCGTGGACCAGGTGTACCTGGCCGCCGGCGGTGGCAGCAACCAGCCGGTCGAGCTGGCCGCCCAACTGAGCCGGGACCGCGGCCGGGTCGTCGACATCGGCAAGTGCCGCCTGGACCTGCCGTGGAACGCGTACTACGAGAAGGAGCTCGACGTCCGGTTCTCCCGCAGCTACGGCCCCGGGCGCTACGACCCGGCGTACGAGCTGGAGGGGCGGGACTATCCGATCGGTTACGTGCGCTGGACCGAGCGCCGCAACCTGGCGTGCTTCCTCGACCTCGCCGCCCGCGGCCGCGTCGATGTGGAGCCTCTGGTCTCCCACGTCGCCGACTTCGACGACGCGGTCGAGACGTACCAGCGCCTCAAGGAAGGCGAACTCAAGGCCGTGACCGTGCTGTTCCGGTACCCCGGCCCCGCCGAACACACCGCCGGGGCGGCGGCCCCGGCGGTGGCCGTGCCCGCTGTGCGGC
>NZ_JAHRIB010000182.1 GCF_019090165.1 Streptomyces sp. BV286
TTTCAGAATGAAGTTCGTTGTGGGGCTTGGCAGTTGGGTGTTGTGTCGGCACGATTTGTTGGGTGTCTGCTGATCTTGTGCCTGATGACCTGTGGGAACGTGTGGCCCCGTTGTTGCCTGCTCGTCCGCCCAGGCGGCGCCGGTATCCCGGGCGGTTGCCTGCAGATGACCGGGCTGCCCTGCGGGGCATCGTCTACGTGCTGTGCAAGAGCGTGAGCTGGCGGGACGTTCCGGCGGAACAGGTCGGCTGCAGCGGGGTGACGGCCTGGCGGCGTCTGCGGGACTGGACCGAGGCCGGCGTCTGGCCGCAGCTGCATGAGGTGCTGCTGGCGGAGCTGCGGGCCGCGGGTCTGCTGGACATGGACGACGCTGCGATTGACGGCTCGCACGTCCGGGCGCTCAAAGGGGGGCTCACACCGGACCTTCGCCGGTCGACCGGGCCCGGCCCGGCAGCAAGCACCACTTGATCGTCGACCGGCACGGCACCCCGCTGGTCGTCGCGCTGACCAGCGGGAATCGTCACGATGTCACTCAGCTGATGCCCCTGCTGGATGCGATACCCCGCATCCGCGGTGTTCGAGGTCGGCCACGTCACCGACCAAGCCGGCTGTTCGCCGACCGCGGCTACGACTACGACAAGTACCGTCGTCTTGTCCGGGCCCGCGGCATCACCCCGAAGTTCGCCCGGAAAGGCACCCCTCACGGCTCCGGGCTGGGGAAGACCCGCTGGGTCGTCGAGCGGACCTTTGCCTGGCTCCACCAGTTCAAGCGACTCCGGATCCGCTACGAGATACGCGCCGACCTCCACCTCGGACTCCTCCAACTCGCCTGCAGCATCATCTGCTTGAGACGACTCCGAATCTCATTCTGAAACGATCAGTAAAGCGGGTGTCGCAGGTTCGAATCCTGCCGGGGGCACCATGCAATACGCCGCTGACCTGGGGTTTCTTCCCCAGGGAGGCGCTCTATTCGGCCTCGGGCTCCCCGCCTGGGGCCGTTTGCGTGAGCGGTGCGGGCGGGCAACGGTTCAGGCCGGGGCCGACCGCATCCGAGCGGGCGAGCGTGAGCAGATCAGGCCCCGGGACCGGAGGCCGAAGCCGGACCCACCGCCGCTGCCGGAAGGCAGGCCCTTCCGACACAAGCGTGCTGGAAGGATGGCGGACAACGCTGAATCCAGCGGGATCGGGCCCGCACCACAGTGTCCGGGAGGTGCCTCATGACGGCCGAGATGGTGGCCCCGGCGTGGATGCATGAGCAGATCACGGCGGAGGAGTACGAGTCCTGGCCCGAGGAGCAGTGCGCCGGCATCGAGATCGTGGACGGGATGGTCGTCGTAAGTCCGAGTGCGTCCAAGCGGCACAACCGGATGGCCCGGATTCTGGCGAACGCCCTGGATGCCGCTGCGGGCACGGAGTGGAACGCCGACACGGACTTCGACGTCCGACTTCAGGACGTCCCGCTCACGAATCACCGCCCGGACGTCGTCGTGTACCGCGCAGACACGATCGACATCACCCCGACCCGCCCTGAGCACGTGCTGCTGGTCGCGCAGGTGGTGTCGCCGGGCTCGGAAACCACCCACCGGATCGTGAAGGTCGACCAGTACGCCAAGGCAGGCATCGCCTTCTACTGGCGGATCGAGCAGGCCGCAACCGGCGTTCCTCTCGTGTACACCTACGTTCTCGACCCCGCGACGAACACCTACCGGGACGGAGACGTGTTCACCGGCGTCCTCAAGGTAGCGGCCCCCTTCCCGGCGGAGATCGACCTAGGCCAGGTCTGACCCACGCTCAGCAGCCGGCAGCGCGTGAGCGATGCGTGAGCGGACTGCCCGACAAAGGGCGGCATGAGCCGGATCAAGTGGCTCGCGCGCGGATCTGACCACGCGTGGTTCTGACCAGGGGAAACAGCACCGCGCGGCAGCGCCAGGCATCCCCCGGGCAAGGATCCAATCCCACTCCTAAAGCGGGTGTCGTAGGTTCGAGACCTGCCGAAGGCACCAAGGGAAAACGCCTATTCAGAGAGCGTTTCATCACAGCCCGTCCGGGGCAGCGCAAGCGGTCCGTACACATCGTGTACGGACCGCGTGAGCACCCCTCCCCGCCTGCGTTGCCGCAGAAGGGCTCCGCGCTGTGCGTTAGTTCCTCCGGCGACGCCCCTGCGCATACGGGCCGTGGCGATCGTGTTCCCGCCATTCCTCGTCATGGGGGTCGCGGTCTTCGCCGCCCGCGTTGTCTCCAGGAGTCGATACGTGTTCCCCCATGTTCACCTTGGCCAGTAGCGAGGCAAGGGGATCAGGGGGATCGTCGCTGAAGCGGTTGGAGCCGCGCTCGGGCGGCGGCCCCGGCTCCGTCCTGTCGTGACGCGACCGTGATGTACCGCTCATGAGCAGCCCCCTTCGGCTCGCTGTGATGCACTTGAGGTCGTTCCCTGGAAGGTCGCGCGTAACTCGACTTCGACCTTGTCAGTGCTGTGCAATCCTGCCGCAAGCCGACCGCCTTTGGACACAGTTCAGACCTGAACGGCTGTCCGTACCTTGCGCGTTGGCTTCTCAGGCGAGGCTGGGAATGTGCGCCGTCAACTCCGGAAGGCCTCGGTCAACTCGTACCGCTTGGACAACGCGGACGGCGGGTACAGCAGTGCCGGTCGCGATCTGCCCGCCAGCGGTCGCTGGAGCCTCTTCGCACACCCCTACGAGCTGCGACCACCTACGAGTAGTCCGTGACTCAAGGCAGACGTAAGGATCGGACGGCCGCTCCCGTGTCGGATACGTGCCAGATCGTGCGGGTACCACGGGGAACGGCGGAGACCAGGCCGCCGGTCAGCCAGGCCCCGCGTCTGCTCAGCCGAGCAGCCCTCACCGAGACCCAAGCTTCCCACGCTCATTGTGCGGACGGTGCTGATGCAGACGATGCCTTCCGATACGGTCCCGAGCCATGGCGAATGGCAACGGTGTGCCGGAGAAAGTGGCGTGGATTCTGGTGCGGGACGACCGGGTGTTGGCGACGCGTAGTCACGGCAGAGATCGCTTCTACTTGCCGGGCGGTCATCGTGAGCCGGGCGAGTCCGACGGCGAGACCCTGGTGCGGGAAATCGACGAGGAACTGCAGGCGGTGATCGACTCCGGTTCCATGGGGCACTTCGGCACTTTCGAGATCGGCGAGGGCCACCCGGATCACGGCCCCTTCCGGATGATCTGTTACACCGCCGATCACCGCGGTGAGCTGACCCCGTCGAGGGAGATCGCCGAGAAGGCGTGGTTCCGCTACGCCGATCGGGACCGGGTCTCGGCCGTCGACGAGATGGCTTTCGACGCGCTTCACGAGGCCGGGCGGCTTTCCTGATCCCGTGACCGCTCCACAGCAGTGGAGTACAGCGGTCACTACGACCGCAGCCGATCGTCAACAATCGACGATGGCCGACTGACCAGCCGACCAGACCTCAATGACTCCCCAGCCGAGAGTCTGGAACGACGAGGTCGCTCCAGAGCTGTGCCGCGCGGGTACCTGTCGTTTCCCCAGGTCTACGGATGGTCGACTCGTATGGTGAGCCGCATGTCATCGCCGCTGAGAGCAGACGAGTCAATCGCCAGCCAGGAAGCTTTCGTTGCCTTCCTGGCGAAGCTCACGGAGGACTACCGTCAACGCGGGGAGGAGTGGGAGAACCCCACTCTGGAGCAGTTTCTCGAAGCGTTGGCTGCATGGGTGGCAGACGCTGGGCCGTCTTGGTACGAGCGATACCAGGGCGAGACCTTGCCGCCGGGCGGCAACTGGACCTACTTCGCTCAGGCACTTCTGGCCGCCACGCTCTATGAGTAGGTCCACTGCTGGAAAGCCCGCGAGTTGCCGCTCGCCACGGAGTAGGGGCCTACCGGTGGGCCCTGGCCATGCACGATCCGGCCTCCAGGCCCGCTGCTACGCTCCGCGCCATGAAGCTGAAGGCGGGGGCCGCAGTGATACTCCTCGGTGCGGGCGGCATGGCCACCCTCGCGGCAACTGGGGTGTGGGCGCTGTCGAGTGGGCTGCTTTATGGCTGTACCGAGGCTGACGAAGAGCTCGCCCCCACGCTGGCGTCCTCGTCCGTCCTCGACGCGCACCCGAGCCGGACCCGGCCGCAGGACGAGCGGTACTCCGGGTGCGACGAGGATGACGGATTCGCCTACGCCGGGCAGTCCTACCGGTTCACGACGTCGCGAGCCGACGTGCTGACCTTCTATCGTCAGGCCGCCGCGGAGGACGGCTGGCGACTCGAGAGCACCAACCCTTCGCCGTCCCCGGCACCTGGCGACCTCGCGGTCGACATCTCGGCGCTCTGCTTTGAGAAGTCCGTCGCGGGCACCACCGCCCATCTCGCCGTGTGGTTCCCCAGCGATCTCGGGGACAGTTCCGGGGACTACGGCTTGGAGATCACAGCCAGCCACGACGGCACCGCCTGGTGCTGACCGGCACCGCCCCGCCTTCCGTCAGGCCAGGCCGAACTTCTCCGCGTGCACCTGTCGTGTGGGGACCCGCAGGTCTCGCAGGCCGGAGAGTACGGCCGCGGTCATGGCGGGCGGACCGCAGACGTACACGTCGCGTTCGGTGATGTCGGGGACCAGCCGGTGCAGGCTGTCCGGGCCGAACGGCGGGGTGTGGCCCTCGCCGGTTCTACCGGTGAGGAGGTGCAGCCGTCCGCCCCGGAGCTCGACCAGGTCGCGTACCTCGTTCAGCAGCACGGCGTCGGCCTCGCTGCGTACCCGGTACAGCACGACGACGTCGCCGGCCGTCTCCTCCTCCAGCATGGCCCGTACGGGGGTGATCCCCACGCCTCCCGCGATCAGCAGGGTGCCGGGCCGGGACCGGTGCAGCGAGGTGAACGCCCCGTACGGTCCCTCGACGAAGGCACGGCTGCCGACCGGGACGTTCCGCAGTCCTGCGCTCGTGCTGCCCACCGCCTTGGCCGTGAGGCGCAGCCCCTGTGGGCCCGGCGCCGCCGACAGAGAGAAGGGGTTGGCAAGCCACCAGTGGTGGTGTCCGGGGAACCGCCAGATGCAGAACTGGCCTGCCCGGGCCGGGAGTTCGTCGAGGTGTCGGCCGGTGACGTAGACCGAGACCACGTCGTCCGACTCCGGTACCACGGCCGTGACGCGGAACCGGTGGTAGAAGTTGCGCCACAGCGGCATGACGACACGCCCCGTCAGCAGGGCGCCGAAGGCGAACAGCCACAGGAGCCACCAGTAGGCCTCGGCGAACGCGGAGGACGTGAACGTCGTGGTCTCCTGCAACTGGTGGACGAACGACAGGCCGAGGGCCACGTAGAGCAGCAGGTGCAGACCGTGCCAGACCTCGTACCGCAGTCGCCGGCGCAGGGGCCTGGTGGAGATCGCGGCGATCACGACGATGACGGCCGCGGCGAGCATGCCCAGCAGGGAGGCCGGTACGCCGCTCAGCGCGACGAACGTCTTGCCCATGGAGGTGTCGTCAAGTGTCGCGTAGCCGAGGATCACCAGGGTGGCGTGGGTGAGGATCGTCCAGAGCAGGGTGAAGCCGAGCCAGCGGTGCCACACCGTGAGCCGGTCCATCCCGATGCGGCGGTCCAGCCAGGGCAGCCGGGCCACTAGCAGCAGTTGGAAGGCCATCAGCAGGGCCGCGTGCAGGCCGAAGAACTTGGCGACCGTGAGCACCCCGTTCTTGCCCGAACCGGCACTGAAAAACAGCGTCTCGACGATCACCGCGTTGACGATGACGAAGGTCCACATCGCCCAGCGTGCCGCGTCCACCGGAAGAACGGTGCCTCTGCGCACCGCGTCACTCGCCGTCGCCATGGTCGCCTCACATCCCCCTTGGCCGCGGCTCGCGCGACCCATATGGACAAACCCCATGAAGATCGAGTGATTCGTGCGATACGCACCTCGATCGGATAAGGATACGGAGCGGCGGCCCGATCCGTTCACGCCAGGACCGGCGAAACCGGCCGCCCTGGTCCGGATCGCGGACCAGGACCGTCGAAACCGGCCGCCCTGGTCCGGATCGCGGCGAACGGCCGGGATGCCGCCGTCGCCAGTTCCTCACACTCCTCGTCCGCGGTCGCCCGCGAGCCCCGTCTCGTAGGCGACGATCACGAGTTGGGCGCGGTCGCGTGCGTGCAGTTTGGCGAGCAGGCGTCCGATGTGGGTCTTGACCGTGGCCGGGCTCAGGTGGAGGTGGTCCGCGATCTCCGTGTTGGACAGGCCCCGTGCGATCAGGCCGAGTACCTCCAACTCCCGGTCAGTGACGCCGTCCAGCGTGCGGCTGGGCGGACGCGCGGGCTCCGGGCGGCGGGCGAACTCCGCGATCAGGCGGCGGGTCACCGAGGGGGCGAGCAGTGCCTCGCCCGCGGCGACGACGCCGATGGCGGTGAGGACCTCGGCCGGCGGGGTGTCCTTGAGGAGAAAGCCTGCGGCGCCTGCGCGCAGGGCGGCGTAGACGTACTCGTCCAGGTCGAAGGTGGTGAGGATGAGGACGCGGACGCCGGGCAGGGCCGGGTCGAGGCAGATCCGCCGGGTCGCCTCGATGCCGTCGAGGTCCGGCATGCGGATGTCCATCAGTACGACGTCCGGCCTTTCCCGGTGGGCCAGTTGGACGGCTTCCGCTCCGTTCGCGGCCTCGCCGACGGCCGTCATGCCGGGCGTGTGGTCGACGAGGACGCGGAAGCTGCCGCGCACCATGGCCTGGTCGTCGGCGATCAGTACCCGGACCGGGGTCACGTCGGTCATGGTCATCGGTTCCCTTCGGCCGGCAGGCGGACGGACACCGCGAAGCCGCCCTCCGGCCGCGGGCCCGCCTCGAAGCTGCCGTCGTACATCATCGCGCGCTCCCGCATTCCCAAAAGGCCGTGCCCTCCCGGTAGTTGGCGGGCCGCTTGCCTGGGTACGGACGGTGGGCCCTCGTCCACGATGTCGATGCGGACCTCTCGCGTGTCCGCCTCGACCGTCACCTGGCAGCGGGTCGGGGCCGCGTGCCGGACCACGTTGGTGATGGCCTCCTGGACGATCCGGTAGACGGTCAGCCGTGTCCCTTCGGCCAAGTCCTCCACGGCGTGCACCCTCATGTCGACGTCCACGCCCGCGCGGTGTGCCTCCGCGGCCAGCGAGTCGAGTCCGTCGAGATCCGGTACGGGTCCCAGCGGCGCACCCTCGGTACGCAGGACGCCGAGCGTGCGCCGCATCTCGGCCAGCGCGGAACGGCTGGTCTCCTCGATGACCTTGAGGGCGGCCCGCGCCTCCCGTGGGTCGGCCTCCGCCACGTGCCCGGCGACACCCGCCGTGACGGCGATGAGGCTGAGGTTGTGGGAGACGATGTCGTGCAGCTCTCGGGCGATCCGCAGGCGCTCCTCGTCCAGTGCGCGCTCCGACCGGCGCCGCTGCTTCCGGGCGGCCTCGGCCCGGCGGCCCCGCACGGTGAACCCCGTACCCCAGGCCCCGCCGATCACCAGGGCCACGAGCCCGGCCACCCCGGCAGCGCCCCGCCCGTCGTCGGCGGGGGTGACCACCGCCTCACCGACGTACACGGCACCGCACGCCAGCGTCAGCGTCACCGCAAGCGCCGGTACGGAGCGGCGGGCGGGCTCGGCCAGTCCGACGAGGTAGGCCGCGAGCCCGGCGGCGGCGTACGGCTCACGAGTGATGTCGAGGAGCGATGCCGTGGCCAGGGCGGTCAGTACGACGGCCAGGACCGCGAGAGGCCAACGGCGGCGCACGGCGATCGGCAGCCCGACCGCGACGGCGATCAGACAGCCGAGCCAGAACGGTCCCGTGAAGACGGGCTGGCCGTCGTCGGTGTCCGGCCGGGCGAAGCCGACGTACACGGCGGTCAGGGCCAGGGCCACGCCGAGGTCGAGGGCCTGGAGGTGGCGCTGCCGCTTGGGCGTCATGGTCCGACCGTACTGGGACGTGCGCACTCAACCGGCCTGTCCGAGCAGCAGCATCAGTGCGAACGTCACCAGTGTCAGCGGCACCCAGCGCAGCACCGCCGCCCGGCCGGGGCGGGGCGCTTCGCGCAGCAGCGCCAGGCCCAGCGGCACCAGTGCGGCGCACAGTCCGGCCAGCGCCAGCAGCGACAGCGGTGTGGTCCCCTTGAGCACTCCGAGGGGCAGTGCCGCGGTGAGGGCAAGTGCGCCGGCGCGGACCGGGCCGAGCACCCGGGTACGCCAGGCGCCGAGGGCGAGGACGATCCATCCGGCGAGAACGGCGACGTTCAGCGTGGCGAAGACGTGGAAGGCGCCGTAGCCGGCGGAGACCGCCTCGGTCGCGGGACCGGCCCCCTCGGAACGCACCAGTTGAAAGGCGAGATGGTCCACCCCGGCGTGGAAGGCGCGGGCGAACAGCCCGAACATCACCAGGACGCCGCCCCACAGGCCCCAGCCTGCACTTCGCGCCCCGATCCGTGCGGCAACGACGGCCACGGCGGGCCAGAGCATCAGGTTGCCCGCCGCGAAGAGGCCGTACGCGGTGGCCATCAGGGCGGGGTGCCGTTCGTACGCGGCGAGTTGGTCCGGGAAGAAGAAGGGGAAGCGGGCCCGCAGCAGCGCGCCGGTCAGCATCAGGAGTGGGCCGAGCACCATGGCGGTGCCGCCCACCCACCGCCCGGGAAAGCCGGTGACCTCCCACCGCTCCACAGGCAGCGCGCCGCTCAGCCGGACACCGATCGGGGTGACTGGCTTGGTCGACATGGCCGGGGTGGCCGACATGGCCGGGGTGGTCGGGGCGGCCGGGGTGACTGGAATGGCCGACATGGCCGGGGTGGCCGGAGTGACTGGGGCGGCCGCGGATGTCGTCGGGTTCGTCATGCTGACGACGATGCCTTCAGCGTCCTTGCGGGGCATCGGACCGGGAGCTGAATCGCGGGGTCAGACCTGGGTATGACCCCGCCGGACGACCGGCGCGGGTGGTGACTGCGCAGCCCGGCGGGGCGGACGGCTCTGGTGACACGATCGGTGCCCCCTATGGATCGAGCCTCTTCACTTGGCTTGGGGGGTCGTGCCCGCTGGCAGCAAGCTGCCACGGGTTGGCGGCCGGAGTGCCTGATTGCCCAGGCTGTGGCTCATGAGCAACGACTTCCTTCTCGGTGACGAACTCCCGGTCGACCGCATCGGCTTCGGAGCCATGCGCCTGTCCGCGAACGGCTTCCAGGGGCCGGCCCGCGATCCCGAAACCGGTCGCGCCGTCCTGCGCCGCGCCGTCGAACTCGGCGTGAACCACATCGACACGGCCGCCTTCTACACCAGCGACGACGGCACCGTCCGTGCCAACGCCCTGATCCGCGAGGCCCTCCACCCCTACCCGGCCGGCCTGGTCCTCGCCACGAAGGTCGGGCCGGTCCGTACCCCCGACGGGGGCGTGACACAGACCAACGACCCGTCGGCGCTGCGGCCGTTGGTCGAGGAGAACCTCGAAACCCTCGGCCTGGACAGCCTCGATCTCGTCTATCTGCGCATCGGCCTCATGGACGCGCCGCACGGCGAGTCCGTCTCCGCCCGCTTCGAGGCGCTGGCCGCGATGCGCGAGGAGGGCCTGATCCGCCATCTCGGCCTGAGCAACATCGGCGCGGGCCATCTCGCCGAGGCCCGTGCGATCGCACCCGTCGCGGCCGTCCAGAACCACTTCCACGCCGGCAGGCGCGACGACGCCGGGCTCCTGGCCGCCTGCGAGGAGGCCGGCATCGCCTTCGTGCCGTTCTTCCCACTGGGCGGCGGCATCGGCGATCCCGCGGGGGACCGCACGGCCAAGGTCGCGGAACGACACGGGAGCACGGTCGCGCAGATCGCCCTGGCCTGGCTGCTCGCCTCCTCCCCCGCCACCCTGGCCATCCCCGGCACCGGCTCCCTCACGCACCTGGAGGAGAACATGGCCGCCGGGTCGATCACCCTCACCCCGGAGGACCTCTCCGACCTCGCCTGACGAGGGGGCGACGGGACGACGGGGCGACGGCCGCGAAGGCTGTGAGGGCCGCGAAGGCTCTGACGGCGCCTGCCACTAGTTGCGATGGCGGCGGGACCAAGGGCGCGCCCGTCGGCCCGGATCCGCCTCGGCGCCCACCCGTGGGCCGGCGGCCATTGCTCCGATTGGCCTGTGGTGCGAGGATCTTGGGACTTCACACACCCAACGGGGGGTTTGTCATGGCACTGTTCGGCAACGCGCACACCGTCGACCCGGGGAAGGCCCAGCACGACTACGCGCGGCTGCTCGGGCAGAACGAGCAGGTGTACGCCGCCTTCCAGCTGATCCGCGACACCATCCTCTTCACCGACCGCCGCCTCATCATGGTCGACAAGCAGGGCATCACCGGCAAGAAGACGGAGTACCACTCCGTCCCGTACCGCAGCATCACGCACTTCGCCGTCGAGACCGCCGGGACCTTCGATCTCGACGCCGAGCTGAAGATCTGGATCTCCGGGTCACCGGCGCCGATCCAGAAGACCTTCACCAAGGGCGTCGACATCTACGAGGTCCAGGCGATCCTCACCCAGTTCGTGGCGCGATAGGTAGCACGTACCGGCATCGGCGTACGCGATGACTGCTGGCTGATGGCTGCTGGCTGCTGGCTGCTGGTCTCATGCCAAATCCGGTACGGGGGACGGCCGTACGGGCCTGAGTCCCCGTGCCAGGGCCAGCGTGACGGTGATCGACGCGGCCGCCGTCGCCGCCATCGCCGTTGCCGGTGACGTCAGTTGGGCCATCGATCCCGCCAGCGCCGCTCCCACCCCCTGCATCGTCAGCATGCCGGACGAGTGCAACCCCAGTGCGTGGCCCGCCAGTTCGGGTGGCGTGACGGCCATCAGGCGTTCCTGCTGGAGGAGGCTCGCGCCGAAGCCGACCGAGGCCAGGGCGGCGAGTGCCGCAGCCAGGGACGGGCGGGGGTGCAGGAGGAAGAGCAGGTACGGGGCCGCCAGCAGCAGGAGCAGGGGCACCCCGAGCCGGGGCCGCAGGTGGGGTCTCACGAAGCGGGCGACCGTCACGTCTCCGACCAGCATGCCCAGGGCGGCGCAGGCGAAGAGCAGACCCGCGTGCCCGGGAGCGTACGAGACGTAGAGGGACTCGCAGCCGACGATCAGGCCGTTGGGAAGCCAGAGGGCCAGATAGAGGTGGCGGCGGGGGCCTGCGGAGAAGAGGGTCCTGTTCGTGCGCCAGGTCTCGCGTACCGAGGGGCGGCCCGTGGCTCTCGGCGGGCGGGGGGTCAGGGCGAGTCGGACGACCGCGGCGGCCGTCGCGTACAGGGCCGCCGCCGTGAGCAGTGTGCCGCTCGGGGACAGCAGGGCGATCAGGACGCCGCCCGCGGCGAAGCCCGCGACCTGCGTGATCCCGTTCGCCATGTTGAAGACCGAGCGGCCGACGATGTAGCCGTCCTTGGGCAGGATCTCGTTCAGCAGGCCCCAGCGGACCCCGCCGCCCAGGGAGGCCACCAGGCCGAGGGCGAGGATCAGGGCGAAGACCGCCCAGAGCGGGACGGGGAGCGCCAGGAGTGCCGTGCCCGCCGCGAACGCGAGCGCGGTGCCCGTCATCGTGGCGCGGGGCGGCAGGCGGTCGGCCGCCGACAGGAGTGTGGTCGCGCCCAGGACCTGGGCGAGCGACGGGCCGAACATGCTCAGGGCCGACAGGAGGGGCGAGTCCGTGGCCCGATAGACCAGCGTGCCGAGCGCGAGGCCGCTCATCGTCTGGGCGGCCACCTGCGCCGAGGAGGCCAGGAAGAGGGGCGTGAACTCCGGGGTGCGGAAGAGGGAGCGGTACGTCGTTCGCATGGACCGGAGTCTTGGACCGGTGCCGGAGCGGCCGTTAGTGTTTCGCGCCTGTGCGAAACCATCGCGCGCGACGACGGACCGGAGGGCGTGGAGATGGGCTGGTGGCAGGTCAACGCCGACACCCTGGCCGGCAGCCGCTTCGTGATCTCGCCGCTCGCCGAGACCTTCGCCTGCCTCAAGGCGCTGAGTGCGGGGACGGCCGCGCACCCCGGCGAGCGGGCCTGGCTGAACGCCCATCTGCCGGACCACCGGCGGCGGTTGGCGGCCGACCCCGTCACCGCCGCCCTCGTCCGGGCGGGCCTCGGACCCGAGTGGATAGCCGACTTCCTCACGCCGACCCCGCGCGGCGACGAGGACTTCGCCGCGGAGGTCGCCCGGGTGCGCGACGCTTCGCCCGAGGCGGCCCGGGCCCACCTCGTCGTCGCCCTGCGCGGCCCGCTGCCCGCGATCCTCCGGGGCCGCGACGACCTCCCCGGCCGCGCCGCCGACCTGCTCACCCACCTCTGGACCGAGGCCGTACGCCCCTACTGGCCCCGTCGCCGCCGCGTACTGGAAGCGGATGTCGTGGCCCGCACCGCCCAGCTGAGCCAGGGCGGCTGGGCGGCCGCGCTCGACGCGATGCGGCCGGGCATGCGCTGGCTCGGCGAGAACCGGCTGCAGGTCAACCTGCACGAGTACCCGCCCCAGGAGATCTCGGGTGCCGAGCTCCTCTTCGTACCGGTGACTCCGCAGCGGCACGGCTGGGTGTCGTGGGAGGAGCCCGACCGGTACGCGGTCGTGTACCCGTGCTCGGGCGTGCTGGCACACACCGAACCGTCCGCCGCGCACACCGTGCCCTCCGCCGGGTCGGCCACCCCCGAGAGCCTCGGCCGGCTGCTCGGCACCGCGCGGGCCGGTGTGCTCGCCCGCCTCGACTCCCCCATGAGTACGAGCCAGCTGGTCGCCGTCACCGGGCAGGGGCTCGGCTCCGTCGGCCGCCATCTGAAGGTCCTGCTCGACGCCCGGCTGGTGCGGCGGCGGCGCTCCGGGCGGTCGGTGCTCTACTACCGGACGGCCGCGGGTGAGGTTCTTCTCAGGGCCCAGGGCGCCGCCCGGGTGCCGACGGACCGGAGTTAGCATCCGAACATGACCAACGACAACGCCAGTACCTCCGACGCCTCGGTTCTCGACGTCGACATCGACGCGCTGCAGGGCGGTTCCGCGGACCTCGGCCAGTACAAGGGCCAGGCCGTACTCATCGTCAACGTGGCGTCCAAGTGCGGGCTCACCCCGCAGTACGCGGGCCTGGAGCGACTGCACGCGCGGTACGCGGCACAGGGTTTCACCGTGCTCGGAGTGCCCTGCAACCAGTTCCTCGGCCAGGAGCCCGGCTCTTCCGAGGAGATCGCGGAGTTCTGCTCGGCGACGTACGGCGTGACCTTCCCGATGACCGAGAAGGTCGACGTGAACGGCGACGCGCGGCACACCCTGTACGAGCGGCTCACCGGCTTCGCGGACGGCGAGGGGCACAGCGGTGACGTCCGCTGGAACTTCGAGAAGTTCCTGATCGGCCGGGACGGCACGGTCGTGGCGCGCTTCGCGCCGAAGACCGAGCCGGAGTCCGCCGAGGTCGTGTCGGCGGTCGAGGCCCACCTCGGCTGAGCGGTCCGTCCCGCGCGGGCACCCGCCGGTTGACCTGCCGGTTTACCTGCCGGTTGACCTTGCCCCTGGGACAAGGCGCATCGTCCTCCCACCGGGCGGCGCTCGCCCGGTGACGGAGGAGGGGCCGGTGGACCACTCGGAACCTGTGCGACGCCCGGCCCCCGCGGCCGGGGAGCTGCTCACGATCGGCGCCTTCGCCGCCCGTGCGCGGCTGTCGCCGAAGGCCCTGCGGCTGTACGACAGGCTCGGCCTGCTGGCGCCCGCGCAGGTCGACGAGGTGACCGGTTACCGCTACTACCGGGCCGGCCAGATCGAACGCGCCAGGCTGGTCTTCCTGCTGCGCCGGCTCGACATGCCCCTCGCGCGGATCGCCGAGGTGGTGGAGCGGCAGGAGGCCGACGGGGCCGGGGCGGCGGATCTCGTCGCCGCGTACTGGGCGGACGTCGAGGAACGCCTCGCCGGGCAGCGGACACTCGCGCACTACCTCCGTGGACGGCTTTCCGGAAGGAGTTCCGAGTTGTACGCGAAGTTCGAGATCCGCACCGTGGACGTACCGGAGCAGTGGGTCATCACGGAGACACGGCACACCCTGGTGGACGAGCTGCCCCTCTGGATCCCGGCGTCGCTGGGACGTCTGGAGGAGGCAGCCGGGGAGTGCGGCGGCTCGACGGGGTCGCCCTTCACCGTCTACCACTCGGTGGTCTCGGACGAGAGCGACGGTCCCGTCGAGTGCTGTGTCCCCGTCGCCGACGTGACGGCGGCCCGCGCCTGGGCCGCGGAGCACGCGCGCGCGTGGGGCGCGGCGGCCCGCCTCGAACCGGCCCGGCGCCTCGCCTACACCCGCATCACCAAGGCCCAGGTCGCCGCCCCGCAGATCCACGCCGCGTACGAGGCCGTGGAGGCCTGGATGGCACGGGAGGGCCACTCCTACGCGGGCCCCTGCCGCGAGATCTACTTCACCGACTGGGACGCCGCAACCCCGGAGGACGAGGCGTGCGACGTGGCATTCCCGATCACCCCGGGCTGACCGGAACGCCCCTCTCTGCGGCCTGTTCAGGGGCGCGGGGACCAGCGCGGTCCTTTAGGGGCGCGGGGAACTGCGCAATCTTTTAAGGGGCGCGGGGAACTGCGCGACCAGCCCCCACCCACCCGCAGCCGAACCACCACCGCTCCACCCACCCCCAGTGGCGCAGCCCACGGTGGCGCAGCCCACGGTGGCGCAGCCCACGGTGGCGCTACCCCTCCCCGCGGACAGCGTCCCGCATCTCCTCAGGACACCCCGTACCCCGGGGCAACTGATACGGCGCAGCCAACCGATACGTGCCGGCCCGCGGAGCGAGCAGCTCCGTCCACTGGTCCCCGTTGACGTCCTCTTCCGTCTCCATCAGACACCCGTTGACGTTCTCGTACGTCTTGGGCGCCTCGTCGTCCTCCCGCCGCTTCGACTCCTCGGTCTCCTGCGGCGGTTTGACGCTCTTGCCCTCCGCGTCGACGAGGCCGAGCCACGGCGAGTAGGGGATCCGGATGAGCACCCGGCCCGCCCGCTTCACCTCGATCGTCAGCTCGCCCTGCTCGGCCCGGTCGACCACGGCGGGCGGGTCGGCCATCGGCGTCGGGTCGACGACCCGGAAGAGCTGCCAGTTGGCGTCGCCCCAGACCTGCTTCAGGTAGGGCATCCCGCGCTGCACGAGCTGCCGCTCGCGCTGGCCGCCGTCCCCGTCCGGCTCGCCCTTGGGCAGGACGACGTAGTGGACGGCCCAGCGCTTCAGCCACTCGTGGTAGTTCGCGGAGTTGAGGGTGTCGTCGTAGAAGAGCGGGTTGCGCTCCATGTCCGCCTGCCGGTTCCAGCCGCGGGCGAGGTTGACGTACGGGGCGAGGGCGGACGCCTCACGGTGCGAGCGGGCCGGTACGACCTCGACGCGGCCCTTCTCGGCGCCCGCCTCCTGGAGCTGGTTGACGAGGGGGGCCAGTTCGCGGGCCCAGGACGCGGCGGGCGTCGTGTGCACGATGTCGTCCACGGCCTTGAAGCTGATCCAGGCGTTCATGCCCACGAAGGCGACGACGATCGTGTACCACTTGCGCGAGCGCGGCACGGTGAACGGCAGCGCGGCGATCAGCGCGACCCCCGCGAACAGCATGGGGAGGCGGCTGATGTTGGAGCCGATCTGCGAGCTGATCAGCCAGACGAGGACGACGGACAGGCCGTACACCGCCGCCGTGATCCGGACCGTCTTCCACTCCTTGGGCACGAGGAAGACGACGAACGCCGAGTACGTGAACGGCAGCACGACCGACCCGAAGATCATCGGCTGCGTGCCGGAGAAGGGGAACAACCAGGCCGAGACGCCCACGACGACGGCGGGCGCGATGCCCAGCGCGTAGGCGCCCGGGCGGCGCTTCTGCAGGAACAGCGCCACCGCGACGAACCCCACGAAGAGCCCGGCCACGGGGGACGCGGCTGTCGCGATCGCGGCGAGCGGGGCGGCGCACAGGGCCTTGGCCCAGCGCTTGTAGCGCCAGCGGTACGGCCAGCAGAAGACGACGGCGGTCGCACCGAGCGCGAAGACCGTGCCGAGGCCGAAGGTCACCCGGCCGGAGATCGCGTTGCACAGGAGCGCGAACACTCCGGCGAGCGCCGGCCAGACCGGGTCCCGTACGGCTCTGGTGCGCATCAGGATCAGCATGAGCAGCCCGGCGGAGAGCGTCCCGGCGATCATCATCGTCGTCCGCACGCCGAGCACGGCCATCAGGTACGGGGACACCACGCTGTACGACACGGGGTGCATGCCGCCGTACCAGGCCAGGTTGTACGCGGAACCAGGGTTGCGCCCGACGAACTCGGCCCACGCGTCCTGCGCGGCGAGGTCGCCCCCACTGTTCGCGAACGTGAAGAACCAAATGACGTGGAGGATGCCGGAGAGTGCGGTGGCCAGGACCGCGGGGTGGCGGACGAAGCGGTGCATGCGGGTGGTTTCGGCGCCGCCGGCGGGCTCGTCCGGTCCGCCGCCCTCACCACCGGTCCCACCGTCGCCCGGGCCGTCGTGGCCCACGTCGGCCTTCGGGTGTCCGTCGGTTTTCGGGTGTCCGTCGGCCTTCGCGCGCTCGGACTCGGCGGGGGCCTCGCGCGGCCCGGTCGCCCCGTCGCGGGGATCGGTGGAGCCCTCGTCCGGGCCGGTGGGCTCCTCGCCGACGTCCTGAGGTCCGGAGGTGCCGGACGGTGCGGCACCGTCGGTCTGCCCGGCGGTGCCGGGGCTCTCGACGTGCCGTGTACGCACGCGTATTCGCGGGCCGGCCCCTCGGCTCGGCTCGGCGTCGTCGGCGTGCGTCGGCTCCGCTGTCGCCACGTGAAGGTACTCCCGTGTCCCGTTGTTCCACTCTCGGCCGGGCCCCGCGGCGGGCGACCTTGCCCCGTTCTCGCGACGCTAGCACGCACCCCGCCGGAGGGCTCCTGGGTGGTGCTCGTCGGCGGGGTGCGGTCGGTTCGACTGTCCTGGGGCGTACTCCCTGTCAGCTCACCCGGGTCAGCTTGGCGCCGTAGCCCGGTTCGGTGAGGTCCGACTGGAGCGCGACCGGGACGTCGACCGCGTCGCCCGTCGTACCGTCCCCGACGCTCAGCGAGCCGACCTTGGTTCCCGCCTTCGCCTCGTGCGGGATGGCCGTGCCGTCCTCGCTCAGCTTCAGCTTGACGGTCTGTCCGGCCCAGCCCACCGCGGAGACGTCCTTCGTGGCGACGACCGGCGTACGGCCGCCGAGCCCGTCGTCCACGTACCCGACGACGTCACCCTTCTTGAGGATCTTCCGCGAGGTCAGCGCCTCCTGCGCGGCGATCATCGCCGTCTTGCTGACCGCGTTGACCGTGTCGATGATCGGCGGGGTGTGCTGGCCGAGGATGGCGCCGACGACGATGACGTTCTCGCCGCCGACCTCCTGCGTGGCCGCGAACAGCAGGTTGCCGCCGGCCTTGGTGGTGGAGCCGGTCTTGATGCCGATGGCGTTGTTGTACGGCACGAGGCGGTTGTAGTTGTCCCACTTCTTGCCGGACGGGTCCACCCAGCTCGGCAGCTTGGTGATGTCCACCAGCGCCTGGATGTCCACGAGCTCGTTGCCGAGCTTCACCTGGTCCTCGGCGGTGGAGACCGTGGTCTCCTTCAGGCCCGAGGGGTCGGTGTACGTCGTGTTGGTCATCCCGAGGTCCTTGGCGGCGTCGTTCATCTTCTTGACGAACGCCTCCTCGGAACCGTTGGAGTCCCAACGGGCCAGCAGCCGCGCGATGTTGTTCGCGGAGGGGATCATGATGGCCGCGAGGGCGTCCTTCTCGGTGAGGGTGTCGCCCTCCTTGACGGTGTTGAGCGTCGACTCGCCGTCCTTGTCGAAACCGCCCTCCGTCTCCGCCTTCGCGTCGACGGGGATCTTCTCGCCGTCCTCGCCGGGCTTCAGCGGGTGTTCCTTGAGGATCACATACGCCGTCATCGCCTTGGCGACCGAGCCGATCGCGACGGGCTTCTGCTCCCCGAACGTGTCGACCGTGCCGATGCCGTTGACGTCCATCCAGCCCTGGCCCTCTTCGGGCCACGGCAGGGCGACCTTGTTCCCCTCGAAGGCGTAGGACTTGTCGGCGGTCAGCGCGAGGGTGGGGGCCGGCAGCGGACGTACAGCCTGTACGACTGCAAACACCACGGCCAGCAGGAGCACGAACGGCGTCCAGATCTTGACCCGGCGCACGAGCGTCCGCACCGGGGTCTGCCGGGGCGCCGGCGTGTTCGTCAGCTCCGCCAGCAGGTCCAGCGGGGGCCGCGGCGGCAGCGGCTGCTGCGTCGTCCGTTCGGGGCCGACCTGCGGGATGGCGGTGGTCTCGGCGGCCGGCGGCACCGAGGGCGAGGCGGCGGGCTTCGCCTTCGGCGGCGCGGGCTCGTCGAGCGGCTTGAGGGCCACGAACTTGCTGGTGCGCTCGGCCTCGGCCTCTGCGGCCGCCTTGCCACCGGCCGCCGCGGCGCCGTCCTTGCCGGTTCCGGTGGCCCTGCCCGGCTCGGCGACCTTGCCCGCTCCGGCGTCCGGCCCGGTCCCGGCCTTCGCTCCGGCCCCGGAATCCGCTTCGGAGGCGGAACGCTCACCGGTCTTGCCGTCACCCGTGGCGGACGTGGCGCCGCCCAGCTTGAGCATGGTCGTGGGCTGATCCACGGAGGGCGGCCGCTTGAAGACGGCGGTGGCCTGGTCGACTCGGGGCTCGGGCTTGTCCTCGACCGCGTCGGAGTCCGAAGCGGCGGCCGAATCCTTGGCGCCGCCGACGTCCGAAGCGGCGGCCGAATCCTTGGCCACGCCGGAGTCCTTGCCGGCACCCGGGTCCGGGTCCGCGCCGGAGGCCGTGTCCGCAGCGGAATCCGAATCGGTGTCGGGGGCCTCGTCCTCGGCGGCGTCCACCGCGAGGGTTCCGGCCCCGGCGGCAGCAGCGGCAGCGGCATCCGGGGTTTCGTCCCCGACCTCGGCATCTGCATCCGCATCGGCATCCGAGGCGGTGGCCTTGGCCGGTGCGTCGGCGGGAGCGGCGTCCTTCGGAGCGGCGTCCTTCGGCTCGCTCTCCGACGCACCCGCCGCACCCGGCGCTTCGTCGGCTTCGACATCGGCATCGGCGTCGGCCGCGGTCTCGGCCTTCGGCTGCGACGTCACCGCGTCCGTCGACCCGCTGCCGGGCTCACGCTCGGCGTCGGCCTCGGAGTCCTTCTCCGCGGTGCCGGAGTCGGCGTCGGGCGTGGCGATGTCGGGAGCGACGTCGTCCGGCCCGGAGTCCGCGCCGGACGAAGGAGCCTCAGCATCTGCCTCGCTCACGTCCTGCACGTCCTGCACGTCCTGCGAAGCCTGGCTCTCGGACCCGGCTTCGGCCTCGACCTCCGCTTCGGCGTCCGCCTCGGTCTCCGAGGAGACCTCGGCGTCTGCGCCCGGGTCGTCGGCATCGGCGTCATCCGTGCCGCCGCCGGCGCCCTCGTCCGCAGAAGCGCCCTCAGGCGCCTTCTCGTCCGCCGTGGCGACCCAGGCCGCCACCGCGTTCCGCAGGCGCGCGTCGCCGCCCCCTGCGCCCTGGGCGCCGCCCTCCGCGGGCCTCTCCGGCTCCGCAGAACCGTCACTCCCCCGGGAACTCCCGGAGGCCGACCCGTCGGAGCCCTCCGGCTCCGCCGCATCCGCCGGCTCCGCCGATTCCGCGGAACGCGCCGAACCCGTGACGCTCTTCGTCGAGAACACCGCCGTGGCCGTGTCCACCCGGGAGGCCGCCGTCACGGCCTCCCGTGCGACCGCGAGCCGCGGGTCCGGAACCGGAGCCCTGCTCCCCGACGTCGTTTCTGCCGACGACTCGTTCTGCTTCGACCTGTCGGGGGACTCGCCCGCCACCGATGCCTCCTCCGTGCGCCACACACCGTGCGCCCAACCGAACCATGAACCCGTAAACCAGTGCACACGCGGCCCGGACACCCGTGTCCGAACCATGTACCAGTGTCCTGTGTGGGGGCTTAACCCCTGCGGTAGACGAGAACGACATATCTATCGGTTCCACTACGAACCGGTCACGCACTCTCGACAGACCAATGTGAGAGGGGTCACCCTGTCATTCATCCACGCGGGGAGGCATGGATGGGCAGGAGCCGCAGAACAATTCCGGAGGAGCTTCTGTTGCTGGCGCTGGACCCGACCACGGGTACCACCGCACAGCCGCAGTCGCTCGACCTCGGTCTGGCCGGAGCACAGCTAGTGGAGCTGGCGCTGGCCGGACGGATAGCCCCAGACGGGGATCGTATCGCCGTGGTGGCACCACGGCCGACCGGAGATCCGACCTTGGACTGTGCGCTGGAACTACTCCGCAGGCGGGGTGCTCCAGTACGCGCTGTGAACTGGATCGGCGGGCCCCGACTGGGGCTGCGCCAGACATATCTCTCGCATCTGGAGCGATGCGGCATGGTTCATGCCGTGGCGGGTCAGATGTGCGGGGTGCTTCCGACGACTCGCTATCAAGCGACGGACACGGAGATCAGCCGGGAGATCAGGGCCCGGCTGGACAGCGCGATCCGCACCGGCGTACCGCCGGACCCGCGGACCGCCGCACTGGCCGCGCTGGCGCACGCCGTCGGCCTGGGCAAGCACCTCTACCCGGGGAACGAAGGGCGTTCGTCGCGCTCCCGTCTCCGGGATCTGATCAGGCACGACCCCATGGGCGGCCTCGTGGCACACGCCGTGATGGACGTCCAGAACGGTGTGGCCGCACAGCCGCGCCGCAGCCCGGCACCGGCCGGCCGTCAGGCCGCCCCCGGAGCCAGGCCCGCACCGGAGCCCGCCAGGGGCGTTCCGATGCAACCGCGCCGCGGTTCGATGGCGCGCGCCGTGGCCCACTGAGTCGCTGGTCCACGGCACCACCGCTACGACCGCAGTACGGCAGTACCCGCAGCATCAGTAGTAACTCCGCAGTACCCACCGTGCACCGCGCCTCGCGCGTCACGCACGTCAGCGCCGCACCGCAGTCGCCAGTACCCGGTTCGGGAGCCGCTGGGCCGCGCGGGGCGACGGGCCGTTCGTCGGGACGACGACAGGCCCGTCGCCCCGCGCGTCCGTGTGTCCACAGTCGTCCACTGTCGTCCGTCGCCGTACGGACGGCAAGGTGGCGCGAGGTGGCGACAAGTGGCGTGTACGCACGGCATATCCGCTGTTTCCCAGCGGTAGTAAGCGCCTTGGTGGCAATCTGCTCAACAGCAGATACGCAAAGTACAGGCAGCACGCAGCCGGAGGTGCACGTCCCGTGGCGTCCAATGTCAATCCCACCGTCAGGCGACGCCGGTTGGGCCAGGAGCTGCGACGGCTCCGCGAGCTCAAGGGCATGACGGCCGAAGAGGTCGCCGAGCGGCTGCTCGTCTCGCAGTCGAAGATCAGCCGCCTGGAGAACGGGCGGCGCAGCATCAGCCAGCGCGACGTCCGCGACCTGTGCGGGGTGTACGAGGTCGAGGACGTCCGGATCGTCGACTCGCTGATGCAGATGGCCAAGGACTCGCGCCAGCAGGGCTGGTGGCACTCCTTCGGCGACATCCCCTACAGCGTCTACATCGGTCTGGAGACCGACGCGGCGAGTCTGCGCGTCTACGACCCGCTGGTCGTGCCGGGCCTGCTGCAGACCCGTCCGTACGCCGAGTCGCTGATCCAGGGCGCGCTCCCCGAGGCGGCACCCGGTGACATCGACAAGCGTGTGCAGGTACGGCTGCGGCGACAGGAACGTATCTCCGACCTGGAGAACCCCTTGCGGCTGTGGGCCGTCCTGGACGAGGCCGCGCTGCGCAGGACCGTGGGCAACAAGCAGGTGATGATCGAGCAGTTGGAGCACCTCGTCGAGATGTCCCACGTACCGCACGTGACGGTGCAGGTCATCCCGTTCACGATGGGCGCCCATCCGGGGGTGAGCGGTCAGTACGCGATCCTCGAGTTCCCCGACGCGGCCGACTCCAGCGTGGTCTACATCGAGGGCGTCACGAGCGACCTGTACCTGGAGAAGGCGAACGACGTCCAGAAGTACAGCGTCATGTACGAGCATCTGCGGGCGCAGGCGCTCAACGCGGACCAGTCCCGTGAGTTCATCGCGGATGTCGCGAAGGACTACGCGCACTGAGCTGATTCGGGGCCGATTTCGACCGCCCCGCGAGAGGGAGCGGGACAATACACCCTCGGCCTATCGCAGCGGAAGACCCAGCTGGTATATGCCATCCGGTCGAGTGAATAGTCGCTTCGTACGCCGATGTTGGCGAGTAGCGTCGATCACGCCAGGGAGCAACGACCTTGGCGCAATCCGAACCGTGGGTTCCACAGGGGACCCGCAGCTCGGTGACAGCAACTCAGCAACTGGCTACCGGAGCGAACATGGCAATCAAGCAGGGCTCCTCGGACACGTGGACCAAGTCTTCGTACTCCCAAGGAAACGGCGCATGCGTCGAGGTCAAGTCCCCTGTCCTGGCGGCGATGGCCGTCCGCGACTCCAAGGTCGTCGAAGGCCCCACCCTGGCCTTCCCGGCGGAGTCGTGGAACGCCTTCGTCTCAGAAGTGAGCCGCGGCACCGTCTGATCTCAACGGATGCCTCGCGCAGTACGCACAGCAGAAGCGGTACGCACAGCAAGAGCACCGACAACTGGATCAACAACTGCACACGCACCATGAAAGAGCCCTCTCGACTGGCCCGCCGTCCCGGCCGAGGGGGCTCGGCCCTGTCCGGGTGATCGCGAAGGGCCCCTGCATTTGTGTGCGTGGCGCGCAGATGTCGCACATGAAATCCGTGATCGTCCGCGTGGATCTTCTTTTCCACGCGGCGGACCGACGGAAATGCGTTCCGATCCCCGCCAAATATGATCAGTCGCCCCACTGTTCACATACCGTTCCGCCTCTCAACCGACCGTTCCTGTTCGATTACAGTGCTGAGCTGTCGACCGTACGGACGGAATCGGATCGGGATCTCAGGAGGCCTCGGTGGGTGCGACAGCCGGTGCCGTCTGGGGCCGCGCCGAACAGCAGGACTTCCGCAGCCGGGTGCGTGGCACGCTCCTCGGCGCGGCGGTCGGTGACGCGCTGGGCTCGCCCGTCGAGGGCCTCACGCTGGAGGAGATCCGTGCGGCGCACGGCGCGGAAGGGCTCACCGACCTGGCGTTCGGCCACGGCAGGCGCGGGGCCGTCTCGCATCTCACCCAGCTGAACCTGTTCTCGGTCGACGGGCTGATACGGGCCCAGGTGCGCCGGGACACCGGTGCCTGGCATCCGCCGACGGATCTGCACCGCGCCTATCTGCGGTGGGCCTCCACGCAGCGCGACTGGGGCCCGGACGAACGGCGCAAGGAGGACGGGTGGCTGGCGCGCGAGGAGTGGCTGTACGCCCGGCGTGAGCCCGCGCGCGCCTGCCTGATCGGCCTCGGTGACGAGCTGATGGGCACGCTGGACGCGCCCAAGAACCCCGACGAGCGGGGAGTGGAGGCGGCGGCCCGCTCCGCGCCGTTCGGGCTGCTGGTCGGCTGGGAGCCGCAGCTCGTCATGCAGCTCGCGGTGGAGTGTTCGGCGCAGACGCACGGCCACCCCCTGGCGTACCTGTCGGCGGGCGCGTACGCCGTCATCGTGCACGGGCTCGCGCGCGGTGAGAGCCTCGACACCGCCGTCCAGCGGGCGCTGCAGTTGCTGGCCGCCCGCCCGGGGCAGCAGCCCGTCGCGGAGGCCCTGCAGCGGGCTCTGGGGGCCGTACGGCAGGGCATGCCGACGCCGGCCCGGGTCGAGGATCTGGCCGGGGACGGCACGGCGGACGGACTGCTCTCGGTGGCCGTGTACTGCGCGCTGGTCGGCGAGGACACCCGGCACGGGCTGTGCCTGTCGGTGAACCACGGTGGCGCGTCGGCCGCCGCCGGTGCCCTCACCGGCGCGCTGCTCGGAGCCATGCACGGCGAGACGGCCCTTCCGCCGTCCTGGCTGGCCGAGCTGGAGGGCCGCCCCACCATGCTCGTCCTCGCGGACGACTTCGCGATGGAGATGACCCAGGGCCCGGCCCTGCACGGTCCGGCGGGCTCCTCACCGGGCTGGCTGGCCCGGTATCCGCGCGGATACGCGGCCCTGCCGGGCGGCACGCCGGTCCCGGCGGTCTGAACCCCGCAGACCGTCGGCCGCGACGCGGCCGGCCGGGTCTGGTGCACGGCCGGTGCACGGCTGGTGCACGGCTGGTGCACGGCTGGCGCTCAGCCGGGGCAGGGCCGGGGCGCCCCGGAACAGGTCGGGGCGACCGCTCGTTCCCGAGCGGTCGCCCTCCTGCCCCTCGTGTGCGGATCAGTCCTTGACCGGCGTGCCCACCACGTCGTCCGCGGGTCCGGCCGGGACCGGTACCGCCGCGGCGGTGGATCCGTCGTCATCCGTGTTGATCTTCGCGATGAGCGCGTCCCTCTCCGGGGTGTCCTCCGGCTTGACGTAACCGACGACGATGTAGAGGACGAGCGACACCGCGAGCGGGATCGACACCTGGTACTGGAGCGGGACTCCGCCGTCGACGTTCCAGCTGATCGGGTAGTTGACCAGCCAGAAGGTGACCAGTCCGACGCCCCAGCTGATCAGCGCCGCCGTCGGGCCGCTCTTGCGGAACCACGGGAGCAGGCCCAGCATCAGCGGGATCGCGATCGGACCCATCAGGCCCGCCACCCACTTGATGACGACGGTGATGATGTCACCGAAGAAGGCGGAGTTGACCTGGGTCGCGATGGCCATCGACAGACCGAGGAAGAGCAGCGTGGCCCAGCGGGCGGCCAGCAGTCCCATCCGGGTGTCCCACTCGCGCGCCTTGCGTGAGACCGCGGGCATGATGTCGCGGGTGACGACGGCGGCGATCGCGTTGGCGTCGGACGAGCACATCGCCATGGTGTGCGAGAAGAACCCGACGACGACCAGACCCAACAGCCCGTGCGGCAGGAGCTGTTCGGCCATCAGCGCGTACGAGTCGCCCGGTGTGTCCGTCTTGATGATCAGCGGCGCGACCCACATCGGGAAGAACAGCACGAGCGGCCAGACCAGCCAGAGCACGGCGGACAGCGTGGCCGAGCGCGTGGCGGACTTCGCGGAGTCCGTGGCCATGTAGCGCTGGGCCTGGTTCCACATGCCGCCGTTGTACTCGAAGGTCTTGATGAACAGGTACGCGATCAGGAAGACCATCATGTACGGGCCGGCCAGCGGCTTGGTGTGGCCGTCGAGCGCGGGCTCGTCCCAGACGCTCCAGAGGGTGCCGAAGCCGTTCAGCTCGGCCATGACGGCGACGAGCATCGCGATGCCGGCGACGAACTGGATGATGAACTGGCCGAGTTCGGTCAGCGCGTCCGCCCAGAGACCGCCGACCGTGCAGTAGACGGCCGTGACGGCACCGGTGATGAGGATGCCCATGTTGAGCGAGACACCGGTGAAGACGGACAACAGGGTGGCGATGGCGGCCCACTTGGCGCCGACGTCCACGATCTTCAGCAGGACGCCGGACCAGGCGAGCGCCTGCTGTGTGGGCAGGTTGTAGCGGTTCTTCAGGTACTCCAGTGGCGAGGCCACGTGCAGCCGTGAGCGCACCCGGTTGAGCCGGGGCGCGAACAGCTTCGCGCCGATCGCGATGCCGATGGCGATCGGGAAGGACCAGGTGACGTAGGAAGTGATGCCGTACGTGTAGGCGATTGCCGCGTAGCCCGTGAACATCACGGCGCTGTAGCCGGACATGTGGTGCGAGATGCCCGACAGCCACCACGGCATCTTGCCGCCGGCCGTGAAGAAGTCGCTGACGTCGTCCACACGTTTGTGGGACCACAGGCCGATCGCGACCATCACACCGAAGTAGCCGATGAGCACGGCCCAGTCGAGACCGTTCATGTGCCCCCTCCCAGGGTCGTGAAGCGCCCGCTCATCGTGGGTTTGATGGCATGACTCCGACAACCACTCGTACAGTCAAAGGGAGGTAAAATAGTTCTGCTTACTGACCTCGGTTCATGTTTCTGAACGTGGCCCGTGATGACTATCGCATCAGCTCACCCGCGTTGACCAGCAAGGACTGCCCTGTGATGGCCCGCGACCGGTCCGACGCCAGGAACACCGCGGCGTCCGCCACGTCTCCGTCCGTGGCCAGCTCGGGCAGCGCCATCCGCGAGGTGAGCCGCTCCAGCACCTCGGGCTCCGGCACGCCCTCGGTGTACGCGGTGAACTGCACGTACGCCTCCACCGGCGGGCCCCACATCCACCCCGGCAGCACGGTGTTCACCCGGATCCGATGCGGACCGAGCTCCCGCGCCATGGAGTACATCGCGCTGGTCAGCGCGCCCTTCGAGGCCGCGTACGCCGCCTGTCGCACCTGGGAGGGGGCGGCGACCGACGACTGCGTCCCGATGACGACCACCGACCCGCCGCGCTCCTTCAGCGCGGGCAGGCAGGCCCGGGTCATCCGCAGGGTGCCGAGCAGGTTCACGTCGAGCACGGCCTGCCAGGTGGCGAAGTCCGCGTCCTCCAGACCGCCGAAGTAGCTGTCCCAGGCGGCCACATGGACGACCGCGTCGAGCCGGCCGAAGCGCTCCACGGCGAGCGCGGTCAGCGCCTCGCACTGGGCCTCGTCGGTGATGTCGGTCGCCCGGTACGCCGTGTGCGCGCCGTCCGGGTCGAGTTCGGCGGCGGCCTTGGCGAGATTCGCCTCGGTGCGGGCGCCGAGGACGGCGTTGCCGCCGTCGCGCACGACCGCCGCCGCGACCTGGTGGCCGAGTCCGGCGCCCACCCCCGAGACGACGACTGTCTTGCCCTGGAGCAGTGACATTGCGGGCCTCCCGGCTCTGGCGGTTGATCTGACGGTCCGTCAGAGTAGGTGCGTCCGGCGGAGGACGGAACCCCGGAGGACACAGGCCCGAGGAACACGGAGAAGGGGGAGCGCCATGCTCGATGACACACCGGTCGACACGCGCAGCGAGGTGTACGCGGAACTGGCCGCCGTCGGCCCGTACGGCGTCCGTCCCGGCCACGCCCTGATCACGATGGTGGAGCCGCATCCGGGCCACGAGTACGCGTACAACCGCTGGTACGAGGACGACCACTACTACGCGGGCGCGATGGCCATGCCCTGGATGGCGGCGGGCCGCCGCTGGGTGGCGACCCGCGACCTCCAGCTCCTGCGCTACCCCGAGAAGTCCGCGGTCGCCCAGCCGGTCACGGCCGGCTGCTACCTCTCGACGTACTGGGTCACGGACGGCCGCTACGACGAGCACATGAAGTGGACGGTCGGCATCAACAAGCGGCTGAACAGGGACGGCCGGGTCTACCAGGACCGTACGCACGTCTTCACCGCGTTCCAGGACCACGAGGCGACGGTGTACCGGGACGGGGCCGCCGGGCCACGCGACTTCCACGCGCTCGACCATCCGTACGCGGGCCTGGTGCTTCAGGTGATCGACGCCGAATCCCCCGAACAACGCGGCGAGTTGCTGGAGTGGCTGCGCTCCCGCCACCTCCCGAAGCGCCTCGCGGGCTCCCCCGCCGCCATGGTCACGGTCTTCCGCCCGACCCCGCTCCCCGGCGACCGCATGACGTACGTGAAGCAGGTCGAAGGCGTCGACACACGGCTGACGCTGCTGTGGTTCCTGGAGGCGGACCCGCGGGAGTGCTGGGAGGAGTACTTCACCGGGCTGGACACCACGGTGGCCGAAAGCGGCCTGGGGCAGGTGGAGTTGGTGGCCCCCTTCATCCCGACGGTGCCGGGGACGGACCGGTACGTCGACCGGCTCCGCTGACCGCCGCCGGCCCTGCCGTGGCCGACCCGGCCGCCGCCGACCCTGCCGTGGCCGACCCGGCCGCCGCCGACCCTGCCGTGGCCGACCCGGCCGTGGTCGTCCCGCTGATCCGTCACCCGGACGCGGCATACTCCTCGGCGTCCCGTCGTTGACCAACACATCTGTCTGCGAAGGGACTTGAGGATGGCCTCGGTACGCGCGCTACCGCTCGCGGCGACCCTGCTCACCGGCACGGTCGCTCTCTACATCACGTTCGTGGCGTTCGGGAACATCACGGACTTCGGCACCAACCAGCAGTTCGTCCAGCACGTCCTGTCCATGGACACGACCTTCAAGGACGACGACCTGATGTGGCGGGCCGTGGAGTCGAAGGGGCTCCAGGACGCGGCCTACGTGGCGATCATCGTCTGGGAGACGATCGCCGCGCTCGTCCTGATCCGGGCCACGGTCCAGTGGTTCCGCCACGACCACGTCAACGCCCGGCGGACCTCCACCATCGGCCTGCTGATGCTGATGCTGCTCTTCGGCGCGGGATTCCTCGCGATCGGCGGCGAGTGGTTCGCGATGTGGCAGTCGGAGGACTGGAACGGGCTGGACGCGGCGATGCGGGTCTTTTTGATGAGCGGGGTCGTGCTGCTGGTCGTTCACCTTCCGATGGACCGGCCCGGGAACACTCCCTAGAGGGACCGGGCTGTTGCAGATCCGCAGATCATCGATGCCAGATCGAGGTCGCCGCTCGCCGCTCGCCGGGCAGGGACGCGCTGTTCACGCGATGCCCTTCTCCCAATGCCATGTGTTGTGGAAGATCTGTTCCAGCAGATCGGCGAAGGCCGTACCGCTGAGGAGCACGTCGCCGTACTGCACCGGGATCCGCCTGCCGTTGATCACAGCGGCGGGCGTCCCCGGCCCGTCGGGCTCCTCCGCTCCGCCGGCCCGCTCGTACGCCTTCTCGGAAGCGGTCACGAAGGAGCGGTACTTCATGGTCTTCACGGCCGTGTCGAACGCCGGGCCACGCAGGCCTTCCACCTCGTCCGCCAGGTCCAGCAGCGCGGCGGTGGTGTAGCCGTCGTCGCTCTCCTCGGGCTGGTTGGCGTAGAGCACCTCGTGGTACTCCACGAACCGGCCCTCCTCCAGTGCGGCCCGCAAGGCGTTGACCGCCTTCTTCGACCCACTGCCGCCGAGCCGGTCGTCCAGGAAGGAGGCGAAGGTGTATCCGGCCGTCGCCCGACGGGTGAGCACCGCTTCCCGCAGCGCACCGGCGCCGCCGGTCGTCTCGAACTCCCCGCAGTACGGACAGCGCGGGTCCTCGTACAGGTGCACGGTCAGCTTCGCTCTCGGATCGCCCACCAGAATGGTGGTGCCGTCCTTGCCGAGCTTCTCCGGCAGTTCCCCGGTGCTTGCGAACCTCGGGTTCCCCTCGGCCGCCCGCTCCCCGCATCCCGCCAGCATCAGCATCGCCAGGCACAGCACGGCCCAACGCCCTCCACCTCTACGCACCACGCGTCATCCCCTCCCCAGAGAACGGCGTGATCCTAGAACACCGGTACGACAGGTCAGTACCGCGGACCCCGGATCCGGCGGGGGAGGCCGCGGACTACTTCACCACCGCGACCGTCGTCCCCGCCGTGCCGAACTTCCAGACCGCGTCCCCGTCGGCCGCCTTCATGCGGACGCCGCCCGTCGTCGTGCCCGACGCGGGCGGTGGCGGGGAGGAGCCGTCCACCGCGTTGGAGAAGGCGACGTTCACGCCGGACGCCACGGCGAAGTAGACGATGTGCTCGATCTCCACGCCGTCACTGCCGGTCGCGGCCTCGCGCCGGGTGCCGACCGTGTAGTTGCCGGGCTCCGGGCCCACCGTCCCGGGCCACACCTTGAAGGTGCGCCGGGGCGCGTCGCTCGCGTCGACCAGCCACACGCGGCGCTGCGCGAGGGAGTAGACGATGCGCCGTCCCGTGCCGGAGCCGTCCGGCACGGCGGCCGGCTGCTCGGACTTTCCGGGTGAGGCGGAGGGCTTGACGCCGGCCGAGGCGGACGGCTTCGGGCTCGCGGACGCGGTCGGCTCGGGACCTTCGTCGGCCTTGACGGCCAGGACGGCCACCAGCACCAGAGCGGCCGCGGTCAGACCGGTGACCCAGGCCCACGAGGGAAGCCGTCGGGCAGGCACGGGCACGCATCTCCTCAGCTCTGATTCACCCCGTCGGAGGGTCGGATCATCCTACTCCGACGCGGTCCCTGCCTGTTCCTGGCCCGGCCCGCCCCGGCGGCGCCCACCGGGGCGGTCCAGGGGCCCGCCGTGTCAGTCCAGGACGGGCAGCAGCTCCGGCAGATGCCCGTCCGACAGGGCCGCGGCCCGCTGCCGCTCCTCGGGGACCGGCCCGTACAGCGTCGTCCGCGGCTTCGCCGGGCGGCCCGCCGCCTCCGCCACCGCGATCAGGTCCTTGACGGACTTGTACGAGCCGTAACTCGACCCCGCCATACGGGAGATGGTCTCCTCCATCAGGGTCCCGCCGAGGTCGTTGGCGCCGGAGCGGAGCATCTCCGCGGCACCCTCCGTGCCCAGTTTCACCCAGCTTGTCTGGATGTTGGGGATGTGCGGGTGCAGGAGGAGGCGCGCCATCGCGATGACCGCGCGGTTGTCGCGGGTCGTCGGACCGGGCCGGGCGATCCCCGCCAGGTACACCGGCGCGTTCGTGTGGATGAACGGCAGCGTCACGAACTCCGTGAAACCGCCGGTCTGTTGCTGGATGCGGGAGAGCGTGCGGAAGTGGCCGAGCCAGTGGCGGGGCTGGTCCACGTGCCCGTACATCATGGTGGAGGAGGACCGGATGCCGAGTTCGTGCGCGGTCGTCACCACCTCGATCCAGGTCGCGGTGGGCAGCTTGCCCTTGGTGAGGACCCAGCGGACCTCGTCGTCGAGGATCTCCGCGGCCGTGCCGGGGATGGAGTCGAGGCCGGCCTCCTTGGCGGCCGTCAACCACTCGCGGATCGACAGGCCCGTACGGGTCGCGCCGTTCACGACCTCCATGGGTGAGAAGGCGTGGACGTGCATCCCGGGCACCCGCTCCTTCACCGCGCGCGCGATGTCGAAGTAGGCGGTGCCCGGCAGGTCGGGGTGGATCCCGCCCTGCATGCAGACCTCGACGGCGCCGACGTCCCAGGCCTGCTGGGCGCGGTCGGCGACCTGGTCGAGGGAGAGGGTGTAGGCGTCCGCGTCGGTGCGGCGCTGGGCGAAGGCGCAGAAGCGGCAGCCGGTGTAGCAGACGTTCGTGAAGTTGATGTTCCGCGTGACGATGTAGGTGACGTCGTCGCCGACCGCCGACCTGCGGACGTCGTCCGCGATGCGGCAGAGCGCGTCGAGCGCCGGGCCGTCCGCGTGGAGCAGGGCGAGGGCCTCGTCGTCGGTCAGCCGGGTCGGGTCGTCGGCGGCGGTCGCGAGGGCGGCCCGTACGTCGGTGTCGATGCGGGAGGGAACCATCCCGGGCGCCGCGGCCTCCCGCAGGGCGTCCCAGTCGCCGTACACGTGGTCGTAGTCCTCGCGCCGGTCGGACGTGCGGCCCTCGGAGTCGATCGCGGTGTGCAGGTCGGTACGGCCCGTCGAGGTGAACGCCTCCTCGGGCTCCTGCCACGGGTGGCCCTCGACGACGGCGTCCGGCACCGCGAGGCCCGTCTCCGGGTCGGCGAGCGCGCGTACGTGCGGGAGCAGCCGCGGGTCCAGCCACGGTTCGCCGCGCTGGACGAACTCGGGGTAGACGCAGAGGCGTTCGCGCAGCTCGAAGCCCGCTTCCGCCGACTGCTCGCGCAGCAGGTCGATCTGCGGCCAGGGGCGCTCGGGGTTGACGTGGTCGATGGTGAGCGGCGACACGCCGCCCCAGTCGTCGATCCCGGCGCCGATGAGCCGGCCGTACTCGGAGTCGACCAGGTTGGGGGGTGCCTGGAGGCAGGCGGAGGGGCCCATGATGTGCCGGGCGACGGCGACCGTCGCGACCAGTTCGTCCAGTTCGGCGTCGGGCATCCCGCGCATCGCCGTGTCGGGCTTGGCGCGGAAGTTCTGGATGATCAGTTCCTGGATGCCGTGGTAGGCGCGGGAGACGCGGCGCAGCGCGAAGAGGGAGTCCGCGCGCTCCTCGTACGTCTCGCCGATGCCGATGAGGACACCGCTGGTGAAGGGCACCGAGGAGCGTCCGGCGTCCTCCAGGACGCGCAGCCGGACCGCCGGCTCCTTGTCGGGCGACCCGTGGTGCGGGCCGCCGGGCTCGCTCCACAGCCGGGTCGCGGTCGTCTCCAGCATCATGCCCATGCTGGGTGCGACGGGCTTGAGCCGCTGGAAGTCGGTCCACGACATGACACCCGGGTTGAGGTGCGGGAGCAGGCCCGTCTCCTCCAGGATGCGGATGGAGATGGCCCGTACGTAGGCGATCGTGTCGTCGTAGCCGTGCGCGTCGAGCCATTCGCGGGCCTCGGGCCAGCGGTCCTCGGGCTTGTCGCCGAGGGTGATCAGGGCTTCCTTGCAGCCCAGTTCGGCCCCCTTGCGGGCGATGTCGAGGACCTCGTCCGGCGACATGAACATTCCGTGTCCGGCCCGGCGCAGTTTGCCGGGGACCGTGACGAAGGTGCAGTAGTGGCATTTGTCCCGGCACAGCCGGGTGAGCGGGATGAACACGCTCTTCGAGTACGTGATGACGCCGGGGCGGCCCGCCGCCGCCAGGCCCGCGTCCCGCACCCGGGCGGCCGAGGCGGTCAGGTCGTCCAGGTCGGCGCCACGGGCCTGGAGCAGCACGGCGGCCTCGGTGACGTCGAGGGCGACGCCGTCGCGGGCGCGTTTGAGGGCGCGACGCATGGCGTTCGCGGTGGGCCCGGTTCCGGAGGTCGCGGAAGTCGTCATCCTTCGAGCATACGATCGGATTGATCAGGCATTACAGGTGTGCCGCGTTACAAGCAGCACACCTGCCGCACGCCGGGGGCGGCTACAGGTACGCCGCGTATTCGTCCAGTACGCGCAGTACCTCCCCCTCCCCGGCCGGCGGCAACTGGAGGACGACCTCCTCGATGCCGAGGTCCGCGTAGTGCGCGAGCTTGCCGGCGCTCGGCAGCACGGCGTAGGGCACGACCTGGAGGGCTCCGGGGTCGCGTCCCGCCTCCGCCCAGGCGGTCCGCAGCACGGGCATCGACTCGGTCAGGCCCCCGCCGCCGATCGGCAGCCAGCCGTCGGCGTACTCGCCGATGTGCGAGAACAGCTTCGGGCCGGCGGCGCCGCCGACGAGGGTGCGCGGCCCGACGACGGGTCCCCGCGGCTTCTGCACGGGCTTGGGGTACGCGTGACTGGCCCGGACGGACCCGAACGGGCCTTCGTGGGCGGTCGGTTCGGCCGACCACAGGGCCCGCATCAGCGCCATCCGGTCCCGGCCGAGCTCCCGGCGCGTACGCCACTCGACGCCGTGGTCGGCGGCCTCCTCCACGTTCCAGCCGAAGCCGACGCCGAGGGTGAAGCGGCCGCCGGAGAGGTGGTCGAGGGTCGCGACCTGCTTGGCGAGGTCGATCGGGTCGTGCTGGGCGACGAGCGTGATGCCGGTGCCGAGCGCGAGGGACTCGGTGACCGCCGCCGCCTGGCCGAGGGCGACGAAGGGGTCGAGGGTGCGGCCGTACTCGGGCGGCAGGTCCCCGCCCGCCGGGTACGGGGTGGTCCGCTCGACGGGGATGTGCGTGTGCTCGGGCAGGTAGAGCCCGGCGAAGCCGCGTTGCTCCAGCTCACGGGCGAGCCGGGTCGGAGTGATCGTCTCGTCGGTGAGGAAGATCGTCACGGAGATGCGCATGGGTCATCTCTACCGGCACGACGTCCAGGTGTCCATACCGACCAGTCGGCCTTTTCGGCGCCTCGCACCGGTTCCTCGTACTGGCCGGATCGCACGGATGCTCCGTTCCCGAAATCCGCCGATCGCCTTCCCTTGTACCGCGGTTCACGGCTGAATACGAGGCTGGTGACCGCCACACCAGCGTCACCCGTGCCATGTGACTCACGACGACCCGGGGAGCAGCAGCATGTGCGAGGACGACCACAGTGCCCGGCACGACGTCGGCAGACGCGCCCTGTTCGTGACGGGAGCCGCCGCCGCGCTTACGTTGGGAGGCGTGAGCTTCGCGAGCGGCGCCGACGCGGCCGACGGTCCCTCCGGTTCCGGTGACCCCGAGACCCGGACCGTACGCGGCACCCTGCCCACCGGTTCGCCGGACTTCGTGTACCTGCCCGTCGAAGTCCCGTCCGGTGTACGGGAGATCAAGGTCGCGTACTCCTACGAGAGGCCTCCGGTCCCGGCGGGCACCGCGGGCAACGCGCTCGACATCGGCATCTTCGACCAGCGCGGCACCGACCTGGGTGGCAGGGGCTTCCGGGGCTGGTCGGGCGGGGCCCGCACGGAGTTCTTCATCCGGGCGGACGACGCGACACCCGGCTACATCCCGGGCCCGGTCCGCGCGGGCACCTGGCACATCGCGCTGGGCCCGTACACGGTGGCTCCGCAGGGACTCCCGTACGAGGTGACGATCACGCTGACGTACGGCGAGCCGGGCACGGCCGTCAAGCCGGTCTATCCGCCGTCGCGGGCGAAGGGCCGCGGCCGGGCCTGGTACCGGGGCGACTGCCATCTGCACTCCTGGTACTCGGACGGCCGCCGCACCCCGGCGGAGATCGCGGCCCTCGCGCGGGCGGCGGGCCTGGACTTCATCAACTCGTCCGAGCACAACACGCACTCCGCGCACGCCCATTGGGCCGACCAGGCCGGCGACGACCTGCTGGTCATGCTGGGCGAGGAGGTGACCACGAGGAACGGTCACGTCGTCGCGCTCGGCACCGACCCGGGGACCTTCGTCGACTGGCGCTACCGGGCGCGCGACAACCGCTTCGGCAGGTACGCGCGCCGGATCCGTGAGGCCGGCGGTCTCGTCGTGCCCGCCCATCCGCACGCCACCTGCGTCGGCTGCAACTGGAAGTTCGGCTTCGGCGAGGCGGACGCGGTGGAGGTGTGGAACGGCGCGTACGGGCCCGACGACGAGGTGTCGCTCGCCGACTGGGACAGCATGCTCGTCGCCTCCGTACGGGAGGGCCGGGGCGGCCGGGACTGGATTCCGGCGATGGGCAACAGCGACGCCCACCGCGACCCCGACCCGGTCGGCAGCCCGCAGACGGTCGTCCTCGCCGACGACCTGACCCGCGAGGCGATCCAGGAGGGCCTCCGCGCGGGCCGCTCCTACGTGGCGGAGTCGAAGGCGGTGTCGCTGTCGTTCTCCGCCGCGGGGCCGAAGGGCGAACACGCGGGTATCGGCGGCCGGTTGAGGGTGGACCGGGACGACCCGGTCACGGTCCGCCTGGAGGTCTCGGGCGCCCCTCGCTGCACGGTCCGCCTGGTCACGGACCAGGGCGTGCTGCACACGAGCCCCGTCCTGCCGGTGTCGGGTTCCGGCACGGTGGAGTGGCGTACGACGGCCCAGTACGCCGCGTACGTACGGGCCGAGGTGCGGCACGAGGTGGCGGCGGGCCCCTTGCCGGGGGCGCTGGCCGCGTTCACGAACCCCGTGTTCCTCGGGCGGGAGTGAACAGGCGCACGGCCTAAGGCCGCGGGCCGGACGCGCCGCGTTGATGCGGGGCGTTTCCAGCGGGACGCTCCGTTGATGCGGGGCGTTTCCAGCGGGACGCTCCGTTGATGCGGGGCGTTTCCAGCGGGACGCTCCGTTGATGCGGGGCGTTCTAGCGAGGCGCTCCGTTGATGCGGGGCGTTCTAGCGGGACGCTCCGTTGATGCGGTTCTGCTGGAGGGACGTGAGCCGTCGTACGAAGACGACGGTCAGGACGGCGGCCACGACCCCGAGGGCGTTGGCCGCCTGCGAGGTGACGATGGTGTCCGTGGCGGCGACGGCCATGCCCCTGTCGTACCAACTGGCGGTCGAGTCGTTCGCGTACGCCGCGAAGAAGGCGATCCACACCCACCACCACGTGTGCAGAAGCCACCGTCCGGCGCCCGTCGGCGTGCCGGTCGTCGCCGTCCAGATGTCGTTGCCGATCTGCTTGGGCATGAAGAGGTTGACGACCGGGATGAACCAGGAGCCGGCCGCCAGCCCCACGGCGTACCGGACGCGTCCGGGGGCGAAGAGCTCGGCATTGGTCCGCGTGCGGTGGAACCAGAACGCCCACACGATCACCACGGGGATGCCCACGAGGACGCCGAGCACCTCGGTCGCCAGCGATGCGGTACTCAGGAGTTCGTAGTCCTGGATCAGGTTGGTGTCGGAGGTGCTGTCCGCCGCCGACAGCCGGGAGAAGGCCGTCGCGAGGACGTAGCTCCGGAGCAGCAGGGGCACGACGAACAGGCCGAGCAGGAGGGCCAGGGCGATCGAGAGTCCCCGGGTCGGGCGGGGGGTGAGGGGCGAGCCGGCGAAGACGGGCGCGGAGAGGTGCGGGGGCTGGACGGCGCCCGGTAGCGGGCTGTGCGGGTGGAGATCGGCCGGCGCCGTCCGGTAGGGGTGGGCGCCGTCGGGTGGCGGGCTCTGCCACGAGGGCGTGGCCGGTGCGTACGGGATGGGAGGCCCGAAGCCCGGTACGGGGCTCGCCGGGGACGGGATCGCGCCCTGGAGGGGGCTCGCCACCTGTACGGGGCCCGTCCCGGGTCCGGGAGCCGCCGCCCGCCCGGCGAGGGCGTGACTCTCCGGGTCCTCGCTGTCGAGGAGGCGCACGGCGTGTCTGCCCAGTTCCGCCAGCACCGCGCCGGGCAGCCACGCACCGCCCGCCGCGCCGCGCCCGCCTTCCGCGCCGCCGCCCTCCGCTTCCTCGGCCCGCTTCAACAGCGTGTCCAGTGAGGGCCGTTGGCCGGGGTCCTTCGCCAGGCAGTCCGCGACCAGGCCGTGCCACGGCTCGGGTATCCCGTCCAGGTTCGGCTCCTCCTGGGCGATGCGGAAGAGCAGCGAGTGGATGCCGCCCTCCATGCTGCCGAAGGGCAGTCGGCCCGTCGCCGCGTAGGCCAGTACGGCACCGAGGCAGAACACGTCGCTCGCGAACGTCACCCGCTCCCCGCGCACCTGCTCGGGGGCCATGAAGCCCGGGGACCCCACGAGGGCACCGGGCTTGGTGAGCCCGTCGGCGGACTGCACGGCCGAGTCGAGGGCGCGCGCGATCCCGAAGTCGATGACGCGGGGCCCGTCGATCGTCACCAGGACGTTGGAGGGCTTGAGGTCGCGGTGCACGAGCCCGGCGCCGTGGATGGCCCGCAGTGCGTGGACGAGTCCGATCGCCAGCGCCCGTAAGGTTTTCGGAGGCAGCGGCCCGTACTGCTCGTCGACCACTTCGGCGAGCGAGGGACCTGCGACGTAGCCGGTGGCGACCCAGGGCGTCGGCGCGTCGGTGTCGGCGTCCAGCACGGGTGCGGTCCACTCGCCGCCGACCCGCTGTGCCGCCTTCACCTCCTGGGCGAAGCGGCGCCTGAAGTCGGGCCTGCTGGCCAGTTCTGCCTGGACGACCTTGACCGCGACCGTACGGCCCCGCTCGGAACGGGCCAGATACACCCGCCCCATGCCGCCCTCACCGAGCCTGCCGAGCAGCCGGTACCCGCCTATCCAGCCCGGATCGGCCGGCTCCAACCCGTCCATGCGTGCTCCCTCTGCCCGTCCCGCCGCGTCCGCATGAGGATAGGGGAGGGGCGGGAGTTACGGGTGGGAGGGCCGATGGGTGACCGCGCATTCATTTCGCCGATCACCCGCTCCCGCACTCGGCCCACAGGAGTTTGCCGCCCCGGGCGTCCCCGAGCACGTGCGCGCCCCACCTGTCCGCGCACGCCCGTACGAGACGCAGGCCGCGGCCGTCCTCCGCGGTGTCCGGGCCTGCGGGGACGGCGTCTGGGGCACCGAAACCCGGGGGGATCTCGGAGCCTGAGTCCCACACCGCGATCCGCAGCCGGTCGGGTTCCGCCGAGCGGATACGGAGCGCGTACGGGCCCTGGGTGTGCAGATGGGCGTTGGTGAGCAGCTCGGAGGCCAGCAGTTCGGCGGTGGGTGTGAGGCCCGTCAGGCCGTGGGCGGCGAGGACGGTTCGGAGAGTTGCGCGGGCGATCCCCGGTGCGCGTGGATCGTGCGGAAGTTGGAGGGTGTAGGCCCAGGGCGGCGATACGGTGGCCATCGGAAGTCTCCGATCACGAGGGGAGTTCGGGACCCAGTGACCGTGCCGCTCCGTCGAGCGGGGTGCTTCTGGGGGGGGTGGCGCCTGGGTTCCAGAATAGAGTCACGCAAGGATTCTTTTCACCCGGTGACCGGATTCCTTTAGAGTTCCACTCGTGTGGGTGAAGTCTCAACCCGTCACGTTTTAGGGAGAGTTCGAACATGGCAGGCAGGGCGGCCCCGACCGCACGGCGCACGCGACTCGGTGTCGAGCTGCGCAAGTTGCGTGAGCGGGCCGGCATGACCACCACGCAGGCAGCAGCCCTCCTGGGCACCAGCTCCGGACAGCTGAGCAACATCGAAGTGGCTCGCTTCGGAGTGAGCGCGGACCGCGTACGGGTGATGGCACGGGCTTACTCGTGCACGGAACCCGCGCTGATCGAGGCCCTCGTCGCCATGATCGGGGAACGTAAGCGCGGCTGGTGGGAGGAGTACCGCGACATCCTCCCGCCCAAGCTGCTCGACTTGGCCGAGATCGAACATCACGGCAGGAGCCTGCACGCGGCGCACAGCATGCACATCCCCGGCCTGCTCCAGACCGTCGACCATGCCCGCGAGATCTACCGCCAGGCCGTCCCCGAACTGTCTCCTCCGGAGATCGAGCACCGCGTCTCATTCCGCGTCAAGCGCCAAGCCGCGCTCTACAAGGACCATGCGGTCCCGTACCAGGCAGTGATCCACGAAGCAGCCCTGCGCATGAAGTTCGGCGGCCCGGACGTGACCCGCACCCAACTTCAACAGCTGCTCAAGGCCAGCGAATACGACCACGTGTCGATCCGCGTGATCCCTTTCGACGCAGGCTCATACCCGGGCTCGGGGCAGTCGGTCTACTTCATGTGCGGCTCTGTGCCAGCGCTCGACACAGCACAACTGGACCAGTCCCACGGCCCCGTGTTCATCGACTCCGAGGCCCAGTTGGCGCAGTACCGGCAGCTCCTCGACAGACTGGAGAGAGCCGCCCTCGACCCGGCGAAGTCGCAGGACCTGATCCACGACATCGCCCAACACTTGTGAAGGAAGCCGCGATGCCCGCTACCACTTGGCAGAAGTCCTCCTACTGCGCCCAGGGCGAAGCCTGCCTCCACGTTGCCGACACATGGCAGAGGTCCTCCCACTGCGCCCAGGGCGAATCCTGCGTCCATGTCGCCGCGACGGCGCAGAAGTCCTCCTACTGCCAGGAAGGCGACGCCTGCCTCCACGTCGCCACCACCGCAAAAACGATCCATCTCACCGAAAGCAGCGATCCCACCCACTCCATACTCTCGACCGACCCGGCCACCTTCGGCACCCTCCTCCGCGTACTCAAGAGGACCCACGCCTGACATGTCCCGCCATCACGAGCTCAAGTTCCGGATCGTCACCACGATCCAGCGACGGATCGCGAACCCGGTCTCCAGGCTGCTGCCGTTCCAGGTACTCCTGGAAACCACCGGGCGGAAGTCGGGCCTCCCCCGGCGGACGCCGGTCGGTGGGCGTCGCGTCGGGCAGGAGTTCTGGATCGTGTCCGAGTACGGCGAGAAGTCGCAGTACGTGCGGAACATCCAGGCCGACCCGAAGGTCAGAGTCCGCGTGAAGGGCCGGTGGCACCACGGCACCGCCCACCTGCTGCACGAGGACGACGCCCGCGCCCGGCTGAAGTCCCTGCCGCGCCTGAACAGCACGGCGGTCCGGGCGGTCGGCACGAACCTGCTGACCGTGCGGGTCGATCTCGCCGACTGAGCGCGGGCGGGCAGACCCGGCTAGCCCGCCCGCCAAACCGTCATCTCCCCCGACAGGAAGGCGGCTTCCGGCAGCGCTGTCGACTTCACATCGACAACGAACAGCCCGATGTCTCCGGAGGGGTGTTCGAAGCAGATCTCGCTGCCGGCCGCCACGATGGCGAGCGGGAGCCTGTGCTCGGCGTCGGCGAGGGTCGCGCGGCAGGTTTCCAGGGTGGCACCCGGCTTCTCGGAGGGCACCCAGTCGACGAGGGTCGTGCCGCTCTCCAGCGCGCAGGTCTGCCCGCAGACGAGGCGGATGTCCGCCTTGCGCTCCTCGGCGCTCCTGGTGTCCTTGGAGCGCTTGGACTTCTTGGTGGCGTAGCGGTAGGGATCCTTCATGTCCAGGGGCTCGGTCGCGTTCAGCAGCATCACGGGATACGGGATCCGTTCCGGCGACGCGGACGCCTCCGAGGAGGGGCCCGATCCTCCTGATGTCCGGCCACCGGTTCCCGACCCCGAGGACGGCGCGGATGCCGACGAGGACACCGACGACCCTGCGGAGTTCTCCCGGTCGGACGTCGAGGACGCCCCCGACTTCTGGTCGCGCAGCCGGTCGGACAGGTCCAGGTTCGTCCATGCCACGCTCACCGACAGCAGCGAGACCGCGATCACGGCGACCGCGAACACTCTCGTACGTCGGCGTCGGGCCCGCCCCTCGTCCTGCACCGTCGGCTGCGGACGCCCCTGCAGTTGCGGCTGTGGGAGCAACGGCATCGCCATCGGCAGCACCGGGGTGGGATGCGGGACCGGCGCCGGAACCGCCACCTCCGGTCCCATGACCTCCCGCCAGACGGCCGACCCCGCCCCCGCGCCCGCGTCTCCGCCCAGCCGCTGACGGCACCACTCGACGATCTCCGCCGGAGTGGCCCGCTCCCCCGGGTCGGCGGCGAGGCACCGGGCCATCAGCGGACGGAGTTGTGCGGGCAGCAGGGACAGGTCCGGTTCCGAGTGCACGATCCGGTACAGCACGCCGACCGAGTTGCCCTCCCCGTACAGCGGTACGCCCAGCGCCGCGAACGCCGCTGTCTGGCCGAGCGCGAACACGTCGGTCGCCGTCGTGACCTCGGCGCCGGACGCCTGCTCGGGGGCCATGAACTGGGGCGTGCCGACGGTCGCTCCCGTGGCGGTGTGCGAGGTGATGCCCGAGGCCAGCGAGATGCCGAAGTCGATGACCCGCGGCCCGTCCGCGGCCAGCAGCACGTTCGACGGCTTCAGGTCCCGGTGCACGATTCCCGCGGAGTGGATGGCCTGGAGCGCCTCGGCCACTCCCGCCATCAGCCACAGGACCGCGGGCACCGGCAGCGGTCCGCGCCGGGCGACCGCGTCCGCCAGCGAGGGGCCGGGCACGTACAGCGTGGCGAGCCACGGCGGTACGCCGTCCGCGTCGGCGTCGATCAGCTCGGCGGTGTACGCGCCCCGGACCCGCTGAGCCGCCTTGATCTCCCGGCGGAAGCCGCGCCGGAAGACCGGGTCGTCGGCCAGTTCCGGCCGGATCACCTTGAGCGCCACCGGTCGGCCGCCCTGGGTGTGGGACAGGTAGACCCGGCCCATGCCTCCCGCGCCCAGCCGGGCGGCGAGGCGGTATCCGGCCACCATGGACGGATCGTCCGCCTGCAGTGGCTGGAACACCTCGGTCGCGTGATTCATCGGCCCTCGTCCCCCTGATCCCCTGAACCCCTGATCCCCTCGACCGATGCGCTGACCAGCGGTGTCGGCCCAACGGTCGCCCCCTGTCCGCCGGTCGCAGCGGGAGGCACGCAGTTCGGCCGCCCCGCAAAGATCGTGCGGACGGGAAAGTCAAGCACGACGACGCCGAATTCGTGAGCAGGTTCGAGGCCCGACCATGGGTTCCGGTCAAGGCAACGGGGCCGGACTTGGGGGCAGGGCTGGGGAACAACGCGGGAAAGGGCCCGCCGGCGAACCGACGGGCCCTCGTACGGCATCGAGCTGAAGGAGACGGCCCCTTTACGGATGGCCGGGCCGCAGCGAGCCGCAGCACACGACCGTCCCCGGCTCCGGAACCGCTTCAGGTCAGGTCAGCCAGCTGCCCGCCGCGCAGCCGGAGGCGTTGACCCACCGGTGGGACCTGATGCGGTCGTTCACGACCGTCCCCGTGCCGTAGAAGTAGTTGTCCGTGAGGTTGTCGGCCCACTTCTCCCCCGGGGCGAGGCAGACGTAGCCTTGCGTGTAGTCGTAGTTCTTCGCGGCGTAGAAGGCGACGACGTCCTTGCCTCCGATGAACCCGCTGTTCATCACTGAGGACGCCAATGTGTGGGCCGGTGTCTGGAACTGGCCGACGCTGTCGCTCCATGAGTTGTCGTCTCCCACGTCCTTGCCGAGAGGCAGCCCGTCACAGCCGTAGTGCTCCCAAACCCTCACATAGCCGTCACGGCCCGGCCATTCGTCCTGACAGCGGTAGTCCTGCGCCGCCGCAGTGGCAGACGTGGCCGGTGCGATGAGTCCGAGGGATGCCAGGGCGACGACGACGGCGGCTGTGGCTGGTCTGCGCATGACGTACTCCTTGATGTCCGCCTCCGGGGAGGCATGCGGTTCCACGGACGGGCCGTGGAGGGGATGAGCGGTGGAGCGGATGGGCCGTCAGGTTCGAGGGCCGACGATCTTCTTGGCGCGGTCGAGCGCCTGGCCCTGGAGCCGGGCGTACGTGTCGAGGGCTTCGCCGTACCGGTCGCGCAGTTGGGCAATGTAGTGGCTCTCCCGCTCCTCACCGATGGAGCGGAGATCGGCGTCCCGGGCGCAGGTGGCGTCGGCCACGGCGAGCTTCCGCTCGGCCGCGAAGACCTTGGGATCAGCCACCCGTCCGGACCGCGCGACCGCCGCCTGACGGGAGTCACCCGGGTCGCTGAAGGCGTAACCCGCCCGCTTCATGCACCGCGACCAGGCGGTCTGCGCCGCCGCGAACCGCCGGTCGGCCAGCACCCGGGGAACGTAGAGTGACCGCAGGTGCCCGGCGATCTTCTCCGCACGGAACCATTCCTGCGGGTCTCCGTACAGCTGCTTCTCGGCCTCGGCCACGCAGCCGCCCATCTGCCTGCTCAACGTGCCGCCACCGGGGATCTCGACGGAGGTCTCCGGCGCGTCGACGCCCTCGTCCAGCGCCTCGTCGTAGGCATCGCGGCGCTGCTCGGACAAGCCCTTGCGGTAGGCGAGGTTGGGGTTGGCGGCCCGGGCGGCGGAATCCCTGGCATCGATGCGGCTGCCGTACCCGTATGTGCGGGCCCAGGCGACGTCGTCCAGCACGTAGCCGAGCGTGCGGCTCTCCGCCAGGCTGCGCCGCTCGACCTCCCAGAACTCGAAGCCCTGGCGTCTCATGCACGCACCCATCAGCACTTGCTGTGCGTCCGAGATCCGCAACTGCTCGGCATCCGTCAGCTGCCGGAACTCTCCGGTCGACTGAGGTCCCATTGTCGTCGGGGTGTGCTGGGCGCTGCCACAGCCGGTGACGACGACCGACACAAGGAACAGGCTGATCACGGCCTTGCGCATGACGTCCTCTCGCGTTGGGTGTGAACGAGGAAGCGGCCCGGAAGCGGGCCGGGGCCGGCGGCAGGGGCAGCGTCAGAGGCTGACGCGGAAGTTGCGTTGACGAGGGTGCGGGTGAGGGTGAGGGCGAGGGCGAGGGGACGTGGTTCGCCGCACGTCCGCCCCCGTGGTACAGCGGCGGACAAGGCTGACGGCCCCGGCCGGCCGGCATCCGGTGCGACCGGGCTCATGCCGACAGCGTGGTTGATCCGTGCATGAACGCGCCAAGACTTTCAGTGCTCTTCGAAAGAGGCACGTCTCGACCGCGCGCCGACACGTCGGACACATAAAACGCCCAGATCGGTCGCCAGGGGGCACCGACCAGTCACCCGCCCCGGGCGAACCGCATCGAGCAAACGGGGGAACACCATGCTGCGCATCCACTTCACCACCGAGGACATGGGCAACACGCGCCTGGCCGGCGAGCCGGACGTACTGTGGGAGGTGCTGCTGAGCCTGCACGCGTTGCAGAAACGGCCCGGCACCAAGGAGTTCGGCATCTGGCGCGACACGGCCCGCGGCAGGCTCCTCGGGAGTACGGCGGACCTGTCACGCATGTTGTGCGAACTGGCGCCGCCCGTCGGCTACTCGGCGGACTTCCTCACCCCCACGGTGGGCACCTCCGGCCTGGACGAGGCCATCGACATCCTGCTCGCCACCCCGCGGTCCCGGCTGCGCGCGGATCTCGGCGACCTGGCTCCCCGGCGTGCGCCATCCACGTGGCTGGGTGCGTTGGCAGACGGCGATCTCTCCGTTCTCCGGACCCTGGGGGAGGCCGTCCGGCGCTATCACCGGATCACGCTGGCGCCCTACTGGCGCCCCCTGCACGCCCAGGTGGAGGCCGACCGGGCCACCCGTCTGCACGACCTGGCCGCGGGAGGCGTCGCGCGGCTGCTCACCCGACTGCACCCGCAGACCCGCTGGCAGCCGCCCGTACTGGAACTCCCCTACCCCGTGGACCAGGACCTCTTCCTCAACGGCAGCGGGCTGGTGCTCCTGCCGTCGTTCTTCTGCTTCGGCATCCCCATCACGCTCAAGAGCCCCGGGACAACTCCCGTGCTGGTGTATCCCGTCGTGCGCAGTCCGGGCTGGGCGGCCGACAGTGCCGCCCGGGACAGACGGGTGCCCCGCCCTCTGTCGGCGCTGCTGGGCCGCACCCGAGCGACGGTCATGCATCTGCTCGTGCACGCCTGCACCACCGGCGAGTTGGCCCGTCGCGCCGACATCTCCCCGGCCTCGGCCAGCCAGCACGCCACGGTGCTGCGCCAGGCCGGTCTGATCTCCACCAGCAGACAGGGAAACACCGTGCGGCACTCGCTCTCCCCTCTCGGCGCGGAACTCCTCATCGCCCACCACACACCCGCGCCGGTCCACGCACACCCGACGCACCGTGGCGGGCACCCAGCCGGAAGCCTCGCGACGGACTGCGGCACGCCCACCTCGACGGGCTGAACGAACAGCGACAGGAAAGCCCCGGCGCCCAGGGCGTGTTCGGGACTTTTTCGGGACTTTCCGCATGCGGCACAGTGCTGAGCAGCGGAGTGAACTCAAACCCCAGCTTCTGTGCACTCACCGGCAACGACAGACCGGGCAGCCGTCCCGCACCCTGGAGCGAAGGTCGGCGTTCCGGCACGTCAGCTCCCTGCTCAGCGAAGGTGCACCGCATGCGGAAAGTCCCGCTCCGTCCCACAGTCATGGCGATAGCGATCTGCGGCTTGTTCGCGACGCTCGCCTCTCCGACGGCGAACGCGGCCACGGCCCCGCTCCCGGCGTCCCTCACCGACCCGGCCCGGGCGCGGGCGCTGGCCGCCGAAGTCGGGCCCGACCGGACCGGCGGGGTCTACTACGACACCGCCGGGCGGCTCGTCGTCGCCGTCACCGACGAGGCCGCCGCGCGGACCGTCCGGGCCGGGGGCGCCGCCGCCGAGGTCGTCGAGCACAGCACCGCGGACCTGAACTCGGTGCGCACCGCCCTCGATCAGCGCATCGCGGAGACCGACGCCATCCCCAACACCTCCTGGGGCATCGACCCGAGCACCAACCAGGTGGCCGTGGAGATCTTCGACGGCGTCTCCGCCGCCGACCAGAAGCGCCTCACCGACCTCGTCGCCGGCTACGGCGACAAGGTGCGCGTCGAGAAGGTGCCCGGCGGGATCAAGGAGACCGCCTACGAATCCCTAGGCGGCATCGGCATCGTCGCGCCGTACGGCCCCACGAACTGCACCCTCGGGTTCAACGTCCGCAACCCCGCCGGAAAGCGGTACTTCATCACCGCCGGTCACTGCGCGAGCACCAGTCAAGAGGTGCCCTGGCACCGGGAGGCCGGCGGTATCTTCTTGGGCAATCGCACGGAGTGGTGGGACTTCGGCGAGGTCGACAAGGACTACGCCGTCATCGAGTACCTCAACGCCGATGTCGCCGCCTACGGTTCCGTCAGGGCGGCCGGCGGCACGTTCGAGATCACCGACTCCCGCTACCCGCAGGACGGCGAGTCCGTCAAGCGCGCCGGCGCCGTCAGCAGCGACCTGGTGGGCCAGGTGATCAACCCGAGCGTGACCTTCACCTTCCCCAGCGGCAAGGTGATGAAGAACATGATCGAGACCTCGCACTGCGCCCTGCCCGGAGACAGCGGCGGACCCCTGTGGGCGGGGACCGACGCGCTCGGCATCACCTCCGCGACCAACACTCCGCGGGGCGCGTCGTGCAACAGCGCGCAGGGTCAGTACCGGACCTTCTTCCAGCCGGTGCAGTGGGTGCTGGCCCGCTACGGGCTGAGCGTGTACTAGGACCTGCCGGGGCGAACAGGATTCCCGCCGGAGGGGTCTTCCCGGGTACGCGGACGGAGACAGGTTTCTCGGCCGTCGCCCGGCACCCTGTGGCCCGGTCGTCGCTCGGCACCCTGTGGCCCGGGCGGCCGCCCGGCATCGTGTGCGGCCCGGCGGCCACCCGGCACCCTGTGGCCCGAGCCCCGCCTCACCCCGAGGCGCGGTACGGGCCATGGCCGGGTCCCGGGCTCAGCCCGGCCACACGATCGACTGCAGCTCCGAGTACGCGTGCAGGGCGTACGACCCCACGTCCCGTCCCACCCCGCTCTGTTTGAAGCCGCCGAACGGCGCCTCCATGTTCCGGCCGACCGTGTTGACGCCGACCCCGCCGGCCCGCAGCTGCCGCGCCACGCGGAAGGCGCGGGCCACGTCCCCGGACCAGACGTAGTCGATGAGGCCGTAGTCGCTGTCGTTGGCGAGCTCGACCGCCTCGTCCTCGTCGTCGAAGGGGAGGACCACGACGACCGGGCCGAAGATCTCCTCGCGTACGACCCTCATGTCGTTGGTGCAGTCCGCGAGGAGGGTGGGGGCCACGTAGAAGCCCTTGTCGAGCGGCGGGCGTTCCCCGCCGGCCACGACCCGCGCGCCCTCCTTGCGGCCCAGTTCGACGTACGACTCGATCCGGTCGCGGTGGGCGGCGGAGATCACCGGGCCGACGACCGTGCCCTCGGCCCGCGGATCGCCCACCTTCAAATAGCCGATGTAGGCGGCCAGTTGGGTCACCAGCCGGTCGTAGACGGGGCGTTGCGCGAGCACCCGGGTCGGAGCCGTGCAGATCTGGCCGCTGTAGAAGGAGAACGTGGTCCCGATGCCGCGGACCGCCGACTCCAGGTCGGCGTCCTCGAAGACGATCGCCGCGCCCTTGCCGCCCAGCTCCATCAGCTGTCGTTTCATGCCGCGCCCGCACACCTCGGCGATGCGCCGGCCGACGGCGGTCGAACCGGTGAAGCTCACCATGTCGACGTCGTCCGAGTCGACGGCAGCCTCCCCGACCTCCGCCCGCGAGCCGCTGACGACGTTCACGACCCCCGGCGGCACGCCCGCCTCCTCCAGCGCCCGGGCCATCCGGTACACGGAGAGCGGGTCCTGCGGGGCGGGCTTCACCACGACCGTGTTGCCCATGGCCAGCGCCGGGGCGATCTTGCCCGCCGGGTTCGCCCAGGGGTTGTTGTACGAGGTGATGCAGGTGACCACGCCCACCGGCTGGCGCACGGCCAGGGCGCCCATCACGGCGGCCTTCCCGAAGGGGCCCGCCTCGTTGATCTGCGGGGGCAGCGGCTCCTCGACGGGCTCCACGCGCGCGTACCGCTGGAAACGGGCCGCCCCGACGCCCACCTGCATCCCGCGCGCGGTGCCGGTCGTCGCGCCGGTCTCCGCCTGGGCCACCTCGGCGTGCGGGACGAGGTGGCGTCGGATCACGTCGGCAGCCCGGCCGAGGATCGCGGCCCGCTCCGCGGGAGCCGTGCGCGACCACGCCGGGAAGGCCTCACGGGCCGCGGCGGCCGCCGCGTGCACCTGCTCCCGCGAGGCCTCCGGGGCCAGCCCGACGACGTCCTCGGTCGCGGGGTCGGTCACCTCGTAGTGGCCGCCGTCCGGCTCCACCCACGAGCCGCCGACGAACAGCCGCTGGGCGTCGGTCACCTGGTGCTCACCGTCCGCGTGTCCTGCCCGGACCGCAGCACCTTGCCCGGTACGGCCCCGGTCACCACGTCGTCGCGTATCGACTCGACTCCGTTGACCCACACGGCCTTGATGCCGATCGCCTTCGAGTCGAGGCGCGGGCTGTCTCCCGGCAGGTCGTGCACCAGGGTGGCCTTGCCGGCGTCGATCCGCTGCGGGTCGAAGAGCACGAGGTCCGCATGGAAACCCTCCGCGATCCGGCCGCGGTCCCGCAGCCCGAAGAGCTGGGCCGGGTCGTCCGTGAGCATCTTCACGGCCTGCTCCAGCGTCGCCAGTTTCCGGCCCCGCAGGCAGTCCCCGATGAACCGGGTCGTGTACGGCGCCCCGCACATCCGGTCCAGATGGGCGCCCGCGTCGGAGCCGCCGAGCATCACGTCCTCGTGCGCCCACGTCTCCTGGCGCAGGCTCCACGACTGGGGGTCGTTGTCGGTGGGCATGGGCCACAGGACCGTACGCATGTCGTCGTTGGCGCAGATCCCGACGATGCACTCGAAGGGTTCCTGGTCCCGCTCGGCCGCGATGTCCCGTACGACGCGCCCGGTGAGCCCCTCGTTCGCCGCGCTGTACGTGTCCCCGATGACGTACCGCCCGAAGTCGGCGAGGCGCCGGAAGACGCCCGCCTCCTTGGAGTCGGCGCGGCGCAGCATCTCGGCGCGGACGCCGGGCTCCCGCAGCTTCGCGATCCGCTCGGGCACGGGAAGGCCGAGCACCTCGCCCCACCCGGGGATCAGGTTCAGGGCGCAGAACGTGCCCAGCGACATGTTCATCGGCGTGAGGATCGGCATGGTCAGCGCCACGATCCGGCCGCCCGCCTTGCGGGCCCGCTCGCTCGCCGCCAGCTGCCGGGGCACCCGCTCGGGGACGGCCGCGTCGATCGTCAGGACGTTCCAGTTCAGCGGGCGTCCCGCCGCGGCGCTCATCTCCACGAACAGATCGATCTCGTCGTCGCTGAACTGGTCGAGGCAGCCCGCCACGATCGCCTCGATCTGCGTACCCTCGTGCTCGCCCACCGCCCGGGAGAGCGCGAGCAGTTCGGCGGGCCCCGCGTGCCGTGAGGCGACGGGCTTCCCGTCGCCGTCGGAGTGGGTGGACGACTGCGTGGTGGAGAGTCCCCAGGCGCCGGCCTCCATCGCCTCGTGGAGCAGCGCGACCATCTGCGACAGCTGTTCCCCCGTCGGCTGTCCGCCCACGGCCTGCGGACCCATCACGTACCTGCGCAGCGCGCAGTGGCCCACCATGAAGCCCGCGTTGACCGCTGTCCGTCCTTCCAGGGCGTCGAGGTACTCCCCGAAGGAGTGCCAGTTCCACGGCGCGCCCTCCTCCAGGGCGACCAGGGACATCCCTTCGACCTTGGACATCATCCGCCGGGTGTAGTCGGCGTCCTCGGGCCGTGCCGGGTTCAGGGGGGCGAGGGTGAATCCGCAGTTCCCGCCGGCCACGGTCGTCACCCCGTGGTTCAGGGAGGGAGTGGCATACGGGTCCCAGAAGAGCTGCGCGTCGTAGTGGGTGTGGGGGTCGACGAACCCGGGCGCGAGGACGAGCCCGGCGGCGTCCTCACTCGTACGCGCCTCCTCCGTGACCTGACCGATCACGGCGATCCGCCCGTCCCGTATCCCCACGTCGGCGACGAAGGCGGGGCCACCCGACCCATCGACGACGGTCACGCCTTTGATCAGATGGTCAAGCACGACGAAACCCTTCTCTCGCTGAGCCTTCTTGGCGTACGGCACCGCCGACTTGCCCAGGGGCGCGGGGAACTGCGCGACCAGCCACAGCGGACCCGCACCCCGCGACGGACCTCAGCCCGCCTGACGGAACCGGGTCGTCCGGTGCACGGGATCCGTGTCGATCTTCGGAATCACGTGCTCCCCGATCAGCCGGATCGTCTGGAGCGTCTCCTCCTTGGGCACGCCGACAGGCAGCCCGAAGGACAGCTGGTCGGCCCCGGCCTGCTCCCACCGCTTGCACTGCGTGAGCACCTCGTCGGGGTCCCCGCAGATCAACAGCTCCTCGGCGATGAGGAGTTCGATGAACTCCTCGTTGTACTCGGGCAGCGTCTCCGGCCACACGGGGAAACCCTCGGGCCGCGGGAAGGTGTCGTGGTACCGGAACACGAGGGACGGCAGATAGTGCAGCCCGCCGCCGACGGCGACGCGGATCGCCTCGTCGTGCGTCGGCGCGCAGATCGCGGTCGTCGTCACCATCACGTTGTCGTTGACGAAGTCCCCGATCGGCTCCGCCTCGACGATCGCCGTCTTGTACTGCTCCAGCACCCACTCCATGTCGGAGACCTTCTGCACGCTGAAGCCGAGCACCCCGAGCCCCTTGCGGGCCGCCATCGAGTACGAGGGCGGCGACCCGGCCGCGTACCACATGGCGGGGTGCGACTTCCCGTGCGGCTTGGGCAGGATCTTGCGGGGCGGGAGCTGCCAGTGCTTGCCCTGGAACCCGACGTACTCGTCCTGGAGCCACATCTTCGGGAACTCGGCGATGGTCTCTTCCCAGATCTCCTTGGTGTAGTTCATGTCGGTGATGCCGGGGAGGAAGCCGAGGATCTCGTGCGATCCGGCGCCGCGTCCACTGCCGAACTCGAAGCGGTTCTCGGTGAGATGGTCGAGCATGGCGACCTTCTCGGCGACCTTCACGGGGTGGTTGACCTGGGCGAGGGGGTTGAAGATGCCCGATCCCAGGTGGATCCGGTCCGTCGCGTGCGCCAGGTATCCGAGGAAGACGTCGTTCGCGGAGAGGTGCGAGTACTCCTCCAGGAAGTGGTGCTCGGACGCCCAGGCGTACTTGAAGCCGGACTTGTCCGCCTGGATGACGTACTCGGTCTCCTCCATCAGCGCCTTGTGCTCCGCGAGCGGATCGGTCTCGGCCCGCTTGCCCACGTATCCCTGTACAAAGAGCCCGAATTCCAAGGAGGTTCACCGTCCTCTGTCCGTCACCCTGCCTGACCTGACGCACCGTCAGATTCATCTGCCGCCGACTGTTGCACCGCACCCGCGAGGCGTCAATACCTGATGGGGCGTCACATGGCGCTGACGCCCGCCAGCCAGCCGCCGTCGATCACGAAGGGCTGGCCGGTGATGTAGGAGGAGTCCTCGCAGGACAGGAAGAGCGCGAGCCGGGCCACCTCCTCGGCCGTACCGATGCGGCCCATCGGCACGAGCTTGCGGTACAGCCGCTCGACACCCTTCGAGGCCGCCTCGGCGTCCGCCGCCGGGTCGAGCAGGGCCGGGTTGCTCATGGCGGTGTCAATCGCCCCGGGACAGACGGCGTTGACGCGGATCCCCTGAGCGGCCAGCTCCAGCGCGGCCACACGCGTGAGGCCGACGATCGCATGCTTGCTCGCGCTGTACGCGCCGACGTACGCCATGCCGGTGAGGCCGGTGTACGAGGCGGTGTTGACGACGGTCCCGCCGCCGGCCGCGCCGATCTCGGGGGCCAGGGTCTTGATGCCGAGGAAGACGCCGACCTGATTGACCTGCACGACCCGCATGAACTCTTCGAGGGGCGTGTCGACAAGGGTGTTGAACCGCAGGATGCCGGCGTTGTTGACCAGCCCGTCGACCTTTCCGTACGCCCCCTTGGCGGCGGCGACCGCGGCCGTCCAGTCCTCCTCGCGGCTCACGTCCAGGTGGACGTAGAGCGCCCCCAGCTCCTTGGCGAGGCGCTCCCCCTGGTCGTCGAGCACGTCCGCGACGACGACCTTGGCACCCTCGGCCGCGAAGAGCCGCGCCTCCTGCTCGCCCTGACCGCGCGCGGCACCGGTGACGAGGACTACGCGTCCGTCGAGCTTGCCCATGGGATTCCCTCCGGAGACATGAAGACGTGGAGACGTTGAGACGTGAAGACGTGAAGACGTGAAGACGTGAAGGTGCGGGAGATGGAGACGTGGAGACGACCGCGCCACTGCTGACGCGCCGTCACACATGCGGCGAGCGTGCCCATCGTCGTATCTGACGCATCGTCAGGCAAGGGGGCGGAGGCTTCGGGGTGTGTCGCAATGCACACGTCAAGTGACCGTCCGGTAGGGACATTTGACTCTGTCGGCGCTCCCGGCACGGCCCAATAATCCGTTCTCGGCAAGGCAAAGAAGCCCCCAAGGACGGAGCAAGTCGTGGCCAAGAGGGCCTTGAAGAACAAGAAGATCCGGCTCGTCGCCATCGGGTCCGCACTCGCCACCGGTGCGGCGGTCATCACCCTGCTGCCCTCGGCGAACGCGGCCGAGGAGAAGACGCCGGAGCAGATCATGACGATGTGCGAGAGGTCCGCGGTCGTCAGCGGCAAACAACGGTCGGTGAGGGACTTCGGGGGCGCTTTCGCCGACGGGTTCCAGGCCGACAACTGCGATTTCGCCGAGACGAAGTTCGAGACCTTCGACGGCCCCAAGGAGAAGGCGTCCATCGACTTCCCCAACTGCGAGCCGAACGCCACCGAGCCGGCGAAGGTCTCGATCACCTGGAAGGCGACCGTGGGTCAGGGCGAGGGCACGTACACCGCGACGCAACAGGGCGCCGGCGGAGGCCTGTTCGGCTTCCTGAGCGGGTCGTGGCTCAAGCACAAGGGGACAACCGACCTGACCGTCCGGTCGGTGACCGCAGGCGACACGGAGACCAGGGAGGTCCCGGTCGGCAAGGTCCTGCACATGGAGTTCACGCCGAAGATGCAGCGCATGACCGGCGAGTGGCGGGTACGGATCGACGCCGACCCGGGGAGCTTCGCCGTCAACCCGAGCCCCGAGAAGAACTTCGTGGCCCCCGAGGTCATCGAGGGACCCGTCGTCCTGGCCGGAGCCGCCGGTGCGCCCGGCATCGCGGACGGGGTCGCCAAGCCCGTCCTGACGGACTGCTGACGGACCGCTCTCGACTGCTGACGGACTGCTGACGGGTCGACGACGGACCGCCGGCGGAACTCCGAC
>NZ_JAHRIB010000183.1 GCF_019090165.1 Streptomyces sp. BV286
TTTCAGAATGAAGTTCGTTGTGGGGCTTGGCAGTTGGGTGTTGTGTCGGCACGATTTGTTGGGTGTCTGCTGATCTTGTGCCTGATGACCTGTGGGAACGTGTGGCCCCGTTGTTGCCTGCTCGTCCGCCCAGGCGGCGCCGGTATCCCGGGCGGTTGCCTGCAGATGACCGGGCTGCCCTGCGGGGCATCGTCTACGTGCTGTGCAAGAGCGTGAGCTGGCGGGACGTTCCGGCGGAACAGGTCGGCTGCAGCGGGGTGACGGCCTGGCGGCGTCTGCGGGACTGGACCGAGGCCGGCGTCTGGCCGCAGCTGCATGAGGTGCTGCTGGCGGAGCTGCGGGCCGCGGGTCTGCTGGACATGGACGACGCTGCGATTGACGGCTCGCACGTCCGGGCGCTCAAAGGGGGGCTCACACCGGACCTTCGCCGGTCGACCGGGCCCGGCCCGGCAGCAAGCACCACTTGATCGTCGACCGGCACGGCACCCCGCTGGTCGTCGCGCTGACCAGCGGGAATCGTCACGATGTCACTCAGCTGATGCCCCTGCTGGATGCGATACCCCGCATCCGCGGTGTTCGAGGTCGGCCACGTCACCGACCAAGCCGGCTGTTCGCCGACCGCGGCTACGACTACGACAAGTACCGTCGTCTTGTCCGGGCCCGCGGCATCACCCCGAAGTTCGCCCGGAAAGGCACCCCTCACGGCTCCGGGCTGGGGAAGACCCGCTGGGTCGTCGAGCGGACCTTTGCCTGGCTCCACCAGTTCAAGCGACTCCGGATCCGCTACGAGATACGCGCCGACCTCCACCTCGGACTCCTCCAACTCGCCTGCAGCATCATCTGCTTGAGACGACTCCGAATCTCATTCTGAAACGATCAGTAAAGCCCGTGGCGGTGGGGCAGTGGGGTCCGGCATCATCCCCGTGTGATGGTGATGCAGCCCGTTCTGGAGATCTTCGCTGCCGACGACTTCGCGCTCTGGCCGGTTGGCGAGCACGAGTCGTACGGCTACCTCGTCCTGAACGGGGAGCTGACTCCGGCGGAGGTCGGCACGGCGGTCATGCGGATCGCCGACTGCAACGACTTCGAGCCGGAGGAGGAGCACGGGCCCTGCCCGACCGACCCGCTCGGCACCTTCCTGCACGGGCTGCTCACCATGCCCGACCTGTTCGCCGCCGGCGGGTTCCGGGTGACCGACAACACCACCGGCACCGTCTTCGTCGAGCCGGGCTGCTGCAACGGCCTGGAGACCTGGCGGGACTGGCTGGAGGTGCTCGACGGCACCGGCTGCTCCTCCTTCGGCCACGATCCCTTCTCGGTGGCCGAACGCGTCGGCGACACCGTCCGGCTGACTCTCGACGCCCACGCAAAGGACGGCAGCCCGGTGATCGAGCTGCCGGTGGACCAGGTGCGCGTGCTCGTCACCGGTGCCCAAGCGGACCTGCGGGACTTCCTCAGCCTCGCTGGAACCTGGGCCGAACAACACCTGCCGACACACGCCGCCGCTGTCACGGCCGCCTTGGCCCGTGCACTGGACCTGGAGCTCACCGAGTGACCAGCTTCCTGACCCACCGGGCACGCGTGCACGACGCCCGGCTCCCCCTCCACCGGCGGCACAGCGCGCTGCGGACCTGCCTCACTTGTTTTGCCCCTTACGGTCTGCGGGCGACGTACCACCACCTCACGCTCAGCGCCGCGATCCCCCGACGGCTGGAGGCGGACCCGGACGCGCTGGCGCGGGCGGTGGAGGAACTGCACGAGGCGCGGGCGCTGTGGCGGGCGCGGGCGGAGGAGTTCGTCGCGCAGCGCCGGGCGGAGAAGCGGGTTGGGCGGCGGGCTGTAGCCAATCCGCGACCGTGGTGGCTGCGGAGGGGGTGGCAGGGACCGGGCGGCGCCTGGTACGAAGACCCGTTTCGCCACCCGTCGCTGCGGCTGTCCGAGTACGTCCGGCGGCAGAACACGATTCTGGACGGCGCCGATCTCCCCGGGTGCCCGGCCTGCGGGGACGAGAGACCGCTGGAGCCGCACTCGACCGGGCACGGTTGGGTCGAGCTGTGCCGTGGGTGCGCGTGGGCGCCGGTGCCATGTCCGTGTGGGCAGCAACACCGGCTCGTGCCGGAGCTCCCCTATGGCTGGAAGGAGATCTGGCAGCGGGTGCACATGAACGATGACGGCAAGCCGAACCCACACTGACCTGCGTGCCAGCAGTTGGATGCGGCGCGGCGAACGCTCGGGAAGCCAAAGCCCGCAAACTACGGCGAAGCCGCGTGCAGGACCACCACAGCCATCAACTGACCTGCACGTGCCGGCCTCTCATCGCTCAGGATTCCGGGAACCCGCGCGTTTCCGCCGCACCGACGACACGCGCAGCCTGCTACCCGCGTTCACCGGTGTCCTCGGCGGGCTCGCTTCCCTCGCCGACCGCGCGCTGCCCGCGGTCACGCAGGATTTCGGCGCGCCCGGCGTCCTCGTCCTGGCCGCCGTTTCCGTGCTGCTCCTCCTGACCGTGGCGTAGCGGGCCGCCAGCGCCGCGGTGAGCAGCAGCACGTCGCCGTGGGCCGGCAGCAGGCAGACGCGTGGGCCTGCGATCACCAGGCGGTGGTCGAACTCCGCGGAGCGGCTGGCGGCGGGGAACATCATGAAGCCGACGATCAGAGCGAGCGCATGCAGCGCTCCCGACAGCTGCGTCATCGTGTTGGCATCAAGATTCACCGGGCGGTCCGCCGCGCGCGGGAAGAACCGCACGGGGCCGCTGGGCAGCACCCGGAAAGCGAGCGTCAGCCACAGCGGAACGAAGAAGACCACCTGGGCCGGCGCCAGACGGTTTCGGTCCTGCTCCATCGCAGCGTGGCGCACCGCCATGTCCATCCACTGCCACCACCACCCCATGCGGCACTTCCCACAAGACCGCTGTGGTCGACGACCAGGACGCCGTCTTCCAACCGGTGGAGCACGTCCAGGCGCTCCCGGTCATGGGCGAGGTGGGAGACCACCAGGACGGTACGACCCTGCTCGCACAGCGCTTTGGCGATGTCCCAGAAGCAGAGAGCAGGTTTCCCGGTCGAAGCCCTGATACGGCTCGTCGTGCAGACGTAGAACGGCACTCTCAGGCACCGGAGTTGAAAAATTCACCTCGCAAGGAACGACGGAGCCGTCGGATGGCAGCGGGAGCGAACCCATGCCGAGGAGCCCGACAGCCGCTCCGCGTGGACCGAGCAAGCCATCCTGAAGAAGAGGAGGCCTTCCCTGCCACCGGGCCTTCGGCAGACTGCGCGTCGCGCGCGAACTGCCACGCCTCCAGAGCCAGCTGGTGCTCCGGAGGCATCGCCGCACATGGGTCCGGGGCGGTGCGTCGGCTGCGCCCCCGGAGGGCTACCTCGGTGGCGACAAGCTCCCCGGTACCGGATCGACGTCTTGGTCCTGTGGTACCCGCGGCGGGTCAGCCATGCCGCGTGGTGCACGTCGAGCTCGCCCGAAGCGATCAGACGCTCCGTCACCCACAGGCCGGGCGCGGTGACTCCGCAGTGTCAGGATGCCGATCTGCGTGTTCAGCAGCACCAGGAGCCCGCTCGTGTTCAGCACGATGCACTGCACGCCATCGGCCATGGGCAGGGATCGGAGCATGCGCCCCGTTCTGAACTGAGGTCGTCCCGTCAGTCCGCGCGAGAGTCCCCAGAGCATCAGCCGTCGGTGACGGGTGGGGGCGGTCCGTTCGGCGGGTCATGCGTGAGGACTGCGGCGGCATGGCGAACCGAGGTGCCGGGCGCCGGCGATCAGGCGTCGGCGCTGCGAGGGCGGGCGGAGTATGTACTCAGGGTGAATGCCCGGGGCGGCAGCGGCTCCAGCCACAAGTCGCTCGCCGTCTCCTGGACCTCCAGACCGAAGATGAGATCGGTGAAGTCGGCATGTCCGGTGCCGTCGCTGCAACTGAAGCGGTAGGAAGCGCCGGGGTTGAGGTCGACGAGCAGACCGGCGTTGCCCCTCCACATCTGAGGTTCCCCGTCCCCGCCTCGCCAGCAGTTCCAGACCTGTAGCGTCGCTGTGGCGGTGGGCTTGATCAGCGGCTTCAGGTATACCACCGGCGGCGCCGAGTCGGCCCACAGGCAGACGCCCGACGACCGGGAGCCGTTGACGAGCAGGTCGCCCTCCGACAGCTCCAGACACACACCCTGGGGCGGGTTGCCCACGAAAGAAGTGAAGGCGATTGCCAGCCTGGACGTCGCCCACTTCATGGAAATACCGAAGGCAAGGTGCACCGTCTTGCCCTCGAACTCAACCGGTTGACCGTCCGAAGCACGGAACGCCCGGTCGATCTTCGGCTTACGGACATGGTCCTCAAGCATGTGAACCTCCCGTGGTTCAAGTCCCCGCTCCAACGGCGGGTGCGGCGGCGCGTGTCTGCCCGACGCAGGGGCCAGATGTCTCATCCGTGTCGTGCATCTTCGGCCGAGGGAACAGGAGCGCGCGGCCGGAAGGAGGAGCGGCTGACCCACTCAGGCCGGAGCGCCACCCTTGAGGCGCACCACCGCGCTGCCGAGCTCGCGCTGCATCTTCGCCGTGAGAGGACGGCCCTCGAAGGTGCCGACGAGGGCCTGGGCGACGTCGCGCACCGGGAGGCCGCAGTGATCGGCCAGATCAGCGAGAAAGTCCTTGGCGTGTTCGCTGGAACACGGCACGAGCGCCATGACCACGCCCTGAGCCCGTATGGCGACTGCACGCCTGCGCAGCCGTCGGCGCAGTTCCACGTTCTCCGAGCGAAGAGTCCTGACCTCGTCGGCGGGACGGCTCTCATTCCAGACGAGGGACTCTGTTCGAGACCAACGCTCCCCGTATGTCCTCAATGTGCGCTGCATGACACACCTTGCTCGGTCATTTTCGCGGAGCCAGGGACTGGGGCTAGTCCCCCCACCGTAGTCCTGTCGGTCCCTCAGCGGCTACGCTCGGGTAGAGATCCCGACGAGGGAATCACCGAACGCACCCTCGGCACCCCCGGATTGAGCCCGCGCTCTGATTGCGGTCCTTGCTGACACCCGTCCTGGGACACTTCGAGCCCTGCAGCAGAGCCGGGTGCGCTCTACCCGACCCGAGTCGCCCCGGAAACCCGACGGCCTGATGCACCAGCCCTTCGGCGACGTCTGCGGCCAGTGGCACGCCATGGAGGCGTTGAACCGCGCGGGCACAGCCAAAACGATCGGGGTCGCCAACTTCTACCCCGACCGGCTGATCGACCTGATCGTCAACAACGCGATCACCCCGCAGGTCAACCAGATCGAGACCCACCCCTTCTTCCGGCGCGCCGCCTACCAGGCCCTCATGCGCGAGCACGGGGTGCAGATCCAGTCCTGGGGCGGCTTCGCCGAGGGCAAGGACGGCCTGTTCACCAATCCGCTGCTCGCCGAGATCGGCAAGAAGCACGGCAGGTCCGTGTCACAGGTCGTGTTGCGCTGGCTGACCCAGCGCGGCGTCGTCGCCATCGCCCAGAACTGATTCCAGAGCACGGCTGTCGCGGTCCGAGCCGTGAGCGCATCTCACCGGCGCACCGCGACAGCCGTGCTTGCCGAGGGGGAGGACGGTGTCACCGACTGGCGGGCGCCGCCATGTCCAGCAGCCGTTCGGTGATCTCCCGGTACTGCCTGAGCGCGAGCCGTAGTTCTTCGGTCTGAGCGTCGGTGTCCTGGCTCTGCCAGCCCGCCCGTAGGACGCGGCGTCGCTCGGTGAGGGTGTTGGTGAACTGGGTGGCGACGTCGTCGAAGACTGCGTCGGCCTCCTCCACCGCCTGGCGCGGGCTGTCGACGAAGGTGTTCAGGGCCTGTTGGAGGCGCCCGGTGAGCTTGTCCCGTTCACCCTGCGGGACCAGTTCCTGTCCCGCCTTGGGAGCGTTGCCGTCCGCGCCGGCGCCGGGCTCGCGCGATGCGTGAGCGGGTTCGGTGCGAGGTGCCTGCGGGCCGCGCTGTATCGCGGGATCCGGGGCCCCGGGCTGGGGCTGCCCTGTGTGTTCGGCGGTGTGCGACATCACGTGCTACTTCCCTTCGTGTTGCGTCGGTTCAGCGCCCACGGCGCGTGGCCGTTGCCGTCGGGGGACTGCGGATGGAGCCTGTCGGAGTTGGAATCTGCCGGTTGCTCGGCTATCAGTGCCTCGAAGAGGCTTCGCGCATCGACCAGGGCCTCCCGTATTTCCTCGGTGCCGCTCCCGCCGCGTGCCGCCGTGTGCATGCTGCGGTAGCCGTGGACATGGTCGGCGTGGTGGACGGAGAGGGCGGCGAGCTGCTCCTCGAACTGCTCACCGTCGGGGAAGCCACGGTCCCTCGCCAGGCGGGCAAGGAGCGCATCCGCCTCGGTGACGGCCCTCTGCGGTGAGTCGACGAACTGCTCTTGGATGTCGGCCCACTGAGCCCTGTACTGCGCACGGGCCTCGGGCGTCAGCGGCTGCTCATTGAGGGAGCCGTGCTGCGTGACGCGCTCGCCGAGTTCCTGCTCGGCCGCCTTGGTGTCGCCGTCGTGGTCGGCGACGGCACGGTCGTACTCGGGTCCGAAGCGGTGTTTGAGCCCTCGCCCTCCGCCGGCTCGGATGCGTGCACGTCCGACGAGTAACAGGACGACCGCCGCGATGACGATCACGGCGATGATCACGATGGTGAGCATGGCGGCCTTCTCTGGCTCTCGGCTCGCGGATTGTTCTGGTTCATTGCCGTTCCCGTCCCTTCCTGTGGGTCGATTCCGTGTGGGCCTGCCGGGTGGCGGCCACGCGACGTGGGCGCCACCCGGGGCGTTCGTGGTCAGTGCTTGAAGGCGTCCTTGGTCTTGTCGCCGGCCTGCTTCAGGTTTCCGGAGACCTGGTCGGTCCGGCCTTCGCGCTGCAGCCGCCTGTTGCGGGTGGTCCGGCCGACGCGTTCGGTGACCCGGCCCTTGAGCGCCTGGGTCTTGTGCATGATTGTCTGTCCGAGGCTCATGGCTGTCCTCTGCTCGCTGGAGGGGTTCCCGGGCGTGATCGCCGTACGGGGCGCCGTCCCGGAGGGCGGGAGAGCGCCTGGTGCGTGGGCTATCCGCGACTGCGGCTGTACCGGCGGCCGCCGCCACGGCGTCCACCGCGGCGTCCGCCGCCGCCCCGCCCGCGCATGGAGAAGCCGACGATCCAGACGACGAGGAGTACGGCGGCGACCCACCAAAGGGTCTGCATGGTGAAGCCGAACCCGAACACCACCAGGATCAGAAGAAGGAGAAGAATCCAAAGCATCGCCGGGCCTCCAGATCGCGGGAAGTTTCTGAGTTCCGCGGGGTCCGGGCGAAGCGGCGAGGTGGAATGCGTCCCGAGTGATCCGGAGTGGCACAGCCCTACGCCGTACTGGCAGTCAACGCCCGGCCACCTCCCTTGTCAACGCGGTGTCGAAACGGGGGAGTTCTGCGAGCCGGGCAGGGGCCGCTGGGACGAACGAAACCTCGGTGGGACGATCGACCGGCTCGGCAGGCGGCGCCGGCAGGACATGGTCCTCCCACCAGGACAAGCCCATCACGGTGGCGAGCAGGACGAAGGGGACAGAAGCCGGAACGATCAGTACGTACATGCGTACCGCCTGCGGTGGATGCGTGCGACGCGGCGGGCAGGTGAGGGGGATGCCCGCATGGGGCGCATCGAGGCTGCGACGGGATCACGTAGCGACGGTGAGTGGGGAGCGCCCGCTGAGGGCGGGACGGGTTCCGGCACTGATGCGCGAGGTGCGCCCACGAGGGAGCGCGAGAGGAGTTCGACGCTGCCGGGGGCTCGGGCCGTACCTGACACGCTAGCCCTCGCCGCGCTCCCTGAACAGACGTCAAGTGGCCATCTGGATCCTGCGGAGGCCGCTGACGTGGGTCGCTGTCCGTAACCTCTGGGGAGGACTACGCTGTTCGTACAGGCCCTGGCCCCCGGCAGTCATGCTTCGTTCTGCACCGGGGAGGCCCGCCGTGTTCGTTCTTCTTGTCATCCTGATCGGGGTTTTGTTCGGCCTCGGATTCATGGACCCCATCTGGTGGGTGGCCGCGGCGGTGCTGGTGTTCGGCGCCACCCGGCACGGCCGCGATCGTGGGGGAGGCGGGATACGCGGCGACGGTTCCGATCTCGGGGACTACCGGGACTACGAGAACCGCCGGGACCGTCAGGAGCGCTGGAACCGTCGCTACAGCCGTCAGCACCAGGCGCGCTGGAGGCGCGAGGACCGTCGGGACCGTGAACGCCGCGGGTGACCGATGAAGTTGCCCGGCATCCGGAGACCCCGGGGTGGCTTGAGCCACACCGGACGCGCGGAAATCGTGGAGAGGCACATGCCATGCAGCGCACAACCTTGCTTCCGGATAATTGGTGGGATCTGAGGGCCGAGGCCGTGGCGGGGGAGGCGGCGGCTCAGGACGTCGAGACGCTGCGCGCCGAGAACGATCAGCTGCGGCGGGCGCTGGCCGGCCGCATGGTCATCGACCAGGCCTGCGGGATGGTGATGGTCCTGGCCCCCTGCCGCCGTGGGCCGGCGAGGAACCTGCTGGTGGATATCTCGCGGCAGTGCCACACCCAACTTCCGGAGGTGTCTGCGGCCGTGGTCGCGGCCTGGGAGGGTGAGCCGCTCCCGCGGCTGATGCATCGTGCGCTGGGGCGTGCGCTGCGGCGGCACTACGCGGAAGACCAGGGGCGCGGCGCCCCGCTGGCGGATGAACCGTCCGCAAGGGGAAGGCCATGAATCACGCAGCCGACGTCCGGGAATGACGCGACCGTGATTCGGTCGACATCGAGGAGCGAGAAACAGCGGCTGGTGACGGCTGGCACATCGACGGGAGACGCGGCCCTGGTTGCCGAGATTCTCGAACTGCGTGCCAAAAATGAGCAGTTGAGTCAGGCGCTGGCCAGTCGTGCGGTGATAGACCAGGCGCGCGGCATGGTGATGGTCCTGGCCCCGTGTTCCAGCGAGCGGGCCTGGAGCCTGCTGGTGGACGTGTCGCAGCACTGCAACGTGAAACTCCGGGACGTGGCTGCGGCCCTGGTCGCCACGACGAAGGACGAGAGGCTCCCGGAGCCACTGCAGAGGGAGCTGCGCCGAGGGCTGCGGCGCCTGCATCTGGCAGACCGGCGGTGACGGCGTGTGCGCTGAGCGGACGGCACAGGGAGCTGTGGGTTCAACTCTTCGGTGCCTGCGTCCAGGACTGCCGTCGGATGCCCCGTTGTGCAGTCCACCTTGTGGAGCCCAAACACCAGGTCTGTCCCTTGCCTGGCATTGAAGCCGTTGAGCGAGCAGAACCGCAGAACGGCGCAACGCTCGAGAGCACCACTCCGCCGACGCGTCACTGCGGGGTGGCGCGCCCCGTGGGAAGCCGCAACCGCTTGGTGCGGAAACTGTTTGAAAGCGGGCCGCCCGGGGATCCGTCCGCTGTGCTTCAGCCCGGAGGCACGGCCGTGGGAGCAGCTGTCGCTGCTCCCCAGTGCCTGCCGGCTCCCACGGTGAGTGACGTCACCGATGAGGAGGCACGCGCCCATGCCGTACGCACGCACGAAGGGTCCACCAAGCCCACGCGCCTACAGCGATGCCCCCGACACCGCGGCCGCCTTCAGCCGTATCGCCTCCCTGCCGGACGGCCCGGAGAGGTCCGCGCTGCGGCAGGAGGTGGTGTGCGCCTGGATGCCGATGACCGTAAGGCTCGCTGGGCGGTTCCGTCATCGCGGCGAGAGCTTCGAGGACCTCAAGCAGGTCGCCCAACTGGGCCTGGTCAAGGCGGTATCGCGCTTCGACCCGAGCCGCGGTACCGCCTTCCCGAGCTTTGCCGTACCGACGATCATCGGCGAGGTGAAGCGGCACTTCCGTGACGAACTCTGGATCGTGCATGTACCGCGGCGCGTGCAGGAACTGCGCGGCCGGGTCCGCTTCGCCGGCAATGAGTTCGCTTCGCTCAACGGCCACGAACCCTCGGTCCACGAGATCGCCGCGCACAGCGGCCTGACCGAGAGGGAGGTACTGCTGGGCCAGGGGGCGCTGGCGAGCTTCGCAGCCCTGTCCGTGGACGCCGTGCCCGGCCACTCCGAGGACAGTCACCCACTGACCGACACGCTTGGTGGCCTTGAGCCCGGCTTCGACCAAGTCGTCAATCGTGAGGCGCTCCGACCGCTCCTGCGGGCACTGCCCGAACGCGACCGGCAGATCCTGTACATGCGGTTCTTCTGCGAGATGACACAGAGCCGGATCGGCGAGCAGCTCGGTATCTCGCAGATGCACGTCTCCCGTCTGCTCACCCGCACCTGCGCCCGCCTGCGCGACCAGATGACGGCGGACCGCGATCTGAGGAGGGCATCGTGACCACGTCCCGGGTACACGGGCGGATCCGGGCCGCCAGGCATCGGCGGGGTACTCGGCGTCCGGACGGCCAGGCGGTGCTTGCCGCGGCAGCTGGACAGCGGCACCACGAGCCCCCCTTCGAAGCCAGGCCGTTGCCGTCCTGGGCGTGGTCGCAGGCGCGGGTCGAGGAGTGGTACTCGCTGCGGCCGGGTTCTCCGTCCTTGTGGCAGCCGCCGCTTCGACCCGGACGAGGCCATGACGTGGGCGCGAGGCTCCGCAGCTTCACGCGGACACCGGTGGGACCGTGGTTCCTGGTCGCCGTCGCGATCGGGCTGGTCCTCTTCGGCGTGTTCTGCTTAGACGTCGTTTCACTTGGTGAGTCGGCGGTGGTTGATGAGGCTGGTGGCGATGGCGGTGAAGGCCAGGAAGTGTTCGGGCTTGCGTTCGTAGCGTCGGTGGAGGCGGCGGCATCCGCTGAGCCAGGACATGGTGCGCTCGACCACCCAGCGGTGTCGGCCCAGGCGTTGTGAGTTCTCGACACCGCGGCGGGCGATGCGAGGAACGATGTTCCGCTCACGGAGCCATCGACGCAGGTAGGGATAGTCGTAGCCCTTGTCGCCGTGGAGCTTTGCCGGCCGGCGACGCCGCGGACCGCGAGGACTGCGGACCGGCGGGATCCCCATGACCAGCGGTTGCAGGGCCAGGCTGTCGTGGGTGTTGGCGGCCGAGATCGCGACAGAGACGGGCAGGCCGGCACGGTCGACGACAAGATGGATTTTCGATCCCAACTTGCCGCGGTCGGTCGGATTCGGTCCCGTCAACTGCCCCCTTTGAGGGCGCGGACACTGACCGAGTCCACGGCGAATCGTGACCAGTCCAATCCCCCCTGAGCACCGAGTTCATCGAGGATGACGCGGTGCAGGCGAGCCCACACACGCTGCTGAGTCCACCGCGCGAAACGTCGGTAGACGGTGGGCCAGACTGGCCCGAACACCGGCGGCAACTGCCGCCAGGAACAGCCCGACGTGGCCACGAACACGATCGCGGTCAGGCATTCACGGTCCCCGGCCCGCCGACGGCCCCCGCCCTGCGGACGCACCACCACCGTCTCCGGCACCACCCGCCGAAACAGCTCCCACAACTCATCCGAGACCAGATGCTCAGCAAGACTTGTCATACCAACACAACGACTCTCCTCGCCAAAGGAAACGTCGTCT
>NZ_JAHRIB010000184.1 GCF_019090165.1 Streptomyces sp. BV286
CGCATTCAGCGAGAAGGCCACATCAACAACCGACGAACCCGCCGTCTGCTGCTGCGCCAACAACGCCCCCGCCTGCGCCCGCAACGCCCCTGCAGACTTGCCCGACACCACCCACGGCACCGGCAACCCAGCCACGCCGGACTCGACACCAGGCTCCGCAACAGCCTCCGCCGCAGGCTCCTCCACCGGCGCCTGCTCCACGATCACATGCGCGTTCGTACCACTCACCCCGAAGGAGGACACACCCGCTCGCCGCGGACGCCCCATCTCCGGCCACGCCCGCGCCTCCGTCAACAACTCCACCGCACCCGCAGACCAGTCCACATGACTCGACGGCTCACCCACATGCAGGGTCCGGGGCAGGACACCCTCCCGCATCGCCATGACCATCTTGATCACGCCCGCGACACCGGAGGCGGCCTGTGTGTGGCCCACGTTCGACTTGACCGAGCCCAGCCAGAGCGGACGGTCCTCCTCGCGTTCCTGGCCGTACGTCGACAACAGTGCGTGGGCCTCGATCGGGTCGCCAAGGGTCGTACCCGTGCCGTGCGCCTCGACGGCGTCGACCTCAGAGACCGAGAGTCCTGCACTCGCCAGCGCCTGACGGATCACCCTCTGCTGCGAGGGACCATTCGGAGCCGTAAGGCCATTGCTCGCACCGTCCTGATTCAACGCCGAACCACGCACCACGGCCAACACCTGGTGGCCGTTGCGCCGCGCGTCCGACAGCCGCTCAAGGACGAGGACACCCACACCCTCGCCCCAGGCCGTGCCGTCCGCGTCGGCGGAGAACGCCTTGCAGCGGCCGTTCGCGGCGAGGCCGCGCTGGAGGCTGAAGTCGATGAACGTCTCGGGGGTGGACATCACGGTCACACCACTGGCGAGCGCGAGTGAGCACTCCCCCTGACGCAGGGCATGGGCGGCCCAGTGGAGGGCGACCAGCGAGGAGGAGCAGGCCGTGTCGATCGTGACGGCCGGGCCCTCCAGACCCATGGTGTACGCGACACGGCCGGAGACCACGCTGCCGAGGGTGCCGTTGGCGATGTAGCCCTCTACGTCCTCGGAGAGGCGGGCGCTTCCTGTGCCGTAGTCGGTCTGCATGACACCGGCGAAGACGCCGGTCTGGGTGCCGCGCAGGGTGGTCGGGTCGATGCCCGCCCGCTCGATCGCCTCCCACGACGTCTCCAGCAGCAACCGCTGCTGCGGGTCCATGGCGAGGGCCTCACGCGGCGAGATCCCGAAGAAGTCCGGGTCGAACTCCGCCGCATCGTGCAGGAAGCCACCCTCACGTGTGTACGTCCTGCCGGAGACGCCCGGCAGCGGGTCGTAGATGTCGTCGATGTCCCACGCCCGGTTGTCGGGGAAGGGCGTGATGGCATCGGTACCTTCGGACACGAGCCGCCACAGGTCGTCGGGGCTGCGGACGTCGCCGGGGTAGCGGCAGCCCATGCCGACGATCACCACGGGGTCGTCGTCGGTTCCGGTGACCGCGGGCGCCTCGGTCAGCGGCAGCGCGACGTCCGTGACGGCCTCCTCGCCGATCAGGGAGACGATCACGTATTCGGCGAGAGCTTGGGGAGTGGGGTAGTCGAAGATCAACGTGGCCGGCAACCGCAGCCCCGTCTCCGCATTCAACCGATTCCGCAACTCCACCGCGGACAACGAGTCGAAACCGATGTCACTGAACGCCCGACCCGGCTCGATCGCACCCGCACCCTCATGCCCCAGCACCGCCGCCACATGCGACCGCACCAACTCCAACAACACCCGCTCACGCTCATCGGCGCCAAGCAGCGCCAGCCGCCCCGCCAGCGACACCTCCCCGCCACCCGACACAGCAGCACCCACCGCACGCCGCACCGGCCCGCCTACTACCGACCGGAACACCGCGGGCACACCGTCCACCCGCGACCGCAACGCCCCCACATCCAAACGCACCGGCACCACCACCGGCACATCCACACCCAACGCCCCATCGAACAACGCCAGACCCTGCCCCACCGACAGACCCAGCACACCCGACCGGCTCATCCGCGCAACATCACCCTCCCCCAACGCCGCACCCATACCAGTGCCCTCCCACAACCCCCACACCAAGGAGGTCCCAGGAAGTCCCAGCTCACGACGGTGTACCGCCAACGCATCCAAGAACACATTGGCCGCCGCGTAGTTGCCCTGCCCCGCGCCGTCGACCGTCCCCGCCAGCGACGAGAACATCACGAAGGCGGAGAGGTCCAACTCCCGCGTCAGCTCATGCAGATACCACGCCGCATCCGCCTTCGGACCCAGCACACCGTCCAACCGCTCCGGCGTCAGGGACCCCAGCACACCGTCGTCGACCACACCGGCCGTGTGCACCACCGCCGACAATTCCGCACCCAGACCATCCACCACAGCAGCCAACGCGGCACGATCACTCACATCACACGCCACAACCTCCACGTGAGCACCCAACCCGGCCAGCTCAGCCACCAGTTCAACCGCACCCGGCGCATCCTGACCCCGCCGCGACAGCA
>NZ_JAHRIB010000185.1 GCF_019090165.1 Streptomyces sp. BV286
CTAGTACTGCAACGGTGCTTGTTCTGATTGATGGGCAGTTGTCAGGGGCTGTGTCCGCGTCTTTTGTAGTGGCTGGTGCGGGCTTGGTGCTGGCGTCGGCGTCGCCAGTGTGACCAGTGCAGGATGTGGTCGACCGGGGTGGGTCGGCGGTCGGTGAGGCGGGTGATCAGGCGTCTGATCTCGGCGAGGCTGAGGTGGATGAGCTGGGAGGATCCGTTTCTGCTTTGTCCGTGTCCAGCTGGCGGGCCCGCAGGACGGTCAGGCAGGCGTGGGCGGCCATGGCCAGGGTCATGTGGCGGTGCCAGCCGGGGTAGCGGCGGACTTGGTAGTCGTCCAGGCCGCATTCCTGCTTCGCGGTCTGGAAGCACTCCTCCACGGCCCACCGACTGCCCGCGATGCGGATCAGGTCGTCGAGGGTGGTCTCCGCGGGGCAGTAGGCGATGTAGTAGGAGATCTCCTCCGGGCGGCTGACGCTGCGGCGGGCGATCACCCAGTGCCGGCGGTCGGGTCGGTGCCAAGGGCGGACCTCGACGCGGGCCCAGTCGTAGATCCGCTGTCCATGGGCACCTTGGCCGCAGGAGCGGCGCTTCCACTTCTGCCGTGCAAGGCCGGGGAACAAGTCATGGACGGGATGGTCGAGGGCCCAGCGGGTGACGACGGTGTCGTGCCGGGTGGTGGCCATGACGTGGAAGACGTCCGCCTGCTCCAACTCGAAGCGCCAGCCCTTGCTGAAGCCATAGGCGGCATCCGCCGTCACCCACCCGAACGGAATCTTCTCCGCGATCGCCCGGCGGACCATCGCCTTGGCCATGGCCACCTTCGTCTCGAAGGCGACGCTGTCGTCGATGCCTGCCCGTCGGCACCGCTCCCGGTCGTCCGTCCATGACGTGGGCAGATACAAGCGGCGGTCGATCAGCGTGCGCCCGCGCCCAGTGGCGTAGGCGAGGAACACACCGACCTGGCAGTTCTCGGTACGGCCCGCGGTGCCGGAGTACTGCCTTTGCACGCCGGCCGAACGGACGCCCTTCTTGAGGAAGCCGGTGTCATCGACGACCAGGACGGCATCCCGGTCTCCGAGATGTTCTACGACGTACTCGCGCACGTCGTCCAGGACCTCGTCGGCGTCCCACTCGATCCGGTTCAGCAACCGGTGGATGCGATCGGGGCCCGCGTGCCCGGCCTCCTCCGCCAGCGTCCAGCCGTTCTTGCGCTCCAGCGGCGCAACCAATCCCCTCATGTATGCGAGCGCCGAATCCCGCGGCTCCGACCGGCTGAACCGGTGCACGAACCGCCCGTGCACAGCGTCCAGTTCACTCGCCCACAACCTGACATCAGCAAGGTCCCCACCCATAACCTCACCAACGACTGACCTGGCCAGCAGTCACGGCAAGCACCGTTGCAGTACTAGTGCCGCGCCTGTGCGGCATAAGGCCGAGTCAGCCGATGAGACGGCGTAGTACAGGCACGCTGCTTCCGGCACTGAGCAGGCCCGCCAGGACCGCGCTGGCGGTCGGGCTGTCGGCAAGGAAGGTGAGGCCTCCGACGACCAGGCCGATGACAAGCGCCGTCAGGAGGACGAGCGCGGTGTGCAGTGTCATGAACGGACCAGGCGGGGAGGGCTCGGGCGGGGCTGGCGGCATGGGGGTAGGTACGGAACTCACGTGCTGCTCCAAGGGTGATGTGACTGGACGGCGATGGAGCCGTGCGATCAGGTGCGTCGTCGGCCGGCGGTGGCGAGCCCGTTAAGGCCGACGTTGGGGTCAGCCGGGTTCACCGCACTCGTGCAGCGGCAGAGTGCCGAGATCGACGTCGACGCGGTTTCCCCTCATGTCCTTCGCCGAGGCGAAGAGCTGCAACTGCACCGTGTCTTGAGGCTTCGGGCCTGTCCGGTAGGCCGGAATGTCGAACCGGACGGCGTCACCTTCGGCGACTCCGGTACTGGATTCGTACGCCCAGTCGTCGGTGGGGTGCTGGATGTACAGCAACACGAAGTAGATGCCTGAGGGGTCGGACGCGGTTACCCGCACGCTGTAGGTGGTGGGGGTTCCGTCTGGGCCGCAAGTCTGAATGAGCGAGCCGCCAGCACCGATGACTTCCTGCCCGACCTCACTGGCGTTGATGCCCGCAAGGGAGACGCTAGGAGGAGTGTTGTCCTCTGGCGGGGTGACGACTCCACCGTCGTCGTCATTGCCGTCACCGGCGCCCCCACCGTCGTCATTACCGTCATCAACCTTGCCGTCGCCGGAGTCCCCGTCGCCGACCTTCCCCTCGCCGGAATCCCCGCCACCGACCTTGCCGTCGCCGACCTTCCCCTCGCCGGAGTCCCCGTCATCAACCTTGCCGTCGCCGGAATCCCCGTCGCCGACCTTCCCCTCGCCGGAATCCCCATCGCCGACCTTCCCCTCGTGCCTGCCGCCGCTGTCCGCGTGGGTGCTGGGGCCGGGGGACGCGCCCCTCCCGGGGAGAATGTCCAGCTCCGGCAGGCTGATGTCCGCGCCGCTCTTGTGGATGAATGCAGTTGCGAAAATCGCGGCAAGAACGCCTGCACCGATGGCTTTGGCCACTCGATGTTGTGGCCGCCGATGTCGTACAGATCGAGTTCCCGTCGGTGACGCATGCCAGCGGGCAGCCTGAACTCCAGGGCGAGTGGTCGTGCGAGGGACCTCGCCATGGCGGCCATGAGCGTCGGAGCCAAGGTTCCGCTGGGCCCTTTCGTTTGCCGACTTGTTCTCCAGGCGCCGTGCATCACAGATGTTGCGTACCCGGTCGTACAGCTCCGGCGGCGGGGCGAGCAATACCCCATGTACCCAATGGCGGTCCTTCACCTTTTCCCGCTTTGCTGGGCAGTCCTTGCACGTCCCGATGTGCTCGATCCCGACTTTCCGGCCCTCGGGGGTCAGTTGCGGACCATGGCTTACCTGGCCTGGAGTGACACCGCATGCCGTCAGTAACCCCTCACACGGCTTATTTTCCGGGTGCAGCATGTGCAGCAGGAGCAGAGCTTCTTACCGTCTGTTGCCGCGCTCGGGGCAGCGCGTGCTTGAAGTCCTTGTACAGCTCCATCTTCAGCGCTCGCGCCTGATCGGCGCGCTGCCATCCCCCGGTCTCGCCGTCGAGAACTACTGTCATGACGCGCCGTTCCTGCACGTCCAGGGCCTGAAGAATCTCAGTGGCGGTCAGCCGCCCAACCACCTGCTCGACTTCCTCACGGGGGTCGGGCAGCGACTCTTGCGGCTCGCCAGTCGGCCGCGCTTCCTTCCTCCGGACCTTGTCTACCGCTTTGTTGAGAGCGACGCTCCTCAACCAGGAGCCCACGCTGCGGATCGGCCTGGCACTGCGGTAGCCCGCCAACGCGGCGAACGCCTCACCGACAGCGTCTTGGGCGTCGTGGAAGTTGCCGTTCAGCTTGAAGGTGGCCACCAGGATCAGCTGATCCCAGTGGCGGCGCACCAGCTGCACGGCTGCCTCGTTATCCCCGGCGCAATACCTTTGGACAAGTTCCCAGTCGTCCGTCGCCATCACTTCCCGCCCTTCCTTGCGTCTGGCGGGACCGTTCCCGCCCTTCTCGACGCGTTCTGACGACTGGTCGTTTGAGGCAGGCAAGATCGCCAAGCGCTGGAACGTTCTGCAGGGTGTCTCCGACGCCCCGTCTCCTGCCTTCTCCTTTCATCGTGACGAGTTCTGGCAGGTCAGGGGCGTACATCCGAGGCAGGCACCGAACACTTCAGGAGCTCTCTGGTCAGCCCTGTAGACATGGGAGGTAATGGAAATGCGTATAAGGGCCGCAACTGTGTCGGCGTAGCGGAGCTCACGGGTACGCCCGGTAAGCGCTGGACGGCCATGCCCTCCAGCGCAGAAGATCGATTAGGGCAGGGTGCGGTGGGGCGGGTACGGGCCTTCAGCGTGTCGGGGGTGACTCAGTCGGGCGGTGGTGCGGCGGGCTCCTGACCGACAGCAGCCTTGCGGGCGACACCGGCGCTCTCCCTCGCCTCACCGGCCGGGCAGCTTGCTCTGCCCGGCGTCGCGCGCGGCCCCGCCGTCGCGCGCGAGCAACACCGGCGGCCCCTGATCCCCTCGCCCGCCGCCCGGGGCCTGTCCCACCCACCCACTTCAATTTTTCTTCCTGCTGTGGGGCGTGGACTCGGGGGCGTAGAGGGGATGTCGGCCACCCCGACCACGCCCTGGCGGGCATGGTGACCTGCGGGTTCACGGGGGTGCACGTCAGGGGGTGCGGACGGTTGTCGGCCGGGTTGTCGGCGGGGATACCGGCCTGGTCAACGGAGGCGTTGTCGCATCGTGTCCGTGGTCGGGCCTTGGTGGTCGGGTTTCTGGTCGGGGCCGGCTGCTGGCCTGTTCGGTACGCGCGGCGCCACAGCAGCGCTGTACCGGACAGGAGGCGGGCGAACCCGTGGGGACGAACGTGAACGTGGACGTGGGCGGGGGTGACCGGCTGGCGCTGGCGGTGCTGGTCCAGTACCGGATGGCCACGACCGAACAGATGCACTGGGTGATCGCCCCCGGGGTGCGCATCGAGCAGACCAGGCGGCGGCTGGCCCGATTGCGGGAGGCGGGGCTGGCCGATCGGATCACCCTGCCGCGGGCCGGACGGATGCGGGTGTGGTTCCCCAGCTCGTATGGCGTGCAGCTGGCCTGTGAGTGGCCCGAGATGCGCGGGCGCCGGCCCTCCAGGACGGTGCCCGATCCGACTGCCGTACGGCTGAAGGTCGGCCACGCACTGACCGTGACCGAAACCGCGCTCGCTTTCCTTAAGGACGCCCGCCGCCGCGGCGACCTGTGCCGGCCACTGGACTGGATCCCTGAGGTCCACCATCCGATCGGGAGCGGTGAGGCGGTCATTCCTGACGCTCTCCTGTACTACCGGCGCGGTTCCGACGGTGACGGGTCGATGCTGCGGGCGTTCGTGGAAGTCGACCGGGCCACCATGGGCCCCGAACGCCTCGCCGCCAAGCTGACCGCGTACGCCCGTCTTCACGGCTACGTGCCCACCGTCCCGGGGCGCCGGCCGACCGTCCAGGAACCGGCGCTGGAGGACTGGCGGCGGCACTACCCCCTGTTCCCCCGGCTGCTGTTCGTCCTGGACGGCACCGGCCCCACCGGTGCCACGACGCGGATCCGTGCCCTCCATGCGGCCGCCAGGGAGCCGGCGGCGTTCAGCTTCCTGCACGACGTGCCCGTCCTCGCAGCCCCGCTGACCGACCTGCTCCGTGACGGGCCTCAGCGCCCGTGTGGCGGCCCGTCCAGGCTCCCGACCGGCGCGTGGGCTGGACGCACCGGGAGATCTGACCACCACCCCGACCACGTCTCCTCACCCCCGACCACAGACCCGACCATGCAAGTCACTGCCTTGCACTCAGGCCGTTTCGTGCCGGCGGGGTTCTGTGTCGCGAGGGTGCCAGGCGTCGAGGTCCTGCGGGTTGGCCAGGGCGTCGGGCAGGGTTTCCCAGCGGCCGTGCCCGCACCGCCACCAGACGGTGGCGTGCGGCCCGTCCGTGCGGAGCCGGTCCAGGGTGGTGAACAGCAGGGGGATGGTGTCGCTGAAGTCGTAGTAGCCGGCCGTGGTGCTCGCGCCGTCGTGCTGGTCCTCCTTGGTGTACTCGCCTGACCAGATCTCCCGGGTCAGGCTCATCACGCGGTTCATGCGGTTCTTCAGGGCCTGCTCTCCCAGGCGGGTGCCGGGGGCGAACACCACGGCGACCGGCGGGTGTCCCTCGCGTCCGGTCGGCGGGTAGAAAGTGCGCCACAGCAGGACATCCACACCGCGAGGGTCCTTGGTCTTGAGCCGGAAGTAGCGGCGGTAGCGCCCGACCTTCGCGGCCAGGACGTCGTCGGAGTCGGTGCCCCGGTCGACCTCCACCATCAGCACCGGCAGGCCGGCCTCGGGCGCCTGCAGAACAGCGTGGGCGCGGACGCCGTCATGGGGGCGGGCCGCGGGCAGGGGGTGCGCTACGTCCGTCGACCAGGAACGGGCGGTGCCGATCCCGGCAGCCGGAACCGGCACGGCAGGCGGGGCAGTACGGGCCGGCGGGACGACCCTACGGACGGGGCGGGTGGGCTCGGGGACGGTACGGGTGAGGGCGATAATGGTCTCGTTGACCGCCATCACATGCCGCTGGAATGCGTGGACAGCCAGTCGGGGTGCGCGGCCTTGAGATCGTCCCTGACCGCGGCGCTGGGCGCGAATACGTCCCCACCACCGTCATAGGGGTGATAGAGCCAGCGAAGATCGAGCGGGGCCAGGGTGACTCCTGCGATCACCTCGTCGGCCACGAGCCGCAAAAGCGGATCGAGAGCTTGCTTGTTACGCGGACGACGACTGATGTATTCGTGCTGGTAGAGGATGTCGTCAGGGAAGTCTTCGTCATGAACGCAACTGCTCCAGTGCTGGGCATCCGGGTCGACTCTCTGGAGGTCGGCCATGCGCGTGACAGCCTCAGGGTCTCCGTTCCACTCCCGGGTGACCACATACAGCTCGTCGTCGTTCGGCCCCAGCTCGGCGAGCAGCGTGTGATGGCGTTCGAGGAGGATGCCGTACTCAGTCTCGTCGTCCGGGTATCGCTTTGATCCGGGGAGACTGTGAAAGCGCACCCATCGGTCGGGATAGGCCCGGCGCATCGGGATGTCCTGCTGCGGTGCAGGCCATTGCCGTTCCCACAAGGCAGAGAGTGCTTCGAGATCAAGGCCGGGAGTACTTCTGTTCACCACTCCATGATCGGGCATTGCTGCTTCGGCGGACCTGGCCCCCCCGCCAACGAGTGGCAGTGACCAGCTTGGAGGGAACAGGAACAAGTTCAGAGAAGCACACGTGTTCGTGGATGCAAGGGGTGCCGAAGTCGCGTGCGCAGGTACGGAGGGCGACCTTCCGCAGTAGATTCCCCCGCCGGGACGGGAGATCGGCGCTCCCAGCCCCGTACAGTGATCCACGACCCTGGATTCGGAAGAGAACATGCCTGAGCGGAACATCGAGTTCGGCAAGTACGGCGCCCACGGCATCAAAGGCCACGAAGCCGTCGCCCGGCAGCTGGACGCCCTCGCCGGCTACATCGCCACGCCGATCACGGCCCGGCGAGGCCTCCAGGCCCGCCTGCACTACCTCACCCGCACCGCCCACGCCCGCACTGCTGCCCGCGCGGCCGGACTGACCGTCACCGACCGCACCCTGCGCGCCTGGCAGGCCGGCGTCCGTACGCCCTCGCGCAAGAACCTGGATCGCATCGAGCAGGCGTACCGGACGGTGCGGCGCGCGAACGTGGCCCGCTACCTGACCGCCCGCCTCAACAAGGAGGGCCGCGGTACCCGGGTGGAGATCCACCCGGTCAACCAGTCCCGGGTCGACCGTCCGCGACAGCGCGCCGTCGAGTTCCGCACGATGAACGTCCGCAACTGGGACCGCATCGTCGATGCGTGGGCGGTCGGCGACGGCCAGGAGTTGGATACCGCGTGGGTCGACCAGGTCGTCGACCTCGGCTCCCAGTGGGGACAGTACGAGTACGTCACCACCATCGGCTTCGCCGCCTGAGCCCCGCCACAGCGAGGCAGCCGGTGGCACGGCGAGACCGTTGGCGGTCGCACCGTCGAGCTGCCGCGCCGCCCCGCTGCCGTCTTCCGGCGAAGGGCGCCCGGTGGGCTACCGGCTCCAGCGCCCTCTGCGGGCAGGGGAACGCAGCGCGCGTGGGGCGGATGACCATGGGCTCGAGATGCTGTGACATCCCTGTGTGATCCCGTGGGCCCGTGCTCCCCCCTCACGCGAGTTTCCCGGTCTCGGGACCGTCCGGTCTCCTGACGGCCGGCCGGGGCCGGAGGAGCGTCGTGGCCGGCCGCGACCGGCCACGTGTTCTCCACCCCTGGTTCCACCCGTGGGTCCAGGTGTCGCGGGCCCTGTGACAGCAGGCTTGGGGGCATGACAACAACCGAGTGGATCACCGACATCGCACTCATCCTCGTCGTCTTCCGGCAGCTGCGGGAAGGCCGGCTTGACCTCAGGACCTTCCTGATCCCGCTGGGGATCGTGGCCTACGTGGCCCACACCTACCTGGACTCCGTTCCCACCGGGGGCAACGACCTGATGCTGGTCGGAGCTCTCATGGGCGCAGGCGCCGTACTCGGCATCGCCGGCGGCGCCTACACCCGGGTCAGGACCGCGGGCGAGCACATCCTGATCAAGGCAGGCGCGGTCTCCGCGATCCTGTGGGTGCTCGGCATGGGTGCCCGGATGGGCTTCCAGCTGTGGACCGAGCACGGCGGCGGCGACGATGTCGCCCGGTTCAGTCTCGCCCACCACATCACCAGCGACCAGGCATGGGTGGCGGCCTTCGTCCTGATGGCGCTCACCGAGGTCGTCACCCGGCTGGCCACGATCTTCGTCCGCAGCCGGATGCTGAGTGCCGGGCAGTCCGCCCCTGCCTCGAACCGTGTTGCGGTCCGACCGTGAGTTATGGTCTGGCCGTGCCCACCGCCGAGACCGCCTCCTCCCCCGGACCGGTCCCGCCCTCATCGGCTGCGCCCCGGCCGATCCCGGGCCGGGACCCCCGGGTGCAGTGGGCCCTGACCGTGGCGGTCATCGTCAGTGGGGCCCTGACGATCCGGCCGATGGGCGTCAGCGGGCCGGGGCTGGTGGTCGCGGTCTTGTTCGTACTGAACTGTGCGGCGCTGCTTGCCCGGGGCCTGCCCCAGGGCAAGGTCCCGCCGCGTGCTGCCGTCGTCTGGCTGTCGCTGGGCGTCCTCGCTGCGGCCGCGCTGATCGGCGTCAGCCGCAGCGGAACGGGTTACCTCTTCGCCTTCTTCCTCTGCGGTCACATCGGATACCGGCTGCCGGCCAGACAGGCCCTCGTCCTGGCCGCGGCCTGCGGCCTGCTCTGCGGCGGCGTCCTGTACTTCGAAGTCGGACCCGGTCATCACCTGCTGCCCTGGGCCGTCGGCCTCACCACCGGCGCACCGGTCCTGGTCGGGATACTCAACCGTGTCCAGCACCAGGCCGTGGAGGCCGCGCTGTCGGCGGCCGAGAGCGCGGAGCGCGCCACCCGGGCCGAGGCGCAGAGCGCCGTGCTCACCGAACGCGGCCGGATCGCCCGGGACGTGCACGATGTCCTGGCGCACACGCTGGCCGGGATCAACATGCAGCTGGAACTGGCCGACGCGCTGCTCGACACCGGCGACCTGGAGAAGGTCAGGGCGGCCAACGACAAGGCCCACAGCCTTGTCAAGGAGAGTCTGAAGCAGGCGCAGTGGACCGTCCACGCGCTCCGCGAGGACGCGCTGCCGCTGGTGGAGACCCTCGCCGCGATGCTCGAGTCGTCCGGCCACCGCGACGCCCTGACCGTCTGCGGCACTCCCGTGGAGGTACCGGCCCGGGTGACCCAGAATCTGCTGCGGATCGCCCAGGAATCCCTGACCAACGCCGCGCGGCACGCCCCGGGCGGTGAGGTGCGGGTGGAGCTGGCCTTCACGGCTTCCTCGACGGCGCTGACGGTCCGCAACCGGCATGCCACCCGTGCGGTGAACGCGGGGGTCGGCAGCGGAATGGGGCTGATCGGAATGCGTGAACGCGTCGCCCTGCTGGGCGGCACCCTCACCGCGGGACCGGTCACTGAGGGACCGGATCAAGGCGGCTGGCAAGTGGAGGCAGTGATCCCGCGATGAGTGAACCCACCGAGAGCTCCCGGCCGTTGCGCGTGGTTGTCGCCGACGACCAGGCCGCCATCCGCGAACCGCTCGCCGCGGTGCTGGCTCTGGCCGAGGACATCGACGTCGTCGCGGCGGCCGCGGACGGCAACGGCGTACTGGAAGCGGTCGCCGCCGGTCCGGTGGACGTCGTGCTGATGGACCTGCGCATGCCCGTGCTCGACGGAATCGAGGCCACCCGCAGGCTGAGCGGCGAACACCCCGAGGTAGCCGTCGTCGTGCTCACCACGTTCGCCGACGACGACTCGATCCTTGCCGCCCTCAGCGCCGGAGCCCGCGGCTATCTGACGAAGAACGCCGGACGCCAGGACATCGTCCGGGCGATCCGTGCCGCCGCCGCGGGCCAGTCCGTCCTGGACCGTGAGGTCCAGGACCGCCTGCTGGCCGCCGTCCGCGCCAGGCCGACGGCGCCCGGACAGCAGTTGCCCGCGGATCTCACGCGCCGCGAACGTGAAGTACTCACCCTGATCGGCCAGGGTCTGCCCAACCGTGCGATCGCCGAGAAGCTCTTCGTGAGCGAGGCGACCGTCAAGACGCACATCAACAACCTCTTCGCCAAGGCCGACATCCGGGACCGGGCCGACGCCGTGCGCCGCGCCATCGCGGCCGGCCTGGCCTGACCTCTCGGCCCCGCGGGGCGGCCTCGCAGCAAGTGGACGTCGATGCCGGCGTTCTCCCGGCCGAATGGTGCGCCGGTCACCAGCGCGAGGGACTGCACATCGTGCCCTTGGAGGGCCTTGTCGGGTGCGCGGCGTCTACCGGCGCGTGCGGAGTCCGTCGAGGACGAGCGCGAGCATGTGGGGGGCCCGGTCCTCGGGGCTGGACGCGGCGCGCCACAAGGCGCCGGTGAGCTGGAGGAAGTCTCCCGGGTCGGCGTCCGGTCGGATGCTCTCGTCCTTCTTCCCGGCGTCGAGGAGCTGGGTGATGGCGGCGATGACCGGCCCGTAACTCTGCTCGCTGATCGCCTGGTGCGCGCCCGGGCCGAGGGCGTCGCCGAGGCCGTGTTTTCTGCGCATGGCCTCGACGAGGTCGGTCGTCCAGTGGCGGAGCGCTTCCAGTGGCGTCATCTGGGCGAGCAAGTCGGGCACGGTGCCGGTGATGCGTGCCACCTCGTCCTGGTAGACGGCCAGGACCAGCGACTCGCGGGTGGGGAAGTTGCGATACAGGGTGCCCGCGCCGACTCCCGCGCGCTGCGAGATCTGGTTCATCGACGTGCTGCCGTCCGCCGCGAGCGCTTCGCGTGCGGCGGCGAGGATGCGCGCCCTGTTCTCACGGGCGTCCGAGCGGACCACGGGACCTCACCTTGCTAAGTGGAGAGTTCTCCACTACGTTACCTGGAGAGCTCTCCACTTACTCTAAGGAACGTCATGCAATACATCAAGCTCGGCATGACCGGCCTCGACGTATCCCCGATCGCGATCGGCGCGATGACCTACGGCGAGCCCGACCGCGGGCACCCCGTCTGGTCGAAGGGCGAACAGGACGCACGCCCGCTCATCAAGCACGCGCTGGAGTCAGGGATCAACTTCTTCGACACCGCGAACATGTACTCCAACGGCTCCAGCGAGGAGATCCTCGGACGCGCCCTGAAGGACTTCGCCGACCGTGACGAGGTGGTGATCGCGACCAAGCTGCGCCATCCGATGCGGCTGGGGCCCAACGGCCGCGGCCTGTCACGTAAAGCGATCATGACCGAGGTGGACCATTCGCTGCGCCGCCTGGGCACCGACTACATCGACCTCTACCAGATCCACCGCAACGACCACTCCACCCCCTGGGAGGAGACCCTCGAAGCACTCAGCGACCTCGTGAAGGCCGGCAAGGTCCGCTACCTCGGCGCCTCGTCCATGCACGCGTGGGAGTTCGCGAAAGCGCTGCGCCTGCAGAAGGAAAACGGCTGGGCACGGTTCGTGTCGATGCAGGACCACTACAACCTCCTTGCCCGTGAGGAGGAGCGGGAGATGATCCCGCTGTGCCTGGACGAGGGCGTCGGCACGATCATCTGGAGCCCGCTGGCCCGCGGCCGCCTCGCTCGCGCGTGGGACGACGCCCGCTCGACGGTGCGCTCCGAGACGGACGGCGCCTACGCAGACCTGCTCTACTCGCCGGCCGAGGAGGCATCCAACCACGCGATCATCGACGCCGTCGGGAAGGTCGCCGCCGCACACGGCGTCAGCCGCGCACAGGTCGCGCTCGCCTGGCTGCGACGCCAGCCCGTCGTCACCGCGCCGCTGGTCGGCGCAGGATCGGTCAGGCAGATCGACGAGGCGGCGGCCTCCCTCGACATCGAGCTCACCAACGACGAGGTGCACGCCCTGGAGGCTCCCTACACCCCCCGCTACGACTGGCAGGGCGTCTCGGACGAAGCCGAGATGGAGGCCATCCGCCAGCGCGTCCCCGGCATGGCCCTCGCATGAACCCCATCGTCCGCTCCGGCGCCGCTGCCCGCGCCGGAGCCCTCCTCATCCTTGTCGGGCCGCTCGTGTCCTGGGCCGCCGAGTTCATCACCGCCGCCGCATGGCAGGACCCGCCCTACTCGCCCCTGTACAACTGGGTCAGCCACCTCGGCCTGACCGGCCCGCCGCAGACCGCGTTCGGACAGGTCGCCAACTCCCCCCTCGGCGCCGTCATGGACACCGGCTGGGTGATCTACGGCACCCTCCTGATCGTCGGTACGTTCCTCGTGTTCGACCCGCGCAAGGGCGCCCGCCCGATCACCATCATGATCCTCGCCGTCCTCGCCGGCGCCGGAGTCTCACTCGTCGGCATCTTCCAGGGCTCCAACGCCAACGTCGACAACGGGCTGATCGCCTTCCACACCTTCGGCGCGCAGGGCGTCATGCTCGCCGGCAACCTCATGGCGATCGCCGTCGGAACCGGCGGAACCCGCATCGGCCTCACCAGGGGCCGCTCGATCGCGAGCACCGCGCTCGGCACCGCCGGGCTGATCGCGTTCCCCCTCTTCATGACCGACGTGTTCACCGGCTGGATGTGGAACATCGGCCTGTTCGAACGCGCCGTCATCTACCCGATCATGATCGGCCACGCCCTCCTCGGAAGCAGCGTGGCCGCCACCCAACGCCACCGTGCGACGCACCCGCCGGCACTCCTTGCCGCACGAGCCGGGAGCTGAAGGAGAGACAGATGACACGAGTACTGGTCACCGGAGGAACCGGCTTCATCGGGAGCTGGTGCGTCCAGGCCCTGCTGGATGCCGGCCACACCGTCCGCACCACGGTCCGCGACCTGCAACGCGAGGCGGCACTGCGCTCCTGGCTCCACGCGGCCACACCGTTCGACGACGACCGGCTCACGACCGTACGCGCCGACCTCGGACACCCCGACGGCTGGGAGGCTGCCGCCGCCGGCTGCGAGTTCGTCCTGCACGTCGCCTCGCCGACCCTGCGCCACACGCCGGCCAACGACGACGACCTGGTGGTCCCGGCACGCGAGGGCGTCCTGCGGGTGCTGCGCGCCGCCCGCGACGCCGGTGTACGCCGGACCGTCCTGACCAGCGCTTTCGGCGCCATCGGGATCGGGCACCCCCCGCGTTCGACGCCGTTCACCGAGGAGGACTGGACGAACGTCGACAGCGACATCCCGCCCTACCAGCGCTCCAAGACACTTGCCGAACGCGCGGCCTGGCAGTTCGTCCAGGACGAGGGCGGCGGCATGGAGCTGGCGGCGGTCCATCCCGTGGGAGTCCTTGGACCGCTGCTCGGCCTGGACGACCCGCCGTCTCTGCGTCTGGTGCGCAGAATGCTCGAGGGACGGGTTCCCGCGTGCCCTCCCTTCGGGATGGGCTTCGTCGACGTGCGCGACGTCGCGGATCTGCACCTGCGCGCGATGACCGATCCGGCAGCCGCCGGCGAACGCTTCCTGGCGGTCGCCGGACACAGCCTGCGCGTCATCGACATCGCACGCATTCTGCATGACCGGCTCGGTGAACGGGCCGCGAAGGCCCCGACCCGTGAGCTGCCTGTATGGGTGGCGCGCACGCTGGGCATGGTGAACCCGGAACTGCGTCTGCTCAGGCATCAGCTCGGCCGGGATCTCGACGCCACCAGCGCCAAGGCGGAGAAGCTCCTCGGATGGCGAGCGCGCCCCATCGAGGACACCATCAAGGACACCGCCGAGAGCCTCCTCGCCCACGGCATCGGGGCGAACACCGCCTCGTGACAGACCGCCGCGGCAGCCGGGCCACCGCGGTGGCGCCGCGGCCGGGCTGAGGTGATCCTGCTCGTCGGACCACGACGATCAGTCCCGTTCGCACTCCGGGGAACATGCCTCAGACAGCCACTTGCCCGGTCGGCGAAAAGTGCCTTCACAGGCAAGCTGGCACTGTGAGTACATGCCGGTGGAGGCAGTAGCCCCTGCCATGGCCTCGGCATTTCGCGTCTCCTGCCCCGGAAGGAAAGCCGGCGCCGTTCCTGCTCATGCATGTGCGTCCGACGAACCCAAAAACGGGGCATCCGGTTTGATATTGACAAACCGGCATGGCCGTTTTTTACTGAGAGTCTTCGAGGGCCCTGATTTGCCGGCCCCGGACGGCTGGACACATGTCTCATCGGGCTGACACGAACAGGGGAAAACCGCGTGGACATCGATGCACTGGGCGTGTTGGCCGTCAGCGAGAACGGTGTGTCGGTCACGCCGTCCGCGCCGAAGCCTCGGCAGGTTCTCGCGATGCTGGCCCTGCACGCCGACCAGGTCGTCTCCGTGCCCTCGTTGTTCGAGGAGCTGTGGGGGGAAGAGCCGCCGAGGAGCGCGCGCACGACACTGCAGACCTACGTACTGCAGCTGCGGGAAGCCATCGCCGGGGCACTCACCCATGACGCGCACGGCAGTTCGCCGCGTACGGCCAAGGACGTCCTCGTCACCGCGTCGGGCGGCTACCTGCTCCGGACCTCGGGCGGCGCCAGTGACGTCCGGCGGTTCGAGACCCTGACCGGTCTCGGATACCGGGCCATGGAGGCCGGCGACTTTCCGCAGGCGGCCCGTCAGCTGAGGGACGCCCTCGCATTGTGGAAGGGGCCCGCGCTCGCCGACATCCAGCCCGGCCCCTGGCTGGAGATACAGGTCCGGCAGCTGGAGGAGAGCCGGCTGTGCGCCCTGTCCCAGCGGCTCGAAGCGGACCTGCGGCTCGGACGCCACCGCGAACTGCTCGCCGAACTGACCGTCCTGGTCAGCCGGTACCGCACCCATGAGAGTCTGTGCGGCCAGTTCATGACGGCGCTCCACCGTTCGGGCCGCCGCAGCGAGGCCCTGGACGCGTTCCAGCGGCTGCGCCGCGCCCTGGTACGGGACTTCGGCATCGAACCCTCCGCCGCTCTCAAGCGGCTGCAGCAGTCGATCCTGCTGACGAGGCCCGAGCCGGCCGGCGCTCTCCACGGGCTCCACGGCAAAGAGCTGAGCCGCGTCAGCTGAGTACTTCCGAGGTACGGCTGCGCCGCGGGCGGCGGGCCGGACGCGATGCGCGCCCGGCCCGCCGTCACTCGGCCCGCCGTCACTCGGTCGGACTGACGCCCGCGCGGAGCAGACCATAGGTGTAGGCGTCCTCGAGGGCCTGTCCGGAGGCGGCGATGACGTTGTCGCCGACTCCGACGGTGGACCATTCGCCGGTCGCGTCGGCGGTGGAGATCAGGACCCGGGCGGCGGAGGTGGTGCCGTGGGCCTGCTCCAGAATGCGGACTCGGTAGTCCACCAATTCCAGTTTGGCGAGTTCCGGGTAGGTGTGTTCCAGCCCGGCACGCAGCGCCCGGTCGAGCGCGTTGACAGGGCCGGTGCCTTCGGCCGTGGTGATGAAGCGTTCGCCTCGGGTCCACAGCTTCACCGTCGCCTCGTTGCTGTCGACGCCGTCCGGCCGCTGCTCCGCGATGATCCGCCACGACTCAATACGGAAATAGCGCTGCGGCCCCTCCTGCGCCTCGTCGCGCAGGAGAAGCTCGAACGACGCGTCGGCGGCCTCGTAGGTGTAGCCGCGCAGTTCCTGTGCCTTGACCCGCGCCACCACCCGTCCGACGAGGTCGGGGTCGTCGCCGAGACCGACTCCGAGTTCTCGCGCCTTGAGCTGGATGGAGGCACGGCCGGCCATGTCGGAGACGAGCATGCGCATGTGATTGCCGACCAGCGTGGGGTCGATGTGCTGGTAGAGGTCGGGGTCGACCTTGATGGCGGAGGCGTGCAGGCCTGCCTTGTGGGCGAAGGCGGAGACGCCGACATACGGCTGGTGGGTCGAGGGAGCGAGGTTCACGATCTCGGCGATGCTGTGCGAGATGCGGGTCATCGCCTCCAGCGCGCCGGGCGGCAGCACGCGCATGTCGTACTTGAGCTCGAGGGCGGCGGCGACCGGGAAGAGGTTGGCGTTGCCGACCCGCTCGCCGTACCCGTTGGCGGTGCACTGGACATGCGTGGCACCCGCGTCCACGGCGGCGAGGGTGTTGGCAATCGCGCAGCCGGTGTCGTCCTGTGCGTGGATCCCGAGCCGGGCGCCCGTCCCGGCCAGGACCGTGGTGACGGCGGCCTGGATCTGGGCGGGGAGCATGCCGCCGTTGGTGTCGCACAGCACCACCACATCGGCGCCGGCGTCCCAGGCCGCGCGGACGACGGCTGTCGCGTACCGGGGGTTGGCCGCGTGGCCGTCGAAGAAGTGCTCACAGTCGACGAACACCCTGCGGCCTTTGGACCGCAGGTGGGAGACGGTGTCGCGGATCATCTCCAGGTTCTCGTCGAGCGTGGTGCGCAGGGCCAGTTCCACATGCCGGTCGTGGGCCTTCGCGACCAGTGTGATCACCGGGGCGCCGGAGTCGAGCAGCGCCTGGACCTGTGGGTCCTGGTCGGCGCGGCCTCCTGGCCTGCGGGTCGCTCCGAACGCCACGAGCTGTGCGTGCCGGAAGTCGATCTCCGCCTTGGCGCGGGCGAAGAACTCGGTGTCGCGCGGATTCGCGCCGGGCCAGCCGCCCTCCACGAATCCGACGCCGAAGTCGTCCAGATGACGGGCGATGGCCAGCTTGTCCCTGACCGTGAGGTTGATGCCTTCACGCTGGGCGCCGTCGCGCAGGGTGGTGTCGAAGACGTGGAAGCCGTCGTTCGTCCCGGGTGCGGCTGAGCCATGAGGTGAGCCGGCCGTCTCGTTCATACGGACCGGACTCCGGTCGCGGCGTTGCGCGGGCGGGGTGGGGGTGTGCTGCCGGACCGGGCAGGCGGGCGGAGAGCGCTGCTGGCCATCTGCGGTGCGGGAAGATCTGGCACTTCCATGGTGACCTCCTCGTCGTCGGGCTGTCTGTGTGCCTGGCGTTCGGCACGGTAGCCGTCCCCCGGAGGCCAACTGGGTTTCCTCGAGCGGGTGTTGAGCGTTCCTCGAGCGCTCGGCGCGGGGCGGTGCCGGCGAGGGCGGCAAGGGCGGCGTGGAGGGCGTGTCCTGACGCGTAGCCAGCACGCACGAGGCCCCTGTCGAGTAGAAACCGCCCCGTAGCGGCGGGGCCTCATCCGTCCGGGTGACAGCCCCGGCGCCTCTGCAACCACGCGACGTGAGCACGAGTCGTACACCCCACATCCGCACCCGCGCCCCAGGGGGAACTCGTGAACACCCGCACCGCTGTCGCCCTCGCTGCCACTGCACTCCTCGCGCTCGCAGCATGCGAGGCCCAAGACAGCAGCCCTCAGACTCCGGCGCCAACGACCAGCCAGGAAAGCACCCCACCGAAGGACCCCGCCCCCAGCACTACCGCCGCCCCCACTGCCGCCGATGATGCCCCCGGGGCCGAAGCCGACACAGCGGCGCTCCCCGACATGACCGGCAAGGTTCTCCAGAGCGCCCAGGACGAAGCACAAGCCCTCGGCTTCTACAGCCTCACTTCCTCCGACGCCACCGGCCAAGACCGCTTCCAGGCCTTCGACCGCAACTGGAAGGTCTGCTCCCAGACCCCCGGCCCAGGCGAGCACCCCGCCGACACGACCATCGACTTCGCCACGGTCAAGCTCGACGAATCCTGCTGACCACCGCCACAAGGCCGCACCCGACGTCGTACGCCACGAGGACAAGGCCATCGACGCCGCCCGCAACCAGTGCTCCGGCATCACCGGCGGCGCCAACAAGCTGGACTGGCTGGCCTCCCAGCGCTTCACCTACAAGGACGTCACGACCAGCGAGGCCCAAGGCTCCAAGCTCAACGACGCGTTGAAGGCTTCGGGCTTCTGCAAGGTGTAGGGGCGGCTGTCAGGCCCCTCGGTGGTGGGCGAGACGGGCCTCAAGCCCGTCGAGGGTGCGCTGCAGGCCGTAGTCGAAGGTGTCGCTGCGGACCTGGTGCGGGTCCTTTCCGCGCTGGGCGGCGTGGCCCTCCATCAGGCGCGGGTGGTCGCGGGCCGCTTCTTCCAGGGCCGGGCCCAGGCTGTCCACCCACTCGCGTTCGGTGCTGCCGCTGCGGGCGATCATCGACAGGTACGCGGCCTCGCTGGTGGCGACGCCGATGACGTAGGAGATGACGGTACTCATGGCCTTGTCGGTCTCGCTCGAGGGGAAGCCGGCCGTCTCGAAGACCGCGAGCATCTGGTCCGACATCCTCATCACGTTGGGTCCAAGGTGGGACAGACCGACCTGGCCGAGCACCGAGGCGATCCAGGGATGCTGCAGGACCATGGCCCGCAGGCTGCCGGCCGCGCCCGCGGCAGCGGCCCGCCACTGGGACTGGTGCTCCGCGACGGGGACATGGAGTTCGCCGTACACCTCGTCGACGACCAGCTCGATGAGCTCGTCCTTGTTCGCGACATGCCGGTAGAGCGAGGTGGCTCCGGCGTTGAGGCGGTTGCCGAGACTGCGCATGCTGAGGGCTTCGATGCCCTCCGCGTCCAGGAGCTGCACGGCCTCTGTCACGATGCGCTCGCGGGTCAGATACTCACGCTGGCGGCGCGGGCGGGTCCATACGGAAGGAATCGGCTGCTGTTCGGCCCGCATCGGTCCTCACCCTCTCGTCGTACCGGCAGCGTAGTCCACGGTGTTCGCAATGAGGAACGCCGTACGCATCGTCGGATGCATCCTACGTCGATCATCCGCGGAGATCCTGAGTGCCGGCCGGGCCGCGGGTGCCGGTCGGCCGGGAGGAGCGCCACGAGCGCCCGGTCCCCCGCATACGAGCACATGGCTTCCGCCCCGGGCAATCATGGTGCGGGCCCGGCCCGCACCCGGTGTCCTGGGCGCCGGCGGTGGCCGGAGTTGGACACCTGACGTCGTGGGCCCGTCCCGCATAGCCTGCGCGGATGTCGACCCACGCAGTGACGCTCCGTCCCCGGGAGCTGCGGTCCCACGGCGCCGCGGTTCCGCCGGTCCTGCCCGGGGCCGGAGAGGCACCGCACCTGTGGCTCGTGCGGACAGCCGAGTTCCGGACACGGGCACGAGAGCAGGCCGCTGCCGTTCTGGACCGGTCGGAACGGGAACGTGCGGGCCGCTTCCGGCTCCCCGCCGACCGGGACACCTACCTCTCCGCCCACCTGGGCCTGCGCCTCCTGCTCGGCGCGTACCTCCGTACGGACCCCGCGGAGGTGGCGCTGACACGTCTGCCCTGTCCGCTGTGCCCCGAGCCGCACGGCCGGCCGGCGGTCGAGGGGAACCCGGTCCACTTCTCCCTTTCACACAGCGACGGCCTGGGACTTGTGGCCTTCGCGGCCTCCCCCGTGGGCGTCGACATCGAGCGGGTTCCGCCGCCGGAGGTCGCGGAGGAGGTGGGCCGGGCGCTGCATCCGCGGGAGCGGGACGAACTGCGCGGATACCCGCCGCCGGAGCGCCCGGGGGTCTTCGCCCGGACCTGGGCCCGCAAGGAGGCCTACCTCAAAGGGCTCGGCACGGGCCTGGGCCGCGACGCGTCTCTGGACTATGTGGGCACCGCGGCCGCCCCCGCGGCTGTGCCGCGGTGGACGATCAGCGACGTCGAAGTGGACGAGGGCCGCACCGCCGCCGCGGTGGCCGTGCGGGACTGACTCCCCCGCACCCACCCCCGCACCCCCGCATTCAGGCCAGGACCGGGCCGGCGCTCCCGGTGAGGGTGGTCCGCCCGGCTCCGGAGCGCTTGTTTGAGCGCCTTCCGCTCGCCCCGGGCGGCACTTTACGATCAAGATCGCCGCTTCTGAATGAGACCGTCCGGTTCGGTATGTGATCGCGTGGAGCGGGAGCCGAGGGGTTCGACGCCTCGTTTCCCGGCGTGCGTGACCACGAGACCTGGGACCGGATGCCGTGGCGGGACGGCCCGCCGTCCCGCCGGTCCCGGTCCGGAACCGGCGGGCACGGAAGCCGTGCGCCAACACCATGCACCATTGCGTACAAGATTTTCTCATGCGTACAGTGTTCGCGTACTGAGAATGCCATCCGCATTACTGAGGGAGACGTTATGCCGAAGGACCTGAGCTGGGACGCACAGGGCAACTGGGCGGCCTCGGGCGACTGGGGGTCCAAGGACTCCCAGGGCCGCAAGCTGTACCTGGCCGACTGGCAGGCGCGGCTCGACCGGCTCCGCGTGGCCCACCACGTGCCGGGCGCCACGCTGGCCGTCCTCACCGGCGGGGAGACCTACGAACTGGCCAGCGGCGTCCTGCACCGCGGCACCGGTGTGGACGCGACGCCCGATTCGGTCTTCCAGCTCGGATCCCTCGCGAAGATCTACACGGCCACCCTGATCATGCAGCTCGTGGACTCCGGCGCACTGGACCTGGACGCCCCGGTCAGGGACGTACTGCCGGACTTCGCCGTCGCGGACGAGGAAGCCACCCGCACCATCACCACCCGCCAGCTGCTCTCCCACACCAGCGGACTGACCTGCGACTTCACCTACGACTCGGGGCGCGGCGACGACTGCCTGGCCCGGTACGTCGAGGCCGCGAAAGACGTCGGCCTGGACTGCCCCCCGGGCACCGCGGTCTCCTACAGCAGCCTCGGCTACAACGTGCTCGGCCGCATCGTCGAGGTCCTCACGGGACAGACCTGGGACGAGGCGCTCAAGGAGCGGCTCCTGCAGCCGCTCGGCCTCACCGGCACGATGACGCTCCCCGAGGAGGCGCTGGCGCACCGGGCCGCGATGGGGCACCTGGGCGAGCTCGGGCAGGACCCGGATCCCGCGCCCGCCTGGGACCTCATGCCGCGTTCCGCCGGCCCCTACGGGCGGGTGCTCGCCACGGCCGGTGACGTGGCCCGTCTGGTCAAGATGCACCTGGAAGGGGGGAAGACCGCGGAGGGCGTGCGCGTGCTGAGTCCGCAGAGCATCGCCGCCATGCAGCGGCGCGAGGTGGACGTCCCCGACAAGTGGACGGTCAGCGCCGACGGCTGGGGGCTCGGCTGGACGCTGTACGACTGGTCCGGCACCCCGGGGTTCGGGCACGACGGCGCGTCGATCGGCCAGTACGGCTTCCTGCGGGTGGTCCCCTCGGCGGGCGTCGCGCTCGTCCTGCTCACCAACGGCGGCGACGCCAGGCAGCTCTACGCGCAGCTCTTCGACGAGCTGCTGGGCGACCTCGCCGGTGTGCGGATGCCCGCCCCCTTCGAGCCGCCGGAGCAGCTCCCTGTGGTGGACCTCGCGCCGCTGTGCGGCACGTACCGGCGTGAGGGTGTCGTCATCACCATCGCCGAGCAGGACGGCACCGCGCACCTGGTGTACGAGTTCGTCGACGGCATGAAGGACTTCTCGCCCCCGCTGGAGATGGACCTCGTCCCCGTCTCCCCCACGGTGTTCGCGGGTCCCGGCAGCGGCGCCTACAGCGCCGACTGGATGCCTGTCGTCTTCTCGACGCTCGCGGACGGTACGGCCTGTGTGTACATCGGGATGCGGGCCGCTCCGAAGGTGGCCTGACCCTCCGCAGGCGGCAAGGGGCCGGGGCCTGTTGGCCCCGGCCCCTTTGCCGTGCCCGGTGTACGGGTCTGCACACCTGGCCCCGCGCGCGCCCCGGCGGGCAGGATTGGGGAATGACCCGTCTCGCCACCAGACTCCCCACGTTGCGTCAGTACTCCTGGCCCGGCGACGTCCCTGCCTCGCTGCACCACGCCCTGACCGAGTGTTGGATCGAGGTCACCAACGCGGGTGGCGCCGCCGGCTTCCACGTACCGCGGATCGACGCGCGGCAGGCCGCGCCGGCCGTCGACCGGATCGTCGGACGTCTGGACCCGGTGACCAGCCGCCTGGTGACCGCGTGGCTGGACGGGGAGATGGTGGGCTGGCTGAACCTCAGGCGCGACCCCTCGGAGCTGATCGCGCACTGGGGCACCCTGCACCACGTGCAGACGCGCCTGTCGGTCCGCGGCCGCGGTGTGGGGTCCGCCCTGATGCGGGAGGCCCGCCGGGTCGCCCGGGACGAGATGGGCCTGGAGCAGCTGCATCTGACGGCCCGTGGGGGCCGGAACCTGGAGGACTTCTACGGGCGCCTGGGCTGGTACGAGGTGGGCCGCTGGCCGGCCGCCTTCCGGCTGGGGCCCGGCAACGACCAGGACCAGATCCTCATGGTCCTCACGCCGCTGTGAGTGCTGTGAGTCCGGCGGGAGCGGCGTGCGACCCGGCCGTTTTGGACACTTGAAAACCGTTGAGCCGGCCCGCGTGCAGCGGGCCGGCTCTTCTGGTGGAACGCCGCCTCACCCGGTCGGAACCCGGTGGGGCGGCGTTTGTCCGTGCAGCGGCTCACCCGGCCGGGACCCGGTGGGGCGGTGTTGTCCGTGCACCGGCCGCACCGAACGCACCGGCCGCGTAGGCCGTGCTGTCCCCGTAAAGGGATGCGTCCGGCGGTGCCTGTCCCCGGATGACGGAGGTGCCGGCCAGCCGGTCGGCGAGGGAACGGCCGGAGGGTGAGAGGGCCGAGAGGGCGTTGAACCAGAAGGCGGCGACCGCCAGCAGCCAGACCGCGAAGGACGCGAGGAAGGCTCCTGCGGTCAGCAGGCAGCAGGCCAGGGAGAAGCACGCCACGTCGGTGAGGGTGGTCACCGCCGCCCGCAGGGCGGCCGGGCCCGCGCGGTGCGGGGTGACGCGCAGTCCCAGCAGCCTCTTGCCCAGGGTGCGTCCGCCGAAGGTCAGCAGGACCCAGTGGTAGAGGAACGTGCCGGCGGCCAGGAGGGCGAAGGACTGGATGACGATGACCGCCGTCCGGTCCCACAGTTCCCGCCCGTACTGCTGGAGCGGGTCCAGGGCCTTGTCGTCGAGGGTGAGCAGGTCCCATCCGCCCGGCATCGTCAGGTCGGGCAGGTCGGTGAAGGCCTCGGCGATGCGCTGGGCGGCGAGCACGCCGAGCAGGTAGGCCCCGATAAGGACGAGAGCGAAGTCGATGGACCATGCGAGGACGCGGCGGACCGTGGAGGGCCGGCCGGTGAGGTGTGAGGTGCTGTAGGGATGGGTCATGGTCTCCCCAAGGCAGGATGCGGACAGGTGGTGGGAGGCGGCGGCCGGCCGCCGCCTGCGCCCGTACGGCAAAACCCTCGCCCGTACGGCGAAAGCGGCGGTCGCGACCCCTCAGGTGCTGGCTGGGGACCCGCGATCGCCGCTCTCCGGTGGTGTCCTCCGGATCAGTGGGTGGTCAGGATCTGCTCCGGAGTGGCGCCCTTCGTCTCGTCGCCCCCTGTGGGCGCGGTCTGCGTCTCCCCGCCCTGATCGGGCGTGTCCTTGCGCGCGCGCATGAGGAAGAAGGCCAGGACCGCGGCTCCCACGACTCCGGCGGCGCCCGCGAGGAAGCTCGCTGACATGCCGTCGGTGAAGGCCTCGTTGACGAACTTCAGCAGACCGGGGTCCGCCTTGGCCGCGGCGAGTGCCTCACCGATCGAGTGGCGGGCCGCCTCCGGGGCGTCGGCCGGCATGTTGCTGGTGAACGTGCTGGTCAGAACGGCTCCCAGGATGGCGACGCCGAGCGCGGCACCGGCCTGCTGAATGGTGTCGTTCAGTGCGCTGCCGACACCCGCGTGCTCCTCGGGGACGGCGCCCATCATGGCCGCCATCGCCGCGGGCATCGCCAGGCCGCTGCCCGCGCCCATCAGGCACATCGCGCCGGCCAGGACGCCCCAGCCGTCACCGACGGACAGCGTCGACAGCAGGGCGAAGCCGGAGGCGATGACCAGCAGGCCCAGGACCGCCATGAACCGGGTTCCGGTCTTGGCGATCAGGGAGGCGCCGAGCGCGTTGAACGCGAGCGTCGCCACGGCCAGCGGGGTGAAGGCCAGCCCCGTCTCGGTGGGGGTGTAGCCGAGCACGAACTGCAGGTACTGGGTGAGGACGAGCATCAGGCCGCCGTTGGCCAGCGTCAGCAGGACGAGCGAGAAGCTGGCGCCGGTGAAGACCCGGTCGCGGAACAGGGCGAGCGGGACCATCGGGGAGGGGTGGCGCTTCTCCCAGACGGCGAAGCCCACGACCGCGACCACGGTGATCGCGAGCGACACCTGCGTGCCGGTGTGGCTGAGGCCGCCCTTGGGAAGCTCGTTGATCGTCCACACCAGGGCGCTCATGCCGACGACCGAGAGCACCATGCCGACCGGGTCGGCCTTGCGCCAGGGCCCCTTGGACTCCGGCATCAGCACCATGGCCGCCACGATGGCGAGCACGGCGATGGGGACGTTGATGAGGAACACCACACCCCACCAGTAGTGGGCGAGCAGGGCGCCGCCCAGGACCGGGCCGCCGACCAGGCCGACCATGGCCACCGCGCTCCAGACCGCGATCGCCTTGGGCCGCTCGGCCTCGTCGAAGACCGTGATCAGGATCGACAGGGTGCTCGGCATCACCAGCGCGCCGCCGACGCCCATCAGGACACGGCCGAGGATCAGCTGCTCCGGGGTGGCGGCGACCATGCCGATGAGGGAGGCCGCACCGAAGATCGCAAGGCCGATGATCATCACCTTGCGCCTGCCGAACTTGTCGGACAGGCTTCCCGCGGTCAGCAGGAGGCCGGCGAAGACCAGCATGTAGGACTCGAGGACCCACTGGATGTCCTGGGCGCTCGCCTTCAGGTCCTCGGTGATCGTCGGTACCGCGACGGTGAGCACCATGTTGTCGATCACCAGCACGAGCGTGCTGAGGCACAGCACGACCAGGATGAGCCAGCGCCGTGGGTGACGTTCCATCAATCCAACCTTTCGAACGGTGTGAGCCCGACGGCCGGAGCCGACAGGGAGGTGGGGCTGCGCTCACATTATCAAACCATCGTCGCGGTTTTTTCTAGTCGTTTTCCGGTCTCACTTGACGCACTGACCGGGGCGCACACCCGGCACTTAGGGGCAAACAGCGGCAAGTACGCCCGGAATCCGGTCGAGGAACATACCGACGTCCTGGTCCGAGAGGATCAGTGGCGGAGCCAGCCGGATGACATGGGGCGTGGCCGCGTTCACCAGAAGGCCCGCTTCCTGGGCGGCCTGCTGGAACTGGGGCGCGACGTCCTCGCTCAGCACGATGCCCAGGAGGAGGCCGGCTCCCCGCACCTGCCGGACCAGGGGATGGCCCAGGTCCTCGATGCCGCGCCGCAGCAGCTCGCCCGTCCGCTTCACCTGCTCGAGCAGTCCGCCGTCGGCGATGGCCGCCAGCACGGCGAGGGCGCCGGCGCAGACCACCGGGTTGCCGCTGAACGTCGAGCCGTGGGTGCCGGGCGCGAGCAGGTCCGCCGCCGCACCGAACGCGAGAGCCGCTCCGATGGGCAGGCCGCCGCCCAGCCCCTTGGCCAGCGTGACGACATCGGCCTCGACGCCCTCCGCCTGGGCCGCGAACCAGTGGCCGGTGCGCCCGATCCCCGTCTGCACCTCGTCGAGGACCAGCAGGGTCCCGGTCGCGGCCGTGATGGCGCGGGCCGCCGTGAGGTAGCCGGGGGGCGGGGTCACCACACCCGCCTCGCCCTGGAGGGGTTCGAGGATCACCAGGGCCGTCTCCTCGGTGACGGCGGCGCGCAGCGCGGCGGTGTCTCCGTAGGGGACGAAGGTGACGTCACCGGGCAGGGGGTGGAACGGGGCGCGCTTGGCGAGCTGGCCGGTCAGGGAGAGGGCGCCCATCGTGCGGCCGTGGAAACCTTGGTGGGCGGCGACCATGTGGGTGCGCCCGGTGAGCCGGCCGATCTTGAAGGCGGCCTCGTTGGCCTCGGCGCCGGAGTTGGCGAAGTACACGCGGCCGCCCGTGCGGCCGGTCAGGTCCAGCAGCCGCTCGGCGAGCGCCACGGTCGGTTCCGCGATGAAGAAGTTGGAGACGTGCCCCAGCGCCCCGATCTGGTGCGAGACGGCCTGCACCACCGCGGGATGGGCGTGGCCCAGGGAGTTGACCGCGATGCCGCCCAGCAGGTCGAGGTACTCCCGGCCTCCGGCGTCCCACACCCGGGTGCCCTTGCCGCGGACCAGGGGAAGACGCGGGGTGCCGAAGTTGTCCATCATCGCGCCCTGCCACCGGCGGGTCAGGCCGTCGTTGCCGTCGTGGCCGTCGTTGCCGTCGTGGCCGTCGTGGCCGTTCACGCGGCCGCGCCCTCGTCCGCCGGGTCGGGCACGACCATCGTGCCGATGCCCTCGTTGGTGAAGATCTCCAGCAGGACCGAGTGCCGTACCCGGCCGTCGATCACCCTGGCGCTGCGCACGCCGTTGCTGACGGCGTGCAGGCAGCCCTTCATCTTGGGGATCATTCCGCTGGCCAGCTCGGGCAGCAGGGCCTCCAGTTCCGCCGCGGTGAGGCGGGAGATGACGTCCTCGCTGTGGGGCCAGTCACGGTAGAGCCCTTCGACGTCCGTGAGGATCATCAGGACTTCCGCGTCGAGCGCCGCCGCGAGACCCGCCGCGGCGGTGTCGGCGTTGACGTTGTAGACGCCGCCGTCGCCCTCGTCGGTGCTGCGCGCGATCGAGGAGATGACGGGTATGCGGCCGTTGTCCAGGAGGGCCTGGACGACACCGGGGTCGATGCCGGTGATGTCGCCGACGCGGCCGATGTCCACGCGTTCACCGTCGATCTCGGCGTAGGCCCGGCCGGCGGTCATCAGGCGGGCGTCCTCGCCGGTCATCCCGACGGCATGCGGACCGTGCCGGTTGAGGAGGCCGACCAGTTCCCTCTGGACCTGTCCGGCCAGCACCATGCGCACCACGTCCATGGTTTCGTCGGTGGTCACCCGCAGTCCCGCGGTGAAGTGGGACTCGAGCCCGAGCCGGTCCAGCTGCTTGTTGATCTGCGGGCCGCCGCCGTGCACCACGACGGGTCTGAGGCCCGCGTGGTGCAGGAAGAGGATGTCCTCGGCGAAGGCGGCCTTGAGCTTGTCGTCGACCATGGCGTTGCCGCCGAACTTGATGACGACGGTCTTGCCCCGGTGGCGTGCGAGCCACGGCAGTGCCTCGACGAGGGCGTCGGCCTTGGGAAGCGCCGTGTGCTTGCGCGCGGCGGCCATCCCGGTGGGAGTGAGGGGGGTCATCACGGTCATCGGATATCTCCGTGGATACCCCGGCCTTCAGGCCGGGGAAGAATCGGACTCCTGCGGAGCAGGGCAGGGAACTGGGATTCGCCGCCGGGGCGAATCCCAGTTCCCTGGCTCGCAGATGTGGACTTGACCAGAAGTGGCGCTAGCTTGTGAGCGTGATCGCGAAGCGTGGGAAGCGGGCGTTCAAGTACCGCTTCTATCCGACGGATGCGCAGGCGGCTGAGCTGTCGCACACCTTCGGATGCGTGCGGAAGGTCTACAACCTGGCCCTCGACGCCCGCACTCAGGCCTGGACCCGGCAGGAGCGGGTCAACTACAACCAGACCTCCGCCATGCTGACCGCGTGGAAGAAGACCGAGGAACTCGCCTACCTGAGCGAGGTGTCGTCGGTTCCGCTCCAGCAGGCGCTGCGGCACCTGCAGGTGGCGTTCACCAACTTCTTCGGCAAGCGGGCGAAGTACCCGCACTTCAAGTCGAAGAAGAAGTCCCGCAAGAGCGCGGAGTACACCACCAGCGGTTTCCGCTTCCGCGAAGGCAGGCTGACCCTCGCCAAAATGGCCGGGCCGCTGGACATCGTGTGGTCCAGGCCGCTCCCGGAGGGCGTCACGCCGTCCACGGTGACCGTGTCCCAGGACGCGGCTGGGCGCTGGTTCGTGTCCCTCCTCATCGAGGACCCGGCCATCCAGGCGCTGCCCGCCACCACTACGGCGGTCGGCATCGACCTGGGGATCACGTCCCTGGCGACGCTCTCCACCGGCGAGAAGATCACCAACCCCAAGCACGAGCGCAAGGACCGGGCCCGGCTCGCCAGGGCCCAGCGGGAACTGTCCCGCAAGGCCAGAGGCGACGGCGCCAACCGGGCCAGGGCCCGCCGTACGGTCGCCCGTGTCCATGCCCGGATCGCCGACCGGCGCCGGGACTTCCTCCACAAGCTGACCACCCGGCTCGTCCGTGAGAACCAAACGGTCGTGATCGAGGACCTCACCGTCCGCAACATGGTCAGAAACCACCCGCTCGCCCGCGCCATCAGTGATGCGGCGTGGAGTGACATGCGGATGATGCTGGAGTACAAAACCGCCTGGTACGGGCGGGAACTCGTGGTCGTCGACCGCTTCTTCCCCAGCTCGAAACTGTGCGGTGCCTGCGGCACACTCCGGTCGAAGCTGCCGCTCAACGTCCGTACGTGGATGTGTGAGTGCGGCGCGGTCCATGACCGGGACGTGAACGCGGCGAAGAACATTCTGGCCGCCGGGCTGGCGGTGTCTGTCTGTGGAGCCGGTGTAAGACCTCAACGGGAGTCCTCCCGGACGGGGCAGTCGGTGGTGAAGCAGAAACCCCCACGGCGCGAGCCGTAGGAACCCCCCTCATTCACGAGGGGGAGCAAGTCAAGAGGAGTACTCGCTGTTCTCGTGGACGTACTCGGCGGTGAGGTCGTTGGCCCAGATCACGGCGGAGGCGGAGCCGGCTGCGAGGTCGACGGTGATGACGACCTCCCGGCCGCGCATGTCGACCTTCGCCCGGTCCTCCCCGATGGAGCCGTTCCGGCAGACCCGGACGCCGTTGATGGCGACGTCCAGTTGGTCGGGATCGAAGGCGGCCCGCGTGGTGCCGACGGCGGACAGGACACGGCCCCAGTTGGCGTCCTCGCCGTGGACGGCGCACTTGAGAAGGTTGTTGCGGGCGACGGCCCGGCCCACCTCGACCGCGTCCGCCTCGCTGGCGGCGTGCACGACCTCGATGCGGATGTCCTTGCTGGAGCCTTCGGCGTCGCCGATGAGCTGCCGGGCGAGGTCCTCGCAGACGCCGCGTACGGCTGCCGCGAACTCGTCGTCGTCCGGAGTGATCCCCGCGGCGCCCGAGGCGAGCAGGAACACGCTGTCGTTGGTGGACATGCAGCCGTCGGAGTCGACGCGGTCGAAGGTCAGGCGGGTGGCGTCGCGCAGGACCGAGTCCAGCCGCGGCGCGTCGATGACGGCGTCGGTGGTGAGGACGACGAGCATCGTGGCCAGCCCGGGGGCCAGCATGCCCGCGCCCTTGGCCATGCCGCCGACGGTCCAGCCGGGTCCGTCGTAGAGGCTGGTCTTGTGCACGGTGTCGGTGGTCTTGATCGCGACGGCGGCCTTCTCGCCGCCCTGCGCGGACAGTTCGCGCACCGCCCGCTCGACGCCGGGCAGCAGCTTGTCCATGGGGAGGGGCACGCCGATCAGCCCGGTGGAGGCGACCGCGACCTCGTGGGCGGGAACGCCCAGGGCGCGGGAGGCCGTCTCCACCGTGGTGAGGGTGTCCTGGTAGCCCTGCGGGCCGGTGCAGGCGTTGGCGCCGCCGGAGTTCAGGACGACCGCGGAGACCTGCCCTGATCCGAGGACCTGTTGTGACCATCGGACGGGAGCGGCTCTGACCCGGTTGGAGGTGAAGACGGCCGCGGCGTCGTGGCGTGGCCCGTTGTTGACCACGAGGGCCACGTCCGGGCTGCCGTCCGCCTTGAGGCCGGCGGCCGTCCCGGCCGCCGTGAATCCCTGTGCTGCTGTGACGCTCACTGCATCTCCTCGTTCGCTTCTCCGTCCGCGCGGTACAAGAGCGCGGCGCTGGTCGTGTGCTGCGGCGGCCGGTCTGTAGGTGCGTCGTTCACGGTGAGATCCCGATGGTGGAAAGTCCGGTCGTTTCGGGAAGGCCGAGGGCGATGTTCATGCTCTGGATCGCGCCGCCGGCCGTTCCCTTGGTGAGGTTGTCGATCGCGCTGATCGCGATGAGCCGCTGGGCGCTCTCGTCGAGAGCGACCTGGACCTGGGCGGCGTTGGACCCGTACACCGATGCTGTTGCCGGCCACTGCCCCTCGGGCAGCAGGCGGACGAAGGGCTCCTGGGCGTACGCCTTGTCGTACGCGGCGCGTACGTCGTCGGCGGTGACTCCGGCCCTGGCCCGGGCGCTGCAGGTGGCGAGAATTCCGCGGGCCATCGGGGCGAGGGTCGGGGTGAAGGAGACGGTGACGCGCTCCCCCGCCGCCGCGCTGAGATTCTGGATCATCTCGGGCGTGTGCCGGTGGCCGCCGCCGACGCCGTAGGGGCTCATCGAGCCCATCACCTCGCTGCCCAGCAGGCTCGCCTTGAGCGTCCTGCCGGCGCCGGAGGTGCCGGAGGCGGCGGTGATCACCGCGTCGGTGTCGGCGAGGCCGGCGGCGTAGGCGGGAAACAGCGCCAGGGACACGGCGGTCGGGTAGCAGCCCGGTACGGCGATGCGGGTGGCGGCCTTCAGGGCGGTGCGGTGGCCGGGCAGTTCGGGCAGGCCGTAGGGCCAGGTCCCGGCGTGCGGCGAGCCGTAGAACCGCTCCCAGTCGGCGGCGTCGGCCAGCCGGAAGTCCGCGCCCATGTCCACCACCAGGACGTCCTCGTCCAGTTGCGCGGCGACAGCGGCCGAGTGGCCGTGCGGCAGGGCGAGGAAGACAACGTCGTGGCCGCGCAGTACCTCGGTGGTGGTGGGTTCCAGGAGCCGGCCGGCCAGCGGGCCCAGCTGCGGCTGGAGCCCGCCGAGCCTCTGGCCGGCGTTGGTGTTGCCGGTGAGCGCGCCGATCTCCACCGCGGGATGTCCCAGCAGCAGGCGCAGCACCTCACCGCCCGCGTATCCGCTCGCTCCTGCCACTGCAGCCCGCACTGTCATGTTCCCCTCCTGGTCGGCGACGGCATGAATCTCCATCAGCCGGGAGCCACCCACAACCCGATGAGTCATGTGCATGACAATTCAACAGAGGGTCTGCGTCCGATTCCCCGGCCACTCCCCCGTGACCTGTGCGTTCGGCGGCCTGCCCCCGTCACCCCGTGCGGCCGGAATCCGTGATCCCGGCCCGGCGGGACATCCCCGAACAGCCCCGCTCACCCGAGCGTCCCGCCTCCGAAGAGGGCCTCGATGTGCTCGAACCCCTCCGCCCGAAGACCGGGAGTGGCATCGAGGGCCTGGACGTACTGCGCGCGAACGGCCTCCTCGGCGAGCTGGAGGAAGGGGGGACGCCGTGCGTTGCGGTCCAGACACAGGCGCAGCGGAGTGGTCATGACCAGCGCCACCGCGGGGACGTCGTACCGCTCGGCGATCGCGAGCAGCTTGGTGCGCAGCGCGACATCGGTGTGGTCGGCGTCGACCACCGTCGTCAGGCGACGCGCCAGCCGGCTCTCGACCACGGTGCCCAGCGCGTACACGGCTTCGTCGGTCGCGTCCTGGTGCAGCACGTCCTCGCTGACGAGTTCACGGAAGGTGTCCAGTTCCAGCACGCTCTCGGGCGGCCAGGCGGCGGCCGTGGTGCTCTTGCCGCTGCCTGCTGCGCCCAGCAGCACGACGAGGACCGGAGAGGGGAAAACAGTGTCGGGCACAGCGTCTCCTTGCGGATGCGGGACCGCGCGTCCGGGGCGTCGCGCGGCAGACCTCTCCCCGTCGCCGGCCTCCCCCTCGCGCATGATGCGACGACCGGCGCCCCTGCGAGCCGGCGACGGCGCCGGGACGACAGGTCCTGCGGCGGGATACAGGATCCGGGCGGGCGCCCGAACCGGCGTCAGCACGGTTGTACCGCACTGTCCCTCGGAACCGCAGTGGCCAACTCCCGCGGCCGGCGCGCCTGGCGCGAACTCGATCCCGCCCCGCGGTGCCGTCACCGGGCAGACGCTCCCCCTCCCCCGTGGCGCGGCAGCGGCCCCCGGGCAGGCACCCGGCCCCGCCCGGCCGTGCCCCGCCCGCCTGCCC
>NZ_JAHRIB010000186.1 GCF_019090165.1 Streptomyces sp. BV286
GCCCGGGTGGTGGCGTTGCGGTCGAGGGCGATCGGTGAAGTGTTGGCGGGCGGTGGCGGGATGCTCGCGGTTCAGGCCCCGGCCGATGAGGTCGCGTCCTGGCTGCAGGAGATCGAAGGTGTCGGGATCGCGGCGGTGAACGGCCCCCGTTCGGTCGTTGTTTCCGGTACGCGTGAGGGTTTGGAAGCGTGTGTGGAGGTGTGGTCGGCGCGGGGTGTGTGGGTGAAGTGGGTTCCGGTGGATTACGCGTCGCATTCGGAGCAGGTGGAACAGGTCCGTGAGCGGATTCTGGCCGACCTTGCGGAGATCACGCCGTTGTCGGGTGGGGTGCCGATGCTGTCGACGATGACCGGCGAGTGGGTCGCAGACGCAGACGGCGGCCTGGGGGCCGGTTACTGGGTGGAGAACCTGCGTCGCCCGGTGCGGTTCGCCGACGCCACCCGTCGCCTTGCTGAGGAAGGCTTCGGTGCGTTTGTTGAGGTGAGTGCGCATCCGGTGCTGGTGATGGGCATCGAGGAGACGGTCGATGCGGCCCGTGCGGAAGCCGGCCCGGAGGATGCCGCGCCGGTGGTCGCGGTGGGGACGTTGCGCCGGGGTGAGGGTGGCTGGGATCAGTTCCTGCGCTCGCTGGCGGGTCTGTTCGTGCGTGGTGCTGCCGAGCCGGACTGGCAGATTCTCCTGGGTGGTCCCCACCCCCGGGTGGAGCTGCCCACCTACGCCTTCCAGCGTCGGCGTTTCTGGATCGAGAGTGTGAAGAAGGACCCGGTGGCCCAGGCCGCAGACCCGGTGGACGAGGCGTTCTGGGCGGCGGTGGAGAGCGAGGACATGGCCTCGCTCGCCGATAGCCTGCAGGTGGAGACCGATGCCCTCCGGGGCGTACTGCCCGCTCTCAACTCCTGGCGGGCGCGCAGGCGGGAAGAGTCGCTCGTCGACGGGTGGCGCTATCGCGAGGAGTGGAAGCCGGTGCCGGCGCCGGCCACCACCGTGGTCACCGGCGCCTGGACCGTCGCCGTCCCTACCACGCACCGTGACACCCCTGCCGTGAACGCGTTGCTGGACGGTTTGCGCCGCAACGGCGCCGACCTGCGCGTCATCGAGGTGTCCGGCGACGACGGCGAGGCTCTGACAGAGCAGCTGCGGGGTGACACGCCGGAAAGCGAGCAGCCGGTCGGTGTCCTCTCCCTGCTGGCCCTCGATGACCGCCCCCACCCCGGCCATCCGGAACTGACCGAGGGCATCGCGGCCACCATCGCACTCGTTCGGGCCCTGGACGCCCTGGAGGCGAACTCCCCTTTGTGGTGCGTCACTTCACAGGCCGTCGCCGCCATCGACTCCTCGGAGGTCGGCAACCCGGCGCAGGCGACCGTGTGGGGCATGGGGGCGTCGTTGGCGCTCGACCACCCCGACACCTGGGGCGGGCTGCTGGACCTGCCGTCGGAGATCGACGCGCGCACTGCCGACCTGTTGTGCGCCGTACTGGCCTCGGACGAGCCGGAGGACCAGATCGCGATCCGTACGGCCGGTCTCTTCGCCCGCCGTATGGTCCGGGCACGCCTCGATGACGCCATGACCCCGCCGGCGAGGTCGTGGCAGCCTCACGGCACCGTCCTGGTCACCGGCGGCACCGGCGGGATCGGCGCGCAGGTGGCGCTCCGGCTCGCTCGCGACGGCGTCGAGCACCTCGTGCTCACGAGTCGCAGTGGAGCCGAGGCCCGCGGTGCGGCCGGCCTGGAAGCGGAACTCGCCGTACTCGGCGCGAAGGTCACGTTCGCGGCCTGCGACATCGCCGACCGTGAAGCCGTACGCGAACTCATCGCGTCGCTGCCCGAAGCCGCACCGCTCACCGGCGTCTTCCACCTGGCCGGAGCGGTCCCGGAGGGGGAGCAGCGGCTCTCGGAGATCACGCTCGACGATTTCTCCCGGATGACCCGCGCCAAGATCGGCGGGGCCATGCACCTGGACGAACTGCTCGTGGACCGGGACCTGGAGGTGTTCGTCACCTTCTCCTCCGGCTCGGCCGTTTGGGGCAACGCCAACCAGGCCGCGTACGGCGGAGCCAACGCTTTCCTGGACGCCCTCGCCCACAACAGGCGCTCCCGCGGACTCCCCGCCACGTCCATCGCTTGGGGCCTGTGGGGCGGTGACGGCGCGGACGCCGACACCGACGCACAGCTGCGCCGCATCGGTGTCCGGGCGATGGAACCGCGCCTGGCCCTCGACATCCTGCGGCAAGTGCTCGATCACGGAACCGGGCACCTCATCGCCACGGACATCGACTGGCAGCGCTTCGCTCCGGTCTTCACCATCTCCAGGGCACGGCCCCTCCTCGACGGTCTCGCGGAGGTGCGCGCCGCACTGTCCGAGGGCACGGAGACGGCCGCACCGGACGAGGACACGACGGGGCAGGATTCGATCGCCGTACGCCTGGCCGGGCTCTCGCCCGCGGAACGCGACCACGCGCTTCTCGACGTCGTACGCACGCAGGTGGCCGCCGTGCTCCGGTACTCGGACGCCGCCGACGTGGAGCCGGACCATTCCTTCAAGGACCTCGGCTTCGACTCCGTGACCGCCGTCGAACTGCGCAACCGGCTCAACACGGCCTCCGGCCTGCGACTGCCCGCCACGACGGTCTTCGACTACGCCACCCCGCTCGCCCTGACGGCCCACCTCAAATCGGAGCTGTTCCAGGACGAGGGGGCGGCCGCGGGCGCAGTACCGCTCCTGGCCGAACTCGACCGGCTGGAAGCCTCGGTGACGTCGCTCCCGTCGGCGGACATCGAGCGGATGCGTCTCACCTCCCGGCTCCAGGGGCTGGTGACCAAGCTGAACGAGATCGTCGGCGCGGGTGTCCCGGAGACCGAGGCCCTCGCGGACAGGCTGGAAGCGGCCACAGCCGACGACATCTTCGACCTCATCGACAAGGACCTCGGGCTGGGCTGACCCAGAGATCAAGAGCCCTACAGGACACCAGCGGCGTCCTCGAACGGAGGACCGCCGGACCGCCTCGGCCCCCCATGGCTCCTGGCCGCCTCGGGGCTCCCGAGGCCTCCCCTCCCCGCGTCCCCGCATCCCTGACCTCCGGACGTTCCTCGTACCGAGATTGGTGTGGCACCAGATGTCGAACGACCAGAAGCTCCTGGACTACCTCAAGCGGGTCACGGCCGATCTGCACGCGACCCGGCAGCGGCTGCGCGAGGCCGAGTCGGAGGAGCACGAGCCGATCGCGGTCGTCGCCATGGGCTGCCGCTATCCCGGTGAGGTGCGGACCCCGGAGGACCTGTGGCGGCTTGTCGCCGAAGGCGGTGACGCCATCACGGAGTTCCCGGGCGACCGGGGCTGGGACTTCGACACGCTCCTCGGCGGCGACACGGGCGCCGTCGGGAGCACGTACGTGGCACGCGGTGGGTTCGTCCACGACGCGGCGGATTTCGACGCGGACTTCTTCGGGATCTCGCCGCGTGAGGCCCTCGCCATGGATCCGCAGCAGCGGCTCCTGCTGGAGCTTGCCTGGGAGACCAGCGAGCGGGCCGGCATCGATCCGCACAGCCTGCGCGGCGCGTCCGTCGGCGTCTTCGCGGGAACCAACGGCCAGGACTACGCCGACCTCATGGACCGTTCGCCGCAGGACACGGAGGCATACCTGGCCACCGGCAGCGTGGCGGCCGTGGTCTCCGGCCGCGTCTCGTACGTACTCGGCCTGGAAGGGCCGTCGGTGTCCGTGGACACCGCGTGCTCTTCCTCGCTCGTGGCCCTGCATCTCGCCTGCCAGGCACTCCGGCAGAAGGAATGCGCGATGGCCTTCGCGGGCGGGGTGACGATCATGTCGACACCCGGACCGTTCATCGCGTTCAGCCGACAGAGCGGCCTGGCGTCGGACGGTCGGTGCAAGGCCTTCTCCGACGACACCGACGGCACCGGCTGGGGCGAGGGTGCGGGCCTGCTCCTGCTTGAGCGGTTGTCGGACGCGCGGCGCAACGGTCACCAGGTGCTGGCCGTCATCCGCGGTTCGGCGTTGAACCAGGATGGTGCGAGCAATGGTCTGACGGCTCCGAACGGTCCGTCGCAGCAGCGGGTGATCCGTCAGGCGCTGGCGAATGCTGGTCTGACGGCGGCCGAGGTGGACGCGGTCGAGGCGCACGGTACGGGTACGACTCTGGGTGACCCGATCGAGGCACAGGCACTGCTCGCCACCTACGGCCAGGACCGCGAGGAGGACCGTCCGCTCTGGCTGGGCTCGATCAAGTCGAACATCGGGCACACCCAGGCGGCTGCCGGCGTCAGCGGCATCATCAAGATGATCATGGCCATCAGGAACGGGGTGCTTCCGAAGACACTGCATGTGGGTGAGCCGTCGAGTCATGTGGACTGGTCTGCGGGTGCGGTGGAGTTGTTGACGGAGGCGCGGGCGTGGCCGGAGGTGGGGCGTCCGCGGCGGGCGGGTGTCTCCTCCTTCGGGGTGAGTGGTACGAACGCGCATGTGATCGTGGAGCAGGCGCCGGTGGAGGAGCCTGTCGCGGAGGCTGGTGTCGAGTCGGGCGTGGCTGGGTTGCCGGTGCCGTGGCTGGTGTCGGGCAAGTCGGCGGAGGCACTGCGCGCGCAGGCGACGCGGTTGCTGGATCAGCAGATGTCCGCGGGATCCACTGCGGTGGACGTGGCGTTTTCCTTGGGTGTGTCGCGGGCTGGGTTGGAGCATCGGGGTGTGGTGCTGGGTTCCTCGCGTGCGGAGCTGCTTCGGTCGTTGGAGGTGCTGGCTGCTGGTGGTGAGGCGCCTGGGGTGGTGTCGGGCCGCGTCGTGGACGGTCGGCTGGCGTTCTTGTTCACGGGGCAGGGTGCTCAGCGGGTGGGGATGGGCCGGGAGTTGGCCGCGTCGTTCCCGGTGTTCGCGGAGTCGCTGGAGCGCACGTGTGACCTGTTGGACGTCGGCTTGGAGGACCTTG
>NZ_JAHRIB010000187.1 GCF_019090165.1 Streptomyces sp. BV286
TCCCGTTCTCGTGGTCGGGGGTGTCGTTGTTTGCGGTGGGTGCGTCGGTGTTGCGGGTGTGTGTGCGGCATGTGGCGCGGGATCGGGTGTCGTTGTGGGTTGCTGATGGTGTGGGTGTGCCGGTGGCGGTGGTGGAGTCGCTGGTGTTGCGGGCGATTTCGTCGGGTCAGGTGGGGGCTGCTGGTGGGGTGCCGGTGGTGGCTGGTGGTGGGTTGTTCGAGGTGGTGTGGTCGCCCGTTGCCGGTGCTGTGGCCGGCGTGGGCGGTGTCGGAAGTGGTGTGAGTGGTGGGGCGCCGGGTGTGCTGGTGCTGGAGGGTGAGCGTTTGGGTTTGGCGGGCGCGGAGCTGGAGCGTGTGCTGGCCTGGTTGCAGGAGGGTGTGTCGGGTGTGGGGGGTGCTGGTTCTCGTGTGGTGGTGACGCGGGGGGCGGTGTCTGTGGGTGTGGGTGGTGTGGTGGATGTGGTGTCGGCTGGGGTGTGGGGGTTGGTGCGGTCGGCGCAGGCGGAGCATCCGGGTCGGTTTGTGTTGGTGGATGTGGGTGTGGAGGGGGATGTTGAGGCGGGTGTGCGGGCTGCTCTGGTGTCGGGGGAGGAGCAGGTCGCTGTCCGTGGCGGTGAGGTTTTCGTTCCTCGTCTGACGCGGGTGGCCTCGGGTGGTGGGGTGACGTCGTGGGGTGCCAGTGCCAGTGCCAGTGCCAGTGCTGGTGGTGGTGTGGTGTTGGTGACGGGTGGTACGGGTGGTCTGGGTGCGGTGGTGGCCCGGCATCTGGTGGTGTCGCATGGTGTGGAGCGTCTGGTGTTGCTGTCGCGGCGGGGTCAGGATGCGCCGGGTGCGGCTGAACTCGTTGCTGAGCTTGCGGACTTGGGTGCCCGGGCGGATGTGGTGGCGTGTGATGTGAGTGATCGTGCTGCGTTGGCTGCTGTGGTGGATGGTCTGGGTTCGGAGTTGTCGGCGGTGGTGCACACGGCCGGTGTGGTCGATGACGGTGTGCTGGAGTCGCTGACGCCGGAGCGGTTGGATGGTGTGCTGGGTCCGAAGGCGGATGCTGCGTGGTATCTGCATGAGTTGACGCGGGAGTTGGACCTTTCCGCCTTTGTGTTGTTCTCGTCGTTGTCGGGGACGGTGGGTGGTGCGGGGCAGGGCAACTACGCGGCGGCGAATGCGTATCTGGACGGGTTGGCGGAGTATCGGCGGGGGTTGGGACTGCCCGCGACCTCACTGGCCTGGGGACTCTGGGAAGAGACGACGGGAATGGGCAGTCGGCTCACCGCCGCCGACCTGGAGAGGATGGACCGTACGGGCATCCGTACCCTCTCCGTCCAGGACGGGCTGTCGCTGTTCGACGCCGCTGTCGCGTCCGACCGGTCGACGGTCGTCCCCGCCCGGTTCGACATCGCCGCTCTTCGCGAGCAGGGCGACACCCTCTCACCGCTGTTCCGTGACCTGACAGGCCCGCGCGCCCGCCGCTCGGCTGCGATCACTTCCCAGGACATCGCCGCTGCCACGGAGAACGCCCTGGCGGACCGGTTGGTGGGGCTGACGGCGGAGGAACGCCGGACGCTGGTGCTCGGCGTGGTGCGGGCTCAGGTGGCGCAGGTGCTGGGATACGCGTCGGCCGAGTTGGTCGAGCCGGGACGGGCGTTCCAGGATCTGGGCTTCGACTCGCTGACGGCCGTGGAACTGCGCAACGGTCTCAGTGCCGTGGCAGGGGTGCGGTTGCCGGCGACGCTCGTCTTCGACTACCCGTCCTCCGACATCCTGGCGGACTTCCTCCTCGCCGAAGTCTCGGGCGAGATACCCGCTGCCGCCGCGGCCCTCCCCGCGCTGGGCAGTGTCACCGACGACGACCCGATCGTGATTGTCGGCATGGGCTGCCGCTACCCCGGCGGAGTCCGCTCCCCGGAGGACCTCTGGCAGCTCATGGACGAAGGCCGGGACGCGATCTCCGAGTTCCCGACCGACCGCGGATGGGACCTGGACGCGATCTACCACCCTGACCCGACCAACGCGGGCACGAGCTACACCCGCGAGGGCGGATTCATCTACAACGCGGGCGAGTTCGACGCCGCGTTCTTCGGGATCTCGCCCCGCGAGGCCACCGAGACCGATCCGCAGCAGCGGCTGCTGCTGGAGACGGCCTGGGAGGCGTTCGAGCAGGCGGGCATCGTCCCCGCCGACCTCAAAGGCAGCCAGACCGGCGTCTTCGCGGGCGTCATGTACCACGACTACGCGGGCAACATCGGGTCCGGCAGCATCGTCACGGGCCGTGTCGCCTACACCCTCGGTCTCGAAGGCCCCGCGGTCTCGATCGACACGGCCTGCTCCTCTTCTCTCGTGGCCATCCATCTCGCCGCGCAGTCCCTGCGCCAGGGCGAGTGCACGATGGCCGTCGCCGGTGGTGTGGCTGTCATGGCGACCCCCGAGTCGTTCATCGAGTTCAGCCGCCAGCGTGCCCTCTCCCCGAACGGCCGCTGCAAGGCGTTCTCGGCGGACGCGGACGGTACGGGCTGGGGTGAGGGCGTGGGTGTCCTCGTCCTTGAGCGGTTGTCGGATGCGCGGCGCAACGGTCACGAGGTGCTGGCCGTGGTGCGGGGTTCGGCGTTGAACCAGGATGGTGCGAGTAATGGTCTGACGGCTCCGAACGGTCCGTCGCAGCAGCGGGTGATTCGTCAGGCGTTGGCGAATGCTGGTCTGACACCGGCTGAGGTGGATGCGGTCGAGGCGCACGGTACGGGTACGACCCTTGGCGACCCGATCGAGGCGCAGGCGCTGCTCGCCACGTACGGCCAGGACCGCGGCGAGGACCAACCGCTGTGGCTCGGGTCCTCGAAGTCCAACATCGGACACACCAAGGCGGCTGCGGGTGTGGCTGGTGTGATCAAGATGGTGATGGCCATGCGGGCAGGCGTCCTTCCCAAGACCCTGCATGTTGATGAGCCGTCGCCGCATGTGGACTGGTCTGCGGGTGCGGTGGAGTTGCTGAGTGAGGCGCGGGGGTGGCCGGAGGTGGGTCG
>NZ_JAHRIB010000188.1 GCF_019090165.1 Streptomyces sp. BV286
TCCCGTTCTCGTGGTCGGGGGTGTCGTTGTTTGCGGTGGGTGCGTCGGTGTTGCGGGTGTGTGTGCGGCATGTGGCGCGGGATCGGGTGTCGTTGTGGGTTGCTGATGGTGTGGGTGTGCCGGTGGCGGTGGTGGAGTCGCTGGTGTTGCGGGCGATTTCGTCGGGTCAGGTGGGGGCTGCTGGTGGGGTGCCGGTGGTGGCTGGTGGTGGGTTGTTCGAGGTGGTGTGGTCGCCCGTTGCCGGTGCTGTGGCCGGCGTGGGCGGTGTCGGAAGTGGTGTGAGTGGTGGGGCGCCGGGTGTGCTGGTGCTGGAGGGTGAGCGTTTGGGTTTGGCGGGCGCGGAGCTGGAGCGTGTGCTGGCCTGGTTGCAGGAGGGTGTGTCGGGTGTGGGGGGTGCTGGTTCTCGTGTGGTGGTGACGCGGGGGGCGGTGTCTGTGGGTGTGGGTGGTGTGGTGGATGTGGTGTCGGCTGGGGTGTGGGGGTTGGTGCGGTCGGCGCAGGCGGAGCATCCGGGTCGGTTTGTGTTGGTGGATGTGGGTGTGGAGGGGGATGTTGAGGCGGGTGTGCGGGCTGCTCTGGTGTCGGGGGAGGAGCAGGTCGCTGTCCGTGGCGGTGAGGTTTTCGTTCCTCGTCTGACGCGGGTGGCCTCGGGTGGTGGGGTGACGTCGTGGGGTGCCAGTGCCAGTGCCAGTGCCAGTGCTGGTGGTGGTGTGGTGTTGGTGACGGGTGGTACGGGTGGTCTGGGTGCGGTGGTGGCCCGGCATCTGGTGGTGTCGCATGGTGTGGAGCGTCTGGTGTTGCTGTCGCGGCGGGGTCAGGATGCGCCGGGTGCGGCTGAACTCGTTGCTGAGCTTGCGGACTTGGGTGCCCGGGCGGATGTGGTGGCGTGTGATGTGAGTGATCGTGCTGCGTTGGCTGCTGTGGTGGATGGTCTGGGTTCGGAGTTGTCGGCGGTGGTGCACACGGCCGGTGTGGTCGATGACGGTGTGCTGGAGTCGCTGACGCCGGAGCGGTTGGATGGTGTGCTGGGTCCGAAGGCGGATGCTGCGTGGTATCTGCATGAGTTGACGCGGGAGTTGGACCTTTCCGCCTTTGTGTTGTTCTCGTCGTTGTCGGGGACGGTGGGTGGTGCGGGGCAGGGCAACTACGCGGCGGCGAATGCGTATCTGGACGGGTTGGCGGAGTATCGGCGGGGGTTGGGACTGCCCGCGACCTCACTGGCCTGGGGACTCTGGGAAGAGACCGGGCGCGGGGGAATGACGGAGTCTCTCGGCGACACGGACCGCAACCGTATGGCCCGCGGCGGCGTGCTTCCGCTGTCGGTGGAGAATGGCCTGGCGCTGTTCGACGCCGCGTTGGCGACAGGCAAGGTGACTCTGGCACCCGCGCACCTGGACATCGCGGCTCTGGGTGCGCACACCGATGAACTTCCCCCGGTCTTCCGCGATGTGGTCCGTACACCTCGACGCCGTACGGCGGGAGGGCGGACGACCGGATCCGGCGGCGGCCTTGCCGAGCGGTTGGTGGGGCTGTCGGCGGGGGAGCGTCGGGCGCTGGTGCTCGGCGTGGTGCGGGGTCAGGTGGCGCAGGTGCTGGGGTACGCGTCGGCGGAGCTGGTTGAGCCGGGGCGCGCGTTCCAGGATCTGGGCTTCGATTCGCTGACAGCGGTGGAACTGCGGAACAGCCTCAGCGCGGAGGCGGGGGTGCGGTTGCCGGCGACGCTCGTCTTCGACTATCCGTCCACCGACGCACTGGCGGACTTCCTCCTCGCCGAGGTCTCGGGCGGAGCCGTCGAAACGGAACCCACGCGGCCGGTGTTCGCATCCGGCCGCGGGGACGACGACCCGATCGTCATCGTCGGGATGGGCTGCCGCTACCCCGGCGGAGTCCGCTCCCCGGAGGACCTGTGGCGGTTGGTCGCCGAGGGCCGGGACGCCATCTCGGAGTTCCCGACCGACCGTGGATGGGACCTGGACGCGATCTACCACCCGGATCCCGATCACGTCGGAACGAGCTACACCCGCGAGGGCGGATTCCTGCATGACGCGGGTGATTTCGACGCGGAGTTCTTCGGGATCTCGCCGCGTGAGGCCATCGTCATGGATCCGCAGCAGCGGCTCCTGCTGGAGACGGCCTGGGAGGCGTTCGAGCAGGCGGGCATCGTCCCCGCCGACCTCAAGGGCAGCCAGACCGGCGTCTTCGCAGGCGTCATGTATCACGACTACGGCACCCGTATCGTCGACATCCCCGAAGGCGCCGAGGGCTATCTGGGCACCGGTATCTCCGGCAGCGTCGTCTCCGGCCGTGTCGCCTACACGCTCGGCCTGGAGGGCCCGGCCGTCACGATCGACACCGCCTGCTCCTCCTCGCTCGTAGCCCTCCACTCCGCAGCCCACGCCCTGCGCCAGGGCGAGTGCACGATGGCCATCGCCGGTGGCGTGACCGTCATGGCCGGTCCGGACACCTTCATCGACTTCAGCCGTCAGCGCGGCCTGGCCGCGGACGGGCGTTGCAAGGCGTTCTCCGCCGACGCGGACGGCACGGGCTGGTCCGAGGGTGTGGGTGTCCTCGTTCTGGAGCGGTTGTCGGATGCGCGGCGCAACGGTCACGAGGTGCTGGCCGTGGTGCGGGGTTCGGCGTTGAACCAGGATGGTGCGAGTAATGGTCTGACGGCTCCGAACGGTCCGTCGCAGCAGCGGGTGATCCGTCAGGCGCTGGCGAGTGCCGGACTCTCGGCCTCTGAGGTCGACGCCGTCGAGGCGCATGGCACAGGTACGACCCTTGGTGACCCGATCGAGGCGCAGGCGGTGCTCGCGACCTACGGTCAGGGTCGGGACGAAGGCCAGCCGCTGTGGCTCGGGTCCTCGAAGTCGAACCTCGGTCATACGCAGGCGGCCGCGGGTGTGGCCGGTGTGATCAAGATGGTGATGGCGATGCGGGCGGGCGTCCTGCCCAAGACCCTGCATGTCAGCGAGCCTTCGCCGCACGTGGACTGGTCCGTCGGCGCGGTCGAGTTGCTGAGCGAGGCGCGGGAGTGGCCGCAGAACGGTCGGCCGCGCCGGGCCGGCGTCTCCTCCTTCGGCGTGAGCGGGACGAACGCCCACGTCATCGTGGAGCAGGCACCGCAGGACGAACCGTCCGCCGGCGCGGCGGGCACGCCCGAGCCGCCGGAGACGGCCCGGACGACGGACGTCCCCGTGCCGTGGGTCGTGTCGGGGCGCACCGAGGACGCCGTGCGGGATCAGGCCCGGCGCCTCCTCGCGCACGTCGGCCACTCCGACGATTCCGCTCCCCGCGACATCGCACGGGCTCTCCTGACCACCCGCACCCTGTTCAACCACCGGGCCGTCGTCGTCGCCTCCGAGCGGCAGGACCTTCTCGCCGCACTCGAAGCACTCGCCGAAGGCCGTCCCACAGCCGGCCTGGTGCAGGGAACTGCCTCCGCGTCGAGCAAGTTGGCGTTCTTGTTCACGGGTCAGGGTGCTCAGCGGGTGGGGATGGGGCGGGAGTTGGCTGCGTCGTTCCCGGTGTTCGGGGAGTCGTTGGAGCGGTCGTGTGATCTGTTGGATGTTGGTCTGGAGGGTCTGGATCTTTCGTTGCGGGAGGTGTTGTTCGCGGAGCCGGGGAGTGCTGCGGCTGCTCTGTTGACGCGGACGGTGTATGCGCAGGCTGCTCTGTTCGCGGTCGA
>NZ_JAHRIB010000189.1 GCF_019090165.1 Streptomyces sp. BV286
GTCTCTTCCCAGAGTCCCCAGGCCAGTGAGGTCGCGGGCAGTCCCAACCCCCGCCGATACTCCGCCAACCCGTCCAGATACGCATTCGCCGCCGCGTAGTTGCCCTGCCCCGCACCACCCACCGTCCCCGACAACGACGAGAACAACACAAAGGCGGAAAGGTCCAACTCCCGCGTCAACTCATGCAGATACCACGCAGCATCCGCCTTCGGACCCAGCACACCATCCAACCGCTCCGGCGTCAGCGACTCCAGCACACCGTCATCGACCACACCGGCCGTGTGCACCACCGCCGACAACTCCGAACCCAGACCATCCACCACAGCAGCCAACGCAGCACGATCACTCACATCACACGCCACCACATCCGCCCGGGCACCCAAGTCCGCAAGCTCAGCAACGAGTTCAGCCGCACCCGGCGCATCCTGACCCCGCCGCGACAGCAACACCAGACGCTCCACACCATGCGACACCACCAGATGCCGGGCCACCACCGCACCCAGACCACCCGTACCACCCGTCACCAACACCACACCACCACCAGCACTGGCACTGGCACTGGCACTGGCACCCCACGACGTCACCCCACCACCCGAGGCCACCCGCGTCAGACGAGGAACGAAAACCTCACCGCCACGGACAGCGACCTGCTCCTCCCCCGACACCAGAGCAGCCCGCACACCCGCCTCAACATCCCCCTCCACACCCACATCCACCAACACAAACCGACCCGGATGCTCCGCCTGCGCCGACCGCACCAACCCCCACACCCCAGCCGACACCACATCCACCACACCACCCACACCCACAGACACCGCCCCCCGCGTCACCACCACACGAGAACCAGCACCCCCCACACCCGACACACCCTCCTGCAACCAGGCCAGCACACGCTCCAGCTCCGCGCCCGCCAAACCCAAACGCTCACCCTCCAGCACCAGCACACCCGGCGCCCCACCACTCACACCACTTCCGACACCGCCCACGCCGGCCACAGCACCGGCAACGGGCGACCACACCACCTCGAACAACCCACCACCAGCCACCACCGGCACCCCACCAGCAGCCCCCACCTGACCCGACGAAATCGCCCGCAACACCAGCGACTCCACCACCGCCACCGGCACACCCACACCATCAGCAACCCACAACGACACCCGATCCCGCGCCACATGCCGCACACACACCCGCAACACCGACGCACCCACCGCAAACAACGACACCCCCGACCACGAGAACGGGAGTCGGGCCACGGTGCCGTCCTCTTCCTCTTCCTCGTAGGAGGGCGAGAAGCCGAGAGCGTGCAGGGCAGCGTCGAGGAGTGCGGGATGCAGGCCGAATCGGGCAGCCTCCCCAGCCGCTTCGGCGGGCAGCTCGATCTCCGCGTAGACCTCGTCACCCTTACGCCATGCGGCGGTCAAGCCCTGGAACAGAGGACCGTAGACCAAGCCGGATTCCGGTCGCTCGTACATGCCCTCGATGTCGAGGGCTTCCGCTCCGGCGGGCGGCCACTGCGCGAGCTCGAACCCGGCCGACGCCTCCGAAGGACTCAACAGACCACTGGCATGCCGCGTCCACGGCACCTCCTCATCCGCACCCTCCACCCGCGAGTACACGGCGACCGGCCGTTCCCCGGACTCGTTCGCCGCCTCGACGAGGACCTGCACCTGTACGCCGCCACGGTCGGGCACGACGAGAGGGGCTTCCTGGGTCAGCTCCTCGATGCGCCCGCAGCCGACCTCGTCGCCCGCCCGCACCAGCAACTCGACGAACCCGGTCCCCGGGAACACCACCACACCGGCGACGGTGTGATCGGCCAGCCACGGATGCGACTTCAGGGACAGCCGCCCCGTCAGGACAACGCCCTCACCCTCGGCCATCCCGACCACCGCGCCCACGAGCGGGTGATCCGCGGCCGACTGACCCAGTCCTGCCGCATCGGTCACCGACCAGCCACCCTCAAGCCAGTACCGCTCACGCTGGAAGGCGTACGTGGGCAGTTCGACCCGGCGTCCGCCCGCCGTCAACGGCTTCCAACTCACCGCAACGCCACGTACATTGAGCCGGGCTAGGGCGGTCAGGAACTCCCGTACCTCGTCGCGGTCCCGACGCATCACGGGCACGCACGCCACATCCGAGTCCTCCGCCAGCGACTCACGAGCCATCCCGCTCAGCACACCCTCGGGGCCCAGCTCGACGAACGACGACGCACCAGCATCCAGAAGAGCCTCAATTCCGGAGCCGAACCGCACCGCCTCACGGACGTGCCGCACCCAGTACCCGGGTGCGCAGAGTTCCTGCGCCGACGCAATCTCCCCGGTCACGTTCGACACGACCCCGAGAGCCGGAGCGTTGAACGTCAACCCCTCCACCACAGCGGCGAAGTCGTCGAGCATCGGTTCCATCAGCGGAGAATGGAAGGCGTGGCTGACCTGGAGCTGCTTGGTCTTCACCCCACGCTCCCGCAGCGCCTCCACCACCGGCAGCACCGCAGCCTCCGTGCCCGAAAGGACCACCGCACGCGGCCCATTCACCGCCGCAATACCCGCGTCCAGCACCCCGTCCAGCAGCTCACGTACCTCCGACTCGGCGGCCTGGACCGCCACCATCACCCCACCCGCAGGCAACCCATCCATCAACCGCCCACGAGCCGCCACCAACATCGCCGCGTCGTCAAGAGAGAACACCCCGGCCACGTGCGCAGCCGCGATCTCCCCG
>NZ_JAHRIB010000190.1 GCF_019090165.1 Streptomyces sp. BV286
CACGCCACAACCTCCACGTGAGCACCCAACCCGGCCAGCTCAGCCACCAGTTCAACCGCACCCGGCGCATCCTGACCCCGCCGCGACAGCAACACCAGACGCTCCACACCGTGCGATACGACCAAGTGCCGGGCCACCACCGCACCCAGACCACCCGTACCACCAGTCACCAACACCACACCACCACCAGCACTGCTACTGGCACTGGCACTGGCACTGGCACTGGTGCCCCAAAGCGGGGCAGGCATGGTAAGAGCGACCTTGCCGATGTGGCGGGCCTGCGCCATGTGGCGGAAGGCATCGGGGGCGTGGGTGACGTCCCAGGTGCGTACGGGCAGGGGCGACAGCGCTCCGCTGTCGAAGAGGGCGAGCAACTCCCGCAGAATCGCCTGGAGTCGGTCGAGGTCCGCCTCGAAGAGGTCGAAGGCGCGGTAGCGCACGCCGGGGTACTGCTCGGCCACCTGCTCGGGGTCGCGGACGTCGGTCTTGCCCATCTCGGCGAAGCGTCCGCCGCGCGGCATGAGGCGCAGGGACGCGTCGATGAACTCGCCGGTGAGGGAGTCCAGGACGACGTCGACGCCACGGCCGCCGGTGCTGTCGAGGAACTTCCGCTCGAACTCGGTGTCTCGGGAGGACGCGATGTTGTCGTCGTCCAGACCGGCGGAACGCAGTGCGTCCCACTTGGCCGGGCTGGCCGTGCCGTACACCTCTGCCCCTAGGTGGCGGGCGAGTTGCACGGCCGCCATGCCGACGCCGCCGGCCGCGGCGTGGACGAGGACCGATTCTCCGGAGTGCACGTCCGCGAGGTCCACCAGGCCGTAGTACGCGGTGGAGAAGACGAGCGGGACGGTCGCGGCCTGCGCGTAGGACCAACTGCGCGGCATCGGGACGAGCGTGCGGTGGTCGGTGACGGCGTGCGGGCCGAAGGCCGTGTCGAAGAGGCCCATGACGCGGTCGCCGGGCGCGAATCCGGTGACTCCGGGACCGACCTCCTCGACGATGCCGGCCGCTTCGCCGCCGATGTCCGCCTTGGTCGGGTACATGCCGAGGGCGACGAGGACGTCACGGAAGTTGACACCCGCGGCTCGGACGGAGATACGTATCTGTCCCTCGGCCAGCGGCTGCCGGTCGGCGTCGCTTGGGATGAGGGCGAGGTTGTCCAGGGTGCCCTGGGTCAGCACGTCCAGGCGCCAGCTCGTGGCGTCCGGGGGCCGTACGAGCCCGGTGTCAGCGGCGGCCCGGACCAGGCGGGGGGCGTAGAGGTTGCCCTTGCGCAGGGCGAGTTCGGGCTCGTCCACGGAGGTCACGAGGGCCAGGGCGGTGCGCGAGGGCTCGGTGTCGTCGATGTCGACGAGGCGGATGCGGTCGGGGTTCTCGGCCTGTGCGGAGCGGAGCAGGCCCCAGACGGGAGCCAGGGCCAGGTCGGGGCCGCCGCCCGCGGCCGGGTCGACGGAGACGGCGTCGCGTGTGACGACGACGAGCCGGGTGGCGGCTAGGCGTTCGTCGGCGAGCCAGGTCTGGACGAGCCGCAGCGCGGCGTCGGCCGCGGCACGGACGGCCGCGGGCACGTCGGTGCCCTGGCCGGCCGGTGACGGCAGGTCGGCAACGACGAAGTCGGGGACGACAGCCCCTGCGTCGAGGGCGGCCCCGAGGTCGTCCAGGTCGTCGTGAGCGGTGCAGCGTACGCCGGCGCCGACGAGTGCGGACGCCAGACCGGGCTCGTCGGGGCCGACGAGGGTCCAGACGCCGTCGGCCGGGGTCGGCTCGGCCGTGACCGGGGTCCAGTCCACCCGGAACATCGAGTCGGGGCCGCTCCGGGCCCCGCGCAGTTGTTCCGCGGTGACCGGGCGGAGGACGAGGGACCGCACGGTCGCGACGGGCTGCCCGGCGCTGTCGGCGAGGTCGAGCGCGTAGCCGTCGTTCCCGGTCGCCGTGATCCGCACCCGCAGCGCGGACGCACCGGTGGCGTGGAGCGTCACTCCGGTCCACGCGAACGGCAGTCGTGTCTCGGCGGCGGCATCGGGACCCTGCGGGTCCAGGTAGTCGGTCGCGTGCAGTGCGGCGTCCAGCAGCGCCGGGTGCAGTCCGAAGCGCTGCGCGTCCGCCTGCGCGCCCTCGGGGAGGGCGACCTCCGCGAACACCTCGTCCGCACGGCGCCACACCGAGCGCAGCCCCTGGAACACCGGCCCGTAGCCGTAGCCCTGCCCCGCCATGGTCTCGTACACGTCGCTCGCGTCGACGGCCACGGCGCCCGCGGGCGGCCATGACTCCAGGCCCATGCCGTCGGTGCCTGCACCGCCCGCGACGAAGCCCGTGGCGTGCCGGGTCCAGGCCTCCTCCACGCCCTCGTCCTCGGCACGGGAGTACACGCTCAGCGAGCGGACGCCGGACTCCTCCAGCGCCCCGACCACGACCTGTACCTGTACGGCTCCGCGCTCGGGCACCACCAGCGGCGCCTCCAGCGTCAGTTCCTCCAGCCGTCCGCAGCCGACCTGGTCACCGGCGCGTACCGCCAGCTCGACGAAGGCCGTGCCGGGCAGCAGCACCACACCGGCGACGGCGTGGTCGGCGAGCCACGGGTGCGACTTCAGGGACAGCCGCCCGGTCAGCACCGACCCGTCGCCGCCGGCCAGCCCGACCACCGCGCCCACCAGGGGATGGTCGGCGGCCGACTGTCCGAGCCCGGCCGCGTCGGTGGTCTTCTGGCCGGCCTCCAGCCAGAACCAGCGCCGCTGGAAGGCGTACGTGGGCAACTCCACCCGGCGACCGCCCGCCGTCAGCGGCTCCCAACTCACCGCAACGCCACGGACAGTGAGCCGGGCGAGTCCGGTCAGGAACTCCCGCACCTCATCCCGGTCCCGACGCATCACGGGCACGCACGCCACATCCGAGTCCTCCGCCAGCGACTCACGAGCCATCCCACTGAGCACACCGTCCGGGCCCAGCTCGACGAACGACGTCACACCGGCAGCAACCAGGGCCTCCACGCCCGAGCCGAAACGCACCGCCTCGCGGACATGCCGCACCCAGTACTCCGGTGCGCAGAGCTCCTGCGCCGAGGCCACGGCGCCCGTCACGTTCGAGACCACGGCGATCCGCGGCGCCTCGTAGTCCAGGACCTCGGCGACCCGACGGAACTCCGCGAGCATGGGCTCCATCAGCGGCGAATGGAAAGCGTGACTGACCTGGAGCTGCTTGGTCTTCACCCCACGCTCCCGCAGCGCCTCCACCACCGGCAGCACCGCAGCCTCGGTGCCCGAGAGCACCACCGCACGCGGCCCGTTCACCGCAGCGATACCCGCCCCCTCAACACCCTCCAGCAGCTCACGTACCTCCGACTCGGTGGCCTGGACCGCCACCATCACCCCACCCGCCGGCAGCCCATCCATCAACCGCCCACGAGCCGCCACCAACATCGCCGCGTCGTCAAGAGAGAACACCCCGGCCACGTGCGCAGCCGCGATCTCCCCG
>NZ_JAHRIB010000019.1 GCF_019090165.1 Streptomyces sp. BV286
CCCGTCTACTCCCTCCCGTACAAGTCGCGGTGGGCGCGCCACACCCCTCCCGGCCCTTCGGCCGACTCTGCGGCCAGCACGGCTCGCACGATCGCGCGCGTCACCAGGTCCGCGCCCGCTGCGAGGATCTCGTTCAACGCGAGAGGGTCCTCCGCCGCGAGCGGACGCACCCCCGTGGCGAGCGCGAACACCGTGTCGCCGTCATTGAGCAGATGCACAGGCCGGACAGCTCTGGCGATGCCGTCGTGGGCAGTGCCCGCGACCTTCTGTGCCTGTGCCTTCGACAGGTCGGCATCGGTGGCGACCACCGCCAGCGTGGTGTTGAGCGGCGGAACCGCGTTTCTCTTCATGGCCTCGGCCAGCCGCACCTGCGCCGCCCGGTGTACCTCCGTGGCGGGACAGCTGATCCGCCCCTGGGCCAACTCCCCGTACAGCGCCCCCGTCTCCGGCTCCACCACCGATCCGGCCGCATTGGCCACCACGAGCGCCGCCACCGTGACGCCCGAGTCGAGCACGGCACTCGCGGTGCCGACCCCGCCCTTCATCATTCCGACGGCCGCCCCGGCCCCCGCGCCCACGCACCCTTCCGGGACGGGCGCACCCAGCTCGCCGGCCGCCGCGGCCTCCACGGCCTCACGGCCCATCGCCGCGTCGGGCCGGGCCCGGAAGTCGCCGCCCCGGCCCAGGTCGAAGACGCAGGCAGCCGGTACGACAGGTACGACATGGCGCGGATCGGGCCCGACCCGTACCCCACGCCCGCGCTCCTCCAGCCAGGCCATCACGCCCGTCGCCGAGTCCAGCCCGAACGCGCTACCGCCGGTCAGGACGAGTGCCTCGATCTTCCGCACCACGTTGCGCGGGTCGAGCGCGTCGGTCTCCTTGGTGCCGGGCCCGCCGCCGCGCACGTCCACGGCCGCGACCGCGCCACCTTCCGGGGCCAGGACGACTGTCGTGCCGGTGAGCCAACCGTCGCCGATCCGCGTGGCATGCCCCACGCGCAGCCCGGTCACATCGGTCAGAGCGTCAACTGTCATGCGCCCAGTGTCGACCCCCGGAACCCCCGAAGACGGGACCCGGGGACGGGACCTGAGGACGGGACTCGGGGACGGGGCCCGGGGATGCGCCCCGAGGACTTGGAGGACTACTGGGACGTACAGGAGGTCGGACTCAGGGTTTCCGGGAGCCCGGATCTCCGGGTCTCCGGCGGAACCGCCACACAGTCACAGTGTCCAGGCCCACAGCCCGGGGCCGGAGCGCCACGATTCCCTGCGCGTACCCTGGAGGTATGAGCGAAGCGCCCACCCCCGAACCGCGTGACCCCAAGGCCGCGCTGGTCTTCGACGACCCGCTGAGCCGACCGTCCGCGGACGACACGGACCGCGGATGGGGCGAGCGGCCGACCGGCGACAGCTCCGCGGACCTGGCCCGCTTCCTCGACGAGAAGCCGCCCCACCACATCTGAGAAGGCCCCCGGCCCCACCGCGCAGGCACCCACCGCGCCACCGCCCAAGAGCCTCCCGAGCCCGACTGACAGCGCCCCTGCGGCTCCCGATCCCGCTCTTGCTGCTGCTTCTTGCTAGTGCTCGTCGTGTCCGGAGCCGCGCTGGGCCACCAGGGCGTCGCGGATCTCCTTGAGAACCTCCAGCTCGGTCACCTCGATGACCTCCTGGGTGCCCTCCTTCGCCTTCTGGCGGGCCACCTGCCGCGCGAGGTATTTGGACATCGGCAGCACCATCAGGAAGTAGACGACGGCCGCGGTGATCAGGAAGGTCAGCGTCGCGCTGAGAACGCTGCCCCACATGATGGGGATGCCGCTCGTGGCGGTCCCCGTCGCATCGTCGAAGGTGCAGGGGTCCTTCAGGCACGAGCTGTACTTGTCGAGGTCCTTGGTGCCGAAGGCGCCGACCAGCGGGTTGATCACGCCCTTCACCACGGAGTTGACGATGTTGGTGAAGGCGGCGCCGATGACCACCGCGACAGCCAGATCGACGACGTTCCCGCGCATCAGGAAGGCCTTGAAGCCGTCCCAGAGGCTCGGGCCCTTCTTCTTCTCGCTCACCAGGGAGACCCTTCTCGGTCGCACAGACTGTGGAATGAACAGCTCCGCAACCTACGTCAGGATGTGGCGGCCCTGTCCAATTCTCTGACTCCGACGAGGGACTTGACAGCCTGACGCCGACTGTCGTGGCCAAGCTCAGCACAGGGTCACCGCCAGCCGGGAGGTCGCGCCCGCACCCGCCAGGCGCGTCGCGGTCCGACGCGGAACGGACAGGACGACCAGCGCACCACCCTCGGCCACGCTGTCCGGGGACTCGGGAACCTTCGTCACCCGCGCTCCACGCGCCACCACCCGTGCGTCGCCCGCCGCCGACTGCTCCGCCGCGACCACGTCGACCCGGTCACCGGGCCTGAGCAGCCGCACGGTTGCCCCGTCGGCGATCCGCACTGGCGCCGTCACCATCTCGACCGGCTGCCGCTCCCGCACGGAACCGACCACCGGTCGAGCCCGCGGAGGCCCCGTGTCCCGCGCCGCGATGTCAGCCGGCCCCGCCGCGACGAGAGCCGCCGCGGTCACCGCCAAGCCCGCGGCCAGGGTCCGCCTTCGGTGCCGAACCAGCCGCCGCAGCCCGTACCGCCCGCCACGCACCCGCACGGGAGCGAAGTGCGGCACCTCGCACGTGCCGGGAACGTCCGTGCCCAACGGACGCGGGAAGGAGGAGAGCTGCGACACGGGTACCACCGCCTGGGGTCGAAGATCGGCTTGCACCCCCAGACTGCGCCCTCACACAGATCCCCACCGCACCCAGTGGACAGCCACACGATTGTGGACAACTCACTCACCCGAAGGGGCAGTTCCCCCACACCGAGAGCCGCACCCGACCCAGACAGGATCGCCCCCTGCGCCGGGACCGGAGCCCCGCACAACGGGAGCGGGCCGTGCCGGTACGTCGAAGCCCGCCGCGTAGGGCTCCTCCAGGAAACGACACGTACAAAACCAACAGCAGGACACCCGGCAGCGGCGGGCTCGACGTACCGGCACGGCCCCGACCCCGACGGCACGACCCCGACGGCACGGCCCTCCGGCGGGACACCCCGCCCCCGACCGGCCACGGACGCCCTACGGCAGCTCGATCCCCGGATCCATCCCGCCCAACGCCGACGCACACAGACAATCCCGCGCCCCACCGACGGGCAGCCCCGCCACCGCGTCGAACAACACCCCCCGCAACCGGTCCACATTCGCCGCGAACACCTTCAGCACCTCCTCGTGGGAGACGCCTTCCCCGGTCTCGGCGCCCGCGTCGAGGTCGGTGACCAGCGTCATCGACGTGTAGCAGAGCTCCAGTTCACGGGCGAGCGCCGCCTCGGGATGACCGGTCATGCCCACCACGGACCAGCCCTGCGCCCGGTACCAGAGGGACTCCGCGCGGGTGGAGAACCGTGGCCCCTCGATCACGACCAGCGTCCCGCCGTCCACCGGTTCCCACTCGCGCCCGCGCGCGGCACGGAGTGCGACCTTGCGCCCGACGGGGCAGTAGGGGTCGGCCAGCGAGACGTGGACGACGTTCGGTGTGCTGCCGCCGGCCACCGGCAGCCCGTCGAAGTACGACTGGGCCCGGGACTGCGTACGGTCCACGAACTGGTCCGGCACGAGCAGCGTCCCGGGCCCGTACTCGGGGCGAAGCCCGCCCACGGCGCACGGCCCGAGCACCTGGCGGGCGCCGACGGAGCGCAGTGCCCACAGGTTGGCGCGGTAGTTGATGCGGTGCGGCGGCAGATGGTGGCCACGGCCGTGCCGGGGAAGGAAGGCGACCCGCCGCCCGGCGATCTCGCCGAGGAAGAGGGAGTCACTGGGCGGCCCGTAGGGGGTGTCGACCTGTATCTCGGTCACGTCGTCGAGGAACGAGTAGAAGCCCGACCCGCCGATGACGCCGATCTCGACGTTCTCCGTGTGCGCCCCGACATTCGCCCCGACGTTCTCAGTGTTCGCCATGAACGGCACCCTAGCCGGGCCGGGAAACGCCGAAGACCCTGCCGTCCGCGACGGCAGGGTCTCGTAAGAAAGAGGCGCGAGGAAGCCTTAGGCGGCGTTGCTGCCGGAGGACGAGCTCGTGGACGACTTGGAGTCCGAGGACGACTTCGAACCCGAAGACGACTTGGAGTCCGAGGACGGCTTGGAGTCCGACGTGGACGATTTCGAGTCGGACGACGAACCCGACGACTTCGAGGCCGGGCTGCTGCTCGACGACGAGCCGCGGCTGTCGTTCCGGTAGAAACCGGAGCCCTTGAAGACGATGCCCACGGCGGAGAACACCTTCTTCAGGCGGCCACTGCAGTTGGGGCACTCGGTCAGGGCGTCATCGGTGAACTTCTGCACCGCCTCGAGGCCCTCGCCGCACTCGGTGCACTGGTACTGGTAGGTCGGCACTTGTCTTCCTCCTGGCACTCTCACTCAATGAGTGCTAACGACGGTCCATAGTGACGTATTCCTCGGGATCAGTCCACTGTCACCGGCACGCGGTGACCCACGCCACGTGCGACGGTCCGGTTCACCACCGGTGGGACGAGCCGCGAGCGCAGGGCGACCAGGGTCGCGAGAGCAAGCAGGGTGCCGCCCATCGGGACGAGGAAACCGGCACCGTCCCAGAGCCGGTCCTCCAGCTGTCCGGCGATGGTGACCGCCGCCGCCTGGCCCAGCGCGACCGCGCCGGTCAGCCAGGTGAAGGCCTCGGTGCGGGCGCCCGCCGGAACCAGTCCGTCGACCAGCGTGTAGCCGGTGATCAGGGCCGGCGCGATGCACATGCCGACGAGGAGGCCGACTCCGGCGAGGACGACCACCGACTGCGCGGCCCACAGTCCGGAGGCGGCCAGGGCCAGGGCCGCGTACCCGATGACGAGGCGGCGGCGCGGGGCCACCTTCCAGGCGATCGCGCCGCAGACGATGCCGGAGAGCATGTTGCCCGCGGCGAACGTCCCGTACAGGACGCCGTTCAGGCCGGGCTCGCCGATCGACTCGCTGAACGCGGCGAGCGAGACCTGCATGCCGCCGAAGACGGCACCGATGCCGAGGAACGCCACGATCAGAACGCGTACGCCGGGGACCGACAGCGCGGAGGCGTGCTTCACGCGCGCGTGCCCGCCGACACCGACGGACGGCTGGCTGCCGCGCTGGGCGGCGAACAGCAGGCCGCCCACGAGGGTCAGCGCGGCCTCGGTGAGCAGTCCGGCTGCCGGGTCCACGGCGGTGCACAGGGCGGTCGCCAGAAGCGGGCCGAACACGAAGGTCAGCTCGTCCGTGACGGACTCGAAGGCCGCCGCGGTCGTCATGAGGGGAGAGCCCTGGAGTTTGACGCCCCAGCGGGCACGCACCATGGGCCCGACCTGGGGCACCGAGGCGCCGGTCGGCACGGCGGCGGCGAACAGCGCCCACAGGGGGGCGTCCGTGAGGGCCAGCGCGGTCAGGGAGAGGCCCGCCAGCGAGTGGACGACGACGCCGGGGAGCAGCACGGCCCGCTGGCCGTGGCGGTCGGCGAGGCGGCCGGTGAGCGGCGCGAACAGTGCCATGGAGACACCGGTCGCGGCGGCGACGGCGCCTGCGGTGCCGTACGAGCCGGTGGTGTGCTGCACGAGCAGCACGATGGAGATGGTCAGCATCGCGAAGGGCTGTCGCGCGGCGAAGCCGGGGAGCAGGAACGCCCAGACGCCGCGCGTGCGCAGCAGCTGGCCGTATCCCGGGCGGGAGGAGACCGGAGTCCTGGCGGACTCCGAGGTGACCGTGGATGCCACGGCCCGTGCCTTTCTGCCGCCTGGTAGCGCGGCCCCATTCGTGGGGCGCGGGGCGCCGAGAGCTGTCCTCTTGCGCGGAACTGCGGTAGATACCGGGCCGCCCACTGCGAGGGGCACCGCGGCCGCCATACGGTCGCGCCAGCACTGCGTCAGGCAGAGTTGGTCGATCAGGTGTGCCTTGATGATACAGGGGCGAACGACGACCCACCTGTGAAAACCAGCACCTTCTCCACCC
>NZ_JAHRIB010000191.1 GCF_019090165.1 Streptomyces sp. BV286
CCGTGGCCCGGTTCGAGGACGGGGGCGTGCCGGTGCCGCGGCACTAGCTCCTTGCGCCGACCATCCTCAGCACCAGGTCCGCGTACAGGGTGCCCACGTCCTCCGGCGTCCGCGAGCCGTTCACGTTGAACCAGCGGGCCACGTCGATGCACAGGGACAGGACCGCGAGGGTCGTGCCCGGGACGTCGGGAACGTCGAAGTCGCCGGCCGCCACGCCGTCCTGGATGATGCCGCGCACCTCGGCGTCGACCTGGCGGCGCAGGGCGATGATCTCCGCGCGGGCGTCCGCGCCGAGCGAGTCCAGCTCGTACTGGACGACCCGCGCGGTGGTACGTCCGCCTGCGTGCCAGCGGACGAAGGAGCTCACGGCGTCGGCGAGCCGCTCGGCCGGGCTGCCGGGACGGCCGGCCGCCGTCCGCAGGATGTCGAGGGCCTTCTCGTGGCCGATCCTGCTGATCCGGTGGAGCAGCTCTTCCTTCGTCTTGTAGTGGATGTAGAGCGCGGCCGGGCTCATCCCCGCCCGGCCCGCGATGTCGCGGGTCGTCGTCGCGTGGTACCCGCGCTCGGCGAAGGCCTCCACGGCGGCGACGAGCAGCCGCCGGGCCGCGTCAGGGGTGACCTCGGCCCACGGCTGCATCTCGCCGCCGGCCGTCTCCTCCGCCGTACTCATCGCTCGTTCGCCCCTTCCAGTGACAGGACGAACACCATACCCCCGATACTGAGCGAGCGCTTAGACTGCCCGCTCAGAGCGGTGGGAAGCGGCCCCGGGGCCTGGTGGACGGGCGGAGGTCACAGCTTCTCGTAGGGGTCGTGCTCGGCAAGGAGCTTCTCCAGGCGGGCCTGGTCGACGCGGCTGACAATGTGCCCGGCCTCCTGCCGGTCCCGGATCACCTTGGCGAGGGTGAACGCCGAGGTGACGAGGTACAGCACGGCGATTCCCAGGAAGGCGCGCACCCAGGTGTCGGCCTCCAGCCGGAAGATGCCGAGGCCTGTGGCGACGGCCGCGACGCCGAAGGAGACGACCGCCTGACCGTAGAAGGCGGCGGTGGACTGCTGCTTGACCGGTGTGTCACTCATACGACCAGGGTCGGCGGATGCGGCCGGTGCCACATCCGCCCGCGTACTCAGTCGACGTACTCAGAAAGCCGACACGCCGGTCAGCGCCCGCCCGATGACCAGCTTCTGTATCTGGCTGGTGCCCTCGTAGAGCGTCATGACCCGGGCGTCGCGCAGCAGCTTGCCGACCGGGTACTCGTCGATGTAGCCGTAGCCGCCGAAGACCTGGAGCGCGTTGTTCGCGGCGCGCACCGCGGCCTCCGAGGCGAAGAGCTTGGCCTTCGAGGACTCCGTGGCGAACGGCTCGCCGCGGTCGACGAGATCGGCGACACGCCAGGTGAGCAGCCGTGCCGCGTCCACGTCCACGGCGATGTCGCTGATCAGTTCCTGGACGAGCTGGTGGTGGGCGATGGTCTTCCCGAACTGCTCGCGCTCGGTCGCGTACGTCACGGCGGCCTCCAGCGCGGCCTGGGCGATCCCCACACAGCCCGCCGCCACCGACATCCGGCCCTTGGCCAGTGCGGACATGGCGACGGTGAAGCCCTTCCCCTCGGGGCCGAGCATCGCCGAGGCCGGTACGCGCACGTCCTCCAGGGTCAGTTCGGCGGTGGCCTGGCCCCGCAGTCCGAGCTTGCCGTGGACGGTACGGCGGGTCAGCCCGGGGGTGTCGGCCGGCACGAGGAAGGCGGAGACGCCCTTGTGGCCGGGGGCGTCGGTCGAGCGGGCGAAGAGCAGTACGACGTCCGCCCACGTGCCGTTGGTGATGAACATCTTGCTGCCGTTGATCACGTACTCGTCGCCGTCGCGCCGGGCCCTGGTCGAGAGGCTGCCCGCGTCGGAGCCGGTGCCCGGTTCCGTGAGCCCGAAGCAGCCGACGTACGCGCCGGAGGTCAGGCCCGGCAGCCACTGCCGCTTCTGTTCCTCGCTCCCCCAGGACGCGACGGTCTTGGCGACGAGCCCGAGCGAGACCGAGACGATGCCGCGGACCGAGGAGTCGCCGCGACCCAGCTCCCCCGTCACCAGGCAGTACGCGAGGTGGTCGCCGCCGGAGCCGCCGTACTCCTCGTCGACGGTGAGGCCGAGGAAGCCGACGTCGCCGAGCTTCTTGACGAGCGAGCGGTCGACCTCCTCCGCCCGGTCCCAGGCGATCACGTTCGGGGTGATCTCCCGCTCGACGAAGTCCCTGGCCAGCCGTCGGACGGCGGTCTGCTCCTCGCTGAGCTCCAGGTTCATGCCGAGTCCTCCCGGTCGAAGGCCACGTGAAGGCCGTGGCGTGAAAGCCGCGACTTTAAATTAGCACTGCTAGTTTCTGTTCCGCAGCCCTACTATGTGCGCCATGGCCCGACCGCGCAAGCCCCTCCTCAGCACCGACCGCATCGTCGGGGCGGCACGGACGCTGGTGGACGCCGAGGGCCTCGCCGCGGTGTCGACCCGCCGGCTGGCGGCGGAACTGGGAGTGAGCGGGCCGTCCCTCTACAACCACTTCCGCACGAAGGACCAGATCCTGGAGGCCGTCGCGGACTCCGTGAGCGCGCAGGTCGACCTGTCGATGTTCGACGACGGCCGGGACTGGCGCACCGCGCTGCACGACTGGGCCGTCTCCTACCGGGCGGCCCTGCGCGACCACCCGAACATCGTGCCGGTGCTCGCCCGCGGGCCCGGCCGCCGCCCGGCCGGACTGCGGCTCGCGGACGCCGTCTTCGGTGCGATGGTCGCGGCGGGGTGGCCGCCGGCTCAGGCCACGTCCATCGGCGCGCTGATGCGGTACTTCGTGATGGGGTCCGCGCTCGGTTCGTTCGCCGGGGGCTTCGTGGACGACGAGACGGCGTACGATCCCGCCGACTATCCGCATCTCGGGCAGGCCCATCTCCTTGCCGAGCAGCAGGAGAAGATCGACGAGCGGGCGTTCGAGACGGGGCTCAGGGCGTTGCTGGACGGCTTGGCCCAGCAGTACGAGGCGCTCCGCGGGTAGGGGGTTCTGTGGTGGTGGGGGTCTGCGGTGGTGGGGTGGGCCGTGGCTTATGCGCCGTTCCCCGCGCCCTTTGACGGCGCTTCGGTGGTGCGGGCGTACGACGGCTGCGGGCCGTGGGGGCTGAGCGCGCAGTTCCCCGCGCCCCTCAAAGGCGCTCCGGTGGTGCGGTTGCTCCACGGCTGCGGCGCCCTATGGGCTGAGCGCGGCGTTCCCCGCGCCCTTGAGGGGCGCCGGGCATCTTTCGGTGTTCGGCGAAGTGTGGGGCGTGCATGCTGGGGTCATGTCCTCCTCACGCACGGGGCGGGCGCGGGGCGCGCGCGCTGGCGCCGCGGGGCTCGCTGCCCTTGCCTCCCTGGTCGCCGACGAGACGCGGGCCGCGTTCCTGCTGGTGCTGCTCGACGGGCGGGCGTGGACCGCCGGGGAACTGGCGCGGCACGCGGGGGTCGCCGCGTCCACGGCCAGCGAACACCTGGGAAAGCTGGTCTCGGGCGGGCTGCTGACCGAGGAGCGGCAGGGGCGCCACCGGTACGTACGGCTGGCCGACGCCCGGGTCGCCCAGCTCGTCGAGGACCTCGCCGCGCAGGTGACGCCGACGGCGGCCGCACGGCCGCACACCCTGCGCGAGGCCGGCGCCGGCAGTGCGATGGCTCGCGGCCGTACCTGCTACGACCATCTCGCCGGCCGTCTCGGCATCGCGGTCACCGACGCGCTCACCGGGCTCGGCCTGTTGCGCCAGGACACCGGGTTCGCGCTCACCGACGAGGGGGTGAGCTGGTTCGACACCCTGGGCGTCCCTCTCGTACGCACCGGCCGGCGCCCGCTCGCCCGGGCCTGCCTGGACTGGACGGAACGGCGTCCTCATCTCGCGGGGACCGCGGGAGCCGCGCTGTGCCGGCACGCCCTGGACGCGGGGTGGTGCGTACGCATCGGCTCCGAACGGGCCGTGAAGGTCACGGACCGGGGCGAGCGGATGTTCGCGGAGCTGCTGGGGATCCGGCCGGAGGCGCTGCGCTGACCCGCCGGGACCGTAGCCCCCCTGTCGCCGAACGGCCGACGCCGGGTGCCGGAACCCGGACCCCGGAACCCAGGCCCTGGCAAAGAGCCCGTCCGAAAATCGCGAGCCCTTCGACCGCCTCCCGCCTAGCCTCTGGACCGTGATGAACTCTGCTGCGCCCGCCCGTCGTACCGAACTGCTCGCCGCCGCGGCAGCCACGGTCACCGTGCTGCTGTGGGCCTCCGCCTTCGTGTCCATCCGCAGTGCGGGCGAGGCCTACGCGCCCGGCGCGCTGGCTCTGGGACGCCTGCTCGCCGGGGCGCTGGTCCTCGGGGTGATCTGCCTGATACGCCGGGAGGGACTGCCCGCGCGGGCCGCCTGGCCGGGCATCGTGGTGTCCGGGCTGCTCTGGTTCGGGCTGTACATGGTGGTGCTCAACTGGGGTGAGCAGAAGGTCGACGCCGGGACCGCCGCCCTGGTGGTGAACGTCGGACCGCTGATCATGGCCCTCCTCGCGGGCTGGCTGCTCAAGGAGGGGCTGCCGCAGCGGCTGCTCGCCGGGATGGCCGTCTCCTTCGCGGGCGCGGCGGTCGTCGGACTGTCCATGTCCGGCGAGGGCAGCGCCTCCGTGGTCGGCGTGCTGCTCTGCCTGCTCGCCGCGGTCGCGTACGCGGGCGGTGTGGTCGCCCAGAAGCCGGCCCTGCGGCACGGTTCCGCGCTCCAGGTGACGACGTACGGGTGTGTGATCGGCGCGGTGGCCTGCCTGCCCTTCGCCGGGCAGCTGGTCTCCGACGCCCGGGACGCCCCGCTGTCCGCGACCCTCAACATGCTGTACCTGGGCGTCTTCCCGACCGCTCTCGCCTTCACCACCTGGGCGTTCGCGCTGGCCCGCACGACGGCCGGGCGGATGGGGGCCACCACGTACGCGGTACCCGCGCTGGTGGTGCTGATGTCCTGGGCGGCGCTCGACGAGGTGCCGGGGTGGATCACTCTGGGCGGCGGGCTGGTGTGTCTCGCGGGCGTGGCGGTGTCGCGGTCGGGGCCCCGGAGCGCGGCGACGGCAGGGGCGGCCACTCCCGCCACGGCCGTCGGCGCGGCTGCGGAGACCGGCCCGGAGACACACCCTGAAACGCGCCCTGAGCCGCAGTCCGGGAAGGCCTAGGGCAGCCCTAGTCCGCGAACATCACCATCGCTCGTCCGCCCTTGCCGGCCAGCATGTTCTCGAACGCCGACGGGATGCCGTCCAGGCCGATCCGTTCCGTGACGAGGGCGCCCAGGTCCAGCCGTCCCGCCCGCACGTGCTCGGCGAGGACCGGCAGGTCACGGGCGGGATCGGAGTTGCCGTAGACGCAGCCGGAGAGCGTGCGGCCCCAGTGGAAGATCTCCAGCGCGTTGAAGGAGACCTGCTGGTCCTTGCCGCCGATGCCGACGACCGTGGTCCGGCCGCCCCGACGTGTGGACTCCCACGCGGCGCGGATCGTGACGGCACGGCCCACGCACTCCACGGCCACGTCCACGCCCTGCTTGCCGGTGAGCCCCCGGATCTCACGCGCCGTGGCGTCCGAGGCGACGACGTACTCCGTCGCTCCGGCCTCCCGCGCCAGGGCCTCCTTCTCCGGTGACACGTCGACCGCCACGATCGTCGAGGCACCGGCGATCCGGGCGGCCTGGAGAGCCGCGAGCCCCACGCCGCCGACGCCGAAGACCGCCACGGTCTCACCGGCGCGGACCTGAGCCGAGTGGTGCACCGCCCCGTAGCCGGTCAGTACGGCACAGCCGAGCAGGGCGGCGTCCGCCAGGGGGATCCCGTCCGGCGCCGGCAGCACGCACGCGCCCGGCACCACCGTTTCCTGCGCGAACGCGGCGACGTTCAGGCCCGGGTACAGGTCCGTCCCGTCGGAGGTGCGCCGCGCGTACACGTTCCCGGCCCCCACCAGCGCGTTGGCGCACAGCCACACCTCGCCCAGTGTGCAGGCGTGACAGCTTCCGCAGGAGGGAGCCCAGTTGAGGACGACTCCGTCCCCGGGGGCGACGTGCGTGACGCCGGGCCCGACGGAGACGACGGTCCCCGACCCCTCGTGCCCGAGGACGGCGGGCACCGGCACCCGCATGGTGCCGTTGGTCAGCGACAGGTCGGAGTGACAGACCCCGGCGGCGGCGAGGCGCACCCGCACCTGCCCGGGGCCGGGCTCCGGCAGTTCGATCCCGGTGACCTCCAGCGGGGCCCCGACGGCGGGCAGGACGGCGGCGCGAACCGTGTCGGTGTTACGGGCCATGCGTACAACGCTCCTAGAACTGGAGGGACTTGGTCTGGAGGTACTCGGAGAGTCCGTGCGAGCCCAGCTCGCGCCCGACGCCCGACTGCTTGTAACCGCCGAAGGGCGCGAGGGGGTTGAAGCGTCCGCCGTTGATGTCGACCTGCCCGGTGTCCAGGCGTCGCGCGAAGGCCACCGCCTCCGCCTCCTCCCCGGCCCAGACGGCGCCCGCGAGCCCGTACACCGTGCCGTTGGCGATGCGCAGGGCGTCCGCCTCGTCCTCGTACCGGATGACCGACAGGACCGGGCCGAAGATCTCCTCCTGGGCGATCGTCATCTCCGGGGTGACGTCCGCGAAGACGGTCGGGCTGACGAAGTACCCCTGTTCCTGGGGGGCTTCGGGTCCGCCGGCGACCAGGCGTGCGCCCTCGGCGACGCCCTTCTCGATGTAACCCCGCACGCGCTGCTGCTGCTTGGCGTTGACGACGGGTCCGATGCGCTCGCCGTACTTCGCGGCGGCGTCGGCGGCCAGGGAGACCGCCTCGTCGTACTGCGAGGTGTGCACCAGCATGCGGGTCCAGGCGCTGCACGTCTGGCCGGAGTTGGACATCACGTTGGCGACGCCGACGTTCACCGCCTTGGCCAGGTCGGCGCTCGGCAGGATGACGTTGGCGGACTTGCCGCCCAGTTCCAGCGCGACCCGCTTGACGGCCGCGCCCGCCGTCGCGCCGATCCGCCTGCCGACGGCCGTCGAGCCGGTGAAGGAGACGAGGTCCACGCCCTCGTGCCCGGCGAGCGCCTGGCCCGCGACCGGGCCGAGGCCGGTGACGAGGTTGAAGACACCGGCCGGCAGACCCGCCTCGTGGACCGCCTCCGCGAAGAGCTGCGCGGTCAGCGGGGTGTCCTCGGCGGGCTTCAGCACCACCGTGCAGCCCGCCGCGAGGGCCGGGGCGACCTTGGCGACGATCTGGTGCAGCGGGTAGTTCCAGGGGGTGATCGCTCCGACGACGCCGACCGGTTCCAGGTAGACGGTCGAGTTCCCGACCTTCTCCTCGAAGGCGTACGAGGCGGCGAGTTCGGCGTACGAACCGGCGACCGCGACCGGCGCCCCCACGTGTACCGCCTGGGAGAACTTCAGCGGCGATCCGAGCTCGGCGGTGACCGTCCCGGCGATCTCGTCCCTGCGGGCGACGAGGACGTCCCGGAGTGCGCCGATCCGCGCGGCGCGCTCGGCGGGCGGGGTGGCGGCCCAGCCCGGGAAGGCGCCGCGGGCGGCCCGGACGGCGGCGTCGACGTCCTCGGCGGTGCCCGCCGGGACATGGCCGATGACCTGCCCGTCGGCCGGGTTCACGACGGCGATCGTGTCCGCCCCAGCGGCCGGGCGCCATTCGCCGTCGATGTACATGCCGTCGTGTGCCTTCATGCGTTCCTCCCGGGAGTGGGGCGGCGTCGTCCGCCACCCCAACCTAGCCGTCGTCCACACCTCAAACTAGCGGTGTTAGTTTTTGCACGCCAGGGGCGCCGCCGCGGTGGACGCCGCAGGCTCCGGTCCGGCCGGGAGGAACCGGACCTCAGAAGTCCGCGCGTGTCGGTTCGTCCAGCCTGGCCACGGACTCCTGGCCGAACTCGCGCTCGTACGCGTTGCGGATCCGCTCGATCCGCGGGTCGGCCGCCCGGGCCCGCCCGGCCGGATACAGCAGGATCAGCTCGTACGACCGCTCGCGCTCGACCACGCCGTTCCTGTCCCGCCACTGACCGCGCCCGTCCTGCACGGTGAGCCCGTCCGGGAAGGCCGGGGTGACCTTCCGGTCGACGAAGTCCATGAACTGCCGGTCGGTGACGGCCGGGCCCCCGTCGGGGCGCTCGGTGCCGAAGAACAGACGCGTCTCGACGTAGGCCGCGCCCCTGACGGCCGGGGCGGCTTCCCGGGGCTTGTCCTCGGTGAGCGTGGCGTACGCGGCCGGGGCTCCGGCGAACAGCAGGGCGGAGGCGGTCGCGACGGCGAGGCGGGTTCGGGTGATGTTCGTGATCATGGACGTATGCCTAGCGGGACTCACTCGTCCAGGTCCGGCAGGCGCGCCGGGGCCGGGCAGATGCGGACGCCGTGCTGGTCGAAGACAAACAGATGGGCGAGGTCCACGAGAAGCGGGACCTGCATCCCGTGCCGAAGCGCGTGGTCGGGTGTCGTACGGACGATGAGGTCCCCCGGCGGCCGGCCCTCGGCCGACTGCTGTTCCGCCCGGTCCGGCTCCGCGTCGCCCGGGTGGTCCATGACCACCACGGGCCCGGCCCGCAGTACGTCCGCCCGGCCCCGCAGCCGGCCGAGGACACCGCCCTCCCGACGGCGGCGGCGGGACGGACCGGCCACCGGTCGCGGCGCCTCCAGATCCGGTACGAGCGCGGGCCGCGAACCGGTGTTGAAGTGGACGAGGGCCTCGTGCCCCTGGAACTCGACATGTTCGACGAGCCCGCTGATCGCCACCTCGCCGGGCCGGGCCTCCGCCCGCCGGGCGATCCGTACCGCCTCGGAGCGCAGGCCGACGATGACCTCGCGGCCCTGCTGCACCCGGAGCAACTGGTGGTCCAGGCACAGGGGTTCGGGCAGGACGAGGGCCTGGCGGCCGAGGCCGATCGACATGGCGCCGTCGAGCGGGGCGAGGACGACACCCCGGAGCAGGTTGATCCTGGGCGTGCCGACGAAGGCGGCGACGAAGACGTTCTCCGGCCGCGCGTAGACCTCGCGCGGGGTGCCGACCTGCTGGAGGACACCGCCGCGCAGGACGACGACCCGGTCACCGAGGGACATCGCCTCCGTCTGGTCGTGGGTGACGTACACGGTGGTGACGCCCAGCTCCCGGGTGAGCCTGGCTATCCCGGCCCGCAGGTGGTTGCGGAGTTTGGCGTCGAGGTTGGCCAGCGGCTCGTCCATCAGGAAGGCGGAGGGGTGCCGGGCGATGGCCCGGCCCATCGCCACGCGCTGGCGTTCCCCGCCGGAGAGCTGATGGGGGAAGCGGTCGAGAAGGTCCTCGATGCCGAGCATGCGCGCCGTGGCGTCCACGCGCGGGCGCGGGTCCTGGCCGGGGGCCTCGATACGGAGGGGGAAGCCGATGTTCCCGCGGCTGGTCATGCTCGGGTAGAGCGCGAAGTTCTGGAAGACCATCGCCATGTCCCGCTCGGAGGGCGGGAGATGGTTGGCGTACGCCCCGTCGAGGCGTACCTCTCCCTCGGTGGGGTCCTCCAGTCCGGCGATCATCCTCAGCACGGTCGACTTGCCGCAGCCGGACGGCCCGAGCAGCACCAGGAACTCGCCCGGCGCGATGTCGAGCGACAGCCGCTCCACCACACGCACGCCGGGCGTGTAGGACTTGCTGACCTGGTGCAGGGAGACGGCACGTGGCATGGGACGTGACCCCCGGGGGCTCACAGGGCGCCGGCGCCCCGCGGTCGGAGGTCTCGCGCGGGTCGTACGAGACCTATGAGTCACGGAAGCTAACGGACCGCACACATCCCGGGGAAGACTCACGGCGGGATCGGACGGCCGATGTACGGCGCCCCACGCGAAACCCGCCGTTCCGGCAACTCCCGTGCGAAGAGCGCCTGTTCAGCGTCTCTCGCGCTCTGGTGCGGATGGCGTACGCCTCGTACGCTCCGTCGGCCCGGACCCCGCGGCGCCGGTACGGCCCTGCCGCAGCCCCAGCCCCGAGGCGATCACCAGCAGCGCTCCCAGCATCACGAACGGCGCGGCCACGCCCGCCACTCCGGCGATCAGGCCCGCGGCGGCGGGCGCGGCGACCTGGCCGAGCCGGTTGCCGGTCAGCCGCAGGGCGAGGGCCGTGGAGCGCGCCTCGTCCGGTGCGGCCTGGACGACCGTGGTCATCGACAGGGGCTGGCCCACGCCGAGGCAGAAGCCGAGCAGCGCGAGGATCACGGCGAGGCCCCAGACCGGCACGGGCAGCGCGATCGCGGCACACAGCACGGCGGCCAGCAGACAGGTCGTGGTGAGCAGCGCGGCCCGGCCCAGCAGCCGCAGCATCGGGGTCATCACCAGACGGCAGGCGATGGTCGCCGCCGCGCGCAGGCTGAGCAGCAGGCCGATCACGGAGGGCGCGATGCCCCGGTGCTCGCCGACGACCGGCAGGTACGCGGTGAGGATGTCCGTCGCGGAGAGCACGGCGAGGCTGATGAAGATGCCCGCGGGCACGCCCCGGGTGCGCAGGATGCGGTGCACGGGGACGCGGTCGCCCTGTCCGGTACGGGACTTGGGCTGCGTACGGTGCTCTATGCGCCACAGCGAGACGAACGAGACCGCGGCGACCGCGCCCGCGACCAGCAGGGCGAGGGCGCTGGTGCCCGCCATGTCGGGGCCGCCGATGAGGGCGCCCGCGGCGATCGGTCCGACGAGCTGGCCGAGCGAGGCTCCGATGGTGAAGTGGCCGAAGTTGCGGTCCTGTTCGTGGGGCGCGGACTGGCGGGCCACGAGCGACTGGGCACCGATCACGAACGAGAGGTGGCCGAGGCCCATCACCCCGCTCCAGGCCGCCATGGCGGCGAGGGAGTCGGCCTTGCCGCTGAGGGCGCAGCCGCCGGCGATGAGGACGACGCCCACCGGGAGCAGCGGGGCGCACCGGCCGTGGTCGGTCCGCCGTCCGAGCGGTACGGCGGCGAAGAGCGGCAGCAGGGCGTACACCCCGGCGATCACGCCGATCGCCCGTTCGTCGGCGCCCAGCGCGAGGGCCCGGTAGGAGACGGCGGGCCGTGCCATCGACACCGCCCCCTGCGCGAAGCTGAAGGCGATGACGAGGCGGAGCAGCCAGCCGCGGTTCCCACCGGGCCTCACAGTGACGCTTCCCATCGGATCAAGTCGGCCCTCCCGGCCGTGTTCTGGGCCGGACGCCCGGCCCCGGGAGTTCGGTCGGACTCCCGGGAGCCGGGGGTCAGATGATGCCGAACAGGATTCCGGCGCCGAGGACCACCAGCGAGGTGAGCGCGGCCCACTTGACGACGAACTTGGTGTGGTCGCCGAACTCGACCTTGGCCATGCCGACGAGGACGTACACGGCCGGGACCAGAGGGCTCGACATGTGCAGGGGCTGGCCGACGAGGGAGGCGCGGGCGATCTCCAGCGGGGAGACGCCGTGCGCGGCACCGGCCTCGGCGAGGACCGGCAGGACACCGAAGTAGAAGCCGTCGTTCGACATGAAGTAGGTGAGCGGGAGGCTCAGGACGCCGGTGACGATGGCCATGTGCGGGCCCATGCCGTCCGGGATGCCGTCGACGAGCCACTTGGCCATGGAGTCGACCATGCCGGTGCCCTGGAGGACGCCGGTGAAGACGGCGGCGGCGAAGACCATGCCGGAGACGTTGAGGACGTTGTCGGCGTGGGCGGCGAGCCGGGCCTTCTGGTCGGGGATGTGCGGGAAGTTGACCGACAGGGCCAGCGCGGCGCCGAGCAGGAACAGGACCGGGATCGGCAGCAGTTCCATGATCATGGCGGTGAGGAGGGTCAGCGTGAGCAGCGCGTTGAACCAGTACAGCTTGGGACGCAGGGTCGGACGGTTCGGGTCCAGGCCCTGGAGGCGGACGTCGTCCTCCTCCTCGTCATCGGTGGCGTCATCGGTGGCGTCGGTGCCGGAGCCCGCGCCGCCCGTGGTCTTGGAGAAGCGCACCTTGCCGTCGCCCGGGCCGCCGGAGGCGGTGGCGCCGGCGCCGACGAGCACCGTCTCGGTCTCGGTGACCTCGGTCGCCCCGGGGGTCTCGGTCTCCTGCTTCTCCTTCTCCAGCACGTCGGCGAGGCTCAGCACGCCGAGCCGCTTGCGCTCGCGCAGGCCGAGGACGTACGAGAGGGCGATCACGGCGACCAGGCCGACGGCGAGCGCCGGGATCATCGGGACGAAGATGTCACCGGCGTCGAGCTTGAGCGCGGTGGCGGCGCGTGCGGTCGGGCCGCCCCAGGGCAGGGTGTTCATCACGCCGTTGGCGGTGGCGGCGACACCGGTCATCACCACGAGGCTCATCTTGAGGCGCTTGTACAGCGGGTACATCGCCGAGACCGTGATCATGAAGGTGGTCGAGCCGTCGCCGTCCAGCGAGACGATCGCCGCGAGCAGGGCCGTGCCGACGACGATGCGCAGCGGGTCGGCCTTGCAGAACTTGAGGATGCCTCGGACGATCGGGTCGAAGAGGCCGACGTCGATCATGACGCCGAAGTACACGATGGCGAACATCAGCATCGCGGCGGTGGGCGCGAGGTTGCCCACCCCTTCGATGACGTAGTCGCCGAGGTGTGCGCCCTTTCCGACGAACACGCAGAAGAGTGCCGGGATCAGTACGAGCGCCGCGATCGGCGACATCTTCTTCATCATGATCAGGACCAGGAAGGTCGCGATCATGGTGAAGCCGAGGATGGTCAGCATGAGTGGATACCTAACGTTCGCCCTTGAACTCCCACCAGGGCCGGCGGTTCGAGTGACGTTAGGGCGGGCCCGCAAGTCTTAACAAGATGTTGACACGAGAGCAATAAGCGCAAAACTCCTGGTCACAGCGTTGTGCCTGTTGGCGCGATATCGATGGGTACGCCATTGAGCACTGCCGTGCCGGACAGCGGGTCGAGCAGGCTGCCGTCCAGGAGCTGGTTGACGTTGACGCCGGGTTCCGTCGCGGCGTGGGTCAGCCGGGTGCCGGGACGGTCGTGTCCCCAGCCGTGCGGCAGGCTCACGACGCCGCGTCGTACGGAGTCGGTGATCTCGGCGGGGGCCACGACCTCTCCCCCGGCGCCCTTCACCCGCACCGGGGCGCCGTCGGTGACGCCGAGGCGTTCGGCGTCCTCGGGGTGGATGTGCAGGGTGCAGCGGTTGGTGCCGCCGGTGAGGGCGGGGATGTTGTGCATCCAGCTGTTGTTGGAGCGCAGGTGGCGGCGGCCGACGAGGACGAGGCCCTCGGGGCGCCGGCGCAGCGCGTCGCGCAGGCGCGGGAGATCGTCGGCGAGCGGCCGCGGGAGGAGCTCCACGAGCCCGCTGCGGGTCTTGAGGGGCTGCGGGAGGCGCGGCTGGAGGGGTCCGAGGTCGATGCCGTGGGGCTGGTCGAGCAGCTTCTCCAGGGTCAGGCCCTCGGGGCGTACGCCGAAGCCGTCGCCGTACGGGCCGAGCCGCAGCATCATGTCGAGGCGCCGCTCGGGGCCGGTGTCTCCGGTGAGGGCGGCGGCGAGTTCCTGGGGGTCGCGGCCGTGCGCCGGGGAGTGGGGTTCCTTGACGGCCTTGCCGAGGGTCTGGCCGATGACCAGGTCGTCGACGGCGGAGGGGTCGGCGCCGTGCATGCCGGTCGCGGCGAGGACGAGCCGGGCGAGGATCTCCGTCTCGGCCATCCTGCCCGCTTCCAGGGGGACCGCGGCCCGGGTGTAACGGACCTGGTTGCGCACGGCGAGCGTGTTGAAGGCGAAGTCGTGGTGCGCACTCTGCGACGGCGGGGGCGGCGGCAGGACGACGTGGGCGTGGCGGGAGGTCTCGTTCAGGTACGGGTCGACGCTGACCATGAAGTCGAGTGAGTCGAGGGCCTTGTCGAGGCGGTCGCCGTCGGGCGTGGACAGGACGGGGTTGGCGGCGACGGCGATGAGGGCGCGGACCGGCTCGCCCTCGGCGGTCGGGGTGTCGATCTCCTCGGCGAGGGCGGCGATCGGCAGTTCGCCCTTGGCCTCCGGGTGGCGGCCGACCCGGCTGTGCCAGCGGCCGAGCGCGAAGCCGCGGCCGGGTCCGGCGGGGCGGGGTGTCCGGTCGGTGGCGGCCTGCGGGAAGAGGGCGCCGCCGGGGCGGTCGAGGTTGCCGGTGACGATGTTCAGGATGTCGACGAGCCAGCTGGCCAGGGTGCCGTGCTCGACGGTGCAGCTGCCGATGCGGCCGTAGACGGCGGCGGTGGGCGCGGCGGCCAGTTCGCGGGCGAGCGCCCGGATGGTGTCGGCGTCGACGTCGCAGGCCCCGGCGGCGGCCTCGGGCGTGAAGTCCCGGACGGCTTCGGCGAGTTCGTCGAGTCCTTGCACGAGGTCGCGGAGGTCGCCGAGGTCGGTGAGCTTCTCGTCGAAGAGGACGTGCGCCATCGCCGCGAGGAGCAGCGCGTCGGTGCCGGGGCGGATGGCGACGTGCCGGTCGGCGAGCCTCGCGGTGCGGGTGCGGCGGGGGTCGATGACCGTGAGGGTGCCGCCGCGCGCCTTGAGGGCCTTGAGTTTCCCGGGGAAGTCGGGCGCGGTGCACAGACTGCCGTTGGACTCCAGGGGGTTGGCGCCGATCAGCAGCAGGTGGTCGGTGCGGTCGAGGTCGGGTACGGGGATCGCGTTGGCGTCTCCGTAGAGGAGGCCGCTGGAGACGTGCTTGGGCATCTGGTCGACGGTGGACGCGGTGAAGAGGCTGTGGGTGCCGAGTCCGGCGAGCAGGACGGTCGGGTAGAGGGCGCCTGCCATGGTGTGCACGTTCGGGTTGCCGAGGACAACGCCGACGGCGTGCGGCCCATGCCGTTCGACGACCGGCCGCAGTCCGGCGGCGACCGCGTCGAAGGCCTCCTCCCAGGTGGCCTCGCGCAGTTCGCCGTCCGTGCGTACGAGCGGGGTGCGCAGTCGGTCCGGATCACCGTCGGCGGCCCCGAACGAGGCGCCCTTCGGGCAGATGAACCCCTGGCTGAACACGTCGTCGCGGTCTCCGCGCGCGCTCGTCACCCTGGTCCCCTCGATGGTGAGCGTCAGCCCGCAGGTGGCCTCGCAGAGCGGGCAGATGCGCAGGGCTGTGCGGGAGTCGGTGGTGCTGGACACAGGGTCCTCCCGGAGGGGGTGGCGGCGACGGTGACGCACTGACCCGACCGAGCATACCGACCGGTATGAACGGTGGGGAGGGGCCGACGGGGGTCACGTCGGAAATTCGCGGGCCGCTCGGACCGCGAAGGCCTCCGCCCTCTCCGCCCACCCCCGAGCCCTACTGCCGCCCGTACGTCGTGCGGATCAGTCGAGCGACCGCGAGAGGTACGCCCGGAGCAGCTCCCGGGTCTCCTCGACGACCCGCTCGTCGCCCTCCGGGCTGAGGCGGAAGGCGAGCTGGACGAGGGTGTCGGCCGCTTCGACGGCGATGAGGAAGGTGCGGCGGAGGTCGTCGTCGGGGGCGCGGCCGAGGTAGACGGAGAGCATGTCGGTGAGGCGGTCGGCGACGCGCGTGTTGGGTTCGGCGTCACGGGTGCCGACGGGGATCTGATTGCCGAAGTCGACGAGCGAGAACCCGGGCGCCGTGCGCTTCATGGCGAGGTACTCGTCGAGGACCGCGTCCATGGCCGCGCGCCAGCCGGCCCCCTCACCGGTCTCCTGGAGACGACGGGTGACGCGCTCGGTGTAGACGTCGAGGTTGCGCTGGGCCAGCGCGTCGGCCATGGCCCGCTTGTTGCCGAAGAACCGGTAGACGGAGCCTATGGGCACACCGGCGCGCAGGGCGACCGCGCGGGTGCTCAGGGCGTCGTAGCCGACCTCGTCCAGGAGGTCGGCGCAGGCGTCGAGGATACGGGTGAGTCTTTCGGCGCTCCGGCGCTGGACGGGCGCGCGGCGCAGCGAGGTCGCGTGGGGCACGGGCTTCATGATGCCTTTCCGCCGGGGTCCGGTGAACCTTGCCCTCGGGTACGAGGTCGGTGTCCGTACCACTCATCCTTCGGTGTGCGGGCCGCTCGCCGTCCGGCGTCCGGACCGTGCCTCGCGGGTGCCGGTCCGGTGGTCACGGAGGCCGGGGGCCCGGCGACCTCCGAACCCGAGAGCCCCGAACCGGTGGCCGCCGGTGGCGAGGGCTGCGGGCCGGTGGCCGTGGAGGGCCGTGCGGGCGGGCCGGCCGTCGTCCGCCCCTCGTGCGTGGGGCCCGGGTCGGACACCGTGATGTCCGCGGTGCTGCCGACGGGCTCTCCGTCGACGGCCCACACCGTGTCGTCATCGGCGTGCAGGCGCACGGTCACCTGGTGGGTGCCGCGCGAGACGACCCCGCCGGAGAGATGGTGGACCGGGCCGCGGAGCTGGGACAGGGGGCGGCCGTCCAGCCGGAGCAGGGCGTAGCCGCGGCCCTGCTCGGCCGCCCCGCGCGTACCGGCGGGCGAGAAGCTGAAGTCACGGACGGTCAGCCGGACGTCCCAGCCGTCGTCGTCGGCGGGCTGTATCTCGACGTCGACCCGGGGCGCACTCTTCTCGTCGACCTCACGGTAGTGCCGCCCCTCCTCGTCCGTGTCCTCCAGCACCTCGCCCACCGGTGAGGGCCTCACCTCGTCGTCGTCCTCCTGCGCGTCGCCGGATCCACAGCCGGTCGCTCCGACGAGCAGAGCGCCGAGCAGGGAACAGACCGCGAGCGCGGTGAGTAGTACACGCGTCCACGACATCCCGGGAGATTAGAACACCTCTCCGAGAGCCGAATCCCCCTTGAGTCGGGTTCTGGGTACTACCACGGTCCCGTCGGGGGAATCCGGCCTCCTCCGGGCGCCGGATTCCCCCTTGCGCACCGATTCCGCGAATCCTACGGTGATACATAGGAATCGGGAACGAGGGAGCGATCATGAGCGGGGACGCGCGCAACGGCGCCGAGGCACTGCGGAAGACCGCCGAGGCGCTGACGTATCTCTCGGGGTTCGGCAACGAGCACAGTTCCGAGGCGGTGCCGGGTGCGCTTCCGCTCGGCCGCAACTCGCCGCAGCGGGTCCCGCTCGGGCTGTACGCGGAGCAGCTGAGCGGCTCGGCGTTCACGGAGCCGCGGGCGCACAACCGCCGCTCGTGGCTGTACCGGATCCGTCCGTCGGCCGCGCACCCCGCGTTCACCCGCACCGACAACGGCACGCTGCGCACGGCTCCCTTCACGGAGACGGTGCCGGACCCCAACCGGCTGCGCTGGAACCCGTTGCCGGAGCCCGCCCCGGGCACCGACTTCCTGGCGGGCCTGTGGACCCTCGGCGGCAACGGCGACGCCACCCAGCGCACCGGCATGGCGGTGCACCTCTATCACGCCGACGTCTCCATGGAGCGGGTGTTCAGCGACGCGGACGGCGAGCTGCTGATCGTGCCGGAGCGGGGCGGGCTGCTGCTGCGCACCGAGTTCGGCCTGCTGCATGTGGAGCCGGGACACGTGGCGTTGATTCCTCGTGGGGTGCGCTTCCGTGTGGAGCTGCTCGACACCGCGGCCGACGGCAGGCGCAGTCCGTCCGCCCGGGGCTATGTGTGCGAGAACTACGGGGCACCCTTCCAGCTCCCCGACCTCGGCCCGATCGGCGCCAACGGCCTCGCGAGCCCCCGGGACTTCCGGGCCCCGGTCGCCGCGTACGAGGACGACACGGAGACGGCGGGACCGGTGGAGGTGGTCAACAAGTTCTGCGGCAACCTCTGGACGGCGATGTACGACCACTCGCCGCTGGACGTCGTCGCCTGGCACGGCAACCATGTGCCGTACGCCTACGATCTGCGCCTCTTCAATGTGATCGGCACCATCAGCTACGACCATCCCGACCCGTCGATCTTCACCGTGCTGACGTCGCCGTCCGACACACCGGGTCTGGCCGGGGTCGACTTCGTGGTGTTCGCGCCGCGCTGGCTGGTGGGAGAGGACACCTTCCGGCCGCCCTACTTCCACCGGAACGTGATGAGCGAGTACATGGGGCTCGTCGAGGGCGCGTACGACGCGAAGGCGGAGGGCTTCGTGCCGGGCGGGGGTTCGCTGCACAACATGATGTCGGCGCACGGTCCCGACCGGGAGACGTTCGACCGGGCGAGCGCCGCCGAGCTGCGGCCGCAGAAGGTGGACGACGGTCTGGCCTTCATGTTCGAGACGCGCTGGCCGGTCACCGCGACCGCACAGGCCGCCCGGGCGGAGCATCTGCAGCGCGGGTACGACGACGTGTGGCAGGGTCTGCAGCGCCACTTCCGGCCGGACGGCCGGACGTGACGGCCGGCGGCCGCCCATGACCGCCCGTTGCACCGAACGCCCACGAACGGTACGGATACCCTCGTGACCTCCTTCGCCCCGGATTCGATCGTCCTGAACCGCAAGCTGCCGCTCTGGTATCAGGTGTCGCAGTCCCTGCGCGCCTCGATACTCGGCCGGTCGCCGCAGGATCCGCTGCGCCTGCCCACCGAGGAACAGCTGGCGGAGCACTACGGGGTGAGCGTGCTGACCATGCGGCAGGCGCTCAAGGAACTGGAGGACGAGGGGCTCATCACCCGCCACCGCCGGCGCGGCACGTTCATCGAGCCGAGCGCCACCCGGGGCGCCCCGGTCCGGCTGCTCGGCTCGGTCGACGCGATCGTGGCCCAGCAGTCGGGCATGACGACGGAGCTGCTGGACCACGGAAGCGAGCCCGTGTCGGCCGAGCTCTCCGAGCACTTCCCGGACCTGGCGGAGGTGGCCACGTACCACCGGCTGCGCAGCGACGAGAAGACCGGGGAGCCGACCAACCACGCGCGCAACTACGTCCGGCCCGAACTGGCGGCGCTGATCGACCCCGAGGACCTGGTCCGCTGGCCCATGACGAAGGTGCTGCGGGATGTCGCGGGGGCGCGGATCGGGCAGATCACCGACACCGTCGAGGCGCGCCTCGCCGACCCGGAGACCGCGCGGCTGCTCAACGTCCCGCTGCTGAGCCCGATCCTGCACTACACGGGCATCGTGCACGGCGAGGACGGCCGGGCGCTGGACGTGGCCCGTATCCACTACCGGGGCGACCGTTTCTCGTTCACGGTCACCCTCGACGCCCACTGACCGTGCGGGACGGACGGGACGGAGTCGCCGCTCATGACGCACGTCGTACGATGCCGAGCGTGACGCACGACGACGCGCCGCTGCTCGCGGACCTCATGCCGTGGTCCGTCGCACCGCCCCGGCTGGGCCGGGCGTGGCCGACGGGGCCCGACGCGGCGTCCCTGAAGGCGCGGTGGGACGCCCTCGTGAAGGCGGAGGGACCCGACCGCGAGGCGCTGTTCGGCGTCACCCGCGCGCGGACCCTGCACTCGGCGGTGGGGCAGTTGCCCGGCCGGCCCTCCGGGACGGGGCGGCTGGCGCGGGCGTCCGGCCGGTGCGCGGAGCCCGTCCGGGTCCTGCACGGGCCGTTCGACGAACAGTGGCTGATCCCCGACCACCGGCTGATCGACGCGGCGCGGCCGGAGTTGTGGCGCGTGGCGGACGAGGAGCAGCTGTTCGCCGTGGAGCAGACCCCCGCCCCCGACGCGCCGCCCCTCCTGATCGCGTCGGTCCTTCCGGTGGTCCCGCCGCAGCCGAAGTCCCTGCCTGTCGCCCGGCCCGGCCGGGTCCGCCCCCTGTACCGGCGCCCCGGCGGCCGTGAACCCAACCTGGCGCCGGGGCTGCTGGACCTCCTGGCCGAGCGGCTCGACCACTCCCCCACCCCCCTCGACGTCCTCGCCTGGACGGTCGCGGTCGCCCGCCCCGGCCCCCGCGGGTGCGCCGTCCCGCTCACCGCCGATCCGGAACTCTGGTCGCACGGGACCGGGTTGGGCCACCGCATGCTGTGGCTGATGCGCCGCGACGGCGAGCGCCCCAGGCTCCCCGGTGGCCGCCGTCCGTACGTACGGGCCCCGCTCCCCTCCCGGCCCGTCGAACTCCGCTACGACCGCGACGAGGAGACCCTCCACCTCGACGAGGGCCGCATCTCCCCCGTACCGCCCGCCGCCTGGGACTTCGAGGTCGGTGGCGTGCGCGTCCTGGACCAGTGGTTCGCCGGCCGGACCAGCGTGCCGGAGCCCGGCACACTGGAGGCGATCCGCCCGGCGACCTGGCCCCAGGCCTGGACGTCCGAGCTGCTGGAAGTCATCACGGTCCTGTCCCTGCTCGCCGAACTACGCCCCCAGCAAGCCGAGTTGACGCCAGGCACCCCCATCACCGCGACCGACCTGCGAAAGACGGGCATCCTGCCCCCCTCGGACACGTCCCGCAGACCGGCCTCGGTCCTGGACCACCACGAAGAGGGCCCGGAGGGCCAGTTCACCCTGCTCTGACACAACACGGGAACACGGGGACGAGAACGGGAGCCCACGGGGACGCGAGCCCACGGGGGCAACTGGGGCACTGGGGCACTGGGGCACTGGCAACCCCGGCCAAGCGCGCGGGCAACGGCGCAGCCCGTTGCTTTAGGGGCGCGGGGAACTGCGCAGTCTTTTAGGGGCGCGGGGAACGGCGCAATCTCTTTCGGGGGCGCGGGGAACGGCGCAATCTTTTTCGGGGGCGCGGGGAACGGCGCAATCCTTCAAGGGGCGCGGGGAACTGCGCGACCAGCCCCCACCCACCCGCAGCCGAACCACCACCGCTCCACCCACCCCCTCACCCGGCCAAAAACTCACCGCACCGGGTCGAACCCGTCCAGCACCCGAACCAACGCCCGCTCGAACACCGCCTCCAGATCGATCGGCCCCGCGGCCTCCATGAACGCCGCCGCCATCCGCGGATACGCCCCGGTGGCGACCTGCCCGCCCAGATAGGCCCCGCGCACAGCGTTCTCCTGCTCCTCGGACCACGGCAACGCCCGCACCCGCTCCGCCGTGGCCAGCTCGTTGCCGACGTACGTCGTCACGACCCCGTTGAGCATCGCGATCAGCTCGAACTTCGTGCCGTACGTCCCCTCGAAGGAGTCCAGGCAGGCCAGGCAGTGCTCCAGATAACGCAGGGCGCTGGGGCTGAAGCCGTACACCGGCGACATCAGGGCCGGCAGCCAGGGATGCCGGTGCATGAGCGCGCGCGTCTGACGGGCGACCCGGAGCATGTCGGCACGCCAGTCCCCCGCGGGCTCCCACAGCTCGTGCTCGGCGCTGACGGCGTCGACCATCAGCTCGTGCAGGTCCTCCTTGCGCGGCACGTAGTTGTAGAGCGACATCGTGCCGCAGCCCAGCTCGGCCGCGACATGCCGCATCGAGACGGCGTCCAGCCCCTGCGCGTCCGCGATCCGCACCGCGGCGGCCGCGACGTCGGCCCGGCTGAACGCGGGCCGCGGTCCGCGCCCCGTGCGCTCGGGTCGGGCCCAGATCACTTCGGGTACGTCGGCACGTCCTGCCATCGGTGTCGCCAGCCCTGCCGTCGGAGAAACCTGTCACCACCATCCTAGTTACGTACAGCGTACGTAATGCGCTATGGTCAACCCATGACTACTACGTACGGCGTACTTAGTGAGGGTCTGGAGAAGCGCTTCGGGGAGGTCCACGCCCTTCGGGGGCTGGATCTCGCGGTGGCCGAGGGAACCGTCTGCGGGCTGCTGGGCCCCAACGGCGCGGGCAAGACAACGGCGGTCCGGCTCCTCACCACCCTGCTGCGGCCCGACGCCGGTTCCGCCCGGGTCGCGGGGCACGATCTCGTCCGCGAACCGGACGCCGTGCGCCGCGCGATCGGCGTCGCCGGGCAGTACGCCTCGGTCGACGGCGACCTCACGGGCCGGGAGAACCTGCGGCTGTTCGCGAAGCTCCGTCGCCTGCCGAGGGCGGCCGCCCGGGCCGAGGAACTGCTCGACCGCTTCGAGCTCACCGACGCGGCCCACCGCCCCGCCTCGACCTACTCCGGCGGCATGCGACGCCGCCTGGACCTGGCCGCGAGCCTGATCACCCGGCCCGCGGTGCTGTTCCTCGACGAGCCGACGACGGGCCTCGACCCGCACAGCCGCAACCAGATCTGGGAGACCGTGCGGGCCCTGAAGTCCGAGGGCACGACCGTCCTGCTCACCACCCAGTACCTGGAGGAGGCGGACCAGCTCGCCGACGACATCGTGCTCGTGGACCGGGGCCGGGCCGCGCACTCGGGAACGCCCGCGGAACTCAAGGCGCTCATCGGCTCGTACGCGGAGGCGGTCGTCGCCCACCCGGACGCGATGGCCGGCGCGGCGGCCGTGCTCGACCAACTGTCCGGCTCCGCACCGGACTTCGACCAGGAGCGGCGGGCCGTCGGCGTGGTCACCACCGACCAGACGCTCACCCTCCCCCGGCTCGTGCGCGAACTCGACGCCGCCGGAGTGCCGTTGCTCGACGTGAGCCTGCGCCCGCCGACGCTCGACGACGTCTTCCTCCGCCTCACCGAGAACGTGACCGCGAGCCGGACCGACTACAAGGAGCTCGTGACATGAGCACGTTGGCGTACGACGGAACGGCGATGCTGGGGCGCCAGCTGCGGCGGATCCGGCACAACCCGGGCCTGCTGATCCTCACCCAGACCATGCCGATCACCATGCTGCTGTTCTTCGGCTACGTCTTCGGCAGCGCGCTGGCGATGCCCGGCGAGGAGTACCGGGCCTTCCTGGTACCGGGGTTGCTGGTCGCGACAGCCGCCAACGGCATCATGACCGGCATGTTCCAGGCGGCGCAGGACTCGCACCGGGGCGTCACGGACCGCTTCCGTACGCTGCCGATGAGCAGGGCCGCGGTACCGCTCGGGCAGGCGGCCGCCGACCTGGTCGTCACGGCCGCGGGCCTGGTGCCGTTCCTGCTCGTGGGGCTCGCGGTGGGGTGGCGCGTGGAGGGTTCCGCGCCGGCCGCGGCGGGTGCCGTGGGGCTGCTGCTGCTCTTCCGGTTCGCGACCACGTGGATCGGGATCCTGCTGGGGCTCGTCTCGCAGAGCGAGGAGGCGGCCGGTCAGCTCGGCGGCGCGACGTTCATCCTGCCGCTGCTGTCGAACGCGTACATCCCGACGGACAACCTGCCCCACTGGCTGCGCACGCTCGCCGAGTGGAACCCGATCAGCGCGGTGTCCACGGCCCTGCGGGACCTGTTCGGGAACGCGCCGGTGCCGTCCGACGGAGCCTGGCCGGTGACGCACCCCGTCGCGGGTTCGCTGGCCTGGTGCGCGGTCCTCATCGCGGTGTTCATGCCGCTCGCCGTCCGCCGGTACGCGCACGGCCGCCGCTGAGCCGAGGACCGGGCTCCCTGCATGACAAAGCCCCTGGGCACGGGACATGATCCCCCGCATGGAGCCGCTTCCCCTGCCCCTTGAGGGCATCACCGTCGTCGCTGTCGAGCAGGCCGTCGCCGCGCCCTTCGCCACCCGGCAACTCGCCGACCTCGGGGCCCGCGTCATCAAGGTCGAGCGCCTCGACGGCGGCGACTTCGCGCGCGGCTACGACACCGCGGCCGCCGGTCTCGCCTCGCACTTCGTGTGGTGCAACCGCGGCAAGGAGTCCGTCGCCCTCGACCTCAAGGACCCGCGCGGCCTCGACGTGGTGCGCCGCCTCGTGGCGGGCGCCGACGTCTTCGTGCAGAACCTCGCCCAGGGCGCCGCCGCACGGCTCGGCCTGGACGCGGCGACGCTGTGCGCGGCCGACCCGCGGCTGATCGCCGTGGACATCTCGGGCTACGGGGCCTCGGGGCCGTACGCCGGCAAGCGCGCGTACGACATGCTCGTGCAGTGCGAGGCGGGGCTGGTGTCCGTGACGGGGACGGCCGGGCAGCCGGTGAAGGCGGGGATCCCGGCGGCCGACATCGCGGCCGCCATGTACGCGTTCTCGGGGGTGCTGGCGGCCCTGGTGCGGCGCGGCACGACGGGGCGCGGCGGGCCGGTGGAGGTGTCGATGCTGGAGGCGCTGGCCGAGTGGATGGGGCATCCGCTGCACCACGCGATGCACGGCGGCACTCCTCCGGCGCGCACGGGTCTCGCGCACGCCGTCATCGCCCCGTACGACGCCTATCCGACGGCGGACGGCGGGCGGGTGCTGCTGTCGGTGCAGAACGACCGGGAGTGGCGGCGGCTGGCCGAACAGGTGCTCAAGCGGCCGGAGTTGGCGCACGATCCGGCGTACGCGACGAACGCGGCACGGGTCGAACACCGGGAGCACACCGACGAGTCGGTCGGCCGGGCACTGGCGGGTCTCGACACGGACGAGGCCGTGGCACGCCTGGAGGCGGCCGGGATCGCCTGCGCACGACTGCGGGACGTGACGGAAGTGGCGGAACATCCGCAGCTGGCGGCGAGGGACCGCTGGCGGGAGGTGGGGTCGCCGGTCGGGCCACTGAGGGCGCTGTTGCCGCCGATCACGCTGCCGGGCGGGGACGCGGCGAAAATGGGGCCCGTACCCGCGCTCGGGGAGCACACCGGGGCGCTGCTGCGTGCCGTGGGGATGACGGACGATGAGATCGCAGCACTGCGCCGGGACGGTGTGGCCGCCTGAGCACGGGTCGGGGTCCTGCTCGGGTTCGGCCGCCCTTCAGCGACCGGGGCCGCCTGTCAGCGGCCGCCGAACAGGGAACGGCGCAGCCGGCGCAGCGGTGCGAAGAGCGAGACCCGCCTCACTCGCGCGCCCCTGCCGGTGCGGTCGTGCGCGGTGTCACGTGCGGTGAGCTCGCGCATCAGGTCCGTCGCCTCGGCCGCTTCGCGCTGAGGGATGGCGGGGCCACCCATCACCGAAAGATGACGGTCGAGGCGCGAACTGGTCGCGCTGCTGCCGCACGTGATCGCAGGGACTCGCGCCCTGCCACGCACTGTTATCTGTTCCATGTCACTCCCCACCCATACGAGGGCACCCGGCCCGGGCAGGTTAACCCTATCGCTCCCTCATCACACTCGTGTATCCCGGGCACGGGATTCACCTACCCACTAAGGGCGTTGACGATTACTCTCCGAATCCAAGCGATTCCAGGGCGAGTTGGACAACCGGTGCGGTTGTGGGCTGCGGAGAGCCGCCCGGCGGCTCGACGGTGACAGCGAGTGAGGTCGCGTCCGTGTTGAGTCCGGTGGCAATCAAGGGCGTGTCGCCGTCGAGGAGCCCCAGAGAACGCGGTTTCCCCTCTGGTCTCATGAGCCACAACTGGTGAACCCTCTGGTTCGAAGGCGTGCCGAGGCCGGCCGACGTCACCACCGCCGTGCGCTGCGACGCGGAGGCGACGACGCCGATGCCGTGACCGTTCGCGTCCCGTCCGGCGCCCGCCCGGGCGTCCGGCGCGGCGAGAACGTGTGCGATGTCACTCGCCTGTGCCCGCTCCTGGTCCAGCTGATCCTGCGTACGGGACGCCTGCATGCCGAAGAGCGCGGCGACGACGAGTGCGGCGGCCGCCGTCGTGGAGGCGAGCGGCACGAAGAACGGCGAGAAGCCGGAGCGACGGGCGCGCGACGGCGGCACGGTCCGCATGCCCGGCAGCGGCTGTGCGGTGCGCACCGGGGGCGCCTGCCCCGCGACGTGTTCCTGGGGTGTCGTGCGGACGGCCATGAGGACCCGGTCGCGCATCGCGGCGGGCGGCGGGGCAGCTGTGGACCAGGCGAGACGGACCGCGTCCTCGCGCAGGGCGCGCACCTCGGCGGCGCAGCTGTCGCATCGCCTCAGGTGCTTCTCGAACCGTTTGTGCTCGTGGGGTTCCAGGGCGTCGAGGGCGTACGGGGCGGCCAGCGAGTGCAGTTCGCTCCGCCGGAAGAGGGTGATCATGCGACACCTCCCAGGCAGTCGCGCAACCGCGTGAGTCCGTCGCGCATTCGCGTCTTGACCGTGCCGAGCGGCAGGGAGAGCCGTTCGGCCACTTCACGGTACGTGTAGCCGTCGTAGTAGGCGAGTGTGACGGACTGTCGTTGTAAGGCGGTGAGCCGGTCCAGGCAGCGGCGCACCCATTCGCGTTCGAGGCCGGCCTCGACCTCCTCGGCGACCTGGTCGAACGCGGGGCCGTTCGCCCGCCGGGCCATGCGCAGTTCGCGCTCCCCGGCGGCGCGGGCACTGCGGACCCGGTCGACCGCCCTGCGGTGCGCGAGCGTCAGGACCCAGGCGAGTGCGCTGCCACGGCCGGGATCGTAGCGCCCGGCGGAGCGCCAGAGCTCGAGGAGTACCTCCTGCGCCACCTCCTCCGACTGGGCCGGGTCCCGCACCACCCGGCGTACCAGCCCGAACACCGGCCCGGACACGAGGGCGTACAGATCCTCGAAGGCCTTCTGGTCGCCTCCGGCCACGAGCACCAGAAGTTCGTCCGCCTCCACCCGTTTCCCCCTCTCGGCCTTGAACGGCCTGACTCATCCTCACGTATTCGGCGCAGGAACGCCTTCGGATGGGGTTACGGATCAACAGCTTGAAAACGCGGGTGAATCCCGAACCAATCCTTCCGCCCACCCGCTCCGAATGGCGTGCATCAGGCAACACCGACCGACGCGGCACGAGCGCGTGAGCGGACCACTCGAGAGGTCGCTTCCGCGGACATCACCGCCGGGACACAGTTTTGGGACAGAGGACGGACGGCATGACACCTTTCACCAGCGGGTTCGTGGGACGCAGGAGCCTTGCGACCCTTGTCTGCGGTGCGCTGGCCACCGGCGGGCTCGCGGCCGTCGGCGTGACCGCGCTCCAACCGGGTACGGCGAGCGCCTCCAGCCACCGGGAGGCTCCGCTCATCTCGGGGCAGCCGCAGTTCGACAACACGGACGTGTACGCCTTCGTAAGCCCCGACAAACCGGACACGACCACGCTGGTCGCGAACTGGATCCCGTTCGAGGAACCGGCCGGAGGGCCGAACTTCTTCACCTTCGCCGAGGACGCCCAGTACGACCTGCACATCGACAGCAACGGCGACGCACAGGGCGATCTGGTCTTCCGCTACACGTTCGAGACGCACGTCAAGAACGACAAGACCTTCCTGTACAACACGGGTCCGGTGGAGAGCCTCGACGACCCGGACCTCAACATCACGCAGACCTATGACATCGAGCTGCTGCAGCTCGAGGGCGAGCACCTGGTCAAGAAGACGACGTACGCGGACGACGTGCCGGTCGCGCCGTCGAACGTCGGCAAGGCGTCCATGCCGGACTACGCCAAGCTCCGCCAGCAGGCCGTGCACGAACTCCCGGGCGGGGCGACGACGTTCGCCGGTCAGGCCGACGACCCGTTCTTCCTCGACCTGCGTGTCTTCGACCTGCTGTACGGCGGCAACCTGTCCGAGGTCGGCAACGACACGCTCAAGGAATACAACGTCAACTCCGTCGCCCTGCAGCTGCCGACCGACCTGATCCGGGAGTCGGCCGAGCAGCCGGTCATCGGTGTCTGGTCGACGACGCAGCGCAAGAGCGCGAGCGGCGAGTACCGGCAGGTCTCGCGCCTCGGCATGCCGCTGGTGAACGAGGTCGTCAACCCGATCAAGGACAAGGACAAGTTCAACGCGTCCGAGCCCAAGGACGACGCGGACTTCCTGGAGAACGTGACCAACCCCGAGCTGCCGAAGCTCATCGAGGCGATCTACAAGATCCCGGCACCCAAGGAGCCCAGGAACGACCTGGTCGACGTGTTCCTGAAGGGCGTGCCGGAGCTCAACCAGCCGCCGCACGTCACGCCTTCGGAGATGCTGCGCCTGAACACCTCGATCGAGCCGGCCGCCAAGGAGAAGCGCCTGGGCGTGCTGGACGGCGACAACGCGGGCTTCCCGAACGGCCGCCGTCTGAAGGACGACGTGCTGGACATCGCACTGCAGGTCGTCGAGGGCGAACTCGTGGGCGCCAAGAACGACTTGGGTGACGCGGTCAACAAGAACGACCAGAAGTTCGAGAAGGCGTTCCCCTACGTCGCGCTGCCGACCTCCGGCTCGCGCGGCCCGCTCGCCAAGGGCACGACGGGTACGAACGACGTGCGCAGCCAGCTCGGTGACGCGCTGCAGCCCGCGGGCTCCACGGGCGGTGTCGCCGGTATGGACGACACCACCCTGATCGCCGTCTCGGCGGGGTCGGGCGCGGCCGGGTTCCTGCTCGTCGGCACGGGTGTCCTGTGGTGGCGCAGCCGCCGTCGGGCCTACTGACGCGCACCCCTGACTGGCGCGGCCCGCGCGTATCCGTCCCCCACGGCGCACGGGCCGCGCCGCCCCGTACGTGAACCACGTACGTGAACCACCGCTTCCACCAAGGTGATTGAGGAGAGGGCATGTCCCCGCGTAGGAACGACGACGCGCAGGAGAGGGAGCTCGCCGACGAGGCCGGCGAGGACGCCGGCGCGACGGCCGAGGCACCCGGGACTCCCGAGGAGGCCGGGGCCGGGCAGGACGCCCCCGAGGGGCGCCGGGGGTCCGGGCGGCTTCGGGTGCTGCACCTCACGGCCTGCGCCGTCGCTCTCGCCGTCGCGATGACCGCGGGGGCCGTGGTGCTGGGCAGCAGGGACGACGACGGCATGCGGACGGTGTCGTCCGCGCCGGGTCTCGCGCCCGAGCTGCTGGCCACGGGGAGCCTGGCCTCCGGCATCTCCGCCCTGCAGACCCATCTCAAGGCACAGCCCAAGGACTACAACGGCTGGTCCACGCTGGGTGTCGCGTACATCGAGCAGGCCCGCACCAACGGCGACCCGTCCCGCTACCCGCAGGCGGAGCGCGCGCTGAAGCGCTCACTCGAGCTGCGCCCCGGCAACGACCCGGCGCTCGCGGGCCGTTCGGCACTGGCCGCGGCCCGCCACGACTTCCCGGGCGCGCTGCGGTACGCGGAGAAGGCCCTGGACGAGAACGCCTACAACGAGCGGGCGCTGTCAACCCGTATCGACGCCCTCGTCGAACTCGGCCGCTACGAGGACGCGTCCAGGGCCGCCGACCAGGCCGACACCCGCCGCCCGGGCATCCCCGTCTTCACCCGCTACGCCTATGTGCGGGAGCTGCGCGGTGACGTCGCCACGGCACGGCGGGTCCTGAAGCAGGCACTCTCCAGTGCGTCGGCTCCCGGCGACGTCGCGTACGTGGCCACGTCGCTCGGCCAACTCGCCTGGCGCGAGGGCGAGTACGGGTCGGCGCTGAAGTACTACGCGCAGGCTCTGCGCGCCGACAAGGTGTACCTTCCGGCGCTGGAGGGCCGCGCCCGGGCGCAGGCCGCGAGCGGCGACCGGGCGGCGGCGATCCGCGGCATGGAGGACGTCGTGGCCCGCTTCCCGCTGCCGGGCCCGCTGGTCGTGCTGGGCGAGCTGTACGAGGCGCGCGACGGCGAGCAGGACCGGGCGAAGGCCCGCGACCAGTACGCCCTGGTGAACGCCTGGACGGCGCTGGCCCGGGCGAACGGCGTCAACGCCGATCTCGACACGGCCCTCGCGGCGGCGGACCACGGCGACCGCAAGGCCGCCCTGCGCGCCGCCCGCGCCGAGTGGGAGCGCCGGCACACCGTCCACACCGCGGACGCCCTGGCGTGGGCCCTGCACGTCAACGGCCGTGACGACGAGGCCCTCCGCTACGCCCGGCGCGCCACCGCGACCGGCTACCGCGACGCCACCTTCCTCTACCACCGCGGCGTGATCGAACGCGCCACGGGTCACAAGAAGGAGGCCCGCGCCAGCCTGTCGTCGGCCCTGAAGCTGAACCCCGGCTTCTCCCCGGTCGGCGCGAAGGCGGCCAAGAAGACACTGACGGCGCTGGACGGTGCCGAATGAACGCCTCCGCCGCGGGCGGCCTCCGGTCCCGGCTCGCCCGGACGGCATCCCTGCGCCGCCGGGCGTACGCGTCCTGCGTGGCCGTTCTCGTGGCGGCCTGCGCGCTCGTGCTGGTTCCCGCCGGGACGGCCGCGGCGCATCCGCTCGGGAACTTCACCGTCAACCGGTACGACGGTCTGGTCGTCGCTCCCGGGAAGCTGCGGGTTCTCCATGTGGAGGACCTGGCGGAGATCCCGGCGACCCAGGCCCAGCCCGACATCGACAAGGCGGGCATGGCGGGTTGGGCCCGCGAGCGGTGCGAGACGGCGGCGGGGAAGAGCCGGGTGAGCGTCGACGGCAAGGCCCGCGCGCTGACCGTCGGCGAGAGCCGTGCCCGGGTGCGGCCCGGACAGGCGGGACTCAAGACCCTGCGGGTGGAGTGCCGTTGGTCCGCCGCACTGCCGAAGGCGAGCACGTCCGTGCGCTTCCGTGCCTCCGTGGACGACGGCCCCGGATGGCGTGAGGTCACGGCCCGCGGCGACCGGACGACGCTCACCTCCTCGGACGTACCGACGAAGTCCATCTCGGGTGAACTGACCGCGTATCCGGAGGAGTTGCTGTCGTCACCGGCGGACACGGCGACGGCTTCGCTGCGCGTCCGCCCCGGCGGTCCCGCGCTCGTCGAGGAGAGTTCCGACGCTCCCGCCTCCTCCATCCTGCCGCGCGGCGCCGACCGCTTCACACGGGCGCTGGACGATCTGGTGTCCCGCCAGGACCTGACGCTGGGCTTCGCCGCACTGGCCCTGGGCATCGCCGTGCTGCTCGGCGCGATGCACGCCCTGGCGCCGGGCCACGGCAAGACCATCATGGCCGCCACAGCCGCGGCCCGCGGCAATGCCACCATGCGCGACGTCATGCCGCTCGCCATGTCCGTCACCGTCACCCACACACTCGGTGTGGTCGCCCTCGGCGTCCTCGTGACGGCCGGTTCGGCCGCCGCGCCCTCGGTGATCGCCTGGCTGGGCGTGACGAGCGGTGTCATCGTCACGGTGGCCGGCGCGGTCCTCGTACGACGGGCCTGGCTCCGGCGCGACCACGGGCACAGCCACTCCCACGGCCACGGGCACAGCCACTCCCACGGGCCGCACGGTCATTCCCACAGTCATGCCCAGGGGCACTCGCACGCCCACAGCCCCAGCCCTGTGCTCGCTCTGGCGCACGCGCAGGGCCACGGGGACGGCCCCAAGGGGGCCCACGCGCACGGGGACGGCCACGAACACGGTGACGAGCGGACGCACGCCCACACCGGCTCACACACCCACGACGCTCCCCACACGGACTCCCCCGTCCACGGCCACGACGCTCCCCACACCCACGACGACGGACACCACCGCCCGCACACCCACCCCCATCCGCACACCCACTCCCACTCCTCTTCTCTCAGGCTCAAGGACACCCTTCTCCTCGGCTTCGCCGGCGGCCTCGTCCCCAGCCCGTCCGCCGTCGTCGTGCTCGTCGGGGCGGCGGCGCTCGGCAAGGCGTGGTTCGGACTGCTGCTCGTGCTGGCCTTCGGGGCGGGACTCGCACTCACCCTCACGGCCGCCGGGTTCGCCGTGGTCAAGGTGGGTAGCCGGGTCTCCAAGGCCATCGAGAACGGCGCCCGCTGGTCGGGCGGCCGGACCGCGGCCCTGCTCCGGCGGACCACGCCGATCGGATCCGCGTTCGTCGTGGTGGCCCTTGGGGCTGGATTGGTGTTCAAGGGGGCGGCAACCGCGCTCGGTTGAGCTACTTTTGTTCATAATCGTGCGGTTGCTGATGGGGGGCGCCCGTGGCCGGAGAGCCGGGCAGTGAACGAGTGATCGCGGGCCGCTACCGGCTTCTCTCCCCGCTGGGCGAGGGCGGGATGGGGACGGTGTGGCGCGCCCGCGACGAGGTGCTGCACCGCGAGGTCGCCGTCAAGGAGGTGCGCGCCCCGGGCGGGCTGCCGGGCCCTGACGTCGAGCGGATGTACGCCCGGCTGGAGCGCGAGGCATGGGCGGCGGCCCGGGTCACCAACCGCAACGTGGTGACGGTCTACGACGTGGCGACGGAGGACGGCCGTCCGTGGATCGTGATGGAGCTGATCCGCGGGATCGCGCTGTCCGACCTCCTGGACGCCGAGGGCCCGTTGTCGCCGCAGCGTGCCGCCCACGTCGGTGCGGAGGTGCTGGCCGCGCTGCGGGCCGCGCACGAGGCGGGCGTCCTGCACCGGGACGTCAAGCCCGGCAACGTACTGATGTCGAACGACGGCCGGGTGGTCCTCACCGACTTCGGTATCGCCACGGTCGAGGGCAGTTCGGCGCTCACCATGACCGGTGAGGTGATCGGCTCGCCCGAGTTCCTCGCACCGGAGCGGGCGCTGGGCCGTACGCCGGGGCCCGAGTCCGACCTGTGGTCGCTCGGGGTCCTCCTCTACGCGGCGGTCGAGGGCAACTCGCCGTTCCGCCAGAACACCCCGCTCAGCACCCTGCGCGCGGTCGTCGACGAGGAACTGCCGACTCCGCACCGGGCGGGCCCGCTCGCCCCGGTCATCGAGGGTCTGCTGCGCAAGGACCCGGCGGAGCGCATCCCGGCCGCGGACGCCGAACAGGACCTCCGTGTCGTCGCGGCGGGCGGCACCTCCCGTACGGGCACCACGTCCTACGCGCCGACGGCCGCGGCGTTCCCGCACCCGGCCACGACCTCACCGGCCCCCGTTCCCGCGTACTCGCCCGCCGCCCACTCCCCGCAGCACGCCCCGGCCGCGACGACCACGACCTCGGAGCCCGACCGTCCGCGGCGCGCCATGATCGCGGTGATCGCGGGCCTGGCCGCTCTCGCGCTCGCGATCGCGGGTCTCACGTACGCGCTGGTCAACCGCGACAACGGGGACAACGGCGCCGGCGACTCCAACGGCGGGTCGACGAGCGGCGGATCGACGGGCGGCGGTGACAACGGCGGAAGCGGCACGGGCGGCTCCGACGGCGGCTCGACGACGGAGAGCTCCGGTTCGAGCGGAACGAACGACGGCGGCTCGACCACCGGCGGCAAGGAATCCACGCCCGCGCCCACCCAGTCCGTGAAGGTGACGGTCTCGGGTTCGCACACCGACTACACCGGCGCCTGCCCGCCGCCCGAGGCGCAGGCTCCCACCTTCACGGCGACCTTCACGGTCGGCGTCGTGCCGGTGGACGTGGAGTACCGCTGGGTGACGGAGACCGGCGAGGTGTCCGACCCGAGCTGGAAGACCCTCTCGTTCGCCGAGGGCGGCGGGAAGTCGAAACAGAACACGGTCGTCCTGACGACGTACGAGGCGTCCGGGACGTACGAGAACAAGGTGGGGGTGGAGGTCCGCAGCCCGGAGCAGCGGAAGTCGAACTCGGTTGCCTTCTCGGTCACCTGCGAGACGGAGGCCCCGACGGGCGGGGCCTCCGGTTCCTCTTCTCCTCAGGCGCTGGCCCCGAACGGAGCGGTCAGGCCGCGGAGTTGAGGACGGGCAGGTAGCCGCCCGACTGGCCGGACGCGGTCGGGTGGTAGGACTCGCTGATGTTCAGCCACTTGACGCTGTGCAGCCAGGCGCTGCCGGAGCAGATCTCGTGGCCCGTGAACGTGGGGCGTACGTCACCGAAGGTGAAGCCGTGGTCGGCGGCACGCTTGGCGATGGCGCTGTCCAGGTGGTCGGCGGCGTTGTTGATGGCGGCCCGCTCCTTCTCGGAGAGACCGGTCAGGCAGCTGCCGCTCAGCTTGTAGAAGCGGGGGTAGCCGAGGACGACCACGTGGGCCGCCGGGGCCTTCGCGCTGATCGCCGAGTAGACCGAGTCGAGCTTGCCGGGCAGTGTCGAGTCGACGTACGCCTTCGCCGTGTCGATGCGGGCCACGCAGGCGCTCTCGGACTGCAGGACACAGGTCGTCATGACGTCGGAGAAGCCCGCGTCGTTGCCGCCGATCGAGATCGAGACGAGGCCCGTTCCGGAGCCGAGCGGGCCGAGCTGGTTCGCCAGAACATCACCCGTACGAGCGCCAGAGCAGGCCGTGAAGCTGAACGACGAGGGTGAATGGGCGGCCGCCCAGAGGTAGGGGTAGGCCTTCGTGCTGCGCTTGCAGTCGCCGCTGGAGCCGATGTAGCTGCCCGCGCCGAGGCCGGAGGAGTAGGAGTCGCCGAGGGCCACATAGCCCGTGGCGGCGGCTTGCTGGGACGCCTGCGCCGTCATTGCCCCGGTGAGGGTGCAGGCGGTGGCGAGGAGGAGCGAGGTCACGTATGCCGTAAGTCGGGAACGTCTCATGGAACCTCCCTTTAGCAGGATCTCTGCCATAACTTTCGTACCAGCTACGCGTGTTGACAGGAAGTGTCCATGCCAAGACTTTTCCGGACCTACCGGGACCTCCGCGAGGCGTTCACCGCGCGTTCGATTGCGTGTTCATGACAGCGGTGTGACAAACCGTCAACTCCCTTGAGCTACGCCCGTAGATCGATCACGCTGATGTCTCAACCGGTAGCGGAACGCAACGCTCCTGGTTGTGTGCGCGATCACGCGCACACCCCCCACAGACGTGCGCCTCATCCAGGCGCACGCCGCCTATGAGGAGGACTCCCTCGCATGGCACAGCTGCGTAGCAAGAAGATCCGGATCGCCGCGATAACCTCCGTGGCGACCGCCGCCCTGCTCGGCGCCGTCACCGCGCTCCCCGCCCAGGCCGCACCGGCCGAGGGCCGGGTCCTGGCGGCGGGCTCCCCCACCGCCGTCAAGGACAGCTACATCGTCACGCTGAAGAAGGGCACGGACTTCAAGGCCTCCTCGGCCGAGGGCAAGAGCCTGATCAAGGAGTACGGCGGCACCGTCAAGAAGACGTTCGGCGCCGCGCTGAACGGCTACACGGCGACCCTGTCCGCGGCCGAGGCCAAGAGACTCGCCGCCGACCCGTCGGTGGCCGTGGTCGAGCAGAACCAGACGGTGCACGCGACCGACACCACCCAGTCCAACGCCCCCTGGGGACTGGACCGCTCCGACCAGGCGTCGCTGCCGCTCTCCGGCACGTACACCTACCCGGACTCGGCGGGCAGCGGTGTGACGGCGTACGTCATCGACACCGGCGTCCGCATCACCCACGCCCAGATCAGCGGCCGGGCCAGCTACGGCTACGACGCCGTGGACGGCGACACCACCGCCTCGGACGGCAACGGTCACGGCACGCACGTCGCCACGACCATCGCGGGCTCGACCTACGGCATCGCCAAGAAGGCGAAGATCGTGGCGGTCCGTGTGCTCGACAACGCGGGCTCCGGCACCACCGCGGGCGTCATCGCCGGCATCAACTGGGTGACCGCGAACCACAGCGGCCCCTCGGTCGCCAACCTGTCGCTCGGCGGCGGCGCCTCCACCACGCTGGACAACGCGGTGGCGAACTCCATCGCGAGCGGCGTGACCTACGCGGTCGCGGCGGGCAACAGCAACGCCAACGCCTCCTCGTACTCCCCGGCGCGTGTCGCCTCGGCGATCACCGTCGGCGCCACCACCAACACGGACGCGCGGGCCAGCTACTCCAACTACGGCTCGGTCCTGGACATCTTCGCGCCCGGTTCGTCGATCACGGCCGGCTGGTACACCAGCGACACCGCGACGAACACGATCTCCGGTACGTCGATGGCCACGCCGCACGTCGCGGGCGCGGCCGCCGTGTACCTCGCGGGCCACACCTCGGCCACCCCGGCCCAGGTCGCCACGGCCCTGATCAACGGCTCCACCACCGGCAAGGTGACCAGCCCGGGCACGGGCTCCCCGAACCGCCTCCTGAAGATCGTCCCGTAACACGTACGCGGTTCCCCGCGTCCCCCGTCCGGGGCGCGGGGAACCGTGCTGTCCCCGTTCCGGAGGGCGGGGCCCCGCCCTCCGCGGCCGGACATCGGGCCGCCCCCCTTCTTGACGCCCCCCAGGGCGCTGCGCCACATTGAAGCCCGGCATCCGGCGCGTCGGGGGGCAAAGTCGCCAATGCAGACCATAGGTACGAAGTCATCTTCATCAGACCCGTCTCCGCCAGGCGGCGACGGGCGCGGGGAGCAGGATCCGGGGAGGGACCTGCTGCCTCTGCTCGCGGGCGCGGCGGTGACGGTCGCCGGCGTCGGCGCCGTCCTGGCGCTCGTCGACGTGGACTCGCCCCTGCGCGCCCCGTTCACGCTCTTCTTCCTGCTGGGCGCGCCCGGCGCCGCCGTAGCGACCGCGCTGCGGGGGCTGGAACCGTTCGCCCGCGTCCTGGCGTCCCTGTCAGCAGCGGTAGTGGTCAACCTGCTGGTGGCCCAGGGCATGATCGCGGTCCACCAGTGGTCGGTCCGTGGCGGAATCACGGCCGTGGCCGCGCTCAGCTCCCTCATTCTTCTGCTGGTCCTGGTACGGCGGCTGCGCGGCCGTACGGCGAGAAGACGGGCTTCGTGACGTGAACATCAGCGTGTACCGTCCCGGCGAACTGACCTCCGCCGACCGGTCGGCGTGGACGGCCTTCCAGTCCAAGGCGCATCTGCACGGCGCACCCGACCTCGCGAACCCCTTCCTGTCGCCGGAGTTCACACTCGCCGTGGGCCGCTGCCGCCGCGGCGTACGGATCGCGGTGGCCAGGGAGAACGGCGAACCCGTGGCGTTCTTCCCGTTCCAGACGACCGCCGCCGGCGTCGGCCGGGCCATCGGCCTGGGCGTGTCGGACTGCCAGGGGCTGGTCCACCGCCCCGGCTTCACCTGGGACGCACAGGAACTGCTGCGAGCCTGCGGACTCGCCGTGTGGGAGTTCGACCACCTCCTGGGAGGGCAGACGCCGTTCGAGGCCGGAGCCTCCGGCGTCTTTCCGTCCCCGGTCATCGACATCGACCAGGGATACGAGACCTATCTGGAACAACTGCGGGCCCGGTCACCGAAGTTCACCCGGACCACGCTCGCCAAGGCGCGCAAGCTGGGGCGCGACCACGGCGAACTGCGCCATGTGCACGACGAGCGCGATCCCGGAGCACTGCGCACGCTGATGCACTGGAAGTCGGCGCAGTACCGCAGGACCGGGCGCAGCGACCGCTTCGCACAGGACTGGATCACGCGGCTCGCCCATCAGCTCTTCCACAGCCGTTCCGAGTCGTTCGCCGGACTCCTGTCGGTGCTCTACGCGGGCGACAGGCCGATCGCCGCGCACTTCGGACTGCGCTCCGAGCGTGTGCTGGCCTGCTGGTTCCCCGCGTACGACCCGGCGTTCTCGAAGTACTCCCCGGGCCTGGTCCTGCATCTGCGGATGGCCGAGGCGGCCGCCGCCGAGGGCATCGCCCATCTGGACCTCGGCCGGGGACAGAAGGAATACAAGGACTCCCTCAAGACACGGGAACTCACCGTGTCCGAGGGGTGGGTTGCGCGCCGCCATCCCGTGGCGCTCGGGCACCGGGCGCGACGCGCCCCTGTCCGGGCACTGCGCAACGCGGTGCTGGCGCGGCCGGAGTTGTTCGAGCCGGCCGACAAAATGCTCAAACGGATGGGAAAAATCCGCTCGAGTGGTCAGGTAACAGCCAAACCAACAAAAACGTGAGGCCTCGTTCCAGGTCTTGCCATACCGTCTCAATCATCAATACCGTCTTACATCCACCCGCATCGGTCCATCAGTGCACATGCGATCTAGGGGAGGGCTCGAGATCGCGACGAGGGCCCGACGCGGGGCGCGGTAGGGGGGTGCCGTGCTCGGTGACCGCATGTGTGCCGAGTCGTGCCGCGCGACCGACCCGGACAGTCGGCCAGTTCTGCCAGCTCACCCGGCGTGGACGGAGATCCATTTCGGCATGCCGTAAGTGAGAAACCCCCCTTTCGAACCGGACAACACACCGGACCGCCCGTGGGGCGGGCGGTCCACCGGACGAGAGGGACCAGACTCCATGAGTTCTTTTGTGCGCCCGGCTGTGTCGGACGAAGATCCGCTCACAGCCGGCAGGTACCGGCCCATATCGACTCACCTGGCCATAGCGCCTCCGGTGAGCGTCGTGATTCCCGCCATGAACGAGGCGGAGAACCTTCCGTACGTCTTCAAGACACTGCCGGGCTGGATCCACGAAGTGGTTCTCGTCGACGGCAACTCCACCGACGACACCGTCCAGGTCGCCCGCGAGCTGTGGCCCGACGTCAAGGTCGTCGAGCAGGTCGGCAAGGGCAAGGGAGACGCCCTGATCACCGGCTTCGCGGCCTGCACCGGTGACATCATCGTCATGGTCGACGCGGACGGCTCGGCCGACGGTCACGAGATCGTCAGCTACGTCTCCGCGCTGGTCTCCGGCGCGGACTTCGCCAAGGGCTCACGGTTCGCCAACGGCGGCGGCACGGACGACATGACACCGATCCGCAAGCTCGGCAACTGGGCGCTGTGCACCGTCGTCAACCGCAAGTTCGGCGCGCGCTACACCGACCTCTGCTACGGCTACAACGCCTTCTGGCGGCACTGCCTCGACAAGATCGACCTCGACTGCACGGGCTTCGAGGTGGAGACCCTGATGAACATCCGGGTGGTCAAGGCGGGCCTGAAGGTCCAGGAGATCCCGAGTCACGAGTACGTGCGGATCCACGGCGCGAGCAACCTGCGGGCCGTGCGGGACGGTCTGCGGGTGCTCCGGGTGATCCTCAAGGAGCGCTCCAACCGGCGGTCACTGCGCCGCCGTCCGCACGCCACGGGGCTCAACACCCGTACAGGAGAGGTGTCTTGAGAAACCCTGACATCTCCGTGGTGGTCTGCGTCTACACCGAGGACCGCTGGGAGGACATCCTCGCGGCGGTCGCCTCGGTGCGGGCGCAGTCCCGGCCCGCGCTGGAGACACTGCTGGTCGTGGACCACAACCAGGCGCTCCTGGACCGCCTGTCGAAGGAGTACAAGGAGACCGGGGAGGTGCGGGTGCTCGCCAACGCCGGCCCCCGGGGCCTGTCCGCGGGCCGCAACACCGGCATCGCCGCCTCGCACGGCGAGGTCGTCGCCTTCCTCGACGACGACGCGGTGGCCGAGCGCGACTGGCTCCTCCACTTCGCCGAGGCGTACGAGGACCCGCTGGTGATGGCCGTCGGCGGCCGCACGGTGCCGATCTGGGCGTCGGGCCGCCGGCCCGTCTGGTTCCCCGAGGAGTTCGACTGGGTCGTGGGCTGCACGTACAAGGGCCTGCCGCCCGGTCTCGTCCGGGTGCGCAACGTGCTCGGCGGCAACGCCTCGTTCCGGCGGACCGCCTTCGACGCGGCGGGCGGCTTCGCCACCGGCATCGGACGCGACGGCGACAAGCGGCCGCTGGGCTGCGAGGAGACGGAACTGTGCATCCGCCTCACCCGCGCCCGGCCGGACGCGGTCCTGCTGATCGACGACCGGGCGGTGATCCACCACCGGGTGCCCGAGGCGCGCGAGCACTTCGCCTACTTCCGTTCGCGCACGTACGCCGAGGGTCTGTCGAAGGCCCTGGTCGCCCGGAGCGTCGGAGCCGGCAAGGGACTCGAGTCGGAGCGCCGCTACACCACGCGTGTGCTGCCCGCCGGTGTCGCGCGCGGACTGCGCGACGCCCTGCTCGCCCGCCCCGGCGGCGCCGGCCGGGCCGCCGCCATCGTCGCCGGAGTGGTGACGGCGGCGGGCGGGTACGTACTCGGGAGCGTCCGGGCACGCAGGGGTGGGGCCGCGTTCGCGGTGGTCCCGGTCGTGCGGACCGAAGGGGGCTGACCGATGAGCGGACCACGCGAGCCACGCGTGCCGATCCTGATGTACCACGCGGTGTCCGAGGCCCCGAACGACGCCACCCGCGCGCTCTCGGTGACCCCCGAGGCGTTCTCCGCGCAGATGGCGCTGCTGAGCGGCTCGGGGTTCACGCCCATCGGCACCGCGGATCTCGCCCGGAGCTGGCGTTCCTCCGGCCCGCTGCCGGAGCGCCCCGTACTGGTCACCTTCGACGACGGCTACGAGGGCGTGCACCGGCACGCCCTGCCCGTGCTCGCCAAGCACGGCTTCGCGGCCACGCTCTTCGTGTCGACGGGCTGGCTGCGCGGCGCGTACGACACCGGGGGCGGCCTCGACGAGATGCTCGACTGGGACCAGGTCCGCGAACTCGCGGGCGCGGACGTCGAGATCGGCGGCCACAGCCACACCCATCCGCAACTGGACCAGCTGACCGACGCATCGCTGCGGTTCGAGCTGCTGCGCTGCCGCGAGATCATCGCCGGTGAACTGGGCGTGCGCCCCGCGTCGTTCGCGTACCCCTACGGCTACTCAAGCCGCCGGGTGCGGGAAGCCGTGCGCGAGGCGGGCTTCGCCCAGTCGCTCGCGGTCGGCAACGGCCTGGCGCGCCGCCGCCAGGGGCCGTACGCGCTGCGGCGGGTCACCGTGCGCCGCAGCACCGGGATCGAGGAGTTCGAGCGGCTCGTCGAGGGCCGTGCGATCGCCCGTACCTTCGCCAGGGACCGTGCCCTCACCAAGGGGTACTCCATGGTCCGCAGAGCACGCCAGGTTCGCCGGAAGGCCATCCGTTCCCGTGTCTGACACGACCACGGCAGAGGCCGGGACTCCCACGCCCGAGGCACCCGAGCGGTCCGGGCGCCGCCTCCGCCTGCCCCGGCTGGGCACGTCGTCCGGCGGCAGTCCGCTGTTCCGGAACGCCTACGCCCTGATGCTCAACACCGGTATCTCCGCCGTCCTCGGGCTCGGCTACTGGCTCGCCGCCGCCCGCTACTACTCCGAGTCCGCGGTCGGCCAGGGCTCCGCCGCCATCGCCGCGATGAAGCTCCTCGCGGGCCTCACCGCGGTGACGCTCACGGGGGCCCTCGCCCGGTTCATCCCGGTGGCCGGGCGCGGCACCGGGCGGCTCATCTTCCGTACGTACGCGGGCAGTTCGGTGATCGTGGCGGTGGCCGCGGGCGCCTTCCTGCTCACGCTCGGCTTCTGGGGACCGTCGTACGGCTTCCTGCGCGACCCGCTCGTCGGCGCCGGATTCGTCCTCGCGGTCGTCGCCTGGTCGGTGCTGACGCTCCAGGACGGGGTGCTGACCGGGCTGCGCAGCGCGCTGTGGGTGCCCGTCGGCAACACCGTGTTCTCGGCGGTCAAGCTCGTCCTGCTCGTCCTGTTCGCCGCGGCGATCCCCACCATGGGCGTCTTCGTGTCGTGGGTCGCGGCCATCGCGGTGTCCGTGCTGCCGCTGGGCTGGCTGGTCTTCCGGCGCCTGGTGCCCCGGCATGTGAAGGCGACGGCGGACGACGCGGAGCCGCCCGGCACGAGGGAGATCGGGCGGTTCCTCGCGGGCGACTACACCGGCTCGCTGTTCTCGCTCGCCGTCGTCTATCTCGTCCCGGTGATCGTCGCCGCGCAGGTCAGCTCCGCCGACAACGCGTACTTCTACATCACCACCACCATTGGCGGCACGGTCAACCTGCTCGCCATCAACATGGGTGCCTCGCTGACCGTCGAGGGCTCGCACGACCCGGCGCGGCTCGCCTCGAACACCCGGGCGGCGCTGCGCCGGATGGCGCGGATCATGCTGCCGGTGGCCGGGGTGCTGTTCTTCGGGGCGCCCTGGATCCTCGGTGTGTTCGGCCAGGGGTACGCGGACGCGGCGACGCCGCTGCTGCGCTGGTTCGCGGTCGGCGCGGTGCTGCGGGTCGTCATGGAGACGTACTTCGCGGTGCTGCGCGCCCAGAGCCGCACGGCCGGACTCGCCTGGCTGCAGGGCCTGTTGTGCGCGCTGGTACTCGGACTCACGCTCGTCCTGCTGCCCCGCATGGGACTGACCGGCGCGGGCGTGGCGGAGATCTGCAGCCTCGCGGTGATCGTGGCGCTCGCCGCTCCCAGGCTGTACCGGATCCTCAGGACCGCTCCCCCGGAGGACGTTCCCCGGGGCGCGGCGCCCGACGGCGACCTGGCCGACCTGGGCACCCGTGACGTGCCCGCGCCGAAGCAGGCCGAGCCGAGGAAGGGGCGGGGCCCGGCCTGGGCGCAGCGGCTCGACACGGACACCCTGGCGCTCGGCGTGCAGCTCGACTTCGACCACCTGGAGCGACGGCCGGACGTGCGGCCAGGTCCGGGGACACCGCCCACCGGGACGCCCGCGGTCGAACGGCCCGCCCGCCCGGCGGCGCCGCGGCCGGACCACCGGCCGACCTGGGCGCTCAAGGCGCCCCTCCCCCTGCCGCCGCCGCGCGTGGAGGTGGGCCTGCCCGTCGAGGAACGGGAACCCGGCTCGGAGACCTCCCTCGGCCCCTCCGAGGTCGAGGTGGACGCCCCGTTCGGGCCGTCGGCCGACGCGAGCGCCGAGGAGCCGGAGGGGACACGCGAAGGAGGCGGACCCGGCAGGCCGGGCGCGTCCGGCTTCGTGCGGGAGACGGGGACTGTGCGGGAGACCGGGACCGTGCGGGAGGAGGACGGGCCCGGACCTGCGGCGCCGGTGTCGGGGTGGGAGCGGCTGCGGCCGACCCGGCTCGGGGTGCTGCTCGGCTGCCTGCTGACGGCCGCGCTCGTCCTGTACTGGGTGCCCGTGTCGGGCCTCGGGGAGCGCGATCTCGACCGGATGGGCGGGCTCGGCCTGATCTCCGTCCTGCCGACGCCGACGCTGGTCGGCGCCGGCCTGCTGGCCACGGTGTTCGCCTCGCTGCTGTGGCTGGGCCGCGAGCGCAAGGGCCTGCTCCTGGTCACCCTGCTGGCCACCGTGGTGTCGCTGCACGCGCTGCCCGCCGTGATCGAGACCGAACCGCGCTTCGCGACGGCCTGGCAGCACCTCGGCTTCATCGACTACATCGACCGGACCGGTTCGGCCGTGCCCGACCTGGACGCGCGCTGGAGCTGGCCGGGCTTCTTCGCGGGAGCCGCGTTCGTCGCCAGAGCCTGCGGGGTCGACGACCTCACCGAGGTCATCCGCTGGTGGCCGACGGCCATGCAACTCCTCTATCTGGCACCGCTGTTCCTGCTCGTCCGCCATATGCGCGCGAACTGGCGCGCCAAGTGGACCGGCATCTGGATCTTCGTGCTCAGCGGCTGGGTCGGCCAGGACTACTTCTCGCCGCAGGGCTTCACGTACCTCCTCTATCTCGTCTTCGTGGCGATCCTGCTCGTGTGGTTCCGGGCGCCGCGGGTGCTGTGGACGAAGGTGCGGCCCGGCGAGCTGGAGGTCGAGCCGACCGACCGGCGCCAGCGGGCCGTGCTGCTCATGGTGTTGATCGGTCTGTTCACGGCATCCGTGCCGGCCCACCAGCTGACGCCGTTCGTGATGCTGGGTGTCCTCGCGGTCCTCGTCCTGGTCGGCCGCTCCGAACTGCGGGGCCTGCCCATCCTGTTCGCCGTCATGGTCTCGGTGTGGATCGGTTTCCTCGCGGAGCCGTACTGGTCGGGGCACTTCGACGAGTTGTTCGGCGGGGTCGGCGGCGTCGGCGGGAACGTGTCCTCGTCGGTCTCCGGCCGTATCGGCGAGGGCAGTTCGAACCACAAACTCGTCCTCTACTCACGCGTGGCGCTGGCCGGTGGCGTGATGGCGCTGGCCTGCTGGGGCTGGTGGCGGCGGCGCGACCACAAGTACCGCGAGAGGTCGCTGCTCGTCCTCACCTTCGTCCCGTTCCTCGGCTTCGGCATGCAGTCGTACGGCGGCGAGATGGCGCTGCGCGTCTTCATGTTCGCTCTGCCGGGCGCGGCCCTGCTCGCCGGGCTCGCGCTCTTCCCGCGGACCGGTGTCACCGCCAAGGAGCGGGACAAGGACCGGGTGAGCCTCGCACCGCTCGCCGCCCTGATGGCGGGCCTCGTCCTGATGGGCGGCTTCCTGGTGGCCCGCTGGGGCAACGAGCCGTTCGAGCGGATCAGGCCGGGCGAGGTCGCCGCCATGGAGTACGTGTACGCCCACGACAGGCCGACCGCACGGCTGCTGTGGCTCAGCGACGACACGGTGAACAACGTGACGCCGTCGATGCCGTGGGGCGCACGCGACATGGAGAGGGTGGAGTACGTGCCGACGCTCGCGCCCGCCGATCCCGTGCTGGTGTCGAGCCTGGTCAAGGCGCTCAAGGACGCGGGCCCGAACTCGTACCTGATGGTCAACCGCAGCCAGGTGACCTATCTGCAGCTGGACGTCGGCTATTCCAGGACGTGGGAGCAGCGGCTCGTCCGCAACCTCGACGCCCGGCAGGAGCTCCGCAAGGTCTTCGTCAACGACGACGTGACCATGTACTCCCTCCGGGAACAGCCCGACGGCAAGGTCGCGAAGGCCGATCCCGGGCCGGTCGGGCCCCAGGTGACCTGGACACCGTGGTCGGTCGTCGGCGGGCTCGCGGCGATCGCCCTGATCGTGCTGCTCACGGCACGCGAGGTGGTACGGGTGGCCGTCCGGCCGGGTGTGCGGCAACTGCAGTGGCTGCAGAACAGTTTCTGGTTCTCCCTGCCCCTGCTGGCGGTCCTGCTGGCGTCCCTGGTGCAGAGATTCCTGACGATGGCCTGAGCGGGGCGCCCCTGAGGTGGCGGCCCTGCGGGGCCGCCCCGCAGGGGCGCGGGGAACTGCGCGACCAGCCCCGACGAACCCGCACCCGAACCGACGCCCCACCTGCGGAGCACCCCGTGGCGAGCCCTAACGGCGAAGCCACGTCACCCCGTACGCGCCCATCTCGAACCGCTTCCCGTCCACCTTCGCGCTGATCTTCCGGTCGAGGGTGTTCACCACGAGAACAGCCTTGCCGTCGGCGAGAACCCGCACATCGGCCCGGTCCGCCCCGGCGACGGAGACCTGCTCGTACTCCGTACCGGGCGGGAACTCCTCGCCGAACCGGGAGAGCAGGTCGAGCATCGGCAGGGGCTTCCCGCCGGAGGCCCGATCGGTCGGGGTCCACAGGCAGCCGGCGCAGGTGGCGCCCTTCTCCGTCTCGGGGTTCCAGTAGAAGGCGGAGGTCGTGCCACCGCGGGCCATGGCGATCAGGCCCGAGGCGTGTACGGCGACGCGGTGCGGCTCGGACCAGCCGTCGCGGATGTCGTCGCCGTCCGCGGGCTCCACGTAGTACTCGGCCCACCACAGGGGAAGGTCACCGGTCCGCTCCCGGACCCAGCGGCTCACCGCCGTGAACTTGGCGGTCGCGCCGAACTCGTCCGGCAGCAGGTCGTCGTCCTTGGTGTAGCTGGACCCGTCGACGACGACGAAGTCCGCACCGGCCTTGTGCTTGTTCCAGTGGTCGAAGGCGTCGAGGACCCGCTGGTCCATCGTGCCCCAACTGCCCTTCAGCTCCGACGAGGCGTTCTCCTGCTGACGTGGGTCGAGACTGTCCATCACCAGGTAGGGCCCGCCGACCGCGATGTCCTCGTCGACCTTCTTGAGCGCCTTGTAGACGAGGTTGTAGAGCTCGGTGTAGCCCTCGTAGTCCCAGCGGGCCTCGGCGTCGTTCCAGAAACCCTTGAACTCGTTCCACACGATGAAGTGGCGTACGTCCGGGTAGCGCTTGGCGACGGTCGCGGCGAGCGCTGCGTAGTCCTTGTAGTGGGCGGGGTCCGGGGCCGTCTCCAGCGCCTCCTGGCTCCAGTCGGTTCTGTCGGAGCCTGACTCGCCGCCCTTCATCCAGTCCGGTGCGCAGCACAGCGTGACGACCGGAGTGCCGCCCGTCTCCCGGACGAAGTCGATCCGGCGGTCCATGTCCTCGAAGTCGTAGCGCCCCTTGACCGGCTCGGGGTTGTCCGCGCCCCAGCCCATGATGTGCTGGATCTGCGGCGGGGGCCGCTCGCCGAGGTACCGCTCCACCCGCTTCGTGGCGGCCGCGCTGCCCTCGTCGGCGCTGAACTGGGTGTGGGTGAAGCCCCAGCCCACCGCAGGTTCCGCCGCCCCCGGGGGAACGGCGGGCGTGCCGTGGACCTTGTCGCCGTCGGGGGTCGTGCCCGCCTCGCTCCCCGCGTCCCCGGGCAGTGTGTGGATCAGGGTCAGGACGAGGGCCAGAGCGGCCACGCCCACGCCGAGCAGAGCGGTGAAGCGCCACCGCCGAGCATCCGAATTCCACCCATGACGTCCCATCAAGGGCAACAGTATCCGCGTGCGTCCACGGGGGAACAGGTTCCGTACTCCACAGCCCTGTAACAGGACGGAGGGGATACACCGGGAGCTCGGGGCAGAGCCGGCACAGGGGGAAGCAACGCGGAAACCGGATGCACGGGACGTCCGCGTGACGGATCATGGCGGCATGTCTGCGAACCCACACGACGCTCTGCCGATCCGGCTCAACGTCGACGACAGCGACTCACCGTCGGACGTCGTCGACGCGCTGTTCCTCGGCCGCTTCGCGACGGGCGAGCAACCGCACTCGCACGCGGCGAACATCGACCGCGTACGGTCCGGAGTCTCTCTTCTCCCGCCGGACGCCCGCGTGTTGCGGACCGCCCGTGACGACGACCGCAGCGCGACCCTCGCGGAGGGCGACGGTTGGACGGTGCTGGTGTCGCGCTGGAACCGCGGCGCCGACGTGACGGTCACCGCGACCAGCGAGGAGCTCGCGGAGAAGGTCCTCGGCCAGGCCACGGACGGGGCGGCCGACGAGCCCGAACCGCAGCCGGAGAACGTGACCATGGGGTTCTGGTACGTGTCGCCGCGTCGCGGACCGCACCGCACGACCCGGCAGATCTCGGCGGGCACGTGGGAGGAGGTGCGCGCCAACTACACCGCGCCGGTCGCGGACGCCATGGACGGCCTGATGAAGACGACGCCCGAGGACATCGCGGGACGTCTGCTGCTGTTGCACGGTCCGCCGGGCACGGGCAAGACGTCGGCGCTCCGTACGCTGGCGCGCTCGTGGCGGGACTGGTGCCAGGTGGACTGCGTCCTGGACCCGGAGCGCCTGTTCTCCGACGTCGGCTACCTGATGGACATCGCGATCGGCGAGGAGGACGGGGCAGGCAAGGGCCGTTGGCGACTGCTCCTCCTGGAGGACTGCGACGAGCTGATCCGCGGCGAGGCCAAGCACACGGCCGGGCAGGCCCTCTCGCGCCTGCTCAACCTCACGGACGGGCTGCTGGGCCAGGGGCGCAACGTCCTGGTGGGCGTCACGACCAACGAGGACCTGGAGCGTCTGCACCCCGCGGTGGTCCGCCCGGGCCGCTGCCTCGCCCGCATCGAGGTCGGCCCGCTCACCCGCGGCGAGTCCGAGGCCTGGCTGGGCACGGAGGAGGGTCTGGGCCGCGACGGCGCGACCCTGGCCGAGCTGTACGCGCTGCGCAGGGGGACGACGCCGACGTCGGTGCCCGGGGCCCGGGAGGGCGCGGACGCGGGGCTGTACCTGTAACCACGGCGAGCCGAGCCGCTGCGAGGCCGGACCGGGCCACGGAAAGCCGAACCGCTCCCCTGGCCCCTGCTCCCCTGGCCCCCGTTCCTCTGTTCTCCTATTCCTCGTAGGCCGCCCGCAGGGCGTCGCGGACCGCGGCGAGCGCGGCGTCCTGGCCGAGGCCGAGGCGGTGGACCCGCCCGGCGTACGCCTGCGCGGCCGCCGCGGCCTCCCGCTCCGTGGCCGCGCCCACGGCGGCGACGAACGTGCCGTTGCGCCCCCGCGTCTCGATCACTCCGTCCGACTCCAGCGCCCTGTAGGCCTTGGCGACCGTGTTGGCCGCGAGGCCGAGCGACTCGGCGAGGCCCCGCACCGTGGGGAGCCGGTACCCCACCGGCAGGGTCCCCGCCCGGGCCTGCCCGGAAATCTGGGCGCGTACCTGCTCGTAGGGCGCGACTCCCGCACCGTCATCGATGTCGATCTTCAATGTCACCCGGTGATTGTCCCGCACCGGCCCGAAAATGAGAGGCGTCCCGCAGCACCCCGCGCGTAGCGTGCGATTCCATGACTGTGATCGTCCGCGACTTCCGCCCCCGGGACGCCGAGAGCTTCTCCCGCGTCCGGCGGCTGGCGCTTCCCTTCATGCTCTCCACCCCGCAGTCCGTCGCCTACGACGTCACGCACGCCCATCCCGACGCCCATGTCCGGCCGCTGGTCGCCGAGGAGGACGGCGAGGTCATCGGCACGGCCCAGACGGGCATCGCGTACGACAGTCCGCAGCCGGGCCAGGGCTATCTGAACGTGTACGTGCATCCGGAGCGCCGGGGCCGTGGCGCGGGCTCCCTGCTCGTGCGGACCGCCGAGGAGCGTCTCGCCGAGGTGTCCGCGACGAAGCTCTTCGCCTGGGTCCTCGACGAGCCCGCGAACCGTGATTTCGCGGAGCGGCGCGGCTACCGCGCGAGCCGCTCCGCGCACTTCCTCCGTCTCGACCTGGCGAACGGCTCCCTGCCACCGCGTCGGCCCACACCCGCGGATGTCGAACTGCGCACGGCCGCGGACTTCGCCGACGACCCGCGTCCCCTCTTCGAGCTGGACGCGCAGACGCTCCTGGACGAACCGAGCGACATCGCCCACGAGTTCACCGACTACGAGGCATGGCTCAAGGAGACCTGGCACCACCCCCTCCTCAGCCATGAACTGACCTCCGTCGCGGTCGTCGACGGCCGCCCTGCCGCGTTCAGTGCCGCTCGCACCGACGGCGGCACCCGCTACGGCACCGTGATGACGGGCACGGCCCGCGCCCACCGCGGACGGGGCCTCGCCAAGCTGGCCAAGAACGACTCGCTGCACCGCGCCCGCGCCGTCGGCTTCACGGAGGCGTTCACGGGCAACGACTCGGGCAACGAGCCGATGCTGGCGATCAACAAGTGGTTCGGTTACGAGATCTGCGCCACGGAGGTGCACCATGTCCGTCAACTCGGCTGATCCGTCAGGCCGGTCCGGTGTCACAGAGGTCCTGGACGTCGTCCTGGTCAAGGCGGGCCGCACGAAGATCCGCTACCCGGCCGTCCTGCTCCACGACGACGGGACACACGTCGTCGTCCGCGCCGCCTGGGCGGGCGAAGGCGTCCGCGACTTCGGCTTCGTACGCTTCGAGCCGGGCGACGTCTTCACCGAGCACTACTGGCGCGACCGCTGGTACGCGGTGAAGGAGGTCCGCAACGCCGAGGGCGCGGTGAAGGGCTGGTACTGCGACATCACCCGCCCGGCCACCGTCTCCGAGGGTGAAGTGGTCTGCGAGGACCTCGACCTGGACCTGTGGCGCTCCGCCGACGGCAGGACCGTACTGCGCCTGGACGAGGACGAGTTCGCGGCGAGCGGTCTGGAGACCACCGACCCGCGGGCCGCTTCCGCCGCCCGGTCCGCCCTGGACGAGCTCGAACTCGTGGCCCGTGAAGGCGGTTTCGAGTCGCTGCTGGCCTGACCGCGGGGCGCGCCCCTGCTTCTCCCCTTCCGCCCTCTCCTTCCGCCCTCCCGCCCGCCCCCGTTGGCGCCGCTTCTCACGGCACGGCGATCAGTGCGTAGCGCTCGTCCTCGACCTCCCTGCCCCACAGCAGGGGGTCGTCCGACAGCCGCTCCACCCGCACGTCCGCCGCGAGGGGCGCCAGCAGGGCGGCCAGGGTGTCGGCGGACATGCCGACCGGGCTCACCGTCCCCCAGAGGCCCTCTATGAGAACGAGTCGTCCACCGGGGCGCAGCAACCCGCGCCAGTGCCGCAGGACACGGCCGGGATCGGACAGCGTCCACAGCACGTGCCGGACGAGGACGACGTCGAACCGCTGCTCCCCGACGGGCGGGGCGGCCGCGTCACCGACCAGGAACGCGGCGTCCCGCCCGGCCAGTTTGGCGCGCGCCCGCTCGACCATGCGCGGCGAGAGGTCGACCCCCGTGACCCGGTGCCGCGCCTCGGACGCAAGGAGTGACAGGCTGCCGGTGCCGCACCCCAGATCGAGCACGTCGGCCGGGCCGCGCGGCAGCCAGCCGCGCAGCCTGGCCGCCCATGCCTCACGCACGACGGGATCGCGCAGTCCGTGGTCCGGCTCGTCGTCGAAACCGGCGGACTCGGCGTCCCAGTCGACTCCGGGCCTCTGCGCACCTGTGCTGTCACTCGTCATGTGCCCACAGTGACACCCGCCACTGACAACGGGTCCGACGGCCGGTTCGGGCCCCGTGTCCCTCCCCGACCGACAGGATGTCCGGCATGCGGACTCACAGGTGAAACGTGACAGTCGCCACTGACAAGCGGCCACCGATGAGTCACTCTCCCGGAAATGGTCTACCTCCGTGAAAACGCGGAACCCGGTAGTCGCAAGGAGGCCCCCATGCGCCGCGTCACCGTGCAGAAGCCCCTGAAGAAGTCCGAGTCCCGTCGTGTGCGGGAGGAGGCAGAGCAGCGCCCCGCCGAGCGCCCGGAGGTCCGGAAGGACATCCACCGCACCTGGTGGCCGGACGGCTGAGCAAGCCGGTGCGCAGCCGTCGGTGCCGGCCGTCGCGCAGCGCCGGGCAGGCCTGAACGGCGCCGGGCAGCGGTGGCGACCGTTCCGGTGGTCGTCAGGGTGCGAGCCGCTTGCGGTAGTGCAGCCGGTCGTAGGGGCCTTCCGTCCGGCGTTCCACGAGTTCGTACCCGTACTTCTGGTAGATCCGCTGGTTCTCCCACATCATCGCGTTCGTGTGGAGCCGGACCTCGGGCAGGTCCAGCGCCCGCGCACGCGTCTCCACGAAGGTCAGGAGCCGCCGCCCCACGCCCCGTCCGTGGGCGTCCGGGTGGACGGCGACGCTGTCGAGGAACAGATGGGCTTCGGGCGCGCGGATCACGCGGATCACCACGAGCCCGGTCACGGGCCGCCCCGTGACGAACACCCGCCCCTGGCCGATGTCGGCCGCGTGGTCCGCCCGCATGGGCTGCGGGACGACTCCGATGCGCTCGATGTAGTGGTGATACGCCGCATCGGTCACGGCTTTCACCGCCGCCGCGTCGGCGGCGACGGCGGGGCGGATCTCCAGGTCTTCCGAGCTGTCTGTCATGGCCGGAACGGTACCTACCTGAGCGCAGGCTCAGCACTCCCTTAACGGCACCATAAGGATCGCCACCACCCGCTCCCAGCAGGGGATTTCCCGGTTTCGAGGGGCTAGCTTGCTGATCGCCCCCAGGCATCACAGGCACCCCCCAGATCCGTTTCGAGGAGTTCCCCCATGCCCGCTCGCCATCAGGCCGCCCGCTTCGCCACCGTCGTCGCGGTCGGCGTCGCCCCGCTCGCCCTGACCGCCCTCGCCGCCGCCCCGGCCGTCGCGCACGGCTCGATGACGGACCCGGTGAGCCGGGTCGCGGCCTGCTACGCGGAGGGCCCGGAGAGCCCGAAGTCCGCCGCCTGCAAGGCGGCGGTCGCGGCCAGTGGCACGCAGGCCCTCTACGACTGGAACGGGGTCAACATCGCGAACGCGGCCGGAAAGTCGAAGGAGATCATCCCCGACGGGAAGCTGTGCAGCGCCGGCAACGACAAGTACAAGGGCCTCGACCTGGCCCGCGCCGACTGGCCGGCCAGTCGGCTGACCTCGGGCAACCGCACCTTCCGGTACAAGGGGACCGCCCCGCACAAGGGCTCGTTCGAGCTGTACGTCACCAAGGACGGCTACGACCCGACGAAGCCGCTGAAGTGGTCGGACCTGGAGTCGAAGCCGTTCGCCAAGGTCACCGACCCGCGGATGGAGAACGGCGACTACGTCTTCGACGCCGTCGTCCCGGTCAGGTCGGGCCGTCATCTCGTCTACTCGGTCTGGCAGCGCTCGGACTCCCCCGAGGCCTTCTACACCTGCTCGGACGTCGTCTTCTCCGAGGGCGGCGCGGGTGCGGAGGCCTCTGCCGCCCCGACCGCGTCGGCGCCGTCCGACGAGGAGATCGCGGACGGCACCGACGAGTCGTCCGTGGAGCACGGCGGTCACGGCGACGACGACCCGAAGACGCAGGCCACGGCCACGGCGGCCGCGGGCACCACATCGGACTCGGACTCCGGCACGGGCGCCGGCGCCGGCGCCGAGGAGACGGCAGGGGCCGGTGAAGCGGCGGACGGCTCCGCGAACGGTGCCGGACCCGCCGGAGGTTCGGAGAACCTCGCCGAGACCGGCGGTTCCGCCTCGACCACGTACATCGCGGTCGGCGGGGCGGCCGCCCTGGCGATCGGCGCCGCGGCGTTGTTCACCTCGGTCCGTCGCCGTGCCGTGCGCGGCCGCTAGCCACCTTCCCGGCACCTCTTTCACAGAGAGCGCCGTACGGGATTTCGTCGCCCGGGAGCCGTGGGCCCTGCCGACGTCCGCCGCGCGTCTCCCGGCTCCCGGCTCCCCTCGCGGGGCCAGGGGACCCCTAGCCGATCGCCGACAGACAGGTCGTCGGGGTGGCGTGCGCCGGATCCAGGGCGTTCGCCACCTCGTGGAAGGCGATCCGGTCGATGAGCCCGAGTGCCGCGTGCTCGGAGAGGTCGAGCGCGCACAGGTTCTGGATCAGGACGTTGCGTACGTCCGGACCGTCGAGGAACTGCGAACGGTACGGCGTGACGACCTCGTCGTACTTGGTGGCGATGACCGTGTAGCGGACGCCCGGCACGGTGTCGCCGCCGGCGTTGAGCCTGGTCAGGAAGGCGGAGCCGGCCACCTGGTCGGCGAGGGCCGGAGTGGCCTTGGAGAGCAGGTCGCCCGCGCCGGGGAAGTACGGAAGCAGGTTGGTCAGTCCGTTCAGGGTGGTGCCGTGGTTGTCGGGGGCGATGCCGACGAGGGCGTTCACCTTGGCGGCTCCGCCGAGGAACTTCAGGTAGTGGCGGGGCATCATGCCGCCCTGCGAGTGGCCGACGAGGTCCGCCTCGGCGGCTCCGGTCGCGGCGAGCACCTTGTCGACGAAGGTCTTCAGCTGCTCCGCCGACTTGTCGATGGGGCCGAGACCGTGGAAGAACGGCACGCCCGGCAGTTGCCCGTAGTCGAGGGCGTAGACGCAGTAGTCGCGGTTCACCAGGTAGGGGGCGAGGCCCAGCCAGTTGTCCACGGAGTTGGCGAAGGTGCCGTGGACGAGGACGACGGGGCGCGGGTGGGCGGCGGACGGTGTGCAGGAGTAGTCGTTCCAGCCCCTGCTGGTCGCGGCTTCGGCCCGGTCGGTGGCGGCTGTGGCGGCTGTGGCGGGGACGATCGCGACCGCGGCGGTCAGCAGCAGTGCGGCCAGGGGTCTGAGCAGGTGCTTCCAGGGCAGCATCGGGTGATCTCCTTGCGGCTCAAGGGAGTGACGAGGCGTACGCCCTGTGATCCGGATCACGAGGATGCTGTTCTTTTTTCAAGTTACGAGTGAGTAGTAAAAGTGTGAAGTTACGCGTCAGTAAAAACTTCCAGTGATAACCGGGAGTGCTGACACGTGCCGTTGAACCGTCACCAGGCGGGCCTGATGGGACCGTAGGGCGCAATGCGCAGCAAAAGGTCACGCAACGCCCGGACTTCACCCTCGCCAAGCAGTTCGACCCAGGGCCGTACCGCCTCGGCGGCCGCCTCCTCCGCCGCCCGCGTGCACTCCCGGCCCCGCTCGGTCAGTACGACGAGCCGGGCCCGTGCGTCGTCGGGGTGCGGTCGCCGCTCCGCGTACCCCTTGCGGACCACCTCGTCGACAAGTTGACTCGCTGCCTGCTTGGTCACGCCCAGGTGGGCGGCCAGTTCGGTGGCCGTCGCTCCGCCGGACGCGATCCGGGCGAAGGCGAACCCGTGCGCGGGCCGCAGCCCCTCGAATCCACGGGCGACGACGCCGTCATGGATGCGCTGCGTGAGCTCACCGGCGGTGGCGAGCAGGGCGGCGGACAGGGCCATGGCCTCGGAGTTCTGCACGCATGCATTGAAACACCCTTGACGGATCGGTCAAGTTGCTTGACCATCGATACATATAGACAAGCAACTTGACCAATTGCCGGGAGGCAGCCGTGCCCGTCGTCCGCTCGTCCGAAGCCGTGGTCCACGAGATCCACGGAGCCCGTTTCGTCTCGTACGCCACTCCCCTCAGCGGGAGCAAGGAACTGTGCGCCTGGCGGGGCGAGATCCCCGCCGGCACCAAGGCGCCCGCGCACACCGTCAACCGGGAGGAGATCTTCCATCTCCTCTCCGGGGAACTGCTGATGACGCTCGACGGCCGCACCGAGCGGATCTCCGCGGGCGACACCGTGATCGTCAACCCCGGCGCGACCCTCACCGTGGAGAACCCGACGCAGGAGACAGCGGTCTCCTGGGTCACCACGTCGATCGGCCTCCAGGCGGAACTGGCCGACGGCACCGTCATCACCCCGCCGTGGGCCAACTGACCTGAAGCGGGGCGCACCACAGGGGTCCGGGGAGCGGAACGGTCACGCCGCCGGCGCACCCCGTAGCACCGGCCGAGCGGGCGATCTTCCTGTTCGCAGTCCGACAGGCACCGCCGCTCAACTCCGGCACACCGCTGATCGGTTTGAGCAACGCGTTCTCGTCGTCGACCACAGCTGCGCCAGCTCCCGCGTGCCGCGGACTCAGTCCCCGCTACGAGCGCCGGCCCGCAACCACCTGGCATTTCTCGGACTTGCCGCCGCCCTCTGCTGCGACAAGCGCCTCGTCCGACTCACCACGTGGAACACGATCTCAGGCATCCGCGGGAGCACGGTCCGCGGGCACCACAGCGGCGACGCTCTAATGCCGGCCTCAGGTTGTTCGGAGACAATGAGCGGAAAAACATCGACTGGAGGGGGGCGGGCCGGCGTGCGGATCATGATCGCGGATGATGACGTGTCCATCCGTGAGTCGCTGGAGCGGGTGCTCCAGGTCGAGGGTTACGACACCAGCACCGTCGCCAACGGTTTCGCCGTGCTCGACGGGGTCGGTGGGGCCGGCGGTGACACGCTGGATCTGCTGCTCCTCGACGTGATGATGCCCCGTCTCGGCGGATTGGAGACCTGCCGGCGGTTGCGGGCCGCGGGTCGGGATCTGCCGGTGCTGATGCTGACCGCCCGCGACCAGGTCTCCGACCGGGTCGCGGGGCTGGACGCGGGCGCCGACGACTACCTGCCCAAGCCGTTCGCCACCGAGGAGCTACTGGCCCGGGTGCGGGCCCTGCTGCGCCGGCACACGCCGACCGACGAGGAGTCGCAGATCCTGTCGTTCGCCGACGTCCGGCTCGATCCCGACAGGTTCGAGGCGTGGCGGGGCGGGCGGTCGCTGCACCTGACCCGGACCGAGTTCTCCCTCCTGCAGGTCCTCATGGGCAACGCGACCCGGGTCGTGACCCGTGACGCGCTGTTCGAGGCGATCTGGGGCTTCGGCATGAGCTCCACCGCCAACAACCTCCAGGTGTACGTGAGTTACCTGCGCCGCAAGATGGAGGCCGAGGGGGAGCCGCGATTGATCTACACGCTGCGCGGCCTGGGATACACGTTGCGGGAGACTCCTCCGTGAGCAGACGCGCAGGCCGGGAACCGCGCCGGCTGACCCGATGGTGGCGCCGGCGATCCCTGCGGACCAGGCTGACGGTGATCGCGGCGACTGCCATCGTGGTCAGCGTGTTCGTGGCCTTCCAGGTGGCCAGCGAGCTGATGGGCTGGGAGCTGCAGAAGACCGCCGAGAGTCAGCTGCGCGCCGACTCCCGTGTCCTGGCGACGAACGCGGAGCGCGCCGGTCTGGCGCAGGTCCAGCTACCGCCGTATCCCGGATCCGGTCGGCTGGTGCGGGTCATCCTGCCCGACGGCTCGGTCCGGACGCCGGCCGGCCAACCCGCCCTGCCCCCGGTCAGCGAGGACGCCGGGCGCGTGGCGCAGGGCGCGTCGGCCGACCTGATGGAGTCGAACGACAGCGACGAGGACGGCTACGTCATCCACACGCTGCGGGCGGGCGACGGCGCGGTCCAGGTGGCCCAGCTCGCCGACGACAGCCCGATCAACAGGTTCGGGTTCGGCATGCTGCTGATCGGGCTGTTCTGCGTGGTCGGGGGCGCCCTTGTCGGGCGGACCGTGGCGCGGACCGGACTGGCACCGATCGACCGGCTGACCGCCGCCGCGGTACGTGTCGCGCACACCCGGGATCTCGACGCCGACATCCCGGACGAGGGCGGTGGTGAGATCCGGCGGCTGATCCAGTCGATCAACGACATGCTGGCCGCGCTCCGGGACTCCCGGCGGGCCCAGCGGCTGCTCGCCGAGGACGCCGCCCACGAGCTCAAGACCCCGCTCACCAGCGTGCGCCTCAACGTCGAGCTGCTGATCCGGCTCGATCGGCGCGGCACCCTGGACAGCGCGCTGCCGGCGGAGAGCCGGACCCGGCTGCTCAACGATCTCGGCGCCCAGGTGGCCGAGTTGAGCACCCTTGCCGCCGAGCTGACCGACCTGGCGCGCGGTGACGTCAGCGACGAGAGCACCGAGCTGCTCGACCTCGCCGACGTGGTGGAGGCCGCCGCGATCCGGGCGCGTTCCCGCATGCCCGACATCGAGGTCGCGCTCGACGTGACCTCGATATGGGTGAGCGGGCGTCCCGCTGCGCTCCAGCGGGCGGTGCTCAACCTCATCGACAACGCCGGCAAGTGGTCCCCCGCGGACCAGCCGGTCCAGGTCCGGCTCCGTGCCGAGGGCGCGTCGGCGGTGCTCGAGGTCGACGACGGCGGGCCGGGCATCGATGCCGCCGACGTACCGCGGGTGTTCGACCGGTTCTACCGTGCCGACAGCGCCCGGGCGTTGCCGGGATCCGGTCTGGGGCTGTCGATCGTGCAGCGGGTCGTCGACGCCCACAGCGGCCGGGCCACCGTCGCCCGCTCCGCACGCGGTGGCGCGCTGCTTCGGGTCGACCTTCCGGCCGCGGCCCCGCCCGCCTCGATCGCGCGGCTCACCGCCGGGGAGGACACCGCGGTGCGCTGACCCCGGCCCCGGCGGCGCGGCACAGGAGCAAAGGACGGCGGCCCTCGGGCATGGCCCCGCGCGACTCACCGCGGGGGAGGACACCGCGGTGCGCCGACCCCAGCTTCGGCCGCACCGCGCAGGACCAAAAGACGACGGCCGTCGGGCCCGTGAAAAAACCGGGACGGGCCTGGGGCCCCGTCCCGGATCTCTTCCGTGCCGCCGCGCTCACCGTTGCAGGGCGGGCTCCTCGTCGTTGGCGAACGGCTGTTGACCGTCCGGCAGCTCCACCGCTGGATGGGACAGCCGGCTCGGCCACCACATCCGCCGGTCGATCAGCAAGGTGAGGGCGGGCACCAGGACCGACCGCACCAGCAGGGCGTCGAGCAGCACGCCGAAGGCGACCAGGAACCCGACCTCGATCAGCATCACCAGCGGAAGTGTGGCGAGGACCGCGAAGGTGGCCGCCAGGACCAGGCCTGCCGAGGTGATGACGCCACCGGTGGCCGAGAGGGCCTTGAGCATGCCCTCTCTGGTGCCGAGACGCACGGTCTCCTCCCGGGCCCGGCTGGCCAGGAAGATGTTGTAGTCGACGCCGAGCGCCACCAGGAACAGGAATGCCAGCAGCGGCACCGAATAGTCGATGCCCTTGAACCCGAGGATCGTGTCGAAGACGAACACGCTGCCGCCGTAGGCCGCGGCGAACGAGACGATCACGGTGGCCATCAGGACCAGCGGGGCCAGGATCGCGCGCAGCAGCAGCCCGAGGACGATCAGCACCACGATGAGCACCAGCGGGATCACCAGCTTCTCGTCGCGCTTGGTGGTCACCTCGGTGTCCAGGTTCTCCGCACTCGGCCCGCCGACGATCGCCTCCGCCCCGCTCACCGCGTGCACGGCGGTGCGCACCCGCAGAATCGTGTCGTACTCCGCGGCGGTGTCCGGCGCGTCCTTCGGGAACACGGAGATGTTGGCCCAGCCACGGCTGGTCTGCTCCGGGACGGCCAGGGCCACACCGCGCGTGTCCTTGACGATGTCGAGCACCCGCTCCTGGTGCGCCGGCCGCGTGAAGACCGTCATCGGCTGGCCGCCGAGCTCCGGGAAGTGCTGGCGGAGAACGGTGAAGCCGGTGACGGACTCCGGCGCGGACAGGAACTGGTCCTGCTCCCGCAGGGCGCCGGTGTTGCCCGCCAGCCCGAGGGCGAGCACGCCGAGGACTCCGAGCGAGCCGAGCGTCGCCACCCACCGGCGGCGGCTGATGGCGGTGCCGAGCCGTCCCCACAGCCCCGGCTTCTCCTCCACGGCCGTGCTGAACCGCGGGATGGCCGGCCAGAAGATCCGCCTGCCGAGCACCACGAGGACCGCCGGGAACAGCGTGAGCATGGCCACCAGCGCACACAGGATGCCGGCCGCGCCGATCGGGCCCAGCCCGCTGGTGCTGTTCAGGTCCGCGACGAGCAGGCAGAGCAGGCCGGCGACCACGGTGGCCGCGGACGCGACGATGGCCGGCGCCGCGCCGCGCAGCGCGTGGACCATCGCGACCCGGACGTTCTCATGGTGGTGCAGTGCCTCCCGATATCGAGCGATGAGCAACAGCGCGTAGTCCGTGCCGACACCGAACACCAGGATCGTCAGCAGCGCCGAGTTCTGGTCGTTGACCACGATGCCGAAGCCCTTGACGAGCAGGTAGACGGTCCCCATCGAGGTCAGTGCGGCCGCGCCGACGGCCACCAGGGGGATGATCCACAACACCGGGCTGCGGTAGGTGAGGATGAGCAGGAGCGTGACGACGACGATGGTGGTGAGGAGGACCTGTACGTCGATGCCGTCGAAGACGGCATCCATGTCGCCGTCGATCGCGCCCGGGCCGGTCACGTCGAGTTCCAGGCCGGAGGGGCGGTCCTTCGCGGCGTCACGCAACGGGCCGACGAGGTCCTCCGGTGCGCCGTGGGCCGTGCTCACCTCGAGCGTGAACATCATCGCCCTGCCGTTGGTGGAAGGGCTCGTCGGTGAGCCCTCGTCGTCCTCGCCGACCGCCGCCGTCGCCTTCGGCGGGTACCGCTTGGCAAGGGTGTCGTAGTGGCGCTCGACCGTCGTCCGGTCGGCGTCGGTCATGCCGCCGGCGCGGTGGTACACGAAGACGAACGCGTTGTCGTCACCGCCGGGGAGACTGTCGTCCAGCACCGCCACCTTGGTGGACTCGGCACTGGCCGGCAGGGTGTCCACGGCGCTGTCGGTGGTGACCGAGCTCAACTTTCCGCTCAGCGGCACCATGGCCGCCGCCAGCACCAGCCACAGACCAATCACCAACCATGGCACCCACCGGCCTGCCAACCGACCGGCCGGCGCTTCCCCGGACGGCGCTGCGTTGACTGCCATCACTAGCCTCCTACATACGGGTTGCATCGCTTGTCTGGATGCCGAATTCCTAGCGAGCGAACCTGAGACGACTGTTAATACGGTGCTCAGACCGGTTGGCCGAACCATGTGGTGGCGGTCGCGTCGGTGTCGGCGGTGGCGCGAGCACCAGCGACGACGCGTGCAACGTGGACGAGTCGCCCGAATCCGGTGGGCAGGGCGGCAGCGGCAGCTCGGCTGTTCCCGGCCTCGGCGGCCTCAGCGAGCTGGGCGGCATCGGCGGTACCTCCGCCGGACCACCGTGCACCGCGCGAAACACCGGACAGCGGAGGGAGTCGCCTCATGCGAGAGCTGCAGCAGGGCCCACCGTCCCGGGTCCGTAACGGTCGTTGAGCCGGTCGATGACCGGCTCAACCCGCAGCCACGCCTCGCGGGCGCCGTCCAGTGTCAACTGCGTGTGGGCGAGCCCTCCGTCCACGGCCTCCGCGACCAGCGTGAGGCGCCGTATCCGGGCGCGTTGCAGGCCGAAGCCGTCCAGGACGCCGTACACGGCACGGCGAAGATCGTCCGTGTGCGCCGAAGGAGCAGCCAGCGTACGGGCCTTCGACACCTCCGTCCGGTCAGCCATCCGCACCACCACCGTGACCGAACGCGCCGCCCGCTCACCCGCCCGCAGCCGGGCCCCGAGCTCCGCGGCCAGCCGCAGAGCCGCAGAGCGGACCTTGAAGCCGTCCAGGACATCCACGGCGAAGTCGGCCCGGACGCTGACCGTCTCCGCCGCACGGCCCGGCACGACCGTCCGATGGTCCACTCCCCGCGCGCGCTCCTGCAGCGCGCGGCCCGGCCGTCCCAGGATCCGCAGCACCGTGGCACCGGGCAGCACGGCCAACTGCCCGATCGTCAGGACCCCCAGGGAACGGAGCGCCGTGGCCTGCGCCCGCCGGATCCCGTACAACTCGCCGATGGGAAGCGGCCCGAGGAAATCCGCGGTGTCGGACGCCGGCACGTGAAGGACGCCGCCCGATCCCGTACGCGAGGACGCCATGGCCGCGACGCTCCAGGACGGACCGATCCCCACGACCGTGCCCAGGCCGTACAGAGCAGCCGCCTGAAGCCGCAGCCGCTGCGCCAGACCGACCGGGCCGACGCCGAACAGCCGCAGGGCGCCGCCCACCTGGGCAACAGCCGCCGACGGCGCCAACGACTGGGCGAGCGGGGTGAACCGCTCGATCGTCTCCATGAGCTCCGCGAGCCCTTCACCCTGACGAAGCCTCACGTGGAGGAAGACCGCCTCCCTCACCACACCCTCCCGAACACAGCCTCTACGAGCCCTTGCCTGAAGTACCGTTCGGCGCCCCGCGGATCCGCCAACGCCCCGTCGGGCGGCAGCGCCTCGACGACGGGCGTGATCTCCTCCAGCGTGCCGAGGAGTCGAGGCAGCGCGGCCTCGCGCGCCGGAGGCAGCTGGGAACGTACGCGGAGGATGGTCATCCCGCACTCCCCGGACTCTGGTGCCACAACTTCTTTCCGATCGCGGGCCCTTCGCCCGCCGGGCGCAGATCCGCCCACGGATGCATTTCGTATCCCGTGGACATCTGGATTCGACGGCCGCCCGTCGGATCTCCGGCGCCCCGGGAGCCGTCCCCGTCCCCGGGTTCCCCCTGCGGCCCGGCCAGTCTCAGCGCCACGCCGTCCAGCCCTTCCTCGCGGCGCAGTTCCACCAGGTCGGCGAGGTTCCAGGCGGCCGCCCCGACCACGCTGAGGCTGCGCGGGCCGCGCCGCTGCACCACCCCGCGCACGAGCAGGAGCCAGGAGTGGAAGACGGTGTGCGCGCACGCCTCGTGGGAGTCGTCGAAGAAGGCGAGGTCGACCAGGCCCGTGCCGTCGTCCAGGGTGGTGAAGATGACCCGCTTGCCGGAGCGGACGGGCGGCGTCTGGGTGGCCGCCCTGGCACCCGCGACCAGCACCGTCTCGCCGTGCCGGGCGGCCCGCAGCCGGCGTGCCGTGACGACGCCCAGCTCGTCCAGGAACGTCCGGTGGTCGTCCATCAGATTGCGTGAGGCGTCCATGGAGAGCACACCCAGTTCGGCGCTGAGCCGCTCCGCCGACGACAGGTCCGGCAGTCCGGCGGACGCGGTCTCCTGCCCGCCGCCCAGCGGTAGTTGGGCCCCGCGGCCGGCGCGTGCGCCCCGGTGCAGCTCCGTCAGGTGCAGTTGCAGGTCACGGCGGTTGGCGCCGAAGACGTCCAACGCGCCCACCTGTGCGAGCCGTCCGGCCAGTGGACGGCTCGGCCGGGCCCGTTCCCAGAAGTCGAGCAGCGAGGCGTACGGCTGCCCTTCCGCGATCCGTGCCGCCTCGGCCTCGCTGATGCCGTGCACATCGGAGAGCGCGAGCCGGACACCCCAGGTCTTCCCGGGCTCCCCGGGCTCCCCGGGCTCCCCGGAGGTCTTTTCACGGTCCCCGAAACCTTCTGATTCAGACACCAGTTCGATACGGTGTGCGACCGCCGACCTGTTCACGTCCAACGGCAGGATCGGCACCCCCCGCCGCCGCGCGTCCGCGAGCAGCAGCCGCTTCGGGTACATCCCGGGATCGTGGGTGAGCAGCCCCGCGTAGAAGGCCGCCGGGTGATGCGCCTTCAGCCAGGCCGACTGGTAGGTCGGCACGGCGAAGGCGACCGCGTGCGCCTTGCAGAAGCCGTACGACCCGAAGGCCTCGACGATCTCCCAGGTGCGGGCGACCGTCTCCGCGTCGTACCCCCGCGCGGCCGCGTGCTGCGCGAACCAGAAGCGGATCCGCCCCTGCGACTCGGGGTCGGACAGCCCGCGCCGCACCCGGTCCGCCTCACCGCGGCCGCAGCCGGTCATGATGGCGACGATGTCGATGATCTGCTCGTGGAAGACCACGACCCCGTACGTGCTCTTCAGCGGTTTCTCCAGATCCGGATGCGGGTGACGGACCGGCGCCCGGCCGTGCCGCGCCTCGATGAACGGCCGCACCATGTCGGCCGCGACCGGGCCGGGGCGGAAGAGGGAGATGTCGACGACGAGGTCGTGGAAGGTCTCGGGCTGGAGCCTGCCGACCAGGTCCCGCTGCCCCGGTGACTCGATCTGGAAGCAGCCCAGCGTCTCGGTGGACCGGATGAGCCGGTACGTCGCCGGGTCGCCCTCCTCCACGGCGTCCAGGTCGACCCGGTCCCCCGTGGCGCGCTCCACCTCGGCCACCGCGTGGGCCATCGCGGACTGCATCCGCACCCCCAGCACATCGAGCTTGAGCAGCCCGAGATCCTCGACGTCCTCCTTGTCGAACTGGGACATGGGAAGCCCTTCGCCACTGGTCGGCACGACCGGCGTACGGGCAAGGAGCGAGGCGTCGGAGAGGAGAACTCCGCACGGGTGCATGGCGACTCCGCGCGGCAGGGCGTCCAGCGCCTCCACCAGCTCCCAGAACCGTCCGTACTTCGCGCCTTCCTTCGGGAACTCGCCTGCCAGGGAGCGGAGTTCGGGCAGTTCCTCCAGCGCGGCGCGGGCGTCGCGGGCCCGGATGTGCGGGAAGGACTTGGCGATCCGGTCGATGTCGGCCGGGTTCATGGAGAGCGCGGCGCCGACGTCGCGTACGGCATGCCGTACGCGGTACGTCTCGGGCATCGCCACGGTCGCGACCCGCTCGGTGCCGAACCGGCCGATGATCGCGCGGTAGACCTCGATGCGGCGCGCGGACTCCACGTCGATGTCGATGTCGGGCAGGACCTGGCGGCGCTTGGACAGGAAGCGTTCCATCAGCAGCCCGTGCTCGACGGGATCGGCGTGCGCGATGCCGAGGAGGTGGTTGACGAGCGAGCCCGCGCCGGAGCCCCGCGCGGCGACCCGGATGCCCATCTCCCTCACGTCGTCGACGACTTGAGCGACCGTCAGGAAGTAGGAGGCGAAACCGTGGTGGGCGATGATGTCCAGCTCGTGGTGCATCCGCTCCCAGTGGTCACGCGCTCCGGGAGAACGGTCGTAGCCGCGCAGCACCATCCCCGCCGCCGCCCGTGAGGCGAGGACGCGCTGCGCGGTGCGGCGGCCGGCCCCGACGAGACGCGGTTCGGGGAAGTGCACGGCGCCGATCCCCAGGTCGTCCTCCGGGTCGACCAGGCACTCGGCGGCGGTGGCCTGGGTCTGTTCGAGCAGACGGTACGCGGTGTCGCGGCGGTAGCCCGCGGCCTCGACGACGCGTTCGGCGGCGGCCAGCATGGCACCCGCGTCCTTGAGCCAGGCCTCGCCGCTGTCCAGTTCCTTGCGGGGGTCCACGGGGACCAGCCGACGGGCGGCGTCCAGCACGTCGGCGACCGGGCCCATGCCCGCGTCGGCGTACCGGACGGCGTTGCCGAGCACCGGCCGCACTCCTTGTTCGGCGGCGAAGCCGACGGTACGGGCGGCCAGCCGCAGGGATCCCGGCCCGGTGCCCCCGCGTCCGTGCCAGACCGCTTCGAGGCGCAGGGCGCCGCCGTACACCTCCCGCCAGGGCGCGAGCAGTTTCGCGGCCCGGTCGGGGCGTCCGGCGGCGAGCGCCCGGCCCACGTCGGAGGCGGGGCCGAGCAGCACGGTCAGGCCCTCGGCGTGGTTGCCGGCCCAGGGCAGCAGCGGCTGTCCCTCTCCCCCATGCGCCGCAGTAACGATTCTGCACAGGTCGGCCCAGGCCCTCGCGCCGTCCCGGGCAAGGAAGGTCACCCGAGGTGTCGACTCATCGATGAAGGCGCCGCCCCGTACGGGAGTCCGGCGCCGCTCCCCCCGTACGGGCTCCCCGACCGCCAGGTCGACCCCGAACAGCGGACGGACACCCTGCGCGGCGCAGGCCTTGGCGAAGCGGACCGCACCCGCGAGGGTGTCCCGGTCGGTGAGCGCCAGCGCGTCCATGCCCCGCTCGGAGGCCTGCTCGGCGAGACGCTCCGGATGCGAGGCGCCGTACCGCAGCGAGAACCCGGAAGCGGTGTGCAGATGCGTGAAGCCCAGCACGCGCACCTCCACCATCCCGGGGCTCCCACGCCAGCCCTCGAACATCAGTTCCCAAGTTCCCCACCTCCACCATAGACCAATTTTCGAACGCCTGTGCGACATCCGTTCGGCCCCGTCCCACCTGCGCAAACACCGCCCAGCTCGGACCGTGGGGGCATGACACGGACAGCACAGGCCCCGCACCGGTCCTTCCTCGACGAGGTGAAGGACGCGGTCACCCCGCGGGCCACGCTGCTCGTCATCGGCGTGCTCGCCCTGCAGCTGCTCTTCATCGCCTCCTACGTGGGAGCACTGCACCATCCGAAGCCGAAGGACGTGGCGTTCGCGGTGGTCGCGCCGGGCACCGCCGCCGAGCAGGCGGTGGCCCGGCTCGAACGGCTGCCCGGCAAACCCCTGGACCCCCGCACGCTCGCCGACGAGGCGACGGCACGCGAGCAGATCGCGAACCGCGACATCGACGGCGCCCTGCTGATCGACCCGTCCGGCACCACCGACACCCTGCTGGTCGCCTCCGGCGGCGGCAAGGTCCTGGCCAGTGCGCTGATCGCGCTCACCACCGAGCTGGAGAAGAGCGAGGGCCGCACGGTACGGACCGTCGACGTGGTCCCGGCCGACGCGCAGGACGCCAACGGGCTCACGCCCTTCTACCTGGTCGTCGGCTGGTGCGTGGGCGGCTATCTGTGCGCGTCGGCACTGGCGGTCAGCGCGGGCGCCCGGCCGGCCGGTCCCCGGCGCGCGGTGATCCGGCTCGCCGCCATGGCCCTGGTCGCGATCGTCGGCGGACTCGGCGGAGCGGTCATCGTCGGGCCGGTCCTCGGAGCGCTGCCGGGCAGCGTGGCGGCCCTGTGGGGGCTCGGCGCACTCATCACCTTCGCCGTGGGAGCCGCCACGCTCGCGCTCCAGTGCGTCTTCGGGATCATCGGCATCGGAGTGGCCGTCCTGCTGGTGGTGATCCTGGGCAATCCGAGCGCGGGCGGTGCCCTCCCGCCGCCGATGCTGCCGCCGTTCTGGAAGGCCATCGGCCCCGCCCTGCCGCCGGGCGCGGGCACCTGGGCCGCCCGCTCGATCGCCTACTTCAAGGGCAACGACCTGACCGCCTCGATGCTGGTGCTCTCGGCATGGGCGGTGCTGGGAAGCGCGATCACACTCGTCGCGGGCTCTCTGCGCGGGGCCGATCCGGCGAACGCGTCCCCGCAGGAACGCCCCTGAAGGCACGCGGCGACGGCGAGACAGGCGCCCCGCCCGCCCGGACCCACCCCCGTACGCGCGAGCCCCGCCCCCACCGGACCGGTGGAAGCGGGGCTCGCGCGTACGGGGCGAAACGGTCAGCCGATCTCGGTACCCGTGGCGGACAGCGCCTCGGTCACCGGCTGGAAGAAGGTCTCCCCGCCGGAGGTGCAGTCGCCGCTGCCACCGGACGTGAGTCCGATCGCGCTGCTCCCGGAGAACAGCGAACCACCGCTGTCACCGGGCTCCGCGCAGACGTCGGTCTGGATGAGCCCGTTCACGATGTCGCCGTTGCCGTAGTTCACGGTGGCGTCCAGGCCGGTGACCGACCCGTCGTGGACCTGGGTCGTGGACCCGCTGCGGGTGACCTTCATACCCACGGTGGCCTCGGCCGCGCCCGAGATCGCCTGCGCGGAACCGTTGTAGAGGTTCACCTCGCTCGGGTGGTCCACGTCCGCGGTGTACTTCACCAGGCCGTAGTCGTCGCCGGGGAAGCTGGAGTCCGCGTTCTCACCGATCTCGGTGCCGGAGGAGTCGGACCAGTTGGTGATCCCCTCGGTGCAGTGCCCGGCGGTGAGGAAGAACGGCTCGCCGCCCTTGACCACGTTGAAGCCGAGCGAGCAGCGGCCGCTGCCACCGGTGATGGCGTCACCACCGGCGACGAAGGTCCTGAACTCCCCCTTCGTGGTCCTGAGTTCTGCCTTGGCGCCGAGCCCGTCGACGACCTCGGTCAGCTGCGCCATCTTGGCGCCCTTGACCGTACGGTCCGCGGTCACGACGACCTTGTTGGTCGCCGGGTCGACCGCCCACGAGGTACCGGGGATGGTCGCGTCCTGCTTCAGCGTCGTACGGGCGCCCTTGAGTTCGGCGAGGGAGTTCTCGACGATTCTGGCCTTGGCGCCCGCCGCCTCGACCGTTTCGGCCGCGGTCTTGTCGAGCACGTTCACGACAAGGCTCTTGGCCTTCGCGTCGTAATACGTTCCCGCCGCGTCCGCGCCGAGGTCCTTGCCGAGCGTCGAGGCGAGCTTTCCGGCCGCCGTGACCGAGAGGATCTTGAGCTCGGGAGCGGGCGCGTTCTCACTCGCGTTCGCACTCTGCAAGGTGACTCCCGCGGCGACCAGTGCGGCGATGCCCGCACCTGCCACGGCGACCCGCCGCTTGGGTATGCGTCGGTGCTTCAACTTGTGTCCTCCTGTGGGGGGTCGGGCACGGTGGTTGTGGGGACCGCCGTGACCGAAAGGTGTGCGGACAGGGACACGACTCACGAAAAAAGCCGCGTCCATGCCAACGGACGACGACCACTATTCCGAGGCGGCACGGGGGCACACAAGGTCGACTTCAGGACGCGCGCACCGTGACGGACGCGCGCCCCCGCATGGTTGACGCGCGTTGACAAGCCGCTGTCCCACCTCGTCGGTTCCCAGTGCAAACACTACGAGCGAGTAACTAGCGGCATTCTGTGAGGTCTAGTCCTGTCCGGATTTCGACCCTCCGAAGTCCGGATCCAACGGTGCCTCGACGGGAGGGAGTTGCTCCTGCATCGATTGCTGCCACTGGGCGAGCAGTTGTTGCGCCTGGGCCGACAGCTCCTGCGGCTGGACCGGCGGCGGCTGCGATCCGGCCGACGGCTGCCCCGGACCGGCCGCAGTCCGCCCCGCCCGCAGCGAGGGGTCCTCCGCGCGAGGTGCCTGCTGCGCGGGCTGCTGTACGGGCTGCTGGGCCCGCTCCAGGAACCGCAGCAGTTCGACCGGGAAGGGCAGGACGAGCGTGGAGTTCTTCTCGGCCGCGACCGCCACCACCGTCTGCAGCAGCCGCAGTTGGAGCGCGGCCGGCTGCTCCGACATCACCCCGGCGGCCTCCGCCAGTTTCTTGGAGGCCTGCAGTTCGGCGTCCGCGTTGATGACCCGGGCCCGCCGCTCACGGTCGGCCTCCGCCTGGCGTGCCATGGACCGCTTCATCGTCTCCGGCAGCGACACGTCCTTGATCTCGACACGGTCGATGGAGACACCCCACTCCACGGCCGGGCTGTCGATCATCAGCTCCAGGCCCTGGTTGAGCTTCTCGCGGTTGGAGAGCAGGTCGTCCAGCTCGCTCTTGCCGATGATCGAACGCAGGGACGTCTGCGCCATCTGCGAGACCGCGAACCGGTAGTCCTCGACCTGGATGACCGCGTCGGCGGCGGACACCACTTTGAAGTAGATGACAGCGTCCACGCGCACCGTGACGTTGTCCCGTGTGATGCCGTCCTGTCCGGGCACCGGCATCGTCACGATCTGCATGTTGACTTTCTGGAGCCGGTCCACGAAGGGCACGATCATGGTGAATCCCGGACCGCGCACCCCGGACCGCAGCTTCCCGAGCCGGAGCACCACACCCCGCTCGTACTGTTTGACGACTCGGGCTGCGGCCATCGCGTACACCGCTCCGACGGACGCGAGCGCCGCTCCCGCCGCCACCAGCTCCTCGACCATGACGACCCCCAGGGTCCGTATCGGGCGCAAAAGGTGTGTACTTCGACGGTAACTCCGGCGTGGAGGCGAAAGGGAGATGGAGGACAGAGGTGCCGAGCGGGATACGGATGCGGGACGGACGGCGGCTGGCGTTCGAGGAATGGGGAGATCCCGGCGGTACGCCGGTGGTGCTGCTGCACGGCACACCGGGCTGCCGGCACGGCGTGGTGCCGCAGGAGGTGATCGCGGCGCGTCCCGGGGTGCGGTTCATCGCGTACGACCGCGCCGGTTACGGGGACTCCGACCGCGGCCCCGGACGCCGGGTGGCGCAGGCGGCGCGGGACGTGGCCGCGCTGGCCGACGCGCTCGGGCTCGGCCGGTTCGCGGTGCTGGGCCGGTCGGGCGGCGCTCCGCACGCGCTGGCCTGCGCGGCGCTGCTGCCGACCCGGGTACGACGGGTCGCCGCGATGGCGAGTCTGGCACCGCCCACCACCGAGGGGCTGAACTGGTTCGAGGGGATGGCGGCGTCCAACGTCGACGAGTACACCCGGGCACTGACCGACCCCGTGGACTTCGCGGACCGGCTCGCCTCACGGGCCGCGGCGGTCCGGGCGGACCCGGCCCAGCTCCTCGCGTCGATCCGTGACGGCCTCACCGACTCCGACCGGCGGATCATCGCCACCCCGGCCGTGAGCGACATGTTGCTGCGCAACTACCGTGAGTCGCTGCGCACTTCGGCCTACGGCTGGATCGACGACAACCTCGCGCTGCTGAGTCACTGGGGCTTCGATCCGGCGCGCATCACCCGGCCGGTGCTGCTGTGGCACGGCGCCCTGGACACCTTCTCCCCGGTGGGCCACTTCGAGTGGCTGGCCCGGCAGATCCCCCGCGCCCGCCCGGTCCTGGACCCGGACGGCGGCCATTTCGCGGCGCTGGAGGCCCTCCCGGACGTACTGGACTGGCTGTGCGCGACACCACGGACCGACGGGTGATCGAAAGGGCCGGGGCGGACCCACGTCAGGCGGACATCCGCCCGCCGCTCCCCGGTCGCCGCCCCCCTCTTCGGACGATCTTCCGGACGCCGCTTCGGACGCCGCTTCCCACCGAGCTTCGGGGCACTGCCCGGATCACTCTCCGGGGCGCCGCACGATGAGGCCGCCACCCGCGCCCGGCCGCTCCAGCCGGGCTCCCCGCAGCAGGTCCATCACCCGCTCATGGCTGTCCCCCACGGCGTCCGTCACCCGCAGCCGCATCAGCAGCACGTCGATCTCGTCGACGAACCGCTGGGTGTACATGCCCTCGGGGACGACGTCGTGCCCGGCGGCGCCCGCGAGCGGGAAGCCCGCGCCGAGGAGCATCTGCCGGTAGTGGGTGCCGTGCACGAGACGCCGCCCTGCGAGGTCCGCCAGCAGTCCCGCGTGGTCGGTCCAGGGCCCGGGAGTCCCGCCGCGCGGCACGAGCTGGTAGTCGACCCGCTCGACCACCGCGTGCTGCTGCCCGCCGTTCAGGATGCCCACGTTCCAGGCGGGCTCGTCCGGGGTGAAGGGGCCCGGCCCCCAGGACGCGCTCCAGCCCAGCGCGGGCCGTACCGTGCGCGCGAACTGGGCCCGGCCGAGCACCGCGGCGAGGGCGACCGCCAGCAGACTGCCCAGCGGGTCCGTGTCCATCAGCCGCAGCCGCCACGGCCACTGCCTGCTCAGCTCCCCGGTCACGTTGCCCCGCACGATCTCCCACAGGAGCACCAGCGCCAGCAGTACGAGCAGCACCAACGGTGTCGTGAACAGCAGCGGGCTGCGGCGTACGCGGCGCTGCCGGTCAAGAACCACTCGTCGTTCCCCCGGTCCTTCGGTTCGTTCCAAGGACGAGCCCCCGCACCGCGAACGGTGTGCGGGGGCTCGTCTGCTGCCGGCTGCAGATCAGATCACGCGGATGTCGCTTGGTCGCGTACCGATCAGAATACGTTGACGCCGTAGGCGCTCAGGGCCTCGGTGACCGGCTGGAAGAACGTGGTGCCGCCGGAGGAGCAGTTGCCGCTGCCGCCGGAGGTCAGACCGTAGGCCACGCCGTTGCTGCCGTAGAGCGGACCGCCGGAGTCGCCGGGCTCGGCGCAGACCGTGGTCTGGATCATGCCGTAGACGACGTCGCCGCCACCGTAGTTGACGGTCGCGTTCAGGGCGGTGACGCGCCCTGTGCGGGTGCCGGTGGTGGAACCGGTGCGGATGACGTTGGTGCCCACGGCCGGAGTGGCGGCGCGGGTGATGTCCACGGTGCCCGCGGTGCCGGACTTGGTGACGCCGGTGTTGCTGTACCGGACGAGACCGTAGTCGTTCGTCGGGAAGCTGGAGCCCGCGGTCGGTCCGAGGACCGTGGTGCGCCCGGAGTTGGAGTACCAGGAGCCCGCGCCGTCGGTGCAGTGCCCGGCGGTCACGAAGTAGTCGGCTCCCGCGCTGTTCTTGACGTTGAAGCCGAGGGAGCAGCGCCAGCTGGTCGCGTAGATGGCGTCGCCGCCCTTGATCAGCTTGTTGATCTTGCCCGGGGTGTGCTTGATCTGCAGGGCACCGGCGTTGGTGCCCGCGGCCCGCTTGATCTTCGCGATCTCCGCCTTGGAGACGGTGCTGTCGACCGTGACCACGACCTTGCCGGTCTTGGCGTCGGTCGCCCAGGCGGTGCCCGGAACATCGGCCTTGAGCACCGAGGAGTTGGCGCTCTTCAGCTGGGACGTACTGAACGTGGAAGCGTCGCTCGCGTTCGCGGAAGGGATGGTGAATGCGGCCGCGGCCACGAGTCCGGAGGTGACGGCGATCAGCCGGGTCCGTCTCGCTATGCCGCTGCGGGGGGTGGTGCGCTTGGTCCTCACTGTTCGTTCCCTCCAAAGGGAAGTCGGGGGCCCGCGTGGGGTCGGGGCCCGTGAGGCGCACGCCAGGGGCATTGTGTCCGGATTCCGGATACGCCGTGCCCCTGACAAGGCGCTGGGGGAATATTCGACCGCACGCTCGAAGGACGCAAGGGCGCCTTTCGGCCGTGCGATGTTCAACTTACGTATTTTCTACGGGAGTTGATCTCGTCGGCGCCGATGTGTGGATTCCGTGCGGATTAGCGGAGGAGATCGCGCTCCCCGGCTGCGATCTCCGCGCTCAGGCTATTCCCCGGCGGCGGGAATGGGCAGATGAAGTGGTCCGCGAATGCGCACGGCGGAAGCAGGGCCCGATTGAAGTCCACCGTCGTGCGCCCCTGCGCGTCCGGCGCCGCCGGTCGCAGGAACCGGAAGCGGTAACTGCCGTGCCCGCTCGTGGCGTCGGCGAAGACGGCCCACAGCGAGCCGTCGCCCTGGACCGTCACCTGCAGCGTGAGATCCCTGCCGCCCAGCGTGAAGGCGAGTTCGCCGCCGAGCCCGAGTGCCCGCTCGCGCCCGTCGGCGTTCCCCACGCGCACGGTCCGGTTCTCCCGGTAGGGGGTGAAACGCCCCGGCGCCGACCAGCGCGCCTCGTACGCGGTGGCCTCGATGCCACGGAACGCCCGGCGTGCGGGTGAGGCGGGGTCGAAGTCGCGTACGCCCAGGGCGTTTTCGCGGGCGAGGACGACGAACCGGCGCTCGCCGTGCGCGACCCGGGCGGCGTCAGGACCGGGGTCGGCATCGAGCCGGACCTCGCCGGTGAAGGGCGTGCCGTCCACGCGGATGTCGTCGGACTCCTCGGCCGTCAGAACGACCGCGTCACCGTCCGCGGCCCACCGGCCGGGCATGTCCGGAAGTCGCCCCTCCGGATGATCTTCGAGCCAGTGCGTGCCGCTGAGCGCGAGCGGACCGTAGGGCGCGGACACCGTCGCGATGCGGTGCTCGTGCCACTGCTTCCAGTCCTCGAACGCGTCCGCTGTCATGCAATCAACCCTTCCACGCGGGGTCCGGTGACCCGGGGTGTGAGCGCGGCGCGGTGCCGGTGTATTCCGTCCGGAGCGCGCTGCGCTCCTGGAACAGCGGCACGACCCGGTCCACGAACTCGCCGGGGCCGCCGGGCGTCGGACACGGCACAAGAGCGAAACGGCCGGCTGCGCCCGCCCGTACGAACCTCTCGATCCGGGCGCCGACCGCCTCGCGGGCGCCGAAGAAGGACGCCCGGACCGACGCCTCGGTCCCGGTCCGCAGGCTCGACGGGCCCTTCTCGCATGACCGGGACCGCCACCTCTCGGCCACGACGAGGACGAAGAGGCATGGCGCGTACAGGGGTCATGGCGCTTCCCTGGTCACGGCGTACCGCTTGGCGGGCCGGGTGAGTCCCAGGTGCTCGCGGAGTGTGCTGCCGGGGTAGAAGGTGCGGAAGAGTCCGCGGTGCTGGAGCAACGCGACCGTGCCGTTGACCAGGCGTTCCAGGTCGCGGCGGGGCTCGGCGGGCGTGAGGTGGAAGCCGTCGGCCGCACCGGTCTCGTGCCAGGAGGCGATCAGTTCGGCGAGGTCGACCGGGCCGCCGCGGTAGAGCGGGCCCTGTCCGGTCTGCCGGGGGCCGCCCCCTCCGTGGCCCGGCTCGGCCGCGCGTTCGCCGTCACCGAGGTCGACGGTGAGGGCGGCGAGGACACGCAACTCGTCCGGGTCCCGCCCGTGTGCGAGCGCGGAGGCGTGCAACTCCGCGCGCACCTCGCCGACTTGTGCCGGGTTCGTGCCCTGGACGAGGGCCACGTCCGCGCATCGTGCCGCGGCCGCCCGGGCACGCCGGTCGGTGGCATCGACGACCGTCACCGGGTGCCCCTGCGAGGGACGCGCCACGGTCGGCAGGCCGCGCACGGGGAAGGAGTCGCCTTCAAAGCCGGCGGGCCGCGCCTCGTCGCGGCCGAGGGGCCGGCCGCTCGCGTCGTCGTGTGTCCCGGCATCGACCGCCCGGTTGTCCCACAGCCGGTCGGCCAGGTCGGCGACCTGCCCCGCCTCGTCCCACGCCTCGTGCTCCGGCTCGTGCTCCGACGCGTCGGCTGACGCCGCGTGCCGACGGCCGACGTTCCGGGCTCCGCCCTCGGTGTCCGACAGGTCGATCCGACAGCCGGCCCGGCCGCGGCTCACGCGGTCGAGGGTGGCCACGGCGGCCCGGAGGTGGAACGGCTCGGTGTGCGTGACGGTGACGGTGGGCACCAGCCCGATTCGTGTCGTGGTGGACGCGATCCGCGCCAGCACGGCGAGCGCGTCGGGCTCCGGCCGCGCGAAGGTGTCGCCCAGCGTGACGAAGTCGAACCCGCCGCGTTCCGCGAGCCGCACCAGCTCGCCGTGGTCCGAGACATCGTGGACCGCCTCTTGATCGACGGCTGCGGCCAGGTGCAGAAGCCCCCGGCCGTGCGGTGCTGCCATGGGAGGAGAACCTTTCTGGAGGCTCCCGGCCACCACCGCGACGAGCGCCGCGGCAGCACGAGGGCGAGGACGGGTTCGCGTACTGCGGGTACTTCGGGTACGGGGATGGGGACGGGTGCAGGAACCGGGCGGGACCGGGAACGATGGCGCCGGCTGGCCGGGCCCGGGACGCTGGCACCGGCCAGGCGGGCCCGGGGACGATGCCACCGGCCGGACGGGACCCGCGGGAGACGACCGGCCGGATCCGGCGGGACCTGCGGGACCGGCAGGCGGGACCTGGCTGCCCGGGGCCGGCGGCGCCCGGGGCGGGCGCCGCGGACCGGTGTCAGATCCTGGGCAGGCCCGGCGGGTTGATCTCCGACTTCTCCACGGCCTCGCTCGACAGGCCCCACCGCTTGAGCACACGCTCGTAACTGCCGTCCTCGATCACGTGGTTGACGGCGGCCGCGTACGCGTCGACGAGCCCGCTGCCCTTCTTCGTGGTCGCGGCGATCTTGCCCTGGAGGTCGTCCCCGGCACCCGAGAGCGTGCCGATGATCTCCGACTGCTTCGCACTGGCCACGTGGTAGGCGGCGGACGGGCTGGGGCCCAGGTAGGCGTCGATACGGCCCGACTGGAGGGCCAGGTAGTAGTCCGTGTCCTTCTGGAAGTACTTGATGGTGACGGCCTTGCGGCCCGCCTTCTCGTTCTGCTTGCTCCAGTCGACGAGGATCTTCTCCTGGTTGGTGCCGGAGGCCACGGCGATCGTCCGGCCCGCGACGTCCTCGGGGCCGTCGACCTTCCAGCCGCTGCCCTTCTTCGCCTCGAACGCGATGTTGTCGAGCCGGTAGGTCGCGAAGTCGTACTTCTCCTTGCGCTCCTCCGTGACGGTGACGTTCGAGAAGACGGCGTCGAACTTGCCGCTGTCCAGGCCGACGAAGAGGTTCTCCCAGGAGACCTCGTCGTTGTCGAGCTTCAGGCCGAGGGTGTCGGCGACGAGCGTCGCCAGATCGATCTCGGAACCGATTCTCGTCCTGTCGTCGGTCGCGTAGAACCCGAGGGGCGGTGAGGCGTCGGCGCTCTGGCCGAGCTTCAGCGTGCCGCGCTCGCGGACGGCCGCCGGGACGAGCGCGGCGATCTTGTCGACCTTCTTGCCGCGGATCCGGTTCTGGTCCGGGCCGATGTTGACGCCGCCGACCTTCCCGGTCCCGGAGGCGCCCGTCCCGGTCGCCGCGTCGCTGTCACCGCCGCAGGCGCTGAGCAGGGGGGCGGCGACGAGTGCGGCGACGGAGACGGCGAGGGTGCGTCGGGATATCACGGAAGGACTCCTTCACTGGGAACGGGAAACGGGAAACGGGGTGGAGCGAGGGGTTCGGCGGCTCAGAGGACCTTGGAGAGAAAGGCGCGGGTGCGCTCGTGTCTCGGCGCGTCGAGTACGTCGCCGGGGGTGCCCTGCTCGACGATGCGGCCGTCGTCCATGAAGACGACGGTGTCGGCGACCTCGCGGGCGAAGCCGATCTCGTGGGTGACGACGATCATGGTGGTGCCCTGATGGGCCAGGTCCTTGATGACGTCGAGGACTTCGCCGACCAGCTCCGGGTCGAGCGCGGAGGTCGGCTCGTCGAAGAGGAGCAGCCTGGGCTCGAGGGCGAGCGCCCGGGCGATGGCCACGCGCTGCTGCTGCCCGCCGGACAGTTGCTTCGGATAGGCGTCGGCCTTGTCGGACAGCCCGACCCGTTCGAGCAGTCCGCGCGCCGCGCCGGTGACGTCCTTGCGGGACCGCTTCAGCGCGGAGACCGGGGCCTCGACGATGTTCTCCAGCACCGTGAGGTGCGGGAACAGGTTGAAGTTCTGGAAGACGAACCCGATGCGGGTGCGCTGCTTGAGGATCTCGCGCTCGCGCAGCTCGTACAGCTTGTCGCCGGATCGCCGGTAGCCGACCAGCGCTCCGTCCACGCTGATCCAGCCCCGGTCGGCCTTCTCCAGGTGGTTGATGGTGCGCAGCAGTGTGGATTTGCCGGAGCCGGAGGGGCCGAGGACGACGGCGACCTCACCGGCCCGTACCGCGAGGTCGACGCCCTTGAGGACCTCCAGCGGACCGAAGCTCTTGTGGACGGACCTGACGTCGACCATGGGGGCGGCGGTCCCGTCCGCCGTTGCGGAGGTGCCGGGCGCGCTCATCGGGTGCTTCCCTTCGCGAAGTGCCGTTCCACGTAGTGCTGGAGGACGGAGAGCGCGGTGGTCAGGAGGATGTACCAGGCCGTCGCGACCATGAGCAGCGGTACGACCCGTCCGTTGCGTCCGTAGATGACCTGGACCTGGTAGAAGAGTTCGCCGATCGCCATGACGGAGACGATCGAGGTGCCCTTGAAGAGGGAGATCACCTCGTTGGCGGCGTTCGGCAGGATGGAGCGCATCGCCTGTGGCAGCACGATCCGCCGGATCTGCCGCAGCCGGGGAATGCCGAGCGCGGCGGCCGCCTCCAACTGCCCGCTGTCGACGGCCAGTACGCCACCGCGGACGATCTCGGCGGCGTACGCGGCCTGGTGGAGGGCGAGTCCGAGGACGGCCGCGCTCATCGCGCCGACCAGCCCCATCGTGTCGAAGGAGAAGAAGCCGGGCCCGAAGGGGATGCCGAACTGCAGCTCCTTGTAGAGGTAGGCGAGGTTGAACCAGAAGAGCAGCTGCACGATCAGCGGGATGGACCGGAAGGCCCAGATGTACGCGAAGGAGACGGCCCGGAGGAACGGGCTGTCGGACAGTCGCATGAAGGCGAGGACGATGCCGAGCGCGAAGCCCAACGCCGTTCCGTAGAGGGTGAGTTGCAGGGTGACCCAGACCGCCTTGAGGACCACTTCGGCGGTGAAGAACTCGGCGAACACCTCCCACTCCCAGCCGGGGTTGGTGGCGAGCCCGTGGGCGAACTGGGCGAGCAGCACCGCGGTCACGACCACGGCGGCCCAGCGCCAGGGGTGCCGGACGGGCACCACCTTGAGCGCGCCGTGCTCCTCGGGCGGGGCGGACGCTCTGGCGAGGGGTGGATCACTGGTCAACGACATGAGGGCCTCCGGGCGGGAGAAGGAGAGAAGGAAGGGGGAAGAGAAAGGGCCGGCACGCTGTGCGTGGCCCGGGGTGCGGCGTGGGGCTACGCGGCGGCGCGACAGGAGAGGTCGCGCAGGAAGGCGAGTGCGGCCCGCGCGGTGGCGTCGTTCTGCCGGAAGGCGAGCCCTCCGGTGCGCGGCCGGGTGAACGCGCCGAAGCCGCGGGCGTCGCTGTGCGGGCCGAGCGCGAAGCGCCGCGGGTGCGGGGTGCCGGACCGGTCGAGGACGCGCGCGTCGGCGGGGTCCACGGCCAGCAGCCCCTCGGGCGTCGCGGCGGCCCCCTCGGCGTACAGCTCGCGCAGCAGGGCGTCCCGTGTCCGCTCGACGGTGGGGTGCGGCAGCCGTGCCTCGACGAGCGCGCGGGCCTCGACGTACTCCCCCGGCACGCTGGCACTCCCGGCCCGGAAGACCCCGTCCGAGGCGGACACGGTCATGCCCGCGCCCAGGAACCGCAGCACTCCGGCCCGTGACAGGGCGAGCATCTGCCGCAGCCGCGGTCCGGGCGGCCCCGACGCGAGGTGGCTGAAGAAGCCGTGCCACCAGGGCCCGATGTCACCGAGCCGCACCAACTGCCCGTAGACGGAGAGGAGTCCGAGGAAGACGGCCAGGTCCGGGCTGTGCACCGGGTCGTGACGTCTGGTCAGATCCGCCTCGACGTACGCTCGCAGGCTGCCCTGGAGGGCGTCGTACGAGGTGTGCCGCGCCTCGGCCAGTGGCCGGTCGAGCGCCGCCAGGTCCAGCCGGTCGGCGGGATCGGGCACGGCGGAGGCGACCAGGGCCCGGATGCCGGCGCTGTCGGCGGCGGGGTACTTCTCGTATCTCCCCTCGAAGTCCGTCCAGGTCATGGCCGTACGGTCGGGGTGAGCCGCGAACAGCCGGTGGTAGTGGGCGAAGCCCAGCTCCTTCTCGACGAGCGGCAGCACGTCCCGCAGGAAGTCGAAGCCCGCCGGGCGCGCCAGCAGTCCGTCCACCACCTCGGGTCCGAAGAACCGTGGCAGCGGCGGCCGTTCACCGGTCCAGTCGTAGCCGATCTTCGAGTGGTACGGGACTCCGCGGCGGGACCCGACGTGCAGCACGGGCTCGCGTCCGGAAGCCCGGTACGTCAACTGCCCTTCGGCGTCGGTCTCGTAGCGTCCGCCGCGTCCTTCCGTGAGGAGGACCATCAGGTCGACGAAGGCGAGCCCGAAACCGCGTACGAGCACCGGTTCGCCGGGGGCGAGGGCGGACAGATCGCTGTCGGCGGTGAAGTCCGGTGGCAGGTGGACGAGGCCGTGGTCGCGGGCGTAGGCCGCCAACCGGCGCTGTTCCTCGTCGGGTTCGGCTTCCAGATGGCCGAGGGTGAGGAAGACGAGGTCGGCGAGGAGCGGACGCGGCCGGCCCGCCAGCCACACCTGCTGACGCCCCTCGCGTGGGCCTGCGACCCTGACCGCGCGGCGGGGGTGGTGGTGGACACGGATGCCCGGCGGGAGCGCGGCGACGGTCTGCTCGTACACCCAGCGCAGGTAGGCGCCCTGCCGTCGCCGGTCCGCGAAGACGCGTCCGTCGAGCCGGGCCCACTCGTGCAGGGTGGGGCCCTCCCGTACGGGTCCGGCCATGTCCACGGTCTCGTCGGTGAACATGGTGACGTCCTGGGCCTGCGAGTTCATCCACAGCAGCGGCGGCTGCTCCTCGCGCCAGATGCGTCCGCCGCCCGGCAGGTACGGGTCGACGAGGTGCACGTCGAGGCCCGAACCGGCGTACAGCTCGGTTGCGTTGGCGGCGATCCGCTCCAGGAGTCCGGTCCCTCGCGGTCCGGCTCCCACGATCACCAGTGACAGGGGCTCGGAGCCGCTCATCGGGTGTGCTCCGAACCGCGCACGGAGCGCCGCTCGGGGTGGTGTCGGCCGTGCCGGGGCCGCGGGACGATGCGCGGAGGCACCGCGTCTTTCGGCGCGGCCACCTCGATCAGGGTGTGCGAGGGCATGCGAAGGCTCCGTGATGCGTCGAGTCGAACACGGGTGATGCCTTCACACAGGTCACACCGGACGCCCGGGGCGTCGTACGGCGTGCACGGCCGAGCCCCTCAGCAGGACCGTCCGTTGAGAGTACGGGGGCGTTTCCCGGGCCTGTCAAGGCTGTCCACACTGTGAGCAGTACGTCTCAGGTCAGTTGACGTCCAACCGGATGCCTGTTCCACTTACGCACATGCATTCGCAGCAGTGGCTGGTCACCCGCTCCCACATCGACTTCGGTCGAGTGTGGTCCTCGTCCTGTTGAGCTGACCCCCTGCGCGCCCGGCCCTTCGAGGGCGGGCGCCCCTCCGCGTTCTCTCCTGTCTGTCTCCACGCCTTCACACGCGCCCCCTCCCCTCGCGCCTGCACGCTTCGCATCTCTTCCTTCGCATGTCCTCTTTCGCGCGCGCCCCGCGTTCGACCCATCGCCGCCTTTCATGGACGCGGGGAACTGCGCCACCAGCCCCTGCCGGACCCGCGGGCAACGGCTCCGGCAGGGGCGGCGGGCGCCGCGGACGCCGTCAACAGCTGCAATCACACCCGCATCCGTCACAACAGTTCCCGCAGCAGTCCCCGCACTTGCCGCAACAGTCGCAGCACTCACAGCAGTCGCTGCAGTCGTCACAGCGCTGACAGATGCCCGGCTTCAGCTCCCCCGACCACGGGTCGTGGTATTCGCCGCAGCACATCTGGCACGTACAGGCCAGGCCCGCCCACACGAGGCACCCCGCGAGGAGCCCGCGCCGGTCACGGCGCGGCGGCTCGGGCGGCGCGGGCGGACCACCGGGCCCGGACGGCGCGTACGGGTTGCCGTGCGAGCATGAGGCGGTGCCGAACGCCCGGTCCACGGAGTTCCGCAGCTCGTGCGCGAGCAGTACGTGCGCCAGCTTCGCGTCCGTGAACTCGACGTCACGCAGGGCGAGCCGTATCCCGTGCAGCGCGTCGTCGGCGAGGCGACGGGCCTCCGCCAGGGACGCGCCCGTGGCGGTCAGCGGGTTCCAGGCCCCCGCCGCGGCGTCGGCCTCCCTGTCCTCCACGGCGTCCAGCAGGTGGGCGAGCCGTCCGAAGAGCCGGCCCGCCTCGGCCAGTGGCTGCGCGTTGCCGGGCCGCCCGGCGAGGATCGCGGTGTGCGCGAAGGCCGCGGCGGTCGCGGTCTCGGTCGGTTCGGTGACGGTCAGCAGCGAGGTGCCGGGCCCGGCGAGCGCCTCGACGCCCACCTGCCGGTCCACCGCATCGACCAGTACGGCGGTGTCGAATCCGACGTCGGAGCCGGTCCGGGCGCCCGCCCGGCCCCAGCTCGCGGCGACCCGGCGTGCGGCGAGCGCCACCGGCCGGCGTGCCAACAGCCCGTCGCCGTCCGCCATGTGATCGCGCATCTTCGCCGAGGCGAGCACCAGTGAAACGGCGGCGGCGAGCCGCGCCCCCTCACCCTGAGCGACCGACGCGCTCTTCATTCCGCGCAAAGGACACGGCCCCGCCGTCCGTCGCCGGCCGGTGTCGCGATCGGCCTGAGCCTCTGTCAGAACCGATATCAGCAAGCCGTCGTAGTTCGTGACGACCCGCGCGAACTGCCCGTGATCCCCGCGCAGCGCGAGACAAAGCCCGCACAAATGCGCCATCCATTGGCTTTTCAGGTTCTCTCCCAGCCGATGACGGCAGGGTCTGACGATTCCGAACACGACGATCCCCCGTGGTGTGTACGACGTTGAGCTGCGGCATCGTACCGAGCGTCTCGTTCACCCGTACGCTCCAGCCGTCACCCGTACGCCGTGAAGAATCATATTTCACTCTCAGTCAGCAGCGGTGTACCGCACGACCCTTGGGGTACGCGGCCTCTCGACGAATTCGCTGTGCACCAGTACCGTCACGAAACCCCCGCGCGGCGTCTATCCCCTTGGCGCGACATCCGCATCATGGACGACCATGGGGATGCGGAAAGAAGAAAGACCGCTGTGAGAGGAGGCGTCCATGGGATCGGTGCGCAAGGCAAGTGCCTGGCTTGGCCTCGTCGACGACAACGATGACGAGCGTTACTACGACGACGACTACGCCGAAGGTTCCGAGACCGGGAGCCGGGAGGTCTGGGTCACGGACCCACGGGTCAAGGTGGCTTCGGAAGCGGCCGAGGAGAAGGGCCGCCGGATCGGCACGGTCACCCCGGACAGTTTCCGGGACGCCCGTGGCATCGGCGAGCTCTTCCGCGACGGGGTTCCCGTCATCATGAACCTCACGGCCATGGAGGCGGCCGACGCCAAGCGCGTCGTCGACTTCGCGGCCGGCCTGATCTTCGGCCTGCGCGGCTCCATCGAGCGCGTGTCGAACCGGGTTTTCCTGCTGACCCCCGCCGACACCGAGATCGTCAGCGGGGAGCCCGCCGCCCGCCGCACGGACGGTTTCTTCAACCAGAGCTGAGCAGGGCCGCTCACCGGGACCGCCTCTGGGCGCCGCGGTAGGACAACGCCTACCGGAACGCGTCGAGACCGGTGAGCGCCTTGCCCAGTACCAACTGGTGCATCTCGACGGTGCCTTCGTAGGTCAGCACCGACTCGAGGTTCGTCGCGTGCCGCATCACGGGGTACTCGAGCGAGATCCCGTTGGCCCCGAGGATCGTCCGTGCCGTACGGCAGATGTCGATCGCTTCCCGTACGTTGTTGAGCTTGCCGAAACTGACCTGTTCGGGGCGCAGCCGTCCCGCGTCCATGCGCCTGCCCAGATGGTGGGCGAGCAGAATCCCCTTGTGCAGCTCGACCGCCATGTCGGCGAGCTTGGCCTGGGTGAGCTGGAACCCGCCGATGGGCCGCCCGAACTGCTCACGGGTCTTCGCGTACTCGACCGCCGACTCGAAGCTCGCCCGCGCGGCGCCCATCGCGCCCCACACGATTCCGTAACGAGCGTGCGACAGACAGCTGAGCGGCCCCTTCAGTCCGGTGACCCCGGGGAGCACCGCGTCGGCGGTCAGCCGCACCTCGTCGAGCACCAGCTCACTGGTGACGGATGCGCGCAGTGACCACTTGTGCCTGATCTCCGGCGCGGAGAAACCGGCGCTGTCCGTCGGCACGACGAATCCGCGGATGCCGTCGTCGGTCTGCGCCCACACGACGGCGACGCCCGCCACGGACCCGTTGGTGATCCACATCTTGCGTCCGGTGAGGACCCAGTCCCCGCCGTCCCGCTTGGCGTACGTACGCATCGCCCCGGGGTCGGACCCGTGGTCGGGCTCGGTGAGTCCGAAGCAACCGATGACCTCGCCCGCGGCCATCCGCGGCAGCCACGTCTGCTTCTGCTCCTCGCTGCCGAAGCGGTGGATCGCGTACATCGCGAGCGATCCCTGCACGGAGACGAGGGAGCGGATGCCGGAGTCGGCGGCCTCCAGCTCCAGGCAGGCGAGGCCGTACTGCACGGCGGAGGCCCCGGCGCACCCGTAGCCCTCGAGTGACATCCCGAGAGCGCCGATGTCCCCCAACTCCCGCGCCAGCTCCCGGATTCCCGGCAGCTCACCCTGCTCGTACCAGTCGGCGACATGGGGAAGCACCCGGTCCGCCGCCCAGGCCCGCACGGTGTCCCTGACCGCGAGGTCCTCCGCGCTCAGCAGGTCGTCGATGCCGAGGGGGTCGGCGGGATCGAAGGGCGGCAGTTTCGAGGATGCGGACATGGGTGCCTCCGGCACGGAAAACTAGCACTGTTAACCACGGGCTGGCCCGACGTTACGACGCGGTGTGACGCACGTCCAGGGTCGCCCTGCCGACGGCGTCCGCGCGAACCAGGGTGCCACCGCGGACGCGTCAGCCGACGGACTCCACCCGCAGCGACTTCTCGGCCTCCCGGGGCGCCGGCAGGTCGACGTCGGCCCCGCACTCCATGGCCCGGGGCAGCCGCAGAGCCATCACCGCTCCCAGCAGCAACAGCCCCGCGCTCACCAGCAAGGTCACGTGCAGTCCGTGCACGAACGCGTGCTGGGCGGCGTGCCGCAAGGCCTCTCCCGGGGCCCCGCCGATCCGCGCGGCGACCTCGTAGGCCTCCCCCAGCGAATGCCCCGCCGCGGCGGACTCCCCGGCGGGCACCCCCGGGACGGACGAGAGCGCGGGCGCGTACGCCGCGTTCATCACGCTGCCGAGGAGCGCGATCCCGATGCCGGCCCCGAGCTGGTACGACGTCTCGCCGATCGCCGCCGCTCCGCCGGCCTGTTCCTGCGGCGCCTCGCTCAGCATCGACTCGTACGCGCCGAAGAGCGTCACCTCCAGTCCGAACCCGAGCATCACGAATCCGGCCAGGAGCAGCGGGGCGTTGTCGTGCGTTCCCATCGCCGTCAGGGTGACGACCGCCGCGGCGGTGAGACAGAAGCCGGAGCAGACCATGGTCCGCGGCCCGAAGCGCTGCAGCATCTTCGCCCCGACCAGCCCCGCGGCCATGGCGGCGATGGTGAGCGGCAGCAGCCGCAGTCCGGTCTCCAGCGGGGAGAGCTTCAGGACGAGCTGCAGATACTGGGCGGCGATCAGTTCGAGCCCGACCAGCGCGAGCATGGCCAGCACGATGCAGCCGACGGAGGTGCTGAAGGCGGGCCGCGCGAACATCGTCAGATCGACCAGCGGGTGCCGGCGCCGCCGCTGGCGCCGCACGAAGGCGACGAGGAGTCCGGCGCCCACGACCAGCGGCACGGCCGTGAAGACACTCAGCGGCGCCTCGCCTCCGCCGAGCCGCTTCACACCGAGGACCACGCCGAAGAGACCGGCCGCGGCCATCAGGGCGCCGACGACGTCCCACGGCCCGTCGCGCTCACCCGTCGACTCGGGCAGCAGCAGCCGCCCGACGGGCAGACTGACCAGCATCAGCGGGATGTTGATGAGGAAGACCGAACCCCACCAGAAGTGCTCCAGGAGGAATCCGCCGAGCAGCGGCCCGATGGCCGCGCCGACCGCGGCGACGGCGCTCCAGACGCCGATGGCGAGTGCCCGCTCCCGCCGGTCGGGGAAGACCTGCCGCAGGATCGACAGCGTCGCGGGCATGATCATCGCGCCGCCGACGCCGAGCAGGGCGCGCGCCGCGATCAGCACCTGCGCGCTGTCGGCGAGGGCCGCGACGGCGGACGCGACGCCGAACAGCGCGTATCCGAGGAGGAGGACCCGTCTGCGGCCGACGCGGTCGCCCAGCGTGCCGAAGAGGATCAGCAGCGAGGCGCAGACGAGCGGGTAGATGTCGACGATCCACAGCAGCTCTATCGCACCGGGTGTGAGGTCCTCGGTGACGGCGGGTACGGCGACGTGGAGCACGGTGGCGTCGACGGCGACCAGGAGCAGGCTGACGCACAGCACCACAAGGACGACCCAGCGGTTTGCACCGGCCCCGGCCTCCCGACGGCAACGCTCAGCGGCCGTGGTCGTCCCGGACATGTACGTACCTCCCAGATGTTCCCTCGCGTTCGGCGATCCGCTGGGTGGGGACTCCCTGCGGCTGCGGCTCGGGAGGAGCGGTGTCCCGGCCCACGCAACAAAGGCGAGTGAGTCGCCAGGGTACGCGAGTTCCCGCCGAGGCCGGGTGGCGGACCTCTCACGTTCGCCTCGCAGCCGTGTGGCGTGCGCCACGCCGTCACGAGGCCGGGCCGCCCCGCCGGGGCGTCCGCGACCGGGCGCCCTCGATAATCGGACCCGTGACCGATCTTGCTACGCCTGTCGTGCCGCCCCGTCCGGCGCCCTCCTGGCGCCGCGCCGCGCCCGCCCTCCTCGGGTACGCGGCGGTGCGGGCGCTCGGGCTGGTGACGCTCGCGGTGTGGAGCGCCGCCCGGGACAAGAGCGCGCACCAGCTGCTCTCGGCCCGCTGGGACTCCCTCTGGTACACGCGGATCGCCGACCTCGGTTACGGCTACGAGGTGCGCCTGCCCAACGGCGACGTGCACTCGAACCTGGCGTTCTTCCCGCTGCTGCCCTGGCTGGAGCGGGCGGTGTCGGCGGTGTCCCCCCTGTCGTTCGCGGACGCGGGCCTGCTGGTCAGCGCGGTCGCCTCGCTCGCGGCGGCCTGGGGGATCTTCGCGGTCGCGGACCACGTGTACGGGCGCCGGGCCGCGACGGTCACCGTGCTGCTGTGGGCCGTCCTGCCCGTCGGGATCGTGCAGTCGATGGCGTACAGCGAGTCACTGTTCACGGCGCTTGCGGCCTGGTCGCTGTACGCGGTCCTGACCGGACGCTGGCTGACCGCCGGTCTGCTCGCCTCGCTGGCCGGTCTGACCCGCCCGGTGGGCGCGGCGGTCGTCGCGGCCGTGTGGGTGACGGCGGTCGCCTCGTTCGTACGGGAGCGGGGCGTCGGGGCGCCGGACGGCGCCCCGAGGTGGCGACGCGCCCTGGCGATGGTGATCGCGCCCCTCGGGGCGGCCGGCTACGTCCTGTGGGTCGGCCGTCACACCGGCAGGGGTCCGCTGGGCTATCTCGACGTCCAGGCGGGCTGGCGCAACGGCTTCGACGGTGGTTACGCGTTCGCCCGCTTCGTCGCGGACAAGTTCACCTCGCTGCCGTCGGCTCCGGCCGGGCTCGGCCTGATCATCGGGGTGGGCCTGCTGATCTGGCTGTACGTGGTCTGCGTACGGCAGCGGCAGCCGCTCCCGCTCCTGGTGTACGCGGGGGCCGTCACCGCCCTCGCCCTGTGCGCGTCGAGCTATTTCGGCTCGAAACCACGCCTTCTGCTGCCCGCCTTCCCCCTGCTCCTGCCCCTCGCGTCGGCCCTTGCCCGGCTGCGGACGTCCAGGTCGGCGTGGGTGCTGGGAGGCGTGGCGGTGACGTCCGCGGCGTACGGCGCCTTCTGGCTGAACGGCACCGGTCCGCCGTGATCACCCACGGTGGCCGGTGAGCGCCCGGAGAAGGGCACGCGAGCATTCGGTGAACGAATTCAAAAGCGCCATATAACTCCGCACCGGAATGATCAATCGAATTGAAGGAAGAGTGGACAGGGGATTACATAATCCACGGCGATAAACCCCCTCCTGAGAGCAATCCCACATCACATCGTCATCACAAAGAGGGTGCTTCGGCCTGGAACACACCTCACTCGCTGTAACGTCGATTGAGTGCGTACCGAACGAAAGCTGACTCGTCTGGACCGGGTCTTCGCCCGGCTGGACCGTGAGCCGGAACGACCGGCCCACATCGACGTGCCCAGGATGAGCCGGCACCGAGTGGTCCTCTTCGCGTCCACGCTCGCCTTCTACGCGGCCATCGTGTGGGCCGTGGTGATCACCTCGTGGCTGGTCCGGCTCGACTGGCAGGTCATGTTCTTCCGGCCGTACCAGCAGTGGCCGGAGATCCACGCGTTCCTCGACTACTACGTGGTGCTGGGCCAGCGCGGCCCCACCGCCGTGATGATCGCGGCCTGGCTGGGCTGGCGCTCCTGGCGGCAGCACACGCTGCGCCCGCTGCTCACGCTGGGCGCCTCCCTGCTGCTGCTGAACCTCACGGTGGGCGCCGCCAAGCTGAGCATGGGCCGCCTCGGTCCGCACTACGCGACCAGCGTCGGCTCGAACGAGATGTGGCTGGGCGGCGACATATTCCCTTCGGGCCACACCGCCAACGCCGTCGTGACCTGGGGCATCCTCGCCTATCTGGCCTCGACGCCGCGCGCCCGCCGCTGGCTGTCGGCCCTGTCCGCCGTGGTCTCCCTCGGCGTCGGCCTGACGACCGTGTACCTCGGTACGCACTGGCTGAGCGACGTGGTGCTCGGCTGGGCCGCCGGGCTGCTGATCCTGCTCGCGCTGCCCTGGTTCGAGCCGCTGATCGCCCGCGCCGAGACCGGCATCTTCGACCTGCGCGACGCCTGGCGCGCCCGTCGCCGCGGTATCGCTCCGGCGCCGGCTTCTCCGGTGGGGGCCCCGGCGGCGCTCACCCCGCTCGGCAAGCCCGCCGGCGAGCAGGAGCCCGTGGTGCGCGAGCCGGTCGCCGCCTCCCGGCCGGTCCGGCAGCCGGGTTACCTGGCCCCGGGCCCGCACCTGGCCCGTTCGGAGCGCACACCGGTGACGCCGGTCGGCAGCCGCCGGCCGCCCCAGTCGGACCGAGTGACACGTGGCACCGCCTCGGCCCGCCCCCTGACGGGCGGCTGACCGCGCGGCAGGCACCCACAGCGGCGGGGCCGGTACGCACGCACCACTCCCCGCACGGCGAAGGCCCCGGCTCATTGATGAGCCGGGGCCTTCGCCGTGCGGCGCGCCGAGCGCCACTGCGCGTACGGGAGACGGGTACGGGGCCGGGCAGGGCCCGCGAGGAGCCGCTCAGCCCTTCCAGCAGCGTGTCACGCGGCCGTCGGTGACCTCGAAGTTCAGCCGCCCCACGCGGTACTCCATCGTGATGATCGCACCCGGCGGCAACGACCGCACGGTGGACCAGCCCTGTTCACGGGCCCGGCGCTCGGCGCCGCTCGCCTCCAGTCCGACATACGCGTCCGGGGTGTCCGAGGGCTCTGCGGGCGGAGTGGGAATGGGTGCCATGCCGCCACGTTAGGCGGCGCGTCGCGGACGGGGAACCCCGGGTCCGCCACCATCAGTCACCGGTACCTCTCCGGTCACGCTTCTGTCACAGGACAACGACACCCGTTTCGACCCCACTCCGTCACACGTACGGGCGGTTCCGTGCGTGTTCCGCCCGCCTTCGAACGTAATTCTGGAGCGCCGGGGACTATCTTGACCGCCGTCCGAATAGCCCGGGGGAAAGCGCGGTCCCGAGCCCGCGTCCATGCCTTTCCTTTCCGGTTCCGCGGCGTGTTCGGGAAGTCGGCCCGCCACAGGAAATACATGGTTCAAGCACAGGACTCCGCGTACGCCCCCTGTCGGAGCGCGCCGCCGCGCGAGCATCATGGCGTGAGCTTCAGGAGGCCCGGAACGCGACGAGCGAGGGGGCAGCGATGGGGACGGACACGGCGCAGGCAGCGGCGAGGCCCGTACCGGTGAAGCGGCCGGGGCGACTGATCGTGGACTGGCTGACCACGACCGACCACAAGAAGATCGGCCACCTCTATCTGATCACCTCGTTCGCGTTCTTCCTGTTCGGCGGTCTGATGGCGCTGCTGATGCGGGCGGAGCTGGCCCGGCCCGGCACACAGCTCATCGACAACAACCAGTTCAACCAGATGTTCACGATGCACGGCACGATCATGCTGCTGCTCTTCGCGACACCGACCTTCGCCGGGTTCGCCAACGAGATCATGCCGCTGCAGATCGGCGCGCCCGACGTGGCCTTCCCACGGCTGAACATGCTGTCGTACTGGCTGTTCCTCTTCGGCGGGCTGATCGTGCTGGGTTCCCTGCTCGTGCCCCAGGGACCCGCGAACTTCGGCTGGTTCGCGTACGCGCCGCTCAACAGCCTGGAACGGTCGCCCGGGATCGGCGCCGACATGTGGATCATGGGGCTCGCGCTGGCGGGCTTCGGCACGATCCTCGGCGCGGTGAACTTCCTGACGACCATCATCGGGATGCGCGCGCCCGGCATGACGATGTTCCGGATGCCGATCTTCACGTGGAACACGCTGTTCACGTCGATCCTGGTCCTGCTGGCGTTCCCGGTGCTCGCCGCGGCGCTCCTGGTGCTGGAGGCGGACCGGCGGTTCGGCTCCCAGGTCTTCGCGTCGGCCAGCGGCGGGGCGCTGCTGTGGCAGCACCTCTTCTGGTTCTTCGGGCATCCCGAGGTCTACATCATCGCGTTGCCGTTCTTCGGCATCATCACGGAGATCATCCCGGTGTTCAGCAGGAAGCCGATCTTCGGCTATCTGACGCTGATCGGCGCCACGATGGCCATCACCGGCCTGTCGGTGGTCGTGTGGGCCCATCACATGTTCGCGACGGGAGCGGTGCTGCTGCCGTTCTTCTCGTTCGTGTCGTTCCTGATCGCGGTGCCGACGGGCGTGAAGTTCTTCAACTGGACCGGCACCATGCTCAAGGGGTCGCTGTCCTTCGAGACACCTATGCTCTGGGCGACGGGCTTTTTGGTGTCGTTCCTGTTCGGCGGTCTGACGGGGGTCATCCTCGCCTCGCCGCCGCTGGACTTCCACGTCACGGACACGTACTTCGTGGTGGCGCACTTCCACTACGTGGTGTTCGGCACCGTCGTCTTCGCGACCTTCGGCGGCTTCTCCTTCTGGTGGCCCAAGTTCACCGGCAAGATGCTCGACGAACGGCTCGGCAAGCTGCACTTCTGGACGCTCTTCGTCGGCTTCCACACCACGTTCCTGGTGCAGCACTGGCTGGGCGCGGAGGGCATGCCGCGCCGCTACGCGGACTATCTGGCGGCCGACGGGTTCACGGCGCTCAACACCGTCTCGACGATCGGCGCGTTCCTGCTCGGCATGTCGACGCTGCCCTTCCTCTACAACGTCTGGAAGACGGCCAGATACGGCGAGCCGGTGGACTGCGACGACCCCTGGGGCTTCGGCCGCTCGCTGGAGTGGGCGACCTCCTGTCCGCCGCCGCGGCACAACTTCGTCACGCTGCCCCGGATCCGCTCCGAGTCCCCGGCGTTCGACCTGCACCATCCCCAATTCGCGGCGATCACGCCGCCCCAGACCCGCTCCGGCCAGGAGGAGAGCCCGCAGATCCGCTTCGGTCAAGAGCGTCCGTCAACCGGTCCCGAGCAGTACTGATCGCCTCGATGAGTTCGACGGGCTCCAGCACCTCGAACGGCAGGCCCATCAGCATCACGTGGATGACCATCACGTCGAGGTTCGCGGCGCCGGTGCGCAGGACGCAGCTGTCCGGCCCCTCGGGCTCCAGCGTCCCGGCGGAGGGCGAGACCTGCCCGATCGCCTCCTCCAGCGGCACATGCAGCCGGACGACGGCGTGGGAGGTGTACGCGCGCGTGGAGACCCCTTTGGAGACGTACGCGGCGAGGTCCTCGGCCGGTGCCTCGCGGGGTGTGAAGCGCGGCCCGTGCGGCGGCCTGGGCGTGATCCGGTCCACGCGGAACGTCCGCCAGTCGTCGCGGTCGACGTCCCAGGCGACCAGGTACCAGCGGCGCTCGGTGCACACCAGCCGGTGCGGCTCCACCGTGCGGCGGGTCGGGGCGCCCTCGTGGCTGCGGTACTCGAAGCGCAGCCGTTCCGAGTCGCGGCAGGCGGCCGCGAGTTCGGTGAGGACGGCCGGGTCGACGGCGGAGGGCCGCGGGCCGCGCAGCATGGGCACGGTGAAGGCGTTCAGGGCGCCGACCCTGCGGCGCAGCCGGTGCGGCAGCACCTGTTCGAGCTTGGTGAGGGCGCGTACGGAGGTCTCGCCGATGCCCTCGATGCCCTGTCCCGCGGCGGTGCGCAGGCCGACGGCCACGGCGACCGCCTCGTCGTCGTCGAGGAGCAGCGGGGGCAGTTCGGCCCCCACGCCCAGCTGGTAACCGCCGCCCGTGCCGGGGCTGGCGTTCACCGGATAGCCGAGCTCGCGCAGCCGGTCCACGTCACGGCGGATCGTGCGCGGGGTGACGCCGAGGCGGTCGGCCAGGTCGGGGCCCGACCATTCGCGGTGTGCCTGGAGCAGTGAGAGCAGCCGCAGGAGTCGTGCCGAGGTCTCCAACATGGATGTGAGTCTGCCAGGCCTTGCGGACAACCACTGTCCGCAAGAGCCGACGTGGCAGCAGCGCGCTCCGCGGCCCGTGAGGGCCTCCCTGGCACCGCCGGACCGGCCGGCGACGCCAGGGAGGCCCTCACGGGCCGCCGCGGCGGGTTCCTCCGCTCACTGCCGCGCGGCCACCGTCGTGACGGCCACGGAGAGGTCGTTGTCGCTCGTGTAGTACGGGCCGGCGGCCACCGGCCCGTACGCCGTCTCCAGCGTGACCTTCGGGTACGTGAAGATGGGCTTCTTGTCGGCGATGTCGTCGAGCAGCCGGGCGATCCGTATCCGCGGGCCGCTCTCCCCCGCCGGGCGGAGCCACAGGTTCCAGACCCCCTCCGGCAGTTCGGAGTAGGCCACGGTGAAGCGGAACCGCGCCTGGTCCCGGTGGACCTCGACCCTCCGCGCGGGTCCCGTCTCCTCGCGGCCGGTCAGTTCGGCGTACGCGTCCGCGGTGAGCGTGACCCCGTACACCTGGCCCCGGACGCCCAGTTCCCGCTCGCCTATGTGCAGTTCGCCCGCCTCCGCGTGCGGGGCGCGCAGCCAGCTGCGGACGGAGAGGTTGCCGTGCTTGGTCGCGTAGGGGATGCGGACGGCGACATGGCCGCGGGCCCCGCTCGGCGCCCGGTCGACCAGTGAGCGCAGGTCGTTGAGGCCGGGCGACAGCCGCTCCGGCTCACCGCCGGCGCTCTGCGCGTAGGCGTCCCAGCGGCCCTCGGGCAGTTCCACACTGCTGGGCAGCGCGGCGCGCAGCCGGCCGTCCGCGGCGGGGACGAGCGGCAGCCGGACCTCCTGCCGGCCGTCGCGGTGCAGCAGGACGAGGTGCGTGTCACCGGCGCCGCCCCGCTCCGTCACGTCGAAGGTGAGCCCGCCCGCGGAGTCGGCGATGCAGTCGGCGCGCGGCGGCATGGCGGCTTCCTCGTCGGTGGGCTGGTGCGCGGCCTGCGGAGCCAGCGTCATCATGCGGAACGCTCCTTCCCGAGTACGGTCCGTCCGGCATCCCGAACGGCATACGCGCCACCGAGCAGCGCTCCTCGTGTGCGGTGCAGCGAGCCGCGCATCCGGCCGATCTTCGAGGTGCCCCCGCGCGAGACGAGACCGGAGAAGATCGACTCGTAGCGCTCGGCGATCCGTGCCGGGTCGAAGCGCTCGGAGTCCCTGAGCGCCGCCCCCGCCATCTTCTGGCGCAGCTCGTCGTCGTTGATCAGTTCGAGCAGGCCCCCGGCGATGGCCTCGACGTTGCCGACCTCCACGAGGCGTCCGTCCACGCCGTTGTCGATGATCTCCCCCGGCCCGTGCGGGCAGTCGGTGGAGACGACGGGCAGGCCGCAGCGCATGGCCTCGACGATGGTCATGCCGAAGGATTCGAGGCTGGAGGTGACGGCGGCGATGGAGCCCTTGGCCCACTCCGGTTCGATGGGGTTGGCCGGTCCCATCAGTAAGACGTGGTTGTAGAGGCCGAGTTCGTCGATGAGGTGGCGCAGCTTGTCCTTCTGCTTTCCGCTGCCGTAGATCCGCAGGCGCCAGTCGGGCCGCTGGGCCCGTACCAGGTCGAAGGCCCTGATCAGCAGGTCGTACCGCTTCACCGGGGCGAGCCGGCCGGCCGCGACGACCCATTTGGCGGAGCCGTCGGCGGGCTCTATACCGGGCGCGGGCACCGAGTTGGGCACGGCCGCGACATGCACGCCGGGCAGCCGCATCTTCGTGCGGTAGGCGTCGGCGTCCGCCTCCGTGGTCGTGGTGACCGCGTCCAGCCGGGGGTACGCGCCGCGCAGTTCCGTGCGCAGCCCGACGGAGTGGCTGTCGAGGGTGAGGTGTTCCTGGCCGACACGGACCGGGCCGCGCCTGGTCTCGCGGGCCAGATGCACGTTCAGTCCGGGGCGGGTGCCGACCACGACATCGGCTTCGGTCGTCGAGAGGTGCTCCGCGATACGGCGGTCGGTCAGGACGCTGTACTGGTCGTAGCGGATCTCTCCTCTCGGGAAGACGCGGGCCGGTGCCCGGTACTCAGGATCGTCGCCCTCGTACCCCGGGCCGTTCTTGCGCAGGTCGACGAGGTGACGCACGCGCACGCGCGGGTCCCGTGCGAACACCGGTTCGTTGCGGTGCCGGAGCACCGAGACGATCTCGACGTCGTGCTGCTCGGCGAGGGTGTTCGCAAGGTTGTACGTCGTCCGGATCGTCCCCCCGATTCCGTAGGCGTTGTGTATCAGGAAAGAGATCTGCATGCGTCCCCGTATCTCCGTCTAATCCGGCTACCTGAGGGTTAGACCGGGGAGCGGTAGGGATGGTTGGGCGCACTTATCAGTCTGTTCCCGAACAGTTGCGCCATCGGTAACCGGGAACGGGAACCCTTCGGCGCCCGATCGCATCAGGGCTCGTAGGACAACTGCGGCACGTCGTGGCACTCGCTGTTCATGTCCCCCTGACTCACCCAGCCCCGGTCGTCCTCCCAGCGCGCCACGGAGAGGCACGTCGTGCGTGTCCTCGGCGGCTCGGACAGACGCTCGAACCGCACCGGCAGCAGCAGCCCGTCGGCGGTGTACGGCTTTCCCCCGTCCATGAAACGGTCGACGCACGCGCGCGTGACGCCCGTCCGCACGCAGGACCTGGCCGCGTCGGTGAACCACATCGCGGCGGCCCAGCCCTCCACCTGCCACTGGGAGCGGGTCTTCAGCGCCCGGGTGCCGTCCCGGAACGCCCGTACGGCGTCGTGACCCGGTTCCGCGTCGTCGTAGTTGCGGCTCGCGCCCGTCGCCCACAGGGCGTTGCGGCAGCGGGGCGCGTCCTTGTAGTCCTCGCGGACGGTGGACGTCCAGTTCTGCACGTTGGTGACCTTGGCGGTGACCTCGGCGCCGACGTCGTCCATGGCCTTGCACAACTGGGCGTTGCCGTAGGTGTCGATGGCGTCGAAGACCAGGTCGACGCCCTGCTCCTTCAGGTCGGCCGCCACGGCGCGGAAGTTGGGCAGCGCGAAGTCGACCTGTTCGGTGACGACCTTGTAGCCCTCGGCCTTCAGGCCCCGGGTGACGAGCCGGGCGTAGGCGGCCGACGCGGACTGGTTGTACGAGACGACGGCCGCCGTGCGGGCATCCTGCTCCCGCTTGAAGTAGCGGTAGATCTCCGTACCGCCGTACAGCTTGCCGTCCCAGCCGGGCCGCCCGTCGCGCGGGGCGAGGCTGCCGTAGATCCCGTAGAGGTGCGGATAGGTGTCGTAGGCCGCGCCGATGGGCTGGCCCCCGATGTCGGGCACGCGCGCGCGGGACACGCGGGCGGCTCCCGCGTAGTCGAGGGCGGTCGTGGCGACGAGGGCCACCACTTTGTCCTCGTCGACGAGCCGGTGCACGCACTCGTTGTTGCCGACACCGCTGCCGCCGTCGTCGCACGTACGGACCTCGACCCGGCGTCCGTCGATGCCGCCGCGCGCGTTCAGGGCGTCGAAGTAGGCCTTCGCGCCGTCGCGCGGTCCGGTGAAGGCGTTGCCGCCGACCGGGCTGGTGGCGCTCGTGATGACGCCCACGCGGATCGGCTCCGCGGTGGTGCGGGCGGGCGTCCGGTCGGACCGGTCCCCGAAGTCGCTCTCCGGGAGGCGGCTGCCGCAGGCCGTGCCCAGAAGGAGCAGCAGGCCCACGGCAGCGGATTCAGCAACCCGGGCCCGGCGACTCATTGCCGCTCAGCCCCACCAGTCCGCAGAGCGTCTTGACGGACACCTTCCACGTGTCGTCCTGCTCGACCGCGGTCCCGGCGGCGTCCGGCATGACCGTGGCGCCCTTCAGGGTCAGCGTGTACGTCACGTTCGCCTCGGCCGGCGAGGTGAACTCGACCTCGGTGACCGTCGCCTCCACCTGCCCGCCACGCTCGTCGCCGCTGAAGCTCTTGAGGACCTGGTCCATCTTGTCGCCGTTCTCCAGGACGGCCTGTTTGTCCTTCGTGGGGACGTCGGGGTCGAAGAACTTCTTCCAGTTCTCCTTGATCTGCCTCTCGGCCTCCGCCGGGTCGTCCGGGGCGGTCGCGCTCGGAGTCGGTTCGGTCGTCCTGGGCAGCTTCACGGAGGGCGAGGGCGGGGTCGTCTCGTCACCGCCGCTGTCGTCGCCGCAGGCCGTGAGGGCACCGGCGACGACGAGTACCGCCACCGCCAGCCCCCGGCCTGTCCCCCGCCTGAGGTCACTCCCGAGAACCATCTGGCTCACCACCGGGTGTCGGTCCGGGCCAAGTGCGCCCGGAGCTTTCAGGGTCAGCTTGCAGAAGGCATAGTGCAAGTCCATCGGCGGACTTGGAAGACAGTCAGACACATGACATGGGAGCCCCCATGCGGACAGCTCGACTGCGGACCGTGCACCCCGTCCTGTGGGCCGGGTGGGCCGCGCTCGCCGCGGGAGCGGTGTTGTGCGTCCTCGGCTGGTACGGGATCTCCGGCGAGCGCTACGCGGAACGGCAGCTTCCCTTTCTGGCGTCCTGCACGGTCCCGGGAGCGGCCCTGATCGTCGCCGGTGCGGTCCTCCTCACCCACGGCAGGAACGCCCTCGCGGCGGCCCGCGTCGAGGAGTTGTACGGGCTCCTGGTGGCGGCCGGGCCGGCCGGCGCTGACGGCTCCGGGCAGGCGGCCGCCGCGCCCGTGGCCGTCAGCGGAGACCTGCTGATGGTGCCGGGCGGCACGCTGTGGCACCGCGCGGACTGCCCGCTCGTCGCCGGAAAGCCGGAGGCCCTGCCGGTCGACTCCATGGTCCTCGCGGGCGGGGGACTGGCCCCCTGCCCGATCTGCGAACCCACCGCCTCGGACGACCGGTCGTCCGAGGCGGACGGCTGATGGCCTCGCTGACGTACGACCTCACGCTCGCCGGGCTCTCCGTCGGCAGCGCGGCCGCGCTCACCGGGATCGGCCTGGTCGTGACCCACCGGGCGACCGGTGTGCTCAACTTCGCGCACGGCGCCGTCGCCATGGTGTGCGCCTACCTGCTGTGGCAGCTCACGGTCGGGTGGGGCTGGCCGCTCCCGCTCGCCGCCGCGCTCACGCTGCTCGTGGTCGCCCCGGGCATCGGCCTCGCGCTGGAACGGTTCGTCTTCCGTCCCCTGTCCGTCCTCGGAGGCAACCCCGCACAGACGCTCGTCGCGTCCATCGGCGTGTTCGTCCTGCTCGTCGGCGGGGCGGCGCTGGTCTGGGGCCCCGGCGCCCGCCCGGACGCGCCGGTCCTCGTCTCCGCCGATCCCTGGGGCCAGTTGACGGTGACGCTCGTGCTGGCCGCCGCGGTGGGCGCGGTGATCCGCTGGACGCGTTTCGGCCGGGAGCTGCGGGCCGTGGTCGACGACCGCTCGCTCGCCGTCCTGGGCGGGATCGACGCCGACCGGGTGGCCGCGGCGGGCTGGGCGTTCGGCTCGTTCACCGCGGGTCTGACCGGGGTGCTGCTGGCTCCTTACGTGCGTCTGGACCCGTACGGCATGCCGTTGCTGGTGATGGAGGTGGTGGCGGTCGCGGTGGCCGCCCGGATGCGCAGTCTGCCGGTGGCCGTGGTCGTGGCCCTGGGCATCGGGGTCGCCCAGAGCCAGCTGACCCGGCTGCACCCGACGGGCTGGCGCGAACCGCTCCTCCAGGCGGTGGGCGCGAACCTCTTCGTCGTCGCCCTGCTGGTCGCGGCCCTGGTGCTGCCGGGCATCGGCACCCGGGACGCCCTGCCCCGCACGGCGACGGCCCGCGTACCGACCCCGCCCGGGGCGTGGATCGTGGCCGTGGTCCTGTTCCTGCTCCCCCTGGGCTTCGCGGGTTCCGACCTGCACACGTCCGTGCAGGTCCCGGCCCTGGGAGTGGTCCTCCTCTCCCTGGTCGTCGTGACGGGCCGCGGCGGCCAGATCTCGCTGGGCCAGGCGGCGTACGCGGGTCTGGGCGCTCTCTTCACGGCGCTGCTGGCGGCGGGCCGTTTCCCGGGCCTGCCGCGGCTCCCGGAACTGGCCGCGCTCGCGGTCGCCGTCCTGCTGGTGGCGCCCCTGGGCCTGCTGACCGGCTGGCCCGCCATCGGCCGCCACGGCCTGGCTCTCGCACTGGCGACCTTCGCGGTGGGCGTCGGAGTCAGCCGCTTCGTCTTCGCCCAGCCGTACGCGACGTCGGGCCTGTCCCTGGGCCGCCCGGCGGGCTTCGAGGGCGACCGCGCGTACTACGTGCTCGAACTGGTCCTGCTCGCGGGCGCGTTGCTGGCCGCCCACGCGCTGCGCCGGGGACGTACGGGCCGGGCCCTGGCCGCGATGCGGGACCACGAGGCGGGTGCGTCGGCGGCGGGCGTCCGCGTCCCGGCGCTCAAGCTGACGGCCTTCGTGGCGGGCGCCGCGCTGGCCGCGCTGGGCGGCGGCATGCTCGGCATGGGCGTGCGGGCCTTCGACCCGGCTGCGTACGACCCGGTGCGCGGTCTGTTGTGGTTCGCCGCGATCGTGGTGCTCGGCGCCGACAGCGTCCTCGGCGCGCTGCTCGCGGCGGCTCTCCTCGTCGGTCTGGACGCCGGTACCCGGGGCGGGGTGGCGGCGGCCTCCATCGGCCTCCTGGCGGTCCTCGTGGGCCGCTTTCCCGGCGGCCCGTACGAGGCACTGCGGCAGGCGGCCGAGCGCCTGCGGCTGCGCCGGGAGGTGACGCCGACCCCGCTGGGAGCCGGGGTGAGGCGGAAGCTGCGGGCGCCGGCCCAGGGCTCCGGCAGGCCACGGGCGACGGTCCCGGTGGCGCTCACGTCCACCGGGCCGGACACGATGAGCCGTCTCACCGGCGGGCGTCCGCTGGTGAGACGCGCGGTGCCGCCGTCCGCCGACGACGGGGCCGGTTCCCCGTGGACGCCGGGCCCGGAGGGACGCACCGACACGACCCTGGGCACGGCCTTCGGCCCACCCCTCCCGCCGCCCGGCGCACACGAGGACGGGGAGGCCAGCACGCCCACGACACCCGGCCCCGCCGACGGCGGTGAAGGCGACGGCCTCCGCGCGGGCCCGCGGACGGACGACCGTGGCGACAGCGGTACCGGAGCGGGTGGCGCCGGTGCCCGGCCCGGTGCGGGCGCCGGTGGCCCCGGTACGGAGCTCTCCGCGCACGCGGGCGCCCGGCCGACCGGATCGGTGCGACGGGACGCCACCGCCGGACGAGCCCCTCGCTCCGTGGCCGGCGCGGCATCTCGCCCCGCCCTCCGTGCCCGCGCCCTGCGCGTCGCCTACGACGGCTGCACCGCCCTGGACGGCGTCGATCTCGATCTGCCGCCGGGCCGGATCACCGCGGTCGTCGGGCCCAACGGAGCCGGGAAGAGCACCCTGTTCCACTGTCTCGCCGGAACCGTGCGACCGGCGTCGGGGAGGGTCGCCCTGGGGGAACGGGACATCACCCGGCTGCCCGCCCACGCCCGGACACGGCTCGGCATCGCCCGCACGTTCCAGCAACTGGCCGTCTTCCCGACGCTGACCGTGGCGGAGAACGTACGCGTGGGCGCCGAGCAGGGGCGCGTCATCGACGCCGACGCGGCCGAGCGGGCACTGCGTCTGCTCGGGCTCCACGGTCCCGTACGGGCGCTGCCCGCGGCGGACCTGCCCACCGGGACCCTGCGGCGCGTCGAACTGGCCCGGGCCCTCGCCGGAAGCCCGCGGGTACTGCTGCTGGACGAACCCGCGGCCGGGCTCGACACGGGCGAGGTGACGGCACTGGCCCGCGTGCTGCGGGCACTCGCCGCCGACGGCACGGCCCTGCTCGTCGTCGAGCACGATCTCGACCTGGTGGCCGGCCTCGCCGACACCGTGCACGTCATGACCGCGGGCCGCGTCGTCGCCTCCGGCCCGCCCGGCCACGTCCTCGAACGCCTCGACGCGTTCGACGGGCACCGCGGACCCCGCACGGACCAGGGGCGCACCGATTACGGGAATGCGGACCAGGGTCAGGAAGGACTCGGCCCGGTGGCCGGCGGATGAGCGCGCCCGGTATCTCGCTGCGCCACGCGCGCGTGCGCTACGGCCCGCTGGAGGCCCTGCACGGCGTCTCCCTCCACGCGCCCGCGCCGGGCGTCACCGTCCTGCTGGGCCGCAACGGCTCGGGCCGTACGACCGTGCTGCGCGCCCTGGCCGGCACCGTGCAGCTGTCCCGCGGGGCCGTGGTCTGGGACGGCGCCGACGTCACGGGGACACCCGCGCACGATCGGGCCCGCCGGGGTCTGTGCCTCGTCCCGGACCGCCGCGCGGTCTTCGGCTCGCTCACCGTCCGCGAGAACCTGGAACTCGCCGCCCCCGGCAGGCCCTTCACATCGGCCCTCGACGCCTACCCGCAGTTGGGCCCCCTCCTGACCAGAAGAGCGGGAACCCTCTCCGGCGGCGAGCAGCGCATGCTGGCCCTCTCCCGCGCCCTCCTCGCACGCGCGCGCGTGGTCCTCGTCGACGAGCCCGCGCAGGGCATGTCCCCGGCGGTGGCGGCCCGCACGTACGCGTTGCTGAGCGGCCTCGACGCCTGTGTGGTCGTCGCCGAACAGCGGCTGCCGCCGGGCCTGCGCTCCGGGACGACGATCGTGTACGAACTCCGGCGCGGGACCGTCGCGTTCAGCGGCGAGGCTGCCGAGACGGCGGCCTCGGCAGCGGCGGACCCATCAGAACCGGCAGAGCCGACGAGACCGCCGGAGCCGAAGGATCTGTCGGCACCGAGGGGACCGACGGGTCCGGCGGGATCGGCGGGTCCGACAGGATCGGCGGGGTAGAAGGGGCCGGTGGGGCCGACGGGGTCGTGGGGGCCGGTCCGGCCGGGGTGCTCTGGCCCGGTGTGGCCGGGGCGCTCTGGCCCGGTGCGGCCGTGCCCCCGTCCGCCGGCGTGATCGGCCGGCCCGGACCCGCCCCCTTCGGCAGCCGCAGCGTCGTGCCGGGGTTCAGCCGGTCCGGATTCGCGCCGACCATCCGTCTGTTGAGCTTGTAGAGGGCCTTCCACCCTCCCTTGACGCGGTACCGGCGGGCGATCGAGGCCAGCGTCTCCCCCGGCTTCACCACATGCGCCCGCCCTGTGAGCCCGTACCTCTTGGCGCAGACGGGCCACGCCTCCCAGCCCTGGACCCGCACCACCTCCTCCGCGACCCTGATCTGCTCGTCCCGCGTGGCCAGGTCCGCGCGCCGCGCGTACGCCAGTCCGCCGAACGCCCTCCAGGTCGGCTGCCAGAACTGCAGCCCTCCGTAGAAGCCGTTTCCGGTGTTCGCGCCCCAGCGGCCGCTGCTCTCGCACTCGGCGAGGCAGCCCCATGGCCACCGGTCCCCGGCGCAGTCGTACGGCACCTGGGCGGCCGCGCGACCGGGCGCGGGAGGCGGGGGTGCCGCGGACGCCTCCACCGGGGCGAGCACGGCCAGGACCACGGCGACGGCAGCCGCGTACCGCAAGCGCTTGATCGACATCGGGCCACGCTAGGCAGGGCCTGAGCGCCGCCCGGACGAGCCGCGCGGACACCGGCCGGGGCCCCACCCGGTCGGAGGACCGTGCCCGTCAGGAGACGAGGAAGCCCCGAAAGTCCCCCGTAGCCGCTATTACCGTCGGTATCAACCAAATCGAGCCACCCACTTCGTTAGCGGATTTCCTGATTTGTCGACGATTGACCGGGATGATCCGGATCCCGCATTCGCGGGTCAACTCCCTTGCGTACCAACGTAGTTGGCAGGATATTGCGGATTCCGCCGCCGGGTCCGTCCCGTACGCAGGATGGTTCGATTCCGTTCGCTCCCGGGCGTGACTCCGGCCACGGATCCTCCGTTGTCTTCTTCATGAGCCGGGAACCCATCCGGTTCACGGACCGGGAGCCCCCGGCCACAACACGCACCGCATCCCGAGGAGCCACCCGTGCCGCGCATGCTCGACGTCAGCGACGACGTACGCGCCGAGATCGGCGACGAAGAAGCCGACCGGCTGCTCGCCGGAGACAACGCCCCGGGCAGTTACGACTGCACGTCCTGCCGCACCCAGGGCGACTCCGAACAGGAGCGCACCAGCACTGTCCTGTTCATCGGCGAGGAGACCGCCGTCCTCGCCTTCGCCCACGCCGGCTGCCTGCCCTCGCAGGTCGTCCAGGTGACCGAGGAGCAGCTGCAGGGCGCCGCCCGTTCCATCACCGGGGACGAGCGCCCCACCGAGGCCCTGCCCGAGCAGGCGGTCCTCGGCGTCACCAGCGGACTCGTCCTGCTCGGCGGCGAGTTGCACCCCGCGCTCGTCGTCGAGCCGACCGGGCGCATCGCCCGGCCGGGCACGGCGGGCGGTGCCGGCGACGACTTCCTGCCGCTCCTCATCGAGCAGGGGTTCATGCCGGTCAGCCAGCTCACCGAGGTGCCGCCCGTGCTGCACGGCTGGTCCGTGCTGCTCGCCATGGGCCAGCTGCACGCGGTTCTGCAGCCCGGCGCCGGCGGCGGCTCACCCGTCGCCTGGTGGCAGGCCCACCAGCCGCTCCAGGTAACGGACAGCTGGCGGGCGGCCGCCAACAAGCACCAGCAGGTACTGCTGTTCGCGGCCCCGGTCGGCTCGATCGGCCGTCAGCCCCGCGAGGACCTGCTGCGTGACGCGCTCGACAAGGCGGCGGCGAGCGGCCGACTGGTGGCGAGCGCGATGCCCCTGGCCGGCACCTGAGCACGGGCGGCCCCGGTCCCCCGCGGACACCGGACACGCTCCCGGTGACCTGCGAAAGCGGGCCGTCGGCCGCATCCGAAGGGCGGCGGGGTCGTTGGCACGTACGTGCACACCTACGACGCCCCCCGCCGCCTGCCCTACTCGTCCCCGGTTCCGGCCCTGCGGCCGGCCCAGGACTTCTCGGGCAGCTGTTCGGCCACCCCGATCTACGACGCGCTGTACGCGGAGTACCTCAGGACCTTCCGGTCCCTGCCGGGCGATCGCAGCGGCGAGGAGGATCTCGGCTTCAAGGCCTTCGGGATCAGCCCGGGCGGGCCCGGCCTGCACGGACCGGGCCTCCACGGCCCGGGACTGCTCGGCTCCGGCTCGTACAACTCGGGTGCGTACACGCCGACCGCGTACGGCATGCGGCACGTCGCCGGGCAGCACCAGACCGGGCAGGTGTCCACGCACCAGAGCCCGACGGTCACGACCGTCTGGCAGCCGGTGGCACGGCAGCACGCCACGGGCCTGATCCCGGCGGCGCTGCCGCCAGGGCCTCGCCGGGAACGCTGACGCACATGAGGAGAGGGCCCCCGCACGGTGCGGGGGCCCTCTCCTCATGTGCGTCCGGCTTCCGCCGTACGGCTACTTCTTCTTGCCGCGCTTCTCGCGCACCCGCACCGAGATGTGGATCGGCGTCCCCTCGAAGCCGAACTCCTCACGCAGCCGGCGCTCCACGAAGCGGCGGTAGCCGTGCTCGATGAAGCCCGAGGAGAAGAGCACGAACCGCGGCGGCTTGGTGCCCGCCTGCGTGCCGAAGAGGATGCGGGGCTGCTTGCCGCCGCGGATCGGGTGCGGGTGGGCGGCGACCAGCTCACCCAGGAAGGCGTTCAGGCGGCCCGTCGGAACGCGCGCCTCCCAGCCCGCCAGCGCGGCCTCGATCGCCGGGACCAGCTTCTCCATGTGGCGGCCCGTACGCGCCGAGACGTTGACCCGCGGGGCCCACGCCACCTGGAGGAGCTCGGTCTCGATCTCCCGCTCCAGGTAGTAGCGGCGCTCCTCGTCGAGGGTGTCCCACTTGTTGAAGGCCAGAACGATCGCGCGGCCCGCCTCGACGGCCATCGTCACGATGCGCTGGTCCTGGACGCTGATGTTCTCGCTGGCGTCCAGCAGGATGACCGCGACCTCCGCCTTCTCCACGGCGGCGGCCGTGCGCAGCGAGGCGTAGTAGTCGGCGCCCTGCTGGAGGTGGACCCGCTTGCGGATACCGGCCGTGTCGACGAACTTCCAGGTGACGCCGCCGAGCTCGATGAGCTCGTCGACCGGGTCACGGGTGGTGCCCGCGATCTCGTTGACGACCACGCGGTCCTCGTTCGCCACCTTGTTCAGGAGCGAGGACTTGCCGACGTTCGGGCGGCCGATGAGCGCGATGCGGCGGGGGCCGCCGATCGCCGTGCCGAAGGTCTGCGCGGGGGCCTCGGGAAGCGCCTCCAGGACGGCGTCGAGCATGTCGCCGGTGCCGCGGCCGTGCAGCGCGGAGACGGGGTGCGGCTCGCCGAGACCCAGCGACCACAGGTACGAGGCGTCGGCCTCACCGCTGAGGCCGTCGACCTTGTTCGCACACAGGACGACGGGCTTGCCGGCCTTGCGCAGCAGGCGGACGACCGCCTCGTCGGTGTCGGTGGCGCCGACCTTGGCGTCGACGACGAAGACGACCGCGTCGGCCGCGTCGATCGCGAACTCGGCCTGCGCGGCCACGGAGGCGTCGATGCCGAGGACGTCCTGCTCCCAGCCGCCGGTGTCGACGAGCTTGAAGCGGCGGCCCGCCCACTCGGCCTCGTAGGTGACGCGGTCGCGGGTGACGCCCGGCTTGTCCTCGACGACGGCCTCGCGGCGGCCGATGATGCGGTTCACCAGGGTCGACTTGCCGACATTCGGGCGGCCGACGACGGCGAGGACCGGAAGCGGGCCGTGACCGGCCTCACCGATCGCGCCCTCGATGTCCTCGGCGTCGAAGCCCTCTTCCGCGGCGAGCTCCATGAACTCCGCGTACTCGGCATCGCCAAGTGCCCCGTGCTCGTGCTCCGAGCCGTCGGGCTGGATCTGGTCGTTCATGAAGTCCGTACCTCGTTCATCGTGGTGATCGGTGGAACGCCCCGTTCGGGGTGATCCACTACTCAAGTGTCTCTTAACGCCCCGTGAGGCGCCTGGCGTTTTCCAGGTGCGCGGTGAGCTGCTTCTGGATGCGCACGGTCGCCTCGTCGAGGGCCTTGCGCGTACGCCGTCCGCTGCCGTCGCCCGCCTCGAAGGGGTCGCCGAAGACGACGTCGACCCGGCTCCGCAGCGGGGGCAGCTCCTTCGTCAACCGTCCGCGCCGCTCCGTGCTTCCCAGCACGGCGACCGGCACGATCGGGGCCCCGCCGCGGACCGCGAAGTAGGAGAGCCCCGCGCGCAGCGAGGCGAAGTCGCCCTGGCCGCGGGTGCCCTCGGGGAAGATCCCGAGGACGCCGCCGTCCGCGAGGACGCCCAGCGCCTGCGTGATCGCGGTGCGGTCGGCGATCGTACGGTCCACCTTCACCTGCCCGATGGCGAGCAGGAAGGGGTCGAGCGGACCGATGAACGCCTCCTTCTTGATCAGGAAGTGCGTCGGCCGGGGTGCCACGCCCATGACCATCGGACCGTCGATGTTGTGGGAGTGGTTGACGGCGAGGATCACCGGGCCGGTCGCGGGGACCTTCCAGGCGCCCAGGACGCGCGGCTTCCACAGCCCGAACATCAGGCCGACGCCGATCCGGCGGCCGACCTCGGCACGCCGCGCCGTCGGGACGGCGGGGGCTTCGCTCACGTCGTGGTCCGCTTCTCCTCGACGAGGGTGACGACGCACTCGATGACCTGGAGGAGCGTGAGGTCGGAGGTGTCCACCTCGACCGCGTCGCCGGCCTTGGCCAGCGGCGAGGTCTTGCGGGAGGAGTCGGCCGCGTCCCGCTTGATCAGGGCCTCGCGGGTGGCGTTGACGTCGGCGCCCTTGAGCTCACCGCTGCGGCGGGCGGCGCGGGCCTCCGGGGAAGCGGTGAGGAAGATCTTCAGGTCGGCGTCGGGCAGCACGGTCGTACCGATGTCCCGGCCCTCGACGACGATGCCCTTCTCGGCCGCCGCGGCGATCGAGCGCTGCAGCTCGGTGATCCGGGCGCGCACCTCGGGGACGGCGCTGACCGCGCTCACCTTGGAGGTGACGTCCTGGGTGCGGATCGGGCCCGCGACGTCCGTGCCGTCGACCGTGATGGTCGGCGCCAGGGGGTCCGTACCGGACACGATCTCGGGCTTTCCGGCCGCGGCCGCGATCTCGGAGGGGTCGGCGACGTCGATGCCGTTGGTCACCATCCACCAGGTGATCGCACGGTACTGGGCGCCCGTGTCCAGGTAGCTGAGGCCGAGCTGTGCGGCGACGGCCTTCGAGGTGCTCGACTTGCCCGTGCCGGAGGGACCGTCGATGGCGACGATCACGGCCGGAGCGGTCCGGGCGGCGGTGGATTCCACGGGTGCGGACACCTTCCTGGTACGGGGTGCTGGGCTGGTGCGGGCACGATCGCGCCCCGAACAAGGTTACTGGCTTCCCGGACCCCGTTTTACGGACCCCGCGGCGGCCCCTCCACGTCCCTGCCGGCGTCCCGGCGCCACGCTCTCGACGATCATCAGGACCAGGACCGCCGGCACGGGCGCCGGACCCGCGGCGGGGCAGCCGCTCAGGTGGCCGCCCCTACTGCCGGATCGCCCAGCCCCGCTCCCGCAGGGACGCCGTCAGCACCGGCACCGCCGACGGCTTCACCATCAGCTCCACCAGGCCGGCCTGCTGCCCGGTCGCGTGCTCGATGCGCACGTCCTCGATGTTGACGCCCGCGCGGCCGGCGTCGGCGAAGATGCGGGCCAGCTGGCCCGGCTGGTCGTCGATGAGGACGACGACGCTCTCGTACGTGGTGGGCGCGGCGCCGTGCTTGCCGGGGACGCGGACCTGGCCTGCGTTGCCGCGGCGCAGGACGTCCTCGATGCCCGTGGTGCCCTCGCGGCGCTTGGCCTCGTCGGAGGACTGGAGGGCACGCAGGGCCTGCACGGTCTCGTCCAGGTCGGCGGAGACGTCCGCGAGGAGGTCGGCGACCGGACCCGGGTTCGCGGAGAGGATGTCGATCCACATCCGCGGGTCGGACGCGGCGATCCGGGTCACGTCCCGGATGCCCTGCCCGCAGAGGCGTACGGCCGTCTCCTCGGCGTTCTCCAGCCGGGCGGCGACCATGCTGGACACCAGGTGCGGCATGTGCGAGACGAGCGCCACCGCACGGTCGTGGGCGTCGGCATCCATCACCACCGGGACCGCCCGGCAGTGCGAGACCAGCTCCAGCGCGAGGTTGAGCACCTCGGTGTCCGTGTCCCGGGTCGGCGTCAGCACCCAGGGGCGCCCCTCGAAGAGGTCACCGGTGGCGGCCAGGGGGCCCGACTTCTCACGGCCGGACATGGGGTGCGAGCCGATGTACGCGGACAGGTCGAGGCCTAGTGACTCCAGCTCGCGGCGCGGCCCGCCCTTGACGCTGGCCACGTCGAGGTAGCCGCGGGCGACCCCGCGCCGCATCGCGTCGGCGAGTGCCGCGGCGACGTGCGCGGGCGGCGCGGCGATGATCGCGAGGTCGACGGGCCCCCGGGGTTCCTCGTCCGTCCCGGCGCCGAGCGCGGCCGCCGTACGGGCCTGCTCCGGGTCGTGGTCGGCGAGGTGCACGGTGACGCCGCGCCCGGCCAGGGCCAGCGCGGCCGACGTCCCGATGAGGCCGGTACCGATGACGAGTGCCGTTCTCACTGGGCGATGTCCTTGCGGAGCGCGCCCGCGGCACCCAGGTAGACGTGCGCGACCTCGGAGCGGGGCAGATCGGACTCGATGTGCGCGAGGACCCGCACGACCCGGGGCATCGCGCCCTCGATGTCCAGCTCCTGCGCACAGATCAGCGGTACGTCGACGATGCCGAGCTTGCGTGCCGCGGCCGCCGGGAAGTCGCTGTGCAGGTCGGGCGTCGCCGTGAACCAGATGCTGATCAGCTCGTCGGTGGTCAGCGCGTTCCGCTCCAGGATGGCGGTGAGCAGCTCGCTGACCTGCTCGTCCATGTGCCCGGCCTCGTCCCGCTCCAGTTGGACGGCGCCCCGGACCGCTCGTACCGCCACGGTGATGCTCCTTGCTGATGTACGTATCGGCTTTGGTGCATCCAGCCTAGTCAGCCCTCGGTCGCCCGGTGCGCGGCGCCCGCCTGCCGAGACGCCCGCCACGCTCTCCCCGGATCACCCCAATATCACCCGTTCCGCCCCCTGTCGCTACATGGAGCGAGGGGGTGTTTTACGGTGGAATCGTCCTTGAATCTCCGCGAAGTCGCTCCTGTGCGCCTCTGGACGCAGGGCCCGCGGGTCCGCTTGCATGGTGGGGCTGTCCGCGCCACGCCTCGGGGGAGGCACGATGAAGCGTTCCGGACCACTTTTCACGCTCCTCGCGGGACTGCTGCTCGCCCTGTTCATGCTGTCGCTCAACGCGACGACGGGGACGCGCAGCACGTCGACCGGGAGCGACTCGCCCGCCGACGTCGTGTCGGCGAGCCCGACGCCCACCGCCACGGCCACTCCGGGGAAGCCGTCACCGTCGCCCAGCCCGTCGAGGTCCGCCGTGGCGAACGGCGACTACGCGGGCCGCACCGACGACGACTCCTCTGCGGTGGCGGTGACGCTGCGCGACGGCAGGGCGGTCGCGTACTTCTGTGACGGCCGGGACCAGGAGTCGTGGCTGAAGGGCCCCGTCGAGGCCGACGGCAGCATGCGGCTGAAGGGTCAGAAGGGCGAGGTCCTCACCGGCGAGCTGACCGGCAAGAAGATCCGCGGCACCGTCGACATGGGGCAGCGGACGTACGGCTTCACGGCGGACAGGGCCGTCAAGCCCTCCGGGCTGTACCGCGCCACCGCCACCGTGCGCGGCGCCGAGGTCGACGGCGGCTGGATCGTACTGCCGGACGGCCGCCAGGTCGGCATCCTCAAGCGCGACGGCAGGGCGGCGGCAGCACCCCGTATCGACCCGGAGAGCGGCGCCGTGACGGTCGACGGACAGCGGCTCACCGCCCGGCCCGTGACCCCGTGACCCCCTCGGCCCGCCCCTCGGCCCGCCCCTCGGCCCGCCCCTCGCTCCCTCCCCCGCCCCATCCCCCGCTCCGTCCTTCGCTCCATGACCGCGTGACCGCAGGGAGCCGACCATGACCGTGGACCCGAACGCCGCCACCCAGGGCTTCTCCGCGCCCGACCCCGCCCGCCGCGGCCCGGGGGCCGCCCGCTACGTCGTACCGGCCCTGGTCGCGAGCGCGGTCGCGGTAGGCCTCGGCGTCTACGGAAACGTGCACGACCCGGAGGGCACCGCCTTCAACCTGGCGGGCTTCAGCAGCACGAGCGCCGTGAAGTCGTGGCTGGGCACCGCCGCGATGGGATTCGCGGTCGTGCAGCTCGTCTCGGCACTCATGCTGTACGGGCGCCTGCCGGGCCCGAGCTGGTCCGGCACGGTGCACCGCTGGTCGGGCCGGATCGCGTTCTTGATGGCGGTTCCTGTAGCGGTGCACTGTCTGTACGCGTTGGGCTATCAGACGTACGAACCGCGCGTCTTGTGGCACTCGCTCCTGGGTTGCTTCTTCTTCGGTGCGTTCAGTGCCAAGATGCTGCTGCTCCGCTCGGAGCGACTGCCCGGCTGGGTGCTGCCCGTCGTCGGCGGGCTCGTCTTCTCCGCCCTCACCGTGATCTGGCTGACCTCCGCCCTCTGGTTCTTCCGCACCTTCGGAGTGACGACATGACGAAACCCTCGACGCGGCGCACGGTGCTCGTGACGGGCGCGGCCGGCGCACTGCTCCTGGGCTGCAGCAAGTACGGCGACGAGAACGGCGGGGGCGACACGGAGGAGGCGCCCTCGGCGGCCCCCTCCGGAAGCGGGAGCCGGGCACCCGGTGGCGAGGAACTCACCAGGACGGGTGACGTCCCGGTCGGCGGCGGCAAGATCTTCAAGGACGAGAAGGTCGTCGTCACCCAGCCCGAGCAGGGCGACTTCAAGGCCTTCTCGGCGGTCTGCACGCACTCGGGCTGCATCGTCGCCAACGTCTCGGACGGCACGATCAACTGCACGTGCCACGGCAGCAGGTTCCGCGTCGCCGACGGCTCGGTGGCGGGCGGCCCGGCGCCGAAGCCGCTCCCCGCGAAGCAGATCACGGTCACGGGCGACTCGATCAGCGTCGCCTGACCCGCCCGGCCCGCCACGCGCGGCCGGCCCGGCCGGTCAGGCGTCCCAGAGCGCGCCGAAGGACATCAGGTCCCCCTGGTGCTCGATCCGGTCGGCCCACTCCGTGGGCCATGCGTCGGCGCCGAGGTGCGCCCCCGCGAAGGCGCCGGCCAGACAGGCGATCGAGTCCGAGTCCCCGGAGGTGCAGGCGGCCCGGCGCAGGGCCGTCACCGGCTCGTCGACGAAGAGCAGGAAGCACAGCAGTCCGGTGGCGAGGGCCTCCTCGGCGATCCACCCGGCCCCCGTGGCCAGACAGGGGTCCGTCTCGGGCGACGGCGACCGCAGGGCCCGCTGAAGCCGCTCCAGAGCCTCCAGGCACTCGTCCCAGCCGCGGGCGATGTAGTGCGCCGGGGTGGGGTCCTGGGCGCGGGCCCACAGGTCACCGAGCCAGCGGTCGTGATAGCGCGTCCGGTTCTCGTACGCGTACGACCGCAGGAGTCCGACCAGGCCCGTCGGTTCGGTGCCCTGTGCGAGCAGCCGTACCGCGTGCGCGGTGAGGTCGGAGGCGGTCAGCGCCGTCGGGTGGCCGTGGGTGAGGGCGGCCTGCAACTGGGCGGCGCCCGCGCGCTGTTCGTCGCTGAGCCCGGGGACGAGACCGAGGGGCGCCACGCGCATGTTGGCGCCGCAGCCCTTCGAGCCCACCTGGCTGGCGTCCTGCCAGAGCCGGTCCGCGCTCTTCAGTTTCTCGCAGGCGACGAGGCAGGTACGGCCGGGCGCGCGGTTGTTCTCCGGGGACTGGTACCAGTCCACGAACTCCTCTCGCACCGGCCGCTCCATCCGCTTGGGCCCGAGGAGCCCCCGGTCCATGGCCGTCCGCAGCCCCCGCGCCAGCGCCAGGGTCATCTGCGTGTCGTCCGTGACGAAGGCGGGGTCCGGCAGCTCCATCTCCCGCCATGGGCCGCACTTGGCGAGGATCGACGGCACGTCGTTGAACTCGGTCGGGAAGCCGAGCGCGTCCCCGAGGGCGAGCCCGACCAGTGCCCCGGTGGCGGCGTGCTTTCTGACGGTCGTGGTCATGAGGATCGTCCTTCCGAAGAGGCGGACTGCGAGGGGGACGGCGGCGGGGACCGGTGGGCGCCGGGAGAGGGGCCGGCCTCGGCGGACGGTGGTGGCGGAGCCGGTCGCAGCAGCGGCGGATGCAACGCCGTGGCGGCGCCCGCCCGGTACAGCGCGGCGGGCTTCCCCCGGCCTCCGGTCAGCCGGGCCTCACCCGGGACCGGCTCGACGAACCCGGGCGTGGCGAGGACCTTGCGCCGGAAGTTCGGGCGGTCGAGCGCGGTCCCCCACACCGTCTCGTAGACCTGCTGAAGCTCCCCGAGTGTGAACCGGGGCGGGCAGAACGCCGTGGCCAGGCAGGTGTACTCCAGCTTGGCGCCGATCCGCTCGTGCGCGTCGGCGAGGATCCGGTCGTGGTCGAAGGCGAGCGGGCCGAGTCCGTCGTACGGCAGCCATCGCGCGCTCGCCGCGTCCCCGCCGCCGCGCGGCTCGGGTGGGTCCGGCAGCAGCGCGGTGTACGCCACGGAGACCACCCGCATCCGGGGATCGCGGTCCGGCTCGCTGTAGGTGCGCAGTTGCTCCAGGTGCAGCCCGGAGACGTCCGACAGGCCTGTCTCCTCGGCCAGTTCGCGCCGGGCGGCCGTCCCGGCGGACTCCTCGGGCAGCACGAACCCTCCCGGCAGTGCCCAGCAGCCCAGGTACGGCTCCTGCCCGCGCTCGATCAGGAGCACGTCCAGTACGCCCGTCCGGACCGTGAACACCGCGAGATCCACGGTGACGGCGAAGGGCTCGAAGGCGTGCTTGTCGTAGCCCTCCATACCCCCTCCTCGTGCCGCCTCGACGGCTGTGGGTGCCCTGCCGGGCGACGGCGGAGGACCGGGACCACCCCCGTGGGCCCTGCTCCAGCGTCCGCGCCCGACAGGGACGCTCTTTAATAGTCAGTACGACTATAAATAGCGAACCGTGTGCCCACAACCCCCGGACACGCATCGGCCGGCCCCGGGAAGATCCCGGAACCGGCCGATGCCGTACGGACGAGGACGGCGGAAGAGGTCTCGCCGCCGGGACTCCTAGAGGTCGACCTCCTGCATCAGCATTCCGACCTCGGTGTTCGACAGCCGCCTCAGCCAGCCCGACTTCTGGTCGCCGAGGGCGATCGGACCGAAGGACACACGCACGAGCTTGTCGACCGGGAAGCCGGCCTCGGCGAGCATGCGGCGCACGATGTGCTTGCGGCCCTCGTGCAGCGTCACCTCGACCATGTAGTTCTTGCCGGTCTGCTCGACGACCCTGAAGTGGTCCGCCTTCGCGTACCCGTCCTCCAGCTGGATGCCGTCCTTGAGCTGCTTGCCCAGGTCGCGCGGGATCGGGCCCACGATGTGCGCGAGGTAGACCTTCTTCACGCCGTACTTGGGATGCGTCAGGCGGTGCGCCAGCTCACCGTGGTTGGTGAGCAGGATGATGCCCTCGGTCTCGGTGTCGAGCCGTCCCACGTGGAAGAGCCGCGTCTCGCGGTTCGTCACGTAGTCGCCGAGGCACTGACGGCCCTCGTTGTCCTCCATGGTGGACACGACACCGGCGGGCTTGTTGAGCACGAAGAACTGGTACGACTGCGTGGCCACCGTCAGCCCGTCGACCCTGATCTCGTCGTTCTCGGGGTCGACACGCATGCCCTGTTCCACGACGATCTCGCCGTTGACCTCGACGCGGGACTGCTCGACCAGCTCCTCGCAGGCACGCCGCGAGCCGTAGCCCGCGCGCGCGAGCACCTTCTGCAGCCGCTCGCCCTCCTGCTCGGCGCCCGGGAAGGTCTTGGGCGTCTTGACCTCGGGCCGGCCCGCGTACCGGTCCCTGTTGCGCTCCTCGGTCCGCGTCTCGTACTCACGGGAGCGCGCGTTCTCCGTACGGCCGCCGCGCTGCTGGCCCTGCCTGGGGCCGCCCTTGGCACCGCCGCGGGCGGAACTGCCGCGCCCGGACTTGGCACCCTCGTGGGTGGCGCCGGGGCCTACGTCGTAGCGACGCTCCTCGGGGCGGGGCTTGCTGGGGCGCTTCGGCCTGTCGTCGGGCCCTCCCGCGCCGTTCTGCTGGGGGCCCCTCCCGGCGGTCCCCCGGGAGTCGTATCCGCTGCCGGAGGTGCGGGGGCCGCCGCCTCCGCCACCGGAGCCGCGGGGATTGCCACCGCCGGAGCCACGCGGGTTGCCGCCGCCGGAGCCACGAGAACCCCCGCCACCGGACCCGCGGGAGTTACCGCCTCCACCGCCGGAACCACGGGGGTTGCCGCCTCCGCCGCCGGAGCCGCGGGAGTTACCGCCCCCACCGGTCCCGCGGGGGTTGCCTCGCCCGCCGCTGTTCCTGCCACTGCCGCTGCCACTGCTTCGCATCAAAGTTCCGTCGTCGTCGTGTCGTCTGCATCTGCGTCCGGCGCATCCGGATCGAACGACGGGACCCCTTCCAGCGTCTCTGCCTCGATCGCGTCCGCCTCCGGAAGGAAGGGCGCGAGCTCCGGGAGCTCGTCCAGGCCGCGCAGGCCCATTCGCTCCAGGAAGTAGTTCGTCGTCCTGTACAGGATCGCACCTGTTTCGGGTTCCGCGCCCGCCTCCTCGACCAGACCGCGCTGAAGGAGGGTGCGCATGACCCCGTCACAGTTCACTCCGCGGACCGCCGAGACCCGGGAACGGCTGACCGGCTGCCGGTACGCGACCACGGCGAGGGTCTCCAGAGCGGCCTGCGTGAGCCGGGCGTGCTGCCCGTCCAGCACGAACCGCTCGACGGCCGCCGCGTACTGCGGCCGGCTGTAGAACCGCCAGCCCCCGGCGACTAGCCGCAGCTCGAAGCCACGCCCCTGGACGGTGTACTCGTCGGCCAACGCCCGCAGCGCGTCCGCGACCTGCCGCCTGGGCCGCTCCAGGATCTTCGCGAGGTGCTCCTCGGTGGCGGGCTCGTCCACGACCATCAGGACGGCCTCCAGGGCGGGCCCGAGGTCGAGATCCGCGACGCCGCGCACCCCTGCCGGGGCCTCGGTGGTGTCCTCGCTCACACCTTCTCCTCCTTCACCGGCTCGGGCGGTCTGTCGAACTCGTCCGTCACCGTCGGCTGCGCCTCCCCCTCCCCGCCCGTCCAGCGCACCACCAGCTCCCCCAGAGCCTCCTCCTGGTCCAGGGAGACCGCCTTCTCGCGATAGAGCTCCAGAAGGGCCAGGAAACGCGCCACGACGGTGAGGGTGTCGTCGGTGTCGTCGACGAGCGAGCGGAAACTGGCCTCCCCGAGCTCCCGCAGCCGCGCCACCACGATCGCCGCCTGCTCCTGCACGCTCACGAGCGGCGCGTGGATGTGGTCGACGTACACCTGGGGCTTCGGCTTCGGCTGCATCGCCTTCACGGCGAGCCGGGCGAATCCTTCCGCCCCGATGCTGATGACGACCTCCGGCAGCAGCTCGGCGTGGTGGGCCTCCAGCCCGACGGTCCGGGGGTAACGCCGCGCCTCCTCGTCGAGGCGCCGGTTGAAGATGTCGGCGATCTGCTTGTACGCGCGGTACTGGAGCAGGCGCGCGAAGAGCAGGTCCCGGGCCTCCAGCAACGCCAGATCGGCCTCGTCCTCGACCTCGGCGGACGGCAGCAGCCGGGCGGCCTTCAGATCGAGCAGGGTCGCCGCGACGACCAGGAACTCGGTCGTCTGGTCGAGGTCCCAGTCCGGCCCCATCGCCCTGATGTGCGCCATGAACTCGTCGGTGACCTTGGAGAGGGCCACCTCGGTGACGTCCATCTTGTGCTTGGAGATCAGCTGGAGCAGCAGATCGAAGGGCCCCTCGAAGTTGGCGAGCCGAACGGTGAAGACACCGTCACCGGGTTCGTCCGCCTCGTCGGAGGCGGACTGCTCCCCGGGAGGTACGGCGTAGGCGGGCCGCTTTTCGGGGCTGACGGCTTCGGACTCGCGTTCCGGGTCGCCCGTGACGTCGTGGGCGGGCGTTCCCCCGGCCGGCGGGGCTCCCTCCGTCCGGGCGGGGCCGAGGCCGGGGGACGGAGGCGGGTGCTGGTGCGGTGCCTCACGGTCCGCACCCGGGGACCCGCCCCCGGACGCGGACGGCCTCTCAGGGTCGGACTGTCTCTCAGGGTCGGACGGTCTCTCCGCTGCCAGCGGCTCGGCGGGGGGCGTGCCCCGAGGTCCCCGCCCCAGCGCACGCCGTCGGCCACCGGTACCGCCGGAGGCAGAGGCAGGGACGTCGTTCGAGGTCATAGCCGTCGCAGGCTACCGCTACCGCCCGCGCAACCGTCGTACGAGGATGCTCGCGTCTCCGCGGGACTCGAGATCCGCGAGGACCACGGCGACGGCCTCACGCACGATCCGCCCGCGGTCGACCGCGAGCCCGTGCTCCCCGCGGAGCACCAGCCGGGCGTGTTCGAGGTCCATGAGCTCCTCGGCGGACACGTACACCGTGATCTTCTCGTCGTGCCGCTCGCGCCCGCTGGGCCGGCGTCCGGAGCCCCGGCCGCGCTTGCGGGGCTGCGCCCCGGCAGAACCTTCCTGCGCCCCCTGACGTCGTACGGAGGGGTCGGCCGTGGCGGCGCCCCGGCTGCGGGACTCCCCGTCGGCGGAGTCGGCGTCGGCCGCGACGTGTTCGTCGCCCTCGCCGTCCCCGCCCTGCACGGGCACCGACTGCGGCGCGTCCTCCCCGGAGGCTCCGGCGTCACTCTCGCCCGCCGGAGCCGGTACCCGGGCCTCGCCGTTGGCCGGACGCCTCGGGGTGGACGACTGGAGGGCCATCCCCCCGGTCGTGCGGAACAGTTCGTCGGCCCCCGGCAGACTCACTCGGCGTGACACCGGGCGAGCACCTCCCTGGCGAGCTGACGGTAGGCGGCGGCGCCGACGGAGTTGGAGGCGTACGTCGTGATCGGCTCACCGGCGACCGTGGTCTCCGGGAAGCGGACGGTCCGGCCGATCACCGTGTGGTAGACGTGATCGTCGAACGCCTCGACCACGCGCGCGAGCACCTCACGGCTGTGCACGGTGCGCGAGTCGTACATCGTGGCGAGGATGCCGTCGAGCTCCAGCTCGGGGTTGAGCCGCTCCTGGACCTTCTCGATGGTCTCGGTGAGCAGCGCGACTCCGCGCAGCGCGAAGAACTCGCACTCCAGTGGCACTATCACCTTGTGGGCGGCCGTCAGCGCGTTCACGGTGAGCAGGCCCAGGGAGGGCTGACAGTCGATCACGATGTAGTCGTAGTCGGCCATCAGCGGCTTCAGGGCGCGCTGCAGAGTGGACTCGCGGGCGACCTCGCTCACCAGTTGCACCTCGGCGGCGGACAGGTCGATGTTGCTGGGCAGCAGGTCCATGTTCGGGACCGCTGTCTTCAGGAGCACCTCGTCGGCCGCCATGCCCCGCTCCATGAGCAGGTTGTAGACCGTGAGGTCGAGCTCCATCGGGTTGACGCCGAGGCCCACGGACAGGGCGCCCTGCGGGTCGAAGTCGACGAGCAGGACCCGGCGTCCGTACTCCGCGAGAGCGGCACCCAGGTTGATGGTCGACGTCGTCTTTCCGACGCCGCCCTTCTGGTTGCACATCGCGATGATCTTCGCGGGGCCGTGATCGGTCAGCGGGCCCGGGATCGGGAAGTACGGCAGCGGGCGTCCGGTCGGGCCGATGCGCTCACGGCGCTGGCGCGCCGCGTCGGGCGCGAGCGTGGCCGCGTACTCCGGATCGGGCTCGTACTCGGCGTCGGGGTCGTAGAAGTGCCCCTCGGGCAGGTCGTCGTAGTCGGCGAAGTGGGTGCGGTTCTCGCCACTTCCGTTGCCGGCCATGGCGTTCACGTGATGGCCATCCATGCTCTGGTGTGCGGGCTGAGTCGTCCGCGAGGTGTGGTGACTCTGATGGGCTGCGAAGGTGCGCACAGCGACGGAGCCGACAGCCTCGAGCCCCGCGGGCCTCGAGCCCTGCGCAGGCATTCCTGGTTGACCACCCCCGGGAGTAAATGTCGACTCATTCACAAGTCGTCTTACCTCCTTGGTGACCAGGAAATTTCTCGATAGGTCAGCGTGGCACCATGCCGACGGTTGGCGACTCTATGGCGTGTCACCGCTCCGCAGCAACACAATCCGCCGGACCCGGCCGGATGTGTCGGCAAGGGAACACCCCTCTGTCAAGGGCGTAAGGGCGTCGCACGGCAGGTTTCAAGGGTGTGCGAAACGGTTCAAGGGTTACGTTCGAGGCGAGTTGAACGAGTCTCGCAAAGTGACCCGAGACACATCCGGCCGGGCCTTGTGGGACAAGGTCCGGCCGTACGTGCGATGTTGACGACCCGTGTTGACGTATCGCCTTTTGTCCGTGGAGAGATGCCTGGCGAGGCGGGACAAACCGGGCCGTACGTCAGCCGATCAGGGTCTCCAGCTCGGCATGCTCCAGGCCGTGGGCCTCCGCGACCTCACGGTAGACGACCTTGCCGTCATGGGTGTTGAGGCCCCTGGCGAGCGCCGGGTCACGGCGCAGCGCCTCGACCCAGCCGCGGTCCGCGAGTTCCACGATGTACGGCAGCGTGGCGTTCGTCAGCGCGTATGTCGACGTGTTGGGAACGGCGCCGGGCATGTTGGCCACGCAGTAGAAGACCGAGTTGTGGACCGGGAAGGTCGGCTCGGCGTGTGTCGTCGGACGCGAGTCCTCGAAGCAGCCGCCCTGGTCGATCGCGATGTCGACAAGAACACTTCCGGGCTTCATCCGCGACACGAGCTCGTTGGTGACCAGCTTCGGGGCCTTGGCGCCCGGGATGAGCACGGCTCCGATGACGAGGTCCGCCTCCAGGCAGGCCTTCTCGAGCTCGAAGACGTTGGAGACGACGGTCTGGATCTTCGTACCGAAGATCTTGTCGGCTTCCTTGAGCTTGTTGATGTCACGGTCGAGCAGGGTCACGTGGAAGCCCATGCCGATGGCGATCTGTGCCGCGTTCCAGCCGGAGACCCCGCCGCCGATGACGACGGCGCGGCCGGCGAGCACGCCCGGGACACCGCCGGGCAGCACACCGCGGCCGCCGTTGGCGCGCATCAGGTGGTAGGCGCCGACCTGCGGGGCGAGGCGGCCCGCGACCTCGGACATCGGGGCGAGCAGGGGCAGCGCGCGGCTGGGCAGCTCGACCGTCTCGTACGCGATCGCCGTGGTGCCGGAGACCAGGAGCGCGTCCGTGCACTCCTTGGAGGCGGCCAGGTGCAGGTAGGTGAAGAGCGTCTGGTCCTTGCGCAGGCGGTGGTACTCCTCCGCGATGGGCTCCTTGACCTTCAGCAGCAGGTCGGCGGTGGCCCAGACCTCGTCGGCGGTCTGCAGGATCCGCGCGCCGGCGGCGACGTACTCCTCGTCCGGGATCGACGAACCGACGCCGGCGTTCTGCTCGACGAGGACCTGGTGGCCGTGGCGCACCAGCTCGTGCACGCCGGCGGGGGTGATGGCCACCCGGAACTCGTTGTTCTTGACCTCGCGGGGGATGCCGACCTTCACGTCGATCACGGTCCTTGGCTCAGAAGGGGTCTGGGAGTGGGCAACGCAAGACGGGACGATGCCTGCCATACCCGGATGCACGGGAGCACACCGGGAGACACCACGAAGAGACGCGGCGGATCCAGTCTAATGAAGGGATTCTCTCTGTCTAGCCTTTCAATGCATCAATCTTCTTCGGATGCACTACGGATTTCGCAGGCATCGGCGTCCTGTTCCCTGGCTGATGCACTCTCAGGGAGCTCTTCACCCAGCATCTGCTCGGCCGTGACGCGGTGCAGCCGGGCGGCCGCGGGGTCCCCCAGCCGGTCCAGCGTGTCGGCGAGCCGGACCTGGAGCGCGGCCTGCAGCCGGACGTCGTCGGCGCGACGCGCCCACTCGACCGCCTCCTGGCAGGTGAGGAGTGACTCCTCGGGCCGGCCCGCGTACTCCTGCACCCGCGCCATCTCGCTCAACGCCCTTGCCTGACCTGCCACGTCACCGGTCCTGCGGTGACCGGTGACGGCGGATCGCCAGCTGCGCAGCGCCTCGCCGTAGCGGCCCGCGTAGGTGTGCGCGGTCGCGATCCGGCCGTGCAGCCGGGCCGCGTCCGCGCGCTCGTCCCGGGCGAGCCGCTGAGCGAGCGCGCGCCCGTACCAGTCGGCCGCCCGGTCGTAGTCCCCGAGCTCCTCGTGAGCACCGCCTACGGATTCCATCGCGCGGCCGGTCGCGTACGGGTCGTTCGCGTCCCGGCCGGCGTCCAGAGCGGCCCGGTAGCGGGCCAGGGCGTCCGTGGTGCGGCCGGTCCGGGCGTCCAGGTCGGCGAGGTTCAGCAGCGCGGCGGCCTTCTCGCGGGGCAGGTTGCGGCGCTCGGCGACATCCAGGACGAGCCGGTGGATGCCGTACAGCTCGGGTGCCGCGGCCTGCGTACCGACGTGGGCGACCATCGCCTTGACCAGGGCGGCCATGAGGCGGCGGGCCAGCGTGTCCAGCTCCCCGTCGGCGACCGCGAGCCGGGCTGCGGCCAGCAGCGCGGGCTGCCGGATGCGCAGCCAGTCGGCGGCCGCTCGGGGGTTCGGAAACCGCAGCGCGCGGGGCAGGTCGGCGAGCTTCTCGCGGGCGGGCGAGCTGTCGGTCTCGGTGATCGCGCGGCAGGACACCAGGAGCCGTACGGTCCGCTCCAGCATCCGGGCGCGGGCCAGCTGGACCTCGGCCCTGCGGTCCTCGGTCCCGGTGAGCGAGCGCAGCAGCGGCATCAGGCAGCCGGGCACCTCGTACTGCGGCAGCGGCGACTCGACGGCCCGTACGAGCCCGAGCCCGGTGAAGTCGTCCAGGGTGGTGCGGGCGGCGCCGACCGAGCAGCCGGCCAGCGCGGACGCGGTGTGCGGGTCCACGAGGCCCGCGGGGGCGAGCGACAGGAGTCGCAGTATCCGCGCGGCGGCCGAGGGCAGGGCGGCGTACGAGAGCCGGAAGACACGCTCCAGGACCGGGCTCTCGTCGCCGTCGGTGCGCAGTTGCCTGGCGAGGTCGGCGACGGCCGCCTTGGGCCGGTGGGCCAGCCAGGCCCCGGCGAGGACGAGCGCCGCGGGCTGGCCCGCGCAGATCTCCACGAGCCCTTCGGCGGCACGCGGGTCCACGGTGATGCGCACGGAGCCGGTGTACCGGTCGAGGAGGTCGAGTGCGGATTTCGTGTCGAGGCCGCCGAGGGTGCAGGGGCGGACGTCGGAGATCCCGGTCAGGGGGCCGCCGGAGACAGCGACGACGAGACAGTCGGGGTTCTCCGGGAGGAGCGCGTCCACCTGTCCGGCGTCCGCCGCGTCGTCGAGCAGGAGCAGCGTCCGGCGGGTGGCGAGCGCCTCGCGCAGCCGTTCGCAGAGGTCGTCCTCGTCCGCTCCGGCCGGGGCGGTCAGTTCGAGTGCGGTGAGCAGGTCACGGGCGGTTCGTTCGGTCGGTACGGGCGTGCCGTCGGGCTCGGTGAGCCGGGCTCTCAGGACGCCGTCGGGGTAACTGTCCGCGACCTGCCGCACGAGCTCCTCGGCGAGTGCGGTGCGGCCGGAGCCGGGCCTGCCGGCGATGAGCAGCACGCGCGCGCGGGGCGCCTTCCGGCCGGCGAGGGTGTCCAGTCCCGCCCGCTCGATGTCGGCCCGCAGTTCCTTCAACTCTCTTGTACGGCCGAGGAACTGACTCTCCGTGGGGGCGGACTCGACAGCCGGGGGCCGCCCTTCCTCCGACACCGTCGTGCCGCTGACGTCCACCGCCTGGTCCGTCACGGGCCACACTCCCGTCCCACTGCGCGCGCAAGCCCGCCGGGACTCCGGACGGGGCGTTTTCAGAGCCTAGTTCACGCTCTGCGACGATCCGTGCGGAGCGCGGCGGGCACATCCCCCGATCGGATCAGGCGATCGTCACATCGGTGGGCCGACTGCACGCACCCGAGTGGCTCAGGCCTCGAACGGGCGCGCGGGCCACGGCGCCTCGGCCGGCCGCAGGGCGTCCAGGCCGTCGCCGCCCCGGGCCGCGACCAGCGACAGAACGCCCACCACCAGGCAGTTGTTGTGCAGTTCACCGGCGAGGACCCCGCGGACGAGCTCGTCGACCGGGACCCGGGAGAGCTCCATGTCGGCCTCCTCGTCCTCGACCTCGAAGCGCTGCCCCTCGGCCTCGGAGAGATCACGGGCGAGGAAGATGCGGACGGCCTCGTCACAGCCGCCGGGCGTGGTGAACACGTCCGCGAGGACACGCCAGTCCTCGGCCTTGACGTGGGCCTCCTCGTAGAGCTCGCGCTGCGCGGCGTGCAGCGGGTTCTCGCCCGGGATGTCGAGCAGGCCGGCCGGGATCTCCCAGAGCTTGTGCCGCACGGGGTGCCGGTACTGGCGGATGACCAGGGCACGGCCCTCGTCGTCGAGGGCGAGGACGGCGACCGAACCGGGGTGCACCTGGTAGTCGCGGTGGACGACCGATCCGTCGGGCATGACCACGTCGTCGGTGCGCACGGAGGTCTTGTTGCCCACGAACGGGGTCTCGGTCGCCCTGACCTCCCACTCCTCGGCGGTGTCCTTGATGGTCATGTCGACTTGTCCTCCCACACGCACGAACCTGCGCCGCGTCAGATGCACACAGCGAAAACCGGGGCACGCGCCCCAAAAGACGCGTACCCCGGCAACCGTACAACCCTCGTGCTACTTGGCCGTCTTGCGCTCCACCGCGGCCCTGACCAGGCCCGCGAAGAGCGGGTGCGGCCGGGTGGGACGCGAGCGCAGCTCGGGGTGCGCCTGGGTCGCCACCAGGTACGGGTGGACCTCCCGCGGGTACTCCACGTACTCCACGAGCTTGCCGTCCGGGGAGGTGCCGGAGAACTGCAGGCCGGCCTTCTTCTCCAGCTCGGCGCGGTAGGAGTTGTTCACCTCGTAGCGGTGACGGTGACGCTCCTCCACGTACTCCTTGCCGTCGTAGACCTCGCGCACGATGGAGCCCTCGGCGAGCTTGGCGGGGTACATGCCCAGACGCATCGTGCCGCCCATGTCGCCGTCGCCCGCGACGATGTCGAGCTGCTCGGCCATGGTGGAGATGACGGGGTGGCCGGTGGCGGAGTCGAACTCGGTGGAGTTGGCGTCCGCGATGTCGGCGAGGTTGCGCGCGGCCTCGATCACGATGCACTGCAGGCCCAGGCACAGACCGAGCAGCGGGATCCTGTTCTCGCGGGCGTACTGGATGGCGCCGACCTTGCCGGACACACCGCGGTCGCCGAAGCCGCCGGGGATGCAGATCGCGTCGACGTCACCGAGCTGCTCGGCGGCGCCCGAGGGGGTCTTGCAGTCGTCCGAGGCGACCCACTTGATCTTCACCCGGGCCTTGTTGGCGAAGCCGCCAGCGCGCAGGGCCTCGGTGACCGAGAGATAGGCGTCGGGCAGGTCGATGTACTTGCCGACGAGCGCGAGGTTGATCTCGTGCAGCGGCCTGTGGACGCGGTCGAGCAGGTCGTCCCAGGTCGTCCAGTCCACGTCCCGGAACGGCAGGTCCAGCTTACGGACCACGTACGCGTCGAGGCCCTCGGTGTGCAGCACCTTGGGGATGTCGTAGATCGAGCGGGCGTCGGGGCAGGCGACCACGGCCGCCTCGTCGACGTCGCACATCAGCGAGATCTTGCGCTTGATCGCGGTGGGCACCTCGCGGTCGGCGCGCAGCACGATGGCGTCCGGCTGGATACCGATGTTGCGCAGGGCCGCAACCGAGTGCTGGGTCGGCTTCGTCTTCAGCTCCCCGGAGGGGCCGATGTACGGGAGGAGCGAGATGTGGACGACGAACACGTTGTCGCGACCGACCTCGTGACGGACCTGGCGGACGGTCTCCAGGAACGGCAGCGACTCGATGTCGCCGACCGTGCCGCCGACCTCCGTGATGACGACGTCGACGTCGTCGGTGGCCATCCGGCGGATGCGGTGCTTGATCTCGTTCGTGATGTGCGGGATCACCTGCACGGTGTCGCCGAGGTACTCGCCGCGGCGCTCCTTGGCGATGACCGTGGAGTAGACCTGCCCGGTCGTGACGTTCGCGGAGCCGTCCAGGTCGACGTCGAGGAAACGCTCGTAGTGTCCGATGTCGAGGTCGGTCTCGGCCCCGTCGTTGGTGACGAACACCTCACCGTGCTGGAAGGGGTTCATCGTGCCGGGATCGACGTTCAGGTACGGGTCGAGCTTCTGCATCGTGACCCGCAGACCCCGCGCCTTGAGCAGCGCGCCCAGGCTGGAGGCGGTCAGGCCCTTACCGAGGGAGGAGGCGACACCCCCGGTGACGAAGAGGTGCTTGGTCGTCGTGGCTGTGCTGCTTCGGAAAGCAGCGGGCGGCATGGCCAAGAGGGGGCTCCCGTGGTCGCGGTCTGGAGTGCGGTACGGCTGCCCGGCCCGGAGGTTTCCGGAGGTGCCGTCGCTGCGGTTCGGGGGGCCCTTTTGCTGCCGGGACGCCCACCGGTCCACGGGCTACCAGGGTATCAGCGACGGGACGAGGCCGCTTCCGGCCACGCTCCGCGCACGGGCCGACACGGACCATGGTCGTGCTCACTCGTTCGGCTCAGACGGGTTGCCGAGAGGGGCGCGCGGAACATCATCGTGCGTCGTATCCTGCTCGGACACTCGCTGCCGAACCAGGCCGGCAAACGGCACCACCCCGCCGGTATTCCTGGACCCGGATCTCGTCAGTTCGCCTCGCGACGGCAATCACTGCAACCATCGACATGCGTGACACGCGACAACTGACGTTCCGCAACGACGCTTTACCAATGATCCTCTGACCGCAAAGAGCGACCGCCCCCTGGGGGCGACGTGGCCGTTCGACTGGAGTTGCACGTGGCCGGGCGCATCGAAGACTACGCACTTATCGGAGACATGCAGACGGCCGCGCTGGTCTGCAGGGACGGCACGGTGGACTGGCTGTGCCTCCCCCGCTTCGACTCCCACGCCGTCTTCGCGGGACTGCTCGGCACGGAGGAACACGGGTTCTGGCGGCTCGGTCCCGCGCACGCCGCCGACGCGGCCCCGCCGACGGCGGTGCGCCGCCGCTACCGCGGTGACTCGCTGATCCTCGAATCCGAGTGGGACACGTCACGCGGCACGGTCCGCGTGACCGATTTCATGCCCCCGCGTGACGGCGCGCCCCAGCTGATCCGGATCGTCGAGGGCGTCACGGGCCGCGTCCCGATGCGCTCCGCGCTGCGGATGCGTTTCTCGTACGGGCGTGTGGTGCCCTGGGTGCACAAGCACGAGGGCCGGACGGTGGCTGTCGCCGGGCCCGACTCCGTGTGGTTCGACACCGAGTGCGAGACCTACGGCAAGGCCCTCACGACGTACTCGGACTTCACGGTCGCGCCGGGCGACCGGATCGCCTTCACGATCTCCTGGGAGCCCTCGCACAAGCAGCCGCCCGCCCTGCCGGAGCCGGAGGCCTCCCTGGAGGCCACCGAGGAGTTCTGGCGCGAGTGGGTGGAGCAGTGCACGTACCACGGGCCGTACCGCGAGGCCGTGGTCCGCTCGCTGATCACGCTGAAGGCGCTGACGTACGGGCCGACGGGCGGCATCGTCGCCGCTCCCACGACCTCCCTGCCGGAGGAGATCGGCGGTGTCCGCAACTGGGACTACCGCTACACGTGGCTGCGTGACGCGGCGATCACCCTCTCCTCCCTGCTGCGCACCGGCTACCGCGAGGAGGCGCGGGCCTGGCGCGAGTGGCTGCTGCGCGCGGTCGCCGGCGACCCCGAGAACCTGCAGATCATGTACGGCATCGCGGGCGAGCGGGAGCTGGGCGAGGCGGAGCTCGACTGGCTGCCCGGGTACGAGAACTCCGGGCCCGTGCGCGTCGGCAACGGAGCCGCCCACCAGCTCCAGCTGGACGTGTACGGCGAGGTGACGGAGGCCCTGCACCTGGCCCACATGACGGGTCTGGCCCGCAACGACTACGCGTCCCTGCTCCAGCTGAAGCTGATCCGCTACCTGGAGGACCACTGGGACGAGCCGGACGAGGGCATCTGGGAGGTGCGCGGCCCGCGCCGTCACTTCGTGCACTCGAAGGTGATGGCCTGGGTCGCCGTCGACCGGACGATCAAGCTCATCGAGTCCGGCGACGCGGACGGCCCGTTGGAGAAGTGGCGCGAGCTGCGCGACGACATCCACCGGGACGTGTGCGAGAAGGGCTACGACAAGGAGCGCAACACGTTCACGCAGTCGTACGGCTCGAAGGAGCTGGACGCCTCGCTGCTGCTGATTCCGCAGATGGGCTTCCTGCCGCCGGACGACAAGCGGGTGATCGGCACGATCGAGGCCATCCAGCGCGAGCTGTCCACCTCGGACGGCTTCATCCTGCGCTACCCGACCTCCGGTGAGGACGCGGGCGTGGACGGCCTCGAGGGCGACGAGGGCGCGTTCCTGGCCTGCTCGTTCTGGATGGCGGACGACCTCGCGATGATCGGCCGCGTGGACGAGGCCCGCAAGCTCTTCGAGAAGCTGCTGGCCCTGCGCAACGACCTGGGTCTCCTCGCGGAGGAGTGGGACCCGGTGCTGCAGCGCCAGGTCGGCAACTTCCCGCAGGCGTTCAGCCACGTGCCGCTGATCGACACGGCGCTGCGTCTGACGGCGTCCGGGGCGTACGGCGGCTGACCGGCCCCCGGGCCCGCCACCGGGCCGCGCGGAAGCCTGCCGGGGCGGGAGCCTGCCGGTGCGGAAGCCTGCCGATGCGGCGGCCTCCGCCCGGCCGGGGCCCGTGCGGCGCGGCGCGGCCGGCGCACACCGTGTCACCGCAGGTGGCGGACGAGGTAGCGTCCGCATCATGGACAGCCGTGTCGACACGCCGGACGCGCAGGGTGGCGGGATCACCGTGCAGCGGGCCCTGGAACTGCCCGGGCTGCGGGGCGGCCTGCCGGAGATCCTGGCGGGCGGCGACCGGCTGGGCCGTACCGTGCGCTGGGTGCACGCGGGCGAGGTCCCGAACATCGCCTCCCTCCTGAAGGGCGGCGAACTGCTCCTGACCACGGGCTACGGCCTGGGCACCCGCCCCGCCGACCAGCGCGCCTTCGTCCGCACGCTCGCCGAGCGCGGCATCGCCGCCCTGGTCGTGGAGTTGGGGCCGCGCTTCACGAAGCTGCCCGCGGCGCTCGTCGAGACGGCACGCACGGCCGGTCTGCCGCTGGTGCAGCTGCATCGCGAGGTGGCGTTCGTGACGGTCACGGAGGAGGTCCACACCGAGATCGTCAACGGCCACTACGCGCTGCTCCAGCGCGCCGAGGAGGTGCACCGGCGCTGTACCCGGGCCCTGCTCGACGGTGGCGGCATCCCGCAGGTCCTCGGCATCCTGGCCGACTTCAGCGGCAACCCGGTCTTCCTGGAGAGCCCGGACGGACAGCTTCTGTACGCAGCCGGGGCGGGCCCCGCGAACGCCGACCCGCTCCAGGTGTGGGAGGGCCTGCGGGGCCAGCACAAGGACGATCCGCCCGCCGGTTCGGTCCTCGTGGAGGTACCCGGCGGCGGGCCCGGCACCGGTGGCGGCCCCGGTTCCGTCCGGGCCCGGCTCGTCCTCCTTCCCGTGAACGCGCCGCTCGCGCCCGTGCACCGGATCGCGGCGGAGCGGGCGGCGGGCGTCCTCGCCGTGGTCCTGATGCAGGCCCGCCAGGAGGAGGAGCTGGCGGCCCGCGGTCGCGGCGACTTCCTCACCGACCTCGCCGAGGGCCGGATCGCGGCCGAGGACGCTCCCGCGCAGGCCCGTGTCCTCGGCTTCAAGCCCGGCGGGAGCCCGCTGCTGCCGGTCGTGATGCGCCTCGCCGACGGGCTCTCCCCCGGCGGCGGCTGGGCCGTGCTGGCACGCGCGGTCGCCGAGGAGCTCGCCTCGGTCGGCGTACCGGTCCTGCTGGGCGTACGCCCCGTGGAGGGCCGTGTGCCGCTGCTGGTGGGGCTGCGGGCGGAGTCCGAGCGGACGGTGGTCGCCGACCGTGTCGCCGCCGCCCTGCGGGCGGGCGTGGAGCGGGCGGGGATGCAGCGGCCGGGTGCGCAGCCGCCGGTCGTGGTGGTCGGTGTGGCGGGTGGCTGGGCCGCGGCGTCGGCGGGCCTGCGGCACGCGGCCGAGACGTCCACGGCGGCCCAGGGGCTGTCCGACCGGCCCTGGTACGACGCCCGGCGCCTGGACATCGACCTGCTGCTGTGGCGCCTGCGGGACCATCCGGACCTGGCCGCCTTCGTGGACCGCGCGATCGGTCCTCTGCGCGAGCACGACAACCGCTCCCGGCCGCCGCTGCTGCCCACCCTGCAGACCTACCTGGCGCACGCGGGCCGCAAGGCGGAGACCGCGCGCGAGCTGCATCTCAACCGGCAGACGCTCTACAACCGGCTCGCGCGGATCGGGGAGTTGCTCGGGACGGACCTCGACGATCCGCAGACGGTCCTGGCGCTGAGCCTCGCGCTGCGGGCCCGCAGACTCGTCCCCTGAGCGTCACCCCGACCGCCGGGCCCGCCACCCCGATCACGGGTCCTGCCGCCCGGGCCCTCGGCCCTACGGGAGCGGCAGGGGCTTGGTCAGCTCGTCGTACACGCTGAGCACCTGGGCCACCGTCTCGTCCTCGGTCGGCCAGGTGGCCGCCTGGCGCGTTCCCCTGTCCCTGAGGCGCTCGCACCGGCCCGGGTCGGCGAGAAGGCCCACCACGGCCTCGGAGAGCGCTTCGCAGTCACCGGGCGGGACGAGCTCGGCGGCGTCGCCGACCAGTTCGGGGATGCCTCCGGTGGCGGCCGCGACCAGGGGCACGCGCGCGTGCAGGGCTTCCTGGGCGAGCACGGAGCGCGATTCCGGGCAGCCGGGCAGCAGGGCGAGGTCGGCGGCCCCGAGAAGCTCCCCGATGTCGTCCCTCCGGCCGACGAGGCGCACGGGAAGCCCTTCGTTCTCGATACGCCGCTGGAGTTCGCCGCGCAGCGGTCCCTCTCCGGCGATCACGAGCAGGGGCAGGGGGTCGAGCCGTCGCCACGCACGCGTGGCGTCCAGCAGCGTGTCGTACCCCCGGTGCCGGTCGAGGGAGCCGACCGCCATCAGCAGTGGCCGGTCGGTCGCGCCGAGTTCGGCACGTGCCTTGGGCCGCATCCGGTCGGCGTCCTCGTCCTCGGCGGGCCGGCGCTGGGCCGGCAGGGCGACCGCGGCGAGCCGCGCGTCCCGCGCGCCCCTGGTGCGGGCCCGGTCCACGAGGTCGGACGAGGACCCGAGGACGACCGACGCGGACTTCGCCACCCGTCGCTCCAGAAGCCGCAGCAGGTGGGCCCGCGCGCCCTCGGCGTACGGACGGGTGTGCCAGGTGACGACGAGCGGGACGTGCCGCCCGCTGAGCGCGAGCGCGGCCCTCAGCGCGGCGTGCAGACCGTGCGCGTGCACCAGGTCGGCATCCGCGCAGGCTGCCCGCAGCGCCGCCACCGAGGCCGGGTCGTTGCGCCTCGGCACATGCACGTGATCGGCCCCGACACCGGTGAAGTCGTACATGTGGTCGGCCGCTGCCGGGGCGCACACGGTGACCCGCACGCCCCTCGCGACGAGCCCCGAGGTCAGCGACCGGACATGGGCACTGCTGCCCGCGCTGCCGCCGCCCAGCACTTGGACGGCACGCAGCGACGGCTGTCCGTGCGGTGAGTGGCTGCTCACGGGGCTCACGTGGCCGGGGCTCCTGGTTCGGCGTCGGGCGGTCACGAAGAAACGTACAGAAGGAACGGGTGGCGGGGGTGGACCGCTCGTCCTCCTCCTAAGGATGCCAGGACGGAAAGGAGTTGCCGACCACCGAGGGACCGCTGCGGCAGGGGGTGCGCGGCCTGGATGCGGGCAGTCACTCACACGAGTGAGAAAGAGGCGGTGTGCGAAAACAGTCCAGGGCGGGCGTCGCCCCTGGCGAGCCCCCGTTCACGCCCCTTTCGCGCCCCTCCACGCGCTCGATGTGCACCCCAACGACCGTGCGGCGTCGCTCACATCGTCCGCGGCGTCCCTCACGTCGTCCCCGGACACGGCCGGGGCGGGCCACCGGTCGCGGGGAGCCGCCGAGCGACCTGCGGTCGGACGCCGTTCCACGGGCAGCGAACGGCAGTCGCCGCGCGGGGCCACCAGGGCCTCGCAGGCGCGCCCGCCCGGCCGACATGCCCGCCGGAGGCGGCGGCCCGGCGGCACCCGCCTGTCGGTCGCCCCGGCCTAGCCGTCGCCCCGCGCCGCCGCCAGCAGTTCCTCCGCGTGCGCCCGTGCCGTCTCCGAGTCCTCCTGGCCAGCCAGCATCCGGGACAGCTCCCGGATGCGCTCCTCGCCCTCCAGGACCTTCACACCGGAGCGGGTGACCGACCCGTCGTTCGTCTTCTCGACCAGCAACTGCCGGTCCGCGAAGGCGGCCACCTGGGGCAGGTGGGTGACGACGACGACCTGGGCGCTCTTGGCGAGTTTCGCGAGGCGCCGGCCGATCTCGACGGCGGCCTTGCCACCGACACCGGCGTCGACCTCGTCGAAGAGATACGTGGGCACGGGATCCGTCCCCGCGAAGACGACCTCGACGGCGAGCATCACGCGCGACAGTTCACCGCCGGACGCCCCCTTGGCGATGGGCCGGGCCGGCGCTCCCGGGTGCGGGGCGAGGAGCAGTTCGACCTCGTCGACACCGGCGGGCCCGTACGAGACCGGACGTCCGCCGACCACCACCCCCTCGGGGTCCCCGGTCTGCCGGATCTCGAACGACACGCGCGCGTGCGGCATGGCGAGGGAGGCGAGTTCGGCGGTCACCGCGGCGGCGAAGCGGTCGGCGGCCTCCGTACGGGCGTCCGTCAGGGACTGGGCCAGTCCGCCCAGTTCGGCCCGCAGCGCGTCCCGCTCGGCGGTGAGCTCGCCGATCCGGTCGTCGTCGCCGTCCAGCTCGAGGAGCCGCGCGGCCCCCTGCTCGGCCCAGGTCATCACGGCGCCCACGTCGTTGCCGTACTTGCGGGTCAGCGCGGTGAGCGCGGCGCGCCGCTCCTCGACCGCCGCGAGCCGCAGCGGATCCGCGTCGAGGTCGTCGGCGTATCCCGCCAGCTCCCCCGCCACGTCGCCCAGCAGGATCCCGATCTCCCCGATGCGGCCGGCCAGCGCGCCGAGGGCCGCGTCGTGGGACCGTACGGCCTCCAGGGCCCGGTGGGCGCCCGCGACGAGCGTCGTGGCGTCGATGCCCTCCGGGTCCTCGGGGTTGCCCGCGAGGGCGGCGTGCGCGACCGTGGCGGCCGATGCGAGGGCCTCCGCGTGCCCGAGCCGCTCGGCCTCGGCCGCGAGCTCCACGTCCTCGCCCGCCCGGGGCTCCACGGCGGCGATCTCGTCGAGCCCGAAGCGCAGCAGGTCGGCTTCCTGGGCGCGTTCCCGCGCGCGCGTGGTGATCTGGTCCAGCTCGGCGGAGATGGCGCGCAGCCGCCGGTAGGCGCCCGCGTACTTGGCGAGCGGCACGGCGACGGCGTCGCCCGCGTACCGGTCGAGCGCCTGTCGCTGCCGGGACAGCTTGAGCAGCCCCTGCTGGTCGGTCTGGCCGTGCACGGCCACGAGGTCGTCGGCGAGCTCCGCGAGCAGCCCCACCGGCACGGAACGCCCGCCGAGGTGCGCCCGCGAGCGGCCCTCCGCGGAGACGGTACGGCTGATGAGCAGGGTCCCGTCGTCGAGCTCGGCGCCGGCCTCCTCGGCCCGCAGGACCGCCGAGGCCCCGTCGGGGACGGAGATCCGCCCCTCGACGACCGCGTTCTTCGCCCCGATCCGCACGAGGGCGGCGTCGGCGCGTCCGCCCAGCAGCAGGCCCAGGCTGGTGACCACCATCGTCTTGCCCGCGCCGGTCTCGCCGGTCACGGCGGTGAAGCCGGGCGACAGCTCGACTACCGCGTCGTCGATGACTCCGAGCGACCGTATCCGCATCTCCTCCAACACGGACATGACCATACGAGGTTTCTCCCGCCCGGCGCGACGCCGCCCCATTCCCTGCACAAACGTCCAGGTGTCCGCGGTACCCGGGGCGGCTCCCGGCAGTCACCCCGGCTGACGGGAATGCCTGCCTTCTGCCCGTCCGCGGCAGCTTCGGGTTCCCGGACGGTGAGGCCCCTACCCCCGGTGCGGGGCCTCACCCGTTCGGACCGCGGCTCAGTGCGGGGCGCCCCGCCAACCGGCCACCGGCAGCGCGAACTTGGCGACGAGCCGGTCGGTGAACGACGCGTGGTGCAGCCGTGCCAGCCGCACCGGCACCGACCCGCGGCGGACCTCGACACGGGCGCCGGGCGGCAGCTCGATCGTGCGGCGGCCGTCGCACCACAGGACCCCGGGCGGGATGTGCGGCAGGATCTCCACGGCCAGCACCGAGTTCGGCGAGGTCACCAGCGGCTTGGCGAACAGGGCGTGCGCGCTGATCGGCACCATGAGCAGCGCCTCGACCTCCGGCCACACCACGGGCCCGCCCGCGGAGAACGCGTACGCCGTCGACCCGGTCGGTGTCGCGCACACGATCCCGTCGCAGCCGAAGCCGGTGACGGGCCGCCCGTCGATCTCCAGGACGACCTCGAGGAGCTTCTCGGCGGAGACCTTCTGCACGGCGGCCTCGTTGAGCGCCCAGTCCGTGTGCACGACGTCGCCGTTGCTGTGCACGACGACGTCGACGGTCATGCGCTCCTCGACCTCGTACGACTTGGTCACCACCCGGTCGACGACCTTGTCGAGGTCGTCGCGCTCGGCCTCGGCGAGGAAGCCGACCCGGCCCAGGTTGACGCCGAGCATCGGCACCCCGGAGGCCCGGGCGAACTCGGCGCCGCGCAGCAGCGTCCCGTCACCGCCGAGGACGATCAGCAGCTCACATCCGTCGAGGCACTCCGGAGTCGCCTCCTTGACGAGTTCCACCGTCGGTGGCAGCGGCAGGTCGGCCGCCTCCGCCTCCAGGACCCGTACGCCGAGCCCGGAGCGCAGGAGCCCCTCGACGACGAGCTCGGCACTGCGGATGGCCGCGGGCCGTCCGGTGTGGGCGAGCAGGAAAACAGTACGAGCTCGGGTCTGAGTCAACGCGGCCCCTCCGCCACTGCACGGTCAACGTCGGCCGGGTCCAGTGCGGGTGCCCCGGCACGCAGCCACAGAAAGTACTCGACATTCCCGGAGGGCCCGGGCAGCGGACTGGCCGTCACACCCTGCACCCCGAGCCCCAGTTCCCCCGCCTGCCGGGCCACGCCGCGCACGGCGTCCGCCCGCAGCTCGGGGCTGCGGACGACTCCGCCGCTCCCGAGCCGTTCCCTGCCCACCTCGAACTGCGGCTTGACCATCATCACCAGGTCGGCTCCGGGTGCCGCGCACCGCACAAGGGCGGGCAGCACCAGGCCGAGCGGGATGAAGGACAAGTCACCGACAACAAGATCCACCGGCTCCCCATCGATCGCCTCCAACGTCAACTCGCGTACGTTCGTACGGTCTTTGACGGTGACGCGTTCATCACTTCGGAGAGACCACGCCAACTGCCCGTAGCCGACGTCCACGGCGACGACGTGTGCGGCGCCCGCGCGCAGCAGCACGTCGGTGAAACCGCCGGTCGAGGCGCCGGCGTCCAGGGCCCGCCGTCCCCCGACCTCCAGGCCGAGCGGAACGAACGCCTCCAGTGCCCCGGCGAGCTTGTGGCCGCCTCGCGAGACGTAGTCGGGGTCGTTGTCGTCCTGGGTGACCACGATGGCCGCGGCGGTCTCCACCTGGGTGGCGGGTTTGGTCGCGAGGGTCTTGCCGACGGAGACCCGGCCGGCGGCGATCAGCTGTCCGGCGTGCTCGCGCGAGCGGGCGAGCTTGCGTCGGACCAGTTCGGCGTCGAGGCGGCGTCGTGCCACTCCTGCCACGTTCGGTTCAGCTCCTGTTGCTGTTGTTGCTGCTGTACGGCGATGCGGACGGGGGGCCCGAGGGGCCTCGTTGAGCGGTGGTGGTCGGGTGACGGGTGGGAGCCGGAGGTTCCGGACGGGCGTCGAGCGCGGTGAGCGCGTCACGAAGCCCCCGGTGCACATCCTCGTACACCTGGATGTGGCCGTCCGTGGCGAGGTGGTCCGCGTCGGCCAGCCGGTCGAGCAGGGCATCGACCTCGGCGTCGCCCGTGGGCGTGCGGGGCACGTGCAGCGGGGCGGGGGCGGCGGGGCCGTACTCGGGCCGGGCGTCCGGCTCACCGCCGGGCCCGACCGCGTGGTCGGCGGGCAGCGCCGGATCCGCTCCGGAATGGACCGGAACATCCGCCTCCGTACCGAAAGGCCGTGTACCGAGGGATTCGGTCTCGGGGCCGGTCATGGAGTGGCTCATGCCACGACGCTACCGCGTGGCGCTGGGGTACCGTCGATCACGATGGCGACGATCGAGGAGTGCCGCAGCGCACTCGACAAACTCTCGGAGAGCATGGCGGGCGCGGACGGCGACGTTCGGAGCGCCGCCGCGCTGGACCGCTCGCTGAGCTGCCATGTCACCGATCTCGACGTGACCTTCGTCGGCCGTCTGCGGGACGGCCGGATCACGGTGCTCGACACGGTCGAGGGGCTCCCGCCGGAAAAGGCCGAGATCAGGCTCGCCATGACCGGCGACGACCTGGTGGCGATGGTGGACGGCGAGCTGAACTTCGCGAAGGCCTGGGGCTCGGGCCGGATCAAGCTCGAAGCGGGCCTGCGCGACCTCCTCCGGCTCAGAAAGCTCCTCTGACGCCTCCGGACACCTCTCTGCCCCCGTCCTCCCCCGGTCACCCCTTCGTGAGACCGACGGGCACGGGAGCCGTACGGGCCCTGCGCGCCGCGGGCACCACCAGCGGCGTGCCCGTCTCCGGGTCTTCGATCACCTGGCAGCGCAGCCCGAAGACCTCTTCCACCAGCTCGGCGGTGACGATGTCGGCCGGGGCGCCCTCCGCGATCACCGACCCGCCCCGCAGGGCGATCAGGTGGGTGGCGTACCGGGCGGCGTGATTGAGGTCGTGCAGCACGGCGACCAGCGTGCGGCCCTGCTCCTCGTGGAGCTCGGCGCACAGGTCGAGCACATCGATCTGGTGCTGGATGTCGAGAAAGGTCGTCGGCTCGTCGAGCAGCAGCAGCGGGGTCTGCTGGGCGAGTGCCATGGCGATCCACACGCGCTGGCGCTGGCCCCCGGAGAGCTCGTCGACGTACCGGTCGGCGAGTTCGGCGACGCCCGTCGAGGCCATGGACTCGCGTACGACCCGCTCGTCCTCGGCCGACCACTGGCGCAGCAGCCCCTGGTGCGGGTACCGGCCGCGCCCCACGAGGTCGCCGACCGTGATCCCGTCGGGTGCGGTCGACGACTGCGGGAGCAGCCCGAGCGTCCGCGCCACCTTCTTCGCGGGCATCGACTGGATGACGTGTCCGTCGAGCAGCACCCGGCCCTGGTTCGGCTTCAGCATGCGCGACAGCGCGCGCAGCAGCGTGGACTTGCCGCAGGCGTTGGGGCCGACGATCACGGTGAACGAGTTGTCCGGTATCTCGACCGACAACCGCTCGGCGATGACGCGCTGGTCGTAGGCCAGGGTGACGTTCTCGGCGGACAGGCGGTTCACAGTGCTCCTCGTGTTGTTCATGTGCGGCCCACCACCGGCGCCCGTACTGCTCCTGGCGGGGGCGTCCGTGTTCGTCTCCGCGGGGGCCTCCGTACGTGCCGGGCTGCCTACGTCCGGGCTCGTCCCGCCGTCGGCGGTCACATCCGGCCCGCCTTGCGCTCGGTGACCAGGAGCCACAGCAGGTAGACACCGCCGAGCACTCCGGTCACCACGCCGACGGGCAACTGGTCGGCTCCGAAGGCCCGCTGGGAGGCCCAGTCCGCGACGACCAGGAGTGCGGCGCCCATGCACATCGCCGGCAGCAGGTTGGGACCCGGTGAGCGGGTGAGGCGCCGCGCGAGCTGCGGCGCGGTGAGCGCGACGAAGGCGACCGGGCCCGCGGCGGCGGTGGCCGACGCGGTCAGCAGCACGGCGGCCACCATCAGCAGCAACCGCGTCCGCTCCACCGGTACACCGAGCGCGTACGCCACGTCGTCGCCCATCTCCAGCATCCGCAGGGCTCGCGCGTTGCCGAGGACCAGCGGTACGAGGACGGCGCACAGGCCGAGCAGCGGCCAGACCTGGGACCAGTCGCGGCCGTTGAGGGAGCCGGTCATCCAGACGACCGCGCGGGCCGCGTCGACGAGGTCCGCCTTGGTGATCAGATAGCCGTTGACGGCCGTGACGATCGCGGAGACGCCGATACCCACCAGCACGAGCCGGTATCCGTGCACGCCCCTCTTCCACGCGAGCACGTAGATGGCGAGCCCGGTCACCAGACCGCCGGCCAGCGCCCCCACGGCGACCTGGGTGGCGCTCCCCGAGAACAGCACGATCATCACGAGCGCACCGGCCGTCGAGCCCTGCCCGAGGCCGAGTACGTCCGGACTGCCCAGCGGATTGCGGGAGATGGCCTGGAAGAGCGCGCCGCCGAGTCCCAGCGAGGCGCCGACGAGGAGCCCCACCAGGACCCGCGGCAGCCGCAGCTCGTTGACGATGAACTCCTGGCCCGCGTCGCCGTTGCCGAGCAGCGTCCTGAGGACGTCGCCGGCGGGGATCGGGAAGTCGCCGGTGCCGATGAGTACGACCCCCGCGGTGAGGGCCGTCACCAGCAACAGGACGACGACCGTGAACGCGCGGACGTCCACGCGGACCGACAACCCGCCGCCGGCACGGACCGCGCGGCCGCGGAAGGCCCGGTCGGTGGCGGCCTGCTCGCGTTGGGCCCGGTCGGTGGCGGCCCGCTCGTGTTCGGCCTGCTCGCGTGAGGCCCGCTCGCGTGGGACTTGGGTGCGTGGGGCCTTCACAGCTGTGCCGTCCTCCGCCGTCGTACGAGAAAGATGAAGACCGGACCACCGAGGATCGCGGTGACGATGCCGACCTGCAGTTCCGCGGGCCGTGCGACCACGCGGCCGACGACGTCGGCGCCGAGCAGCAGCACCGGCGACAGCACGGTGGCGTACGGCAGGATCCAGCGCAGGTCGGGCCCGGTGAAGGACCGGACGACGTGCGGGACCATCAGTCCCACGAAGACGATCGGCCCGCAGGCCGCGGTCGCGGCCCCGCAGAGCACGGTGGCGGCGGCCATGGACAGCGCGCGGGTGCGGTTCAGATGCGCTCCGAGCGCACGGGCGGTGTCGTCCCCCATGGCCATGGCGTTCAGCGGCCGGGCGAGCGCCAGCGCGAGGACCGTGCCGACCACGATGAACGGCAGCACCTGCCGGATGGTGCTCTCGGTGGCCGAGGCCAGCGAACCGACCGTCCAGAAGCGCATCTTGCCGAGCGCCGCCTCATCCATGATCATCACGGCCTGGAGGTAGCCGTAGAGCGCGGCACTGATCGCGGTCCCCGCGAGCGCGAGCCGCACCGGCGTCGCCCCCCTGCTGCCGCCGAGGAAGTACACCAGCGCCCCGACGACGGCCGCGCCCACGAAGGCGAACCACACATATCCGTTCAGCGAGGTGACGCCGAAGAAGGTGATGGCCGTGACGACCGCGGCGGACGCGCCCGCGTTGATACCGAGCAGCCCGGGGTCGGCGAGCGGGTTGCGGGTGAGCGCCTGGAGTACCGCCCCCGCGAGACCGAGCGCGGCGCCCGCGAGCAGCCCGAGGACCGTACGCGACAACCGCTCACTGACCACGACGTCGCCGTACGTCCCCGAGTCCTCGAACAGGCCGTGCCAGACCTGCTCCAGCGACAGCTCTTTCGCGCCGATCGCGATGCTCGCCAGGGCGACGAGCACCAGCACGGCGAGGGAGAGCAAGAGCCCCGCAGCTCGTATCGCCCGGCGGCTCGGGGGCGCGGGGGCGGTCTCCGCGCGCGGTTCGGGGGGACTGTCGACCAACACGTAGTTAGGTTAGCCTACCCTCGCAAACCGCTCCGATCCGCGTCCGCGTCGACCTGCTTGACCTCCCCCTTCGTCCTCCCTGCGCCGAAGACCGCGAGCCGAGCAACGGTCCCGGGGCGCACAGCGATCAGAGCACTCAAAGCCCCAGCCGGGCCAGCGCCTTGCCTCCGTCCAGTTCGCACTTCCCGTCGCCGGCCGCCGTCCAGGCCGCGGCGCACAGGGCCCGCAGCCCGTCCATCGGCTCGCCCTCACCGTCCAGTTCAAGCCTCTCGCTCCCGGCCGTCGCCGTGTAACCACCGCACCGGAAGCCGCCGCCCGCCTCGACGACTTCGGGCTGACCGGTCAGCAACCCCCGCAGGTCGGCGTCGACATAGGTCGGCCGGTGCTCCGGCGGCGCCGCGAGGAGCTGCGGCCCGTCGGTCACCCCGGTCAGTACGAGCAGCGAGTCCACCTCTCCGTTGAACGCTCCCTCGATGTCCGTGTCGAGCCGGTCACCCACGACCAGCGGTCGCACGGCCCCGGTCCGCAGGATCGTCTCCCGGTGCATCGGCGGCAGCGGCTTGCCCGCCACCTGCGGCTCGGCGCCCGTCGCGATCCGTACGACCTCCACGGCCGCGCCGTTGCCCGGAGCGATCCCGCGCGCGCTGGGAATCGTCAGGTCGGTGTTGGACGCGAACCACGGCACCCCGCGCGCGACGGCGTAGCTGGCCTCCGCGAAGCGTCCCCACGGCAGGTCGGGCCCGCCGAAGCCCTGCACGACCGCCACCGGCTCGTCGTCGGCCGACTCCACGGGCTCCAACCCCCGCTCACGCAGGGCGACCCGCAGCCCCTCCCCGCCGATCACCAGCACGCGCGCCCCCTGGGGCACCTGCTCGCTGATCAGCCGGGCCACGGCCTGCGCCGAGGTGATCACGTCCGGCGCCTCGGTCGCGATGCCCAGCTCCGTGAGGTGCTCCGCGACGGCGTCGGGCGTCCGCAGCGCGTTGTTCGTCACGTACGCGAGCCGCATTCCGCCCGTGCGGGCCGTACCGAGCGACTCGACCGCGTACGCGATCGCGTTCCCGCCCGCGTACACCACGCCGTCCAGGTCGAGCAGCGCCGTGTCGTACGCCTCACTCAGGGCCGTGTCACTGCCGTCGGGCCGCGTCCTCGCGGTCTGGCTCATTACGCATCGCTCCTCGTTCGATCCCATTCCCCCGATCATCGCGCATGGCACCGGCACACTTACGATGCATCAATGAACACTGCAGGTACCGCGGACGTACCGGCACGCATGGGCCTTGATCTCACCCCGTTCCGGGGCCTGCGCTACGACCCCGACCGGGTCGGCAGCCTGTCCGCCGTGACATCCCCGCCGTACGACGTGGTCGTACGGCCCGACGGTCTGCACCACCTCGAATCGGCGGACCCGCACAACATCGTCCGGCTGATCCTGCCCCAGGCGACCACACCCGGCGTCCGCAACGAGCAGGCGGCGGACACCCTGCACCGCTGGCTGTCCGAGGGCGTCCTGACGGCCGACACCGAGCCGGGTCTGTACGTCTACGAGCAGCGGGACGGCGACGGTCTCCTCCAGCGGGGCGTCATCGGGGCCCTGCGCCTGTCGGAACCGGCGGACGGCGTCGTGCTGCCGCACGAGGACGTCATGCCGCACGTCGTCGCGGACCGCGCGGCCCTCATGCGAGCCACCTCCGCGAACCTCGAACCCCTGCTGCTGACCTACCGGGGCGACGGCACCGACTCCGGGACAACGGCCGTCATCGAGCGCGTCGCCGAAGGCCCGCCCCTGCTGTCCACCACCACGGAGGACGGCTTCAGCCATCGTCTGTGGGCCGTCACCCGGCCCACCGATCTCGCCGAGGTACGCACGGACCTGGCCGGCCGCCAGGCGCTCATCGCGGACGGCCACCACCGCTGGGCCACCTACCTGCGTCTACGCGCGGAGCACCCCTCCCCCAGCGCCTGGGACTTCGGTCTGGTGCTGCTGGTCGACACCGCCCGCCATCCGCTCCGCGTCCGCGCGATCCACCGTCTCCTGCACCGCCTCCCGGTGCCCGAGGCCATCGCCGCCCTGGACGGGTCCTTCCGCATACGCGACGTGGCCGGGCCCCTGGACGAAGCCCTGTCCGCCCTGTCCACCGCGGCCGCCGAGGGAAACGCCTTCCTCCTTGCCGGCGACGGCGCCTTCCACCTCGTGGACCGCCCCTCCCCCGAACTCCTCGCCCGTACGATCCAGCAGGACCGGCCGGAAGCCTGGCGCACCCTCGACGCGACAGTCCTGCACGCCACCCTCCTCGACCATGTGTGGCGCATTCCGGACGTCCCGGAGCACATCGCCTACATCCACGACACGGCCGCCACCGTGGCCAAGGCCGAGCGCGACGGCGGCACGGCCGTCCTGATGCACCCGGTCCGCGAGGAGGTCGTACGGGACCTGGCGAGCCAGGGCGTCACGATGCCCCGCAAGTCGACGTCCTTCGGCCCGAAGCCGGCATCGGGCCTGGTGCTCCGCGCGCTCGGTATCTGACCCGGCTCACGGCGACACCGCAACACCGCAACACAAACGGGCGGGACCCCCTCCAGGGGATCCCGCCCGCACGCTCCTACCAGCCCGACTCCGGCTGCTGGGAAACCTCAGTCCTCCAGCTCGTCCTTGCCACTGCCAGTGCCGGCGTCCTTGTCGGCGTCCTTGTGGCTGTCGTCACTGTCGACGGCACCCTGCGACTCGCCCACGGAACCTTCGGTCTCTTCGGCCGCCTCGACGGCCTCGGTCTCCGGCACCTCGGTCTCCGGCACCTCGACGGTCACGACCTCCGGGAAACTGTCGCCATCGCGCTCCAGCTCCAGCTCGTCCTGGCCCTCTCCCCGGCCCTCGTGCTCGTCTTCGTCGAATGCGTCCATGAACTCGACACCGTCGAGCTCCGCGAGCCGGTCAGAGGCGTCGGTGCTGCCGTCCTTGTCGGACTCGACGGCCTTGGCGAACCACTCGCGTGCTTCGCCCTCACGCCCGGCCGCGAGCAGCGCGTCGGCGTACGCGTAACGCAGCCGCGCGGTCCAGGGCTGTACGGAGTTGGAGGCCAGCTCGGGGCTCTGCAGCGTGACGATGGCCGCGTCGAGCTGGTCCATGTCCCGCCGTGCACCGGCCGCCACGAGCCGCATCTCGACCTGGCCGGCCTTGTCGAGCTTCTGCACCTCGGGAGCCCCGGCCATGTCGAGCGTCCTCTCCGGACGTCCCAGCCCACGCTCGCAGTCCGCCATCACGGGCCACAGGTCGACGTTGCCGGTCATGCGCCGCGCGGCCCGGAACTCGGCGAGCGCCTCGCTGTACTTCTGGTTCGCGTACGCGGCGAAACCGGCCGCCTCACGCACGGCGGCGACACGCGACGCGAGACGCAGCGCGACCCTGGAGTAGCCGTACGCACCTTCGGGGTCCTCGTCGATGAGCCGGGCCACCATCACCAGGTTCCTGGAGACGTCCTCGGCGAGCCCTTTGGGCAGGCTCATCAACTCCTGGCGTACGTCCTTGTCGATCTCCTCGCCCGTGACGTCGTCCGGGATCGGCAGCCGCTTGATCGGCTCGCGGTCACGCTCGCGCTCGTCGCGGAAGCGGCCACCACCGCCGCCACCACCGCGCCGGTCGTCCCGGCGATCGTCGCGCCCACGGAACCCGCCGCGGTTGTCGTCGCGGCGAGGCCCGCCCCGGTCGTCCCGCCCGCGGAAGCCGCCACCGCTGCGGTTGTCGTCGCGGCGGAAGCCGCCACGGTCGCCGCCGCCCCGGTTGTCATCACGCCGGTCGTCACGGCGGAAGGGGGGACGGTCACCGTCACGACGGGGACCGCGGTCGTCGTCACGACGGAACGCCGGACGGTCACCACCACGACTGTCGTCACGACGGAAACCGCCACGATCGCCACCGCCACGGTTGTCGTCACGACGGTCATCGCGACGCAAGGGGGGACGGTCGCCACCGCTGCGGTTGTCATCACGACGATCGTCACGCCGGAACGCGGGACGGTCACCGTCACGACGAGGGGCGCCGCGCTCATCGTCACGGCGGAAGGGGGGACGGTCGC
>NZ_JAHRIB010000192.1 GCF_019090165.1 Streptomyces sp. BV286
ATCATGCGGTGTCGGGTGTGGTGCTGTTGCCGGGTGCGGCGTTCGTGGAGTTGGTGGTGCGGGCCGGTGACGAGGTGGGGTGTGGCCGGGTTGAGGAGTTGATGCTGGCGGCGCCGTTGGTGGTGCCGGCGCGCGGTGCGGTGCAGGTGCAGGTGGTGGTGGGTGCTGCCGGGGACGGCGGACGTCGCAGTGTGGGCGTGTATTCCGGTTCGGGTGAGGGGGTGGAGGGGGAGTGGGTGTGTCATGCCACTGGCTTCGTGACCTCTGACACCGCCTCGCAGTCGGTCGGTGGGTCTGTGTTGTCGGCGGCGTGGCCTCCGCCGGGTGCCGAGCGGGTCGATCTGGTGGGTGTGTATGAGGATTTGGCGGTGGAGGGTTATGAGTACGGTCCGGTCTTCCAGGGCCTGAACGGGGTCTGGCGCAGGGGTGAGGAGGTGTTCGCTGAGGTTGCCCTTCCGGACGGCACGGCGGTGGAGGGTTTCGGGCTGCACCCGGCTCTGCTGGACGCGGCGCTTCAGGCGGCAGGCTTCGGCTCCTTCGTCCCCGACCCGGACACCGGTGAGGGCGGGGGCATACGTCTGCCGTTCGCCTGGTCGGGTGTGTCTCTGTATGCGTCGGGTGCGTCGTCGTTGCGGGTCCGCCTGTGGCCGGTCGGGGAGGATGGCTTCGGTGTGGAGCTGGCCGACGCGGCAGGACTGCCGGTGGCCCGGGTCGACTCACTCGTCACCCGCGACATCAGCCCGGAACAGCTCAACACCGCCGCGGGCGGGCATGACGTGACCGATGACGCGTTGTGGCGGTTGTCCTGGACTCCCGCCGCCTCTGCACCCTCCGAAGGTCCGCGATCGGGATGGGTGGTCCTGGGAGAGGGCAGCACCCTGGCCGGGGCCGCCGACACCGTGATGGACCTGACGGAGATCAAGGCGCTCGCGGATGCCGGTGGCGAGGTCCCGGACTGGGTACTGGTGGACGTGGAGGCCTGGGCGGCAGTGCCCTCGGCGGAGACCGGTGCCGACGTCCCGAACATGGTACGAGGTGTCACCGGACGGGCGCTCACGCTCGCCCAGGAGTGGTTGTCCGACGGCCGGTGGGCCGCCTCCCGCCTGGTGTGGGTGACACGCGGCGCTGTCGGCGTACATGCCCACGAGCCGGTACCGGGGCTGGCCCTCTCGGGAGTGTGGGGCCTGGTGCGTGCAGCGCAGTCGGAGCACCCCGACCGGTTCGCGCTCCTCGACCTCGACCCGGCCACCGACCCTGCGGGTTCCGGCCGGCCGGCGGATGTTTCCCACACGCCGGTAGACGATATCCTCGCGGTGCTGGCGTCCGGTGAGCCCCAACTCGCCATGCGTGAGGGCGAGATGCTGGCTGCCCGCCTCGCGCCTGCCCGGAGCGGCGACGCACTCACCGCTCCTGCCGGGGACGCTCCCTGGCGCCTCGCCAAGGACCCCGGTGGCAACCTCGACGCACTCACGGTTGTCCCGGCCCCAGACGCGGCGGATGCGCTCGGTGAAGGAGAGGTGCGGATCGCCGTTCACGCGGCCGGCGTGAACTTCCGCGATGTCCTGATGGCACTTGGCATGGTTCCGGCCCGAGGCACCCAACTCGGCGGCGAGGCCGCGGGCGTGGTGACGGACATCGGCCCCGGAGTGACCGGCATGGCGGTGGGCGACCGCGTCATGGGCGTCTTCGACGGCCCCTTCGGACCGGTCGCCGTGGCGGACCGGCGCATGGTGGCACGTATCCCCGACACCTGGACGTACGCCGAGGCCGCGACCATCCCGCTGGTGTACCTCACCGCGTACTACGGCCTGGTCGACCTGGCCTCGGTCAAGCCCGGCGACCGTGTCCTGGTGCATGCCGCCACCGGCGGTGTCGGCATGGCCGCGGTGCAGCTCGCCCGGCACCTCGGCGCCGAGGTCTACGGCACGGCCAGCCCGGGCAAGTGGGCGACACTGCGCGCGATGGGATTCGACGAGCGGCACCTCGCGTCCAGCAGGTCACTGGACTTCGTAGACCACTTCCTGAGCGGCACGGGCGGCGGGGGCGTCGATGTTGTCCTCAACTCCCTGGCGCACGAGTACGTCGACGCCTCTTTGCGGCTCCTGCCGCGCGGCGGCCACTTCCTGGAGATGGGCAAGACCGACATCCGAGAGTCGGACGAGGTCGCGGCCGCCCACCCCGGTGTTACGTACCAGGCGTACGACCTGACCGTCTTCACCGGTGTCGGCAGTCCCGGAGCCATTCCTGAGCGTATCCAGGAGATCCTCTCCGAACTGCTCGCCCTCTTCGACAAGGGCGTGCTCCGGCCGCTGCCGGTCACCACCTGGGACGTCCGCCGGGCATCCGCCGCGCTGCGCCACATGTCGCAGGCCCGGCACACCGGCAAGATCGCCCTGACTGTCCCGCAGCGGCTGAATCCGGGCGGCACCGCCCTCGTCACCGGAGGCACCGGCGTCCTGGGCAGCCTCCTGGCCCGCCACCTGGTCACCGAACACGGCGTACGCAACCTGCTGTTGGTCAGCCGACGGGGCGAGGACGCACCGGGCGCCGAGGCCCAGCGGGAGGAACTCGCCGCGCTGGGGGCCGACGTACGCATCGTCGCCTGCGACATCTCCGACCGGGTGGCATTGGATGCGCTGCTCGCGACCGTTCCCGCGGAAGCCCCGCTGACCGGCGTCTTCCACACGGCAGGTGTGCTGGACGACGGTGTGGTCGAGGCAATGACGCCCGAGCGGGTCGACGCCGTCATGCGGCCCAAGGTGGACGCCGCGTGGAACCTGCACGAACTGACCAGGGATCTCGACCTCGCGGCCTTTGTGCTGTACTCCTCGGCCGCCGGTGTGTCAGGCGACGCAGGCCAGGCCAACTACGCGGCCGCCAACGTCTTCCTAGACGCCCTGGCGCAGCGACGGAGGGCCGCGGGTCTGCCCGGACAGTCGCTCGCCTGGGGACTGTGGGAGGACCGGAGCGAGATGACCGGCCACCTGGGCGACGCGGACCTCGCGCGGCTGGCCGACGCCGGCGTCCGGGGATTCGCCGCCGCCGAGGGTCTGGCCCTCCTCGATCACGCGCACGACTTCGACGAGGCCCTGCTGGTCCCGATGCGCCTGGACACGGCAGCGCTCGCCGCGGACGCGTCGCCTGTACCGCACCTGTTCCGCGGGATCGTGCGCGCGCCCATCGCCCGCCGGGTCGCCGCCGCCGACACGGGGAGCCAGGGCACGGATCTGGAGACCCGGCTCGCGAGCCTCTCGCCGGCGGAGCGCAACGAGACCGTCCTGGAACTCGTACGCGAACGGGTCGCCGCCGTCCTCGGGCACGCCGGCCCTGACGCCGTCGAGCCGGCCAGAGCCTTCAAAGAGATCGGCTTCGACTCGCTCACCGCGGTCGAACTGCGCAACCGGCTCAACACCGCGACCGGGCTGAGGCTGCCCGCCACCCTGGTCTTCGACTACCCGACACCCACGGCACTCGCCCAGTACCTGCTGACGGAACTCGCACCGGGCCTGCCCACCGAGGAACCGCTCGGCGTCCGGCTGCTGGAGCAACTCGCCCACATCGAAACGGTGATGGGGGAGTCCGCCACCACGGCCGACCTGGACGCCGACCTCCACTCGGCCGTCACCGCACGCCTCAACGGCATTCTGACCGCTTGGAACAGCGCCCAGCGCGCACCGGATCACGGCGCGGCCGCGGTGGAACTGGACTCCGCCAGCGACGACGAGATCTTCGACTTCATCGACAGCACCTTCGGGAAGTCCTGATCCCTCCCCCCCGGCTGACCCACCGAAGCTCCCGCGTTCTCGCATCCCTGGACGCTCGCATACCTGGACGGGTGAACTACTCATGGCCAACGAAGCCAAGCTCCGCGAATACCTGAAGCGCGTCACCACCGATCTGCACGAGACCACCGAGCGCCTGCGCGAGGTCGAGGGCAGGGCGAGCGAGCCGATCGCGATCGTGGGTATGAGCTGCCGCTTCCCCGGCGGTGTCGAAACCCCCGACCAGTTGTGGGATTTGTTCCGCTCGGGCCGTGATGCGATCAGCGGGTTCCCCGAGGGGCGCGGCTGGGACATCGAGGGCCTCTACCACCCGGACCCCGACCACGCGGGTACCAGCTATACGCGTGAGGGCGGTTTCATCAACGGCGCCGAGAGGTTCGACGCCGGACTGTTCGGGATTTCGCCGCGCGAGGCCGTCGCCATGGATCCGCAGCAGCGGCTCCTGCTGGAGGCGTCCTGGGAGGCCCTGGAGGCGAGCGGGCTCGACCCGCTCCGGCTCAAGGGCAGCAGGACAGGCGTCTTCATCGGAGTGATGTCTTCCGACTACGGCATCCAAAAGGGCGCCGCGGCCGACGGGGCCGAGGGCCACCTCAGCACCGGCACCCACTCCAGCATCGTGTCCGGGCGCATCTCCTACGTACTCGGACTGGAGGGCCCCGCGGTCTCGATCGACACCGCCTGCTCCTCCTCCCTGGTCGCGCTCCACTCCGCCGCCCACGCCCTCCGCCAGCAGGAATGCACCCTCGCCCTGGCCGGCGGAGTCACCGTCATGGCGACCCCCGAACGCTTCGTCGAGTTCAGCCGCCAGCGCGCCCTCTCCCCGGACGGTCGGTGCAAGGCGTTCTCGGCGGACGCGAACGGCACCGGTTGGTCCGAGGGTGTGGGTGTCCTCGTCCTTGAGCGGTTGTCGGATGCGCGGCGCAACGGTCACGAGGTGCTGGCCGTGGTGCGGGGTTCGGCGTTGAACCAGGATGGTGCGAGTAATGGTCTGACGGCTCCGAACGGTCCGTCGCAGCAGCGGGTGATTCGTCAGGCGTTGGCGAATGCGGGTCTGACACCGGCCGAGGTGGATGCGGTCGAGGCACATGGCACGGGCACCACGCTGGGTGACCCGATCGAGGCGCAGGCGCTGCTCGCCACCTACGGCCAGGGTCGGGACGAAGGCCGGCCGCTGTGGCTCGGCTCGTCCAAGTCGAACCTCGGTCATACGCAGGCGGCCGCGGGTGTGGCCGGTGTGATCAAGATGGTGTTGGCATTGCGGGCGGGCCTCCTGCCCAAGACCCTGCACATCGACGAGCCTTCCTCGCACGTGGACTGGTCCGCCGGGGCGATCGAACTGCTCGGCGAGGCGCGGGAGTGGCCGCAGAACGGTCGGCCACGCCGGGCCGGCGTCTCCTCCTTCGGATTCAGCGGAACCAATGCCCACGTGATCCTTGAGGAGGCCCCCGCTCCGGAGGCCGAGGCGGCCGAGCCGGAAACGGCGGACGCACCGGCGGGCGTGCTGGTGCCGTGGGTGATGTCGGGCAAGTCTGTAGGGGCGTTGCGGGCGCAGGCGGGGGCGTTGTTGGCGCAGCAGCAGACGGCGGGTTCGTCGGTTGTTGATGTGGCCTTCTCGCTGAATGCG
>NZ_JAHRIB010000193.1 GCF_019090165.1 Streptomyces sp. BV286
ACATTCCGAACCCGGAAGCTAAGCCTTACAGCGCCGATGGTACTGCAGGGGGGACCCTGTGGGAGAGTAGGACGCCGCCGAACAATCTTTGATAGAGCTGGTCCCTGAACTTAGGTTCAGGGACCAGCTCTTTTTTGTTTTGCGTCACTTGGAGTTCACGTTGCGCGACCAGCATCGGTGGCATGGGTACTGCTGCAATGCTCAGGGCCGCGGGTGTCGGAGCCGGTGACGAGGTCATCGTGCCTGCGTTCGGAAACGCCGAGGTCGCCGAAGCGGTGATCCAGGCCGGCGCACTGCCGGTGTTCGCCGACATCGACCCGGCCACATACTGCCTGGACGCCGTCGAGGTGGACGCCGCCGTCGGACCACGGACGGCCGCGCTCGTGGCCGTGCACCGCTTCGGGCGACCCGCTGACATGGCACGCCTGTGGGACGTCGGTCAGCGGCGCGGGCTCCTGGTGCTCGAACAGGGTGAGTCCGAGGCGCCGTACGCCGAGATCGAGGAGCGCAGGGCACACGCGACCTACCTCGACGGGCGGTTGAGGGGCGTACGGACTCCGGAGCGAGGCGCCGGGCACACGTACCAGCAGTACGTCGTGCGGGTGCCGGGGAACGGGCGGCCCGATCGGGACGCTTTCGCGCGGGCCGTGCGGGCCAAGGGCGTCGAGTGCAGGGTGCCAGTCAAGACCCCTGTGCACCGGATGCCCGGCTTCCGGCAGGACGTATGCCTGCCCGAGACCGAGCGGGCCGCCGACGAGACGCTGACGCTGCCTGTCGACGCGTCGCTGACGAAGCGCGAGATGCAGCGGATCGTGTCCACGTGCAATGCCCTCGGGGGACTGCTCCAGCCCGCCTTCTAGTTGCTCGAACGCGGTTGGGAGCACGCAGACGTTCGGGGTATGATCTATTGCGTTGCAGCGGGGGAGACCTCGAAAGCAACAGGCCCCTATAGCTCAGTCGGTAGAGCGTCTCCATGGTAAGGAGAAGGTCAACGGTTCGATTCCGTTTGGGGGCTCAGACAGAAAAGGCCTCCGCCCTACAGGGCGGGGGCCTTTCGTGTGTCCCGGGGTCGGTTGGCGCTTTCGGAGTCAGTCCTTCTGGAGGCCCGGGACGCGCATCGCCAGGATGGCCATGTCGTCGGACGGGGCGTCGCTCGCGAAGCGCTCCACCGCGCGCATGATGCGGGCGGCCACCGCACCGGCCGTCAGACCCGTGCACGTGGTGAGGACGTCCGTGAGTCCGTCGTCACCCAGCATGCGAGTCCCCTCGCGGCGTTCGGTGACGCCGTCCGTCACGCAGAGCAGGACATCTCCCGGGTCGAGCGTCACCGTCTGCTCGTACAGCTCCAGGTCGTCCATGACGCCGAGGAGCGGCTGGGGATCGGCGGCCGGTTCCACGGTGCCGTCCTGACGGAGGCGGAGGGGAAGCGGGTGACCTGCGCAGACCACCTTCAGGATCGCCGAGCCGTCCTCCTGGGGCCACAACTCCCCGTACAGGAGCGTCAGGAAGCGGCTGCGGGCGCCCTCGTCGAGGATCGCGGAGTTCAGGCGCTCCAGGACCGCGGGGCCGCCGAAGCCCTCGCGGGCCAGCAGGCGCAGCGCGTGCCGGGCGAGCCCCGTGACCGCGGCCGCCTCCGGTCCCGTACCGCACACGTCTCCGATGGCGAAGCCGTAGGCGCCGTCGCGGATGGGGAAGAGATCGTAGAAGTCGCCGCCGACCTCGTTGCCCTCGCCGGCCGCGCGGTAGATGACCTCCACCTCGACGCCCTCGATGTGGGGGAGCTCCGGGGGCAGGAGGCTGCGCTGGAGGGACTGGCTGATGGCCGTGCGCTCCGAGTACAGGCGGGCGTTGTCCAGGGCCAGGGCGGCCCGGCGGCTCAAGTCCTCGGCCAGCTCCAGGATTTCCTGGCGGAAGTGCTCGTCCGTCGGCTTGCCGAGCGTCAGCATGCCGATCACGCGGTTGCGGGCCACCAGGGGAAGAACAACCGTCTCGCCGCCGACCGCGCCGGCCGTCGCCAGTGTCGTACCGATCCCGGAGCTCACCGTCGACGGTCCGCCCAGACCGAGGCTGCGCATCGAGGTGCGCAGGGCGGCCTGGTGGGCCGCCTCCGCCGGGGCGGCCCAGACGCGGGCGCCCGGAGTGGGCACCGGGTCAGGAGGGGCGATCTTCGACAGGAGGGCCTTGAGACCGTCGATGCGTTCCTCGTCCTCGTGCAGGACGTACGAGAGGTAGGGGTCCGAGGCCTGGTCGGCGATCGTGTAGACGGCACACCAGGTGGCCAGCGTCGGGACCGTCATCTGGGCCATGAGGGCCAGCGTCTGGTCGCGGTCCAGTGTGCCCGCGAGGAGGTCCGAGGCCTCGACGAGGAACGACAGCGAGCCGCGGCGCAGACGCTCCAGCTCTCCCAGCCGGGCCGACTCCACGGCGAGCGCGATGCGGTCGGCGGCGAACTGGAGACGCAGGGCCTCCTCGTTCGAGTAGCGGCCGGGCGACTCGGCCGCCACGCCGAGCGAGCCGGTGAGCCGGCCCTCGACCTTGAGGGGGACCATGACGACCGAACGCATGCCGGTGCCACTGAGTAGCGGGACGGCGCCGGGGACGGCCGAGAGGTCTTCGTGGACGGCCGGCATGCGTGCCGAGCCGTAGCGGCCGGTGCCCGCCTCCACGGGGACGCGGGCGAACCGCTGGCGGGCGGAGGGGAGCCCGGTGGAGGCGCGCACCTCCAACTCCGTTTCGTCGTCCGTCGCCAGGAGCAGGAAGGCGGAGTCGGCGTCGAGCATGTCGCGGGCGCGCTCCACCGTGCGCTGGAGGAGGCCGTCGAGGTCGTCCGGGGCCGGTGAGCCGATGAAGACCTCGAAGGAGTCCGACGCGTGGCCCTCGGAGCTGGTGGTCGTGTCGGTGGCCGAGACGCGCAACGGGGTCTGCAGAACCGCCCGTTCGTGGTCACGCACCAGGAGACAGACCGTCGAGGGCTCCCCGCCCGTGTCCCGTACGCGCAGGTGCGAGGCGTACACGGGCGTGACGCGGCCGCTGGCGCCGCGCAGGCCGTAACTGCCCTCCCAGCGCGAGAGCTGGAGGGCCTCGGCGATGCCCGTGCTGGTGCCGGGCGTGTGCGGCCAGGCCGCGAGGTCGGTCAGCGGCTTGCCGATGACCTGCTCCGCCGCGTACCCGAAGAGCTCCTCCGCGTCCTCGTTCCAGGCGTTGATGGCGCCCGTGCGGTCGATCTGGATGACCGCCACGCGGACCCGGCCGTCGGCGAGCGGAAGCAGATGGGAGGGGAGGGAGGGGCCCGCGGTGCGGGTCCCCACCGCGCGCTCGGGAAGGTCCAGCAGGAACCAGACCTGCTTCCGGGTGGGCGTGTACTCGACACCCCAGCGGTCGGCGAGGGCGGCACAGAGCTGGAGACCGCGACCGCCCTCGCGGTCGGGATTGCCCATGCTCAGCGTGCTCGCCTGGAGTGGAATCTCACGTTCCGGGTAGCGGTCCGCCACCTCGATCCGTACGCCGTCGTCGCTGCGCAGGCACAGCACGTCCGCGGCGGTGCCGGCGTGCACCACGGCGTTGGTGACCAGCTCGCTGGTGAGGACCACGGCGTCGTCGACGATGTCGGCGAAGCCCCATCCCTGGAGGGTGTCACGGACGAAGGAACGGGCGGTCGCGACGGACCGCCCGACAGGGTCGAAGCTGGCGGCCGCGCGCGCGGTGATCACAGAACTCCTTGTCCGGTCGTCGGCGGGCAGTGCTCCGTGGCCGACCCGCTCCTGCCGGGGCAGGAGCTCGTTCCCGGTCGGCCGGGGATCCTGGGGTGGTCCCCCGGGATGCAGTCCGGTGGTCATGGTGCGGTGCCCCTCCGATGCCTGCCCGCTCGTGCTCGTGCCACCGCCCAGGCCGGAAGGACCGGCGTGGCTGGACAGCCGCATGCAAGGTTACTTACCTTCGCCGTCCCTGCGGATGCCGGTCGCCAGTGTTTACGTCCCGCGGGTGTGCGGACCGTGTGCGAAGCTGCCGAACTGTTATGGCCTGGTTCAACCAGGGTGAAACACTGGGCAAGCTTGAAGGGAAGGTTCGGGCAGGCCGAGTGCCTGCCGGTTCGCGGAGCAGTAGTACCCGAGTACGCCGAGCAGTAATGGTCGACCCTTGCGGGAGGGACACAGTGGAGTCTGGCGCAGCGACGCGGGGCACTAAGACGCGCGCGAAAGGCGGACAGTCCCTGAGTAACCAGCGCAAACCGCGCAATGGCACCACGGCGGTGGACACCGCGGCCATGAACAGGCTGCTGGCGGCCCTGGTGTCGATGCGGGACGGCAACTTCCGCAAGCGGCTCACGGTCTCCGGCGACGACGTGATGTCCGAGATCGCGGCGGTGTTCAACGAGGTGGCCGACCGGAACCTGCAGCTGACGGGTGAGCTGTCACGGGTGCGGCGCATGGTCGGACGTGAGGGGAAGCTCACGGAGCGGCTGGAGACGGGCGCCTGTGAGGGCTCCTGGGCCGCGGCGATCGATGCGTCGAACGCGCTCGTCGACGACCTCGTACGGCCCGTCTCCGAGGTCGGCCGGGTGCTGTCCGCGGTGGCCGAGGGCGACCTGTCGCCGCGTATGGAACTGCGGGCGCAGGCCGCGGACGGGAACGGGCATCCGCTGCGTGGTGAGTTCCTGAAGGTCGGGCGCACGGTCAACAACCTGGTCGACCAGCTGTCCACGTTCACCGACGAGGTCACGCGCGTGGCCAGCGAGGTCGGTACCGAGGGCAAGCTCGGCGGTCAGGCCCGCGTGCGGGGCATGTCCGGTTCGTGGAAGGACCTCACCGACTCCGTCAACACGATGGCGTACCGGCTGACGGCTCAGGTGCGGGACATCGCGCTGGTGACGACAGCGGTCGCCAAGGGTGATCTGTCCCGGAAGGTCACGGTTCACGTGGCCGGCGAGATGCTGGAGCTGAAGAACACCGTCAACACGATGGTGGACCAGCTGTCCTCCTTCTCCTCCGAGGTGACGCGAGTCGCCCGCGAGGTGGGTACCGAGGGCGAGCTCGGCGGGCAGGCCCAGGTGCCCGGTGTGGCGGGTGTGTGGAAGGACCTCACCGATTCGGTGAACCTCATGGCCGGCAATCTGACCGCGCAGGTGCGCGGCATCGCCCAGGTCACGACGGCGGTCGCCAACGGTGACCTGTCGCAGAAGGTGACGGTGTCCGCGCGCGGTGAGGTCGCGCAGCTCGCCGAGACGATCAACCAGATGACCGAGACGCTGCGGACGTTTGCGGACGAGGTCACACGCGTCGCCAACGAGGTCGGTGGCGAGGGGCGGCTCGGCGGACAGGCGAACGTGCCGGGTGCGGCGGGTACGTGGAAGGACCTCACCGATTCGGTGAACACGGTCTTCCGGAATCTCACCACCCAGGTGCGCGACATCGCCGCGGTGACGACGGCGGTCGCCAACGGCGATCTGTCGCAGAAGGTCAGCGTCGAGGTCGCCGGCGAGATGCTGGAGTTGAAGAACACCGTCAACACGATGGTCGACCAGCTGTCCTCCTTCGGTGTCGAGGTCACGCGCGTGGCGCGCGAGGTCGGTGTCGAGGGTGAACTGGGCGGCCAGGCGCAGGTGCCGGGGGTGGCCGGTACCTGGAAGGACCTCACCGACTCCGTCAACACGGCGTTCCGGAACCTGACGGGTCAGGTCCGCAACATCGCGCAGGTGACGACGGCGGTCGCCAACGGCGATCTGTCGCAGAAGGTCACGGTCGACGTCTCCGGAGAGATGCTCCAGCTGAAGAACACCGTCAACACGATGGTGGACCAGCTCTCGTCCTTCGCCGACCAGGTGACCCGGATGGCCCGGGACGTGGGCACGGAGGGCCGCCTCGGCGGTCAGGCCCGCGTGGACGGCGTGTCCGGCACCTGGAAGGAACTGACCGACTCAGTCAACTTCATGGCGGGGAACCTGACCTCGCAGGTGCGGCAGATCGCGCAGGTCACGACGGCGGTGGCCAGGGGTGACCTGTCGCAGAAGATCGACGTGGACGCGCGCGGCGAGATCCTGGAGCTGAAGAACACCATCAACACGATGGTCGACCAGCTCTCGGCGTTCGCGGACCAGGTGACGCGGGTGGCCCGCGAGGTGGGTACCGAGGGCCGTCTCGGCGGGCAGGCGCAGGTGCCCGGCGTCGCCGGTGTGTGGCGGGACCTGACGGACTCCGTGAACGGCATGGCGGGCAACCTCACCGCCCAGGTGCGCAACATCGCGCAGGTCGCGACGGCGGTGGCCAGGGGTGACCTGTCCCAGAAGATCGACGTGGACGCGCGCGGCGAGATCCTGGAGCTGAAGAACACCCTCAACACGATGGTCGACCAGCTGTCGAACTTCGCCGAGCAGGTCACCCGGGTGGCCCGTGAGGTGGGCACGGAGGGCATCCTCGGCGGGCAGGCCGAGGTGCAGGGTGTCTCCGGCACCTGGAAGGACCTCACCCAGTCCGTGAACTTCATGGCGAACAACCTGACCATCCAGGTGCGCAACATCGCCGAGGTCACGACCGCCGTCGCCAAGGGCGACCTGTCGAAGAAGATCACCGTCGACGCGCGGGGCGAGATCCTCGAACTGGTCACCACCGTCAACACGATGGTCGACCAGCTGTCGTCCTTCGCCGAGCAGGTGACGCGGGTGGCCCGTGAGGTGGGCACCGAGGGCATCCTGGGCGGCCAGGCGCACGCGTCGGGCGTCACGGGCATCTGGAAGGACCTCACCGACAACGTCAACCTGATGGCCAACAACCTGACCGTGCAGGTGCGGAACATCTCCCAGGTCGCCGCGGCCGTCGCCAACGGGGACCTGACCAGGACGGTGACGATCGAGGCGCGCGGCGAGGTCGCGCAGCTCGCCGACACCTTCAACACCATGGTGAAGACGCTGAGTTCGTTCGCCGACCAGGTCACCAAGGTGGCCCGCGAGGTGGGTACGGACGGCATCCTGGGCGGCCAGGCCCGCGTACCCGGAGTGGCGGGCACGTGGAAGGACCTCACCGAGTCGGTGAACGGGATGGCGTCCAACCTGACCGGACAGGTGCGCAACATCGCGATGGTCACCACGGCCATCGCCAAGGGCGATCTGACCAAGAAGATCGACATCGACGCGCGCGGCGAGATCCTGGAGCTGAAGACGACCATCAACACGATGGTCGACCAGCTGTCGTCGTTCGCGGAGGAGGTCACCCGAGTCGCCCGCGAGGTGGGCACGGAGGGCCAGTTGGGCGGCCAGGCGCGGGTGCGCGACGTCGACGGCACCTGGCGCGACCTCACCGAGTCGGTGAACGAGATGGCCGGGAACCTGACCCGGCAGGTGCGTGCCATCGCGCGCGTGGCGACCGCCGTGACCCGCGGTGACCTCAACCTGAAGATCGACGTGGACGCCTCCGGCGAGATCCAGGAACTTCAGGACTACATCAACAAGATGATCGCGAACCTCCGCGACACCACCATCGCCAACAAGGAACAGGACTGGCTGAAGGGTAACCTCGCCCGGATCTCCGGTCTGATGCAGGGCCGCCGCGACCTCGCCGACGTGGCCTCGCTCATCATGGGCGAGCTGACCCCGGTGGTCTCCGCACAGCACGGCGCGTTCTTCATGGCGATGCCGCTGGACGACGGCAAGGACGTGGGCGCCGCGCACGACGACTCGTACGAGCTGCGCATGCTCGGGTCGTACGGGTACTCGATGGGCTCCATGCCGACGTCGTTCCGGCCCGGTGAGACGCTGATCGGGACGGCCGCCAAGGAGAAGCGCACGATTCTCGTCGAGAACGTGCCGCCGGGGTACCTGAAGATCGCGTCCGGGCTCGGGGAGGCGCCTCCGGCGCATGTCATCGTGTTGCCGGTGCTCTTCGAGGGGACCGTCCTCGGCGTGATCGAACTGGCGTCGTTCCACTCGTTCACGCACATCCAGAAGGACTTCCTCAGCCAGATCGCCGAGATGATCGCCACGAGCGTCAACACCATCGCGGTCAACACGAAGACCGAGGTGCTGCTCAAGCAGTCGCAGGAGCTCACCGAGCAGCTCCGGGAGCGGTCGGCCGAGCTGGAGAACCGGCAGAAGGCCCTCCAGGCGTCCAACGCCGAACTGGAGGAGAAGGCCGAGCTGCTGGCCCAGCAGAACCGCGACATCGAGGTCAAGAACACCGAGATCGAGGAGGCCCGCCAGGTCCTGGAGGAGCGCGCCGAGCAACTCGCGGTCTCCATGCGCTACAAGAGCGAGTTCCTCGCCAACATGTCGCACGAGCTGCGCACGCCGCTCAACTCGCTGCTGATCCTGGCCAAGCTGCTCGCCGACAACGCGGACTCCAACCTCACCCCGAAGCAGGTCGAGTTCGCCGAGACGATCCACGGTGCCGGGTCCGACCTCCTCCAGCTGATCAACGACATCCTCGACCTGTCGAAGGTCGAGGCGGGCAAGATGGACGTGTCGCCGACGCGTATCGCCCTGGTCCAGCTCGTCGACTACGTAGAGGCCACTTTCCGCCCGCTGACGGCGGAGAAGGGGCTGGACTTCTCCGTACGGGTGTCGCCGGAGCTGCCGGCCACCCTCCACACGGACGAGCAGCGGCTTCTCCAGGTGCTGCGCAACCTGCTCTCCAACGCGGTGAAGTTCACCGACTCCGGGGCCGTCGAACTGGTCATCCGGCCCGCGGGCGCGGAGGTGCCGGTGGCGATCCGCGAGCAGCTGCTGGAGGCAGGCTCGCTGCGTGACGCGGACGCCGACCTGATCGCGTTCTCCGTGACCGACACCGGTATCGGCATCGCGGCCAGCAAGATGCGGGTGATCTTCGAGGCGTTCAAGCAGGCGGACGGCACGACGAGCCGCAAGTACGGCGGTACGGGCCTGGGGCTGTCCATCTCACGGGAGATCGCACGGCTGCTGGGCGGTGAGATCCACGCACAGAGCGAGCCGGGACGCGGCTCGACGTTCACGCTGTATTTGCCGCTGCACCCGAGCGAACTGCCGCCGCAGGGTTACCCGCAGCTGTCCCCCTCCATGGAGAGCGGGGCGCTGCCGGCGGGCTCGGGTGACGAGGCCGACGCCCGGGTGGAGACACCGGCGGAGGTCAAGTCGTACCAGGAGACCCAGAACGGTGCCGCCGCGCTCTTCAGGCGGCGTCGCCGGTCGGTACCCGCGGCCGAGCAGCGGCCCGCGCTGCCGGGGCACCGGACGCAGGCGACGGACGCCTGGGACACGGGCGGCGAGGAGGTGACCGCACGGTCGCGCGAGGTCTTCCGGTTCGAGGGCGAGAAGGTACTGATCGTCGACGACGACATCCGTAACGTGTTCGCCCTCACCAGTGTTCTGGAGCAGCACGGTCTGTCGGTGCTCTACGCCGAGAACGGCCGCGAGGGCATCGAGGTGCTGGAGCAGCACGACGATGTGACGGTCGTCCTGATGGACATCATGATGCCGGAGATGGACGGATACGCGACCACGTCGGCGATCCGCCGGATGCCCCAGTTCGCTGGGCTGCCGATCATCGCGCTCACCGCGAAGGCGATGAAGGGCGACCGGGAGAAGGCCATCGAGTCGGGTGCCTCCGACTACGTGACGAAGCCGGTCGATCCCGATCACCTGCTTTCTGTGATGGAACAGTGGATGCGTGGGCAGTGAGCGGGCGGCGGGGTTTGATCGTGTGGCAGGGGATGATTGAGTGGTGGGGAAATGATCGCGAGCGTCACGTGCACGGGGCGATCGGCCGACGGTCCGGGGTGCCGGGTTGCTGACTGACTGTGCCCGGAGCCGTGTAGAAACCCGGTATTCGGGGAACCTTCTGGTCTCCCGCTACGTTTCTGCTTCGTGCACAGTGACATCGCGGTGACAGGGTGTGGCGACAAGCGGGGTGCGGCTACCATGACCGGCACAAGGACGGGCGGCGCAAGGGAGTCGTCCCCTGGGGCGGCGCCCGGTGCACTGCCGGGACGAGGAGGGCGGGCCATGGTGCAGAAGGCCAAGATCCTCCTGGTCGATGACCGGCCGGAGAATCTGCTGGCGCTGGAGGCCATCCTCTCTGCGCTCGATCAGACACTGGTTCGGGCATCTTCCGGGGAGGAAGCGCTCAAAGCACTGCTCACGGACGACTTCGCGGTCATTCTGCTGGACGTCCAGATGCCGGGCATGGACGGTTTCGAAACCGCCGCGCACATCAAGAGGCGAGAACGAACGCGGGACATCCCGATCATCTTCCTCACCGCGATCAACCACGGCCCGCACCACACCTTCCGGGGATACGCGGCGGGTGCGGTCGACTACATCTCCAAGCCGTTCGACCCGTGGGTGCTGCGCGCGAAGGTCTCGGTCTTCGTCGAGCTCTACATGAAGAACTGCCAACTCCGGGAGCAGGCGGCGCTGCTGCGGCTCCAGCTGGAGGGCGGGGGCGGCAAGGCGGCCCTCGGCGACAGCAAGGAGCCGGCCGGACTGCTCGCCGAACTCTCCGCACGCCTCGCGGCAGTCGAGGAACAGGCCGAGGCTCTCTCCAAGCAGTTGGACGACGATTCGGCGGACGCCGCGGCGGTGGCGACAGCGGCCCATCTCGAACGCAAACTCACGGGGTTGCGCCGCGCACTGGACGCCCTGGAGCCCGGGACGGGGAGCGGGGCGGCTTCGCTGCCCTCCCAGAACTGACGACGAGCGCGCGGGTCCGGCCGGAAGTCTGCGCCGGACCCGCGCGTTCTCGGCGAGCAGTCCGGTCGGCTCCTTTCGGCCTGCCCGGGCCAAGTTCCCGTTTCCGCCCGGGCCGAGCGCGCTTCGGGGGCGGTCTTCTTGGTGTGCGTCGGTGAAGCGTGCGGGGCGGTTCCTGCGCGGCACGGGCCAGGTGAACGGGCGAAGGGCGGCGCGGCTTCGAGCCGGTGAGGGACGGGCGAGTCGGTGGTGCCGGCCGCGCGGTTGCCCCTCTTCCGGCAGTCCTGCCGCTGTTGAGACGGCGTCAGTTCGGTGCCTGGGACGGGCGACACGAACGGGTGAAGCAGTAGGCACACGTGTCCGCAGTGGTCTCCACCGGTAACCTCACACTCATGGCCCCACGTCAGCCCGCAGCCAAGAAGCCGCCCGCGAAGAAGGCGGCTGCTCCGACGAAGGCTGTGGCGAAGAAGGCCCCCGCGAAGAGAGCTCCCGCGAAGAAGGCGCCTGCGAAGAAGGCCGCAGCCAGGAAAGCCGCACCCCCGAAGCCGGCACCCAATCCGACCGGGGGCGTGTACCGGCTCGTACGCGCCCTCTGGCTCGGAGTGGCGCACGCCGTCGGCGCCGTGTTCCGCGGCATAGGGCGGGGCGCGAAGGGGCTCGACCCGGCGCACCGCAAGGACGGCCTCGCGCTGCTGCTGCTCGGCCTCACGCTGATCATCGCCGCAGGGACCTGGTCCAACCTCCGCGGTCCGGTGGGTGACCTCGTCGAGATGCTGGTGACCGGCGCCTTCGGCCGCTTGGACCTGCTCGTGCCGATACTGCTGGCCGTCGTCGCCGCCCGGCTCATCCGGCATCCCGAGCAGCCCGACGCCAACGGGCGCATCGTCATCGGCCTGTCCGCGCTCGCCGTCGGCGTGCTCGGCCAGGTCCACATCGCCTGCGGGGCGCCCGCACGAAGCGACGGCATGCAGGCCATAAGAGACGCGGGCGGGCTCATCGGCTGGGGTGCGGCGACTCCACTGACGTACACGATGGGCGACGTCCTCGCCGTGCCGCTCCTCGTGCTGCTGACGGTCTTCGGGCTGCTGGTGGTCACCGCGACCCCGGTCAACGCGATTCCGCAGCGGCTGAGGCTGCTGGGCGTCCGGCTCGGCGTCGTACAGCCGCGGGAGACGGACGAGGTCTTCGGCGAGGACGACGAGCGCTACGACGAGCAGTGGCGCGAAGCGCTCCCCGAGAGCCCCCGGCGCCGCCGGGCGGCGCCCGAGGCGTACGACCCGGACGATGCCGAGCAGGAGGCGCTCTCCGCGCGCCGGAGCCGCCGCAGGCGGCCCGCGGTGCAGCAGCCCGCCCTGGACCGGCCCATGGACGCCGTCGACGTGGCCGCGGCCGCCGCGGCGGCGCTCGACGGCGCCGTGATGCACGGGATGCCGCCCTCGCCGCTGGTGGCCGACCTCACGCAGGGCGTCGGCGCGGACCGGGCCGAGCGCGAGAACTCGGGTCCGGTCGAGGAGCCGACACCGGTGCCCGCCGCCCGCGCCAAGAGCACCAGGCCCAAGCAGGAGATGCTGAAGGCCGAAGTCGCCGACCTGACCAAACCCGCACCCGACGCGCCCCGGGACCTGCCCGCGCGGGCCGAGCAACTCCAGCTCTCCGGCGACATCACGTACTCGCTGCCGTCGCTCGACCTCCTGGAGCGCGGCGGCCCCGGCAAGTCGCGCAGCGCCGCCAACGACGCCATCGTCGAGTCGCTGACCACCGTCTTCACCGAGTTCAAGGTCGACGCGGCCGTCACCGGCTTCACCCGCGGTCCGACGGTCACGCGGTACGAGGTCGAGCTCGGCCCCGCCGTGAAGGTCGAGCGGATCACGGCGCTCGCCAAGAACATCGCCTACGCCGTCGCCAGCCCGGACGTGCGGATCATCAGCCCCATCCCCGGCAAGTCCGCGGTCGGCATCGAGATCCCCAACACCGACCGCGAGATGGTCAACCTGGGTGACGTACTGCGCCTCGCGGACGCCGCAGAGGACGACCACCCGATGCTGGTCGCGCTCGGCAAGGACGTCGAGGGCGGCTACGTGATGGCCAACCTCGCGAAGATGCCGCACGTCCTGGTGGCCGGAGCGACCGGTTCCGGAAAGTCCTCGTGCATCAACTGCCTGATCACCTCGGTCATGGTGCGGGCGACCCCCGAGGACGTGCGCATGGTCCTGGTCGACCCCAAGCGCGTCGAGCTGACCGCGTACGAGGGCATCCCGCACCTGATCACGCCGATCATCACCAACCCGAAGCGCGCCGCCGAGGCGCTCCAGTGGGTCGTACGGGAAATGGATCTGCGGTACGACGACCTGGCCGCCTTCGGGTACCGGCACATCGACGACTTCAACGACGCCATCCGCAAGGGGAAGGTCAAGCTGCCCGAGGGCAGTGAGCGGGAGCTGTCGCCGTACCCCTACCTGCTGGTGATCGTGGACGAGCTCGCCGACCTGATGATGGTCGCGCCGCGGGACGTGGAAGACGCCATCGTGCGCATCACGCAGCTCGCGCGCGCGGCCGGCATCCACCTGGTGCTCGCCACACAGCGGCCGTCCGTCGACGTCGTCACCGGTCTGATCAAGGCGAACGTGCCGTCCCGGCTCGCCTTCGCGACCTCCTCGCTCGCCGACAGCCGCGTCATCCTCGACCAGCCCGGCGCCGAGAAGCTGATCGGCAAGGGGGACGGGCTCTTCCTGCCGATGGGCGCGAACAAGCCCACCCGCATGCAGGGTGCCTTCGTCACCGAGGACGAGGTCGCCGCCGTGGTGCAGCACTGCAAGGACCAGATGGCGCCGGTCTTCCGGGAAGACGTCACCGTGGGCACCAAGCAGAAGAAGGAGATCGACGAGGACATCGGCGACGACCTCGACCTGCTGTGCCAGGCGGCCGAACTCGTCGTCTCCACGCAGTTCGGGTCGACCTCGATGCTCCAGCGCAAGCTGCGCGTGGGCTTCGCCAAGGCCGGGCGGCTCATGGACCTCATGGAGTCCCGCAACATCGTCGGTCCCAGCGAGGGTTCCAAGGCGCGTGACGTTCTTGTGAAGGCTGACGAACTGGACGGAGTGCTTGCGGTGATCCGTGGGGAGGCTCAACCGTAGGGAACCAGGGCGGGCCGCTCCCTTCCACGGACGGGCCGGGCCACTCGGGTGACCAGGCCGGGGCCACTCGGGTGATCCGAACGTGACTTACCCGTAAGGGAACGGTGAGCAACCGTTTCCGTTCGTCGCACGTCAAGTTGAGGGAAGGTACAGAGACCTGCCCCGGCATCAGGATGACCGGCCATTCTGATGGCGTACAAAGTCCTACCGCCCGGTTGCCCCACCCTTTCGCACCCCCCCTAGACTGAACCTCCAGCACAGGTGGCTTAACGCTCGAAAGGCGCCCCCGTGTCCATCGGCAACTCCCCTGACGACAACTCCCCTCAGGACGAGCGTCCCTACGAAGAGGACGATCGCCCCTCGATCGGCCGTGCGCTGCAGCAGGCGCGCATCGCGGCGGGGCTGACCGTCGACGACGTCAGTAACGCCACCCGGGTCCGTATCGCCATCGTGCACGCGATCGAACAGGACGACTTCGCCCCCTGCGGCGGCGACGTCTACGCGCGCGGTCACATCAAGACGCTCGCCCGTGCCGTCCACCTCGACCCCGACCCGCTGCTCGCGCGCTTCGACGCCGGGCACGGCGGGCGGCCCGCGCCGACCCCGGCGGCACCGATGTTCGAGGCGGAGCGGATCCGTCCGGAGCGCCGGGGCCCCAACTGGACCGCGGCCATGGTCGCCGCGATCGTCGCCGTGATCGGCTTCGTCGGATTCACGATGTTCAGCGGCGACGACGGCAACGGCACGAAGACGCAGGTCGCCGAAGGGTCCACGCCCACCGCCAGCAAGCCCGTCAAGACCAAGCCGACGCCGACCAAGCCGCAGGACCCGAAGTCCGACCCGTCCGACAGTGCCATCGCGGCGGCTCCGCAGGACAAGGTGACCGTCCAGGTGACCGCCCCCGACGGACGCAGCTGGATCTCGGCCAAGGACCACAACGGCCGGCTGCTCTTCGACGGCTTCCTGCAGCAGGGCGACTCCGAGACCTTCCAGGACAAGGAGAGGATCGACCTCGTCCTCGGTGACGCGGGCGCACTCCAGCTCTACGTGAACGGCAAGCAGATCGAGGACGAGTTCCAGCCGGGACAGGTGGAGCGCCTCAGCTACACGAAGGGTGACCCCGAGGTCGGCTGAGCCGGGGCGGCCTCGCCGGCACGCACCGGCTGACGCGCGGCGGCTTCCGACCGGCCTTTCGGGCATGCGGGAACGGGGTTGGCCAAGATCGGCCAACCCCGTCGACGTGGGGTGTCAGTGGGACGAAGTAGTCTTGAGCCCATGCCTGAACGCCGTACCGTCGCACTTGTCACTCTTGGCTGCGCCCGCAACGAGGTGGACTCGGAGGAGCTCGCAGGCCGCTTGGAGGCGGACGGCTGGCACCTCGTGGAGGACGCCGAGAACGCGGACGTCGCCGTCGTCAACACCTGTGGCTTCGTCGAGGCCGCCAAGAAGGACTCCGTCGACGCACTCCTGGAAGCCAACGACCTCAAGGGTCAGGGCAGAACCCAGGCGGTCGTCGCCGTCGGCTGCATGGCCGAGCGGTACGGCAAGGAACTGGCCGAGGCCCTGCCCGAGGCGGACGGCGTGCTCGGCTTCGACGACTACGCCGACATCTCCGACCGGCTCCAGACGATCCTGAACGGCGGAATCCACGCCGCCCACACCCCGCGCGACCGGCGCAAGCTGCTGCCGATCAGCCCCGCCGAACGGCAGAGCGCCGGTGCGGAGGTCGCCCTCCCCGGACACGGTCCCGCCGATCTGCCGGAAGGCCTTGCTCCGGAGTCCGGCCCCCGCGCGCCCCTGCGCCGGCGGCTGGACGGCTCCCCGGTGGCCTCGGTGAAGCTGGCCTCCGGCTGCGACCGGCGCTGCTCCTTCTGCGCCATCCCGTCCTTCCGCGGCTCCTTCATCTCGCGGCGCCCCAGCGACGTACTGGGCGAGACGCGCTGGCTCGCCGAGCAGGGCGTGAAGGAGGTCATGCTGGTCTCCGAGAACAACACGTCGTACGGCAAGGACCTCGGTGACATCCGGCTCCTGGAGACGCTGCTGCCCGAGCTCGCCGACGTGGACGGCATCGAGCGGGTGCGGGTCAGCTACCTGCAGCCCGCCGAGATGCGGCCCGGGCTCATCGACGTGCTGACCTCCACGCCGAAGATCGCCCCCTACTTCGACCTGTCCTTCCAGCACTCCGCACCCGGCGTGCTCCGCGCGATGCGGCGCTTCGGCAGCACCGACCAGTTCCTCGAGCTGCTCGACACCATCCGCTCCAAGGCCCCGCAGGCCGGTGTGCGGTCCAACTTCATCGTGGGATTCCCCGGTGAGACCGCGGACGACCTGGCGGAGCTGGAGCGCTTCCTGAACGGCGCGCGGCTCGACGCCATCGGCGTCTTCGGCTACTCGGACGAGGACGGCACCGAGGCGGCGACGTACGAGAACAAGCTGGACGAGGACGTCGTCGCCGAGCGTCTCGCGCGCGTGTCCCGGCTCGCGGAGGAGCTGGTCTCGCAGCGGGCGGAGGAACGCGTCGGCGAGACCCTGCAGGTTCTGGTCGAGTCCACCGGCTCCGCCGCCGAGGACGAGGGCGCGTACGGCCGCGCCGCGCACCAGGCTCCCGAGACCGACGGCCAGGTGCTGTTCACGAGCGGCGAAGGACTGACCGTCGGCCGTATGGTCGAGGCGAAGGTGGTCGGTACGGAAGGTGTCGACCTGGTGGCCGAGCCGCTCCCGGGCTCGCTCGGGTGTACTGAGGAGGCGGCCAGATGACCGGAGTCCCGGCATCCGCGGCGGGCGGCACCGGTGCGCCCGGCACACGCGGTGCTGCGGGACCTTCCGGTACGGGAACCTCCGGTACGGGCGCTTCCGGCGCCCGGTCGACCGGTGCGGGCGCCTCCGGTGCCCGAACCTCCGAAACGGCCGCTTCCGGCGCCCAGGGTCCGAAGACGCCGCGAGGCGGAAAGCTGACCGCGGTGGCCGTCGACCAGGCCAGTCTGTGGAACGTCGCCAATCTGCTCACCATGCTCCGGCTGGTGCTCGTGCCGGGCTTCGTGGCGCTGATGCTGGCCGACGGCGGTTACGACCCCGTGTGGCGGGCGTGGGCCTGGGCCGCCTTCGCCGTCGCCATGATCACGGACATCTTCGACGGTCATCTCGCGCGCACGTACAACCTCGTCACCGACTTCGGCAAGATCGCCGACCCGATCGCCGACAAGGCGATCATGGGGGCGGCGCTGATCTGTCTCTCCTCGCTCGGCGACCTGCCGTGGTGGGTGACCGGGGTGATCCTCGGACGGGAGCTCGGCATCACCTGCCTGCGATTCCTGGTGATCCGCTACGGAGTGATCCCCGCCAGCCGCGGCGGCAAGCTGAAGACGCTCGCCCAGGGCACGGCCGTCGGCATGTACGTCCTGGCGCTGACGGGGCCGCTGGCGACCCTGCGGTTCTGGATGATGGCTGTGGCGGTCGCTCTGACCGTCATCACCGGCGCCGACTATGTGAGACAGGCCATTGTGCTGCGGCGCCAGGGACTGGCTGAGCGGAAGGCCGCCGCCGAGGAGGCGGAAGCGTGACCTCCACGGCCGCCGAAGTGCTGCGACTACTCACGGTGAACGGTCAGACGCTCGCCGTCGCCGAGTCGCTGACCGGCGGTCTGGTGGCCGCGGAGCTCGCGGCGGTGCCGGGTGCGTCCAAGGCCTTCCGCGGCTCGGTGACCGCGTACGCCACCGACCTCAAGCGTGACGTGCTCGGCGTCGACGCCACTCTGCTGGATCAGCGCGGAGCGGTGGATCCGCAGGTCGCGGCCCAGATGGCGGCCGGCGCGCGCACAGTGCTGGGCGCGGACTGGGGCATCGCGACCACGGGTGTGGCCGGGCCAGAACCTCAGGACGGGCAGCCGGTCGGCACGGTTTTCATCGCCGTCGAAGGGCCGTCCGGAGCGCTGAACGGAGACGCTCGTGGCCGGAAAGTGTCGGCGCTGCGGTTGAACGGCTCCCGGACGGAAATCCGTAAGGAGAGTGTACGGAGAGTGCTCGCACTGCTTCTGGAGCGGCTCGTGAGCGAACACGCTGGGAATGAGCGGGCACAGGATACGGAACAGAACGGGGGGTTTTGATGTTTGCAGCCCTGAGTGAACACGACATCGCTCCCCGCACGGCCGCGGCGCAAGGCGGTACGGTGGGGCGTGAAGGATGCGGCTACGCGGTCCGAGGAGGGAGCCACCGATGATTCTGCTCCGTCGCCTGCTTGGTGACGTGCTGCGTCGGCAGCGCCAGCGCCAGGGCCGTACTCTGCGCGAAGTCTCCTCGTCCGCCCGAGTTTCACTCGGCTATCTTTCCGAGGTGGAGCGGGGGCAGAAGGAGGCTTCCTCCGAACTGCTCTCCGCGATCTGCGACGCGCTGGACGTACGGATGTCCGAGCTCATGCGGGAAGTGAGCGACGAGCTCGCTCTTGCCGAGCTGGCTCAGTCGGCAGCGGCCACCGGCCCCGTGCCCACGCCGGTTCGCCCGAGGCTCAATTCTGTTTCGGTGACCAATGTGCCGCCGGAACGGGTGACCATCAAGGCGCCTGCGGAGGCCGTCGACGTCGTCGCCGCCTGATGGCCTGACCCACGGGCTGGCGCCCCTGGGCTGAGAAGAACGTCGTGAGAGCCCCGGCCGGGGCTTCTCCGGGGAGACCCGGAAGGAGTGCGGCCGGGGCTTTTGCGCGCGGTCGGCGGCGGACCCGACTTTCGCGGCGGGCGCGTGGGTGGCCGCGTGGCCGTGTGGGTGGACGTGGTGCCTGAGCGGGGGTCGGTGTCGCGCGGAATCCCGGATGAGGCCACCGAGGTGCATTTGTCGCGTTTGCCGGTATTGGTCGGGGCGGCCATGGTGGAGGGGCAAGGCCGGGGGTCGCCGCTGACCGGAGGATGTCGATGTACGTCGTGAAGAGCCCGTTGTCCGATGCCGATCTGAAGACCGTGTCCGAGGCGCTGCAGGGTGCGCTCGTCGATCTGGTGGACTTGTCGCTCGTGGCGAAGCAGATCCACTGGAACGTGGTCGGGCCGCGCTTCCGGTCCGTCCACCTCCAGCTCGACGAGGTCGTCGACACCGCCCGGCTGCACTCCGACACCGTGGCGGAACGTGCCTCCACGCTCGGTGTCTCGCCGGACGGGCGGGCCGCGACCGTGGCGAGCAGCAGCGGTATCGGCGCCGTACCGGACGGGTGGGTAAAGGACACCGACGCGGTGGGCGCCCTCGTGGACGCGCTCGGCGCCGTGATCGGGCGGATGAGGAAGCGGGTGGAGGCGACGGGGGACGCCGACCCGGTGAGTGAGGACATCTTCATCGGGATCACCGCTGACCTTGAGAAGCACCACTGGATGTTCCAGGCGGAACACGGGTGACTGCGGGGCTGCCGGGTGGCGGGTTCACACGCGGGCGCGGTACGGGATGTCGGCTCTGACTCCGGCGTGGACGTCGGCTTCTGTGCGGGCTCGGGTGCCGGTTCCGGCGCGGGTTCGGTACGGCCGGCCGGGGTCCGAATGGGACCTTCGGGTGGCGGGCTCAGGGCTGCGGTTGGGAGCGAGGGTGCGGTCGGGCTCAGGGCTGCGGTCGGGGTCGAGGATGCGGTCGGGATTTGAGGGTGCGGTCGGGTTCAAGGCTGAGGTTGGGATTGAGGGCGCGGTTCGGGGCGGTGGTGGTTTCGGCGTCGGTTCTGGTTCTGGCGCGGGGCGCGCTGTGGTGGGGCCGGAGTCGAAGGTGCGCCTGTGGCGCCCCTGGTGTGCCGGTGCGCCCTGTCGATGTGGGAACGCGGCGGTCTAGCGTCGGGCTGGAGGCGGTGCCATGAAGGGGCGGATGGGGCGAATAGGCCGGTGGGGGCTGGCTCTGGGCGCCGGTGGGCTGTGGTGGTGGGCGGTACTGCGACTGGCGTTCACCGCCGAAGCCGGAGTGCTCGAAGGGGCGGTTGCGGCCGGCGGGTGGGGGCTGAGCCTGCTTCCGGTGCACTGTGTGCCCAAGGCGCGGGCCGCTGGGGCTGCTGGATCGGACCAGGGGATGCGGCGAGCCTCGGAGGCATGGCGAAGGAGACGCGGGCCGCTCCTGGGGCGGGGTGAGTCCTTCTGAGGTTGAGAGGTGCGCCGAGCGGGACTCCTCGCGCAACGCGCAACGGGCGACGGGCGAGGATCGAGGGGGCGAGGAGGCTCCTTGCGGGGAGAGCCGTTTGTGGGGCGTGGGGCTTGCCCGTGCGTCGGGCTTGCTGGTGGGTGCCTGCCCACTACCAGGGCATCGCCACGCCCCCGTTGGGGCGAAGGATCTGGCCCGTCGTGAACGCCGAGGCGTCCGAGGCGAGGTGCAGGACCGCGTGGGCGATGTCCTCCGGCTCGCCGACTCGGCCCAGCGGTGACATCCGTGCCATGAATGTCTCCGTCCGGGCCTGGGCCTCATCGTCGTGGCGGTCGGTCATCGGTGTACGGATCCAGCCCGGAGCGACCGCGTTGACGCGGATGCCGTGCGGTCCCATCTCGGTCGCCAGGGTCTTCGTCAGCTGTACGACGGCCGCCTTCGCGGCTCCGTAGCAGAGCAGTCCAGGCCCGCCGGTGTCCACCGCCCCCGAGGCCATCGTGATGATGCTGCCGCGCGTGTCGGAGGCCAGCATCGAGCGGGCCGCTTCCTGGCAGGCGTACAGGACGCCCTTGAAATTGACCCCGAACACCCGGTCCAGGTCCTCATCACGGGTCTCCAGGACGGGGCTGCTGTGCATGATCCCGGCGATGGCGGCCATGACGTCCAGGCGCGCGCAGGCAGCGACCGCTTCGCCGAGCTGGAGGCGGTCGGTGACGTCGAGGGTGTGGACGTGGGCCGTGCCGCCCTTGTCCTTGATCAGTGCGGCCGTCTCGTCGAGGCCCGGGGCATCGCGGTCCGCGCAGTGGACGGTCGCACCTGCCTCCGCGAGCAGCACGGCACAGGCGCGGCCGATGCCGCTCGCCGCGCCGGTGACGAATGCGGTGCGTCCGGTGAGGTCGTACGCCGTGACGGGCATGAGGGGACGGTACGAGTATTTCTGACGGGTCGTCAATTGGCTGTGGTGTGTGAGAAACGACGGGGGCTCTACGGCGCGGGGCGGTCGTGGTGGCTGCGGTGGCCGGCGGGGTGGGGTGACCGGCGTGGTCGGGGGGACCGGCTGGGCGGGGTGACCGTCGTGGTCGGGAGGACCGTTGTTGGGTTGGTTCGCGGGCCGGGGAGTGGTCTGCCGTCACCTGTGTGTGCTCAGGGCGGTGTCACCGGATGGTGCTGGGGCGTGAGGAGGGGGCCGGGCCCGACTGGCAGAGCGGGCACCAGTACGTGGGGCGGTCGCGGGAGCCGTCGCCCTGGCTCGCCACGCGGATCGGGGTGCCGCAGCGCAGACAGGGGCGGGGCGCACGGCCGTAGACGTACAGGCTCTGGTCGCGGCGGCCGGTCGTGATGCGGGTGGGACGGTCGCGATTGACCTCGAGGAGCTTCTTGGCGAGTGTCGGAAGGTGGGCGGTGTGCTCGGTGGAGAGCTCGCCGACGGGGAGCCAGGGTGTGACGCGGAGCAGGAAACACAGCTCACTCTTGTAGACGTTGCCGATGCCGGCGAGATTGCGCTGGTCGAGGAGCGCCTCGCCGAGGGACCGGTCCGGGGCTCCGAGGAGGTTCGCGAGGGCTTTGTCCGGGTCCCAGTCGGGGCCGAGGAGGTCGGGGCCGAGATGGCCGACCGCGCGGTCCTCGTCGGCGGTGCGGAGCAGCTCCAGGACGGGGAGCCGGTAACCGACCGCTGTCCGCTCCGCGGTGCCGAGAATCGCGCGGATCTGGTGGCCGGGGCCGCCGCGCCAGCGCTCACCCGGGGCGTAGACCTTCCAGGAACCGTCCATCCGCAGGTGCGAGTGCAGGGTCAGGCCGCCCTCGATACGGGTGAGCAGGTGCTTCCCGCGGGGCGTGACGTCCAGGACGGTGCGGCCGGTGAGATCGGCCGTGGCGTACTTCGGGACGCGGAGGTCGGAGCGCGTGAGCACATGGCCCGCGAGGGCCCGGTGCAGGCGCCGGGCGGCCTGCCAGACGGTGTCTCCTTCGGGCATGGGATCCAGGGTGGCACGGAGTGGGCGGGTGGTCCTGCGGGTGGGCGGGCGCACTCACGCGCGCAGGCGCAGACCGCGTGGGGTCGCGTGGAAACCGGCTCCTTCCAGAAGGGTGCCGAACGGAGATGTCAGTGCGGAGGCGCCGTTGACCCGCTCCACCGTGACCGTGCCGAGAGAGCCCGCGCGGGCGCCTGCGGCGAGGGCCTCGGCGGCCGTGCGCAGGCGTGCGTCGTGCAGGGGTGATTCGTCCGGGGCGGAGGGCCAGGCCAGGAGCGTCTTGCCGCCGCGCTCCATGTAGAGGGTCAGCTCGCCGTCCACCAGCACGACCAGGGAGCCTGCCTTGCGGCCCGGCTTGTGACCCGCGCCGGTCGGAGGTTCGGGCCAGGAGAGGGCCGCGCCATAGGCGTTCGCCGGGTCGGCGGCGGCCAGCACCACGGCACGGTTCGCGCTGCCCGCCCGGGTGCGGGAGGCAGGACCGCCGGGGAACGCCTGCGGGGCCGTACGAGGCGTGTCGCGGAAGGCAGGCGCGTAACCCTCCTCGGAGCCGGGCGTGGAGGAGCCGGGGAAGAACGGTTTGGAACCGCCGGCCGGGGAGCCGGAACCGGCGCGCAAGGAGTAGGGGTCGCTCTCGGGCCTGAGCGCGTCGGCGGACGGGAGGCCCATGTCGTCGTCGAAGGGGTCCGGGTGCCTGGCGGAACCGTCGGCGTGGCCCGGGCTGTGCGCACCCGAGTGGCCGAGTGCGGGAGCAGCCGGGACACCGGTCTCGGGCAGGGCCTCGCCCCGCTCACGGGCGGTGGCCGCCGCGCGCAGCCGGTCGACGGCGCCGTCCATCGCGAACTGCGCCGCCCCGAGCCCTTCCACCACGTAGCCGCGGCGGGCCTGTCCGCTGTCCTCGAATGCGGACAGGATGCGGTAGACGGCGGAAAACCCGCCCTCCACACCCTCTGCGGCGACTGCGCCCCGGGTGACCACGCCGTGCCGGTCGAGCAGGGTGCGGGCCAGGGCGTGCGCGCGCACCGTGGCATCGGGCTCCCGGTCCGGCAGCAGGGACCAGCGGCCCGCGACGGTGGGCGGGCCGGTGCGCGAGGTGGGGCGTGCCCCCGCCGTCAGGCCTCCGTACCGACCGCGGGGCATCGTGCGCTTCGCCCGGTGCGCGGTGGAGCCCGCGGTACGGCCCGAGCCCAGCAGGGAGCGCATCGGACCGAGCGTGTCGTTCGTCAGGCGGCCCGACCACGTCAGGTCCCAGACGGTGTCGGCCAACTGGGGGTCGGTGGCCTCCGGATGCGTGGTGGCCCGGACCTGGTCGGTGATCTGGCGGAAGAAGAGGCCGTAGCCACCGGAGAGGGCGTCCAGCACCGACTGGTGGAGCGCGGTCAGCTCCAGGGGATGCGGGGGAGGCAGGAGGAGCGGCGCCGAGTCCGCCAGGTACAAGGAGACCCAGCCGTCCTTGCCGGGCAGTGCGCCGGCTCCGGCCCAGACCACCTCGCCGGCGGCGGTCAGCTCGTCGAGCATCGCAGGGGCGTAGTGCGAGACGCGGGACGGCAGGACGAGCTTCTCCAGCGCCGACGCGGGCACCGAAGCGCCCTGCAACTGCTCGATGGCGCGCACGAGTCCGTCGAGACCGCGCAGGCCGTGCCCGCTTCCCAGGTGCTGCCACTGCGGCAGGAACTGCGCGAGTGCGGCGGGCGGTACCGGCTCCAGCTCGTGACGCAGCGCGGCGAGCGAACGGCGTCGCAGCCGGCGCAGCACCGCCGCGTCGCACCACTCCTGGCCGATACCGGCGGGATGGAACTCGCCCTGTACGGCGCGGCCGCTCGCCGCGAGCCTCTGCAGGGCACCTTCGGTGACCGCCGTACCGAGGCCGAAGCGGGACGCGGCGGCGGTGGAGGTGAAGGGGCCGTGCGTGCGCGCGTAGCGGGCGAGGAGGTCGCCGAGGGGGTCCTTGACCGGCTCGGTGAAGGCCTCGGGGACGCCGACGGGCAGGGCGGTACCGAGCGCGTCACGCAGGCGGCCCGCGTCCTCGATCGTCGCCCAGTGGTCGGCTCCGGCGATCCGGACCCGGATGACACGGCGGGCCGCGGCCAGCTCCCGGGCCCACTCCGGGAGGGCTCCGCGCTCGGCCAGTTCCGCTTCGGTGAGCGGACCGAGCATCCGCAGCAGGTCCGCGACGCTTTCGGCGTCCTTGGCCCGGCGGTCCTCGGTGAGCCACTGCAGTTCGCGCTCCAGCTCGGTCAGGACGTCCGCGTCCAGAAGCTCGCGCAGCTCCGCCTGGCCGAGGAGCTCGGCGAGCAGGCGTGAGTCCAGTGACAGGGCCGCGGCGCGGCGCTCGGCGAGCGGCGAGTCGCCCTCGTAGAGAAACTGGGCGACGTAACCGAACAGCAGCGAGCGGGCGAACGGTGACGGCTCGGGCGTGGTGACCTCGACGAGCCGCACCTTGCGGGACTCCACGTCGCCCATCAGCTCGACGAGGCCAGGCACGTCGAAGACGTCCTGAAGGCATTCGCGGACCGCTTCCAGGACGATCGGGAACGAACCGAACTCGCTCGCCACCTGAAGCAGTTGGGCTGCTCGCTGGCGCTGCTGCCACAACGGGGTGCGCTTGCCCGGGCTGCGGCGCGGCAGAAGCAGGGCGCGGGCCGCGCATTCGCGGAAGCGGGACGCGAACAGGGCTGAGCCGCCGACCTGGTCGGTGACGATCTGGTCGACCTCACCCTTGTCGAAGGTGACATCCGCCGCACCCAGGGGTGCCTGCTCCGCGTCGTACTCCGTGCCCGCTTTCACGGGCTCCTGGTCGAGCAGGTCCAGGCTCATCAGGTCGGCGTCCGGGAGGCGCAGCACGATGCCGTCGTCGGCATGCATGACCTGCGCGTCCATGCCGTACCGCTCGGAGAGACGGGCACCGAGCGCGAGCGCCCACGGGGCGTGGACCTGGGCGCCGAAGGGGGAGTGCACGACGACCCGCCAGTCGCCCAGCTCGTCGCGGAACCGCTCGACGACGATGGTGCGGTCGTCCGGGATGTGGCCGCAGGCCTCCCGCTGCTCCGCCAGGTAGGAAAGGACGTTGTCCGCCGCCCAGGCGTCCAGGCCCGCGGCGAGGAGCCGCAGCCGGGCGTCGTCCTTGGGCAGCGACCCGACCTCCCGGAGGAACGCCCCGAGCGCACGACCCAGCTCGAGAGGACGCCCCAGCTGGTCGCCCTTCCAGAACGGCAGCCTCCCCGGCACCCCTGGTGCGGGGGAGACCAGGACGCGGTCGCGCGTGATGTCCTCGATACGCCAGGAACTCGTGCCCAGTGTGAAGACATCCCCGACACGGGACTCGTAGACCATCTCCTCGTCGAGCTCACCGACCCGGCCGCCGCCCTTCTTGGGGTCGGAGCCGGCGAGGAACACCCCGAAGAGGCCACGGTCCGGAATCGTGCCCCCGGAGGTGACGGCCAGGCGCTGTGCCCCGGGGCGCCCCGTGACCGTACCGGCGACCCGGTCCCACACCACGCGAGGCCGCAACTCGGCGAAGGCGTCCGACGGGTAGCGGCCCGCGAGCATGTCGAGCACCGCTGTGAACGCCGACTCGGGCAGTGAGGCGAACGGCGCCGCCCGGCGGACCGTGGCGAGCAGGTCGTCGTACTGCCAGGTGTCGAGCGCCGTCATGGCGACGATCTGCTGGGCCAGCACGTCCAGCGGATTCGAGGGCACACGGAGGGACTCGATGGAGCCGGTGCGCATCCGCTCGGTGACGACGGCGGCCTGCACGAGGTCGCCCCGGTACTTCGGGAAGACCACGCCCGTGGAGACCGCCCCGACCTGGTGGCCGGCGCGGCCCACGCGCTGAAGGCCGGAGGCCACCGAGGGTGGGGACTCGACCTGGACCACGAGGTCCACCGCGCCCATGTCGATGCCGAGCTCGAGGCTGGAGGTGGCCACCACCGCGGGCAGGCGCCCCGCCTTCAGATCCTCCTCGACGAGGGCGCGCTGTTCCTTGGAGACCGATCCGTGGTGGGCGCGGGCGATGACCTGCGGTGCGCCCTGGACCGCGCCCGAGCCGCCCATCAGCTCGGCCGGCGCGTGGTGCTCCCCCAGGGGCTCGCCTGTCGCCCTCTCGTACGCGATCTCGTTGAGCCGGTTGCACAGGCGCTCCGCGAGGCGGCGGGAGTTGGCGAACACGATCGTCGAGCGGTGGGACTGGACGAGGTCGGCGATCCTCTCCTCGACATGCGGCCAGATGGACGGCCTCTCGGCGCCCTCGTCGGAGTCCGCCACCGGAGAGCCGCCGAGCTCGCCCAGGTCCTCGACGGGCACGACCACGGAGAGGTCGAACTCCTTGCCGGACGGGGGCTGGACGATCTCCACCTTGCGGCGCGGGGAGAGGTAGCGGGCGACCTCGTCGACCGGGCGGACCGTCGCGGAGAGACCGATCCGGCGGGCCGGCCTCGGCAGCAGCTCGTCGAGCCGCTCCAGGGTCAGGGCGAGGTGGGCGCCGCGCTTCGTGCCCGCGACCGCGTGCACCTCGTCCAGGATCACCGTCTCGATGCCGGTCAGAGCGTCACGCGTGGCCGACGTGAGCATCAGGAACAGCGACTCGGGGGTCGTGATCAGGATGTCCGGCGGGCGGGTGGCCAGGGTGCGGCGCTCGGCGGGCGGGGTGTCGCCGGAGCGGATGCCGACCTTCACCTCGGGCTCGGGCAGGCCCAGGCGTACCGCCTCCTGCCGGATACCGGTCAGAGGGCTGCGCAGATTCCGCTCCACGTCCACCGCGAGGGCCTTCAACGGCGACACGTACAGCACCCGGCAGCGCTTCTTCGGGTCGGCCGGTGGCGGTGTCGAGGCCAGTTGGTCCAGCGCGGCGAGGAACGCGGCCAGGGTCTTGCCGGAGCCTGTCGGGGCGACCACCAGGACGTCCGAACCCTCTCCGATGGCCTGCCACGCGCCGGCCTGTGCCGCCGTGGGCGCGGAGAAGGCCCCCGTGAACCAGGCGCGGGTCGCGGGGGAGAAGCCGTCCAGGGCTCGGCGTGCGGAGCTGACCATGCGTCCATCCTGCACCCGGGCACTGACAACGCGCCTGACCTGTGGAAACACGGGCGGTGGGGGTTTGCCGCGCCGACTGCTGACTGCTGACTGCCGGCGCTGGCCGGATCCGCCGACATCCGATTCCCGTCCACGTCCGGTTCCCGTCCCGTCCGGGCGGGCGAGCGCGGGCGGCCGGGCAGGGGCAGGATTCGTCCGGGCCATGCCGTGGTGGCGGAGAATGGTGGCATGGCGGGCGCGGGGAAGGAGCGGGCGCGGCACTGGCAGTACGCGGATCTGCCCGGTGTCGATCTGCTGCGGGCCCGGTACGTCCACAAGACCTTCGTCCGGCACACGCACGAGCACTTCGTCATCGCCGCCATCGCCGACGGCGTGGAGGTCTTCCACCACGGCGGCGCCGATCAGTACGCGGGCGCAGGCTCTCTCGCCCTCGTCAATCCCGACACCCCGCACACGGGGCGCGCCGGTGTTCCCGAAGGCTGGCGGTACGGCGCGGTCTACCCGTCGCCGGAACTGGTTGCGGAGATCGCCGCCGAGACCACCATGCTCCGTGGCGCTCCCGGATTCATGAGCCCGGTGCTCGACGACCCCTACGCCGCGCAACTGGTTCACCAGGTGCTCCGCGCCGCCGAGGAGGGCAACGCGCTCGCCGCCGACACACTGCTGCGGGTGGCCGTGACCCGGCTGCTGAGGATGAACGGCGGACCGCTGCCGCAGCGGGTCCCGCGGACGGCGGGCGCTCGGGTGGCCGCACGCGCGCGTGCCCTGCTCGAGGAACGGATCGTGGCACCACCCACCCTGGAACGGCTCGCCGACGACCTCGGGACCAGCCCCTTCGCCTTGTTGCGCGCCTTCCGGGACACCTACGGCATGCCGCCCCACGCGTGGCTCACCGACGCCCGTGTGCGGCGGGCGCGCCGACTGCTGGACGCCGGCGTCGTACCCGCCGAGGCGGCCCTCACCGTGGGGTTCACCGACCAGCCGCACCTCAACCGGCACTTCACCCGGATCGTGGGCGTACCGCCGGGTGCCTACCAGCGCGAGCGCAAGAACGTACAAGACCCGCGGCAGGGACCCGGTCTACGGTCCGAGGCGTGGCAGAACAAACAGCTTTCGCGGACATACGAAGTGAAGACGGCGGAAAACCCGACGCCGCCGTCGTACGGGACGCCCTCGGTGTCGGAGTGGCCGTCGGACTGTCCGGCTTCGCCTTCGGGGTGACCTCGGCGGGCAGCGGGCTCACCGTGCTCCAGACGTGTGCCCTCAGCCTCCTGGTGTTCACCGGTGCCTCGCAGTTCGCCCTCGTGGGAGCGCTGGCCGGCGGAGGCAACCCGTTCACGGCCGCTGCGGGCGCCTTCTTCCTGGGGGTGCGCAACGCCTTCTACGGGCTGCGGCTGTCGCAGTTGCTGGCCCTCCCGCGCGCGGTGCGCCCGTTCGCCGCCCAATGGGTCATCGACGAGACCACGGCCGTGGCGCTCGCCCAGCCGACGCGGCGCAGCGTGCGGATCGGGTTCACCGTCACCGGCCTGTCGCTCTACGTGCTGTGGAACCTGACCACGTTGCTCGGCGCGCTGGGCGCCGAGGCGATCGGTGACACCGACGCGTGGGGCCTGGACGCGGCCGGACCCGCGGTCTTCCTGGCACTGCTCGCGCCGATGATCAAGACGGCCAGGGAACGGGTGGTCGCGGGACTCGCGGTCGTTCTCGGCCTCGGCCTGCTGCCCGTGCTGCCCGCCGGTGTCCCCGTCCTGGTGGCCGCGCTGGCCGCCCCGGCCGTCCTCTGGGCGGACGGTCGCCGCAAGGCGCGTACGCAGCCGGCCGACGGGCGTGACGCGGCGGAGGAGGAGCGGTGAACATCTGGATCGCGATCGGTGTCACCGCGGTGGGCTGCTACGCCGTGAAACTTGTCGGGCTGCTGATTCCCGCGGGCGTCCTGGAGCGGCCGCTCGTCCAGCGGCTGGCCGCCCTGCTGCCCGTCGCCCTGCTGGCCGCACTCACGGCCCAGCAGACCTTCGCCGACGGCCGCGTCCTGGTGCTGGACGCGAGGGCCGCGGGGCTCGCGGCGGCCGCCTCGGCGCTGTTGCTGCGTGCCCCCTTCCTGCTGGTCGTGGCCGTGGCGGTGCTGGTCACGGCGGGGGTGCGGGCGCTGGCGGGCTGAGAGGACGCGCTCGCCGTGTCCTGTCGCTGGTTCGGGCCGCCCCGTGCCGGGACTCGGGCGCCCGAGGGCGTCAGCCGACGGACAGCCCGTACGCCCGCAGGGTGCGCAGCGCCTCGATCGTGACGATCGGGCGTGCCTCCAGGGCGGTGCCCGGTGCCCACTGGCGCCAGCGGACCGGCCAGCCGCCGTCCTCCTGCTGCTGGGACTTCAGGAACTCCAGGGAGCGTGCCATCTCCTCGTCGGTGAACCACGCGCGCGCGAGGGAGCCCGGAGTCTTCGCGTAGTCGTGCGGCAGATGGTGTTCCCCCGGTGCGTAACCGGGTGCCACGGGGAACGCCTCGACGCGCTCGGGATCCAGCACCGCGAGCCGTTGCTCGCGCACCAGGCGGCCGAGCCGGTCGGCGGCCGCCTCCGCGCGCGGACGGTCGGTCGCGGAGTCCAGGAAGGTCACGGCGGCCTCGATCTCGTACGGATGCGACTTCGCCAGGGACTCCACCGCCTGCCAGCAGAAGTCGGTGGCCCGGAACAGCCAGGCGTGCCACACCTCGTTGCGATGCAGCAGACCCACCACGGGGCCGGTGGCGAGCAGTTCGCTGGGCGGGTCGTCCACGACCGGCACGAAGGGCGCCGACGGATAGCCGCGCTGGCTCGGATGGATCGCAGGCAACGCGCCGTCCTGCGTCGACACGGAGGTCAGGTAGCGGCACACGCGTTCCACCCGCTGCCCGCCACAGCGGCCGATCGAGTCCAGGACACGCAGCGCGTGCCCCACGTGCAGAGGCTGGCTGACCGGGCCGCGCAGATCGGGTTCCAGCGCGTGGCCGTACCCGTCGTCCTCGTTGCGGTAGGCGGCCAGCGCGGTCTCGACCGGGTCCGCGCCGCCGCCCAGGAAGTGGTACGCGAAACGGCGCTGCTCCAGCACGCGCGCGGTGAGCCAGACGAAGTGCTCGGCGCGCGCGACGGAGGTGTGCGCCGGGGGCGTCGGGGGGAGTGGGGATGCTCCTGTTTCGGCCATGGGTCAGACCGTAGGGCGGAAAGCGTTCTCGGCAAGCGGTCCCGGCTCGGGCCCACTCTCAGGGGCGGGATACTGGAGTCATGCGGTTGACGGTCTTCTGGGAGCGGATGGCGGATCACTTCGGTGCGGGGTACGCCGAGACCTTCGCGTGCGACCACGTCATGTCGGAGCTCGGCGGGCGCACGGTGCAGCAGGCGCTGGACGCGGGCTGGGAGGCGAAGGACGTGTGGCGCGCGGTGTGTACGGCGGTGAACGTTCCCCACGAAATGCGCTGAAGAGCCGCGAAGATCCGATGACGGGGTTCGATTGTCGGTGGCGTGGGCGAGACTTGGGCCGTGGCATCGACAGATGAGACCGCGCAGGTCGGACAGCACGCATCCCCGCTCGGCACGACACCTCCCGGGCCCCCGGCCGGAGGCGCGGTCGCGGGGGGCAGCCGCATGCCGCGCTGGCTGCCGCGGGCCATGGTGCTGGCACTTGCCCTGATCGCCTGCTTCCAGCTGGGCAGTTGGGCCTTCCACCAGCTGACCGGCCTGCTGATCAACATCCTGATCGCGTTCTTCCTGGCCCTCGCCATCGAGCCCGCGGTGAGCTGGATGGCCTCCTTCGGCATGCGCAGAGGGCTGGCCACCGGTCTCGTGTTCCTCGTCGTGATGATCGTGAGCGCTGGATTCGTCACGCTGCTCGGCTCGATGCTCGCCGGGCAGATCATCGACATCGTCGAGGACTTCCCGAAATACGTCGACTCGGTGATCAGCTGGGTCAACACCACCTTCCACACCGAGCTCAGCCGCGTCGACATCCAGGACAGCCTGCTGCGCTCCGACTGGCTCCGGAAGTACGTGCAGAACAGCGCGACCGGCGTCCTGGACGTGTCCGCGCAGGTACTGGGCGGACTCTTCCAGCTCCTGACGATCACGCTGTTCGCGTTCTACTTCGCCGCCGACGGCCCCCGGCTGAGGCGGGCGCTGTGCTCGGTGCTGCCGCCGACCCGGCAGGCCGAGGTCCTGCGCGCGTGGGAGATCGCCGTCAACAAGACCGGCGGGTACCTGTACTCACGCGGTCTGATGGCGCTCATCTCCGGCTTCGCGCACTACGTCCTGCTGGAGTCCCTCGGCGTGGACTACGCGCCCGTGCTCGCCGTCTGGGTGGGGCTGGTCTCGCAGTTCATCCCCACCATCGGTACGTATCTCGCGGGCGCCCTGCCGATGCTGATCGCCTTCACGGTCAACCCCTGGTACGCGCTGTGGGTGCTGATCTTCGTCGTGATCTACCAGCAGTTCGAGAACTACGTGCTGCAGCCCAAGCTGACCGCGAAGACCGTGGACATCCACCCGGCGGTCGCCTTCGGATCGGTCGTCGCGGGCACCGCCCTGCTCGGAGCCGTCGGCGCGCTGATCGCCATCCCGGCGGTCGCCACCCTGCAGGCCTTCCTGGGGGCGTACGTGAAGCGGTACGACGTCACGGACGATCCGCGGGTCCACGGGCGCCGGGAGCGGGGCACGGGCACGCTCCTCAGACGCGTCCGACGCTTCCTGCGAGGCAGCTCCGGGGAGCCACGGCGGACAGAGGACGACACGCCCAGGGCCTCGTCCTAGCGCCTTTCCGGCCCGCCTCGCGCGCCCCTGGACGGTCGGGCGGCACAGCCGCGACACGCTGTCGCCCAAGGGCGTGGTGCGCTTGACACCAAAATCGAACATCCATTCTGATGGAGGTTCCGGCGAGGCCCGAGACGGGATTCAGGCGGGGATTTCATGCGGAAGTGCCCGAGTTATCCACAGGCCGGACGGGCGTCGGGGCGCATTGTCAGTGGCAGGCGTTAGCGTCTTTGACGTGAAGCGATCGACTCAAGCAAATCGGGTGGAACCCATGGCAGGAACCGACCGCGAGAAGGCGCTCGACGCCGCGCTCGCACAAATTGAACGGCAATTCGGCAAGGGTGCGGTGATGCGCCTCGGCGAGCGGCCGAACGAGCCCATCGAGGTCATCCCCACCGGGTCGACCGCACTCGACGTCGCACTCGGCGTCGGCGGCCTGCCGCGCGGCCGAGTGGTGGAGGTGTACGGCCCGGAGTCGTCCGGCAAGACGACCCTGACCCTGCACGCGGTGGCGAACGCGCAGAAGGCCGGCGGCCAGGTGGCCTTCGTGGACGCGGAGCACGCCCTCGACCCCGAGTACGCGAAGAAGCTCGGCGTCGACATCGAGAACCTCATCCTGTCGCAGCCGGACAACGGCGAGCAGGCTCTGGAAATCGTGGACATGCTGATCCGCTCCGGCGCTCTCGACCTCATCGTCATCGACTCCGTCGCCGCCCTGGTGCCGCGCGCGGAGATCGAGGGCGAGATGGGCGACTCGCACGTGGGTCTGCAGGCCCGTCTGATGAGCCAGGCCCTGCGGAAGATCACCAGCGCGCTCAACCAGTCGAAGACCACCGCGATCTTCATCAACCAGCTCCGCGAGAAGATCGGCGTGATGTTCGGCTCGCCGGAGACCACGACCGGTGGCCGGGCCCTGAAGTTCTACGCCTCGGTGCGGCTCGACATCCGTCGTATCGAGACCCTGAAGGACGGCACCGACGCGGTCGGCAACCGCACCCGTGTCAAGGTCGTCAAGAACAAGGTCGCACCGCCCTTCAAGCAGGCCGAGTTCGACATCCTCTACGGGCAGGGCATCAGCCGCGAGGGCGGCCTGATCGACATGGGCGTGGAGAACGGCTTCGTCCGCAAGGCCGGCGCCTGGTACACGTACGAGGGCGACCAGCTCGGCCAGGGCAAGGAGAACGCGCGCAACTTCCTCAA
>NZ_JAHRIB010000194.1 GCF_019090165.1 Streptomyces sp. BV286
CAGTCGGAACCAGTAGAAGCCGTGGCCTGCGAGGGTGAGGAGGTAGGGGAGGTCGCCGATGGCGGGGAAGCGGACGCCGCCGATGAGTTCGACGGGGTGGCGGCCGTTGAAGGTCTGGAGGTCGAGTTCGGTGGGTTGGGCGAAGCGGGAGAAGTTGTGGACGCACAGGACGAGGTCGTCGCCGTGTTCGCGGAGGAAGGCGATGACGGCGGGGTTGGAGGAGGGGAGTTCGGTGTAGGAGCCGAGGCCGAAGGCGGGGTTCTGTTTGCGGATTTCGATCATGCGTCGGGTCCAGTGGAGCAGTGAGCTGGGGTTGCTCATGGAGGCTTCGACGTTGGTGACCTGGTAGCCGTGGACGGGGTCCATGATCGTGGGGAGGAAGAGGCGTCCGGGGTCGCAGGAGGAGAAGCCGGCGTTGCGGTCGGGGGTCCATTGCATGGGGGTGCGCACCGCGTCGCGGTCGCCGAGCCAGATGTTGTCGCCCATGCCGATTTCGTCGCCGTAGTAGAGGATCGGCGATCCCGGCAGTGACAGCAGCAGGGCGGTGAAGAGTTCGATCTGGTTGCGGTCGTTGTCGAGGAGGGTGGCCAGCCGCCGCCTGATGCCGATGTTGGCGCGCATGCGGGGGTCTTTGGCGTATTCGGCGTACATGTAGTCGCGTTCTTCGTCGGTGACCATTTCGAGGGTGAGTTCGTCGTGGTTGCGGAGGAAGATGCCCCATTGGCAGCCGGAGGGGATGGCGGGGGTTTTCGCGAGGATTTCGGAGACGGGGTAGCGGGATTCGCGGCGGACGGCCATGAAGATGCGGGGCATGACGGGGAAGTGGAAGGCCATGTGGCATTCGTCGCCGCCGGTGGTGTAGTCGCCGAAGTAGTCGACGACGTCTTCGGGCCATTGGTTGGCTTCGGCGAGGAGGACGGTGTCGGGGTAGTGGGCGTCGATTTCGGCGCGGACGCGTTTGAGGATGTGGTGGGTGGCGGGGAGGTTTTCGCAGTCGGTGTTTTCTTCGGCGAAGAGGTAGGGGACGGCGTCGAGGCGGAAGCCGTCGATGCCGAGGTCGAGCCAGAAGCGGAGGGCGGAGATGATTTCTTCGACGACGGCGGGGTTTTCGAAGTTGAGGTCGGGTTGGTGGGAGAAGAAGCGGTGCCAGTAGTACTGCTTGCGGAGGGGGTCGAAGGTCCAGTTGGAGGCTTCGGTGTCGACGAAGATGATGCGGGCGTCGGGGTATTGCTTGTCGTCGTCGGCCCACATGTAGTAGTCGCCGTAGGGGCCTTGGGGGTCGTTGCGTGAGGCTTGGAACCAGGGGTGCTGGTCGCTGGTGTGGTTCATGACGAAGTCGATGATGACGCGCATGCCGCGTTGGTGGGCGGCGTCGACGAATTCGACGAAGTCGGCGAGGTCGCCGAATTCGGGGAGGACGGCGGTGTAGTCGGAGACGTCGTAGCCGCCGTCTTTGAGGGGGGATTTGAAGAAGGGGGGGAGCCAGAGGCAGTCGACGCCGAGCCATTGGAGGTAGTCGAGTTTGGCGGTGAGGCCTTTGAGGTCGCCGATGCCGTCGCCGTTGCTGTCCTGGAAGGAGCGGACGAGGACTTCGTAGAAGACGGCGCGTTTGAACCATTCGGGGTCCCGGTCTTTGGCGGGGGTGTCTTCGAATGTGTCCGGGACGGGCTCGTTGACGATCATGTGGGTGACCCTCCGGTGGGCGGTGAGGACGGTCGCAGGACGGTGGTGACGTGCGCGGGCCGCAGTCCGGGCGTGAGGCGTACGTAGTTGGTCCTGCCCCAGTGGTAGATCTCGCCGGTGAGCTCGTCGCGCACCGGCACCGACTCGTGCCAGTCGAGGCCGAGTCGTGGCATGTCCAACGAGATGGTGGCTTCCTGGGTGTGGTGAGGGTCGAGGTTCACCACCACCACGACCACGTCATGACCGGTGCGCTTGCTGTACACGATCACGGCGTCGTTGTCGGCTTCGTGAAAATGGACGTTCCTGAGCCGGCGCAGCGCACCGTGCTCCCGGCGGATCCTGTTGAGCGAGCCGATGAGCGGCGCGATGGACGTTCCCGCGCGCTCGGCCGCCTCCCAGTCCCGCGGTCGAAGCTGGTACTTCTCCGAGTCGAGATAGTCCTCGGTCCCTGCCCTGATCGCGGTGTTCTCGCACAGTTCGTATCCCGCGTACATTCCCCAGGCGGGAGAGAGCGTCGCCGCCAGGACGGCACGGATCTCGAAAGCGGGCCGGCCGCCGTGCTGGAGGAACCCGGGGAGAATGTCAGGGGTGTTGACGAAGAAGTTGGGCCGCATATAGGCGGCTGCCTCACCTGACAGCTCGGTGAGGTACTCGGTCAGTTCCTGTTTGGTGTCGCGCCACGTGAAGTAGGTGTACGACTGCTGGAAACCGACGCGGGCCAGCGTGTGCATGATCTCCGGGCGGGTGAAGGCCTCGGCCAGGAAGATCACATCGGGATCGGTGCCGTTGATGTCGGCGATCACGCGTTCCCAGAACATGACCGGCTTCGTGTGCGGATTGTCGACGCGGAAGATCCGTACGCCGTGGTCCATCCAGAACCGAAGAATCCTGACCGTCTCGCGGATCAGGCCGGGCATGTCCTTGTCGAAGGAGATCGGATAGATGTCCTGGTACTTCTTCGGCGGGTTCTCCGCGTACGCGATCGTCCCGTCGGGGCGGTGGTGGAACCACTCCGGGTGCTTCTCCACCCACGGGTGGTCCGGTGAGCACTGGAGCGCGAAATCCAGGGCGACTTCGAGTTGCAGGGCGGTCGCGGCGCGGACGAATGCGTCGAAGTCGTCGATCGTGCCGAGATCGGGGTGGACGGCGTCGTGGCCGCCCTCCGGTGAGCCGATCGCCCACGGAACCCCGACATCCCCACGGTCTGCCGAGAGGTTGTTGTTCGGGCCTTTGCGGAAGGTCGTGCCGATGGGGTGGACCGGCGGCAGGTACACCACGTCGAAGCCCATCGCGGCGATGGCCGGCAGCCGTCGCGCCGCGG
>NZ_JAHRIB010000195.1 GCF_019090165.1 Streptomyces sp. BV286
CAGTCGGAACCAGTAGAAGCCGTGGCCTGCGAGGGTGAGGAGGTAGGGGAGGTCGCCGATGGCGGGGAAGCGGACGCCGCCGATGAGTTCGACGGGGTGGCGGCCGTTGAAGGTCTGGAGGTCGAGTTCGGTGGGTTGGGCGAAGCGGGAGAAGTTGTGGACGCACAGGACGAGGTCGTCGCCGTGTTCGCGGAGGAAGGCGATGACGGCGGGGTTGGAGGAGGGGAGTTCGGTGTAGGAGCCGAGGCCGAAGGCGGGGTTCTGTTTGCGGATTTCGATCATGCGTCGGGTCCAGTGGAGCAGTGAGCTGGGGTTGCTCATGGAGGCTTCGACGTTGGTGACCTGGTAGCCGTGGACGGGGTCCATGATCGTGGGGAGGAAGAGGCGTCCGGGGTCGCAGGAGGAGAAGCCGGCGTTGCGGTCGGGGGTCCATTGCATGGGGGTGCGCACCGCGTCGCGGTCGCCGAGCCAGATGTTGTCGCCCATGCCGATTTCGTCGCCGTAGTAGAGGATCGGCGATCCCGGCAGTGACAGCAGCAGGGCGGTGAAGAGTTCGATCTGGTTGCGGTCGTTGTCGAGGAGGGTGGCCAGCCGCCGCCTGATGCCGATGTTGGCGCGCATGCGGGGGTCTTTGGCGTATTCGGCGTACATGTAGTCGCGTTCTTCGTCGGTGACCATTTCGAGGGTGAGTTCGTCGTGGTTGCGGAGGAAGATGCCCCATTGGCAGCCGGAGGGGATGGCGGGGGTTTTCGCGAGGATTTCGGAGACGGGGTAGCGGGATTCGCGGCGGACGGCCATGAAGATGCGGGGCATGACGGGGAAGTGGAAGGCCATGTGGCATTCGTCGCCGCCGGTGGTGTAGTCGCCGAAGTAGTCGACGACGTCTTCGGGCCATTGGTTGGCTTCGGCGAGGAGGACGGTGTCGGGGTAGTGGGCGTCGATTTCGGCGCGGACGCGTTTGAGGATGTGGTGGGTGGCGGGGAGGTTTTCGCAGTCGGTGTTTTCTTCGGCGAAGAGGTAGGGGACGGCGTCGAGGCGGAAGCCGTCGATGCCGAGGTCGAGCCAGAAGCGGAGGGCGGAGATGATTTCTTCGACGACGGCGGGGTTTTCGAAGTTGAGGTCGGGTTGGTGGGAGAAGAAGCGGTGCCAGTAGTACTGCTTGCGGAGGGGGTCGAAGGTCCAGTTGGAGGCTTCGGTGTCGACGAAGATGATGCGGGCGTCGGGGTATTGCTTGTCGTCGTCGGCCCACATGTAGTAGTCGCCGTAGGGGCCTTGGGGGTCGTTGCGTGAGGCTTGGAACCAGGGGTGCTGGTCGCTGGTGTGGTTCATGACGAAGTCGATGATGACGCGCATGCCGCGTTGGTGGGCGGCGTCGACGAATTCGACGAAGTCGGCGAGGTCGCCGAATTCGGGGAGGACGGCGGTGTAGTCGGAGACGTCGTAGCCGCCGTCTTTGAGGGGGGATTTGAAGAAGGGGGGGAGCCAGAGGCAGTCGACGCCGAGCCATTGGAGGTAGTCGAGTTTGGCGGTGAGGCCTTTGAGGTCGCCGATGCCGTCGCCGTTGCTGTCCTGGAAGGAGCGGACGAGGACTTCGTAGAAGACGGCGCGTTTGAACCATTCGGGGTCCCGGTCTTTGGCGGGGGTGTCTTCGAATGTGTCCGGGACGGGCTCGTTGACGATCATGTGGGTGACCCTCCGGTGGGCGGTGAGGACGGTCGCAGGACGGTGGTGACGTGCGCGGGCCGCAGTCCGGGCGTGAGGCGTACGTAGTTGGTCCTGCCCCAGTGGTAGATCTCGCCGGTGAGCTCGTCGCGCACCGGCACCGACTCGTGCCAGTCGAGGCCGAGTCGTGGCATGTCCAACGAGATGGTGGCTTCCTGGGTGTGGTGAGGGTCGAGGTTCACAACCACCAGAACCGTGTTCGATCCACGTGCGTCCGTGACGGACTTCGAATACGCGAGGACCGCCTCCTTGTCCGTCTCGTGGAAATGCAGGTCGCGCAGTTGTCGAAGGGCAGGGCTGCGACGCCTGATCGCGTTGAGTTCGGCGATCAGGGGGGCGATGCTACGACCCTCCTGTTCCGCGGACTCCCAGTCCCGTGGACGCAGTTGGTACTTCTCGGAGTGCAGGTATTCTTCGCTCCCCTCGCGCACCGGCACGTTCTCGCACAGCTCGAATCCGCTGTAGACACCCCAGGTCGGTGAGAGCGTCGCCGCCAGCACCGCGCGCAGCTCGAAGGCCGCCCGGCCGCCGTGCTGGAGGAACTCGTGCAGGATGTCGGGGGTGTTGACGAAGAAGTTGGGCCGCATATAGGCGGCCGCCTCACCGGAGAGTTCGGTGAGGTACTCGGTCAGCTCCTCCCTGGTGTTGCGCCAGGTGAAGTACGTGTACGACTGCTGGAATCCGATCGCACCGAGCGTGTGCATCATCGCCGGGCGGGTGAACGCCTCGGCCAGGAAGATCACGTCGGGATCGGTACGGTTGATGTCCGCGATCACCTGCTCCCAGAAGATGACCGGTTTCGTATGCGGGTTGTCGACGCGGAAGATCCGTACGCCGTGACTCATCCAGAACCGGAGAACGCGAAGCGTCTCCTTGATCAGGCCCGGCATGTCCTTGTCGAAGGCGATCGGATAGATGTCCTGGTACTTCTTCGGCGGGTTCTCCGCGTACGCGATCGTCCCGTCGGGGCGGTGGTGGAACCACTCCGGGTGCTTTTCCACCCACGGGTGGTCGGGTGAGCACTGCAGCGCGAAGTCGAGAGCGATCTCCAGGTCCAGCTCGGCGGCCCGGCGGACGAACTCGTCGAAGTCGTCGATCGTGCCGAGATCCGGGTGGACGGCGTCGTGCCCGCCTTCCGGCGAACCGATCGCCCACGGGACCCCGACGTCGTACGGTCCCGGGTTCAGCGTGTTGTTCGGTCCCTTGCGGAAGGTCGTGCCGATGGGGTGGACCGGCGGCAGGTACACCACGTCGAAGCCCATCGCGGCGATGGCCGGCAGCCGTCGCGCCGCGG
>NZ_JAHRIB010000196.1 GCF_019090165.1 Streptomyces sp. BV286
GTGAACCTCGACCCTCACCACACCCAGGAAGCCACCATCTCGTTGGACATGCCACGACTCGGCCTCGACTGGCACGAGTCGGTGCCGGTGCGCGACGAGCTCACCGGCGAGATCTACCACTGGGGCAGGACCAACTACGTACGCCTCACGCCCGGACTGCGGCCCGCGCACGTCACCACCGTCCTGCGACCGTCCTCACCGCCCACCGGAGGGTCACCCACATGATCGTCAACGAGCCCGTCCCGGACACATTCGAAGACACCCCCGCCAAAGACCGGGACCCCGAATGGTTCAAACGCGCCGTCTTCTACGAAGTCCTCGTCCGCTCCTTCCAGGACAGCAACGGCGACGGCATCGGCGACCTCAAAGGCCTCACCGCCAAACTCGACTACCTCCAATGGCTCGGCGTCGACTGCCTCTGGCTCCCCCCCTTCTTCAAATCCCCCCTCAAAGACGGCGGCTACGACGTCTCCGACTACACCGCCGTCCTCCCCGAATTCGGCGACCTCGCCGACTTCGTCGAATTCGTCGACGCCGCCCACCAACGCGGCATGCGCGTCATCATCGACTTCGTCATGAACCACACCAGCGACCAGCACCCCTGGTTCCAAGCCTCACGCAACGACCCCCAAGGCCCCTACGGCGACTACTACATGTGGGCCGACGACGACAAGCAATACCCCGACGCCCGCATCATCTTCGTCGACACCGAAGCCTCCAACTGGACCTTCGACCCCCTCCGCAAGCAGTACTACTGGCACCGCTTCTTCTCCCACCAACCCGACCTCAACTTCGAAAACCCCGCCGTCGTCGAAGAAATCATCTCCGCCCTCCGCTTCTGGCTCGACCTCGGCATCGACGGCTTCCGCCTCGACGCCGTCCCCTACCTCTTCGCCGAAGAAAACACCGACTGCGAAAACCTCCCCGCCACCCACCACATCCTCAAACGCGTCCGCGCCGAAATCGACGCCCACTACCCCGACACCGTCCTCCTCGCCGAAGCCAACCAATGGCCCGAAGACGTCGTCGACTACTTCGGCGACTACACCACCGGCGGCGACGAATGCCACATGGCCTTCCACTTCCCCGTCATGCCCCGCATCTTCATGGCCGTCCGCCGCGAATCCCGCTACCCCGTCTCCGAAATCCTCGCGAAAACCCCCGCCATCCCCTCCGGCTGCCAATGGGGCATCTTCCTCCGCAACCACGACGAACTCACCCTCGAAATGGTCACCGACGAAGAACGCGACTACATGTACGCCGAATACGCCAAAGACCCCCGCATGCGCGCCAACATCGGCATCAGGCGGCGGCTGGCCACCCTCCTCGACAACGACCGCAACCAGATCGAACTCTTCACCGCCCTGCTGCTGTCACTGCCGGGATCGCCGATCCTCTACTACGGCGACGAAATCGGCATGGGCGACAACATCTGGCTCGGCGACCGCGACGCGGTGCGCACCCCCATGCAATGGACCCCCGACCGCAACGCCGGCTTCTCCTCCTGCGACCCCGGACGCCTCTTCCTCCCCACGATCATGGACCCCGTCCACGGCTACCAGGTCACCAACGTCGAAGCCTCCATGAGCAACCCCAGCTCACTGCTCCACTGGACCCGACGCATGATCGAAATCCGCAAACAGAACCCCGCCTTCGGCCTCGGCTCCTACACCGAACTCCCCTCCTCCAACCCCGCCGTCATCGCCTTCCTCCGCGAACACGGCGACGACCTCGTCCTGTGCGTCCACAACTTCTCCCGCTTCGCCCAACCCACCGAACTCGACCTCCAGACCTTCAACGGCCGCCACCCCGTCGAACTCATCGGCGGCGTCCGCTTCCCCGCCATCGGCGACCTCCCCTACCTCCTCACCCTCGCAGGCCACGGCTTCTACTGGTTCCGACTGCGCAGGGACGCCGTGTAGAACGGCACGTACAACGGACGGCGGGGCGGTTTCCACCGCCCCGCCCTGGGCACGCATCAGTAACACCCCGACTCCGGGGAAAGGACGCGACGCCATGTCGGAAGCCGTCACCCGCTCCGTGCACTCCGCTTCGACAAGCCCCGGCCTCCTTGCGTCCCTCGACCCACTGCTTCGCGAGTGGTTGCCACGGCAGCGGTGGTTCGCGGGAAAGGGCCGGCCCGTCACCGGGTTCTCCCTGGTCTCGGCGACGGAAGTGCTGCCGCTGGACTCCACGCTGGGGCTGCTCCACCTGCTCGTCCAGGCGCACCAGCCGCTCGTGCCCACGCAGCGTGCCCCCGCGCATCCCGCCGACTGCTACCAGCTGTTGCTCGGCGTGCGCGAGACGCTGCCACCACGGCTGGCGCCCGCGCTGATCGGCCGTCCGGCCGAGGGCCCGCTGGCCGGGCGGACCGTGTACGAGGCGCTGCACGATCCACGGCCCGCCGACGTCCTCCTGGAGGCCGTGCGGGAGCGGGCCCGCGTCGGCGAGCTGCGCTTCGAGCGGGACACGCGTCAGGAGATCCGCGGTGACCTGGTGCCTCGCCTGGTGACGGCCGAGCAGTCCAACTCCTCGATCGTCTACGGAGATACGTTCATCCTGAAGCTCCTGCGGCGGATCGTGCCGGGGGTCAACCCCGATCTGGAACTGCCGCTGGCGCTGTCCCGCGAGGGCTGCGACCGGGTTCCGGCGCCCGCGGGATGGATGCACGCGGACCTGGCCGGCGACCCGTACGTACTGGGGGTCCTGCAGCCCTTCGTCCAGGGCGCCACGGACGGCTGGGACCTCGCGCTGCGCGGGCTCGCCAAGGGCGAGGACTTCAGCGGCGAGGCGCGGGCGCTCGGGCGGGCCACGGCCGAGGTGCACACGGCGCTGGCCCGGGCCCTGCCCACGGTGACCATGGGACGCGGGCAGATGGAACTGCTCGTGGACGGGATGACCGAGCGGCTGGAGGCGGCCGTGCAGGCGGTGCCCACGCTGCGGCCGTACGCGCCCGGTCTGCGTTCCGCGTTCGACGCGCTCGCCGATCTGGCGGGCGAGGGCGAGACGTGGACGGCCCAGCGGATCCACGGGGACCTGCACCTCGGGCAGTGTCTGCGGTCGCCGTCCGGACACTGGTCGCTGATCGACTTCGAGGGTGAGCCCTCGAAGCCGCTCACGGAGCGGCGCATGCCCCAGCCGATCGCGCGGGACGTGGCCGGCATGCTCCGTTCCTTCGACTACGCGGCGCACTCGCTCTCGCAGGCCGCCGGCTCCGACGGCGCGGGGCCTGCCGCGGGCTGGGCCGACGCGTGCCGGGCCGCGTACTGCTCCGGGTACGCCGAGGCCGCCGGCCGTGATCCGCGTACGGATCCGGTGCTGCTCCGCGCGTACGAGACCGACAAGGCGGTCTACGAAGTCGTGTACGAGGCGCGGCACCGGCCGGACTGGCTGCCCGTACCGATGGCGGCGGTCCGCCGTCTGGCTCTTTCCGAAGCGACCTGACCCGCCCCGTCCGACCTCTCACCCCCGCCGAGGAGGCTCCGCCCGTGACGCCCCGCCCGAACCCGCCCGCCAAGAAGCCGAAGAGCGCGAAGGCCAAGGCCAAGGCCATAGGCACGGCCGCCGACAAGGCACAGGCCGCGCCCGCGCCCGCGGACGAGGAGGCGCGGGCCGCGACCGCGGGGCCCGCACCGGACGAGGGGCACGCTCCGCTCGTGGGGCCGGCCCCGGTGCCGCTCCCGAAGTCCGCGCCACCGCCGGAGTCC
>NZ_JAHRIB010000197.1 GCF_019090165.1 Streptomyces sp. BV286
GAACCTGTGTCCGGCGAAGTCGGCGAGATGGACGTAGCCGATGCGCTGGTAGAGGGCGTTGCTCGTGGGGTTGTCCGGGTCTGTGAACAGGACGACGTCCGTCGCCCCCGCGGCCTGTGCGGCTCTGCTCGCTTCGACCGTCACAGCTCCGGCGTAGCCGCGGCCGCGGAGGTGGGCCGGGGTATAGACGGGATCCACCCGGACCATGCCGCCGACGAGCGAGGTCGAGGCCGCCATCGAGACGGGAATGCCCTCCGGGGTTTCCCAGAACGTGAAGTGCCTGTCGCCGAAACGTGAGTCTTCCCAGGAGCCGGCGTCGATCAGGTCGATGGAGCGCTGTTCCCCGACGTCGACGCAGAACTCACGGCACCAGCGCACGATTTGGTCATGGTCCTTACGGCCCGTGAGGCGGCCCTGGCCCTCCGGGCGCTGCGGCGGGGTGAGCGTGCCGAGTCGGTAGAGATGCGTCTTCCAGAAAGGTACCGACGCCGCGCCCGTGTGCTTCTGCCAGGACTCGGAGAAGGCGCCAGCGGTGTCGTGCTCCGCGATGACGTGGGCGGGTGAGTGCCCGAGGCCGGCCAGGTGTGCAGCGAGGGTGTCGGTCTGCTCGGCAGAGAGCGGAGTGAGGCCCAGGCGTCCGAGCGGGGTGAGATAGAAGATCGCGCGAACCTCACCCTGTGACTCTAGTCGGCCGAAAACGGCGGCTTCGTCGCCGGACTCGGCCGCCCTGTGGGTCCGCAGCTTCTCGATGTCCGTCAGCGGCGTGTTGTGCAGGGCAGCGCGCGAGCGCAGGAAGTGCCCAGCTCGGGCGAGGAAGGCGTCGACGTCCTGGGTGAGGTGCCAGTCATCCGGATGCATGCTTCATGTTCCCGGACGACCTCGACTCGGGGCCGCTCCTTCAACTCCTTTCAGCCACATCCCGTTCCGTCGTTTGGTGCGGGTGCGGGCGAGTCGCGGCCAGGTAGTCGGACCAGTTCTCGCCGGCCATGGCTGCGAAGCGTTCCGCGGTTCTCGGCTGGATGCCGATCAAGTCGGAGAGCACGACGGGTGGCATGTCGGCGAGCGCTTGCATCATGGCCGTGTTCCGGGCTGCGCGGGCGGGCAGGCCGTAGCGCTTGAGTTTGTCACACAGTCCCGCAGGGTTGCGGGGGCGCCCGGGGGCTCGGCCCGGCAGCAGGTACTTGGTGGCTTCGTTGCCGTGCCGGGATCGGTCTTCGAGGTGGTCGTCGATGAGGCGGGCGAGCTTCGGCGGCAGGACGACGGGGTGGCGGATGATCGTCAGGTAGGTGTGATCCGCGTCGTGGTGGAGGTGGTCGGTGGTGAGTTCGACGATGCGGGTCAGAGGGAGGGCGTAGAGGCGGATGAGGGCTGCGGCGATGCGAACGTCCGACGGAAGTGTGGGGTCATTCAGGCACCGGCGTTTGCCTGCCCAGGCCGGGAGCCGGCATCTGTATTTCCCTCCCCAAAGCGCTCGCAGAGCGGCCGAGGCCTTGCGTCAGCTGGATCGGTGAACGTCATGGCGTGCCTGTGACTGAGCACGGTAGTTGGCCCCAAAGGACAACTCCGATGCACAAAACACGAGCAGGTGCGCCGGCGACGTGGTCGAGGCCAGCCATTTGTCGCTCAGGGCAGTCAGGCCCAGGGGTCGTCGGACAGTTCGGGCTCTTCGGGGTGGAGCATGCGGCGGACGCAGTCCAGGAGCCCCGGCTCACCGCGTCCGGCGGCGGCCATCCAGGGCAGGGCGTCCATGGCGCGGGCGCGTTCTTCGGTGGCCAGGGCTTCGACGGTGGTGTGCAGGGCGTCGGGAGCGGGTTCGTCGGTCAGGCAGAGCCAGCCGATCGCGGCCGCGAGGCGGACTTCGGGGGCCTGTGCCCGGTCCTGCCACAGCTCGCGGATCCATCCGGTGGCCGGCTGGTGCGGGTGGGCACGTGTGATCTCTGCTGTGGCAAGAACCAAGGCGGCCCGGGCCGTCGGGTCCTGCTCCTTTGCGAACCGGGTGGCGAAGGCGCTTCGGACCGTGTGGCCGGAGTCGGCTGCGGTGGCGAGAGTGTAGGAGGCGTCGATGCGTATGGCGGGGTCGGAGGCGTCGAGGAGAGGCAGGAGCACGGGGGCTCCGGTGGTGATCGCGGCTCGCGCGGCGGCCACCGACCAGCCTGCCAGGTAGCCGGTCACCTCAACGCCGTAGTCGTCATAGCCGTCGTGCTGGGGGCCGGAGCGGTGGAGGAGGAGTTCGTCGCGGGAGGCGACACCGAAGTGACGGGCTCGGGCCGGGGCGGCGAGACCGCCCAGAGCGTCGGCGCGGTGCCGATGGTGGGGGTCGGCGGCGATCCGGATCAGGAACGGGACGGCGAGAGCGGCGGCGGCCCGGCTGTCGTCGGCACACATGCCGATCAGGACACCCATCGAGTTACGTGCCGGCTCGTCTCCGGTGCGCAGCAGGCGAACGGCCTCCCGGGCGTTCTCCCCGTGAGGGAAGTTTCCCCAGGGAAGGTCGTCGAGAGCGGCTCCGTCGAAGGTCCCGGGCCGGATGGTCGCCACGACAGCCCGGATGTCGAATGGGCCGCCTGCGAACGAGGCCAGATCCTCCCCGTCCACCAGGGCCCGACACATCGCGAACGTCGGATCGATCCGCCAGTCCCCCACACCACACCATCCCACCGTCAATCCACAGAGATTCGATCATGCGTGATTTAGACGACGCGAAGCCACCTGGCAGTCAGACCGCTGCATGCCGCAGACCACCGCAATCCCAGAAACCCCCAGCTCAGCGCGTCTGCGCCGCCTACTCGTGAGCCATATATCGCGCACAGGGGCCAACTAGCGTGCTCAAGGGCCAACTATCTCGCTCAGTCACAGCTCCGGATCCGGCAGGCCCCGCCGGGCCCGCCACTCGCATATTCGAATTCTAGTTCGATAGCGTGAGGGGATGAAATCCGCGCCCTTCCCCCACGACCTGGTCCGCCTCCAGGCGGCCTGGAACCGCACCTACGACGCTCTCGCCGCACCCCGCCCCACTCCTGCGCACACGCAGCTCAGGCGCCGGCTGCTGATGCTGTCGACGCGCCTGTGGTGGCACCCGTTCTGGCAGGGCCCGGGCAGCGCGCCGGCCGCGCGTGCGCAGTTGCGCAATCAGGCCCGTGCTCTGAGCAGGGATGCGCAGTGGTGAACCGGCGGCCTGCGCACCTGACCGAGCGGGAGGAACAGATCCTGCGCTGCATCCGGCAGACGATCGCGGACCGCGGCGAAGGCCCCACCCTGACGGAGATCGGCACGATGGTCGGGCTGCGCAGCAAGGGCACGGTCGCCTACCACCTGCGCAACCTGGAAAAGCGCGGTGCGCTGGTCCGTGACGGGCACGGCTCCCGCATCTGGCGCCCCGCCCGCTGACGCCTTCGCTGTCCAGAGGATGCGAGGCCAGCCCCGCCCTCCGGACGCGGCTACACGGTTTCCGCCCCGTCTGCGCAGACGGGGCGCCCTCTACCACACGAAAGCCCCCCAGGTGCAGGCCCGGGAGACTCCGTGGGGGGCTATTTTCCGAACCCCGCAGTTACGGGTGACCACAATGGCTTCAGCCAGTCCGGTCCGCGTCCAGTGTGTGCGGGGAGGCCTGCGCGTGTTCGAGCCGACGCACGTCAACCCCCTCGCACTCCGCTGCCGTGCCGCGCGGATCCAGGCTGCACCCGCATGACCCACATGTACCCGGCCAGACCAATCGATCCGCGCACCGTCGCGTCAGCCCATGCCGGCAAAACGCTGCCTCCGGTATTCCATCCCAGGCTCCAGAAGAGGAGCAAACTCAGTGCGCTTGCCACTATGACTGCGCTCCCGTACCTGACGAGCGTCGTGCGGCCTCTGCCCAGCCAGATTCCTAGAAGCCCAGCCGGGATCTGCACCATCACATGGAAACTTGCGCATGCCAGCGGCACAGTAAGGAGGAGGGCGAAGGGTGCATCTGCTGTGGGATCGCCTGGCGGGGTCGCATAGCCGGAGTCCAGCATCCACAACGGCGGCACCAAGAACGTGAGCAGGAGTACGGCTCCGCTCAGATGCATAGCGCCAAGGTGCCGCAGTGCCGGATGTGGAGCCCCGACGCTTCGTCCCCTGGCAGTCGGACCATTGGTTCCCTCGCCCATATCTCCCCTCCCGCCGCCCTGCAGGCGTGGGACATGGTAGTCAGGCGGTTGCCCCGTCCTCGCACGGCGTAGCACGTCCCGCACGGAGTCGTAATGATCCGCCGGACAGTGCCTAGTACACCGCCTCGCTGCACCCCGCTGACCCGCCGTGGTCGGGGCTGTGGGCAGCTGAAGGCATCGTGGGGGCGGTCAGGCGTTCCGGGTCTGCGTCCAGCTCACGTGCTGGCTCAGATCCTGCACGGGCCGCCACACGGGCGCTGCAGGCCCGTCACGCAGCAGGTCGGCCATAGCCGCCACCAGGACCGGAACGGTGCGCAGAAAGCCCGCCAGAGCCGTATCCCGGCCCGCTGCGCGCAAGGCCTGGGCACGGTTCTGAATACCGGCCAGGCCGGTGTTGTCCAAGATGAACAGCAGCCGCGGAAACACTGGATAGCGCCGCCGCCAGGGCTCCTCCGGTGGCTCCATGAACGGCTGCCGGGGCCGTCCGACCGGCACCGGCACCGGCACGTAACGGTGCAGCCGGGCGTAAGCGCCGATCTTCGCGGCCAGGCGCTCAGGCCCCATGGTCGCCCGGTCGACCTCGACGAACGCCCGCAGCATCGACCACTCCTCACGGCTGTCGGCGGGGCTGGTGCGGTAGTACAGCAGCCCGTCAGGAATGACCGCCTCGCCATTCCCGAGGGGGTGGTAGACCTCGGGAATCCAGTCCAAGGGCCGGCACACTTCACCGCGGCGCCGGGCGTCCTGGACGAACGCCAGCCCCACCTCCGTCACCGTCAGCCCGTGCCCAGCCTTCAGCCGCACCGCCGTCCGGTCCGACGCCAGGCGTGGCGCCTGCCAGTCCCGCAACTCGGGCAACTGCGCGGCCACCTGCGCTCCGTACTCGGTAACGAACCAGACCCGCGTCCGCCCGGCCTGCGCAAGCGTGACCCGATCCACCAGACCTTCCACACGCAGTTTGGCCATGCGGCGGCGTGTCTGCTCGATCCGCACCCCGGGCGCGATCAGCAGATGCAGCTGCTCCGTCGTCGCCATCCGGTACTGCGCCAGCACCGCCAACGCCAGCCGGTCCCCACCACCCGCATCCACCTTCACCATCGCCGTACCTCCGCTGCCGGCCCACAGCAGCCCCCCTTCTGCCGGGGTGCCGCGTCTTTCCGCCAGCGCAGCAGCCGGCCCCGACCACCATCCCGACCATCAAGGCCCGACCACGGTCACGAAGCGACAACACCACCCCCGACCCAGCCCACAACCCCACCGACAACCCGGCCGACAACCCCGCCCACAACAGTCCGAGCCCTTCCGGCGCCTGACGGTGTATCCGCAGCTCACCACGCCCCTACGGCCTGATCGCCAGCCCGACATCCCCCTCTGCACACCCCCACGCCCCCACCAGCCAGGAAGAAGGAAAGGGAGGGGCGGGGACGGGGTGGGCGTGCCTCGGGGGATCGGGGCGCCGTCCTCTTGTTGCACGTCGGCGGGGCCTCCGCGCTCGGGCGCCGGGCAAGGCCGGCTGGCATGGTGACCCCGACCGTGATCCCGCGAGCCTGCAAGAGCTGTTCGAGGACTGGGGACCCGCCCCATTGACCGGTGCGAGGGACTGGTCAGCGCTTCTTGAGAGCGGCCAGGTAGACCCGGACCAGCTCCGCGCCCGCCGCGCACCGTCCGGTCCCTCTCGGGCACTCGTGGCACGCACGCAGGTGTTCCACATACGTGTCGTAGCTGCGCTGGGCAGCGGGCGTCATGGTGTGCATTCGTGCCTCCCCGCGACCCGCGCCACCGGCGCGCTTGCTTGCCGACGGTCGCCAGTCAAACCCGAGCATATGGCGCGAGGAGCGCGTCTGTACCCCACTGCATGACGACGAGGGAGGGGCCCGTGCGGTTCCGTCAACGCGGCACGGACCCCGGCGCCAAACTACCCGCCCCCGACCGGGGCACCCGCCGTCCGGGGAGCGATGTCCGCACGTGTGGGTGGCGACAGCCGGCGGGCTTGACGGGACGCTCGGCAGAAAGCCCAGTGAGGGGTCCGGTCGTGCGAGCGCGGCCGGGCCCGTGCCGTCCCGCGGGCGTGTCAGGGGCGGGTGTCCGCAACGATGGCCACGGTCGCCGCGAGGATCGTGAGCGCGGCCATGACGACCAGTACCGTTCTCAGCCCCCTCATGCGCCGTCCTGCGCGGGACGCGGGGGCCGGCCCCGGCAAGCTCCAGGACGCGCGCGAATACTTGCCCTCTGCCGGCATCCGAGAGGCTTGGGCGTCCGTCTCCCGCAGCTGCACGCACCACGCACAGGTGTCCTCTGCATGCCCGGCACTCCGGGCGCCGGGCCCCGGATCGACACAGTCACCGAAGGCTTCCATAGCTGCTCAACGACCGATGCCCGGCCAACGGCCGGAGCCTCACCCATTTGCCCCGGCCTCCCTGTTCAGCCGGACGTATCGCAAGAGCCCGGCACGTCGTCGCCTTCCCAGTAAGGAAGCCGTCCGCCCGAGGGCAGGGCGCCCGGCCGCCGTCTGCTGGTCACACGAGGTGATCAGCCGCCGATGACGCCAGCGGTGTGACGTCGGGCCGCAGTCGCAACCGAAGCAGGCCTCGCGGAGCTCTGGACCGGTAGTTGCCCGCACGCCACCCGCTGGGAGACAGAGATGACCCCCTGGAGCAACGAATGTCTCAGTTCCTGCGCCTACGCCGACCCCTACGCCGTTCCGGACCTCCCTGAGAGCACCTGGCCGACTCCCGTCCAGGCCGGTGACGACCTGGACTACTTCCTGCCGCCGCCCAACCCCGCCGAACGCCTCAACTCGATCCTTGACCCGCGTGATGAACGGCGCCTTGCCCTGAATGCGACGCTCACCGCCGCCGGTATCCCCCCGATGCCGGAAGACCGTGCGGTCATCGACCAGCTCAGCGCCCTGCCGGCAGACGTCAGCACCGTCCTCCAGCGCTGGCTGCACCACGCCCTGTGAACCCAGGGAGGGACCCGTGACCGTGCGCGACGCGCTGCATCGGGTGGTGACCGGCCCGATTCCTGTCCCGACCCAGTCGCGTCCTCACCCGCCGACGGCCACAGGGCGTGGGGGCAGTCCAGGTGGCACTATCCAGACGAGCTGGCCGTGCTGCGGCCGTTCGGCGGGCGGACAAGCCAGCCGAGTTGCTGGCTGGATGTTGTCGGCCCGGACGCCGTCGGCGTCCTGGGTGAGTGCCCGTTTCTGAACCCCGCTTATGGATCTTTGGGTGGGTCTAGTCTGGTTTGGTGGCCGGGATCAATGGGCCTGTACGCGGACGGCGTTGTCCGGGCTGCGGTGACTGGCTGAGGCCGGATGCCGGGCCCCGGGCGGCGTTCTGCTCGGGGCCGTGTCGGTCCAGGCAGTGGCGTCGTCTGCGGCGGGTGAAGCTGCGGACGGCTGCGCTGGAGCGGGACGAGGGCCGGCGGGTGTGTCCGGCGTGCGGGGCGGTCTGGGTGGCCGGGGTGGACCATCGCCGCAACGCGGTGTACTGCTCGGCGAAGTGCCGCCGCCGGGCCTGGGTGGCGCGGAAGGAAGCGTTCGCCCAAGCGTCCGGATAAACGCTTCCGCGAACGGTTGAAGTGTCCGATTTGGTTTTGAATGGTCAATTGCGGTCATTGCTGGTGTTAGATCTCGAAACGGGTTGACGCTGGCGGGAGTTGGCCGGGGTGATGTCGCTGGTGGTCCGGTCCGCCGGGGCCCGGGCCGCGAGGGATGGTGACCACCATGCCCACCGCCACGATCGGCCACATAACCCGCGAGCGCTACGAGCAGATCATCGCCGGCGACCGCGAACTGGTCGGGCAGATGCAGCGCATCCAGTTCACCATCGGGGACCACGCGCTGGAGATCGAGCCGATGCAGAAGCCCGGCGGCGCCCGCCCCGCTCCCGGGGAGGAGCCGTGCGGAGTCGATGCCTCGCTCCAGATCTACGCCGATGACCTGGGACTGGCCTTGAGCACGGTTCGCAATTACCGGTTCACGGCCCACCGCTGGCCCAAGGAGCATCGTCATCGCGAGGTCTCCCACCGGGTGCACCTGATCCTGGCCTCGGTCCCGGACGACGCCGATCGGTTCGCCAGGATCGCCCGCCCGCCGCTGGATCCCTGTTCGGGGCGGCGCCGGTGGACCTCGGACCTGGCCAAGAAAGAGGTCGGGCAGAGCCCGGAGCGTCCCGAGACGCCCGCGCAGAAGGTGGCGGCCTCCACCGCCTGGCCGATAGTGACGAGGTCGCCGCGCAGGTGGCGGCGGACGTGCTGCGCCGTCCGGCGGTGGCGGCCAAAGTGGTCGCCGACGACACCGCCCGCCATATGGTCAACAAGGCGCAGACCACGCAGCACCGGACCGAGGTCGTCCACGACCTCATCGAGGACGACACGGTCGCCGCCCAGGTGGCCTCCGACGTGCTGCGTCGGCCGGAGGTCGCGGCCAGGGTGGTCGCCGACGACACCGCCCGGCACGCGGTCAACCGGGCCCAGACCGACCGGTCCCGGCAGCAGGCCGACGCCTTCCGGCGCGAGACCCCGGCCGGCAAGACGGTGAAGAAGATCGAGCGGACCCAGGAGTTCCTGGACCTGGTCGGCGCCTGCCATACGTTCGTGTCCGCCTGCGGCAAGGCGGTGCCGCAGCTGCGCGACCGGCACCTGTCCGGCGACGAACAGGCCGTGCTGACGCAGAACGTCGCCCGTTGCCGGGCTGTGCTGGACTGGATCGAGACCGCCGCGGAGACCGGCAGGGTCGACATGGACGACGAACTCGCCCGGCTCCTGCGGGGAGAGTAGCGGTGGCCAAACGGCGTTCCCCGGCTGCGGAGCGCCACGCTGACCTGATACGAACCGCCCTGTTCGAGGTCGCGCCCGCCGGCATGACGCTTACGCGGCTGATGGCTTCGTGCGAGCTGAGCCGCTGGCAGACCAGGCGGGGGCTGGGCGCGCTGCGCGATCTGTGCGCGGAGCGCGGCTGGCCGCCGGTGATCTGGACCAGGGACCACGGGTACTTCTTCTGTGCGAGCGAGGCAGAGCTGGAGGAGTGGGAGCGGGCCTGGCTCAGCGAGAAGCTGACCCAGTTCCGCCGGATGATCACGGGCACGATCGGACCACACCTGGCCCTGTTCCCCAAAAGCACCTGGGCCGGCTACCTCAGCGACCAGATGAGGGCGATCGAGTCGAACCTCGCGATGGCCGCCCGGCCACCGCGCTGACCCGCCGGGGGCTCGCCCACCGGCGAGGAGGCCGGGGCCCGGCCCGAACCCACCCAGTCCCCACCCGGGCCGGGCCCCACCCACCTCATGCGCCGACCCCGCTACCCCTCCGACATGACCGACGCTGAATGGTCCCTGCTCGAACCCCTGCTGCCGCCGCCGGCCTGCACCACCCCGCGCGGCGGGGCTCCGGAGAAGTGGCCCCGCCGGGAGATCGTCGACGGCATCCGCTATCTGGTCGATAACGGCATAAAGTGGCGCGCGATGCCTGCGGACTACCCGCCCTGGCGGACGATCTACGGTTATGCGCGGCGCTGGGCGGCGGCCGGGGTCGTCGGCGTCATCCGCGACCAGCTCCGCCGCGAGATCCGCCTCGCCGCAGGCAAGCCGCCCCGGGCTGCCTCGGTCGTCATCGACTCCCAGAGCGTCAAGGCCTCCGAGACCGTCAGCAAGGACACCAGAGGGTACGACGGCGGCAAGCAGATCAACGGCAGGAAACGGCACATGGTCTGCGACCACCGCGGGCTCGTGCTGCTGGTCATGGTCACCCCCGCCGGCCTCCACGACAGCGCCCCCGCCAAGGAACTGCTGTTCCGGCTCGCGCTCACGCACCCCGAGATCATCATCGTCTGGGCGGACTCCGCCTACGGCGGGAAGCTGGTGACCTGGGCCAAGAAGTACCTCGACATCACCATCAAAACGGTGAAACGCCCGCCCGGCGCGGAGGGCTTCGTCGTGCTGCCCAGACGGTGGGTGGTGGAGCGCACGTGGTCGTGGATCATGCGGGCCCGCCGCCACTGCCGCGACCACGAACGCCTCCCCGAAATGAGCGAATCCTTGATCACGTGGGCGGCCATCACGTTGATGACCAGGCGCCTCACCCGCCGCACGGCCCGTCCAGCCGAACAGCGCGACGTCACCCCGTACTACCTGGCACAGCAAGCGGCCTGACGGAGGCACCGGAGGCTTCGCCAAACAGGGCGAAGACGACAGCACTGTGCGTCAGGCCAGGATGATCGGGTTGCTGAGCGCTGCCATGTGCCCTTCAGAATGGCGTACCTCAATACGGACGAACCCCGAGTCCTCCGCACTGGTGCGCCACTCCACGGCGCCTGACCCGGAACCGGGCAACGATTCGCGGTGCACCGTTCCCTGCTCCGTGTGGAAGCTGACAGTGCCAGAGGGCACACCGCGTACGTTCACCCGCACCACTGCCGGCTCACCGCCGGTCTTCAACCGCTCACCGATCCCGGCGCTATGACCACCAGCACAGACCGTGAACGACAGCTCGACGGCCGCTGATTCGGCGATCCAGCTCCGGCCGGCACGGATGCCGGCGAGGATCGCATCCGTACTCAGCTCCTCAGCCAGCACGACGGTCTGCGGGATACCGATCTGACCCTCCAGATGGGTATCGCTGTTGCCCATCGCCGGCCGCCACCGCTCCTGGTGGACGTCCGCAGCCAGACTGCGCCCCCATTCGGCCAGGGCCGCCTCATTGTCGGCATTCCACGGCACGTCCGAGCTCCACAGCCCGTTCCACACCTCAACCACGTCGAACCCCTGGTACGGGTACATGAACGTGCCCGAAGGGTAAGGCGCGTACGGATGGGCCGCCACACACAGCCCACCGGCCCGATGGACCTGGTCCAGATGCCCATCGACCATTCCGTCCCGTACGCCATACCGCCAGCCGACCAACTCTCCCGGATGAAGACCGAGCGCGAGCCAGTGCCCGGTCCGGGTCGTGACCTCCTCACCCAGGATCACCAGCAGATCGTCGCCGACGTGCCGCCCGAAGGAGCCATGCGCCTCGACGGACTTGTGCTCCGTGGTCGCCAGGAAATCCAACCCCACCGCACGGGCACCAGCCACAAGCTGCTCCGGCGTCAGCTCGCCACCGTCCGAAAACACCGAATGCACGTGACAGTCACCCCGATACCAGCCACGCCCCCGGCCAGCCACCCGCACCGGCGGGAAGTCCAACTCCGACATCCATTCCCCCTCGCGTAACCCGCTGTCCGGCAACGATCACACCCACCTGAGCACGCTTTGCGACCTTGGATTCACCTTGTCCACCGCAGAAGCGCAACACACCACCCCTACCGGCCTACAGGCGGAACATGCCGCTCCGGCACATCAGCGGCCGATTGGTTCTACTTGATCACGCCCTACAGGTTCAGACACAGGCACTTCAGAGCACCCCGACCTACAGCGCGACCATGGCCGCGCTGCACTCTTTTCTCCGAGAGCCTGCGCATCCAGGCCGGTGGTGCCGACGCAGGCGTCCATGTGATCGAGGTCGTCCCGCCCGGCGTGCGCACGACCCTGCTGGGCCAGCAGGACAGCGACCAGTCCATGCCGTTGGACGACTTCCTCACCGAGGCCCTCGACCTGCTGCGCGAGCAGCCCGCCGCGACAGAGCTTGTCGTCGAGCGCGCCAGGTTCATCCGCGACGTGCAGACCAACGGCTCCTACGACGACGTCCTCGCAATGATCAGCGGCAGCTGACGACCTGTTGTTTCCGACGGGAATCAACAACACGCGAGCCCGTCGCCTTGCGGGTGTTTCACGGCTGGCCGATTCCTTGATCAGGTGATGCCCGACGGTGGAATCGAGCGCGAACAGCGCCGAGCGCATCGGGCGGCTACCTGTGCCGAGCCAGTGCGGCCCAGGCGCCGGGCGATCGCGGTGGACGGCAATTGCCTGCGCGGCGCGAAGCGACCGGACGGCAGCCGGGTCTTCGTGCTGTCCGCGGTCCGCCACGGCGACGGCGTCGCGCTCGCCTCGCGCGAGATGGGCGCGAAGACCAACGAGATCCCCGAGTTCGCACCCTGCTCGATCAGAACGACGACACGGATCTCGCGGGGACCGCCGTCACCGCCGATGCCCTCCACGTCCAACGCGACCACACCACCTGTCTGCACGTTGATGCCCTGGCCCTGGCCCTGGAAGGACATCCCCGTGGTCCACCGCGACGACATGCGAGAGCACGGCCGCCACGAGGAACGGATCGTCCAGGTCGTCACCGTCGCGGGCCTGCTCTTTCCGTACGCCCGCCCAGTTCCTGCGGATCAAGCGCCGTCGCCGTCTCTACGGCGCGAAGAAGTGGTCCAGCGAGACCGTCTGCGCCGTCACCGACCTGGCCGCCGAAGAGGCGAATGCGGCCGGGATCGCGTCTTGGGCTCGCGGGCACTGGACGGTGGAAAACACCGTCCACCGGGTCCGAGATGTTGTCTTCGGAGAGGACAAATCCCAGCTCAGAATTCGCAACGCGCCCGCCGTACTCGCTGCCGTCCGTGACCTGATCCGCAGCGCACTCAAGCTCGCCGGATACATCAACACCGCCACCGGACGCCGAGCCCATACCGACCGCCCCGCGTCCTCACTCTCTACGGCATCACATGATCAAAACGGACGGAGCCGGGCAAATGCCGGGGCCTTGGCGCCACCTGTGCCCGCCGCCTCGTGCGAATTCCGGTGTGCGATGGCCACTCCTTGTGGGGCGAACGACCGGCACACTCTGTGACCGGGCCGGGCTAATGTGCCCGTGGCTGGGGCTGACACCGACCATGACGGGCGGGCTACACCTCGATTTCGCATTCCCATTCGTGCCCTGGACGGCAGACATCGGCAAGGCCATTTGATCAGTCTGGGACGACGGAACCACCGACCACAGCGGAAGTCTCTTGAGTACGGCACTCGCGCCAAGAACGGGAAGGGCGGACCTCGGATGAGGCAAAAGATCCCCATTGCTGTCGCCGCCGTGGTGGCCGCCTGCTTTATAACCGGCTGCGACGTCACATCGCCTGACCGGTCGTATTCCGCCGATCCGGGGCAGGGGAAGGCGGCAACTGTTGCCGATGCGGAACTCCGGGATCTCACCGTCCAGGACGAGATCGAGGTGGAGCGCGCCGAGCAGAGGCTTGTCAAGGCGTGCATGGCGGAACAGGGTTTCCCCTACTGGGAGTTCCCGGTGCCCGGCGTCGATGAGCGCAGAGCGGGCCGCTATGTGACGGACGACGTCAGGTGGGCCAAGAAGTACGGGTACGGCCGCCTCTTCGGTGAGAAGGCGGAGGAAGTTCGTTTGACGCACCCGACCGTCACCTACCAGAACAAACTGACCAAGGAGGAACGGGCCGCCTACTCGAAGGCGCTGGACGGCGACTGGCGTGACGCGATGACAGTCGAACTTCCCGGTGGCACGGGCACCATTGAGACTCCTCGCGGGGGGTGCTCCAACGAAGCGCGAAAGCAACTCTACGGCGACCCCGAGACCTGGTTCACCGTCCGTAGGACCATCACCGGCCTGATGCCGCTCTACGTGCCCGACGTCATGAAGGACAAGCGCTTCACGGAGTCCCTCGAGAAGTGGTCGCGCTGTATGGAGAAAGCCGGCCGGCCCTTTGACAACCCGGACAAGCTCCGCGCGAAGCGTGATGTTCTTACCGAGGGGATGCCGTCCGCAGAGGCTAAAAAATTCGACACGGAACTGGCCGTCATCGATGCCACCTGCGCCAAGGAGACATCCCTGGGTGAGATCGCTCGCTCGCTCGAAATCACCTATCTGGAAAAGGTGCTGGAGCGGTACGGCAAGGAAAATTCTGAATATCGAAAGATGCGCCTGAACGCCTTGGTGCAGGCCAGGAAGACCCTTTCCTGAACAGAACTTCCACAGACTCGAATCTGCGGATTAAAAAAGAAAAATCAAAGGAGACCTGCCATGCGCAAACTGCCCTCACTCGCAGCCATCGCCACTCTGGCCGCCGTCGCGGTTATCGCTCCCGCTCCCGGCGCATCGGCTGCCCCCTCGTGTTCCGACAACTACCGCAGTGCTGAGGCCGGCTATATGTACGCCTACAACGGTGCCTACTGCGAAGGGCTTCTCGGCCGCGCCGTCGGGGACGACAGGGACTGGGGCGACAGTGCCAGCAGCTTCCAGGGAAGCGACGACAACAGGGCCGGCTCCATCCTGAACAAGGGTGAGTATTCGGTGGTGAAGTTCATGCAGTTCCCTCGCTCCTTCGACGGCTTCAACCCTCACGTCTGTCTGACTCGCTCCGAGGGCTACGCTTCGAACCTCAGCGACGACTACTGGATGGAAGACAGTTCCCACCACGGGAGCGTCAACAACGACATCAGCGCTCACCAGTGGGTCGGCCTGGACTCCTGTTCGGCCTTCGCGAAGTAACCCACACCCCCTCGGCTGCGCGCCAAGCCGGCCTCGATCCTGCCGAACGGTCTGCCGGCGGTGCCGGCGGACCGTTCTGCGTTCCCTGCCGGGTCGGTGCCGGGTTCCGCAGCCCGGTGGCGGGGCGGCTCTGATGCGGCCCCCGGCTCGGGCCCGCAGGCAGTGCCGAGACTCAGTGGACGTCAAGCGGGGGTGACCGGTTGTGGGCTCAGCCGTGGCGATGGCTGCTGCCTGTGCCTGCGTGCAGCCGGCGGGCGGCCCATCGCGCACGTCGCCGCTGAGGCCGGGATCTCCCGCCGCTGCCTGGCGAAGTGGTACGGCCGCTGGCGCGCGCACGGCGAGGACGGCCTCCTCGACCACTCCTTCCGCCCAGCAGTCAGTTCTCCGGCAGGACGACAAAGTCCCCTACGTCATCCGCGCCAGGTCGTGTCCCTGACCCAGGGCAGTGCGAACCGTTCCAACAACACCAAGGCAAAGTAGAGAAGGATGCTCATCAACCCGATCAGGATGATCGCGGCCCAGGCGGTGGCGGTGTCGCCCACCCCGCCGGCTTGCACGATCAGATAGCCCAGCCCCGACTCACCGGCCTGGAACTCGCCGATGACCGCACCGATCGCGGCGAGCGGCATGGCCACCTTCAACCCGACGAAGATCTGCGGCAGCGCGGCGGGAAACCGCACCTTCCGGAATGCCTGCCAGCGCGAGGCATCCAGCGAGCGCGCCAACTCGGCCAGGTCCGCCGGGGTCGATGTGAGGCCCGTCGCGGTGGACAGCACGATCGGGAAGAAGCAGAGCAGGAAGACCATGGTCAGGACCGGCTTCTGCCCCCATCCGAGCGCACCCACCAACAGTGGCCCGAGCGCGATCTTCGGAACCGCGTTGACGGCGACCAGCAGCGGCGTGAACATGCGCTCCAGTACCCGCGAGGCGGCCAGCGACAGTCCGATCAGAACTCCGCAGGCGCTGGAGAGAACGAAGCCGACCACCGTCTCCACCGTGGTGTCGCCGGTGTGTTCCAGGAACCGGCCGGGGGTTGCGGTGAACGCCGAGAGCACGGCTCCCGGCGGAGGCAGTACTGCCGGGTGGATCATCTCCAGCACCGACGTGAGAAGCCACCACACGCCGAGCGCGACCAGCAGCCCGGCCACCGGCAGCAGTACGACGCCGACGCCCGTCCCGTGACGGGGACCGACTCGTGGCACGGGCACCGGCTCAGGGCCCGCCGTGGGGGACTGCTGCGGCCTTGAGAGTTCGGTCATCCCATCCTTCTCCAGGGCGGCTCCTCACCAGCGCGACGCGGTCAGGCCTTCGGCACCAGGCCGAAGTCGATGATCTGCTCAGGGGTCATCCCCTTCGGCAGCGTGCCCGCGTCCTCCAGAATCCTGATGCTCCTCGACACCCGCCCGGAGTCCAGCGTGCCGAGCGCCGTGCCGGAACCGTCCTTCGGTGTGACGTACGCGGCCATCAACTCCAACTCGGCTGCCGCAGCGGCCGGATTCGTGGTGTCCACGTTCCGCTTCAGGATCTCGGAGGCTTCCTTCGAGTGGGCGAGGCTGTACCTCAAGCCCTTGAGCAGCGCGGCGGTGAACCGCCGTACCATCTCCGGATCCTGCTCGGCGATCTTCGTCGACGTGATCAGCACGTTTCCGTACAGGTCGGGGATCACGTCGCTGTACGGCAGCAGCACAGCCTTCTTCTTCGTCACCGCCTCGATGGTCGGCTTGCCCACCACGAACTGGCCGATACCGTCCACCGAGCCGCCGGCGAGAGTGCCCATCAGGGTCTGCGCCTCGCCGTTGACCCAGGTCACCTTGTCGGCGTCCACGCCGGCCAGCCGGGCGTACGTCGGGAAGAGGTTGCGTACGACAGAGCCGGGCGTGTCCGCGAGCCGTTTACCCTCGAGGTCCTTCGGTGTGGCGATGCCGTTGCCCTCGGTGGTGGCGATCGCGGCCATGGTGCGCTGTTGGATGGCGGCCACCGCGACGAAGTCCTTCGCCTGACCGTTGCCCATGTGCAGCAGACCTCCCGTCAGGTCGATGGGGCCGAACTGCGCCTGGCCGCTCACGACGGCCGGAATCACACCGCCGGTGCCCTGCCCCGGCCTGATCCGCACGTCGAAGCCGGCCTCTTCGAAGAACCCCTTGTCCTTCGCGATCCAGGCGTACGCGTCCCGGCCGAAGCTGCCGAAGGAGGTCAGGTAGGTCACCTTCTTCAGTGCCTTGCCGTCCTCACCGGCGTCCGCGTCGGAATCCGAGCTGCCACACCCCGCCACCAGCGCCAGCGCTGTGGTCAGGGCTGCCGCGGCGACCGTACGGGCGAACCTGATCATGCGCACAGTGTTGTCCTTTCCGACCGCCGAACGCGCCGGCGGAAGGGCGTCGAGACAGCGAGACAGAACGGCAGCACGGAGCCGCCGGGGCATGATGCTTGGTGCGGGCAACAGCGTACGAGGAATGGGTAGTTGTGGGCCAGGTGTATGTCATTGAGGGCATGCATCGACCGGACGACAGGTACCGCCGCTGGGCCTGCTGCGGGTAGCCTGATCGGGCGACAGGACCCGGACGGCACGACGATTGCCCGTGGATGGGGAGACCGCCGGATGATCAGACTCGCCGGTGTGTCCCGGAGCTTCACCAGCCGGTCCGGTTCGACGGTGGCGCTCCAGGACATCGGCCTGCACATCGCCGACAGCGAGTTCGTGGCCGTGGTGGGCCGGTCCGGGTGCGGCAAGTCCACGCTGCTCCGGCTGATCGCCGGTCTCCTGCCGGTCACCGACGGCGAGATCACCATCGGCGGCGAGCGCGTCACCGGCGCCCGGCGGGACGTCGCCATGCTGTTTCAGCGGCCGGCCCTGCTGCCCTGGCGGTCCGTCCTCGACAACGTCATGCTGCCCGTGGAGATCTTCGGCTGGAACAAGGCGCAGCACCGCGAACGCGCGTACCGGCTGCTGGAGACGGCCGGACTGAACGGCTTCGAGAAGCACCGGCCGCACGAACTGTCCGGCGGTATGCAGCAGCGTGTCGCGCTGTGCCGGTCGCTGATGGGCGAGCCGAGGGTACTGCTCATGGACGAGCCGTTCTCCGCACTCGACGCACTGACCCGCGCGGACCTCGCGGTGGAACTGCAGCGCATCCACCTCGAGAACTCGTCCACCGTCGTCTTCGTCACGCACTCGATAGACGAGGCCGTGCTGCTCGCCGACCGGGTGGTGGTGCTCACCCCGCGCCCGGGCCGGATCCGCAAGATCGTCGACATCCCCATACCCCGGCCGAGGACGCTGGGCCGGACCGCGCACCTGGGCGAAGTGGCCCGGTGCAGCGCCGATCTGCACGAACTGCTGATGGAACGGGACCTGTCCGGGACGGCCGAAACGGAGCGGCGATGAGCCTGCGGATCTGCGTCTTCACCGAGCCGCACCGCGGCGCCGACTACGAGGATCAGCTGCGCTTCGCACAACTCGTCGAGGCCGGCGGATTCGAGGGCTTCTTCAGGGCCGATCACTATCAGACGATGGGTGCCGATCCCGGCCTGCCCGGTCCCACCGACGCCTGGCTGACGCTCGGCGCGCTCGCCCGGGAGACCTCCAGGATCCGGCTGGGCACCCTGGTCACCTCGGCCACCTTCAGGCTGCCGGGACCGCTCGCCGTGATGGTGGCGCAGGTGGACAGGATGAGCGGTGGGCGGGTCGAACTGGGCCTCGGCGCGGGTTGGTACGAGCGGGAACACACCTCGTATGGCATCCCGTTCCCGCCTGCCCCGGAGCGCTTCGATCGGCTGGAGGAGCAACTGCAGGTGATCACCGGCCTGTGGCGGACTCCGGCCGGCGAGAGCTTCAGCCACCACGGCGACCACTACCGGCTCGTCGACGCGCCCGCCCTGCCGAGACCCGTGCAGGTGCCGGGGCCGCCGATCATCGTGGGGGGCCGCGGCCCCAAGCGCACCCCGGAGCTGGCAGCCCGGTACGCCGACGAGTTCAACATGCCCTTCAAGTCGGTGGCCGAGACCGCCCGCGCGTACCGACGGGTTGCCGAGGCGTGCGACCGGACCGGGCGGGCCGACGCCGGCCGTCCACCACTGGTGCTCTCGGCCGGTGTTGTGGCGGCCATCGGCCGTACGGAGACGGAAGTGCGACGGCGGGCCGCCCCGCTCCAGGCCAAGAGCGCGCTGCCGCCGGAGGATGCTGTGGTCGGTACCCCGGCCCAACTCGTGCAGCGGCTCGGTGAGTTCGCCGCGATCGGCGCGAGCCGTATCCACCTGCGGCTGATCGACTTCGATGACCTCGACCATCTGGAACTCATCGCCGGTGAGGTGCTCCCGCAGTTGTAGAGCGTGAAGGCCCATGGCACGCTGCCGCGCCGGGGCAGAGGTCTCGCGGTCAGGAACGCGTGCGTTGACCGTCGTCGTGCCGGAGCCGACGGGGCCGATCCGCAGCACGGTGCAGGTGAGGTCGGTGAGCGGCGTGACCTGCGTACGTCCCTGCCCGCCGGGTGCCTTCGCGGTCGCCCGGTATTCCGCCGGGTCTGCGTCGCCGATCTCCATCGCCAGTACCGCGCGGGAGTTGGGCGGCACCGTCACCCGAGTCGAATGGGCATCGGGCGACCGGTGTACGGCGACCTTGACGGGGCCGCGCACGGACGGGACCGTTCCGGCCGTCTCGGTCAGGGCGCCGGTCCTGGGGCGGCCCTTCTTCAATTCGGCCGTCTCGTCGGCCACGAGCACCGCCTCGGTGTCGCGCAGGTGCTCGACCACGTAGGCGCGTATGGCGTCACGAATCGCGTCGGTGTCCCGTTTCGCCCGGTGGAGCAGGTGCTGCATGCCGTCCGGAGTGGCATCGGCCAGGGTCCAGCAGTTCATCCTCGGCAGGTCCGGCGGCAGCCCGGAGACCAACCGCCGCACCCGGCGACGGGGTTCAAGTCGGGAGAACCGGCCGGCGATCCGGGCTCATCAGTCCTTCGAATGCCTTCAGCCAGCGGGCAGGCACTACGCCGGCGTCCGAGGCCGCCGCGTGATCATTGGTTGTCCGCACAACACCCCATGATCAACGGCGGTCTCGGACGCCACCGAAGCCAGTAGTCGGGCCCCTCGACTCGGTAGCGAACGTCGACACCGGCAACGAACCGCAGCTCACACACGAGCCGACGGGCGCCGTCCGGCGCCAAGCGGTGCGGCGCCAACAGCAGCTCTAGCTCGTCATAGCGGGCGTCGAGCCCGCCGTGGGCCGGATGGCTCTCCTGTCCGACCTCGCCCGCCTGCTGGCGCTCATACCACCTGGCGTAGATCGCCCACTGCTCGCGCTCCAGCTCCGCCGCCGCCTCGCTTGCGGGCCAGACCTGGTACTCATCGACTTCATGGCTGTGGTCGTAGACGCGCATCTCGAAGTAGTGAGGCTTCCCGTCGATGTCAGCAAGGCCGGCCCACGGTTCGCCTTACCACTCCGACTCGACGTACACACGCTCGAAGCCGTCCGCGATCAACTGCTCTTCGCCCCAGATCTCAGCCACGCAGGCAGGCTACCGGCGAGCAGCCTCCGCATCCATCGCACGGCGAGGCCCTGCTCGCCCGGCTGCACTACCTCACCCGTAGCACCCACGCCCGCCAAGCAGCCAGGGCAGCCGGACGGACCGTCACCGACCGCACCCTGCGCGCCTGGACGGCCGGCACCCGCACACCCTCCCGCCGCAACCTCGCCGCGATCGAGCAGGCGTACCGCACCGTGCGGCGGGAGAATGCCGCCCGCTACTTGATGGCCCGCCGGGTGAGGTGGGCGGCGAAGGCGCCGTCCCCAAGTCTCTGTCCCGCACGGCCCCCGCCGCCCGTGCCTTCCTAGATCGTGCCGCTCCACGCCCGGCGGTTCTCCCGTCGGCGCACATGGCCGCGCCAGCCTGCGAGCAGCGTCATGCCCGTCCATGCGGCGACTCCCGTGACGAGGCCGCCGAGCCTGCCTTCGGGGTCGACGTCCACGGCGTCCTCCAGCGGGACGGCGCCTTCCGGGTCGCGGAGGATCTCGATGCGGTCGCCCACCCGGTAACCGGGGTTGCTTCCCCGGTACTCGAGGGTCTCGTCGAGTTCACCGCCCGGCCCGACCAGTGTGAACCGGTGGTTCTTGCTCGCCGTTCCCGCCGCGCTGTCCGCGGTGATCGTGACGGTCTCGCGGACGCCACGTCGGTCGAGCGCCGCCTCGGGGGCGTACTGGACGGACCCGACGAGAATGAAGAGCGCGGGGACCACGGAGAGGACGGCGAGCCACCACGCCCTGTGGAGCAGCCGCAGCACGATCACGAAGACCAGGCAGCCGAGCACGCCCGCCGCGATCGGGATGAAGTCCATGCCCAGCGTGACGTAGGCGAGTCCGGTGTTGCCGGCGGCGATCCCCCAGGCGACCAGCAGCACCCAGAGCGTGGCGAGTACGGACGCCCCGGCGCTCCTTCCCGTGCGCTGCCCACCTGGAGCGGGCACTCCGGCCCCGGCCGTGTCCCCGACGCCGCCCGCCACGGGCGCGTTAGTCCTCTGATCGCTCATCCGGGCAGCATACGAGGCGGCGGGAACGCCGTGGCCACGTGGCCCGCAACCGGTGTCAGTGACGGTTGATCAGGTAGAGCGTTCCTTCCGAGGTATGGGCTCAGGAGCAGCGTGCCTGGGCAAGCCGAGGGGCCGGGACCAGCACCGGACTGACAGGCATGTTCCAGGGGGTGATGCCAGGAGGCTGCGACCAGCATTGCGTGGCCTCGGTCTACGCCGAGTTCGCGCACCGCCGAGGCTGGCTCAGGTCCGATCGCCTTCTGTCGGCCGGCGAGCATCCCGCTTTGCGGGCGAAAGTGCGCCCGTGGGCGCAGACGGACCGCTCATGGACAGACGTCATCCCCGAGTTCGGTCCCCCGTCCATTCTGTGCGGAGGGACCAGCCCGCTGTACAGCAGGACACTGGGCTATCTCGGAGAGGGGCCCGCCGAGCCCATGGCGTTCTTCCACCTTTGGAATGGCGGCACCCCGGCACCCGAGTCCACCTGGCCCGAGCTCGACGAACCTGTTCTGCTTGCTGTCCGCTTCGCAGACATGCCCTTTGACAGTGCCTTCACCTTCACTCCCGAGGGACAACGAAGGCACCTTGAGTCGGACTCGCTCTGCCGCTGAGCACCGGAGAGGATACGTAACACCAGCAGGACAGACTTTTGGTCCTGCTGGTGTTCCCCACCCCGTCTACCACGTTCTCATTCGACTTTGCTGCATCAGTTCTCTACGTGAGGGCTGGTGAGCGCAACACCGAAGGAGCCCTCCATTCCGCCTACGGTGATACCCGCGCTCGTGCCGCAGAGGTTGACCGAGTCGGTCGCGAGGGGACCGGACACCGAGCCGCGGGCGACCCAGACGCAGCCGTCGGAGTTCTCTCCGGGGACGCCCGCGACCGCTTCGGTCTTGCCGTCCTTGTCGAGGTCGGCGAGGTGGACGGCGGCGCCGAACCTGTCGTCGGCCTCGGCGGCGCCGGGGACGCCCACGGTGCTCTGCGTGTAGCTGGCCGCCTCAGCCGTCGTCAGACCGGAGGCGGAGCCACGCAGCAGGACAGCGGTTCCTGCCGAGGCGAGCGACCCGACGGCCTCATCGGGGGCACCGACCAGGACATCGGCGTATCCGTCGGCGTCGACGTCGCCGATGCTCAGGGACTGGCCGAACCAGTCGCCCCACTCCGCACTTCCGGGGACGCCCACCGTGTCCTGGTGGAAGACCGCCGGCTGCTGTTCCGCGGTGATGCCCTGGGCGCTGCCGTACAGGACCTGGATCTCGCCGCCGCGGTGGGCCGCTGGCGTGGGCGCGTTGAAGTGGGAGTCGTCGCCCGCGATGCCGGTGACGAGGTCGCCGTAACCGTCGCCGTCGATGTCGCCGACCTGTCCGGCGTGACCGTCCGCGTACGGCAGCTCGATGCCCTGGTTGACGAACGGGTCCTCGGGGTCGGGGGCGCCCGCGTCGAGGGTCACCGGACCGCGGATGTCCCCGTCGGTGGGACCGGCCAGGTAGAAGCGCTCGGCCTGGCCGTCGCCGTTCACGTCTCCCATCACCACGCCGCGGGCGTTCTCCCGCCCTTCGAGGTAGCGGCCGGCGGCCTGGCCGGTGCGGGTGAAGGGACCGCTGTACGAGGCGGGGGAGCAGGCCGAGCCGACGGTGACCTCCGGGGCGCCGTCGCCGTTCATGTCGCCGGTGGCAACGGACATGCCGAACCGGCAAGAGGTCCAGCCCTCGCCAAACCCGGCCGGAGGGGTGAGGGTCGCGCCGCCCTTCAGCCCGTCCGGCCCACCCCACACCACGGTCACGGAGCCTCGCGACGCGGCACCGTCGACGTCCTCGCCCGGGGCGCCGACGAGCAGGTCGGCATAGCCGTCCCGGTCCAGATCTGCGCTGCTCACCGTCCTGCCGAAGCGGTCGGACTCCTCGGCGGCGCCGGGTATCCCGGTGGTCGCCTGGGTGATGACCGTGCGGCGGGAGGCGCTCACCGAGGACGCGGAGCCGTAGAGCACCACGACCGACCCGGCCTCCTCCACCGTGCCGCTGGCAGCCCCCGGAGCCCCGACGGCCAGGTCGCGGTACCCGTCGCCATTGAAGTCGTCCTGCACGGCCGCCGTGTTGGCGCCCTTGTAGGGTGCAGCGGCAGACGATGCCATGGGGGTGAGGGTGACGGCGACGGAGGCGGTGACCACAGCGGCTGCCGCAACTGCTCTGCGCAACAGAACTCCTTGTTCGAACAACAGGTGCCCCCATGACCCTTGCGCCGTACGAAAGGTTGTACGTTCAGCCTCACCCCTACTCCAGCGCGTTCACCTGCTGTCTCGGCACACCCAGACCTGTTCGAAGGCGCCAGACTCGATGTGAGTGAAGTCGTACACCGCCTCGTTCGGGACGACCTCGGTGATCCGGCCGTCCGCAGGGATGTTGGCGCGATGGTTGGGCCCCCAGGCAGCCGCGCATCGCATACTTCGGCCGTACTCTCGCCTTACAGCAAAGCATTCTTTCACTCCGGCCGACGCTGGCGTATCACTTCACGGACACCTTCATTCTGAACAGTTTCTCTGCATTTCGGAACGCAATCTTCTCCTTGTCTTCGCGTGGCAAATCAACTCCGCGGAACCAGTCGGTCTGCTCCTTTATGTCCGCGAACGGGTAGTCGGTTGCGAACATCACTCGATCCACGCTGATGTACTTCAGCAGGAGATCGAGCAGTTCGGTCTGGGGGAATGCGCTGGTTGTGACCCAGAAGTTGTCCTTGAAGTATTGCCCGATGGGCTTCTCGAGCGAGTCTTTGGTCGGCTCGCCCATGTCATTGACGATCCGCTCGTAGTAGAAGGGAAGACCTTCGCCCATGTGGCCGATGATGATTTTTAGTTTGGGGAATCTGTCGAAAACCCCGTACGTGATCATCCGAACGCATTGGGTCAGCACCTCCTGGTGCCAGCCATATCCAGACCCGCTGAAAATGTAGTCTTGGTACTCCTCCGTGTATTTAGACCGTGTGGTGCTGTAGTAGATCTTGAAGACCTCGTCAGCTGGATAGCCGGGATGCAGGTAGATCGGCACATCGAGAGAAACGGCACGTGCCAGCACAGGCTCGAAATCGGGGTGATCGAGATACTTCTTCGCGATGTGTCCGTTGGTCAGTGCACCCAAGAAGCCATCTTCCCGAACCGAGCGTTCCAGTTCGTCCGCCGCCGCCTCCGGGCTCCGCAAGGGCAAGGTGGCGAAAGCCTTGAAGCGGCCCGGATATTTGGCGATTGGCCCGTCTGCAAGTTGCCGGTTGAGGCGATAGGCAAGGTCGATGCCCTTTTGCCCAGGGACATTTTGTACGGAAGGTGTATGAGCGGAGAGGATTTGAACGTTGAGTCCCCCCGCATCCATATCGCCGATGCGGCGTTGGCCTAGATCCGAAAGGCCAATTTCCTCAAGGAACGCTATGTGATCCTGATTGATGGAGTTCAGTTTCAACAACGTGGGAGTCGAAAAGGTCTCCTCTGTGCCGATGAAGGGCAGGTCCTGGTCCCGCCGTGAAATGTCCGAAGTCTTGTCCGAAGTCTCGTCCTCGTCCACTGCCGAGGCAATGGCATGCGTGGACAAGCCGGCACCAATGCCAAGTGCCGTGGAGGCGGCTAGAAAGCCGCGGCGTCCCATGGACTTCATGTCAGTCTCTCCTCAGGTGTTTGTGTGGTGCGGTATCCGTGCGGTATCCGTCTGCGAGATGCTTCAGATCGTCCCTTTCATCCCTTCGTCGTTACCAGGCGCGCCCAGGTGTCCACCCACGCCGCGTCCCCCTCTCCGACCTCGGCGTCGGCCACGTCGGCTCCGCCGAAACACAGCCAGCCGAGACCAGGTGTCTTCGCGTCCTGCTCGCGCACCGCGGCAGCGCTCAGGTGGAGGAACCGCTCGCCGGTGCGCAGCGGCTGTGGTGGAGCTGACGACCGCCCGCGTGCGCGCTGCGCGGGCCGGCCGCGGCGGACCCCGCACTGTTGTCGGCGTGTGACCCCGCATGCGGCGACAGGGAACGCCGTTGCCAGCGCCCTGGTGGCCGCCTCGAACCGCAACCGGCCGGGCTGCGCTGTCCCCGGATGGTGCTGCGTCGGCTGCCATCACTAGCCTTCTGCACACGGGTTGCATCGCTTATCCGCATGCCTATTTCCTACCGAGCGAGCCTGAGACGAACGTTAGAGAGCTGCTCACGCGTTCTGCTAAATGATCAGTTGTGGGAGCTTCTGGAGCCGTTGCTTCCGCCGTGGCCCGATGAAGGCGATCGGTCCGCGGCCGGTGCCGGATCGGCAGTGCCTGCAGGGCATCTTGTACGGGCTGCATACCGGGATCGGCTGGGAAGACCTTCCGCAGGAACTCGGCTTCAGGTCAGGCATGACGTGCTGGCGGCGGATCAAGCGGTGGATCAACGCCGGGTGTTCGACGATCTGTATCGGATCCTGCTTGCCCAGCTGAACGCGGCAAACGAGATCGACTGGCCCCGGGCGGAGATCGACGGCAGCCACATCGAGACGAAAGAGGGGGTTCCGGACCTTGAGTTCGCCCCCATTTCCAGCCCTCACGTGAGCGGAGTCGAGGACCACGCGCGAGACGTCGATGAGGCCGGCGTCATCGAGTCGGTGCAGCACCGCCGCGTGCGGCCGGCCCCACACCCCGGCCCGCGACCAGATCAGGAACCGGCGGTGCGCGGTCGACTTCGGTGTCCCCAAACACGGCGGCAGACCCCGCCAGGCACAATCGCTGATCAGCACGTAGATGATCGCCGCGAACAGCGCCTCGTCAGGCGTGTCCTGCGTTCCGCCGCGCTGTGGCCGCACCTTCGACGGTGGGATCAGCGACTCGGCAATCTCCCGCAGCCCGTCCGGAACAATGCAACTCCACGTACCCCGCCCCACGAACAACCCAGCGAGCGATCACCACACAGGACACCGTGGCTGGTCGCACCGCTGCTGCCGTCGTTCAACTCCCGTCCGCAGGGCGGCGGGACCGCTCCGTGTGACGAGCGTGCCGTGTTCACGGCGGTCGGTGCTGACCAGCGGGTGCGCGTGGCGGCATCTGCCGGAGACGTTCGGCGCCTCGCCCGCGACCGCGACCAGCACTGTTCCGTGCTTGGCCTGGAGTTTCGCGAACAGTTCGCGGAGCTTGGGTCCGGTGTTGGGCAGCCGCTTGCCGAAGGCTTTCTTCCCGGCGGGTGTGACGGCGGTGGCGTGGTGTTCGCCCTTGCCGACGTCCAGGACGAGGAAGACGTCGATGCCGCCGGTGTCGATCACGTGCAGGCCCCTCCGGTCGCGCTTTCCGTCCGGCCTTGCCTCGGCATCGAGCTGCCACATCCACGTTACGGAGAGCTCTTCCGGCTCGGGTGAAGCCGGTGCTCAAGCCCTTCATCAGCGGTCCGTCGATGCCTCCGGGCCCGGTGACACCCCCCCGGATCATCAACAACAGGAGGGGGAAGTCATGCCGGACCCGAAGGCCGGAGGCCCCATCGCGGAGCCACGAAAACGGTAACGGGGGGTCGGAACAGGGCCCGCGAGCGGGTCAGAGCGCGGCGGCCGCGCTGTGCAGGTTCTTGGCCGCCAGGGCGAGTCCCTCGGTCTGGGAGTAGGCCGCGTCCTCGTGTTCGATGTTCACGGCCATGTCCGGGTCGATCTGCGCGAGGGCCCGCAGGAACTCGGTCCAGTAGGGCACGTCGTTGCCGTTGCCGACGGCGACGAACTTCCACGCAGGGTTCTCCGGCCAGGCGTTGCACCAGAACCCGTAGCCGGTGGGCACCTTGTCGGCCGCGTCGGCGGGCACGCGGGTGAACGACGTGTCCAGTACGCCACGGATGTCGGCGCCGGCGCAGAGCGTCGCGTCCTTCGCGGCGGCGTGGAACACCAGCGGGCCCAGCCACTTGATCGAGGCGACGATGTCCATGCCCTGCCACATCAGGTGGGAGGGGTCCATCTCCGCGCCGACGTTCGTCAGGGCGCCCGCGTCGACCAGCCGCTTGAGGGTGACGGGGGAGAACACCACGTTGTGCGGGTGCATCTCGATGGCGACCCGGACGTCGTTCTCCCGGGCCAGCGCGTCGATCTCCTTCCAGAACTCGACGGCGATGCCCCACTGGTAGTCCAGGACGTCCATGTAGACGCCGTCCCACGGGTTCACGACCCAGGACGGGTACTTGGCGTCCGGGTCGGAGCCCGGGGTGCCGGACATCGTGACGACGTGCTTCACACCGAGCAGGCCCGCGAGACGGATCGTGCGGCGCAGGTCGTCGGCGTGCTTGGGCCCGACTCCCGGCAGCGGGTTGAGCGGGTTGCCGTTGCAGTTGAGCCCGGTCAGTTCCAGCCCACGCTCGGCGAAGGTCGCCAGGTACTCCTCGCGCGCCTTGGCCGAGGACAGCAGCAGGTCGACGGGGCAGTGCGGGGAGGGGATGAAGCCACCGGTGTTGACCTCTACCGAGGTCAGCCCGTTCTCCTTGAGGATGTCCAGGGCCTCGGGGAGGGTCCGGTCGTGCAGACAGGCGGTGTAGGCGCCGAGCTTGAGGGCCATGTGTCTCTTCTTTCTCTTCAGGCTCTACGAGGGGGTCAGGCGGCGGGCGGGACCGTGACGGCGGCACCGCCGGCCCGGGACGACTCGACGACGGCCCGGATGATCTCCATGGTCCGCAGAGCGTCGGCGAAGGTGGCGCAGGCCGGCCTCGGGTCGGCGGCGCCCGCGACCTGGTCGAGGAAGGCGCGGGCCTGGTAGGTGAAGTTGTCGGCGTTGCTGGCGCCCACACCCGGCGCCTCCATCGGGACCCCGCCCGCGAAGTACGGCATTTGTGGACCGGCGATGATTTGCCGGGCACCGCGCGTACGGGCCTCGGGCTGGGCGTCGTCGAAGAGGTACTCGGCGGGCCTGTGCTGGTCGAACGCGGCCCGGCCGCCGAGGCCCAGGACGTCGAAGGCGAGCCCGTTGGGCAGGCCGAAGCCGGTGCGCGTCACCGAGAAGGTGCCCACGAGCCCCGACTCGAAGCGGGCGGTGAAGGACGCGGTGTCCTCGTTCTCCACCTCGCCGAACTCGTCGGAGACAGGCGCGGTGTTGTGCCCGATCACAGCGCCCAGCGGCAGGGGCCGCTTGGTGATCTGCGTTGACAGTGAGGCACCGGAGACCGAGGTGATGGGGCCGGCGACGTACTCGGCGACGTCGATGACGTGCGAGCCGACGTCACCGAGGGCACCGGAACCGGGGCCGCCCTTGAACCGCCAGGTCAGCGGGCCATTGGGGTCGGTCGCGTAGTCGCACCAGTACCGGCCGCTGAACAGTGAGAGATCGCCCAGCTCGGCGCGCCGGACATGCTCTCGGATCGCCGCGATGCCCGGGGAACGCCGGAAGGTGTACCCGACAGCGGTCACGACCTCGGCGGTGCGCTCCAACTCGGCCATCGCGCGGGCGTCCTCCAACGACCCGGCCAGCGGCTTCTCGCACAGCACGTGCTTGCCCGCGGCGACCAGCGCCTCCGCGATCGGACGGTGCAGGGCGTTGCCCACGACGATGCTGACGGCATCGATCGTCGGGTCCTCGACGACGGCCTCCCAGCTCGGGAGCGCCTTCTCGTACCCGTAGCGGCGGGCGGCATCCTCGCCGAGTGCGACGTTGGCGTCGGCGATCGCGGCCAGGCGGACCGGCGGCAGGCCGGCACCGAAGACCGTGTTGACGTTGCGGTAGCCGGCGGCATGGCTGCGGCCGGCCATGCCGGCTCCGATCACCGCGACGGAGATGGGTTTGGCGGACGTGGTCATGGCGGGGCCTTTCGAAAGGAAGGGACGTGTCGCAGGGAGGGATGTGTCGACGGGAGAGACGTGTCGACGGGAGGGCGTGGTCAGGTGGCGTACTGCCGACGGAAGTGGCTCTCGATAGCTTCCATCGAGCGGCCCCGGGTCTCGGGAACGGTGCGCACGTAGTACGCGATCGTGGCGGCGTTGATCGCGGCGAAGATCAGGAACGTGGCCCCGCCGATCGTGTCGATCAGCGGCGGGAACACCAGCGTGACGACGAAGTTGGCCATCCAGGTGCCGAAGACGGCCGTGCCCATCGCGAAGCCGCGCAGGCGGAGCGGGAAGATCTCCGAGAGCATCAGCCAGAACACGGTCGCGATGCAGCCCTGCATGAACAGCAGGAAGGTCAGCATGGACGCCAGCACGAGATAACTGCGGACGGTCGACTCGGGCAGGGCCAGGAAACAGAAGGCGATCAGCACCAGCGAGACGGTGACGCCGGCCTGCCCGGTCAGCAGCATGGGGCGCCGGCCGAACCGGCTGAGCAGCCACATGCCGGTCGAGACCGCGAGCACCGCCACGACACCGTTGGCGATGGTGGCCGTGAGCGCTGCCTCTGTGCCGAGGCCGGTGTCCAGCAGGATCGTCGGCGCGAAGTACATGATCGAGTTGACGCCGGTGAGCTGGGTCAGGGCGGCCAGCCCGAACCCGAACGTCACGATGCGCCGTACCCAGGGTGTGCCCAAGTCCCGCCATCCGGCCCGCGGTTCATGGGCGTCGGCGGTGACACGTCGCTTGATCTCGGAGAACTCCGCGTCGACGACCTGCTCGTCGCGGATCCGGCTCAGCGTGCGGGCGGCGTCCTCGAACCGGCCGCGGGAGGCCAGCCAGCGAGGCGACTCGGGCACGAACAGAGTCCCGAACCACAGCAGCACGGCCGGAATCGTGGCGATCGCGAGCATCCAGCGCCACACGCCGCCCTCGTCCACGGTGTTGGCCATGATCGCGTTCGACGTGTAGGCCAGCAACTGGCCGGTCACGATCATCAGTTCGTTCTGGGTCACGAGGCGGCCGCGGTGCTCGGCGGGGGCCAGCTCGGCGATGAACACCGGCACCGTCGCGGACGCTCCGCCCACGGCGAGTCCGAGCAGCACCCGGAACAGCACCATCACCGTGACGTCGGGTGCGAGCGCGGTGCCCAGCGCGCCGATGAAGAACAGCACGGCCAGTCCGAGGATCGTCCGCTTGCGCCCGTAGCGGTCGCAGAGACGGCCGCCGAACAGGGCCCCGAACGCCGCGCCGAGCACGAGTGACGACGCGACGACCCCTTCGGTCAGCGGGCTGAGACCCAGCCCGCCGTCCTCGGGCGCACGGGCCATGAAGGGAAGCGCGCCGGAGATGACACCGGTGTCGTAGCCGAAGAGAAGTCCACCGAAGGTGGCGATGACGGTGATGGTCCGTAGTCGCCGGTAGACCCGGCGGGAGGGGTTGTCCGCGTTGGTGGTGCTTGGTGTGGGGGCCTCAGTCGCGTCGTCCCTGACGTCCATGGCCACCTCCTGGCAGTTGTCGTGGGGGAGTTGTGCTCCTGCGGGAAGGGCGAACCGTCAGCTGGATGTGGGGAAGTTGAAGCCGGCGGTCACCTGCTGTGCGGGCTGCGGCCAGCGGGTGGTGACGACCTTGGGCCGGGTGTAGAAGCGGATGCCCTCGGGGCCGTGGATGGGGGAGTCGCCGATGAGGGAGTCCTTCCACCCGCCGAAGGAGTAGTACGACATCGGCACGGGCACCGGCACGTTGACGCCGATCATTCCGACCTTGACGTTGCGCTGGAAGCGGCGTGCGGCCTCGCCGGAGCCGGTGAACAGGGCGGTGCCGTTGCCGTAGGGGTTGGCGTTGATGACGTTGATGGCCTCGTCGAGGGTGTCGACGCGGACGACGGCGAGGACCGGTCCGAACAGCTCTTCCTTGTAGGCGTCCATCTCGGTCGTGACGTGGTCGAGGAGGGACGGCCCGGTGAAGAACCCGTCGGCGTATGCGGGGTCGTCGACCTTGAGGCCACGACCGTCGACGACCACGGCGGCACCCTGTCCGTCGGCGACACCGACGGCGTTCTCTACGCGTTCCTGGGCGGCCTTGGTGACCAGCGGGCCCATCTCCGTGCCCGCCGCGTCACCGGGACCGACCTTCACCTCGCGTGCCTTGCGCTGAAGGATCTCGACCAGAGCGTCGGCCGCGTCCCCGACCGCGACGGCGACGGACACCGCCATGCAGCGTTCACCGGCGGAGCCGTAGGCGCCGGCCGTGATGTGGTTGGCGGCGAACTCCAGGTCGGCGTCGGGCAGGACGACGGCGTGGTTCTTGGCCCCGCCGAGTGCCTGGACGCGCTTGCCGTGCGCGGTGGCCGTCTCGTGGACGTACCTGGCGATCGGCGTGGAACCGACGAAGGAGACGGCCTCGATGCCGGAGTGGGTGAGGATCGCGTCGACCGCGTCCTTGCCGCCGTGCACGACGTTGAAGACGCCGTCGGGCAGTCCGGCCCTCTTGTACAGCTCGGCGACGAAGACTGCGGCGGAGGGGTCGCGCTCGCTGGGCTTGAGGATGAAGGTGTTACCGGTCGCGATGGCGATCGGGTGCATCCAAAGGGGCACCATGGCGGGGAAGTTGAAGGGTGTGATGCCCGCGACGACGCCCAGGGGCTGGCGGAAGTTGTGCACGTCCACACCGCGTGAGACCTGGTCGGAGAAGGACCCCTTCAGGACGTCGCCGAGACCGCACGCGAACTCCACGACCTCCCGGCCGCGCGTGATCTCGCCGCGCGCGTCGTCGACCGTCTTGCCGTGCTCGGCGGAGATGATTCGGCCCAGCTCCTCCTCGTGTTCCATGAGGAGCTGCCGGAAGGCGAACATGACCTGGGTGCGCTGGGTGAGCGACGACTCGGACCAGGTCTCGAAGGCGGCGGTGGCGGCCGCGACGGCCGTGTCCACGTCGGCGGCCGAGGCAAGGGCGACCCGGGCCTGTTCCTGGCCGGTGGCCGGGTTGAACACGGGGGCCGTCTCCGGGCTGGTCCCGGCGGCGGGGGAGCCGTTGATCCAGTGCTCGATGGTTTTCACGGTGCGGGTTTCCTTTGCGGGGACGGGACTTACAGGTAGTGGCGCTGGTCCTGCTTGCGGGCGGCGTACGTCTCGTACGCGTCACGGGTGGAGTCCAGGGCGGAGGTCTGGCTCACCGGCACGTCCCACCAGCCGTGGCCGGGCGGGTTCGGCCCGTACAGGTCGGTCTCGACGTGCACGACCGTGGTGCGGGTGGCGGCCTTCGCCTTCTCCATCGCCGCACGGAACTCGTCTACGGAGGTGGCGTGCAGTACGTCCGCGCCGAGCGAGGAGGCGTTGGCGGCGAGGTCGATGGGAAGTACGTCGCCGTCGAGCTGTCCCGAATCTCCGTTGCGGAAGCGGTACTTGGTGCCGAACCGCTGCGAGCCGAGTGACTCGGACAGGGCGCCGATGGAAGCGAAGCCGTGGTTCTGGACGAGGACGATGATGACCTTCAGGCCCTCGGAGACCATGGTCACGATCTCCTGGGCCATCATCAGATACGAGCCGTCGCCGACGAGTACGACGACCTCGCGCGACGGGTCGGCCATCCTCGTGCCGACGCCGGCGGCGACCTCGTAGCCCATGCAGGAGTACGCGTACTCCACGTGGTAGGCCTTCGGATCCCGCGCCCGCCACAGCTGTTGCAGGTCGCCGGGCATGGAGCCGGCTGCGTTGATGACGACGTCACGGTCGCCCAGCACGTCGCTCAGCGCGCCGAGGATCTGGGTCTGGGCGGGCAGTTCACCGGTGTGCCGGTCGGTCGCGAAGCACTCCTCCTCGATCTCCCGTGTCCGGGAGATGAGTTGGCGTGTGCGGTCGCGGTACTCCGGGGCGACCTCCCAGTCCGTCAGCGCGCCCGCGAGGGCCTGGATGCCGAGCCGGGCGTCGGCCACCAGCGGTTCCGCCGAGTGCTTGACGGCGTCCAGGCGTGCCACGTTGAGGTTGACGAACGTGACGTCCGGGTTGCCGAAGACGGTGTGGCTGGCAGTGGTGAAGTCGGAGTACCGGGTGCCGATGCCGAGGACGACGTCCGCCTCGCGTGCGAGTTCGTTCGCCGCGTACGAGCCGGTCGAACCGATGCCGCCGACCGCGTAGGGGTGGTCCCAGGGCACCGCGCCCTTGCCTGCATGGGTGTCCGCGACCGGGATGCCGCTGGCTTCGGCGAAGGCCCGCAGCTGGGTCTCGGCGCCGGAGTAGACGGCACCGCCGCCGGCCACGATCAGAGGCCTGCGGGCACCGCGCAACAGACGCGCGGCCCGCTCGACGGCGGCCGGTTCCGGTACCGGGCGGCCCACGTGCCAGACCCGGCGCCGGAAGAAGGAGAGGGGCCAGTCGTACGCCTCGGCCTGGACGTCCTGGGGCAGCGAGAGGGTGACGGCGCCGGTCTCGACCGGGTCGGTGAGCACCCGCATCGCGGCCAGCGCGGCCGGGATCAGCTGCTCGGGCCGGGAGATCCGGTCGAAGTACTTGGACACGGCCCTGAAGGCGTCGTTGACCGTGACGTCCCCGCCGCGGGTGTCCTCCAGCTGCTGGAGTACCGGGTCGGCGGCACGGGTCGCGAACATGTCGCTGGGCAGCAGCAGGACCGGGATCCGGTTGGTGGTGGCCAGGGCCGCGCCGGTGATCATGTTCGTGGAGCCGGGTCCGGTCGACGCCGAGCAGGCGAAGGTCGCCAGCCGGTCGCGCATCTTCGCGTACGCCACCGACGCGTGCACCATGCCCTGCTCGTTGCGGGCCAAGTAGTAGGGCAGGTCGGCCTCTTGGGTGACGGCGGCCTGCAGGAGCGCCTGGCCCAGACCGGCCACGTTGCCGTGCCCGAAGATGCCCCAGACCCCGGGGATCAGCCGCTGCTCCTGGCCGTCGCGCTCGCTGTACTGCTTCGCCAGGAAGCGCACGAGGGCCTGCGCGGTGGTGAGCCTGATCGTTTCCATCACTGGTTCTCCTTGGCCCCGAACGGCAGCCGGGGATCGGTCGCCCGGGACTCCCAGGTGCCGCGGACCCACCCGTGGGCGGGGTCGTCGCAGATCAGCCAGGCGCGGTCCTGCCCCGGGCCCGCCATGACGTTGAGGTAGTAGAGGTCGTAGCCGGGCGCGGCGATCGACGGGCCGTGCCAGCCGTGCGGGATCAGCACGGTGTCGCCGGAACGGACCTCGGCGAGCACGTCGATGGGCCGCTCCGGGGTGCCGTAGACCCGCTGGTAGGCGAAGCCGTCCTGGCCCGCGACCTGGAAGTAGTAGATCTCCTCCAGCTCGGACTCGACCGGGTTGCCGCTGTCGTCAGTGCGGACCTCGTCGTGCTTGTGCGGCGGGTACGAGGACCAGTTGCCGCCGGGGGTGAGGACCTCGCACACCAGCAGCTGCTCGGCGTCGAACGTGCCCGGCAGGCAGTAGTTGTTGACCTGGCGGGAGCAGTTCCCGGCGCCGCGCAGCTCGACGGGCACGTCCTCCTTGCGCCCGTACCGAGCCGAGTGACCTCCCCGCTCGGTACGGGCGGAGGGCAGCGCGAACAGACCTCCCTGCGCGCTGCTGATCAGGGCTTCCGACGCGCGCGGGAGATACGCGAAGTCGGTGGCCGAGGCGAACACGCCTGTCCGACCGTCGAGTTCGAAGGCCCTGCCGTCCGTGGTGACGGTGCAGGAGCCCGTCAGCGGCAGGACCAGGAACTCGGAATCCCCGGTGGACAGGGCGTGTGCCTGGCCCGGCCTCAGGGTCAGGATCCTGAGGCCGGAGTATCCCCAGCCAGCCGACTCGGGGGTGACCACGAGGTCGTACGAGCCGTCGGCCGAAGTCCCGTGGGGGAGGTGGTACTTGCTCGTGTCGCTCACAGCAGGCTCACCGCCCGGTCCACCGCACCGGCGACGTCGCCGCCTGCGGGGTAGAGCAGAGAGCGGCCCACGACCAGGCCCTGCGCGGTGGGCTGCTTGAGGGCCTTGCCCCAGGAGGCGAAGGCCGCGTCCGGGTCGGTGACCTCGCCGCCGAGCAGGAGCGCCGGGAGGGTGGAGGCGGAGAGGACCCGCTCCATGTCGTCCACGACCGGCAGCTTCAGCCAGGTGTAGGCGGTGCGTCGGCCGAGCCCCGAGGCAATGGTGACCGACTTGATGACCGCGTCGGTGGAGAGGTCGTTGCGGACCCTGCCGTCCTGCCAGGTGGAGAGGAACGGCTCGACGAGTGCTATGAGCTGACGGTCATTCAGCTCGTCGACCGCGCGGGCGGTGTTCTGAAGGACGGACGGCGTCGCCGGGTCCTGAAGGGCGATGCGGGTGAGCATCTTGCCACCGTCGAAACGCATCGCGGCGAGGGTCTCGGCGTCGTAGCCCGTGAAGCGGTCGTCGATCTCGAAGACCGACCCCGCGAGCCCGGCCCGGTTCATCGAGCCGAAGACACTCTTGCCGTCGAGCACGCCGAGCAGCAGCAGGTCGTCCAGGATGTCCGCGGTGGCCAGCACACCGGTCACGCCGGGCCGCTCCAGGGCGACGCACAGACGGTCCAGCAGTTGGAAGCGGTCGGCCATGGCGGTGGGGTCGCCGCCGACGCCGTTGGCGCCGCGCGCGGGATGGTCCGCCGCGATGATCATCGCCTTGCCGTGCTCGCCGAGCAGCGAGGTGGCCCGTACGCGTCGCGCGGCGGCCGCCGCGACGGCACCGGGATCACTGACCCGGGCCTCCACGATCCGGCTCACGTTGTCGGACAGCACGTCGTCACACCTCTCGTTCGATGGGGGCGGCAGTGGCCGCGTGCAGCTTGGCCTCGACCTCGGCCTCGGTCGGCATGGCGTCGGAGCAGGACAGCCGGCCCGCGACGATGGCGCCGGCGGCGTTGGCGAAGGCGACGGTGCGGCGGGTGTCCCAGCCGGACAGCAGCCCGTGGCAGAGTGCGCCGCCGAAGGCGTCACCGGCGCCGAGGCCGTTGACGACGTCCACCGGGACCGGTGCGATCTCGGCGGTCGAGCCGTCCCGGTTCATGGCGAGCACGCCCTTGGGTCCCTGCTTCACCACGGCGAGTTCGACCCCGGCGGCGAGCAGCGCCTTCGCGGCCGCGTACGGCTCGCGCTCACCGGTGGCGACCTCGCACTCGTCGAGGTTGCCGACCGCGACGGTGGTGTGGCGCAGGGCCTCGGCGTAGTACGTACGGGCTGCCGCCGGGTCCTTCCAGAACATCGGCCGCCAGTCGAGGTCGAAGACCGTCGTTCCTGCCTTCGCCCGGTGTGCCAGGGCGGCGAGGGTGGCCGAGCGGCTCGGGTTCTCGCTCAGCCCGGTTCCGGTGATCCAGTAGACGCCGGCGTCGCGCACCGCCGCGAGGTCGAGGTCGTCGGAGCGGATGTCCAGGTCGGGCGCCTTCGGCAGGCGGTAGAAGTAGAGCGGGAAGTCGTCCGGCGGGAAGATCTCGCAGAAGGTCACCGGGGTCGGCGCGATGTCCGACGTACCGACGAAGCGGGTGTCGACGCCATAGCCGTCCAGGGCCGTGCGGACGAAGTCCCCGAACGGGTCGCGGCCGGTCTTGGTGATCACGGCCGCGGAGTGCCCGTAACGGGCGGCGGCGACGGCTACGTTGGTCGGGCTGCCGCCCAGGTACTTGCCGAACGAGGCGACCTCGGCCAGTCCCACGCCTGTCTGGAGCGGATACACATCCACTCCGACGCGGCCCATGGTCAGCACTTCCAACGGCATAACGCGGTTTCCCTTCGCTCCGGAGATCCCCGGGGACGGTGGACTTAAAGCGCTTTAAAAGCACCTACAGCGAAGAACGATGCCTTCGCTTAAATGTCCTGTCAATAGGTTGTTACTACGGGATTTCGCGGGCCGATCGGCCGCGCCGCGAGGCCGATGAGAAACGACGGTGGCGAGGGCCGGATACCGGCGCCGTGCGCCGGTTCATCGGCGGTGTGCAGACCTGGTGACTCCGTGACTCGGGCCTGATCCGCAGGTCAGGCCCGAGTCGGAAAGAGCCACCACGCGTACGGTGCCGGGAGAGGGCCGGGCCCGTCAGAGCCTGGCAGAGCCCATCAGGACCGTCAGCGCCGGTCAGGACCCGGCGGCCAGGTATCCGTCGATCTTCTCGCGCATGAACCGCGAGGACTCGTGGGCTCGTTCCTCCCACGCGAACACGCAGGCGGTCAGCGTGCCGTCGAAGTTGTTCGCCTTCAGCTCCCGGAAGAGCTCACCGAAGTCGACCTCGCCCTGTCCGATGTCCAGGTGCTGGTGGATCCGCGCCGGGGTGCCGGGCGGATTGAGGATGTACCGGTTGCCGGACGACGCCGTGTGGTCGAAGGCGTCGGCGAGGTGCACGTGGGTCAGCAGGTCACCGGCGTACTGGATGATGCCGGGTGCGTCGTTGCCGATGTGGAAGGTGTGCGGGGCGCAGTACAGGAACGTGACGTTGGGGTGGTTGATGCCCCGGATCAGGTTGACCGCGTCGTAGCCGTTCTCGATGAAGTCGTCCGGGTGCGGTTCCAGGGCCAGGTGAATGCCCTCGCGCTCGAAGACCGGGAGGAGTTCGTCGAGGGTCTTCCAGAACTGCGCCTCACTGCGGTCGGCTTGCTCCGGGCGGCCGTTGAACTCGGAGATCATGCTGTCCACGCCGAGGTCGGCGGCGATCTGGATGGACCGCTTCCAGTACCGTACGGCGGCCTGCCGGTCGTCTTCGTCCGGCCCGGACCAGCGGAAAAGGGGCAGCATCGAGGAGATGCCGACTCCCGCCGCGTCCAGTGCCTTGCGGAACTTCCGTACGGTCGCGTCGTCGACACGGGGATGGCGGAAGAACGGGATGAAGTCCTCGCGGGGGGAGAGCTCGATCCACTCGTAGCCCAACTCGGCCACCACAGCGGGTAGTTCGAGCAGCGGGGTGTCGCGGATCATGTACGGATCGAGGGCGATCTTCATGAGGGAATGCCTTCGGGTCGGTAGGGGACGGTGGAGCGTTGGATCGGGACGCCTTGGGCGCGGCGGTCCTCGGTGCAGTGGCCCGTGGTCCAGTGGTCCTCGCACTGGGGGCGGCAGCCGATGAGTTCGCCGCTGTCAGGTTTTGCCTTCGGCGGAGGCAGAGGCGGAAGCGGAGGTGGTGGTGGGTGTTTTGAGGTCCTCGGCTTCAGGGAGTTCCTCGACGTCGACGCCGCGGACTTGGGCGAGTTCGTGTTTGAGGGCGGCGAGTTCGGCGCCGCCGGCCATGTGGTTGGTGAGTTCTTCGAGGGTGACGTCGCTGCGGGCGGCGGAGAGTTCCATGGTGCCCAGGCGCAGGACGCTGAAGTGGTCGCCGACCATGTAGGCGTGGTGGGGGTTGTGGGTGATGAAGATGACGCCCAGGCCGCGGTCGCGGGCGGCGGCGATGTACTTGAGGACGACGCCGGACTGCTTGACGCCGAGGGCGGCGGTGGGCTCGTCGAGGATGAGGACGCGGGCGCCGAAGTAGACGGCGCGGGCGATGGCCACGGACTGGCGCTGGCCGCCGGAGAGGGTGCCGATGGGCTGGTCGAGGTCGTCCAGGACGATGCCCATGTTGCGCAGTTCCTGGTCGGCGGTCTCCTTCATCTTCGCGATGTCGAGGCGGCGGACGGGCCAGGGGCCCTTGGTCATCTCGGAGCCGAGGAAGAAGTTCCGCCAGACCGGCATGAGGGGGACGGTGGCGAGGTCCTGGTAGACGGTGGCGATGCCCTTGTCGAGGGCTTCGCGTGGGGTGCTGAGGTGGACGGCGTGGCCGTCGATGAGGAACTGGCCCTCGGTGTGCTGGTGCAGGCCGGAGATGATCTTGATCAGGGTGGACTTGCCGGCGCCGTTGTCGCCGAGGACGCAGGTGACCTGGCTGGGATACACGGCCAGGTCCACGCCGTGCAGGGCGCGGACGTTGCCGTAGGCCTTGCCCGCGCCCTTCAGCTGGACGACCGGCTCGGCGTCCCCGGGCCTGTCCTGGACGGCGGTGGCCCCGTTGGGGGAGGTGTTGTCGGTGGTCATGGCGTTACCTCCGGGTGGCCTGGCTGCGGACCCACAGATTGACGAGGGCGGCGAGCAGGAGCATGACGCCGAGGAAGGCCTTGAACCAGTCGGGGTTCCAGTTGGCGTAGACGATGCCCTGGGAGACCATGCCGAAGATGAAGGCGCCGATGACGGGGCCGATCGCGGAGCCGTATCCGCCGGTGAGGAGACAGCCGCCGATGACCGCGGCGATGATGTAGAGGAACTCGTTGCCCACGCCCTCGCCCGACTGGACGGTGTTGAACGAGAACAGGATGTGCATGCCGACGAACCAGGCGCCGGCGCCGACGCCCATGAACAGGGCGATCTTGGTGAAGGTGACGGGGACGCCGACCGCGCGGGCGCTGTCCTTGTTGCCGCCGGTGGCGAAGATCCAGTTGCCGAACTTGGTGCGCAGCAGCAGCCAGGTCGCGGCGGCGGCGAAGACCAGCCAGTAGAAGACGGTGATTTTGACGTCGACGCCGCCGATGCCGATCTCGGAGGCGAAGACCTTCTTGGCCTGGTCGAAGCCGTCCATGTCGCTGATCGAGTCGGTGGCGACGTTCCCGGTGAAGATCTTGGTGATGGCGAGGTTGGCGCCCTGCAGGATCAGGAACGAGCCCAGGGTGATCAGGAACGACGGCAGACCGGTGCGTACCAGCAGGTAGCCGTTGAACGCGCCGATGGCCAGCGACACCACCAGGGCGACGATGACGCCGACCCAGATATTCATGGAGAGCTGGAAGCTCCACATGCTGGCCGTCAGAGCGGAGGTGGTCACGGCCACGCCGGCGGACAGGTCGAACTCGCCGCCGATCATCAACAGCGCCACCGGCAGGGCCATGATGCCCATCACCGACGACTCGTAGAGCACGTTGGCCAGGGAACTGGCCTCGCGGAACGGCGAGGCGACCGCGAAGAAGAAGACGTAGACGGCGATCGCCGCGATCAGCGCGCCGATCTCGGGACGGGCCGCCAGCCGGCGGGCCAGTGACCGCTGTGAGGTCCGGCCGTCCTTGGGGGCGGCCGGCGAACCCGGCGACGAGGAACTCGTCGCCGGTGCCGTTGCCTGGGTCATGGGTGTCACCGAGTGCCCTTCGCGGCGAACTTCGCGATGTCGGCCACGTTCTCCTTGTCGACGAACGCCGGACCGGTCAGCACCGGCTCCTGGCCACCACCGCTGAAGTTGCCGTTCGTCTTGTAGAGCCACAGGGCGTCGACCGAGAGGTAGCCCTGCAGGTACGGCTGCTGGTCGACGGCGAACTGGATGTCGCCGTCCTCGATGGCCTTGACCATCTCCTTGTTGAGGTCGAAGGTCGCGACCTTCGCCTTGCTGCCCGCGTCGTCCACGGACTGCACGGAGGTCAGCGCGAAGGGGGCGCCGAGTGTGACCACGTAGTCGATCGAGCTGTCCTGCTTGAGCTTGGCGGTGATCGTCGACTTCACGGACGGCATGTTCGTGCCGTTCACGTACAGGTTCGTGGTCTTGCCCTTGAACGTCTTCTTCACACCGGC
>NZ_JAHRIB010000198.1 GCF_019090165.1 Streptomyces sp. BV286
GAACCTGTGTCCGGCGAAGTCGGCGAGATGGACGTAGCCGATGCGCTGGTAGAGGGCGTTGCTCGTGGGGTTGTCCGGGTCTGTGAACAGGACGACGTCCGTCGCCCCCGCGGCCTGTGCGGCTCTGCTCGCTTCGACCGTCACAGCTCCGGCGTAGCCGCGGCCGCGGAGGTGGGCCGGGGTATAGACGGGATCCACCCGGACCATGCCGCCGACGAGCGAGGTCGAGGCCGCCATCGAGACGGGAATGCCCTCCGGGGTTTCCCAGAACGTGAAGTGCCTGTCGCCGAAACGTGAGTCTTCCCAGGAGCCGGCGTCGATCAGGTCGATGGAGCGCTGTTCCCCGACGTCGACGCAGAACTCACGGCACCAGCGCACGATTTGGTCATGGTCCTTACGGCCCGTGAGGCGGCCCTGGCCCTCCGGGCGCTGCGGCGGGGTGAGCGTGCCGAGTCGGTAGAGATGCGTCTTCCAGAAAGGTACCGACGCCGCGCCCGTGTGCTTCTGCCAGGACTCGGAGAAGGCGCCAGCGGTGTCGTGCTCCGCGATGACGTGGGCGGGTGAGTGCCCGAGGCCGGCCAGGTGTGCAGCGAGGGTGTCGGTCTGCTCGGCAGAGAGCGGAGTGAGGCCCAGGCGTCCGAGCGGGGTGAGATAGAAGATCGCGCGAACCTCACCCTGTGACTCTAGTCGGCCGAAAACGGCGGCTTCGTCGTCGGACTCGGCCGCCCTGTGTGTCCGCAGCTTCTCGATGTCCGTCAGGGGCGTGTTGTGCAGGGCAGCGCGCGAGCGCAGGAAGTGCCCAGCTCGGGCGAGGAAGGCGTCGACGTTGTGGGTGAGGTGCCAGTCATCCGGATGCATGCTTCATGTTCCCGGACGACCTCGACTCGGGGCCGCTCCTTCAACTCCTTTCAGCCACGTCCCGTTCCTCTCGATTGGTGCGGGCGCGGGCGAGTCGCGGCCAGGTAGTCGGACCAGTTCTCGCCGGCCAAGGCTGCGAAGCGTTCCGCTGCGGGCGTGGTCAGCCGAGTGGTTGTATGCCGCCACCGGGTCGCCGCCGCGGCTACGACTGACTTGCCCTACGAGTTGCCGTACGAGTAGCCCTACGACTTGCCCCACGCCCACGTCGGGGCAGCCGCGGACAAGGGGTCTGAGCAGGAAAGCAAGGGGTCGTCGGCGAAAGCTCCCGCACGCCGACCCCTAGGCCAACCGGGGGAAGGCGGAGCGGTCTCCATCGGTGTGGGCCCGCCAGATGCGGAAGGATGCGTTCCATGCGAACCATGAAACGCGTTCTTCTCGCGGCTGCGGCCGCGTCGCTGCTGGTGGCGAGCCACGGCGCAACTGCCGCGGCCTCCGCGCCCGCGCCCACGCCCGTACAGTCCACGCTGGCAGCCGGGCCAGGCTGGCACCACGTGGCGGACTTTCCTCCGACCGAGGAGAACCGCTGTCATGAGCGCGGCCGGTGGTACTTGGAGAACGGCGTACGCGCCTACGAGTGCCGGGCCGCCGGAGTCTGGGAGTTGTGGGTTCTCACCGAGCCCTCCTGACCAGGGTTCGTGTTGGTGTTCGGGGTGCTGGTCGCCCCGACGGCCTTCGGGCAGGGAATCGCCGATGTGGTCGGGCAGCTCGCCAACGGCATTACCGACTCAGGCCGCTGAGTTCCCTCGAGTTCCCTCGAGTTCCCTCGAGTTCCCTCGAGTTCCCTCGAGTTCCCTCGAGTTCCCTCGAGTTCCCTCGGGTCTGGTCGCAGCGGATGCCTGTACCGGGAACATCCGCAGGGGCGCGCTGGTTACAGCAAGCGTGGTTGTGGAGGGGACAGTGTCCCCGGGCCTCACATATTGCCTATGAGGACGATCGTTCGGCTGAAGCCTCATAGAGCGTTCCGCCGCGTAGGCGACCGCCCTTCACGACCACGTTCTTCATTGCAGCCGCTGCCCGGGATCCGATCCGGACGGCGGCTGTTTCGCGTAGGGCTGGGCAGCGCGCCCCAACCACGGCGCCCTGCACTCCGACCATGGGCCCGTCCATGGCTGGTCAGCGCGAGGCCGTGGCATCACCATCCGACCCCCCTCCCTGGGTCGGATCACGCGCTGCGTTTCGGCTTCGCCGCCGTCTTCTTTGCCGCACTCTTCTTCGCGGTGGTCTTCTTGGCAGCCGTCTTCGGCGCGGTGAGGTTGGGGCGTCCGCGCAGGATGCTGCTGGACGGGGCGACGCCGAAGCCCTGACCGGTGTCGGCGATGTGGCGGGCCGCCGAGACTCGAGGGCGGCAGGGATCACGGGGCCGGCGACTTCGTCGTCGACGGCTGGAAGGTACCCGCAGAGTCGAAGTGGCCGTGCTGAGCGTCGAAGCGGACGTTCACCTTGTTGTAGTTGCCAGCCGTGATGGCGGTGTGGCTATTAAAGGGCCGGGCCGCAAGCCACCGTGTACGGGACCTTCATGCCCGCCACCCTCGCCTCGGCCGTCTACGGCGGCTTCCTCGCCCTGGTCTGGACCCACTCGTACTGTGCGCTCCCAGGAGGCAGGAAGCGTACGAGCCGCCCGCCTTCGGCAGGGGAGAAGAGGATGCGACGGGGGCATTCACGGATGCCCTGGCGGCCACTATGTTATGGGAGCGCTCCCATTCGCCTTACGGCGATCCGGTCCCGGACCGGCCAGGCGCCTTGGTGGGTGCGCGGCACTTCTACAGTCGGGCGGTTCGGTGGGCGAATCGCCGCTCGGCCGACCTGACGTCTGCGCGCCGATGCCGGTCGGCTGCCCGCCGTGCCGCATCACCGCAGAGGAGATCCCCCACATGATCAACGGACACGTCGGCCGGAGCCGAAAGCGGCTCCGCTTCCACCGCTTATCCGCCCTGCTGGGAGCCCTGTTACTGGCCCTCGCCGTGGCCTCGCTGCCGTCCCCGGCGGCGGCGCACGGCGTCGCCATGGGACCCGGGTCGCGCACGTATCTCTGCTACCTGGACCTGCTCCAGAACGAATCGACCCAGATGCCCTCCAACCCGGCCTGTCGCGCCGCCGTCCAGCAGGCCAGCACCACGCCGCTGTACAACTGGTTCGCCGTGCTGGACTCCAACGCCGGTGGCAGGAGTGCGGGCTACGTCCCCGACGGGAAGCTCTGCAGCGCCGGCGACAGGAGCCCGTACAACTTCTCCCCCTACAACGCGGCCCGCACAGACTGGCCGAAGACGCATCTCACCTCGGGCTCGAGCATCCAGATCAACTACAGCAACTGGGCACACCACCCGGGCAAGTTCGAGGTGTACATCACCAAGAACGGCTGGTCGCCCACCACTCCCCTGGCATGGGGAGACCTGACGCATCTACAGACCGTCACCAACCCGCCGCAGAAGAGTGGCCCGGGTAGCGTGGGCGGCCACTACTACTGGGACCTGCGGCTGCCGACGCGGTCCGGGTCGCACATGCTCTTCGTCCAGTGGATCCGTTCGGACAGCCAGGAGAACTTCTTCTCCTGCTCCGACGTCGTCTTCGACGGCGGTCAGGGCGAGGTCACGGGTCTGGGCGGTGGCCGGACGACGGCCGACGCGATCGCCGCGAAGGCGGCGGAGTCCACTGGCATCCAGGCAGCTGCGGCTCACACCGGGCACGGGGCGCATGGCGCCGCGGCGCCGGACGGGGACGCGGTGAACGCCGCCGACGAGGCAACGAGCGGCTCGCCGCTCACCGCGCTGGCCGGCTCGCTGGCGGGAGCCGCGGTCCTGGTGGCCTGCGTCGCGGGTGCGGCGTTCCACCGCGGACGGCGCCGCCGGCAGGCCGACGCCCAACCCTGACCCCCATCCCCTTTGGGCCTGTCCGGTGGATCGTGTCGCAGCACCGGGTGCAGTACCCGCCGGTGCGGTCCCGCAAGGGGCCGTCGCCTACCGCGGCATGATCCGCCGGACAGGCCCACCAGGCGCGGCCTCGAGGCGGCGAACGTCGCCGCCTCGAGGCCGCGCCACAGCGACGGTCGGCGGGTGCGCTTACGCACCCGCCGGATGAAGCCCGCACTCACTCGACCGTGGAGCCGACTCCTCCCGCCCGTGGGGCGGCTCTCCCTCGCCGTGGAGCCGACATGCTGAAACGACGCTGGGCAACTCCCCTTCTGGTCGCCTTACTGCTGTCCCCCTTGACCCTTCCGGCAGCCTCCGCCTCCTCGCCGGAGTTCCAGAGACCCGCCGACGCCGGCGCGGAGTCGTCTGTACCGCTGCCGGAGATCGCCGCGCGCACCACCCAGGTCGCCTCAGGCCTGAAGCGCCCCACCGCCATTGCCGCGCCCGACGACGGCTCGGGCCGGTTGTTCATCACCGAAAAGCGCGGCACCGTGCGGGTGTACCACCCGGACACCGGCCTCGCGCAGACCCCGCTCATCGGCATCGCGGCCGCAGTGGACGAGTCGGGCAACGAACGCGGGCTGCTCGGCATTGCGACGGCGCCCGACTTCTCGGACAGCCGGGAGGTGTATCTGGCGTACACCGCGCTGCCGGATGGAGCGGTGACCCTGGCCCGGTACGACCTCGACGACGCGAGCCTGGAGGTGCTGCTGTCCCAGGAGCACGCCACGTACAGCAACCACAATGGCGGCCAGCTCGCCTTCGGCCCCGACGGCCACCTGTACTGGAGCATCGGCGACGGCGGCGGTTCCGGAGACCCCTTCGAATCCGGGCAGCGAGTGGACACCCTGCTGGGCAAGATCCTGCGCATCGACGTGAGCCGCAGCTGCGGGGACCTCGCGTACTGCGTGCCCGGGGACAATCCGTTCGTCGGCGTCGCGGGAGCCCGCCCGGAGATCTGGACCTACGGGCTGCGCAACCCCTGGCGGTTCTCCTTCGACCGCGCGGACGGCTCGTTGTGGATCGGCGACGTCGGTCAGGGCAGGTGGGAGGAGATCGACCGGCTGCGCCCCGCGGAGCAGCCCGGGGCAAACCTCGGCTGGTCCTGCCGCGAAGGGCTGGCGGTGTTCGACGAGGCCCAGTGCGGGGGCGGCGCCGAGCTCACCGATCCGGTCTTCACCTACTCACCGCGCACCGGCAGCTGCGCGGTCATCGGCGGGCAGGTGTACCGCGGCAAACAGTTCGCGGACCTGGTCGGGGGCACGTACATCGCCACCGACTACTGCTCGTCCACCGTCTGGGCGCTGCGCGACGACGGCGCGGGGGGCTATCTCCAGGCCGAGATCGGGCAGACGCCGACCCAGGTCACGGCGTTCGGCGCCACGCCGGAGGGGGAGCTCTACGTCGTCAACGACCTGCCCGGTGGACTGCACCGGGTGTCGTTCGAGAGGGTCGCGCCGACCTGCCGGATCACCCAGACCGGGTCCACCTGGGGCGGCGGCCTGACCGCGAACCTCACCCTCACCAACACCGGCACCACACCCGTCTCCGGCTGGAAGCTCGTCTTCCCCCTCGCCCTGGGGCAGACGATCATCTCGGACTGGAACACCGACCTCGTCCAGAACGGCGACATGGTCACCGCGGCCAACGCCGCGTACAACGGCACGATCGCGCCGGGCGACAGCGTCGAGATCGGCTACCTGGCCAACCACACGGGCGACACCTCGGCCCCTGAGAGATACACCCTCAACGGACGCGCCTGCACCATCGGCGACTGACCCGGGCTCCGTTCGCCGGCCCTGGCTGCCGAACGGAGCCCGCCCACGAGCGGGTTTGCTCCGGAATCCTCCCGGCCCGACGCGATCCTCGTACGCTCCTTGTGATGAGTAAGGCGGACGCGCACACCATCGCGAGTTTCAGCCAGATGATTGAGTCCAAAGGCTCGTAGCCGTAGGCCGCCGGCGAGCGGTGTCGCATGTCGCTGCCATCGCTCGCCCAGCGCGTGCAAGGCGTGCCCGTTTCATCCTGGCGAACGCGACGCATGCTTCAGCAACTCGGAGGACGTCTCGGTCGGGGCCCGCTTGGGAATGGTGTTGAGTCTCCAGTGACTGGAGACAGCAGAGTGGGGGACATGGACGTTACGACCCTCTACTCGATCGGGGAGCTTTCCCGGCGGACCGGCTTGTCTGTGAGGACCATCCGGTTCTACTCCGATTCGGGGGTGGTAGCGCCGACCACCCGTAGTCCCGCCGGCTATCGGCTCTACGACCTCGACGCACTGCTTCGTCTGGAACTCCTGCGCACACTGCGCGAGCTGGGCATGGACCTGGCCACGATTCAACGGGTACTGGACCGCGAGCTCTCGGTGGCGGAAGTCGCCGCGGCGCACGCCGACGCCATGGACGTTCAGATCCGGATGCTGCAATTGCGTCGGAGCGTTCTGCGAGTCGTGGCCAGACGCGGGTCCAGTTCCGAGGAGACCAAGCTCATGCACAGGCTCACGCAGTTGTCCGGCGAGGAACGCCGACGTCTGATCGACGATTTCGTGGATGGCACCTTCGGCACAGTGGATGCCGACCCGACCGCGGTGGCCATGGTTCGCGCTGCCACTCCCGACCTCCCCGATGATCCGACCAGCGAGCAGGTAGCCGCGTGGGTGGAGCTCGCCGAGCTGGTCGGCGACGAGGATTTCCGTGCCCGGATGCGCCGTACGGCCGTACGGCAGGCCGCCGGGCGCCCGCTCGACATCGAATGCGATGCCGGAGAGGAACTGATGGAGTTCACCCGTCAGAAGGTGGCCGAGGCCATGGAGTCGGGCATCGACCCGCTCAGCGACAGGGTCGCATCCGTCATCGATGACCTCGTGCACCGCTTCGCCGAGGTGCTCGCGCGCACCCCTGACACGGAATTCCGGGACTGGATGGCGCAGCAGTTCGAAGAGGCGCACGATCCCCGGGTAGACGGATACTGGCGGCTGGTGTGGATCGTCAACGGCTGGCAGGTAGTACCGAACCTGATCCCGGTGTACCCCTGGCTCATCCAGGCCCTGCGAAATGAGCGTGCCGCATAGTCACCGCAGTGGGCACGCCCCGGATCCCTGAATGAGTCCAGGGGATCGCCTGAGGACATGAGACGAGGGCGTCCAACGTCGATGTGTGACAACGACCTGGACACCCTCGCAACGGCACTCGATGCCCGGATTGACGACGAGTTGCTTCGCCGTGGCTGGTGCGGTGGCGGCCTGCCGTCGGAATCACGCCCACGCTCAGTGACGCCGAGCTGATCACGCTCGCGGTCACGTCGGCGCTGCTCGGATACACCTCTGAGCGGCGCTGGCTTCGCCGCGTCGGGCGGGACTTCGGCCACCTGTTTCCCTACGTGCCCCAGCAGTCCGGCTACAGCAAGCGGCTGCGCGCCGCGTTCTCACTGCTCACCAGCATGATCCGGATCGTGGCCCGCGATACCTCACTGTGGAGCGACGATGTGTGGCTGGTCGACTCCACACCGGTCGGTTGCGGTTGCTCCCGTGAGACGGCCAAACGCTCGGACCTGGCAGGCTGGGCCCAGTACGGCTACTGCGCATCACACTCGCGATACTTCTGAGGGCTGCGTATGCACCTGGTGTGCACACTCGGCGGACTGCCGGTCCTGTTCGCACTCACCGGGGCCAAGGAGGACGAGCGCGAAACGCTGCGCGGCATGCTCGATACCGCGCCAGACGTCCTCGCCGTTCACCCCGGGCAGACGATCATCGGGGGACAAGAACTACTTCGGCCGCGAGTTCGAGCACGGTCTTGCCGAGCGTCACCTGAAGTTGCTGCGGCCAGCCCGCAAGGGGGAAGCCGAGCCGGCCGGGGCGTACCTGTTCAAACCGCTGCGGCAGGTCATCGAGTCGATCAATCAAACCTTCAAGGGGCAGCTCAACCTGGAACGACACGGCGGCAAGAGCCCTGCAGGGGTTTCAGCCCGGGTCCTGTGCCGGATCCTCGCACTCACAGCGGCGATCTGGCACAACGACCAAACTGGACAGCCCATCAAGCGATCAGTCACGGCCTACGATCACTGACCGCAACGACACCCCTTGGACTCATTCATCTGGAGCGTCTCAAGGCCGCGCCGGCCGCTTTGGAGGTAACAGCTCGCGAGGCGTATGTCCGGCTCGACCAGTGCGAGCAGAGCCGGCCGCAGCCCCGGGTCTACCTCGGCGGCCTTCTTGCGCCCGCCGACAGGACGGCGAACCCGCCCCAGCGGTCCCTCGCCCGCCTCCAACTCGTCCACGCCCTTGCGAACCGTGGTCTCGCTGACCTGAGCCGCCTGCGCGACCACCCGGATACCGCCGTGTCCCGGGGCCCGGGCCTCGGCTCCCATCAGCAGCCGACGCTGCCGCTCGTCCAGATGCGGAACAACACCCCAAATGTGACGGCCAGTTGGTCACGTGTCGCGTCAGGGATGCCCATGCCAGGTGAACGAGCCCGGATGCGGGAAGCAACAGCTCGAGTCTCTGCGAGCCCCTAGGTGGCATACTGCCCGCGGTCGGATCACGCTTCACCGTCACGCGCCCGGCTACAAGTCTGACGTCCCATCAGGTGGGCTGGTCCGACGCGACTGCCAGGCTGGCCGGCGGAACGAGCGACGCGGTTCGAACAAGGACGTTGCAGACCGGCTGGAGGGTCTGTCAAACGAGTGGCACTGTCTCAGATTCGGTGGTGACGGAGAGTGCCGGTTCATCGTTGGCGTGACGTGCGGAATGCCAACGAGCCTGTAGATGTGGTGTTTTCGACAAGCGGATGGAGGCGCATCGCTCCAAGCGCGGACTGACCCGCAGGATGGGTCACCGTGGCGGGTCAGGGCGTGCTCAGCAGGTCGGCGAGCCGTTGGAGCCGTTCGGCGTCGAGGCTGTCTTCGGCGGCGGTGCACACCATGAGCGCGGGGCCTGGGTTGCCCGGTATGGGGTAGGCGTCCCAGTCCAGGTTCAGTTCCCCGACCTGGGGATGGTCGAGGCGCATCTGGCCGCGGGTGGGTTCCTCCACGTCGTGGAGGGCCCACAGGGCCGCGAACTCATCGCTGCGGACGGCGAGTGCACCCACCAGCTCCACCGCGCGCGGGTGGCCGGGAGCGGCGGCGACCTGGGTCCGCAGCATCCCGATCAACTCGGAGACGGTGGCCGCCCGGTTCGGGCAAGTCCGGTCGGCCTGGGGGTGCAGGAAAAGTGCCAGCAGGTTCCGCTCCTTCTGCGGCTGTCGGGTGAACTCGCCCAGCAGGGCACCGCCGAGCGGGTTCCAGGCCAGCACGTCCAGGAAACGGCCGACGACCAGAGCGGGCGAGGCCATCGTGTGCAGCAGCCTCAGCGTGGTGTCCGGCACATCCTCCGGCTCGTACGAGCGGGGCAGGCGGGCGGGCGTACGCGCGGCGGCAGCGAGGCTGTGCAGGTGCCGGGACTCCTCGGCGGAGAAGTTCAGCGCGCGCGCGAGGGCGTCCAGAACCTGCTCGGAGGGCCGGACGTCGCGTCCCTGTTCCATGCGCTGGTAGTAGTCCGAACTCACCCCCGCCAGCAGGGCCAGTTCCTCCCGCCGTAGTCCGGCGACGCGCCGTCTCGGGCCGGGCTCCAGCCCAACGTCCTGTGGCCGGAGCCGAGTTCGGCGGGTGCGCAGGAAATCGGCGAGTTCGCGCCGGGGATCGTCACTCATGGGATGGGGGGAGTCGGTCACGACCCCAGTATGCCGCCGGCGTGGCCCGCGAGGGTGGGTCTGCCAGACCCAGGAAAAGGACAACGACCGTGATCTCGCTTGTGGGGTCCAGCATCAGATCCACCACAGCCGGTTATGGAAGGAACAGCGACATGAAGGCCGTTCAGATCACAGGTTTCGGCAGGGCGGACGTCCTGCGGGTCAACGATGTCGAGCGCCCCGCGCCCGGTGCGGGTGAGGTGCTGGTGTCGGTCGAGGCATCCAGTGTGAACGGGCACGATGTGATCGTCCGCTCGGGAGAGTTGAAGATGGTGTCGGGACGCCGCTTCCCGATCGGCGTGGGGCTGGACTTCGCGGGTGTCGTCGCCGGGACCGGCGCCGGTGTGGAGGGCTACCGGGTCGGGGACCGTGTGTGGGGCATGGTGCATCCCCGCCGACGGCACTCCGTCGCTGGGGCGGCCGAGTACGTCGTGGTCTCCACGGAACGGGTCGCGCACGCCCCGGCGGACCTTTCGTCGGTCGAGGCGGCAGCCCTGGTGGTCGCCGGTTCTACAGCGCTGATCGCGCTGCGCGACAGTGTGCACCTCGCGGACGGGGAACGGGTCCTGGTGCGGGGGGCGGCCGGCGGAGTCGGCACGGCTGCGGTGCAGTTGGCACACGCGATGGGCGGTCACGTCACCGCGCTGGCCCGCGATCGCCACGCCGAGCTCCTGACCGACCTCGGCGCCGACGAGGTCCTGGACTACCGCTCCACCGTCTCGGAGCAGATCGGGCCGTTCGACGTCATCGTCGACACCGTCGGCACGGAATTGCACTGCTACCGAAGCCGGTTGGGCAAGGGTGGCCGGATGGTCACCGTCGGACTGTCCCCGTCGGCGCTGGCCGCGATCGCCGCCTCCAGCGTGCACGGCACCCGCCGCATCCGCACCTTCAGTGCCAACCCCGAAACCCCCCTGCTGCGCGACCTGGCCGGCCATGTCACGTCGGGTGCGCTGCGCCCGGTGATCGACAGTGTGTACCCGCTCGCGGACATCGCCGCCGCGCACCAGGCATTCGAGTGCGGCGGCGTCGTGGGCAAGCACGTGGTGACAGTGCCGCGCAGCTCCCTCTGACGGAGTCCGGTCAGCGGGGTGCGGTGCGCAGGTCGACGCCACTCTCATGGGCGGCGGTCGTGAGCCGGACCGCCACGTGGAGCAATCGCTGCCAGCCGGTCGGGTTCGGGCAGCGGCGATCGACGGCACCGGCCCGAACACGGATGGATCCTCACCGACGGCGGCTGGATGGCAATGTCCCGCGACCGCGGCACCGTGAACCAGGCCGTCGACCAGGGATACGGCCCGGTCATCACCGGCAGCCTGAAGCCGCGGCCTGGTCATGACCGGGGCGAGTCAGGAACACGGAGTACTCGCAGCCCGCGACGGTCACCCGCTGCTGGATCTACCCCTCGGCACCCGCCTGCGGAACCTGCCCCACCACGCGTGCGCCACCGCCGCCCAGCACCACGGCTACCGGTCATCGACAGCGCCGAACCACCCACCACCGGCGCCGCCCCTCGCATCACCGACGTCTGGCCGCGGATCGCAGGCTGGTGCCCCAACCCTCCCTGCGACGTGCACCATCCCTGACCACGTCGTGGAAAAACCATGAACGCCGCCAGCCCTGCTGGCCCTGCCACCCTGCGGCAGCCGACCTCTCATGGTGCGCGCTCGTGGACCGAGCGGGCCGCCGGCACCCCGGTGACCGGCCTCGCTGGTGCGGCGACGACAGCTCACCGCTGACCGTCGCGCAGCGCCCCGGCATCAACTCCGGCATACCGTCGCGATGGCGCTACGCAGATGCACTGGGCATCCCGGGCCTCAAACCCGTCGCCCTCGGCGAAGGCCGCACACCACTGCTGTCCCGCCGTCTGGTCGGACTCGACGTCGCCGTCAAGATGGAGACACAGCCCCGGTGATCGCGCAGCGAGGCCAGCCCCACGGCACCGGCCTGGGCATCTTCCGATACGTCGTCGAGCGCACCATCGCCTGGCTCCACGCTTCCGACGCCTACGCATCCGCTGGGAGATCCGCGACGACATCCACCAGGCCTTCATCACACTCGGTTGTGCCGTCATCTGCTGGCGACGACTGAGGACCCCGCTCTGATTCCAGTGCAAAGTAAGGTGGAATCCCATGTCGTGAACTCGCGCCAGCACAAGGAGGCGGAATGCTCGCTAACCCGTCGGCGCTGGCGGCCGGAGGGCGTCATTCGGTCGGACGGCGCTGGGATGGAACCGTTCTCGCCGTGGGCAATACCGCAGCCGCTGAATGTCGTGTCGAGCGATGGGAAGACGTCGTCGCGGTGGCAGCTGGCAACGTCCATACCGCGACGAACACGGGCAGGTCTCATACGGTGGGACTCCGGTCGGACGGTACGGTGCTGGCAACGGGGTGGAATGGCGATGGGCAATGTGATGTCGCCGGATGGCGAGGCATCACGGCCGTGGCCGCAGGCTGGCGCCGCACGCTCGGGCTATTCGCGAATGGCCGCGTGCTAGCAGTTGGCCGGAGTGCAGAGGGACAGTGTGACGTGCAGTCCTGGCGCGAGATGGTCGTCCTCTCGTGTGGTGACTGGCACTCGGTCGGCGTCCGGTCGGACGGTTCTGCACTGGCCACGGGGAACAACCGACGACGGCAGTGTGCCGTTGAAGGGTGGCGTGACCTAGCCGCCATTTCGGCCGGGTATCTCCATACCGTCGGCCTCAGAGCCGACGGGCGGGCAGTAGCGACCGGAGACCGGGCGACCGGGGCGTGCGAGGTCGATGAGTGGGAAGACGTGGTGGCGCTCGGCGCGGGCAGCTACCACACCATCGGGGTCACTGCGTCCGGACGGGTCCTCGCAGCAGGAGACAACAGCTACGGACAGTGCGAAGTCGGCGATTGGCGCGACATTGTCGCCGTGGCGGCCGGTTCAACGCACACCCTTGGCCTGCGTGCCAACGGCACAGTCGTGACCACAGGGAACAATGCCGACAGACAGTGCGAAGTCGATGCCTGGTCCGGAGTCCAGCTTCCACAGGCCTCCGCGCTGCACCAAGCGAACTGACATGCCGTCAGTCCCGAGCCACAGAGACCTCATTCTGATTCCAGTCCTTCACGCGTCGATGAGGTTGCTGAACTGCTGGCGGGTCATGCCGGTCAGTTCAGGGTCCTGCAGCGCCTGCTGCGTGAGTGTGGGCGCCCTGTTCGCTGCGGCCCGGCCTGACGGGTTGTTGGCCGCCGTCGCGTCCAGCGGATGCTGAGGGTGGTGAAGTCGGCCCGAAGCGCGGTCTCGTCTTTCGATCGAGCCGTTCTTCGGGCCGCTTCCCGCACCCGGCGTGCCACTCCCATGGCACCGGGCGCTCCACAAGTCCCGCTTTGTTGTCGAGCACGACAACTACCAGGGCAAGCGGAACCCGTTCATCGACCACCCCGAGTGGGTCGGGGCGATCTGGCAGACCGAGGGTGACCTGCGCTGAACTCCCTGTGACGACAAAGGAGTTCAGCGCCGCACCCGTCTCCTCGGTTACGAATCCATGACATCGGGGCGTACAACTGGGGGCGCCCGGACCGAGTCGAAGTCACTGAACGCGGGATTCCGCGTTCGGACCGACCGACTCGAAAGGCTCACGTATGTCCCGAGCACACCGCCGAACCCGTACCGCGATCACCGCACCCCTGGCAGCC
>NZ_JAHRIB010000199.1 GCF_019090165.1 Streptomyces sp. BV286
CGACGAAGCCGCCGTTTTCGGCCGACTAGAGTCACAGGGTGAGGTTCGCGCGATCTTCTATCTCACCCCGCTCGGACGCCTGGGCCTCACTCCGCTCTCTGCCGAGCAGACCGACACCCTCGCTGCACACCTGGCCGGCCTCGGGCACTCACCCGCCCACGTCATCGCGGAGCACGACACCGCTGGCGCCTTCTCCGAGTCCTGGCAGAAGCACACGGGCGCGGCGTCGGTACCTTTCTGGAAGACGCATCTCTACCGACTCGGCACGCTCACCCCGCCGCAGCGCCCGGAGGGCCAGGGCCGCCTCACGGGCCGTAAGGACCATGACCAAATCGTGCGCTGGTGCCGTGAGTTCTGCGTCGACGTCGGGGAACAGCGCTCCATCGACCTGATCGACGCCGGCTCCTGGGAAGACTCACGTTTCGGCGACAGGCACTTCACGTTCTGGGAAACCCCGGAGGGCATTCCCGTCTCGATGGCGGCCTCGACCTCGCTCGTCGGCGGCATGGTCCGGGTGGATCCCGTCTATACCCCGGCCCACCTCCGCGGCCGCGGCTACGCCGGAGCTGTGACGGTCGAAGCGAGCAGAGCCGCACAGGCCGCGGGGGCGACGGACGTCGTCCTGTTCACAGACCCGGACAACCCCACGAGCAACGCCCTCTACCAGCGCATCGGCTACGTCCATCTCGCCGACTTCGCCGGACACAGGTTCACCTACGGCGCACCACAGGCCGGATGACCGGCGCCCCTGGACAACGGCCTAGGAAGGCTCGCCAGTAGCTCCCGCATCGGCGATACCGCGGGCTGTGCGCACCATCTGCTGCGGACCGGGCGCGAATAGTGCATGAATCGAATACTGCCCCTTCGCCAGTAGGTGCGGGAGACGACCGAAGCCATCGTCGGCGCGGTCACCGGCCCGCCAACAGCTGTGCGCTCGCTGCTGCTCGGCAGATACGACACCGCCGGACGTCTGCAGTACACCGGCCGCACCACCACCCTCCCCCAAGCTGCCGGCCGTGCCATCGCCGCTCTGCTCGCTCCGGCAGACTCCGGTCACCCGTGGGCGGGCTGGTCATTCAGCGCAGGATGGGGCACCCGGGACACGCTGGACGTCATGCTGGTCCGGGACTGGTCGTGGAAGTCGGCGTCGACGTCGCGCGCGACGCTTCCGGACGGTGGCGTCATCCCGTACGCCTGCACCGCGCCCGCCCAGACCTTGTACCCACCGACATCAGCGACAGCGCTCCCCCTGCCACGGGCTCCGCCTGACCGATCGTCTGTCCCGGTCGCGCTGAAATGATCTCGCTGCCGACGGGGCAGCGAGCGTCACGAATGCCCTGGAAGCCGGGACCGAGGCCGCGCCGCTGCTTGACGCGCGACGCAGATACCAGTACAGACACTGCTATTTCAGCGTCCAGCGGCACGCCGTGCTCCCCGGACCAATGAGTCCGGGGAGCACGGGCGTTGCAAGTGCTATTTGACGTAGCGTTCAGCGGCCTGCGCGTCGGGAGAATGAGGCGATGAGCAGTCCTGCTACGGCGCTCGCAGCCCCAAAAATCGCGGCGGCGCCGAGCATGGTTCCGTCGAGAACACCGCTTGCAGTGGCCACAGCCCCAAGTATTGCTGCGACAACAGCTGTGCCGGCGCAGGCCAGGCCGACGACACCGACAGCTGCAGCGCCCGCCACTATGCCGACAGTGTCGGCAAACGAGAACAGTCCGTTGGGGTCGATGCGGTTGACGGGGTCGCCTTCGGCGTAGAGGTAGGGGTTCTTCTCCTGGCCGGAGGGGTCGGGCTGGGTGAAGCGGCCGATGTTGGGGTCGTAGTAGCGGGCGCCGAGGTGGTACATCCCGGTGGGGTCCTGGTGGCCGCCTGCGAAGCGGTACGGCTGGCTCACGCCGGCCTTCTCGGTGGTGGCTGCCCGGGTGACGCCGCGGGGGCTGTAGGCGTAGTTGTTGATCTTGGTGCCACTCTCGTCGGCGAGTGCGACGACGGAGCCGAGCTCGGTGAGGTAGCAGTACGCCTTGTTGTCCCAGGTCATGGAATTCAGGGCTCCCGGGGTTCTCGGCCCCCGTCTCCCCGTTCTCGCAAGCGCTCATGCGCGCCGGTTTTGGCGTGGTCAGCGTCTGTTCCTGGTGACCACGTAGAGCACCAGTGCGATGCATCCCAGGAATACCGCAATGACAAGCCACTCGTACCCTTGGGGTGCGAACCCGGTCAGTACAGCCAGCTCACTCACTGTTTGTTCCTCCGTTTCTTCACCACAACGAACAGCGAAAGAACCAACAGCAAGAGTCCGATTACTGCAGGTATCTGCCAGCCCGGACCACTTCTTGACTCCTGTATAGCCAGAACAAGCAGCCCGACAGCTGCGAGAACAGCAACGGAGATGCTCACATAGAGCTCGTAACACGATCATGATCGGCGCTTCTTGAGCCGTCTCCAGCAGATGAGGCTGCAGGCGAGGGAGATGAACGCGTCGTGGAGTTCTGTGCGGCGTTCCCATCGCACGGCGAGCCGCCTGAACTGGTGGAGCAGAGCGAACGTTTGCTCGACGACGTAGCGGAGTTTGCCCAGGCCCTTGATGTTCGGGGCACCCTTGCGGGAGATGACCGGCAGGATCCGGCGCCTGCGCAGCTCGTCGCGGTTGGGGTTGGAGTCGTAGCCCTTGTCCCCGAGCAGCGAGTCGGGGCGGCGGCGTGGCCGGCCGGGACGGCCAGCGACATGCGGGACGCCGTCGACGAGAGCGAGGGTCTGGGTGACGTCGTTGACGTTGGCCGCGGTGGTGATGACCTTGAGAGGGGTGCCGCGTCCGTCGCAGATCAGATGGTGTTTGCTGCCTGTCTTCCGCCGGTCGACCGGCGACGGACCGGTGTCGGCTCCCCCTTTTTCGCGCGGATGTGAGAGCCGTCCACGCACGCCCTGGACCAGTCGAGTTCGCCGGCCGCGTTGAGTTCCGCGAGCAGGATCCGGTGCAACTGGTCGAAGACACCGGCCTGCTGCCACCGCTCAAGCCTGCGCCAGCAGGTCTGCCCGGAGCCGAACCCCAGCTCCAGGGGCAGCAGTTGCCAGGCTATGTCGTTGTGGAGCACGTACAGGATGCCCTGCAGACACAGCCGATCCGCCACCGGCCGAGGCCCGGGTGACCGCTCCGGCCAGGGCGGCAGCAGCGGTTCGATCAGGGCCCACAAGTCGTCGTCCACGATCCACGGTCGAGTACTCACACCTTCCCGAACGGCCGGATCACCCAACGGTCACGCCCGGCCAGGGCACTTCAACAAGATCGTGTTACGAGCTC
>NZ_JAHRIB010000200.1 GCF_019090165.1 Streptomyces sp. BV286
CGACGAAGCCGCCGTTTTCGGCCGACTAGAGTCACAGGGTGAGGTTCGCGCGATCTTCTATCTCACCCCGCTCGGACGCCTGGGCCTCACTCCGCTCTCTGCCGAGCAGACCGACACCCTCGCTGCACACCTGGCCGGCCTCGGGCACTCACCCGCCCACGTCATCGCGGAGCACGACACCGCTGGCGCCTTCTCCGAGTCCTGGCAGAAGCACACGGGCGCGGCGTCGGTACCTTTCTGGAAGACGCATCTCTACCGACTCGGCACGCTCACCCCGCCGCAGCGCCCGGAGGGCCAGGGCCGCCTCACGGGCCGTAAGGACCATGACCAAATCGTGCGCTGGTGCCGTGAGTTCTGCGTCGACGTCGGGGAACAGCGCTCCATCGACCTGATCGACGCCGGCTCCTGGGAAGACTCACGTTTCGGCGACAGGCACTTCACGTTCTGGGAAACCCCGGAGGGCATTCCCGTCTCGATGGCGGCCTCGACCTCGCTCGTCGGCGGCATGGTCCGGGTGGATCCCGTCTATACCCCGGCCCACCTCCGCGGCCGCGGCTACGCCGGAGCTGTGACGGTCGAAGCGAGCAGAGCCGCACAGGCCGCGGGGGCGACGGACGTCGTCCTGTTCACAGACCCGGACAACCCCACGAGCAACGCCCTCTACCAGCGCATCGGCTACGTCCATCTCGCCGACTTCGCCGGACACAGGTTCTCCTACGGTCCACCAGAGGTCGGATGACGGGCGCCCCTGGACAACGGCTCAAAAGGCGAACCGCCTCTAGCTACATCACAGCCGGATGGGAGAGTCGCCGCACACCAGACTGCCTACCGGCAACATGCTGATCAGTCGCACCAGCACGCTGACCGCCACGAATGCGAGTTACGGTCGCGCACGGCACTGAGGCCGCCGGCGTCGTTGAAATGCTGATGGGCATGAGCCTGGCGGCGGACGGGAAGAAGCTGTGGTGCGGACCGTGGGGATCTCCAGGTCCAGGCGGAGCGCCTGGCGATCGCCGCTGGTTCCCGGCTCAGTGAGCCTCAACAGGGCGTCGGCGAGGGCGATTCGAGCCGTGACCTGGAGGTTCCGCCAGCTTGACCGGCTGCCCCACGAGAAGGGGCGCCGTCTTTGTTCCCAATCCGAAAGGGCGTGCTCTGGTCCCTGTGACGGTGGGCTTGTAGTCCGCGGACTACAAGCCCACCGTCACAGGGACCAGACCCGTGCGGGTCGAAGTCGATGAGGAGTATGCGGTGTCCGGGCTCGGCCAGCGCCTGGGCGACGCCGGCGGAAGCCGACGTCTTGCCGACGCCGCGCCTCGCTCGCAAGGGCATCGAAACCTCCCAGCGGCTGGGACGACATATTGGACCGTGGAGCGGACGGTGGCCTGGCTTGCTGGATGCCGCCGTCTGCCCCGGCGCTACTCGCGCAAGGCCGAACACTTCCTCGCCTGCGCAGGCATCGCCGCCACTCTCATCTGCTACCGGTGGCTTGCCAGATGAGGGACCTCACTGAGCGTCAGGCTGACGGAATGCGAGGAGGATTCCCCCGCGGGTGCTCTCAGTCGACGTGAGCGTCCTGCGTTCTTCGACTGTGAAGCCAGCATCGTTGAGCCAGCCAATCATCTGGCTGTGCTGGCGACGATGGACGTGGACCCTCATCGGGTGGCCGCCGTAGCCCTCCGTCTTCACCTTCGAAGCGTCCCCGAGATGAAAGCTCAGGAGCAGTGCGGCCGCACTGATCGTCCCGAGCCTGGCCACCTCGCTGACCGCCATCCTTGACCAGCGGAAACTGCTCGCCGGACGGATCCAGGAACTGCTGGAGGCCCACCCTCTTTCGAAGGTCCTGACGTCGATGCCGGGCATCGACGTCAGGACCGGAGCCAGGATCCTCATCGACGTCGGCGACGGCAGCAGTTTCCCCTCCGCCGCCCACCTCGCCGCTGATGCCGGTCTCGCCCCGGCGACCCGCAGTTCGGGGTCGTCGATCCGTGGCGAGCAACCCTCCCGGCGGGGAAACAAGCAGCTCAAACGGGCCTTCTTCCTGTCCGCTTTCGCCGCTCTGGCCGACCCGGCATCCCGCACCTACTACGACAAGAAGATCGCCCAGGGCAAACACCACACCCAAGCCCTCCTCTGCCTCGCAAGACGCCGAACCGACGTCCTCTTCGCGATGCTCCGCGACGGCACCTTCTACGATCCCCAACCCGCCCCTGCGGGTTGACGAAACCCATAGGCCCCCCGGGGCCGACCCAGGCGAGGTCAGTCAGGCGGAGTCGGTCAGGCAGGCTCGGCCGTCGTGCCGCGTATGACGAGGTGCGGGGGCAGTACGACCTCGCGGGGCTCGGTGCGGCCGTGGTCGAGGCGTTCGACGGCGGCGGCGACCGCGTGCCTCGCCTGCTCCTCGGCGTTCTGGCTGACGGTGGTCAGGTTGAAGCAGCTCAGTCGGGAGAGCGTGTCGTCGTCGTAGCCGGCTACGGACACCTGTCCGGGGACGGCGACGACGGCTCGGGCCAGGGCTGCCAGGACGCCGATGGCGGACTGGTCGTTGTAGGTGACGACAGCGGTGGGCAGGGCGTCGCCTTCGAGGAGCTTGCGGGCCGCGCGCTCGCCCGCCGCCTCCGTGTGGTCACCGTGCAGGACCCGGATGTGCGCGTCCAGGCCGTGGTGACGCATGGCGGTGCGGTAGCCGCGGCGCCGGTCGGTGGCAATGACGCCCTTGCCGCCGTCGACGTACGTGATGGCACGGTGACCGAGGCCCACCAGATGGTCCACGATCTGGCCCACTCCGTCGTCGTCCGCCGTGCGTACGACGTCCAGGGCGGCGTCGGCGATCCGGCGGCCGACGGCGATGACGGGGGACTTGCGGTCGAGGGCTGCGAGGGTGTCGGCGGGGACGGTCGGGCCGAGGAGGATCATGGCTTCGCTGCGGAAGGCCAGCAGCGTCTCGACGGCGGTGTGCTCGTCGCGGGTGCGGGTCTGGGTGCTCAGGACGAGGTCGTAGCCGACCGCCTCGGCGGCCGTGTGCAGGTGCTCGACCAGTTCGGCGTGGAAGGGGCGGTGGACGTCGACCATGACGCCGAGCAGCCGGGTGCGTCTGCTGGCCAGCATACTCGCGGTGCGGTCCACCTGATAGCCGAGGTCGGCGGCAGCCTTCAAGACCCGCTGACGGGTCCGTTCGCTGGGGCCGGACACACCACGCAGGACAAGGGACACCGACGCCGTCGAAAGCCCCACCCTGGCGGCCACGTCCTCCAGCCGGGGACGCTTGCCCGTGCCGTTCCGGTCACGTGCGGAACCGACGTCGTCCACTGATACCTCCCTGAGCAATCTCCCCGCGCAACACCCTTGACACGCTCACGAAACGAGCCGATAGTACCAGGACTTAAAGCGCTTTAAATTGTCCTGTTGTTCCAACGTAGTCAGCTCGGGAGCGCGGCACCCCACGGATCGCGCTCTCCGACTCCCCTGCCACAGCGCCTCGCGCGCCGGAGAGGAGACTCAGTGAGGAAGCAGTCGATCGGAATCGGTGTCATCGACGCCGGCATGGTCGGCCGCACCCGCCCGGGCGGCTACGGAGCGGCCTCGGCCGTGCATGACACCGGGGTGCCCGAGAGGCGCCCGGCCGCCGTCGACGCCCACAAGGCGCTCGGCAGCGGCACGGTCCGCCGCCACGGCTCCCCGCATGCCGGTACCGGGCGCGGCATCGCCTTACGAACCACGTTCCCGAAGCCTCCGCACGCTCTCCACCCGACAGGGCCCTGAAGGTCGAGTCCGGGAACCACCAGGTCGACCGGATCGAGGGACTGCGCCCGGAAGCCGTCGGACCTCAGGCGCCACCACGCGCCTCCGAGACCCGCCGAACCGGGTTCGGCCCGCTCTCCCCTCCCAACCGCGACCCTGACCGAGGCACTCGCGACCACCCCGGCCCAACCAGTTGCCGCGGCCCCACCTTCCCTCCCAGATGCACAGTGAGGTGCACGTACCATGAACCGCACATCCCTTCCCCGCTCCCGCAGAATCGTCCCCGCAGTGGCTGTGGCCGCCGCGGCCGCTCTGGTCCTCGCCGGCTGTTCCAGTGAGTCCGGTGGCAAGAAGGCCGAGGAGGACTCGGGCGACGCGGCTGTCGGCAAGGCCGACACTCCCCGCATGACCATCGCGATGGTCACCCACGCGCCTCCCGGGGACACCTTCTGGGACATCATCCGCAAGGGCGCCCAGGCCGCCGCGGCCAAGGACAACGTCAAGCTCATCTACTCCAACAACGAGAACGCGTCGACGCAGGCCAGCCTCGTCCAGAACGCCATCGACCAGAAGGTCGACGGCATCGCGGTCACCCTCGCCAAGCCCGACGCCCTGAAGGACGTCATCGCCAAGGCGCGCAAGGCGGGCATCCCGGTCGTCGGCCTCAACTCCGGCATGGACCAGTGGAAGGACCAGGGCCTCCTGGAGTTCTTCGGCCAGGACGAGCTGGTCGCCGGTGAGGCGTTCGGCGAGAAGCTCAACGAGACCGGCGCCAAGAACAACATCTGCGTCATCCAGGTCCAGGGCCACGTCGGCCTGGAGCAGCGGTGTGCCGGTGTGAAGAAGACGTTCAAGGGCAAGACCACGAACCTGTACGTGAACGGCACGAACATGCCGTCCGTGAAGTCGACGATCACCGCCAAGCTCAAGCAGGACAGCTCGATCGACTACGTGGTCACACTCGGCGCCCCCTTCGCGCTGACCTCCGTGCAGTCCGTGGACGACGCGGGCAGCAAGGCGAAGGTCGCGACCTTCGACCTCAACAAGGAGATGGTCAAGGCCATCGAGGACGGCGACATCCAGTTCGCCGTCGACCAGCAGCCGTACCTGCAGGGCTACCTCTCGGTCGACGCCCTGTGGCTCTACAAGACGAACGGCAACTTCAGCGGTGGTGGCCAGGAGCCGGTGCTGACCGGTCCGGCGTTCGTCGACAAGGAGAACGTGGCCGACATCGCGAAGTTCGCCGCGAAGGGCACTCGGTGACACCCATGACCCAGGCAACGGCACCGGCGACGAGTTCCTCGTCGCCGGGTTCGCCGGCCGCCCCCAAGGACGGCCGGACCTCACAGCGGTCACTGGCCCGCCGGCTGGCGGCCCGTCCCGAGATCGGCGCGCTGATCGCGGCGATCGCCGTCTACGTCTTCTTCTTCGCGGTCGCCTCGCCGTTCCGCGAGGCCAGTTCCCTGGCCAACGTGCTCTACGAGTCGTCGGTGATGGGCATCATGGCCCTGCCGGTGGCGCTGTTGATGATCGGCGGCGAGTTCGACCTGTCCGCCGGCGTGGCCGTGACCACCTCCGCTCTGACGGCCAGCATGTGGAGCTTCCAGCTCTCCATGAATATCTGGGTCGGCGTCATCGTCGCCCTGGTGGTGTCGCTGGCCATCGGCGCGTTCAACGGCTACCTGCTGGTACGCACCGGTCTGCCGTCGTTCCTGATCACCCTGGGCTCGTTCCTGATCCTGCAGGGCGCCAACCTCGCCATCACCAAGATCTTCACCGGGAACGTCGCCACCGACTCGATCAGCGACATGGACGGCTTCGACCAGGCCAAGAAGGTCTTCGCCTCCGAGATCGGCATCGGCGGCGTCGACGTCAAAATCACCGTCTTCTACTGGCTGGTCTTCGCCGCCGCCGCGACCTGGCTGCTGCTGCGCACCAAGTTCGGCAACTGGATCTTCGCCACCGGCGGCAACAAGGACAGCGCCCGCGCGGTCGGCGTCCCCGTCACCTTCACCAAGATCGCCCTGTTCATGGGCGTCGGCGCCGGCGCCTGGTTCGTCGGCATGCACATCCTGTTCTCGTTCAACACCGTCCAGTCGGGCGAGGGCGTGGGCAACGAGTTCCTCTACATCATCGCCGCGGTCATCGGCGGCTGTCTCCTCACCGGCGGATACGGCTCCGCGATCGGCCCCGTCATCGGCGCCTTCATCTTCGGCATGGTCTCCCAGGGCATCGTCTACGCCAACTGGAACCCCGACTGGTTCAAGGCCTTCCTCGGCGTCATGCTCCTGCTCGCCGCCCTCGTCAATCTGTGGGTCCGCAGCCAGGCCACCCGGAGGTAACGCCATGACCACCGACAACACCTCCCCCAACGGGGCCACCGCCGTCCAGGACAGGCCCGGGGACGCCGAGCCGGTCGTCCAGCTGAAGGGCGCGGGCAAGGCCTACGGCAACGTCCGCGCCCTGCACGGCGTGGACCTGGCCGTGTATCCCAGCCAGGTCACCTGCGTCCTCGGCGACAACGGCGCCGGCAAGTCCACCCTGATCAAGATCATCTCCGGCCTGCACCAGCACACCGAGGGCCAGTTCCTCATCGACGGCCACGCCGTCCACCTCAGCACCCCACGCGAAGCCCTCGACAAGGGCATCGCCACCGTCTACCAGGACCTCGCCACCGTCCCCCTCATGCCGGTCTGGCGGAACTTCTTCCTCGGCTCCGAGATGACCAAGGGCCCCTGGCCCGTCCGCCGCCTCGACATCGCGAAGATGAAGGAGACCGCCGACCAGGAACTGCGCAACATGGGCATCGTCCTGGACGACCTCGACCAGCCCATCGGCACCCTCTCCGGCGGCCAGCGCCAGTCCGTGGCCATCGCCCGCGCCGTCTACTTCGGCGCCCGCGTCCTCATCCTCGACGAGCCCACCGCCGCCCTCGGCGTCAAGCAGTCCGGCGTCGTCCTCAAGTACATCGCCGCCGCCCGCGACCGCGGCCTGGGCGTCATCTTCATCACCCACAACCCCCACCACGCCTACATGGTCGGCGACCACTTCAGCGTCCTGCGCCTGGGCACCATGGAACTCTCCGCCGCCCGCAGCGACGTCACCCTCGAAGAACTCACCAACCACATGGCCGGCGGCGCCGAACTCGCCGCCCTCAAACACGAACTCGCCCA
>NZ_JAHRIB010000002.1 GCF_019090165.1 Streptomyces sp. BV286
CGATCTGGGTGTTGAGGAGGGCGAGGTTGCGGTCGACCTCGGCCTTCGCGGAGGCGGGGATGGCGGGCAGGCTCGGCGCGACGGCCGGGCAACTCACCGTGCCGGGCGACGCCTTCGTTCTGGCGGCCTGGGCGTTGTTGCTCTTGGACGTCTCCCCGGCGAGGGCGGAGCCTGCGATCACCGCTCCGGACAACGCCACCGCGGCAGCGCCGCCGATGATCGCCACGCGGCGCTTGTTGTACTTCGGAAGAGCCCTGGACATGGGGATGCCTCACTTGGGTCAGGAGTGGGTTTACAAACGCGGCGCCAGCGTTCGGAGTGATGTACGCGAAAGCGGTTTCCCGCGTTCAAGCGGACTTCGAAATACTTCTCCGCATCCTCCAGATTGACGAATCATGCAGACCTCTGCATACTCATGCAGGTGAGCCTGTGCACCGTGAGGAGAACCGCGAGCGCGCGCTCGCCTGTGGCGGGGCCGGGGTCGCGGATGCCAGGGACGAGTTCGCCGAGCCCCTGAGGGGGGCCGTCCCGTACTAGCCTGACGACGCCTCTTCGCCGCAGCGCGGGGTGGCGGTCGCACACCAACAGTTCTGAGGAGCACAGCAAGTGAGCAGCAACAGCGGTGACGTACGGCTCTGGGGCGGTCGTTTCGCCGACGGTCCCGCCGAGGCCCTGGCGAAGCTGTCCGCGTCCGTCCACTTCGACTGGCGGCTCGCGCCCTACGACATCGCCGGTTCGCGTGCCCACGCGCGCGTGCTGCACAAGGCACACCTCCTCGACGACGACGAGCTGGCCCGCATGCTCGCGGGGCTCGACCGTCTGGAGGCCGACGTCGCGGACGGCTCCTTCGTCGGCACCGTTGCCGACGAGGACGTCCACACCGCCCTGGAGCGCGGTCTCCTGGAGCGGCTCGGCCCGGACCTCGGCGGCAAGCTGCGCGCGGGCCGCTCGCGCAACGACCAGGTGGCCACCCTCTTCCGGATGTACCTGCGTGACCACGCCCGCATCATCGGCGGCCTGATCGCCGACCTCCAGGACGCGCTGGTCGGCCTCGCGGAGGCGCACCCGGACGTGGCGATGCCCGGCCGTACGCACCTCCAGCACGCCCAGCCCGTGCTGTTCGCCCACCATGTGCTGGCCCACGCCCAGCCCCTCTCCCGGGACGCCGAGCGCCTGCGCCAGTGGGACGAGCGGACCGCCGTGTCGCCGTACGGTTCGGGTGCCCTCGCGGGCAGCAGCCTCGGTCTCGACCCGGAGGCGGTCGCCGCGGACCTCGGCTTCGAGCACGGCAGCGTCGGCAACTCCATCGACGGCACGGCCTCCCGCGACTTCGTCGCCGAGTTCGCCTTCATCACCGCGATGATCGGTGTGAACCTCTCCCGGATCGCCGAGGAGATCATCATCTGGAACACGAAGGAGTTCTCCTTCGTCACCCTCCACGACGCCTTCTCCACGGGCTCGTCGATCATGCCGCAGAAGAAGAACCCGGACATCGCGGAGCTGGCGCGCGGCAAGAGCGGCCGGATGATCGGCAACCTCACCGGCCTGATGGCGACACTGAAGGCGCTGCCCCTCGCCTACAACCGCGACCTCCAGGAGGACAAGGAGCCGGTCTTCGACTCCTGCGACCAACTGGAGGTCCTGCTCCCCGCCTTCACCGGGATGATGGCCACGCTGACGGTCAACCGCGAGCGCATGGAGGAGCTGGCCCCGGCCGGCTTCTCGCTCGCCACGGACATCGCGGAATGGCTGGTCAAGCAGAACGTGCCGTTCCGGGTCGCACACGAGGTCGCGGGCGAGTGCGTCAAGGCCGCCGAGGCCGACGGCATCGAGCTCGACGGGCTCACCGACGAGCAGTTCGCGAAGATCTCCTCCCACCTGACGCCCGAGGTGCGGTCCGTCCTGAACGTGCCGGGCGCCCTCGCCTCCCGCGACGGCCGTGGCGGTACCGCCCCCAGCGCGGTGGCGATCCAGCTGGCAGAGGTGAAGGCGGACGTGGCGGCCCAGCACGCGTGGGCCACGGCGAAGCAGAAGAAGTAACCGCCTCTCCACGAGACCCGCACCTCAGCCGCAGCCGTGCGGGAGCGGGGCGCCGGACGACGGAGGTCATCGCGGGTTACGTTGGTCCGGCGCCGTACAGGAGCCGACCGAAAACGGAGCCCGCGATGCCCTTCGCCCGACTGGCGACAGCAACGACCCCCACCTGCCACATCGGCCTCGGCCTTGCCGCGATCGGCCGCCCCGGCTACATCAACCTCGGCCGCGACGAGGACCTGGGGGCGGACCGCACGGTCGAATCGCTGCGCGCCCGCACGCACGAACTCCTCGACGCCGCCTACGCCCAGGGCGTGCGCTACTTCGACGCCGCCCGCTCGTACGGCCGCTCGGAGGAGTTCCTGGCCGGCTGGCTGCACGAGCGGCCCGGCATCACCGACGTCGTGGTCGGCAGCAAGTGGGGCTACACCTACACGGCCGGGTGGCGCACCGACGCCGAGGCGCACGAGATCAAGGACCACGGCCTCGCCACGTACCGTCGGCAGCGGGCCGAGAGCGCCGAACTGCTCGGCGAGCGGCTCGACCTCTACCAGATCCACTCGGTGACCCCCGACAGCCCGGCCCTCACCGACAAGGAACTGCACGCCGAGCTGGCCGAGGCCGCCGCGCGGGGGCTGACCGTCGGGTTCTCCACCAGTGGCCCCGCGCAGGCCGGCGCCATCCGTACCGCGCTCGCGGTGACCGTCGACGGTGAGCCCCTCTTCCGTACCGTCCAGGCCACCTACAACGTGCTGGAGACCTCGGCGGGACCCGCGCTCGCCGAGGCGCACGACGCCGGGCTCACCGTGATCGTCAAGGAGGGCATGGCCAACGGCCGGCTGGCCGATCCGCACGCGCCGGCCGCCGTGCGCGCGGTCGCGCAGGAGGCGGCGGGCCTCGGCTCCGACGCGGTCGCCCTCGCGTACGTCCTGCGGCAGCCCTGGGCGGGCGTCGTCCTGTCCGGCGCGGCCACGGCCGTCCAGCTGGCCTCGAACCTGCACGCCGCCGTGGTCGACCTCGACGAGGAGCAGACGGCCGGGCTCGCGGCGCTCGCCGAGGAGCCGGTGGCGTACTGGGCGCACCGCGGGCAGCTGCCCTGGCACTGACCGTCGGCCAAGACCTTCAGCCGGGCCTTCGCGGGTTCACCGCGGGGGCCCGGCTCTCGTGATGAGCACCTCACGTCCCTATTGAGACATCTCTGTCTCACATGGTCTATTGTTGTCTCATGGCTGTTGATCGTGAACACGTGCTGCGCAGCGCAGCCGCCCTGCTGACCCGCAGATCCACCGCGACCATGGACGAGGTCGCCAAGGCGGCCGGGATCAGCCGGGCCACGCTGCACCGCCAGTTCGCCGGACGCGACGTCCTCGTGCGGGCACTGGAGGACCTAGGCATCCAGGAGTGCGAGGCGGCGCTGGACGCGGCCCGGCTCGACGAGGGCACCGCCCGGGAGGCCGTGCGCCGCATGGTCGGGGAGTTCGAGGACTCCGCGGCGCTGATGGCGTTCCTCTACACCGAGAACCAGCTGTTCGAGGGCGAGCAGCAGAACGAGGGCTGGGCCCGTATCGACGCCCGGATCGCCGCGCTCTTCCGGCGCGGCCAGGAGGGCGGCGAGTTCCGTATCGACCTGACCCCGGCCTGGCTCACCGAAGCGCTCTACGGGCTCGTCGCCTCGGGGGCCTGGGCGGTGACCGAGGGCCGGGTGGCGGCCAACGACTTCCAGTACATGATCGTCGAGCTGCTGCTCGGCGGCGCGGTAAGGAGAGAGGAAGCATGACCAGCACTGTGCGGCCGGCGTTCGCGACGGAGGCGGAGAAGCGCCCGGGCCGTTGGCTCGCCCTCGCCGTCCTCGTCCTCGCCGTGCTGCTGGTGGCCGTCGACGCGACCGTCCTCGGTCTCGCGACCCCCTACATCAGCGAGGACCTGCAGCCCTCGGGCAACCAGCTCCTGTGGATCGGCGACGTCTACTCGTTCGTCATCGCGGGCCTGCTCGTGTCGATGGGCAGTCTCGGTGACCGTGTCGGGCGCAAGAAGCTGCTGCTCATCGGCTCGGTCGCGTTCGGCCTCGTGTCCGTGCTCAACGCCTACGCGACGACGCCCGAGCTGATGATCGCCGCGCGGGCGCTGCTCGGAGTCGCGGGCGCGACCCTGATGCCGGCCACCCTCGCGCTCATCCGCAACCTCTTCCACGACCCGCGCGAACGCAGCCTCGCCATCGGCATCTGGGGCGCCACCGCGTCGGCCGGTACGGCGGTCGGCCCGGTCGTCGGCGGCTTCCTGCTCGAACACTTCTGGTGGGGCTCCGTCTTCCTGATCAACCTCCCCGTGATGGCGGTCCTCGTCCTCGTCGGCGTGAAACTGCTGCCCGAGTCCCGCAACCCGGAGCCCGGCCCCTGGGACCTCGTCAGCGTCGTGCTGTCCCTCGTGGGCATGGTCGGCATCGTGTACGGCATCAAGGAAGCCGCTTCGCACGGCCCGACCCTGACGGCGGGCGCGGCGGGGCTCCTCGGCGCGGCCGCGCTCCACGGCTTCGTGCGTCGCCAGCTCACGCTGCCCGTCCCGCTGCTGAACATGAGGCTGTTCCGCAACCGTGGCTTCTCCGGGGCGGTTCTCGCCGACCTGCTGACCATCCTCGGACTGTCCGGAGTGGTCTTCTTCCTCTCGCAGTACCTGCAACTCGTGCAGGGCAGGGGCCCCTTGGAGGCGGGACTCGCCGAACTGCCCGCCGCACTGGGCGCGGTGGCGGCGGGCCTGGTCGCCGGTTCGTTCGCACGCCGGTACTCGGTACGTGCCGTCGCCGCGGGTGGTCTGGCCGCGATAGGACTCGCCCTGGGCGCACTGACCTTGATCGACCGGTCCACCGGGTATCCGCTCCTCGGCGCGGCCCTGCTGGTCGTCGGCGTCGGCGCCGGCTTCGCCTTCACCGTGACCGCCGACGTGATCCTCTCCAGCGTTCCCAAGGAACAGGCGGGCGCCGCGTCCGCGGTCTCCGAGACGGCGTACGAGCTGGGGGCGGCCCTCGGCATCGCCCTGCTCGGCTCCATCGTCACCGGTGTCTACGCCGGGTTCACGGCCCCCGCGGGTACACCGCCCGAGGTGGCCGCGGCGGCCCACGAGTCGCTCGGCGGAGCAGTGGAGGCGTCGGGGGCCCTGCCGGACGCCGAGCCCCTCCTCGACGCCGCCCGCACGGCCTTCGTCGACGGCATCGCCCTGGCGTCGGGCCTCGGCGCGGTGGTCCTGCTGGCCGCGTCGGTGGCGGCGTGGGTACTCCTACGGGACCAGAAGCTGGAGAACGGCGAGCACGCATAGCCGCTCGCCGACCGCGGGCCGAGCGGGCCCGTTCGCGCAGTCCCGCGCCCCTTCAGGGGCGCGGGGAACGGCGCGCCCAGCCACAACGAACCCGCAGGAATCGAACGGCAGGTCCCAATTCAGGGGCGCGGGGAACGGCGCGATCAACCACGACGAACCCGCAGGAATCGAACGGCAGGTCCCCGTTCAGGGGCGCGGGGAACGGCGCGACCAGCCACGACGAACCCGCACCGAACCACCGACCCCCACCCCCGGGAGCCGCCGAACCAGCGGAGCTAAGCCGCTTCCTTGGCCTTCGTGGCGTACATGTCCACGTACTCCTGCCCCGACAGCCGCATGACCTCGGTCATCACCGAGTCCGTCACAGCCCGCAGCACATAGCGGTCACGGCCCATGCCCTCGTACCGCGAGAACTCCATCGCCTCGCCGAAGCGGACGGTGACCCGCCCGGGGCGGGGAAAGCCTGCGCCGCCCGGCTGGATCTTGTCCGTGCCGATGATGGCGAACGGGACGACGGGCGCGCCAGTCATCAGGGCCAGCCGGGCGATCCCGGTGCGGCCGCGGTAGAGCCGGCCGTCGGGGGAGCGGGTGCCCTCCGGGTAGATGCTGAAGACCTTGCCCTCCTCCAGCACCCGGCGGCCGGTCATCAGCGCCGCGACACCGCCGCGGCCGCCGTCCCGGTCGACGGGGATCATGCCGCAGCCGGTGAAGAACCACGCCATCAGCCGGCCCTTGAGGCCCTTGCCGGTGACGTACTCGTCCTTGCCGATGAAGAAGACCTGACGGTCGCAGAACAGCGGCATGATCATCGAGTCGATGAACGTGAGGTGGTTGCCGGCGAGGATCACCGGGCCCGTGCCGGGGATGCGCTCCGCACCCTCCACCCGTGGGCGGAACATCAGGCGCATGATCGGTCCGAGCACTGCCTTGATGAGCGCGAAGCGGGACAACGGGCCCTCCGGGATCGGTATAAGTCTGTGCAGGTGAGGACGATACTCGCGGCCACGGGGGTCTTGCACATCGGGTTCACCGAGTGGATACACAGTGTTGACCCTGCTTTACCTGCGGTGCCGCGCTGTAGCACGGCCGTCATCCGCACGAGACGGTGTGACCGATGTCGCGTCCGAACGGGGCCGACGGGCGGAGCTGATGGAGCGGGGTCGGTACGGTCCTGGTGGTCCGGCGTGCCGGTCAGCCGTCGGTACGGAGCCCGGCACGTCCACCGGCCGGGTACCCGCCTCCCGGGATCCAAGCCACCGTCCGCGGATCCGACCGACCGTCAATTCACCCACCGCGCACCCCACCTCACGCACCCACGCGACATGCAGCGTCACCCGCGTGTTCCGTCCAAGGTCTCCCGTCCGTCACCCGGGCGCACTTACGATCAGTCCCGCTTTGACAGGTGCAGGGCAGTATGCGGAGGAGCGCTCATGGGGACGCAGGAGTCGAACGAGGGACTGAACGGGATCAGCGCGGGACGGCGCGCGCTGCTCGGGGCCGCGGTGCTCGGCGCCGGCGGAGCGGTCCTCGGACTGCCCGCCACGGCGAGAGCCGACGAGAAGCACGGGAGCGGCGGCTACAGGAGCCTGCCGAAGCCGACGATCATCGGGCACCGCGGGGCCAGCGGCTACCGCCCGGAGCACACGCTCGGCTCGTACCAGCTGGCGCTCGACATGGGCGCCCACGTCATCGAGGCGGGTGACCTGGTGCCGACCAAGGACGGCCACCTGGTGTGCCGTCACGAGCCGGAGATCGGCGGTACGACGGACGTCTCCGCGCACCCCGAGTTCGCGGACCGCAAGGTGACCAAGCTCCTCGACGGCGTGTCCACGACGGGCTGGTTCACCGAGGACTTCACGCTCGCCGAGCTGAAGACGCTCCGGGCGAAGGAGCGCATCCCGGCCAACCGCCCGCACAACACGCTCTACGACGGCCGCTGGGAGATCCCCACCTTCGAAGAGGTGCTGCGCTGGCGGGACGAGCAGAGCAGGAAGCGGGGCAGGCAGGTCTGGATCTACCCCGAGCTCAAGCACCCCACCTACTTCCGCAAGCTGGGCCTCGGCCTGGAGGAGCGGGTCGCCAAGGTGCTGCGCAGGCACGGCCTGGACAAGAAGAACTCGCCCGTCATCCTCCAGTCCTTCGAGCCCACCAGCATCCAGCGCCTGAACAAGCTGGTCGGCAATCCCCTGGTCGTTCTCCTGTCCGCCGCCGGAACCCGCCCCTGGGACTTCGTGGAGACGGGCGACCCGCGTACGGTCGCCGACCTCGTCAAGCCCGCGGGCCTGAAGTGGATCGCCTCGTACGCCCAGGGCATCGGCCCGACCCTCGACCTGGTCATCCCGAAGGACGCGGGCGGCAACCTCACCACCCCGACCACCCTGGTCCGGGACGCGCACGCCGAGGGCCTGGTCCTGCACCCGTACACGATGCGCAACGAGAACCCCTTCCTCCCCGCGAACTTCCGCAAGGGGACGGACGCCGACGGCTACGGAGACGCCTTCGGCGCCTTCCGGACGTACTTCGCGACCGGCATCGACGGGGTCTTCACCGACAACCCGGACACCGGCGTCCTCGCCCGCGAGGACTTCCTCAAGCGCTGAGACCGCCCGTGGGTCCCACGCGTCAACAGCGGAGCCACCCGCCCCGGTTGGGGTGACAGTCGCCCGCCCCGGCAACCTCCGCCGGGGCGGGCGCGTCGTGCCGCATATGACCCACGACATGGTGACCACGCTGCGTCCCCTGCTCGCCGCCGAGGCCTCGGCGGAGGCATATGCCTCCGGAGCCGAGCCGGGCGACCTGGAACAGGCGGTCTGGGTGCGCCTCCTGGAACGCCTGGGCACGGAGGGCCCGCCCGCCGACCCGGCCGCCTGGCTGCGGGGCGCCGTCCGCTCCGAGGCACGGCGCACCCGGCGCACCGCGAACATCGAACGGCCGTACGCGTCCGAACCCGCCGACGACACCCGGCCCGGGCCCGAGCAGCTGGCGCTCAGCGCCGCCCGGCGCCGCGCCCTGCACTCCGCCGTACGACGTCTGCCGGGCCGCTGCCCGCGGCTCATGGCCGCTCTGCTGTCCCCGAAGGACCTCACATACCGGGAGATCGCGGGGGAGTTGGGTATCTCACAGGGCAGTCTCGGTCCGGAACGTTCCAGATGCCTGGGATGTCTGCGCCGAATGCTTGCCTCGGAGGTTGCGGCGCGCGAACCACGGGGATAGGAGTGAGGGACAACCGGCGGAACAGGTGAGCGGGAGGCATGCACACATGGGCATGAGCGTGACCATCTCGGCGGCGACAGAGCAGGATGCCGAACAGATCCTCAAACTGCAGTTCCTCTGCTACCAGAGCGAGGCCGCGCTGTACGGCGACTACAGCATCGAGCCCCTCACCCAGCCGCTCGACTCCCTCAAGGCGGAGCTCGCGGACGGCACGGTCCTGGTGGCCCGGCTCGGCGACGAGGTGGTGGCCTCGGTGCGGGCGACGGTGGACACCGACGGCACCGCCAGGATCAACAAGCTGATCGTCCACCCCCGCATGCAGCGGCACGGTCTGGGCGGGCGGCTCCTCGACGCCATCGAGGCGAAGGTCGCCGAGGGCTCGGGCGCGAAGAGCTTCCAGCTCTTCAGCGGCCACCGCAGCGAGCACAATCTGCGGCTGTACCGCAAGCACGGGTACGAGCCGGTGGCCACGCGCCGGGTGGACGAGCGGCTCAGCCTGGTGACGCTGGCCAAGGGCGCGACAGCGGGTGCGTTCGTCGCGAGCGCGTAGCGGTCCGCGGGACGGCGAGCGTCTGTCCGCGGGTGCGTTGTGGCTGGTCGCGTACCTCCCCGCGCCTCCGAAGGGGCGCCCGGGACCCGGGCGCCCTACGGGGTCCGGCGTGCCGTGCGGAGCCAGAACAGCGCGGTCACCGGCAGGACGACCGGGATGAACAGGTACTCCATGCCGTAGTCGGACCAGACGGTGGAGTCCGCGAAGGCCGAGGGCTCCACCAGGGTCCAGGTGCCGACCGCCAGCACGCCGACGAGCTCGGCGGCGCAGCACACCAGCGCCGCCCTGCGGGCCGTCTCCCCGCCGCGGACGAGCGAGTACGTGATGAAGCCGTACACGACACCCGCCGCGGCGGACAGGGAGTAGGCGAGAGGCGCCCGGTCGAAGTCCGTCGCGATCTGGAAGACCGAGCGCGACACCGCGCCGACCACCATCACGCCGTACAGCCACACCAGCAGCGTGCCGGGGCCGCTGATCAGCTTCTGGCGCCTGCCGTCCTCCGGCGTCACCGCCATCTCAGCCTCCCCAGATGTCGTGGAGCCGCACCTGGAGCACGGCCAGGACCACACCGCCGGCCGCGACCGTGATCGAACCCCAGCGGGTGCGCTCCGCCAGCGACATGAAGCCCGCCGCCGGAACGCACGCGAAGGCGCCGACGAGATAGGCCACGAAGATCGTCGTGCCCTGCTCCGGCTTCTCGCCGCGGGCCAGCTGGACGACGCCGACCACCAGCTGGACGAGAGCGAGCAGCGTCACCACGGCCATACCGATGAAATGCCAGTCCTTGGTCGGCTGGTCCCGGTGGGCGGCCCAGCCGCACCAGGCGGCGAGCGCGAGCGCGGCGACGGCGGTCGCGACCGTCAGGGCAACAAGCATGCCGCGACCCTATTACGGGCCAAAAGGCCCGATGCCCTCGCCCCCGGGTGCCCCGTAGGGTCGAGGACATGAAGATCCGAGCCGAAGCCCTGCTGTTCGACAACGACGGCACCCTTCTCTCATCGCTGGAGTCGGTGAACCGGTGCTGGACCAGGTGGGCCGAGGAGTACGGGATCACCGCCGCGGAGTTCGCCCGGGTCGAACTGCACGGCCGTCCGGCCGCCGAGATAGCCGCCGACCTGCTGCCCGCCGCCAGGGTCCCCGAGGCCGTCGTGCGCATCGAGCAGCTGGAGGTGGCGGATGTCGCGGGCGGCGTCCACCTGCTGCCCGGCACCCGGGCGCTCCTCGACTCCCTGCCGGCCGACCGCTGGGCCGTCGTGACCTCCGCCACGCGGCGTCTCGCGGAGGCCCGCCTCGGCGAGGTCGGCATCCGCCCCAAGAACCTGATCGCCGCCGACGACATCACGCGCGGCAAGCCCGACCCCGAGCCGTTCCTGCTCGCCGCCCGGCAGCTCGGCGTGGACCCGGCCCGCTGTGTCGTCTTCGAGGACGCACCCGCGGGCCTACAGGCGGGCCGCGCGGCCGGAATGACCACCGTGGCATTGGCCACAACCCACCGGGCCGCCGAGCTGACCGCGGACGCCGTGGTCGACGACCTCTCGGCCGTGTCGGCACTGGTCACGGACGGGGCAGTGGAGATCTCCGTACGGAACTGAGCGGCGTCCACCGCTGTCCGGCATACGGACAGCGGGTTCCCGTTCCCGCGCATACGTCTGCTTTACTTTTCTCATGACCACGACGAGCAGCCGCATCCTTGCGACCGAGGCGACCATGACGCCCGGTGCTCGCTGTATGTGTCGAATGTGCGCCTTCTAGAGGGCCCCCGCACCACCCAGAGCCTCGCGCCCCGAAGCGAGACCGCTCACGTCTGCCCGTACGACCCTTTCGTACGCGACTGAGCCCGCCCCGCGCACGCAGTTCTGCCGAGACCCGGCTTCCAACGCCACCGCGTGAACCACCGTGCCGCGTTCCGACCGAATGCACCCGTGCCCGGCGCACACCCACGCCCTGCACTCGACAGTGACGGATATCCCCCAGTGATCACGACAACCGGCCTGACGAAGGTCTACCGGGCCCACCGCTCGCCCGGCCGTGAGATCAAGGCCCTGGACGGCGTCGATCTGCACGTCCGCGAGGGCGAGGTGTACGGCGTCATCGGACAGTCCGGCGCCGGCAAGTCCTCCCTCATCCGCTGCGTCAACCTCCTGGAGCGCCCCACCTCCGGCACCGTGACCGTCGCCGGGCAGGACCTCACGGCCCTCGCCGGGCGCGGCCCGCGCGCCGGCCGGGAGCTGCGGAAGGCGCGCAGCCACATCGGCATGGTCTTCCAGCACTTCAACCTGCTGTCCTCGCGGACGGTCCAGGACAACGTCGAGCTGCCGCTGGAGATCCTCGGCAAGTCGGGGAAGGAACGTTCCCGCAAGGCGCTGGAACTGCTCGACCTCGTCGGCCTCGCCGACCGGGCCAAGGCCTACCCGGCCCAGCTCTCCGGCGGTCAGAAGCAGCGCGTCGGCATCGCCCGCGCCCTGGCCGGCGACCCGAAGGTGCTCCTCTCCGACGAGGCGACCAGCGCCCTCGACCCCGAGACCACCCGCTCCATCCTCCACCTGCTGCGCGACCTGAACCGGCAGCTCGGCCTGACCGTCCTGCTCATCACGCACGAGATGGACGTCGTCAAGACCGTCTGCGACTCGGCCGCCCTCATGGAGAGCGGGAGGATCGTCGAGTCCGGCACGGTCAGCGAACTGCTCGCCACACCGGGCTCCGAACTGGCCGCCGCGCTCTTCCCGGTGAGCGGCGACGCCTCCGCCGACGACCGCACGGTCATCGACGTCACCTTCCACGGCGACGCCGCGGCCCGGCCCGTCATCTCGCAGCTCTCCCGCACCTACAACATCGACATCTCGATCCTCGGTGCCGCGATGGACACCGTCGCGGGCAGGCAGGTCGGCCGGATGCGCATCGAACTGCCCGGCCGCTACGAGGACAACGTCGTGCCGGTGGGCTTCCTGCGCGAGCAGGGGCTGCAGATCGACTTCGTCGAAAAAGCGGGCCAGGCGCCCGTACTGGTGAAGGAAGGTGCCAAGTGACCTGGTCCGAGATGCAGCCGCTGCTGGAGCAGGCCTGTTGGGACACCCTCTACATGGTCGGCTGGTCGACGCTCATCGCCGTCGTCGGCGGGCTGCCGCTGGGCATCCTGCTGGTTCTCACGGACCGCGGCGGCCTGCTGCAGAACACCGTGCTGAACAAGGTCATCGGGCAGATCGTGAACGTCGCCCGCTCGATGCCGTTCATCATTCTGATGGTCGCGCTCATGGGCTTCACCCGGTCGATCACCGGCACCACCATCGGCCGCGAGGCCGCCATCGTGCCGCTCGCGATCGGTGCGATCCCGTTCTTCGCGCGCCTGGTCGAGACGGCCGTCCGCGAGGTGGACGGCGGCCTGGTGGAAGCCGTGCAGTCGATGGGCGGCAACACCTGGACCATCGTCCGCAAGGTGCTCGTACCCGAGTCGCTGCCGTCGCTGATCTCCAGCACCACCACGACGGTCGTCGCCCTCCTCGGCTACTCCGCCATGGCCGGCACGGTCGGCGCGGGAGGACTCGGCGACATCGCCATCCGCTACGGCTACCAGCGCTTCGAGACCGAACTGATGTGGATCACCGTGGGCATCCTCGCGGTGGTCATCTCCCTCATCCAGTTCGCGGGCGACTTCGCCGCGCGCGGGCTGCACCGGCGCGGTGGCCGGTCCGGCGCCGCCCCGCGGCTCAGGCTCCTGAAGGCCGCCACCGCGACCAGCAAGACCGTCTGACCACCACGGCTCCCGCCCCTCACGTCCACCCCCTCGGTTCTCCCCGCACACCCCCGCGGGGCCGCCACACCCTCAGGAAAGGCACTTTTCGTGCGTAACGCTGCCAAAATCACCACCGCCGTGCTCGCCGCCGGAGCTCTCACCCTGGGTCTCACCGCCTGCGGCTCGGACAAGGGAGCGGGCTCCGACGCGAGCGGCCCGCTGATCGTCGCCGCCAGTCCGGTGCCCCACGCCGAGATCCTCAACTACGTGAAGGACAACCTCGCGAAGGACGCGGGACTCGACCTGCAGGTCAAGGAGTTCACGGACTACGTCCTGCCGAACACCGCGACCGAGGACGGCTCGGTCGGCGCCAACTACTTCCAGAACCAGCCGTACCTCGACGACTTCAACAAGAAGAACGGCACCCACATCGTGCCCGTCGTCACGGTCCACCTGGAGCCGCTCGGCCTCTACTCCAACAAGATCAAGAAGGCCGACGAGCTGAAGAGCGGCGCGACGGTCGCCGTCCCGAACGACACGGTCAACGAGGCGCGGGCGCTCAAGCTGCTCGACGCCAACGGGATCATCACCCTCAAGGACGGCGCGGGCAACGACGCGACCCCCAAGGACATCGCGAAGAACCCGAAGAACCTCAAGTTCAAGGAGCTGGAGGCGGCGCAGACCCCGCGCTCCCTGGACGACGTCGACGCCGCCGTGATCAACGGCAACTACGCGATCGAGTCGGATCTCAAGCCCTCCGACGACGCCCTTGTCCTGGAGTCCGCCGATGACAACCCCTACGGCAACTTCCTCGCCGTCAAGGAGGGGAACGAGGACGACCCGCGCGTCAAGAAGCTCGCCGAGCTCCTGACCTCCGCCAAGGTCAAGAAGTTCATCGAGGACAAGTACGCCGGTTCGGTCGTCGCGTCGTTCTGACCGCACCGGACGACTGAGGGAAGGGCCGGCGCGGCGCGGGCCCGTCACCCTCCCGCCGGCCGCCGTTCCGTCCGCACCACGGTGTCGACTCGTCGACACCGTGGTGCGGTTCGGCGCTCACATGCTGCATGCTGGGCAGTTCAGCAGGCCCGACGGTCCCTGATGGTTACGGAGCGGCGCATGACGAACACCTTCCCCGACATCTCCCTGAACACGGAGCGGTTGGTACTGCGCCCTCTTGAGGACGACGACGTCCCCGCCCTCACCGAGATGATGAACGACGAGCAGGTCGCGGCCTGGACGTCCGTGCCGCAGCCCTTCACCGAGGCCGCCGCCCGCTCCTGGATCACCCGGTACGCGCCCGCCGAGCGCACCTCGGGCCGCGGACTGGACCTCGCCGTCACGGAGTTCCTCACCCAGCGGCTGGTAGGCGTCATCCAGTTGGGCAGGACGAATTGGCATGTCCGCTCCACAGAGCTCTCGTACATCATCGCGCCCTGGGCACGTGGCGAGGGCTACGCGTCCGAAGCGTCACTCGCCACCGCCCAGTGGCTCTTCGGCGACCAGAAGTTCGAGCGCCTGGAGCTGCGCACCGCGGCCGACAACACCGCCTCCCAGCAGGTCGCGCAGAAGATCGGCTGCATCAGCGAGGGCGTCCTGCGCGGAGCCTGTATAGCGCGCACCCGCACCGAGAGCGGGCGCTGGGAGGATCTGCGCACCGACTTCATCGTGTGGGGCCTGCTTCCCGAGGACATCGAGGGCATCGCCGAGCAGCTCGCCGACAGTGGCGGGTTCACGGCCTACTCCGACTGGAACTGACCGGAACCGCACCGGAGGCGGCCGCGGACCCCCGTCCGCACCCCCTCCCGCACCCCCGGACGTCACGAGGTACGCTCACTGGGCTCCGCCCGCCCGGCCGCCGCACGCCCACCTGACGACCTGCGAAGACTCCAGGAGACTGACGACGATGGCCGACCGGGTCACGGTGATCGGCTGGGACGGCTCGCCGCTGACGGACGCGGCGCGCTCGGCTCTCGGCGTCGCCACCCTGGTGGCCGGCGCGGGACACCACCTGGTCCTCCCCGAAGTGCCCCCGTCCGCCGAGCGCATCCGCCTCGGCAGTGTCGCCCTCGCGGGCCGCCGCATCGCCGCCCATCGCGGCACCGCCGTCGTCCTCGCCGACGGCGACCCGGGCTTCTTCGGAGTCGTACGCACCCTGCGCGCCCCCGAGTTCGGCCTGGAGGTCGAAGTCGTCCCCGCGGTCTCGTCCGTGGCCGCCGCCTTCGCCCGCGCCGGCATGCCCTGGGACGACGCCCAGGTGGTCGTCGCGCACCGGCGCACCCTGCGACGCGCGGTGAACGTGTGCCGGGCCCACAGCAAGGTCGCCGTCCTCACCTCACCCGGCGCCGGACCGGCCGAGCTGGGTCTGCTCCTGGACGGAGTGCACCGCACCTTCGTCATCTGCGAGGAACTCGGCTCCGAGCGGGAACGGGTCACGGTCCTTACCTCCGACAAGGTCGCCGACCACACCTGGCGCGACCCGAACGTCGTCATCGTGCTCGGCGGCCCCGTCGCGTCCTCCGAGGGCGGCGGCTGGATCGCCGGCCGCGACCCCGGCACCGGCCCCCGCGGCTGGGCGCTGCCCGACGACATGTACGGCCACGAGCTCGGCGAGGGCGAGACCGAAGTACTGCGCGCCGCCCAACTCGCCCGGCTGGGACCGCGCGTCGGCGACCTCGTCTGGGACATCGGCTCCGGCAGCGGCGCCTTCGCCACCGAGGCCGCGCGCTGCGGCGCCGCCGTCATCGCCGTCGACCGCGACCCCGACGCCTGTGCCCGCACGATGGCCGCCGCCCGCCGCTTCGGTGTCCAGCTCCAGATCACCCACGGCACCGCGCCGCACGTCCTCGAGAACCTTCCCGAACCGGACGTGGTGCGCGTGGGCGGCGGCGGAGTCGCGGTGGTCTCGGCCGTCGCCGACCGGCGCCCCCAGCGGATCGTCACGCACGCCGCCACCCGCGACGCCGCCGAACTCATCGGCAGGGACCTGACGGAGCACGGCTACCGGGTCGAATGCGCTCTGCTGCAGTCCGTCGAGATGGACACCCGCGCCTGGACGGAGAAGGAGCGCAGCGTCGCCTTCCTGCTCTCCGGAGAACTGGGGCGACGCGACTGACCGCGCCGGGGCGTGGTGGTCGGCCGACGGGCGGGTCACTGCCTGATCGCGCCCTGTGATCCTGTAGTCGTACCGCGCGCGGTAGGCTGACCGATCGTTGTACCGCAGTCGGGTTGTCCGGTATTTGGCCGGTCAATGTCCGGAAAACGCACCTGTTTTGGGGTGGGTGTGGTACGGCGGAAACCGGAGGACGCGCAAAGTGGCGCAGTCCACAGCGGGCCGTGACGGATCACCCTGTCGCGGTGGCGGGCCGACCGCGACAATGCCAGTTAATGGCTTTGTCGACCGGTCGTTCGTGCCGCCCGGCCCGTGTGCTCGTTCTCATGACGGGCGGTCGGTGCGCCGCTCCGGACGAGCAGGTCGTAGGAGCACTAAACCGATGGGCGAGGGGTACGCATGACCGACACCGGCCAGGTCCCGGGCGAGGGACTGCCGGAGAACGCAGGCATGGTGGAGCAGCCGGGCGTCCCCGCCCCCGGCGCGTACACCTACCTCTCCGAGTCCACCGCCGAAGACGAAGACCTGTTGCTGCTGCCGGGCGCCCAGGGGGCTTGGGGCAACGAAGTGGCCCCGCCGGCCCCGGCTCCGGTCGTCGAGGCCGTCCACGAGCCCGGTCCGCACGAGACGGCGGGCCGCGACAGCGGCTCGGTCGACCTCAGCGCCGTCCGGATGTCCTCGCCCGCCCCGCAGCCGCCCGTCGCCCGTCGCCCCCTGCACCTCGGCCCGCCGACCCCGGACGGTGCCGGCAGCCCGGTGCGTTCGCTCGCCGACCGCGGTCCGGCGGGGGCGCCGCCCACCCCCTTTCCCGTACGGCAGGCGGGCCCGCCCACGTCCGGACCCGAATACCTCGACGTACCGCGTGACGAGATCGCGCTGCAGGGCGCGGCGCCCTGGGGAGCCCAGGCGCAGGCCCAGGTACAGGTAGCGCCTCCGGTGGCACAGGTCGGTTCCGAGGGCGTGCCTGCAGAAACGGTCTTCCCGGCGGTCGCCGAGGCGCACGCCGGTGAACCGGCAGCCGTCGAGGCCGCCCCCGTCGCGCAGGTGCCCGACGCCGAGGGTGACGCGTCGCTTCCCGAGGTCCAGGGCCCCCCGGTCCCGCCGGAGCCCTCGGAGGAACCGGCGGCGGAGCAGCCCGCCGAGGCGCCGCAGGGACAGGACGCTCCGGGCGCCGACGGCCCCGACGCCGCGCAGATCCGGACCGCCGCGGACCCCGCCGAGCCCGTGCAGGCTCCGGAAGCGGCGCAGGCACCCGAAGAGGCGTACGTCGCGCCGCAGCCGGAAGCCGTCCGGCCCGAGGAGCAGCTGGCCGGGACCGCGGAGGACGTCCAGGTCCCGGACGCGGCCCCGGTCACCGCACCAGTCCCCGAACCGGTCCCTGAACCGGTCCTCGTGCAGGACTACGCGCAGGCTCCCCAGCTCGCCGACGGGTCGTTGTTCCCGCAGGCCCCGGACGGGGGTCAGGGCCCCGAGTTCGCCCAGGCCGTCCCGGAGTTCGCGCACGCGCCCCAGCACACGCCCTTCCCGGCCGCACCCGCCGCTCCCCACTACGCGCACCCGTCGGAGGACGCCGGACAGCACGCGCCGGAGGCCCCGCAGGCCGCGTACGCGGCGCCGGACCCGCAGCCCGCGTACCCGGCGGAGCCGCAGGCCCCGGATCAGGCCGTGCCGTTCACCGAGGCCGCACCGCACGCGGGGGTCCAGGAGCCCCGGCCGGAGCCGGTGGAGGCCGAGCCGTTCCTCGCGGACGCCGACCAGGTCCAGGACCCCGCCGAGGCCGCGTGGTCCGCCGGGCCCACCGAGCCCGAGGCCGTGCCCGTCCAGAGCGCCGAGGAGCCCGAGGCCCCGCAGGAGGTGCCGGCCGAGACCGCCGCGTACGCCGAGGAACCCGGGGTGGCCGTGGCGCACGAGGGCCACGCCCCCGAGGCCGAGGCCCACGGTGAGGCGGCCGCGCTGCAGGACGGGCCGCCGGAGGCCCACGCCGAGCAGCCCGTCGGCCAGTTCGTACCCGTCGAGGGCTTGGTGCCGACCACCCCGCACCTGGCTCCGACCCCGCCCCACGCCATGACCATGCCGCCCCTCCCGGAGGAGCACGCCGAGCAGGTCGCCGAAGAGGCGGCGGGCCCGGCCGTGGTGACCGTCGAGCAGTCCGACGAACCGGCGCCCGACAGCGTGCCCGACGAGGAGCCCGTCCTCGTCCTGCCCGCCCCCAGGGAGCCCGACCCGGCTCCCGACGCCGAGGCAACCCCCGTACCGGAGGCGCCGGTCGAGGCCGAGGAAGAGAGCCCGGAGCCCGTGGCGGCACAGCAGGCGGAGGACCTGGACACCCGCGCCGCCGACCAGGAGGAGAGCACGGCCGCCGTGGCCCGGACACGGGAGTCCACCGGCCCGGCCGCGCCCGGCTACGACGACGCCGAACGCGAGGCCGTCCTGCGCGTCATGCGCGAGCGCCGCGACATCCGCAACGGCTTCCGCAGCGACCCGATCCCGCACGACGTGCTGCTCCGCGTCCTGGAGGCGGCCCACACGGCGCCCTCCGTCGGCCACTCCCAGCCCTGGGACTTCGTCGTCATCCGCTCCGCCGAGACGCGGCGCACGATGCACGAACTGGCCGCCCGCCAGCGCGAGGCGTACGCCCAGTCGCTCCCCAAGGGCCGCGCGAAGCAGTTCAAGGAACTGAAGATCGAGGCCATCCTCGACACCCCGGTGAACATCGTCGTCACCGCCGATCCGACCCGCGGCGGCCGGCACACCCTCGGCCGCCACACCCAGCCGCAGATGGCCCCGTACTCCTCCGCGCTCGCCGTCGAGAACCTGTGGCTCGCGGCCCGCGCCGAGGGCCTGGGCGTCGGCTGGGTCAGCTTCTTCGACGAGCGGGAGATGGTCCGCGAGCTGGGCCTGCCCGAGCACCTGGAGGTCGTGGCCTACCTCTGCGTCGGATACGTCGACGAGTTCCCGGAGGAGCCCGAGCTGATGCAGGCGGGCTGGTCCAAGCGCCGCCCGCTGTCCTGGGTCGTGCACGAGGAGACGTACGGCCGTCGCGCGCTGCCCGGCGAGGAGCCGCACGACCTGCTCGCCGAGACCGTCACCAACATCCGCCCGCTGGACGCCAAGGCCCTCGGCGAGGCGTGGGAGCGCCAGAAGCGCATGACCAAGCCGGCCGGCGCCCTCGGCATGCTGGAGATCATCTCCGCGCAGCTCTCGGGCCTGTCCCGGATGTGCCCGCCCCCGATCCCGGAACCGGCCGCCGTCGCGATCTTCGCGGGCGACCACGGCGTACACGCCCAGGGCGTCACCCCGTGGCCGCAGGAGGTCACCGGCCAGATGGTGGCCAACATCCTCGGCGGTGGCGCGGTCTGCAACGCCTTCGCCACCCAGGTCGGCGCCGAGGTCTGCGTCGTCGACGTGGGCGTGGCCTCCGACCTGCCCGCGACCCCGGGCCTGCTGCCGCGCAAGGTCCGTGCGGGCACGGCCGACATGACGACCGGTCCCGCGCTGACCCGCGAGGAGGTCAGGGCGGCCATCGAGGTGGGCGTCGAGACCGCCCGCGATCTGGTGGCGGCCGGCAACAAGGCCCTCATCACGGGCGAGATGGGCATCGCCAACACCACGGCCTCGGCGGCGCTGATCTCCGTCTTCACCGGCGCCGACCCGGCCGAGGTCACCGGCCGCGGCACCGGCATCAACGACGAGACCCTGGCCCGCAAGACCGAGGTGGTACGCCGGGCCCTGGAGCTCCACCAGCCGGACCCCGCCGACCCGATCGGTGTCCTCGCGGCCATCGGCGGTCTGGAGCACGCCGCGATGGTGGGCCTCCTCCTCGGCGGGGCCTCCCTGCGCACACCGGTGATCCTGGACGGTGTCAGCGCCGGCGCGGCGGCCCTGGTGGCCCGCGCCATCGCCCCGGAGGTGCTGGCGGCCTGCATCGCCGGCCACCGCAGCGCCGAGCCCGGCCACGTGGCCGCCCTCAACAAGCTGGGCCTGCGCCCCCTGGTCGACCTCGACCTGCGCCTCGGCGAGGGCACCGGCGCCCTGCTGGCCCTCCCGGTCGTGCAGAGCGCGGCCAGGGCGATGCACGAGGTGGCGACGTTCGACTCGGCCGGGGTGACCGAGAAGTAGCCGCGTCGTCGATCCGTGCCCGCCCGGCGCAACGGGCGGGCACGGACCGACGTCGGACCGGGGCTCTGTGGCGCAGCCCCGTTTCGGCAAGGGCCGGGCCGGGGGAAAGAAACCCCACCCCAGCCGTCCACCACGCCGCACTCTAAAATCCGCACGTCAGGGCCGCTCCAAGGCAGCAGCGCCCCCACCGCACCACCCGCATGAGGAGCCGCACCTCCATGGCCGAACACCCTGCCTACCCCGTAGGCCTCCGCCTCTTTGGCCGCCGCGTAGTAGTCCTCGGCGGCGGCCAGGTCGCCCAACGCCGTCTCCCCGCCCTCATCGCGGCGGGCGCGGACATCCACCTCGTCTCGCCGGCCGCCACCCCCTCGGTCGAGGCCATGGCGGACGCGGGCGAACTGACCTGGACGAGGCGCCCCTACGAGCCGGGCGACCTCGCAGAAGCCTGGTACGCCCTGATCGCCACCAGCGACCCCGAGGCGAACACCGCGGCCTCGGCGGAGGCGGAGGCGCACCGCGTGTGGTGCGTCCGCTCGGACGACGCCGACGCGGCCACGGCCTGGACGCCGGCGACGGGCCACAGCGAGGGCGTCACCGTGGCCGTCCTGACCACGAACGCCAAGGGCCGCGACCCCCGCCACACCGCTGCCGTCCGCGACGCGGTGGTCGAGGGCCTGCGCGACGGCACCCTCGTGGCACCCCACTACCGCACCCGCACGCCCGGCGTCGCCCTGGTCGGCGGCGGCCCCGGCGACCCGGACCTGATCACGGTCCGCGGGCGGCGCCTCCTCGCCGAGGCGGACGTCGTCATCGCCGACCGCCTGGGTCCCCGCGACCTGCTCGCCGAACTGCCGCCCCATGTCGAGGTGATCGACGCGGCGAAGATCCCGTACGGACGCTTCATGGCCCAGGAGGCCATCAACAACGCGCTCATCGAGCACGCCCAGCAGGGCAAGTCGGTGGTCCGTCTGAAGGGTGGCGACCCCTTCGTCTTCGGCCGTGGCATGGAGGAGGCCCAGGCACTGGCCGAGGCGGGCATCCCCTGCACGGTCGTCCCCGGCATCTCCAGCTCGATCTCGGTCCCGGGCGCGGCCGGCATCCCGGTCACGCACCGCGGGGTCGCCCACGAGTTCACCGTCGTCAGCGGCCATGTCGCCCCCGACGACGAACGCTCCCTGGTCGACTGGGCGGCGCTCGCCAAGCTCCGCGGCACCCTGGTCGTGCTGATGGGCGTGGACAAGATCGGCGCCATCGCCCGCACGCTCATGGACAACGGCAAGGCGGCCGACACCCCCGTGGCACTCGTCCAGGAGGGCACCACCGCGGCGCAGCGCCGCGTCGACGCGACGCTCGCGACGGTCGCCGGGACGGTACGCGCCGAGGACGTGCGGCCCCCGGCGGTCATCGTCATCGGCGAGGTTGTGACCGTGGGCGCGGACGGCTCGTTCGAGACATCCGAGTAACCCCGGGTAACACAACCCGTTCCCAGCCGTTGGCACCGCACCCAGGACAAGGCAGTATCACCCTGTGGCCGATCTCATCACCGTTGAGGACCCAGCCGACCCCCGCCTGCGTGACTACACGGGCCTGACCGACGTGGAGCTGCGCCGCAAGCGCGAACCGGCCGAGGGCCTGTTCATCGCCGAGGGCGAGAAGGTCATCAGACGGGCCAAGGACGCCGGCTACGAGATGCGCTCGATGCTGCTGTCCGCCAAGTGGGTCGACGTCATGCGCGACGTCATCGACGAACTCCCGGCCCCGGTGTACGCGGTCAGCCCGGACCTCGCCGAACAGGTCACCGGCTATCACGTGCACCGCGGCGCGCTCGCCTCCATGCAGCGCAAACCCCTGCCGACCCCCGACGACCTGCTCCAGACGGCCCGCCGGGTCGTGATCATGGAGTCGGTCAACGACCACACCAACATCGGGGCGATCTTCCGCTCCGCCGCCGCCCTGGGGATGGACGCGGTGCTGCTCTCCCCGGACTGCGCGGACCCGCTGTACCGGCGTTCGGTGAAGGTCTCCATGGGTGCGGTCTTCTCGGTCCCGTACGCGCGTCTGGACTCCTGGCCCAAGGGTCTCGAGTCGGTCCGGGAGGCGGGCTTCGGCCTCCTCGCGCTCACCCCGGACGAGAAGGCCAAGACCCTGGACGAGGTGGCCCCGCACCGGATGGACCGGGTCGCGCTGATGCTCGGCGCGGAGGGCGACGGCCTGTCCACCCAGGCGCTCGTGGCCGCCGACGAGTGGGTCCGCATCCCGATGGCCCACGGCGTCGACTCGCTGAACGTGGGTGCGGCCGCCGCGGTCGCGTTCTACGCGGTGGCGACCGGCCGCCCACAGTCCTGAGGCCGGCGCCCGCGGCCCGCGGGCGCCCGGCGCCTCCGGATACCTACGCCTGACGCCCGGGCGCGCGCGGTCCGGTGGGCGGTTCGCGGTCCGGCTGTACGTGCTCCTGCCCGCGCGCCTGCACACGGTCGTCGCCGAGTCCGCGGGCCGGTCCCTGGCAGCCCTGCGCCGCCGCGATCGCCAGCGCCACCAGCAGCGTCACCACGACGAACACGAAGAGCCGCTGCCTCAGCAGCCGCGGGTTGGCCGGCCGCCGGCCCGTCCCGGTGGTGCGCGGCCCGGGACGCCCCGTCCCACTGCGCTGCGGGCCGGAACGGCTGCCGGGGTTGGAGCGCGTCGAGTTGCCCCGCGAGGGGGCAGGGCGCGCCCCGGACCGCGACGGGGTGCCGTTGCCGCGCGGCGGGGGAGTGCCCGGTGTGCGCCGGGTGCGCTGCTCCGGGTAACTGTCGTCGAGCCGCCCGGTCGGCCGGTCGGCCTCCGCGGCACGGGGTACGGGAGGGCGCGTGTCGCCCATCCCGTGCGTCTCCCGCGCCGCGATCTCCTTGAGCCGCAGCGACAACTGCAGTGTGCTGGGCCGTTCCTCGGGATCCTTCGCCAGGCAGGCGCGCACCAGAGGCGCCAGCGAGTCGGGCACCCCGTGCAGCTGCGGCTCCTCGTGCACCACGCGGTAGAGCATCACTTCGGAACTGCCGTGCCCGAAGGGCGAGTCCTGGGTCGCGGCGTACGCCAGCGTGGCACCGAGCGCGAACACGTCCGTGGCCGGGGTGACGGCGGCGCCCCGCACCTGCTCGGGCGCCAGGAACCCGGGCGAGCCCACTGCGGTACCGACGTGGGTGAGCGTGCTCGCACCCGTCGCCCAGGCGATGCCGAAGTCGATGATGCGCGGCCCCTTCGGGGACAGCAGGATGTTCGACGGCTTCAGGTCCCGGTGGACGACCCCGGCCTCGTGCACGGCGACGAGCCCTTCGGAGAGGGCGGCGCCGACGGCCGCGACCTCGGCCGCGAAGAGCGGGCCCTCCTCGGTGACCTTGTCGTGCAGCGAGGGGCCGGGAACGTACTGCGTCGCGAACCAGGGGCGGTCGGCCTCCAGGTCCGCGGCGACGAGCCGCGCGGTGCACCCGCCCCGGATCCGGCGCGCCGCCGACACCTCACGGGCGAAGCGCGACCGGAACTCCTGGTCCTCCGCGAGGTCGGGCCGGATCACCTTCAGGGCGACCCGCTGGCCACGCCGGTCGGAACCCAGATAGACAACGCCCATCCCGCCCGCGCCGAGCCGTCGGTGAAGCCTGAACGAGCCGACGACACGCGGGTCCTCGCGCCTCAGGCGCATCATCGCCATGTCCATCCCCGCTGCCCGGTCCGTTTGACGAGCCACAGCTTACGTTTCCGCGGCCGGGTGCGCGCAGAGGCCGCGCCCTCGCGGACCGACCGATTGTCAGTGCCGGGTGGGAAACTTGAAAGGTGGTCAGGGGACGGGGGAGCCGGGCGGCGTTGAGCTGCGCAGATCCCCAACCATCCGTCGCAGAAGGGGGATTGGACCCGTGAAGGGTGATCGCGTGGAGATAGTGGTCGACGCGGGGGACACGACCCGTACGTACGAGGTGGTGGCCAGTCGTGCGGGCCGCCGGGTGGAGACGGCGGTCCGCAGAGGAGTGGTCGAAGTGAGCGAAGTCACCCGCAGCGGATCGGTCGTCCGCACGGCCCGTTTCATGGCCACCAGGGTGCTCGCCCTGGTCGAACAGCCGGTCCCGAGGGAGGACAGCTCGGAACAGACCGGACGTCCCCTCCGGGAAACCCCCGAGACCTAGGACCTCTTCTCCACCCAGGGGAGTACTCCGCAGGTCACCGCTCATCCTCCGGGAGGCCCGGTAATAGGTACGAGGGCATGACGACCCGCACGCGCCCCGCACCTAGATTTGTTCTCAAGCGGCGGGTGCAGCACTCGTCCCCCGAGGTCAGACACCCGCCGCTGCCAGACGTCAGAAGCTTTTCGACAGAACGGTCAGGAGAGGGACCATGGCGGACATCGCACCGCGGACCATGATCCGCACGCAGGGACGCAAGGCGTACAGCGCCGCGTTCGGTTCCAGCCGGTCCGGCCGGCGCCACCCCCTGGTGGCGACGGCCATGGTCCTCCCTCTGGCCACCCTGCTCGTAGTCGTCTTCGGAGGCTGGGAAGCAGTGGTCACACAGGCGTCGTCCGTGGGCGTGATGCTGGGGCGCTGAGCGGCGCCCCAGGCCCGGAAGAGCGGTCCGGGCGGGGACATCCGGCCATGAAACCCCGTGGGGACGGGGGTGCGGCGGACGGCAAAAATGCGGGCGCAGCTGGGGAGCTGCGCCCGCATTGCTTTGCCCTGCGGACGCTCCGGTTGCTCTGCCCTGCGTACGCTCCGGGAGGACCGTCGGCGCCGGACCCGGCGGGGCGTACGACCCGAGGGGGATCCGAGTGACCGCTGACGTGCTGCTGCCGGCGCTTCGCGCGAAGGTGCGGGCCGCCGTTCATCCGGCCGCGCAGGCGTGTGCCTGCGGTACGGCGGCCTCCGTGCTCGCCGACCGTCCCGACGGAGCCGTCGTCCGGCACGCGGGCACCGTGGCGAAGGCACACGCCGCCGACACGGACCTGCCCGCACTGGCGGCCCGCATGGCCGTCGCCGCCCACCCCGCACTCGCCCACGTCCTCCTGCCTCCGCTCGGCGCGAGCGTGGCCGAACTGCACGGGCGACCGGTCACGCTCTGGCCGTACGGCACCCCCGTGGACCGCGACGACCCCGAGGCCGCCCCCTGGGAGGAGGCCGGGACCCTCCTCGCGCACCTGCACCGGACTCCGGAGCCGGTGCTGCCGCCCGGGCTTCCGCCGATGCGGGGCCCGGCGAAGGCGGCCCGTGCGATCGCCCGGCTCAGGGCGGCGGGCCCGCACCCGGCGGCCGCTCCGGTGCTGCGCGCCTGGGCCGTTCTGCCCTCCTGGGCGCGCGGCGAGGCCCCGATGCCGGACACCCGCACGCTCTGCCACGGGGATCTCCACCTGGGCCAGTTGGTGCGTTCGCAGGCCGGCGACTGGCTGCTCATCGACATCGACGACCTCGGCCGGGGCGAGCCCGCCTGGGACCTGGCCCGCCCCGCGGCCTGGTTCGCCTGCGGTCTTCTCCCGCCCGACGAATGGACACGCTTCCTCACCGCGTATCGGAGGGCAGCCGGCCCGGCCGTCCCCGAGGACGGTGACCCCTGGCCGGCCCTCGACGTGCTGGCCCGTGCCCTGACCGTACAGACCGCGGCTCTGGCGATCGCCAAGTCGGTGGCCGCCGGGCGCCCGTTGGACGAGGTCGAGACGTCCGTGATCGACGCATGTGACCGAATGGCCGCCCACCCGCCGGAGTTGGCGGGAGAATACGCGACGTAGGGTGCAACCGACCGAACCCGGGCAGTGTCTGTCCTGGCGGAAGCAGTACCGACCGGCGAGGAGTTGAGCCGAGCATGCAGTGTCCGAAGTGCCATGCGCCGATGCACACGTACAACCGCAATGGTGTCCAGATCGAGCAGTGCAGCGGCTGCCGCGGGATCTTCCTCGACTACGGCGAGCTGGAGTCCCTGACCCGCATGGAGGGCCAGTGGTCGCAGCCTGCTCCGCCGCCCCCGGGCGCCCCGCAGGCCTATCCGTCCGCTCCCGCCCCCGCCTGGGGAGCTCCGCACGGCGGCCACGGCGGACATGGTGGACATGGTGGACATGGTGGGCACTACGGCCACAACAAGCGTCACAAGAGCTTCGGCCACATGCTCTTCTCCTCCTGACCGGACCGGAGGAACGACGAAGCCCCCGGCCGTACGAGACGGCCGGGGGCTTCGGTGTGTGCGCGATACTGGGATTGAACCAGTGACCTCTTCCGTGTCAGGGAAGCGCTCTCCCGCTGAGCTAATCGCGCGGGTGGGACCTGCTGGTGATGCGTACTGCGTGCGCGATACTGGGATTGAACCAGTGACCTCTTCCGTGTCAGGGAAGCGCTCTCCCGCTGAGCTAATCGCGCGGGATCGAATCTCACCGAACGTACCGGAAGATCCAGTGGACGATACTGGGATTGAACCAGTGACCTCTTCCGTGTCAGGGAAGCGCTCTCCCGCTGAGCTAATCGTCCTTGGAGGTGGAGACGGGATTTGAACCCGTGTAGACGGCTTTGCAGGCCGTTGCCTCGCCTCTCGGCCACTCCACCAGGAGCGCGGGGGTCGGGAAGATCCCCCACTTCCTGCGAGCGGACGACCAGGTTCGAACTGGCGACCTCAACCTTGGCAAGGTTGCGCTCTACCAACTGAGCTACGTCCGCTTGTCGTTTCCGGTCCGCTCACGCTTCCCGGCGACGTGTTGAACTCTAGCGGATTCCGGGGCCAGCACAAAAACGCGTTTGTGCAGCGTGCTGCGCTACGCCCGCTCCAGGACACGGTCGGGGCACCCGCAGGTCACCCACCATAGACTCGCTGTCGTGCAGGATCTCCCAGCTCTCGCCCGCTTCGGCGGCCTCGTCGCGACCGGCCTCCTCGATGTCACCAGCGATCCCGCGGCCCTGGACTCCGGTGGCTTCTGGGCCGTCAGCGCCGACTTCGAGGGGCGCACGGTGTGCGCCCGCTTCGCGGACGTACGGCGCGAGACCGTGCCCGCGCCGGTGCCGGGCGAGTGGCGCGGGCCCGCCGCCGGTGACTGGACGTCGTCGCTCGACCGCGCCGCGTACACGGCGGGGGTGCGCCGTATCCGCGAGCACATCGCGGCCGGCGAGGTGTACCAGGCGAACCTCTGCCGGGTCCTCTCGGCGCCCGTCGCACCGGACGCCGACGTGGACGCGCTGACCGCCCTGCTGGCGCGCGGCAACCCGGCGCCGTATGCCGGAACGATTCGCCTGCCCGGTCACGGGGTCGAGACGGCCACCGCGTCCCCGGAGCTCTTCCTGCGCCGCACCGGCCGTGTCGTCGAGTCGGGGCCGATCAAGGGCACGGGGCGGACCGAGGCGGACCTGCTGGACAAGGATCACGCCGAGAACGTGATGATCGTGGACCTGGTGCGCAACGACCTGGGGCGGGTGTGCGCGACCGGCACCGTGACCGTGCCCGACCTGTGCGTCGTCGAGAAGCATCCCGGGCTCGTCCACCTCGTCTCCACCGTCCGCGGCGAACTGCGTGCGGACGTGGGCTGGCCGGAGCTGCTGGCCGCGGCCTTCCCGCCCGGATCCGTCACCGGCGCCCCGAAGTCCAGCACGCTGCGGATCATCGAGGAGCTGGAGACGGTGCCCAGGGGGCCGTACTGCGGTGGCATCGGCTGGGTCGACGCCGATCGCGGCACCGGCGAGCTGGCCGTCGGCATCCGTACCTTCTGGATCGACCGGGCGGAGGGCGTGCTGCGCTTCGGCTCCGGCGCGGGCATCACCTGGGGTTCGGATCCCGAGCGTGAGTGGGCGGAGACCGAGCTGAAGGCCGCCAGGCTGCTCGCTGTAGCGTCGGGGGTGTACCCAGGGGCGTACGACACGGACGGGGCGGCCCCCGAGGACGAACCCGACGACCCCGGGGCCGCCGGCCAGAGAAGCACGTCGGGTCGGGAACCCGGCACGTAACACGCGAGGTGAGGTTCAGTGAAGATCTGGCTCGACGGCGGGCTGCAGGACAGCGAGGCGGCCCGTGTCTCCGTCTTCGACCACGGGCTGACCGTGGGCGACGGCGTCTTCGAGACCGTGAAGGCGGTCCACGGCCGCCCGTTCGCGCTCACCCGCCACCTGGACCGGCTGGCGCGCTCGGCGAGCGGCCTCGGACTGCCCGAGCCCGACCGTGACGAGGTGCGCCGCGCCTGCGCGGCCGTCCTGGACGCCGAACCGATGCCGCTCGGCCGCCTGCGGATCACCTACACCGGAGGCCACGGGCCGCTCGGCTCGGACCGTGGTGAGCACGGGCCGACCCTCGTCGTGGCCCTGGGGGAGTCCGGGCGGCGCCCCGACTCCACCGCCGTGATCACCGTGCCGTGGACCCGCAACGAACGCGGCGCGCTGACGGGCCTGAAGACGACCTCGTACGCGGAGAACGTCGTCGCCCTGGCCCGCGCCCGCCAACAGGGCGGCTCCGAGGCGCTGTTCGCGAACACCGTCGGACAGCTCTGCGAAGGGACCGGCTCCAACGTCTTCGTCGTCCTCGACGGCGAGATCCACACCCCGCCCGTCTCCTCCGGGTGCCTCGCGGGCATCACGCGCGCCCTCACCGTCGAGTGGACGGGCGCCAGGGAGACCGACCTGCCGCTGGACGTCCTCGAGCGTGCCGAGGAGATCTTCCTGACCTCGACACTGCGTGACGTACAGGCCGTGCACCGGGTGGACGGCCGCGAACTGCCCGGCGCCCCGGGCCCGGTGACCGCGAAGGCCATGCGGATCTTCGGCGAGCGGGCGGGCGACGACCTCGATCCCTGAGCCGGCGGCCGTCGGCCGAAACGGATGGCGCGAGCCCCGTCCGGACGGGTACAACACCCCTGATGACCACCACCCTGCGGCCGACCGAGCCGCTTCAGCGCGATGCCGACGGGGCGTTGTCCCGCCACTACACGGTGTGCGTGAACAGCCGTCCCGTGGGCGCGGTACACCTGGCCACCCACGCCCATTTCGGGTCGTCGGTGGCCCAGATCCGTGAGCTTGCCATCGAGGAGCCGGACCGGGAGCGCGGACGGGCCACCGTGGCCGCGCTCGCCGCGGAGGAGGTGGCACGCGGCTGGGGCTGCGAGCGGATCGAGGCGTCGGTACCGGCCGGTGCGGCGGCCGCTCTGCGGCTGGCGACGGCCCTCGGGTACGTGGTGCGCAACCGCGCCATGGAGAAGCGGCTCGGCGGCACGCCGCCCGAGCTGCCCGCGGGCAGCCGGGGGCGGCCCATGACGGAGGCCGAGTACGGGCCGTGGGTGGAGCAGGTCAAGGAGGCCTACGCCCAGGAGTGGATCACCCGGGGGGTGCCCGAGGCCGAGGCCCGCGCCAAGTCCGAGCGGGACCACGCCACTCTGCTGCCGGACGGGCTCAGCAGTGAGGGGATGGACATCCTCGTCCTGGAGCACGAGGGAACGCCGGTCGGCACGCTGCAACTGGGACCGAGTGAGGGGTGGGCGTTCGTCTACGACGTCGAGGCCGACGAGAGACACCGGGGCCGGGGCCACGGCCGTTCGCTGATGCTGCTGGCGGAGGCGCAGGCGGTCGCCGCCCGACGCCCCGGCATCCGCCTGAACGTCTTCGCCGACAACGCCCCGGCCGAGCGGCTCTACGCGTCACTCGGCTACGAGACGACCACGTACCACCTCTACAAGGACCTGCTGTAGGGCAAGCGGCAGGCGGCGGGGACCGTCAGGCGTCCCGCTCGGCCAGCAGCCGGTCCACGATCTCCTCGACGCGCTCACGCAGCCCTTCCTGGCTCTTGCCGCCGTCCAGGTGCTCGCCGTCGATGACGTACGTGGGGGTGCCCCGCACGCCGATGGCCTTGCCCTCGGCCTGGTCGGCGTCGACGATCAGCATGTGCCGCCCGTCGATGAGCGCCGTGTCGAACTCCTCGGCGTCCAGGCCGAGTTCCCGGGCGACCTCGACGAGAAGGGGCTCTCCCCGGCGGTCCAGCTCGGACACACGCTCCAGCACCGCCTCGACGTACGGCCAGGCCAGGCCCTGCTCCGCGGCCTCCTCGGCGGCCTGCGCGGCCGCGAACGCGTGCTGGTGCTTCTCCAGCGGGAAGTGCCGCAGCCGCAGCTCCAGCCGGTCCCCGTAGCGGGCGCGCAGCGCGCGCAGGTCGTCGAGGGCGCTACGGCAGTCCGGGCACTGGAGTTCGCACCAGACGTCCAGGACGGGGACGGCGGGGGAGGAGGAGTCGCTCATGGGGCCAGTGTCCCAGCAGGGGCCCGCGCGACCCAACCGGGAGCACCGGCGGCCCGGGCCGGACCGGGACCGCGGGACGGGTCGCCGGGACCGCGACCTCAGGAGGACCCGACCCGGAGATGTCCCTGAGGTATCCCCGGACCATGGCATACCGGGCGTGGGGCGGTGCAGGATGGAAGGGACGAAGTGGCCCTGCCCGACCCCGCCAGCCCTGGAGGACCGGATGATTGCCGAGACCGTCTGTTCCGCCGTGGCCGCGGCGGGCCTGGGTATCGCGGCGGTCACCGCGTACCGCAAGCGTTTCCTCGCGGCGGCCCGCCTCGCCGCGTATGCGCTGGTCCCGCTGGGCCTGGTTCTGACCGGAGCCGTCGAGTGGGTGGCCGAGACCGCCTTCAGTCCGACGGCCTGGGCGGGCTTCGGTGTGCTCGGCCTGGCCTGGCTGCTGTTCATGACCACGCGTGCCGTGGAGCGCCGTACGGGCGGGACCCGCAAGGAGCGCAGGGCGGCCCGGGCCGCGCAGCGCGAGGCGGTGGCCCCGGCCGCCTCGGCGCCCTCGCTC
>NZ_JAHRIB010000020.1 GCF_019090165.1 Streptomyces sp. BV286
GCGACCGTCCCCCCTTCCGCCGTGACGATGAGCGCGGCGCCCCTCGTCGTGACGGTGACCGTCCCGCGTTCCGGCGTGACGATCGTCGTGACGACAACCGGGGCGGCGGCGATCGTGGCGGTTTCCGTCGTGACGACAGTCGTGGTGGTGATCGTCCGGCGTTCCGTCGTGACGACGACCGCGGTCCCCGGCGCGACAGTGACCGTCCCCCCTTCCGCCGTGACGACCGGCGTGA
>NZ_JAHRIB010000201.1 GCF_019090165.1 Streptomyces sp. BV286
TGCTGTCGCGGCGGGGTCAGGATGCGCCGGGTGCGGTTGAACTGGTGGCTGAGCTGGCCGGGTTGGGTGCTCACGTGGAGGTTGTGGCGTGTGATGTGAGTGATCGTGCCGCGTTGGCTGCTGTGGTGGATGGTCTGGGTGCGGAATTGTCGGCGGTGGTGCACACGGCCGGTGTGGTCGACGACGGTGTGCTGGGGTCCCTGACGCCGGAGCGGTTGGACGGTGTGCTGGGTCCGAAGGCGGATGCGGCGTGGTATCTGCATGAGCTGACGCGGGAGTTGGACCTCTCCGCCTTCGTGATGTTCTCGTCGCTGGCGGGGACGGTCGACGGCGCGGGGCAGGGCAACTACGCGGCGGCCAATGTGTTCTTGGATGCGTTGGCGGTACACCGTCGTGAGCTGGGACTTCCTGGGACCTCCTTGGTGTGGGGGTTGTGGGAGGGCACTGGTATGGGTGCGGCGTTGGGGGAGGGTGATGTTGCGCGGATGAGCCGGTCGGGTGTGCTGGGTCTGTCGGTGGGGCAGGGTCTGGCGTTGTTCGATGGGGCGTTGGGTGTGGATGTGCCGGTGGTGGTGCCGGTGCGTTTGGATGTGGGGGCGTTGCGGTCGCGGGTGGACGGTGTGCCCGCGGTGTTCCGGTCGGTAGTAGGCGGGCCGGTGCGGCGTGCGGTGGGTGCTGCTGTGTCGGGTGGCGGGGAGGTGTCGCTGGCGGGGCGGCTGGCGCTGCTTGGCGCCGATGAGCGTGAGCGGGTGTTGTTGGAGTTGGTGCGGTCGCATGTGGCGGCGGTGCTGGGGCATGAGGGTGCGGGTGCGATCGAGCCGGGTCGGGCGTTCAGTGACATCGGTTTCGACTCGTTGTCCGCGGTGGAGTTGCGGAATCGGTTGAATGCGGAGACGGGGCTGCGGTTGCCGGCCACGTTGATCTTCGACTACCCCACCCCCCAAGCCCTCGCCGACCTCATCCGGGAAAAGACACTCGGAGCGGTCGACGCGGCCGCCAGGCCGATGGCGACCACCCCGACCGACGACGAGCCCATCGCCATCGTCGGCATGGGCTGCCGCTACCCCGGCGACGTCACCACGCCCGAGGACCTGTGGCGGCTCGTGTCCAACGGTACGGACGCGGTCAGCCTCTTCCCCGAGGACCGTGGCTGGAACGTCGACGACATCTACGACCCGCTGCCTGGCCAGTCCGGCAGGACGTACACGCGTGAGGGTGGCTTCCTGCACGATGCGGCGGAGTTCGATCCGGGTTTCTTCGGGATCTCGCCGCGTGAGGCCCTCGCCATGGATCCGCAGCAGCGGTTGCTGCTGGAGACGTCGTGGGAGGCGATCGAGCGGGCGGGTATCGACCCGACCACTCTGCGCGGCACCCCGACCGGCGTCTTCGCCGGGATCATGTACCACGACTACGGGTCCCGCGTGACTCAGCCGTCGGAGGAGGTCGAGGGCTATCTCGGCAACGGCAGTGCGGGCAGCATTGCCTCGGGCCGTGTCTCCTACACGTTCGGTTTCGAGGGCCCGGCCGTCACGGTCGACACGGCCTGCTCCTCCTCGCTCGTCGCTCTCCACTGGGCGATCCAGGCCCTGCGTCAGGGTGAGTGCACGATGGCACTCGCCGGCGGTGTGACCGTCATGTCCACCCCCGAGACGTTCATCGACTTCAGCCTCCAGCGCGGCCTGGCCGCGAACGGCCGCTGCAAGGCGTTCTCCGCCGACGCGGACGGTACGGGCTGGGGTGAGGGCGCGGGCGTACTGCTCCTGGAGCGGTTGTCGGACGCCCGGCGCAACGGTCACCGCGTGTTGGCCGTGGTGCGGGGTTCCGCCGTCAATCAGGACGGTGCGAGTAATGGCCTTACGGCTCCGAATGGTCCGTCGCAGCAGCGGGTGATCCGTCAGGCGCTGGCCAGCGCCGGTCTGACGGCGGCCGAGGTGGACGCGGTCGAGGCGCACGGTACGGGTACGACCCTTGGTGACCCGATCGAGGCGCAGGCGCTGCTCGCCACGTACGGCCAGGACCGCGGCGAGGACCAGCCGCTGTGGCTCGGGTCGATCAAGTCGAATGTGGGTCATACGCAGGCGGCTGCGGGTGTGGCTGGTGTGATCAAGATGGTGATGGCGATGCGGGCGGGTGTGCTGCCCAAGACCCTTCACGTCGGTGAGCCTTCGCCGCATGTGGACTGGTCCGAAGGTGCGGTGGAGTTGTTGAGTGAGGCGCGGGGGTGGCCGGAGGTGGGCCGTCCGCGCCGGGCGGGTGTGTCGTCGTTCGGGATCAGTGGGACGAATGCGCATGTGATCGTGGAGCAGGCGCCGGCCGAGGAGCCTGCCCTGGCGGCTGGTGTTGAGCCTGGTGTGGTGCCGCCGGTGCCGTGGGTGGTGTCGGGTAAGTCGGCGGTGGCCCTGGCGGCTCAAGGGGAGCGGCTGGCCAAGGCGGTCTCGGGTGCTGGTGAGGTTTCGGTTTCGGGTGTGGGTTGGTCGTTGGTGAGTGGTCGTTCGGTGTTCCGGCATCGGGCGGTTGTGGTGGGCCAGGACGTGGACGGGTTGCTGGCTGGGGTGCGTGGGCTGGCGGCCGGGCGGTCGGAGGCCGGTGACACGGTGTCCGGTCTGGTGTCTGGTGTGGCGGATGTGTCGGGTCGTCGGGTGTTTGTGTTTCCTGGTCAGGGTTCGCAGTGGGTGGGGATGGCGGTGGCTCTGCTGGAGTCGTCGCCGGTGT
>NZ_JAHRIB010000202.1 GCF_019090165.1 Streptomyces sp. BV286
GTGGGGTAGTCGAAGATCAACGTGGCCGGCAACCGCAGCCCCGTCTCCGCATTCAACCGATTCCGCAACTCCACCGCGGACAACGAGTCGAAACCGATGTCACTGAACGCCCGACCCGGCTCGATCGCACCCGCACCCTCATGCCCCAGCACCGCCGCCACATGCGACCGCACCAACTCCAACAACACCCGCTCACGCTCATCGGCGCCAAGCAGCGCCAGCCGCCCCGCCAGCGACACCTCCCCGCCACCCGACACAGCAGCACCCACCGCACGCCGCACCGGCCCGCCTACTACCGACCGGAACACCGCGGGCACACCGTCCACCCGCGACCGCAACGCCCCCACATCCAAACGCACCGGCACCACCACCGGCACATCCACACCCAACGCCCCATCGAACAACGCCAGACCCTGCCCCACCGACAGACCCAGCACACCCGACCGGCTCATCCGCGCAACATCACCCTCCCCCAACGCCGCACCCATACCAGTGCCCTCCCACAACCCCCACACCAAGGAGGTCCCAGGAAGTCCCAGCTCACGACGGTGTACCGCCAACGCATCCAAGAACACATTGGCCGCCGCGTAGTTGCCCTGCCCCGCGCCGTCGACCGTCCCCGCCAGCGACGAGAACATCACGAAGGCGGAGAGGTCCAACTCCCGCGTCAGCTCATGCAGATACCACGCCGCATCCGCCTTCGGACCCAGCACACCGTCCAACCGCTCCGGCGTCAGGGACCCCAGCACACCGTCGTCGACCACACCGGCCGTGTGCACCACCGCCGACAATTCCGCACCCAGACCATCCACCACAGCAGCCAACGCGGCACGATCACTCACATCACACGCCACAACCTCCACGTGAGCACCCAACCCGGCCAGCTCAGCCACCAGTTCAACCGCACCCGGCGCATCCTGACCCCGCCGCGACAGCAGCACCAGACGCTCCGCACCGTGCGACACCACCAGATGCCGGGCCACCACCGCACCCAGACCACCCGTACCACCCGTCACCAACACCACACCGCCACCCCACGACGGTGCCTCGCCGGCCTCAGCGACCCGGGTCAGACGGGGTACGAGGATCTCGCCCTCGCGCAGGGCTATCTCGGCGTCCTGCAGTTCCGGCAGATGACGCAAGGCCTCTGCCGACAGGACGGATCCGTCGGTGTCGACCAGCAGGAAGCGGCCGGGAGCCTCGGCCTGCGCGGAACGGAGCAGGCCTCGTACGGGCGCCAGGTCGAGGGCCGTGAGCGCCTCTGTATCGGACACGGACACGGCGCCGCGGGTCAGCACGACGAGCCGTGCGCCGTCGAACCTCGGGTCCTCGTTCCAGGCCTGCGCAGTGGCCAGAGCCTCGTGGAGGGTGCTACGCACCGCCTCCGGCACGCTGTTCCCGTCGAGCCTGCTGCGGCACGGGAGGACGACCAGGTCCGGGATTCCGGCCCCGGCGTCCACGGCAGCGCCGAGATCGGCGAACGTGGCGTAGGTCCGCGTTCCCGCGAAGCCCGCGAGGTCCGCCGTCTCCGGAGTCGGCTCACCGAGCAAAGCCCAGCCGACGTTCCCCGCGGTGGTGTGGGGCGCCGGTGTCACGGACGTCCACTCCGGCTGGAAGAGGGACTGGTGGCGGGAGGACGCGGCACTGTTCAGCTGGTCGGCCGAGACCGGCCGGGTGCTGATCGACTGGACGGTGGCGACTGGCTGCCCGGCGCCGTCGGCCATGTCGAGTGCGTACTCGTCCTGCCCTGTACGAGAGATGCGTACCCGGAGAGCGGACGCACCGGAGGCGTACAGCGACACGCCTGTCCACGCAAACGGCAGTTGTGTCCCCCGGTCCGTGCCGTCCGGACCGTGGTCGTCCAGGTAGTCGGTCGCGTGCAGTGCGGCGTCCAGCAGCGCCGGGTGCAGTCCGAATCGCTGCGCGTCGGCCTCGCCCTCCGGCAGGGCGACCTCCGCGAACACCTCGTCCGCACGGCGCCACACGGCGCGCAGCCCCTGGAACACCGGCCCGTAGCCGTATCCCTGGCCCGCCAGTACGTCGTACACATCGCTCACGTCGACGACCTGGGCGCCGGCCGGCGGCCAGACCTCAAGCCCGACGCCGTCCGTACCGCCACCCGCTGTGACGAAGCCGGTGGCGTGTCGGGTCCAGGGGGTTTCGTCGGTGTCCTCCGGGCGCGAGTACACCTCCACCAGACGTTCCCCGGACCCGTTCGCCGCCTCGACGACGACCTGCACCTGTACGCCACCACGCTCGGGCACCACCAACGGCGCCTCCAGCGTCAACTCCTCCAACCGCCCACAACCGACCTGGTCACCGGCGCGTACCGCCAGCTCGACGAAGGCCGTGCCCGGCAGCAGCACCACACCCGCGACCGCGTGATCGGCCAGCCACGGGTGCGACCTCAGGGACAGCCGCCCCGTCAGCACGACACCCTCACCACCCGCCAGTCCGACCACCGCACCCACCAGAGGGTGATCCGCAGCCGACTGACCAAGCCCTGCCGCATCAGTGACGCTGTGACCCGCCTCCAGCCAGAACCGACGCCGCTGGAACGCATACGTGGGCAGTTCGACCCGGCGTCCGCCTGCCGTCAGTGGCTCCCAACTCACCGCAACTCCACGGACAGTGAGCCGGGCCAGACCGGTCAGGAACTCCCGCACCTCATCCCGGTCCCGACGCATCACGGGCACGCACGCCACATCCGAGTCCTCAGGCACCGACTCACGAGCCATCCCGCTCAGCACACCGTCCGGACCCAGCTCGACGAACGACGACACACCCGCGTCCAGAAGAGCCTCCACACCGGAGCCGAAACGCACCGCTTCACGGACATGCCGCACCCAGTAGCCCGGCACACACACGTCCTGCGCCGAAGCGATCTCCCCGGTCACGTTCGACACGACCCCGAGAGCCGGCGTGTTGAACGTCAACCCCTCCGCCACAGCAGCGAAGTCGTCGAGCATCGGCTCCATCAACGGCGAATGGAAGGCGTGACTGACGTTCAGCCGCTTCGTCTTCACCCCGCGCTCGCGCAGGGCCTCCACCACTGGCAGCACCGCGGCCTCGCTGCCCGAGAGCACCACCGCACGCGGCCCGTTCACCGCCGCAATACCGGCGTCCTGCACCCCGTCCAGCAGGTCACGCACCTCCGTCTCGGTGGCCTGGACCGCCACCATCACCCCACCCGCAGGCAACCCATCCATCAACCTGCCCCGTGCCGCCACCAGCATCGCCGCATCCTCCAGAGAGAACACCCCGGCCACATGCGCAGCCGCGATCTCCCCCAC
>NZ_JAHRIB010000203.1 GCF_019090165.1 Streptomyces sp. BV286
AATTCGGCAAGGGTGCGGTGATGCGCCTCGGCGAGCGGCCGAACGAGCCCATCGAGGTCATCCCCACCGGGTCGACCGCACTCGACGTCGCACTCGGCGTCGGCGGCCTGCCGCGCGGCCGAGTGGTGGAGGTGTACGGCCCGGAGTCGTCCGGCAAGACGACCCTGACCCTGCACGCGGTGGCGAACGCGCAGAAGGCCGGCGGCCAGGTGGCCTTCGTGGACGCGGAGCACGCCCTCGACCCCGAGTACGCGAAGAAGCTCGGCGTCGACATCGAGAACCTCATCCTGTCGCAGCCGGACAACGGCGAGCAGGCTCTGGAAATCGTGGACATGCTGATCCGCTCCGGCGCTCTCGACCTCATCGTCATCGACTCCGTCGCCGCCCTGGTGCCGCGCGCGGAGATCGAGGGCGAGATGGGCGACTCGCACGTGGGTCTGCAGGCCCGTCTGATGAGCCAGGCCCTGCGGAAGATCACCAGCGCGCTCAACCAGTCGAAGACCACCGCGATCTTCATCAACCAGCTCCGCGAGAAGATCGGCGTGATGTTCGGCTCGCCGGAGACCACGACCGGTGGCCGGGCCCTGAAGTTCTACGCCTCGGTGCGGCTCGACATCCGTCGTATCGAGACCCTGAAGGACGGCACCGACGCGGTCGGCAACCGCACCCGTGTCAAGGTCGTCAAGAACAAGGTCGCACCGCCCTTCAAGCAGGCCGAGTTCGACATCCTCTACGGGCAGGGCATCAGCCGCGAGGGCGGCCTGATCGACATGGGCGTGGAGAACGGCTTCGTCCGCAAGGCCGGCGCCTGGTACACGTACGAGGGCGACCAGCTCGGCCAGGGCAAGGAGAACGCGCGCAACTTCCTCAAAGGCAACCCCGACCTCGCCAACGAGATCGAGAAGAAGATCCTGGAGAAGCTCGGAATCGGAGCACCGACGAAGGCCGCAGTCGCCGAGGACACGGGCGCCGTCCCAGTCCCTGGTGCCGCCCGGACCTCGGCGGGAAACGCCGCCTGACAGGCATGGGCGCCGCCTGGCCGGGGACAGGCTTCCGACATGTTCAGCATCTCGGCGTGCACCACGGCCCAGATCCGCTCGCGTCCCTGTTCCCTGCCGAGAACGTGCTCGTGCGCATCCGGGCGACACCAGCCGATAGGCGAGGCGCAGAGGACACCGCGCTCGGCAAGGATTCGATGACCGCGTCAGGATCCGGCTGGTCGGGAGCGGCCGGACGTGTCGGGGATGCCGGGCACTTCGGGCATGGTTGCCTGGAGATCTCGTTGGACTCCAGGCAACCCACCGGACGGGGCTCGGAGGAGATCGGCATCTCGTGGGCCTTCCGCAGGAGTGGGGGCGCCTTGTGGTCTCCGCCGGCTTGGTTCGGGCCGGGCCGGCCATCTCCTCCGGATGGCAAGGGTGGAGCCAGGATCATCCTGGCTCCACCCTTGGTGCGGGCGTGCCGGTGTGTCACTCCGTGGTGCGGGCGGGCGTGTCACTGGAACTGTGCGAAGAACCTCCAGATCTCTGCTTTGGTCCAGGTGGTGACGCCGCTTTCGCCGGAGGAGCCGTCGACCGGACCCGGTATGTGGCCTCCGTCGAACGCGGCCCATTGGACCGGATATCCGGCACGGCAGCCCGCATAGGTGGTGGTGATGTGCGTTCGGCTGCCCGGCGCGGGCTCGCGCGGGCTTTGGCCGGTGCAGCCGTTGTTGGCGACGAACTTGTCGCGCAGGGACCGTCCTTGCGCGATGCCGAGTACGTTGTCGCTGATGCCGTGGATTCCGAAGTAGGCAATGGGCTGGGCGCCGCCGCTGCACCCGCTGATCTGAGCACCGGAGATGACCGCGACGGCCCTGAAGGCGTTGGCTCGGCTGCATGCGAGTGCGTAGCTCATGCCGCCGCCCCAGCTGAATCCGGTGGCGAAACGCTGTGCCGGGTTGACACAGAGGCCGCCCTCGATACGCCGGATCATGTCGTCGACGAAGGTGATGTCCTCACCGCCCGAATTGGCCCAGCCGTTGCCGAGGCCTTGGGGAGCGACGAGGATCGCGCCGTTGTTCGACTGTTCCTGTTGGCCGTAGTAGGACCAGGCGTTCCCGCTCGTGCCGCCCGAGGCGACGTCGCCGGCGGTTCCGCCCCGCCAGTGGAACGCGAAGATCAGCCGGTAGGGACGGCTGTTGTCGTAGTTGGCGGGAACCCTGAGGATGAAGCTGCGGCTCTTGCCGCCGCTCTGAATCGTGTGCGTACCGCTCGCCAGAGCCGGGGCGCTGCCGCATCCGCCACCACCGCCACCGGACGACAGTTTGATCATCTGCCATTGCTGGTTGGCGCCGCCCCAGTCGGGGTACTGGACGACGTTGCCGCCGTCGGCGGTGGAGGCGCCCTGCACCTCCACCGCCTTGCTGCTGGTGCGGTTGATCAGCCGGACGTGGCCCGCGTCGGAGTCGGCCAGGCGGAACTGCTGGTTGGCTCCGTTGTGGTCGGTCCACTGCTGGATCGCGGCACCGTCCGTGGTCGAGGCGCCGGCCACGTCGAGAACCTTGCCCGAATGCCGGGCCTTGAGGCGGTAGAAGCCGCCGCCGGAGTCCACGAACTGCCACTGCTGGTTGGTTCCGTCGCTGCGCGTCCACTGGCCGGCCCGCGCGCCGTCCGCGGTGGCCGCGCTGGCCACGTCCAGCGCCTTGCCGCTGTTGCGATTGACCAGGACGTACCAGGCGTTGGTGTCCACCGTCGCCGCCGCGGCGGGCGCCGGATCCACCACCGCGAGCATGCCGATCGCCAGGGTCGCCGCCACCATGCCGGCGACCCGGGACCACCAGCGGCGTCTGGGTGGAGGGGCGGAGGAGGAGGCCGCACCGTAGGTCTTCATCGCTTCACCCTCTTCTTCGCGGCGGGTCCCATCAGGTGCGGGTCCAGCGTTGGTTGCTGCCGTTCGAGCAGGTGTAGAGCTGGATCAGGGTGCCGTTGGCGGTGCCGCTTGCGACGGCATCGAGGCAGAGGCCGGACTGGACGCCGGCGATGGATCCGTCGGAGTTGAGGCGCCATTTCTGGTTGTCGCCGCCCCAGCAGCTGTAGATCTGGACTTTGGTGCCGTTGCCGGTGCCGGCGGCGTCCAGACACTTGTTGCCGTAGACCCTGAGCTCGCCGGCAGCGGTGTACGTCCACTGCTGGTTGCTGCCGTTGCTGCAGTCCCACAGGTTGAGCTGGGTGCCGTCGGTGGTACTGGTGCCGGGCACGTCCAGGCAGCGGCCCGAACCGACGCCCTTGACCGGTCCGGATTCCGCCGGAGGCGTCGTGGAACCGCCGTTGAGGGCGTTGAGGACGGAGGTGTAGGCGGGCTTCTTGCTGCCGTTGCCGTTGAACAGCAGCGGCGTGTCCCCCGGTCGCCAGGAGTCGGTGTCGCGTACACCCCAGACGGTGATGCCGAGACAGCGCGGCACGGCCAGGCAGTCGTTGGTCACGTTGGCGTAGGTCGTGGCCGACGCGCCCTGGATGTCGAGTTCGGTGATGGCCACGTCGACGCCGAGGGCGGCGAAGTTCTGCAGGGTGGTGCGGAAGTTGCTGTTGTAGGGGCTGCCGCTGTTGAAGTGCGACTGGAAGCCGACGCAGTCGATCGGCACGCCACGCTGCTTGAAGTCCCGGACCATGGAGTACATGGCCTGGGTTTTGGCCCAGGTCCAGTTCTCGACGTTGTAGTCGTTGTAGCAGAGCTTGGCGGCCGGGTCGGCGGCGCGCGCGGCGCGGAAGGCGACCTCGATCCAGTCGTTGCCCGTGCGTTGCAGGTTGGAGTCGCGCCGGGCTCCCGAACTGCCGTCGGCGAAGGCCTCGTTCACGACGTCCCACTGGGCGATCTTGCCCTTGTAGTGGGCCATCACGCCGTTGATGTGGCCGACCATCGCCTGGCGCAGCGTGCTGCCGCTGAGGCTCTGCATCCAGCCGGGCTGCTGGGAGTGCCAGGCCAGGGTGTGGCCGCGCACCTGCTTGCCGTTCGCCACCGCCCAGTTGTAGACGCGGTCACCGGCGGTGAAGTTGAACTGGCCCCGCTGCGGTTCGGTGGCGTCGATCTTCATCTCGTTCTCGGCCGTCACCGAGTTGAACTCACGGCCCGCGATCGTCGTGTACGCCGAGTCGCCGAGCCTGCCCGAGGCGATGGCGGTGCCGAAGTAGCGGCCGCTCTGCGCCGCCGCGGCGCCGAGCGTGTTCTCGGCGGCGTGTGCCGTCGGCGGCGCGACCAGTGCGGCGGCCGCACCGAGGACGCCGACGAGCAGCGCCAGCAGCAGGCTGCGGATCTGTCGGCGGAGAACGGGTCTGGCAAGGGCATACGAGCCCATGACTGTGCCTCCAGAGTAGGAATCACGGAAGGACGGAAGGACGGAAGGACAGAGGACAGAAGCGCAGGGGAAGGCGTCGCGTACCTCTCCGCTGTGCGAACAGCCAGGACGCGCTGGTACGAGCCTCACCGGAACGAAACGAGGTGGCGCAGGTGCTTCGGTGCGCGGATCTGCAGTGCAGCTGTGCGTGGATCTGCCGTGCTGCGCAGGTACTCAGGGTGACGTCGTTCGGAATACCGAACCGCGGTCGGCCACTCAGAGAGGGATGATTGAGGGATTGACGATGAATCGTCAAGACTCACCACAGAGAAAGTTTCTGTTCGTCGCTCGAATCTTTCGACACTTCGACGAGCGGCAGCTGCCGCTGAGTCAACTCCCCTCCCCCGTGCAGGCCTTGGAATGGCGAGCCGAATCACCTACCTCCGGAGCGCCGCCGGGAGGAACTGTTTGTGGACAGATCGGCGACAGACCTTGACCGGCGGGCCCCGCATTCTTAGCTTGTGGCGTCAAAGGTTCGGAGAGGTCTTCGAAAGTTTCGAGACTGTCTCTGCTCCCGGTACGGCCGCTCCGCGGTTCATCGGCGGCACCCCACCCCGCCCCCAAGGAGGCCTTCTGATGTGGTTTCGCCACCCGTCCCCGGTCCGCCCCAGACGCATACTCGCCGTTCTTGCGCCGCTGCTGCTCGTGGCCACGTTCCTCGGTGCCCAGCCCGCCGCCGCGGCGACCGTCGACCCCAACGCCTCGTATGTGCTGGTCAACCGCAACAGTGGCAAGGCCCTGGACGTCTACAACCTGGCGACCAACGACGGCGCCCGCATCACCCAGTGGACCAGGAACGACCAGAACCAGCAGCTGTGGCAGTTCGTCGACTCCGGCGGCGGCAACTACCGCATCAAGTCCCGCCACTCCGGCAAGGTGCTTGACGTCGACACCGGGTCCACCGTCAACGGCGGTGCGATCGTCCAGCGGTCCGACCTGAACAGCACCAACCAGCAGTGGCGGCTGGCCGACAGCTCGGACGGCTACGTACGGTTCATCGCGCGCCACAGCAACAAGGCTCTCGAAGTACAGGGCGGCTCCACCGCCGACAACGCGAACATCGTCCAGTACGACGACTGGGGCGGCACCAACCAGCAGTGGCAGCTCGTCAAGGTCGGCGCCACCCCTCCCGGCTCGTGCAATCTCCCGTCGACCTACCGCTGGACGTCCACGGGCGCGCTGGCGCAGCCCAAGGCCGGGTGGGCCTCGCTCAAGGACTTCACCGTCGTCCCCTACAACGGCAGGCATCTCGTCTATGCGACGACGCACGGCGCCGCGGGAACGGGAGCGGGCTGGGGTTCGATGAACTTCGGCCTGTTCAGCAACTGGCCGGAGATGGCCTCGGCCAGCCAGAACACGATGTCGAACTCCGTCGTGGCACCCACGCTCTTCTACTTCGCGCCGAAGAACATCTGGGTGCTCGCCTACCAGTGGGGAGGTGGAAGCGCCTTCTCCTACCGGACGTCGAGCGACCCCTCCAACCCCAATGGCTGGTCCGCACAGCAGGTGCTCTTCTCCGGAAGCATCACCGGCTCCGGCACCGGCCCCATCGACCAGACGCTCATCGCCGACGGCCAGAACATGTACCTGTTCTTCGCCGGTGACAACGGCAAGATCTACCGGGCCAGCATGCCGATCGGGAACTTCCCGAGCAGTTTCGGCTCGAACTACACAACGATCATGAGCGACACGACGAACAACCTGTTCGAAGCCCCGCAGGTCTACAAGCTCCAGGGCCAGGACCGCTACCTCATGATCGTCGAGGCGATCGGCTCACAGGGCCGCTACTTCCGCTCGTTCACGGCCACGAGCCTGAACGGCTCCTGGACACCTCAGGCCGCGACCGAGAGCAACCCCTTCGCAGGCAAGGCCAACAGCGGCGCCACCTGGACCAACGACATCAGCCACGGCGAACTGATCCGCACCACCGCCGATCAGACCTTCACCGTCGATCCCTGCAACCTGCAGTTCCTCTACCAGGGACGCAGTCCCAACTCCGGCGGCGAGTACGGCCACTGGCCCTACCGGCCGGGTCTGCTGACACAGCAGCGCTGATGGCGTGACACCGGTCCGGCTCCCGTGCGGAGCCGGCATGGCGGGCTCGGCGCAAGGCCGAGTCCGCCCGGTCACGCGTCCACGTCGGCGCTCGTGCGGCGATGGAGCGCGGGTCGGGCAGCGCTCACCGGTCCGGTCGGCTCCAGGACGACCGGATACAGTGCGCGAGACGGCAGCCCGGTCAGGGAGGGAAGCGTGACCGACACCAGCAACACCCGGCCCACCGACAGCGAAGCGGGGGCTCCGCGGCAGAACCGACTGCACCGCCTGATGCGCTACCTCCCCCTGATCGCCCCCGTCCTGCTGTGGGCCGTGCCCTGCTGGGTGCTCCTGCACACCGGCCAGCACTGGCCGCTGCCCGTCACGCTGGGCGGCACCGCCCTGTTCGTCCTCGGCCTCGCCGGTATGCCGCTCGCGATGGTGCGCGGCCACGGCCGGCGCCAGCAGGACGTGGCGGCGATCGTCGGTGACACCCTGCTGGGTGCCAGCTGGGTTCTGTTCTCCTGGTCCCTTCTGCTCGGCGTCCCGTTGCGGCTCGCCCTGGCCCTGGCCTGCGTCGGCGAGAGTCAGGACCGGGCCCGAATCGTCACGTGGACCGTCCTCGCCGCCACCGCCGTCCTCCTCGCCTGGGGGTACGCCGAAGCCCGCCGCGTGCCGCGCGTGCGCCGACTCGACGTGCAACTCCCGCGGCTGGGCGCCGGGTTGGACGGACTTCGCGTCGTCCTCATCACCGACACCCACTACGGCCCGCTCGATCGCACTCGCTGGTCGGAGCGGGTCTGCGAGACGGTGAACACGCTGGAAGCCGACCTGGTCTGCCACACCGGCGACATCGCCGACGGCACGGCCGAACGCCGCCGCGCCCAGGCCGCCCCACTCGGTACCGTGCGGGCCACCCGGGCCCGTGTGTACGTCACCGGCAACCACGAGTACTACACCGAGGCCCAGGGCTGGGTCGACCTGATGAACGAGCTCGGCTGGGAGCCGCTGCGCAACCGCCATCTGCTGCTCGAACGCGGCGGCGACACCCTCGTGGTCGCCGGCGTGGACGACGTCACCGCCGAGTCCTCCGGCCTACCAGGCCACCGCGCACACCTCGCCGGAGCCTTGAACGGCGCCGACCCCGACCTACCCGTCCTGCTCCTGGCCCACCAGCCCAAGTTCGTCGACCGGGCGGCAGCCGACGGCGTCGACCTCCAACTCTCCGGCCACACCCACGGCGGCCAGATCTGGCCCTTCCACCACCTGGTCCGCATCGACCAGCCCGCCCTCGCCGGCCTCAGCCGCCACGGCACCCGCACCCTCCTCTACACCAGCCGCGGCACCGGCTTCTGGGGCCCGCCGTTCCGCGTCCTCGCCCCCAGCGAGATCACCCTCCTCGTGCTCCGCTCCCCGCACCTGCCCACCTCGCCGTAGCACCGGGCGGGCCGGCACATCCGCTCGGAGCGGTGCACGTGCCGCGGGGTGCGCCGTCGCCAGATCGGCGCGAGGGGGACGCAGGCGCGACAGGCCGGCGCTGACCGCCGGAGAGGGCCTTCGGCTTGCGGGCCCGACGACCTGCACCGCCCACCCGCGTGCCGCCACCGGAGCCGGCCCCGCACGACCACACCCCGGCTCAGCCTCAGGGGGAGAAGAGCATCGGGGGACAAAACTCTCCCTGCCACGGGCGTCACCGGTGGTGCCACACTTCCGGCGTGACCGGCCGCGGCTGTGATCCCCACGGTCTTCCAGGTCCGCCGCGACGCCGGTCCCGCCTCCTGCCGTGCCGCAGTGTGCGGCATGATCCGTCCGCGATGCGAAGGCGTACCCATGCCCACTGAACCCCCCGAGCCGGCCGTTGCACCCCCCGCACCCCCCACAGAAGCCGGTGAGTCCGCTCCGGCAGCCCCCAGTCGGCGTACTTTCATCGCCACCACCACCGCGGTCGGTGGTGTCGTCGTCGCGGGCGGTCTGATCGCAGGGACCGATCTCGCCGGTCCGGGCGAGGCGTCCGCAGCCGAGGCGTCGCCCGCGAGCCGCGTCTCCCTGACGGTGAACGGCACCCGGCGGACGGTGACGGTCGACAACCGCACCTCGCTGCTGGATCTCCTGCGCGAACACTTCGGCCTGACCGGCTCCAAGAAGGGCTGCAACGCGGGTGCCTGCGGCGCGTGCACGGTCCTGGTCGGCGGGCATCGGGTCAACTCCTGCCTGACGCTCGCGGTGCGGCTGGAAGGTGCCGAGGTCACCACCATCGAGGGCCTGGCCGACGGGGACCAACTGCACCCGCTCCAGGAGGCGTTCATCGAGCAGGACGCCTTCCAGTGCGGCTACTGCACACCGGGCCAGATCCTGTCCGGCGTCGGCTGCATCCAGGAGGGCCACACCGGCTCCCCGGAGGAGATCCGGGAGTGGATGAGCGGCAACATCTGCCGCTGCGGCTGTTACGTGAAGATCGTGCGCGCGGTCGAACAGACCGCGGGCCGGAAGTAAGGAGCGGCCACCATGCACCCCTTTACATACACCAAGGCGTCCGACACACGCGAAGCCCTCGACGCGGGCCGCCACGGCGGCCGTTACATCGCCGGCGGCACCACCCTGGTCGACCTGATGCGGGAGACCGTCGAACGCCCCGAGACCCTGGTCGACATCACCGGTCTGCCGATGCGCGCGGTCACGGCCACCAAGCGCGGAGGTCTGCGCATCGGCGCGCTGGTGAGCATGACCGAGGCCGCCGCCCACCCCCAGGTGCGCGCCCTGTATCCCGTCATCTCGCAGTCGCTGGAACTGAGCGCCTCGGCCCAGCTGCGGAACATGGCCACCATCGGCGGCAACATCATGCAGCGCACCCGGTGCACCTATTTCCGTGACGTGACGGCCGCCTGCAACAAGCGTGATCCGGGCTCGGGTTGTGCCGCGCGGGAGGGCCACAACCGCGCCCACGCGATCCTCGGCACCTCCGACCGCTGTGTGGCCACGCACCCCTCGGATGTCGCGGTGGCGTTCGCCGCGCTGGAGGCGACCGTGCACCTGCTGGGCCCGGACGGGGAGCGTCATGTGCCCTTCGCCGGCTTCCTCCTCAAGCCCGGCAGCACTCCCGACCGTGAACACGCCCTGAGAAAGGGCGAGTTGATTACCGCGGTGGAGATCCCGGCTCTCACCCGTCCACTGAGGTCGGGCTATCTGAAGGTCCGTGACCGGCAGTCGTACGAGTTCGCCCTGACCTCGGCGGCCGTCGCCCTGCACGTGCGCGGCGGGGTGATCCGGGAGGCGAAAGTCGCCGCCGGCGGGGTGGGCACGGTGCCGTGGAAGCTGCCCGCGGTCGAGGAACACCTCGTCGGCGAGCGCCCCTCCGCGGCCCTGTGGACGGCCGCTGCCCGGACGGCGGCGGACGGGGCCCGCCCGCTCACCCACAACCGGTTCAAGGTCGAACTGCTCCAGCGGACCGTGGAACGTCAGCTGCGCATCGTAGGAGGTACGAAGTGAGTCCTCAGCCGCAGGCCGCCGTGGGTGCGCCGCTGTCCCGGGTGGACGGCCGGCTGAAGGTCACCGGCAAGGCGCTGTACGCCGCCGAGTTCGACGTCGGCGGAGCGGTGCACGCCGTCATCGTCGACGCGAGCATCGGACGTGGCCGCATCACCTCCATCGACACCCGTGACGCCGAAAAGCACCCTGGGGTGCTGCGGGTGATCCACCACGGCAACGCGCCGAAGCTGCCGTACCGCGACAACGCCGGCTCGAACAACATGCCCGGGCGCAGGCTGCGGGTGTTCCAGGACGACAAGGTGCTCTTCCACGGTCAGCCGGTGGCCGTCGTGCTCGCCACCACCCTGGAGGCCGCCCAGCACGGCGCGAGCCTGGTCGAGGTCGGTTACGACGCCGAGCGTCCGTCGACCGACCTGCACACGGCCGAGCCGGACGAGCCGACGGACTACGCGCGCGGCGACGCGGAATCCGGCCTGCGCGACGCGGCGGTACGGCTTGACCTGACGTACCAGCTGGCCCGCAACCATCACAACCCGATGGAGCCGCACGCCACCGTCGCCCGCTGGGACGGGGACAAGCTGACCGTCTGGGACAAGACACAGTGGGTGATGGGCACCCACGACGAGATCGCCGCGGTGTTCGACCTGCCCGCGGACGCGGTGCGCGTCATCAACCCGTTCGTCGGCGGCGGCTTCGGCAGCGGGCTGCGCTGCTGGCCGCACACCATCGTCGCCGCCCTGGCCGCGCGGGAGACGAAGCGCCCGGTCAAGCTGGTGCTCAGCCGTCGGCAGATGTACTTCGGCACCGGTTTCCGGCCCTCCTACGAGTACCGGCTGCGCCTCGGCAGCGACCGGCGCGGCCGGCTGGCCGCCGCGGTCCACCGGATCGACGCCGAGACCTCGTCGTACGAGACGTTCACCGAGGCGGTCATGCTCGCGGGGCAGATGCTCTACAGCATGCCCGGCGTCAGCCAGGCGTACCGGACGGTGCCGCTGGACGTGAACACCCCGATCTGGATGCGCGGGCCGGGGTTCGCGTCGGCGTCGTTCGTGATCGAGTCGGCCATGGACGAGCTCGCGCACAAGGTCGGCATCGACCCCATCGAGCTGCGCCGACGCAACGAGCCGTCCGAGGACGAGGGGAAGAACCTGCCGTTCTCCACCCGCCGGCTGCGTGAGTGCTACACGGTCGGTGCCCGGGAGTTCGGCTGGGACCGCCGTAACCCCGAGCCCCGTTCGACGCGTGACGGGGACTGGCTGATCGGCATGGGGATGGCTGCCGGGGTCTACGATCCCGGGCGTTTCCCGGCGCAGGCCAGGGCTCGTCTGGATGCCGACGGAACCGCGGTGGTCGAGTCTGCCACCAGTGACATGGGCCCGGGCACCTACACCTCGCAGACCCAGGTGGCCGCGGACGCGCTCGGACTGACCGTGCGCGCCGTCACGTTCCGGCTCGGCGACTCGCTGTATCCGCAGACCGGGCCGCACGGCGGCTCGGCGACCATGGCCAGCGTCGGCTCCGCCGTCGTCGACGCATGCGACCAGGTGCGCAGGCAGGCGATCAAACTGGCCGTCGAGGACCGCGAGTCGCCGCTGTACGGGGTGGACGCCGGCGACGTGGTCGTACGTGGCGGCCGACTGCACGTGCAGGGCCGCCCGGCGCGCGGGGAGACCTACCGGAGACTGCTGGCCCGTAACGACCGCTCCCACCTGGAGGCCCGCGGTGACTACACCGGGCCGCCGACTCCCGAGCGGGAGTCCTACGCCGCCTACAACGCGACCTTCGCCGAGGTCGCGGTGGACGCGACGCTCGGTCTGGTGCGGGTGCGGCGGATGCTCGGTGTGTACGACGCGGGCCGCGTCATCAGTCCCAAGCTCGCCGACAGTCAGGCCATCGGCGGCATCGTGGGCGGCATCGGCACGGCCCTGCTGGAGCACACGGTCACCGACCACCGCGACGGCCGGATCGTCAACGCCAACCTCGCCGACTACCTCGTGCCCGTGAACGCCGATGTCCCCGAGGTCCGGGCGATCTACCTGGACGGCGAGGACAACGCGGGCAACGCACTGGGGGTGAAAGGGCTCGGCGAGGTCGTCCAGGTGGGGGTGGCGGCCGCGATCGGCAACGCGGTCTTCAACGCCACCGGCCGCCGCGTCCGTCAACTGCCCATCACTGCCGAGGCGTTGCTCTGAGCAGAGTGGCCCGGGCCGCTGCGGAGCGACCCAGCGGCCCGGGCCACTCCGTCATCGTCCGGCAGTCGGTCCCCCCGTCCGGCTGCCGGACCTTCCGGGGCCGCCGCCGTGTGCTGACGCTCCCCCGCGACGCGGCGGCGGCCCGCCCACGCCCCCTGCACGAAGGACCCGTTCATGCTGAACATCGCGGAGACACTGCACCGCTGGTGCCGCGAAGCCCGCCCCTTCGCCCTGGCCACCGTCGTCGACGTCACCGGCAGCGCACCGCTGCCCGCGGGAACGTCGGTGGCGGTGGACGCGGACGGCAACGCGGTCGGCAGTATCTCCGGCGGCTGCGTCGAGGGCGCGGTCTACGACCTGTGCCGACAGGTGCTGCGCGACCGGGGCGCCCCCCAGCGGGCCTGGTTCGGCTACTCCGACGACGACGCCTTCGCCGTCGGCCTGACCTGCGGCGGAGAACTCGACGTCCTCGTCCAGCACATGGATCCCGCAGCCCAGCCACACCTCGCCGCGGCCCTCGGCGAGGTCGTCCAGGGACGGCCCGCCGCGGTGGCACAGATCGTGGACGGCCCCCGCGACCTCCTCGGCTCGACCCTGAGCGTCCTCGCCGGCGGCGGCGTCACCTACGGCACGCTGGACGACGGAGCGGCGGACCAGCTGGTGGCGGACGAAGCCACGGCCCTGTTGCGATCCGGGCGGACCGCCCGCGTCACGGTCGGCGGGGACGGGGACGGCTGCCCCGAACCTCTGACCGTCCTCGTCCACGTCCACGCGTCCCGCCCGCGTCTGCTGGTCTTCGGCGCCGTCGACTTCGCCGCCGCGCTCAGCCGGGCGGGGGCCTTCCTCGGCTACCACGTCACCGTCTGCGACGCCCGCCCCGTCTTCGCCACCGCCGCACGTTTCCCGTACGCGGACGAGGTCGTCGTCGACTGGCCCCACCGCTACCTGGAACGCACCGACGTGGACGCCCGCACCGCTGTCTGCGTCCTCACCCACGACGCCAGGTTCGACATCCCCCTGCTGCGCCGGGCGCTCGATCTGCCCGTCGGCTACGTCGGTGCGATGGGGTCCCGGCGCACCCACGCCGAACGCCTTCGCCTCCTGCGGGAGGCCGGCGTCCGCGCGGAGCAGCTCGCCAGGCTGCGCTCACCGATCGGCCTCGACATCGGGGCCCGCACACCCGAGGAGACCGCGGTGTCCATCACCGCGGAGATCATCGCCCACACCAGCCGGGGCACGGGCCTGCCCCTGTCACAGGCCACCGGTCCGATCCACCGGCCGCTTCCCACTCGGGGGGCCGAATCGCCGCACGGCGCATCAGCGGTTCCCTGTCCGTGAAGCGGCGGCTGCCGGGGATTCGGCCGCTCGCCGTTCTGCCACGAAGCGGGAAGAGGTTCCTCCCCGTCGCAGAACGCCGGTGCGGTGCGATGTTCTCGGCATCCCCACACCGCGGCGGTCGCACGTCGCCCCGAAAGTCGCCCCGAAATGAGAGTGCCACCGCATGTCGTCCCCGCCCGGCAGCCGCAGGCTGCCCTTCGTCGTCCTGGTGCTGTCCGCCGGAACGTTCCTCATGGGCACCACCGAATTCGTCATCGCGGGCCTGCTCCCCGAGATCGCCGGCGATCTGGAGGTCAGCGTGTCCCGCGCGGGTCTGCTGATCACCGTGTTCGCCGCCGGCATGGTCGTCGGGGCACCGGCGATGGCCATCGCGACGCTGCGCCTGCCCCGGCGCTCCACACTGATCCTCGCGCTCGTCGTCTTCTCCCTCGGCCACCTGGCCGCCGCGCTCAGCTCGTCCTTCGCTCTGGTGGTCGCGGCCCGCGTGGTGACCGCGCTGGCCACGGGCACCTTCTGGTGTGTCGGCGCGGTCGTGGCGACGACCGCGGCGGGACCGGCAGCGACGTCACGGGCCCTGGGCATGCTCATGGGAGGCCTGACCCTGGCCACCGTGGCCGGGGTACCGCTGGGCTCGTGGCTCGGACAGTTGTCGGGCTGGCGTGGGCCGTTCTGGGTCCTGGCCGCGCTGTCAGCCGTCGCGGCGGCAGTCGTGGGCCGGTTCATACCTGCCGACGAGCGGCGTGAAGCGCCTTCTGTTCGGGCCGAGCTCGCCGCGCTGCGGGACGGGAGGGTATGGCTGACGCTGAGTGCCATGACGCTGCTGATGGGCGGTGTCCTGGCGACGTACAGCTACATCTCGCCCCTGCTCACCGAGCGGGCCGGCGTCCCCGCCGGGGCCGTACCCATGGTCCTGACCGGCTACGGTCTGGGCGCCCTGCTCGGCACCACGGTCGGCGGGCGCCTGGGCGACCGTCGGCCCCTTGCCACCCTCTTCACGGCCACCGCGACGACCACGCTGGCCCTGCTGCTGTTGACCGTCTTGTCCACGAGTCCCGTGACGACCATGGCCCTGGTGACGTTCCTGGGGGTGACCGGCTTCGCCGCGACCCCGGCGCTCGGCGCGCTGGCCCTGCGCTTCGCCGGCTCCGCGCCCACCCTCGCTTCGGGCCTGAGCGGAGCGGCGCCCAACGTGGGGATCGCCGTCGGCTCCTGGACGGCAGGCATCGCCCTGACCTCACCGCTGCGGCAGGCCGGACCCCCGCTGGTCGGCACGGTGGCGGCCGCGCTGGCCCTCGTACCACTGACCGCCCTCGCGCTGATGCACGGCACCCGTGCCGAGACACCCCGGCCCCGGCCGGGAACGGCCACGGACCAGGCGGCCGGGGCGCGCACGCAGGACGTCGGCTGACGCGGTGCCCGTCCCCGGCTCGATGAGCGTGTCCCGCTCGTGGGCCGTCGGCATGTGAGGTCACGGCACGGCACGGGGCGCTGCCGGGTCGGCACGCCATCGCTCCCGGGAATGACCGGAAGTCCGTCGGTCGGCGTGGGCCGCGGTCAGCGGAGGGACGAGGAGGGCGACAGGTTCTGCTCGGCGGCCCAGGAGGCGAGGATGCGCAGCCGCTCGTGGGTGGGGGAACCGGGGGCGGCGGTCCAGACGGTGAGGTGCTGGTCGGGGTCGGTGTTGGCGGTGAGGGTGTCCCAGTCCAGGACGAGTTCGCCGACGACCGGATGGTTGAGGGTCTTCGTGCCCACGGTGCGGGCGGCGACCTTGTGGTCGCCCCACCACTGTGCGAACTGCTGGTCACGCGTGGACAGTTCACCGACCAGCTCGACCAGCCGGGGGTCCTCGGGATACCTGGCCGCCTCCATCCGCAGTTGCGCCACGGCGATCCGCGCCGAGCTCTCCCAGTCGGCGTACAGGCCGCGCATCGCCGGATCGGTGAAGATGAGCCGGGGGTAGTTGCGGTGCTTCTCCCATACCTGGGAGAAGTCGGTGACCAGCGCGGCCGCCAGCGCGTTCCACGCCAGGACGTCCCCGCGCCGCCCCTGCACGATGGCCGGGGTGGCGGTGAGGTCGTCCAGCACGCGTTGCAGCTGCGGCTGGACCTTCTGCCTGCCATGACGCCGGGTGCGGGTGGTGGTCTTCCCGGCGAGCTGGAACAGATAGCCCCGCTCGTCGTCGTCCAGATGCAGAACCCGGGCGAGGGTGTCCAGGACGGGAGCCGACGCCTGCATACGGCCCTGCTCCAGCCTCGTGTAGTAGTCCGTGCTGATCGAGGCCAGCTGGGCGACCTCCTCCCGGCGCAGCCCCTCGACCCGGCGCGGCCCGCCCGTCTCCGGCAGCCCCACCGTGCGCGGACTCAGCTCCGCCCGGCGCTTCTTGAGGAATTCACCAAGCTCATTGAGAGGAACGTTGCTGGTCATGCTTCCCATCCTGACGAGGCCGGCGGGCAATAGTCGGTGACCCGCTCGTCGTCGTCCAGATGAAGGACCCGGGCGAGGGTGTCCAGGACGGGAGCCGATGCCTGCATACGGCCCTGTTCGAGCCTCGTGCAGTAGTCCGTGCCGATCGAGGCCGGCTGGGCGACCTCCTCCCGGCACGGCCCTTCCACCCGGCGCGGCCCACCCGTCCCCGGCAGCCCCACCGTGCGCGCACTCAGCTCCGCGCGGCGCTTCCTGAGCAATTCGCCCAGTTCATCGAGGGTGGCGTTGCTGGTCATGCTTCCCAGCATTGCATCGATCGCACCTGCGGAAGGGGGGAGAGTTTCCTCCCTGGATGTTCCTCTCCCGGGAGAGGTTCCTCCGCTTTTCCCGCCCGCTCCCGCGTGTGAGGCTCGATCGTGAGCAGCCTTTCCCGACTCCGGCTGCGGCTCTCCGTCCCCGTACCGAAGGAAGCACCATCATGCGCGGAGCAGTCATTCACGCCCCCGGCGACGTGCGCTTCGAGGAGCTGGACGATCCGAGGATCAGCCGTCCGACGGACGCCGTCATCCGGACGGTCGCCACCTGCGTGTGCGGTTCGGACCTGTGGCCCTACCGCGGCGCGGAGCCGGTGGACGAGCCCCATCCGATGGGGCACGAGTACGTCGGCGTCGTCGAGGAGGTCGGCAGCGAGGTCACCAACGTCAAGCCGGGCCAGTTCGTGGTCGGCTCGTTCGCCACCTCGGACAACACCTGCCCGAACTGCCTGGCCGGCTGGCAGTCCAGCTGTCTGCACCGGGAGTTCATGAGCACCTGCCAGGCCGACTACGTCCGCATTCCCCACGCCCACGGCACGCTCGTCGCCACCGACGAGCACCCGTCCGCCGATCTGGTGCCCAGCCTGCTGGCCGTCTCCGATGTGATGGGCACCGGCTGGTACGCCGCCGTCGCCGCCGAAGTGGGCCCGGGCTCGACCGCGGTGGTCGTCGGTGACGGCGCGGTCGGCCTGTGCGGTGTCATCGCCGCCAAGGAACTCGGCGCCGAGCGGATCATCGCCATGAGCCGGCACGCCTCCCGCCAGAAGCTGGCCGTCGAATTCGGCGCGACCGACATCGTCACCGAGCGCGGTGAGGAAGGCGCCGCCCGTGTGAAGGAGCTGACGAACGGCATCGGCGCCGACTCGGTCCTGGAGTGTGTCGGCACGTCCGAGTCGATGCGGCAGGCCCTGCACTGCGCACGGCCCGGAGGCAGCGTCGGCTTCGTCGGTGTCCCGCACGACGTGGCGATCGACGGCCAGGAGCTGTTCTTCTCGCACGTGGGTCTGCGCGGCGGCCCCGCCCCGGTCCGGCGCTTCCTGCCCGACCTGATCGGCCGTGTCCTGGACGGCAGGATCGACCCGGGCAGGGTCTTCGACCTCACTCTGCCGCTGGAGCAGGTGGCCGAGGGCTACAGGGCGATGGACGAGCGCCGCGCCATCAAGGCCCTCCTGACGCCCTGAACCCGTGAACCGTCCCACCGCCGGGGGCGGGCATCCACAGTCCGGCCCCGGCGCCCCCTCCGACCAAGGACTCACCGTGACCACCTTCGCTCTCATCGGTGCCGGCCCCGGCCTCGGGCTCGCCACCGCCCGACGCTTCGCCGCGGCCGGCCACTCCGTCGCCCTGCTCTCTCGCAACGCCCAGAACCTGGACGACCTGGCGGCCGGGCTGGCCCGTGACGGCGTTCAGGCCCGCGGCTTCCCCGCCGACGTCCTCGACACCGCCTCCCTCACCGCCGCCCTGCGCGCCGCCGCCGACGCCCTTGGGCCCGTCGAGATCCTCCAGTACAGCCCCGTGCCCCGCGCCGACTTCATGAAGCCGGTCCTCGACACCGGCGCCGACGACCTCGACGCCCCGCTCGCCTTCTCCGTCAAGGGCCCCGTCACCGCGGTGACCGCCGTCCTGCCCGGTATGCGCGAACTCGGCCGCGGCACCCTGCTGTTCGTCAACGGCTCCAGCGCCGTACGGCCCAACCCGAACGTCGCCGGCACCTCCGTGGCGTTCGCCGCCGAAAGCGCCTACGCCCGCATGCTCCACGACGCCCTGGCCCCGGAGAACATCCACGCCGCGCAGCTGATCGTCCCCGGCGCCATCCGGCCCGACGCCGAGCACAGCAGCCCCGCCGCACTGGCCGAGCGCCTTTACGGCATGCACACCGAGCGCGACGGCTTCCGCCACTACGCCGAGGCCCTGCCGACCGAAACGCCGGACGGCCCGTGACCGCGGCCGCCCCTCTCGGCCTCGCCCGTGGTGCCGTGGCCGCGGCTCTCCTGCTTGCCGTGACCGCATGCACCGACAGCTCGCCGTCCCCCCGGTCCTCGTCCGGGGCGACGTCCACGTCCCCGAACACGCCGGAGCGAAGGACGACGAGTCCCGCACCCTCCACACCCCCTGGCAGGTCCACCGCCATGAAGATCCGGATCACCATCGACGGCACCCCGGTCGCCGCCACGCTCAACGACAGCGCCACCGCCCGGGACTTCGCCGCCCTGCTCCCCCTCACCCTGAACCTGACCGACTTCCACGAGAACGAGAAGATCGCCGACCTGCCCCGCCGGCTGTCCACCTCCGGCGCCCCCGACGGAGTCCGTCCCCGTACCGGCGACCTCGCCTACTACGCGCCCTGGGGCAACCTCGCCATCTACTACCGCGACGGTTCCCCCAGCCCCGGCAACGACCTGATCGTCCTGGGCCACATGCCCGAAGGCGCCACGGCACAACTCGCCGACAACGACGAGGTCAGGGTCACCGTCGAAGACGCCTCCTGAGCTCCCCGCAGCCTGGTGGCCCCTCCCCCGGCGCGCGGTCCCCGATCCACGACAGGAGAAGCACGACATGAACCCCACCTACGACTTCGCCGGCCAGGTCGCCCTCGTCACCGGAGCCGGCTCCGGCATGGGCCTGGCGACCGCCCGCGCCTTCGCGGAGTCCGGGGCCGCCGTCGCCCTCACCGACATCGACGAAGCCGCCCTGAACGCCGCCACGAAGGAACTCACCGACGCCGGCCACAAGGTCCTCGGCCTCACCTGTGATGTCACCGACGAGGACCAGGTCGCCGCCGCGGTCGACCGAACCGTGGAGACCTTCGGCCGCCTCGACATGGCGTACAACAACGCCGGCATCCAGATCCCGCCCAGCGACGCCGCCGACGAACCCGCCGAGCGGTTCGACCGCGTCAACGCCATCAACCTCCGCGGCGTGTGGGCCTGCATGAAGCACGAACTGCGGCACATGCGCGCCCAAGGCAGCGGAACCGTCGTCAACTGCTCCTCACTCGGCGGTCTCGTCGGTCTCCCCGGCCGCGCCTCGTACCACGCCGCCAAACACGGTGTGATCGGCCTGACCACCAGCGCCGCCCTCGAATACGCGCCCCGGGGCATCCGCATCAACGCCGTCTGCCCCGGCACGATCGACACGCCCATGGTCAGCGACATGATCGGCAAGGGAGAGCTCGACCGCGCCGAGGCCGAGGCCAACCAGCCCATCAACCGTCTGGGCACAGCCGAGGAGATCGCCCAGGCCGTCCTGTGGCTGTGCAGCCCCGGAGCCGGATTCGTCGTCGGCGTCGCCCTCCCCGTCGACGGCGGCTACGTTGCCCGGTAGGGACCGGCCGCGTGCTTCATGTCACCGTCCGGGCTGCGGCAAAGTCCGCCGTCGTGGGACGCCTCCCCCTACAGTGGCCTGTGCAGCTGGTTCGCCCCGTCCGCCAGGCGGGATGCGTCGCAAGAGGGAACCCGGTGGGAATCCGGGACTGCCCCGCAGCGGTGAGCGGGAACGACCGCCGTCATACGCACTGGGTCCGGTGAACAGGGCCTGGGAAGCGACGGCCAGTAGGTGTCCTCCGTACGGAGGACGTGCTCGCGAGTCCGAAGACCTGCCCGTTGCCCGCGCGCGATCCCTCGTGCGCGGCCATCCCGGTGACCTCGTGGGCGGGTCGGCGTACATGTCTGACGGAGGACCGCGCCGTTTCGCGCGGGATCGGCTCCGTCGGGCTCGTCACCCCTTCGCGTTCGCGTTCCGTCCCGGGATCCCAGGGAGATATCTCGCGAAGGAGATTTCCGTGACAGCGAAGTCCGCGACCGCGGCAGCACGTGCCACCGTGTACGGCTACCCCCGCCAGGGACAGCACCGGGAACTGAAGAAGGCGATCGAGGGCTACTGGAAGGGCCGGGTCGACGCCGACACCCTCCGGACCACCGCCGCCGGCCTGCGCCGGACGAACTGGCTGCAGTTGACCGGGGCCGGCCTCCACGAGGTGCCCACCGGCGACTTCTCGTACTACGACCACGTCCTGGACACCAGCGTCATGGTCGGCGCGATCCCCGCACGACACCGTGCCGCCGTCGAGGCGGACGCGCTGGACGGCTACTTCGCCATGGCGCGCGGCACCCAGGACGTGGCCCCGCTGGAGATGACCAAGTGGTTCGACACCAACTACCACTACCTGGTTCCGGAGTTGGGCCCTGACACCGTCTTCGCGGCCGACTCCACGAAGCAGGTCTGCGAGCTGCGGGAGGCCCTCGCCCTCGGCCTCACCGCCCGTCCCGTCCTCGTCGGCCCCGTCACCTATCTCCTGCTGGCCAAGCCCGCCCCCGGCGTGGCCGCCGACTTCGACCCGCTGACGCTTCTCGACCGGCTGCTGCCCGTGTACGCCGAGGTCGTCGCCGACCTGCGCGCGGCGGGCGCCGAGTGGGTACAGCTCGACGAACCGGCCCTCGTCCAGGACCGCACCCCCGCCGAGCTGAACGCCGCCACCCGCGCCTACCGCGACCTCGGAAGGCTCCCCGACCGCCCGAAGCTGCTGGTCGCCTCGTACTTCGACCGGCTCGGCGACGCACTGCCGGTGCTGGCCAAGGCTCCGGTCGACGGCCTCGCCCTCGACTTCACCGGGGCGGCCGCCGCCAACCTGGACGCGCTCGCCGCCGTGGGCGGGCTGCCCGGCAGGCGTCTGGTCGCCGGTGTCGTCGACGGCCGCAACATCTGGGTCAACGACCTGGCCGAATCACTCGCCACACTCGGCACCCTGCTGGGCCTGGCCGGCCGGGTCGACGTGGCCGCCTCCTGCTCCCTGCTGCACGTGCCCCTCGACGCCACCGCGGAACGAGACATCGAACCGCAGGTCGCGCGCTGGCTCGCCTTCGCCCGTCAGAAGACGGCCGAGATCGCCGTCCTCGCCAAGGGCCTCACGGGCGGCACCGACACGATCGCGGCCGAACTCGCCGCCAACCGGGCCGACCTGGCCTCCCGCGCGACCTCGCCGATCACCCGCGACCCGGCCGTCCGGGCCCGCGCCGCCGCCGTCACGGACGCCGACGCCCGCCGTTCCCAGCCGTACACCGAACGGGCCGCCGCGCAGCGCGCCCGTCTGAGGCTGCCTCTTCTGCCGACCACCACCATCGGCTCCTTCCCGCAGACGAGCGACCTGCGCACCGCGCGGGCCGACCTGCGCGCCGGACGGATCGACAGCGCCGGGTACGAGGAGCGCATCAGGGCCGAGATCGGCGAGGTGATCTCGTTCCAGGAGAAGACCGGACTCGACGTGCTCGTGCACGGCGAGCCCGAACGCAACGACATGGTCCAGTACTTCGCCGAACAGCTCACCGGCTACCTCACCACACAGCACGGCTGGGTCCAGTCCTACGGCACCCGTTACGTCCGCCCGCCGGTCCTGGCCGGGGACATCTCCCGCCCCGAGCCGATGACGGTGCGCTGGACCACGTACGCGCAGTCACTCACCCCCAAGCCGGTCAAGGGCATGCTCACCGGCCCGGTCACCATGCTCGCCTGGTCCTTCGTCCGCGACGACCAGCCGCTCGGCGACACCGCCCGCCAGGTCGCCCTCGCCCTGCGCGACGAGGTCGACGACCTGGAATCCGCGGGGAGTTCGGTCATCCAGGTGGACGAACCCGCGCTGCGGGAGACACTGCCGCTGCGCGCCGCCGACCGTCCCGCCTATCTGGCGTGGGCCACCGAGGCGTTCCGGCTCAGCACGGGCGGGGTACGGGCGGACACCCAGATCCACACCCACATGTGCTACGCCGAGTTCGGCGACATCGTCCGGGCCATCGACGACCTCGACGCCGACGTCATCAGCCTGGAGGCGGCCCGCTCGCACATGCAGGTCGCCCGGGAGCTGGCCGGGCACGGCTATCCGCGCGAGGCCGGACCCGGTGTGTACGACATCCACTCCCCGCGTGTGCCGAGCACCGGCGAGGCGGCAGCCCTGCTCCGCAAGGGACTTGAGGCCATTCCGGCCGAACGGCTGTGGGTCAATCCCGACTGCGGTCTGAAGACCCGCGGCTGGCCCGAGACCCGGGCCTCCCTGGAGAACCTGGTCACCGCGGCCCGGACGGTCCGCACCGAGCTGTCCGCGTCCTGACCTCACCCCTGGTTCCGCCGCGGGTCCGCGGCGGAGCCAGGGGCTGTCGGGGGCCGGCCGGGGCTACCGTCGGCTCCGTACCAGCAGATACAGGAAGTACGGCGTGCCGATCACCGCTGTCATCAGGCCGGCGCCCAGCTGGGCGGGGGCGATGACCGTGCGGCCCAGCAGGTCGGCCGTGCAGACGAGTGCCGCGCCGAGCAGGACGGCCACCGGCACCACCCGGACGTGCCGCCGGCCCACGAGGGCGCGTGCCGCGTGCGGGGCGACGAGGCCCACGAAGCCGATGGTGCCGGCCGAGGCGACGGCGGTCGCGCTGAGCAGCACACCCACCACGAGGAATCCGAGCCTGGCCCGGGACAGTCCGAGGCCCAGGAGCCGCGGGGTGTCTCCGTCCAGGGAGACGAGGTCCAGCTCGACCCGCCGGGCGACCGCGACGACGAGACCGAGCACCAGTACCAGCGCGACGGGCAGGACGTCCGGCATGGTCCGGCCGTACGTCGAACCGGACAGCCAGGTCAGCGCCTTCGTGGCGTTGAACGGATCGGTGAGCACGATGAGCAGGCTGATCAGCGCCGCGGTACCGGCGGCCATGCCGATACCGACGAGAACCAGCCGGTTCTGCTGGTAGCCGCCCCGCGCGGCGAGCCCGAAGACGACCACGGAAGTCGCGGCCGCGCCCGCGAAGGCGGCACCCGCGATACCCCAGGTGCCGGCGGCGGGCACGGTGGTGACGAGGAGGACGGCTCCCAGTCCGGCTCCGCCGGACACGCCCAGGACCCCCGGCTCCGCGAGCGGGTTGCGGGTCACGGCCTGGATGAGCGTGCCGGCCAGCGCGAGCGCGGCGCCCGCGCACAGGGCCGCGAGCACCCGTGGCGTCCGGGTGTCGAGGACGAAGGAGACGGCCTGGCCTGCCCTCCCCTGGGCCCAGTTCACGAGGTCGCCGAGCAGGAGTTTGCTGTCGCCCAGCAGAGCTCCGGCGATCGTGACGCCGACGACCGCGGCGACGAGGGCGACCAGGGTCACCAGGAACGCCGTCCGGCTGGGGATGCGCAGCCGGTCCGGTGCCTCGGCCCCTGACGTGTCCCGCAGTCGCAGGGCCATCACGACCAGGAACACGGCACCGACCAGGCTGGTGACGACGCCGGTGGGCACGGCGACGGCCGTGTCCGAGGGCACGAGGGCCCGCAGCAGCACGTCCGATCCGAGCACCAGTCCCGCGCCGACGACACCGGCCACGGGCAGGACCGTACGGATGCGGACGAAGCCCCGGAAGCGGCGGGCGAGCGGACGCACCAGGGCCGGTGCGCACAGGCCGACGAAACCGATGGGCCCGGCGAGCGTGACCGCCGCGGCGGAGAGCAGGGACGCCAGTACGACGACGGTGACCCGGGTCGTCCGGACGGGGACGCCCAGTCCACGGGCGGCGTCGTCACCGAGGGCGAGGGCGTCGACCCGGCGGGCCGTCAGCAGCAGGCCGACGAGGCCGACCAGGGCGATGGGCAGCATCTGCAGGACGCCGTCGAAGCCGTTCTGGCTGATGCTGCCCTGGTTCCACTGGTAGAGGCCCTGCGTCTGCTCGGGGAACAGCAGGAGCAGCCCCTCCGTCACGGAGTTGAGGCCCAGTGCCAGCGCGGTGCCGGCCAGGACCAGTCGTACGGTGCCCGTGCCGAGGCCGGACAGCGCGAGGACGACGGCCGCGGCCAGGAGCCCGCCGACGAAGGCGATTCCGGAGGAGGCGAGCAGCGGGAGCGACACACCGGTGGCGCCGGCCAGGCCGAGGGCGAGGTACGAACCGGCGTTCACCGCGAGGGTGTCGGGGGAGGCGAGGACGTTGCGGCTGACGGCCTGCAGCACGGCGCCGGCCACGCCGAGGATGACGCCGACGAGGATGCCGGCGACCATCCGCGGCAGCCGGGAGGCGATCACGACGGACGCGTCGCCCGGATCGGCCCGGCCGGTCAGGGCCTTGAACACCTCGGCCGGTCCGACGGCGGCGGTGCCCTGGGTGATGTCGACGACGGCGAGGGCCGCGACCAGGAGGACGAGCGCGGCCGTCACCGCGGCCGCGCCCGTCCGGGACGCGGCCGTCGGCCGACGGAGGGCGGGGGGCGTGGCGGTGACGGCCATGACCTCGTTACTTCGTCAGCGCGTCGACGAGGGCGTCGATGTACGCCTCCATCGACTTGGGACCGCCGAACATCCAGATGCCGTCGGGCAGTCGGTGCACGTCACCGGACTTCACGAACGGCAGGGAGGTCCACACCGCGTTCTTCGCGAGCGCACCGGTGAAGGGAGTGCTGCCCTTGTCGTCGTCGTTGCCGATGTAGGCGAACCGGGTGTCCTTGGGCAGGGCGGTGAGGCCTTCGACGTCGGTGGTGCCGAGACCGTAGGCCGCGTCGCCCTTGACCTTCCAGGCGTTCTTCAGGCCGAGACGCTCGTTGACGCTGCCTATGAGGGAACCGCTGGTGTACGGGCGCAGGGAGACCTGGTTGGAGGTCACGTAACCGTCGGCGAAGGCGATGTCCGCGCCGGCGAGGTCGGCGTCGGCGAGGGCCTTCCTGCCCTCGGTGATCTTGGCCTCGAAGGCGGCGCGGACCGTCTTGGCCTTGTCGGTGGTGCCGGTGGCCTTGGCGATGAGGTCGAGGTTCTCCGTCATCTGCCCGATCTGGTCGGAGGCGTCCGCCGACTTGATCCCCAGCACCGGGGCGATCTTGCGCAGCTGCTTCACGGCCGAGGGCGGCAGGTCGGAGGAGGCCACGATGAGGTCGGGCGAGAGGGACGCGACGGTGTCCATGCTCGGCTCGCCGCGGGTGCCGATGTCCTTCGGCTCGTTCTTCAGCGGGACGGCGGTGTCCCAGGTCTTGTAGCCCTTGACGTCGGCGACGCCGACGGGGTCGACGCCGAGCGTGACGAGGCTCTCGACCTCGTTCCACTCGGTGGCGACGACCTTGGTGGCCGGGCCGTCGAGCTTGATCTTGGCGCCGGTGGAGTCGGTGAGGGTGATGGCCTCCGAGGGCTTCTCGGTCTTGTCGGCGGCAGGCTCGGTGGTGCCGCAGGCGGTGAGGGTGAGCGCCGCGGCGGTGGTGGCGGCCGCGGTGAGCAGGAGGCGTCTCATGAGGTGGTGCCGAGCCTTTCGGTTCGAGTGTGCCGGGTGTGGTGGCGGCCGATCGGGCGGGTGCGCAGTCGGCCGGTCAGGGGGTCTGTGTCGACGTCGATCCGGATGCCGTAGACGGCTGTCAGGCGTTCCGGTGTGAGGACGTCCTCGGGCAGGCCGTCGGCGACGATCCGGCCCTGTTCGAGCAGCGTGACGCGGTCGGCGACGGCGGCCGCCTGGTCGAGGTCGTGGAGGACCACTCCGACGGCGATGCCGTGGTCGTCCGCCAGGTCGCGGATGAGGTCGAGGAGTTCGATCTGGTAGCGCAGGTCGAGGTAGGTCGTGGGCTCGTCCAGGAGGAGCACGCCGGTCTCCTGGGCGAGGCAGCTCGCGAGCCACACCCGCTGCAGCTGCCCGCCGGACAGGTGGTCGGCGCCCCGCTCGGCGAGGTCCGTGACTCCGGTGAGCGCGAGCGCCCGGTCGACCGCCGCCGTCGCGTCCGGATCCGGCCTGCCGAAGCGGCCGCGGTAGGGGTAGCGGCCGAACTCGACGACGTCCCGCACGGTCAGGCCGCTGGGCGTGGGGCGGCCCTGGGTCAGCAGGGCGACGTACCGCGAGAACTCCCGGGCGCTCAGGGCGAGGCCGTCGGTGTCGGCGTCGATCCTGAGCGTCGCGTGGCGGGCCCGCTGCAACCGGGCGAGCGTCCGCAGGAGGGTCGACTTTCCGCTGCCGTTGGGGCCGACCAGGACGGTCACCTCGCCGGGCCGGAGCGTGACCGCCGCGTCGTGCACGACGTCGACGCCGTCGTACGACACGGTCACGCTCTTGGCCGACAGTTCGTGCCCGCGCAGACGCGGGGTGTCGGCTGCTTCTTCACCAGATCTCACATTGCGAAGGTTAGCCTAACCTAAATTCACCTTGACAGGGGTGCCCCCACGCCGGTTCAGCCGGTCTGCCAGGACGCCGGATTCCAGACTCCCGAGCGGCGCAGCGACTGCGGGCAGTGCAGGTAGATCTCGTCGATCTCCAGGACCAGGGCCAGCGTGGGGCGCTGCTCGGACGAGGTCATCGCGTCGAAGAACGGGGCGTCCGTGAGGATGCGGGCCCGGCCGTTCACCCTCAGGACCTCTTTGCTGCCGGGGATCAGGTACAGCAGGCCCGCGTGCGGGTTGTCGAGAATGTTGTGGAAGCTGTCGCCGCGCCTGTTTCCCGGCCGGTCGGGCAGGGCGAGCGTGCCGGAGTCGACGACGTGCGTGAAGCCGGGGACGTCCCCGCGCGGGGAGACGTCGCAGTTGCCGTGCGCGTCGGAGGTGGCCAGCAGGCAGAAGGGCGAGCGGGCGAGTATCTCCAGGTCCTTGTCGGTGAGACGGTCGTGGACCTTCTCGATCACCACGGGCCAGGGCTCACCCAGCAGTTCGCGCAGCTCGTCGCGTGAGCCCAGCTCGACCCAGCCCTCCCCGGTCGTGGCACCCTGCCCGCTCCCGGGGGTTTCGATCGTGTGCGGCAAGGCCGACTCCCAACATACGTATGTCCCACGAACAGTTGCACAGGGAACATTATCGGACGTTAGGTTTGCCTTACCTACCTCGGGCGCCTGACGCGGGTCTCCGTCGTCAGGCGCCTTCGGTCGGCTCGGTTCGCAGGGGTCACCTTCGTCGGACCGTCCGGGCGCGGGATGCGGCCGCGACGACGCGGTCCCGCTCGGCGGGGGTGAAGAGCCCTTCGGCCAGCCAGGTGTCGGCGAGTGTGCGTGCCGCTTGGACGAAGCGGCCGGAGTTCACGAAGGGGGCCTGCCCCCAGAGGACGTCGAGGAAGGTCAGCCCGTCACCGCGGGCGCGGTTCGGCACGCCGGAGTCGGCGGTGCCGAACACGACGACGGGTTCGGAGCGTCGGAAGTAGGCGTGGTAGCGGGCGCCGTCCGCGAGGTGGAACGGCGCCAGGGTCAGGCCGTGGGTGGTGAAGTGCAGCGGGCGGCCTTCAGGTGCGATCACGTCGGCGAGATCTCCCCGGAGCGTGAAGTCCTTGTAGAAGGAGAACGTGCGGAATCCCGTCTCCTGGCTCCGCGCGACCAGCAGGACCGGACCGTAGAACAGTGACTGGACGGTGGGGTCGTCCAGGGCCCGCTCGACGCGCAGCCGGTAGGGGGCGGTGACGCGGATCCGGTCGCCGCGCTGCCAGTTCCGGCTGAGGGTGAGGTAGCTGCCGGGTTCTGCCTCGGCCCGCTGCCGGACCCCGTTGACCGTGACGGTGAATCCGCCCGTGGCCCAGGACGGCACCCGCAGTCTCACGTCGAGCCGGCCGCCGCCCTCACGGAACGTCAGGGTGCGGACGCCTTCGGCCGGGTAGTCCCCGGTCTGCTCGATGACGAGGCCCTTCTCCGGCCATCGCAGGGTGGAGGCGAGGTAGAGGTTGACGTACAGCGCGTCGCCCGCGGCGGACCGGAAGTAGACCGAGTCCTGGTACTTGGTGTGGTTCTCCATGCCCGTGCCGCCGCAGCAGGTGCCGGTGTTGCCGTACTCGCGCACGACCCCGGGCCCCATGCCGACGAAGTAGGTGACCTCCGGGCTGCTCGTGCTGGGGGCGTCCCGGCGGGAGGCGAGGATGTGGTTGGTCAGGCCCCGCTCGTAGTGGTCCATGTAGGCGGCGTCAGGCTCGTGGAAGAAGAGCTGCCGGCTCAGCTTGAGCATGTTGTACGTGGCGCAGGTCTCGGCGTTCTTGTCGTCCAGGGTCGCCGCGATCGCGCCCCGGGCCCGGAACATCTCGCCCTGCCCCGTGCCGCCCAGGCTGTACGTCCGGGGGCCCGCGACCATGCCCCAGAAGTTGCGGGCCGCGGTGGCGTACGCCTCCTCCCCGGTGTGGTCGTGGAGCCGCAGGTATCCCGTGAACTGCGGGATGTGCTGGTTGGCGTGTCTGCCGTCCAGGATGTCGCGGTCCGCCACGCAGGCGTCGAGCAGCGCGGTGTTGTCGAAGCAGCGGGCGGCGGTGAGGTGTTCCGCCCGTCCGGTGAGGGCGTGGAGGTCGGCCAGCACCTCGTTCATCCCGCCGTACTCGCCGGCGATGTAGATCGACCACATGCGGTCCAGCTGGGCCTTCGGCAGCCGGGCCAGCCTGCTGTGCACCCAGTCGCCCATCGCCGAGGCGATGGTCAGGGCCTGTGCGTTCCCGGCCAGGGTGTGCGCGTCGAGGAGACCGCGCATGATCTTGTGACAGGTGTAGTACGGCGCCCAGATGGTGGGGTAGGTCGTGTAGCTCTCCAACAGGACGAACTGGGTCTCCGGGTAGGCCGCCAGGTAGCCGGGATGACTTGGTCTCGGCGAGCCGTGTTCCGCCAGGGCCCGCTGGCATTCACCGAGTGCGGTGACCAGGTGGTCCAGCTTGGCTTTGAGCGCGGCCTCCCGTGTGTCGGCGTACGCCTGGGCGACGAGGGTGAGGAAGTGACCGCCGTAGTGGCCCCGCAGGTTGCCGTCGGAGGTCTCCCAGCCGCCGGGCGGGCGGGCCCCGCGGGTGTCGAGTCCGGCGTTGGCCCGGAAGACGGCCAGGATGCGGTCGGCCGGGTAGGACCTGGCGTAGTCGAGCATCAGGTCACGCTTGCGGCGGAACACGCCGTCGCCGAGGGCGACCTGGCCCAGCGGGAACGGCTGCACCGGCCAGGCGGGCGCGACGGCCGGGACGGCCGACGGGACGGCGGCGGCCCCGTCGGCCGTCGCCCCCGCGGCGCGGGCGAGGGGCGCCGTAGCCGGGGCGGCATGCGCCGGGGTGATCGCCTGAGCGAGCGGCACAGCGGCCGCCGCCCCGGCTGCGAACCGCAACAGACCGCGGCGTGTGGGGGGTTGGGACATGCTCGGACTCCGATCGTGGTGGGTCGGCGGACACGGGCGTGGTGCGGAGGAGATGGCGGAACAGACGAGGGCGCCAGCGGGCCGCGGCCGTCGTGGCGAGGTGGGTACCGGGGCCGCGGGGGCATGACGGAACGGCGGTGCACGGCTGCTACCTCGCGGTGGGGGTGCTGTCCGGCGGCGTGGGGCGGTCCGGCTCCTCGGCGGGCAGCCACACCCGCATCGTCGCGGGACCCCGGTTCGCCCAGGAGTGGTACGGGACCAGGACGATTCCCGTGCGCTCGGCGGCCGGTGGGGCGGCGGGAGCGTCCACGGGCCGGTACGGCCAGGGTCCGTCGTGCTTCGTGTCATGAGCGGTCACCTGCCCGGTGACCACCACGGTGGCGTCCGCCGGGTCCGGTCCGTCCTCCGGTTCGGCGGACGGGTCCACCCGGATCGCGTCGACGTCGTGGCCGGCGGGCAGGTCGACGGACTCGGCGCAGTACACCAGCGGCCCGCGCTGGACGGCCACGGCGGCGCGTACCGCGTCGACGCGCGGGTCGGCCCGGACCCAGCGCGGCCGGACGGGCAGTTCGAGGCGTATCTCGTCACCGGGCCGGAAGACCCGGGTGACCTCGGCCGTGCCCGCGGCGACGGCACGGCGTGTGCCGTCCGGGTCGGTGAGCCACACCGTGTCCCCCGCCGTCCACGCGGGGACGCGCAGCGACACGGTCCACGGACGGGCCGGCGACGACCCGTCGATGCGTACGACCACGTTCCCGCCGGACGGGTAGTCGGTGCGCATGCTCAGTGCGACGGCGTGACCGGCCGTGAGGGAGGTGGTGATGCGCGCGTCGGCGTACTGGTGCAGTTGCACGCCGTGGTCGTCCGCCGTGGCCAGGTACGCAGGCAGCAGGGCAAGGGTCCGCGCCACGTTGGTCGGGCAGCAGGACACCGCGAACCAGGGCGCGCGCAGGCTCGACTCGGCGCGCGGGCTGGGTGCGTCCGTGGCGGGCACGCCGCCCCGGTGGCGCCGGTGCAGGGTGTTGGCGTAGAAGAAGGCCCGGCCGTCCTCGGCCGGGGAGGTCGCGACCACGTTGAACAGGGTCCGCTCGGAGAGGTCGGCGAACCGTGGTTCGCCGGTGGCAAGCAGCAGCCGCCAGCCGAGCATCACGGAGGCGACACCCGCGCAGGTCTCCGAGTAGGCGCGGTCCGGCGGGAGGACGAAGTCGTCGCCGAAGGACTCGTCCCGGTGGTGCGAGCCCATGCCGCCGGTCAGGTAGGTACGCCGGGCGACCCCGGCCTCCCACTGCCGTACGACGGCGGCGAGCAATTCCTCGTCGCCGGTCTCCACGGCCACGTCGACGGCGCCGGCCGCGAGGTAGAGGGCCCGGACGGCATGGCCGCGCAGCACGGTGGCTCGGCGTACGGGCAGGTCGTCCTGGTAGTAGACGCGGCCGAACTCGCCGTCGGCGAGCGTGCCGTGGCCGCGGCGGTCGACGAAGAGCGCGGCCTGGTCGAGGTAGCGCTGCTCCCCCGTCAGCCTGGCCAGTTCCACCAGGGCCGTCTCGATCTCGGGGTGACCGCAGACTCCCTCGATGCCGCCCCGGCCGAAGGTGGCGCAGACGTGGTCGGCGGCCCGGCGGGCGATCTTCGTGAGTTCGCCCTCGCCGCGGGCCCGCGCCTGGGCGACGCCCGCCTGGATCAGGAAGCCGTGGCAGTAGAGCTCGTGGCCCCATTCGAGGTCGCTGTAGCGGGACTGCTGCCCGGGGTTGCCGAAGGCGGTGTTCAGGTAGCCGTCCGGTGCCTGGGCGGGCGCCAGGGTTTCGGTGAGTGCGGTGATGTCCGCGTCGAGGCCGGTACCGGTACGGGCACCGGTCTGCCAGGCCATGGCTTCGAGGAGTTTGTAGATTTCGGAGTCGGCGAACTCCCGGCCGCGCCGGTCCCGGTGGACGCGGCCTTCGGCGACGGCCCGGAAGTTGCCGGTCCAGCCGACGCGTTCCATCCAGTCGCGGCAGTGGCCGAGGGTGGCCGTCTCGTTGATGTGCCGGCGGTGGGCCCAGAAGCCCCCGGTGATGCCGACCTCGTCGAGACCCAGGGGTCGCAGCCGGCCCCGGGAAGGTGCCACCGGGAGGACGGATGACGGCGCTGTGTTCTCCTTCACCACTTCATGCCTTCGGTTCATCCCTTCGGTTGTCCGTCCAGGTCGTCCGGTGCTTCAGCCCTTGAGCGCACCGGACATGAAGCCCCGCATGTAGTGCCGTTGCAGCAGCAGGAACAGCAGCAGGCAGGGCACGGCGAGGACCACCACGCCCGCTTCGGTGGCCCCGTAGTCGACGGCGCCCATGCTCTGCTGCCGGAGGTTCGCGACGGCCAGCGGCAGGGGCGCCTTCTCGCTGTCCGAGATGAGGATCAGCGGGGCGATGAAGTCGTTCCAGGCCGCGAGGAACGCGAAGAGCCCGACGGTGATCAGCCCCGGCCGCACCGCCGGGAGGAGGATCCGGCGCAGGGCGCCCGCCGTGCCGCACCCGTCGACGAACGCCGACTCCTCCAGTTCGCGGGGCACGGCCTCGAAGGAGATCCGCATCATGAAGGTGGCGAACGGCAGTTGGAACATGGTGAGCACCAGGCTCAGCCCGACGAGCGAGTTCTGCAGGTGGAGTCTGCCGAGCAGTACGTAGAGGGGGATGAGGAGGGTGGCGTACGGGACCATGAGGATGGCCAGGGTGAGCAGGAACAGCAGGTTCTTGCCGGGGAAGTCGAAGCGGGCGAAGGCGTAGCCGCCCAGCAGGGACACTCCGAGGGTCAGGGCGACCGTCAGGGCGGAGACGACGGTGCTGTTCAGGAGGTACCGCCACAGGCCCGCGTCGTAGTCGAGCAGGGTGCGGTAGTTGCCGAGCCCGTAGCCGGATTCCTGGGCGGTGCCCGGCTGTCCGCTGACGGAGGCCCAGGCGTTCCACAGCAGGGGGAAGAGGAAGATGACGGCCAGACCGCCCGCTACGACGAAGTAGGGCGTCCTGCCGAGGGCGCGGGTCAGCACCGTGGTGTCCCTTCTCGCGAGGTACGGCTCATGACTCGTCGGCGCGGCGCAGTCCGCGGAACTGGAGGGCGTTGAGCAGGAGCAGTACGGCCAGCACGATGATCGACAGGGCGGCGGCGGTACCGAGGTCCAGCCGCTGGAAGGCCTCGCGGTAGATCAACTGGACGACGGTGACCGTGCTGTTGTCCGGTCCGCCCTTGGTGAGGATGAAGAACTGGTCGAAGGCCAGCAGGGATCCGGTCACGCAGAGCAGCAGGGTCAGTGCGAGGGAGGGCCGCAGCAGCGGCAGGGTGATGCGGCGGAAGATCTGGCCGCGGCTCGCGCCGTCCATGCGGGCCGCCTCGTACACCTCGTGGGGGATGCGCTGGAGGCCGACGAGGAGGATCAGCATGTAGAAGCCGGCGAACTTCCAGACGATGAGGAAGACCGTCGACAGCAGGGCGGCGGTCGGTGTGCCGAGGAAGGACACCGGGTCGTCGACGAGGCCGAGCTTCTCCAGGATGCGGCTCAGGGGTCCGGTGGTGGGGCTGTAGAGGCCCCAGAACAGCAGGGACGCGGAGGCGAGTCCGAGGGCGCCGGGCAGGAAGTACACCGTGCGGAAGAAGCCCGCGGCGGGGCGGGCCTCCTGCACCAGCAGGGCGAGGCCGAGGGCCAGGCCGAGGAGCACGACCGTGACGATCACGGTGTAGAGGAGGGTGAAGCGGATCGCGGGCCAGAACAGGGTGCTGTCGGTGGCGTCGGTGTAGTTCTCCGGCGCGTTGACGCCCCGGTCGCCCGCGAGGAGCGGCCAGTCGCTGAGTGACATCTGTCCGACGAGCAGCAGCGGCAGCAGGAAGAACACCGCGACGAACACGGCGGTGGGAGCCGCGTAGGCGAGACCCTTCAGGGTGCGGGGCCGCCACCGGGGCGGGGTGGGGCGGGGCGGGTGGACCCGGCGCTGTGGCCGGGTCCGGGGTTCGGCCGGCGCCGGGTCGGCCGCCTTCACCTGCATGGCTCTCCTTAGCCGGGTGACGTGGGAGGGGTGGTGCCGCGGCCGGGTGCCGTTCAGTCGGCCAGTGACGAGCTGACCGCGTCGTTGTCCTTGTCGAGGGCCGCCCCGTCGCCGAAGACGGCGTTGCGCATCAGGCTCAGCCAGGGCCCGTTGGGGTCGTTGAAGGTCTGGCCGAACTTCAGGGCGTACGGGGTGCGGCCGTCGGCCACGAGTTCGTTGATGGTCACCAGGCGGGGGTCCGCCTCGGAGTGCTTGTTGGACGCGAGGTCGGTGCGCGCCACCACGTCCTTGTGCGCGGCGACCACGTCGACCTGCGCCTTGTCGCCGAGGGACCAGGCGAGGAAGTTCCAGGCCTGGTCGGCCGACCTGCTGGTGGCCGAGATGCCGATGGCGTCACCGCCGACGAAGGTGGACCTGCCGCCGTCGGGGCCGGGGATGGGCGCGACCCCGAGGTCGAGGTCCTTGGGCATCAGCCCCAGGGTGGTCGACGGCATGGGCATCACGCCGACCTTCCCCTTCGGGAAGACACCGGTCCAGGTCGTGCCCGTCTCGTCGCGTGCGCCGGGGGCCACGATGTCGTCGTCCACCCATCCGCGGTAGGTGTCGTAGACCTTCTTCGCGGTGTCGGAGGCGAGCTCGGCCGCTGTTCCGTCCTTGTTCAGCACCTCGTCGCCGGCGGCCCAGATGGAGGGCCACCAGGTGAAGACGCCGCAGCCGCCGCAGTTGCCGCCGAAGAAGGTGCCGTTGACGCCCTTGCCGAGCGCGTCCACGGCCCGTGCCTGCCGGTCCCATTCACCCAGGCTGGTGGGCGGCTTCTCCGGGTCGAGTTCCGCCTGCCGGTAGAGGTCCTTGTTGTAGAAGAGGACCGACAGGTCGAGGGTGTGCGGCACGACGTACTTCTTGTCCTCGTACGTGCCCGCCTTGATGTGCGACTGGGCGAGGCTCTTGGCGAAGGGCAGGGCGTCGATGCGTTCGGTGAGGTCGGCGAACAGTCCGCTGGAGGTGTAGTTGGGGACGAACACCACGTCGGAGGCGAACAGGTCGGGCAGGTCCTTCGCTCCCGCGGCCGCTCCGACCTTGGCCTGGTAGTCGTCCGTGGGGACGACGGTCAGCTCGATCCTGTTCTTGTGGCTCGCGTTGTACGCCTCGACCAGTGCCTCGCTCTGCGGCCGGGTCGCCGCGCGCGTCCACATCGTCAGCGTGGCGCCGTCGTCGGTGCCCTTGGCGTCCGCCGCCGTCCCTCCCCCGCCGCCGTCGGGTCCGTCGTCCCCGGAGCCGCATGCCGTGACCAGGCTCGCGGCGGCCAGCAGCGCGATGGCACCGGTGACGAGGCGGTGTGTACGTCCACGTGGTCCGGCCGTGCTCCCCATGGTCGATCCCCCTTGTGCGGCGGCGGGCGTGGGCCGGCCGGCGGGACGATGGATGTGGTGGCACTGAACTCTGCGGTGGAGTCCGACAGCGGACGAGCACGTCGGACGTCGGCGTCGGAACGCGTCGGACGAGCACCTCGAACGCCGGCGTCGGACTTCCACGACGGAAAGAGAACGAAAAGGCTTTCTGCAAGTTAGGACCCGGCTCACCGCCCGTCAATCCCCTTGCCAGGAAAGGCTTTACGCGACTTGCCGAAACCCGTGGAAGCGTCATGTCCGCACCTCGGCCGAAACTTCTCGCGTACCGTTTCCGGCGTGACGTGCCACCCTCGACGGCCTCGGCACGCGACGCGAGACAGGAGAACCCCATGGCACAGGCCATCGACCCCTCCCGTTCGGGGCCCGCCACGCTCAGCGACGTCGCCCGGCTGGCGGGCGTGTCCCTCGCCACCGCGTCGAAGGCCCTCAACGGCCGCAGCCAGGTGCGTGCCGAGACACGGCAGCGGGTGATCGAGGCGGCCGAGCGACTGTCGTTCCGGCCCAACCAGCTGGCCCGTGGCCTGCTCGCCGGGCGCACGGGCACCGTCGGTCTGCTCACCAGCGACCTGGAGGGCCGGTTCGGCATCCCGATCCTCATGGGTGCCGAGGACGCGTTCGGGGCGGGTGAGGTCGCGGTGTTCCTCTGCGACGCCCGCGGGGACGCGATCCGTGAGCAGCACCATGTCCGCGCCCTGCTCGGCCGCCGGGTCGACGGCCTCATCGTGGTGGGCAGCCGGACCGACCCACGTCCGTCCCTGGGCCGCGAACTGCCCGTCCCCGTCGTCTACGCGTACGCGCCGTCGGAGGATCCGGCGGATCTGTCCATCGTCCCCGACAGCGTGGGCGCCGGCCGGATCGCAGTCGGTCACCTGCTCGCCTGCGGCCGTACGCGCATCGCGCACATCACCGGGGACCCCGGGTATCTCGCGGCGCAGGAACGGGCCGAGGGTGCCCGGGCCGCCCTCACCGACGCCGGGCTCGGCCTGGTCGGCGAACCGCGGTTCGGGGTGTGGTCGGAGGGCTGGGGGCGGGCGGCCACCGCGATGCTGCTCGACCAGCACCCGGACGTGGACGCCGTCCTGTGCGGCAGCGACCAGATCGCCCGCGGCGTCATGGACGTACTGCGTGAGCGCGGCCACCGGGTGCCGGAGGACGTGGCGGTGATGGGCTTCGACAACTGGCAGGTGCTGACCTCCGCCTCCCGCCCGCCGCTGACCAGCGTCGACATGAACCTCGAACAGGTGGGGCGGGCGGCCGCGCACGCCCTGTTCAGCGCGATCGCCGGGGCGCGGCGGTCGGGCGTGGAGACCCTGCCCTGCCGAGTGGTGATCAGGGGGTCCACCGCGGCTCTGTCCTGAGGGCCGAGGGGGCGGGCCGTGCCGGGCCGCGCGCCTCCCTCTTGACACTTCCGGAGCACAGACCTACGTTGCGAAAACCTTTTAGGTCGCTTTCAGCGCCTCTCCGGCACGCGGGGTCTCCCTCCCCGGCAGGTCCCGTTCTCGCTCTCCAGCGCTTCCCGTGCACGTCCGCACAGCTGCATGTCATGAGCACAACACACTCGACGGCAGTCGACGAGCCGTCTCCCGGCACGTCCGGGCGACGGCGTGTGCCGTCAACCGGACAGGGAGCTCCGATGAGAAGACGACGGCCGGCGTCCCCGGAAAGGGACGCCCTGCACGCCCCGCACCACTTCATGTCATCCGGGGCCGGCGGGACCGGACCCGAAACCACCTGCGCCCGCGGCCGGTTGGACGCCCGCCGCCGAAGGGCACTGTCGTGAAGCGCCTTCTCGTCGCACTGGTGCTCATCATCTGTTCCGTCGTCACCGCGGCTCCGGCCCATGCCGCGCAGACCATCGGCTTCCCCACCTTCAGCGGGCCCGCGATCCCGGCACCGCCCGTCGCCCACACGACGGGCGACATGATGCGGAGCATCTACGACGCGGAGAGCTCGGGGACCGACTTCTGGATGGACCGTCTGCTGGCCCGCACCGGCAACGACCCGGCCGGGCCCTGGCTGATGACCCGCGGCCGCGCGCTCTTCATGAAGACCCACGACCCCGCGGTGCTCGGCTTCGGTGGCCACGCCGCCTACTGGGAGAGCGTCAACGACAACAACGCCTACAGCGTGGCGCTCTCCCCCGGCACCTTCACCGAGCAGGTCTCCCAGCGCCGGCAGACGCCCAGCCACTGGAAGAGCGTGCACACCAGCGGCTCGGTCACCGTCGACCAGACCAAGTTCATCACCGACAACAACGTCGCCGTCACCAACCTGTCGATCAGGAACACCGGCAGCGGCTCCACCACACTGCAACTGCGGGCCACCTCCCCGCACGCCACCTCCGGCAGCGGCAGCGAACTGACCGGGCAGGTCAACGCGTACAACAACCTCACCACCCTGCGCCCGCGGCTCACCGGCGACGGTTTCGCCGTCTCCGGCGGCGGGCTGAACCGGTCCGTGACGATCGCGGCCGGAGCCACGGTCACGGCCAAGGTGGTGATGGGCTTCGTCACCGACGAGATCCCCGAGTCCCTGACGGAGTACAACGCCTACGCGGGCTACTCCAACAGCACCGCGTTCGCCACCCACGTCAGGGCCTACAACCTGTGGTGGGCGCAGAACGTGCCCTACATCGACGTCCCCGAAGGCGCGATCAAGAAGAACATCTACTACCGCTGGTGGCTGATGCGCTTCAACAGCCTCGACGCCGACATCCCCGGGCAGACCTTCCAGTTCCCCACCTCGACCGAGGGCGTGCTCGGCTACAACAACGCGATCGCGCTCACCCAGCCCATGCACATCGACGATCTCAAATACCTGCGCAACCCTGCCTACGCGTACGGGGACTGGCTCAGCGTGGGCCAGACCTCCAAGGGCGCCCGCTTCCTCGACAACCCGGGAGATCCGGAGAACTGGTCCAACAGCTACACCCAGTACATCGCCGAAGCGGCCTGGAAGAGCTACCAGATCCACGGCGGCCAACCAGGCATCGCCGCCAACCTGGCCCGCTACGCCGAGGGTGACGTCAAGGGACAGCTCGCCCACTACGACCACGACAACAACAAGCTCATCGAGTACGACTGGGGCGCCCTGACCGGCAACGACGCCGACGCGGTGTCCTTCCACTGGAAGCCCGGGAACATGGACCGCGCCGAGTCCGCCTACCAGTACAGCGGCGCCCTCGCCGCCGCCCAGGCCTACGAGGCGATCGGCAACACGGCCAAGGCCACCGAGATGCGCACCCTCGCGACGCAGATCAAGGACGCCATCGTCAACGTGCTCTGGAACCCGAACAGGCAGCTGTTCGAGCACCGGCTCAAGTCGACCAACGAGTGGGTGCCCTGGAAGGAGATCAACAACTACTACCCGTTCTCGGTCGGAGCCGTCCCCAACACGGCGACGTACCGGCAGGCCCTGCGGCTGTACGACGACCCGGCCCAGTATCCGGTCTTCCCCTTCTACACGGCCAACCAGGTCGACAAGAAGGCCGCGGCCGACGCCGGGAACCCCGGCTCCAACAACTTCTCCACCATCAACTCCACCGTGCAGTTCCGCCTCTACTCGTCGGTGCTGCGCAACTACCCCAACTCCGCGATGAGCGCGACCGACTACAAGAAGCTCCTCTACTGGAACACCTGGGCACAGTACGTCGGCGGCAACACCCAGTGGCCGGACGCCAACGAGTTCTGGGCCGACTGGAACGGCACCGGGATCGACTACCGCTCCTGGATCCACCACAACATCCTCGGCAGCAGCAACTGGACCGTGATCGAGGACGTCGCGGGGCTGCGCCCACGCAACGACGCGAAGGTCGAGCTCTCCCCGATCAACATCGGCTGGAGCCACTTCACCGTCAACAACCTCCGCTACCGTGGCGCCGACCTGTCCATCGTCTGGGACGACCCGGCCGACGGCGTGGTCCGCTATCCAGGCGTCCCGGAGGGCTACTCGATCTACGTCAACGGCAACCGGGCCGCGACGGTCAGCTCCCTGGTGCCCTTCACCTGGGACCCTGCCACCGGCGACGTCACCACCAGCGGCACGGTCACCCACCACACGTCCGTCGCCGGGCTGAAGGCCCCGAACCAGGTCGTGCAGAACAGCCCCCGGATGGTCGACATGCTCGCCAAGGCCGGCGTCGACCTGACCGCGGACCTCACCAACCTCGCCTCCGGGGCGACCGTGTCCGCCTCCCACACCGGGTCCGGCAGCAGCACCTCCGGGGCGGTCGACGGCTTTCCCACCAACGAGCCGTTCTGGGGCGCCGGCGGCTCCGCCAACAGCCAGGACTGGTACGAGCTGAACCTCGGCAGCGCCCGCACGCTCGACGAGGTGCGCCTGTACTTCAAGGACAGCCGCCCGGCCAGTACCACCTACCGGGCGCCGTCCGCGTACACCGTCCAGTACCACAACGGCAGTTCGTGGGTGAACGCGCCGAGTCAGACCAAGAGCCCGGCCGCGCCACGCGCCAACTACAACCTGGTGCGGTTCCCGGCGGTCAGCGCCCAGCGCATACGCATCCTGGCGACCAACGCCTCAGGCGCCAGGACGGGGCTCACCGAGGTCAAGGTGTACAACCGGGGCGGCGTCCAGCCGCCGGCCAACCAGGCGACGTCCGCGACGGCGTCCGCGTCGTACACCTCCTCCTGGGAGAGCGTCGCCGCGGTCAACGACGGGATCGATCCGCCGTCGTCCAACGACGCGGTGAACCCGCGCTGGGGAACCTGGCCGGAGACGGGCCAGCAGTGGGCCGAGCTGACCTGGCCGTCCGCGAAGACCCTCGACAGGGCCGAGGTGTACTTCTTCGACGACGACCAGGGCATCGACATGCCCGCCTCGTGGAAGCTGCAGTACTGGAACGGCAGCGCCTACGTCGACGTGCCGGGCACCGGCGGCTATCCACTGGCCAAGAACCAGTACAACACCGTCACCTTCACCCCCACGAACACGACCCGACTACGGGTGCTGCTCACCGGCAACGGCAGCAGCTCCGTCGGGCTCCTCGAAGCCAAGGTGTACGGCCCCCCGGCAACCTCCAAGCGATGAAGGGTGTGCCCCAGTGACCCGTTCCAGATGCCTGTCCGTGCTCACCGCCGTGCTCGCCGTTGTGGTCGCCCTCCTCGTGGCACCCCCGCCCGCGGCCGCCGCCGTCGCCTTCACCTCGACGGGGGTGAACCAGAACGGCGGCAACTGCCTTGAGCTTCCCGGGGGTTCGACGACCAACGGAACACAGCTGCGTGCCGCCGCCTGCGGTGCCGGTGCGAACCAGGACCTCGGCTTCACCCCGGTCGCGGGGACGAGCGACACCTACACGATCACCACGCGGTCGGGTCAGTGCGTCGACGTGTCCGGCGCGTCCACGGCGGACAACGCCACGATCATCCAGTGGCCCTGCCACAACGGGACGAACCAGCGGTGGCGGCTCGCACCGGTGTCCGTGACCGGAACGGACAAGACCTTCAACCTGGTGTCGGCCGGCTCCGGCAAGTGCGTGACGCCCAGCGGCGGTTCGTCGGCCTCCAACACCGGCCTGGTGCAACTGCCGTGTGCCACCGCGAACGGGAGGGTGTGGCGGCTGCCGGGCTTCACCGGCGGCGGCACGAGCCCGGGGACGTTCACCAACCCGCTCGCCCAGCGCGGCCCCGACCCCTGGCTCACCTACCACGACGGGAACTACTACCTCGCCACCACGACCTGGAACTCGACGGTCACCATGCGCAAGGCCGACACCCTGGCAGGTCTGAAGACGGCCACGGAGCAGGTGATCTTCAACCTCTCCCGGCCCAACGGCGCCGGCACGATGTGGGCCCCGGAGTTCCACCTGCTCGACGGCCCCAACGGGAAGCGGTGGTACTTCTACTACACGGCCGGGCGGGAGCCGTACGACCTGGGCACCCAGCGGATCCACGTGCTGGAGAGCGCCGGCCTGGACCCGATGGGGCCCTACAGCTTCAAGGCCGACCTGCTCGATCCGGCCCAGGACAACACCTGGGAGCTGGACCCGGGCATCCTCCAGCTCGACGGCAAGCTCTATCTGCTCGGCACCTTCTACAACGGTTCGCAGCCCATGTTCATCAGGCCGCTGTCGAACCCGTGGACCGCGAGCGGTACCCGCCGGGTGCTGTCCACCCCGACCCACGGCTGGGAGACGGTGGGCGGCGCGGTCAACGAGGGCGCCGAGGTCCTCCAGCGGGGCGGGAAGACCTTCATCGTCTACTCCGCCAGCCACTGCTCGACGCCCGACTACAAGCTGGGGATGCTCACGTACAACGGGGGTGACCCGCTCAGCTCCTCGTCCTGGGTCAAGTCGCCGAACCCGGTCTTCCAGCGGTCCAACGCGGCCGGTGTGTACGGGCCGGGCCACAACGGCTTCTTCAAGTCGCCCGACGGGACCGAGGACTGGATGGTCTACCACGCCAACAGCTCGGCCTCCGGCGGTTGCGACATGAACCGGAGCACCAGGGCGCAGAAGTTCACCTGGAACGCCGACGGCACGCCGGACTTCGGCACGCCGGTGGGTCTCGGCGTCAGCCTGACGGCACCGTCGGGCGAGTAACCGCCTCTGCGGGAACCGCCGCTGCGGGAACCGTCGGTTCGGGAACCATCGCTTCCCGGGCCGACGGTTTGCGGATCAGGAGCAGCGCGGCGTCGTCGTGGAGCCGGCCGCCCACGTGCGCCAGCAGTTCGCCGTGGATGGCGCCGAGGGTGCGCGAGGGCTCGTCGGACACGTGGCGGGCCAGGCCTTCCACGAGGGGGTAGAACGCGCGGCTCCGGTCGCGGGCCTCGGTCACCCCGTCGGTGTAGAGCAGCAGTTGGTCGCCGTCGGCGAAGGGCAGGACCTGCAGGTCCGGGGTGTGGCCCGTGAGGGCGCGCAGCCCGAGGGGCGGGGCCGGGTGTGTCGGCTCCGCCGCGACGACGTTCCCGGCCGCGTCCACCAGCAGCGGGGGCGCGTGTCCGCAGTTGACGATTTCCAGGTGTCCCGCGTCGGTGTGCCCGGCCCGCGGGTAGCCGGCGACGACGGCGGTGACGAAGTCGTCGTGGCCGAGATTGCGCGCGAGGCTGCGCTCGATGCGCTCGACGACGGCGAGGAGGTCGGGCTCGTCGTAGGCGGCCTCGCGGAAGACGCCGAGCACCAGCGCGGCGGTCCCCACGGCCGGCAGCCCCTTTCCGCGCACGTCGCCGACGATCAGGCGGACCCCGTACGGCGTGGGTATCAGCGCGTAGAGGTCCCCGCCGATACGGGCCTCGGCCGCGGCGGCGCTGTAGCGGACGGCCACCTGGAACGGGCCGACCGTGGCGGGCACGGGTTTGAGCAGGGCGTGCTGGGCGGTCTCCGCGACGGAGCGGACGGCCGCGAGCACCCGTTCCCGGCGTCCGCGCAGCGCGCTGGCCAGGCCGCCGGCCAGGGTGACGGCGGCCAGGGCGCACAGCACGGCCGCCAGTTCCCGGCCCGGGACGCCGTCGCGGATGCCGAGCGTGGCGCCGAGCGCCGCGGCGAGGAGACCCACGCACAGGACGCCGCGCGGTCCGTTGGTGGTCGCGGCCAGGGCCGGTCCGGCGGCGAGGAGGGGCAGCCAGATCATGCCCGCTCCGCCGAGGAGGTCGGTGAGCGCGACGACGGAGACGATCAGCACGGGCAGGACGGGCGTCCCGGCGGCCAGCCGGACGGCGGCGCGCCTGCGGGCCGGGCTTCCGGGGCAGGTCACGCGGTGCCGGAACAGCCGGGCCTGCCGGTGGTCGCCCCCGTGGTGTCGCGCCTGGCTCATGCGGCAGCAGTCCTCGTCTGTGGATGGGCGCACCTACGGGACGTACTCCCGAAATGCCTGTTTCATCCAGGAAACGGTGTCGGCCGGGGCTGCCACAAGGCGGCGGATTTCAGATAGTGAGCGAGAGGCCCCGGGTCACCCGGTCCGCGGCAGGGATCAGCCGCGCACTGATCTCCTCCAGCCGGGAGAGCCGGCTCACCGGGAGCGAGACGCCGAGCGAGCCGAGCGTGTCCCCGCTGTAGACGGGCACGGCCACGCAGACGGTACCGAGGGCGTACTCCTCCAGGTCCGTGACGGCCGGGGCCACCGGGGAGGAGTCCAGGCGCCGGAGCAGTTCCGGCCGGCTGGTGATGGTCCGTGGCGTGAGGTCGGCCAGGCCATGGCGGGAGAGGTAGTCCTCGCGGGCCTCGTCGTCCAGTTCGCGCAGTACGGACTTGCCCAGGGCCGTGGCGTGCCCGGCGTCCTCGAAACCCACCCAGAGGTCGACGCGCGGGGCCCGCGGGCCGTCGACGATCTCGGCGACCCTGATCTCGCCCTCCTCGTAGAAGGTGAGGTAGGCGGCGGTCGCCAGGTCGTCGCGGAGCGCGGCGAGCGCGGGACGGACGCGACTGAGGAGTGCCTGCCCGCGGCCCGTGCTGCGCAGCGTCTGCACCTTGTCGCCCAGGACGAACCCGCCGTCCTCCAGCTTCCGCACATATCCGTCGTGGACCAGTGTCCGCAGCAGGTGGTAGGCGGTCGCCAGCGGCAGGCCCGTCTCCCGTGCGAGCTGTTTCGCCGGCGCGCCGTTCTCGTGCGCGGTCACCGCCTCCAGCAGCCGGAAGGCCCGCTGGACGGACGCGATGAGCGTAGGCCCGTCGTGCGCACCCATGGGACCAGCGTGCGTCACGCGCACGGAGCGGGCAAGGCGGGCACCGCCCAGGAGGGCCCAGAAGTATTCACATATGCAGACGCACCGTCATGTCCGTACGAATGTCGGCTTGTTGCTGCACACCCCTTGACGTCTTCGACAAAGCCCACCCAATAATGATCGTCCACATATCTAAACCGCGTTCTCCATTGTGGACGGAGTCCCTGGTTGCGCTTGCGGAGGAACAGAACAGTGATCGGTCCAGGCCCAGTGCGCATCCGCTCCCACACCCGTCCACGCCGCAGACGCACCGCGGGCGTGCTCGCGTCGGCCCTCGTCCTGCTGGCCGCCCCGGCCTGCTCGGTCGCCGGTGCCGACCCCATCGGCGAGGGCCCCGGCACCCTCCGTGTCGTCCTGCCCGAGGAGCCGCCGACCCTCGAACCCTGCGACGCCTCGCTCACCGCGACCGGCCGGGTCACGCGCTCCAACATCACGGAGGCGCTCACGGAACGCGATCCGTCCACCGGGCGGCTGGAGCAGGCCCTGGCCACCGAGTGGAAGCGCGACTCGCCCACCTCGTGGACCTTCACCCTGCGCGAGGGCGTCCGCTTCCACGACGGCTCCGCGTTCACGGCCGAGGCCGCGGCCTTCTCCATCGAGCGCGCCACGGAGTCGGACCTCAACTGCAACGTCGACGGCTACATCTTCACCGACAGCAAGGTCACCGCGACACCCGCCGGGGACACGACGCTCAAGGTCACCACCGCAGAACCGGACCCGATCCTCCCGCTGCGCCTGTCCTTCGTCGAGATCGTGCCCACCAGCACCGACCCCGACGCGAGGGTGCGCAAGCCGGTAGGCACCGGGCCCTACCGGCTCGACGAGTGGAGCCAGGGCCGGTTCCTGCGCCTGAAGCGCTTCTCCGGCTACTGGGGTGAGGCCCCCGACTTCGCCGCCGCCAAGTACGTGTGGCGGGCGGAGGGCAGCGTGCGCGCGGCCATGGTCACCAACGACGAGGCCGATGTCGCGATCGGGCTCGCCCCGGAGGACGGCGCGGGCGACCGGGCCGTCGAGTTCACCACCAACGAGGTCTCGTACCTGCGGATGGACGCCACCAAGGCACCGCTCGACGACATCCGGATCCGACGGGCCGTCAACTACGCCATCGACAGGGAGGGCCTGGTCACGGCGGTCTTCTCGGGCCGACCGAGCGGCCAGCTCGTGTCGAAGGGCGTCACGGGACACAACCCGCGGATCAAGCCCTGGGCCTACGACCCCGAGCGCGCCAAGGCTCTCGTGGCCGAGGCCCGCGCGGACGGCGTACCGACCGGCACCACCATCACCCTCATCGGCCGCAACGGCATCTACCCGAAGGCCGCCGAGGCCATGGAGGTGGTGCAGGACGGCCTGATCAAGGCCGGGCTCAAGGTCGAGATCAAGATGCTGGACGTCAACGCGTGGCTGGAGTACCTGCTGCGCCCCTTCCCCAAGGGAATCGGCCCCACCCTCCTCCAGGCACAGCACGGCAACCAGGCGGGGGACGCGGCCTTCACGATGGGCCAGATCTACGGCAGCAAGGGCGCGCAGAGCAGTTACGGGACGCCCGAACTCGACGCCCTGACGACACGGGCCCAGCTGGCGTCCGGCGACCAGCGGCAGAAGGCCTTCGCGGACGCGTTCGCCCACCAGAACGACGAGGTCGTACGGGACGCCGTCATGGCCAACATGACCGGCATCCTCGCTCTCTCCTCGCACGTCCGCTACCGGCCGGACTCGGCCACCAACGACGAGATGCGGCTCTCCGACATGCGCCGCGCGGACTGAGGGAGGAGCGGACCGATGTTCACCATGCTGCGCCGCCGTGCGCTCTCCAGCGTCATCCCCCTGCTGGTGGTGGTCCTGGGAGTGTTCTTCCTGGCCCGCCTCACCGGGGACCCGTCCAACCTGTATCTCCCGCTCAGCGCGACACCCGAGATGAGGGACGAGTTCGCCGCCCGCAACGGCTTCGACCAGCCGCTGCTCACCCAGTTCGGCGACTACCTGGTCCAGGTCGCCCACCTCGACTTCGGCGAGTCGCTGCGCACCGCGCAGTCGGCGAGCGAGTCGGTGCTGCGGGCCTTTCCCGCCACGCTGCAGCTCGCCGGGTGGACGATGCTGCTCGCCGTCGTGGGTGCCGTGGTGATCGGCAGCCTGGCCGCGTACCGCCCCAACTCGGCGACGGACCGCGTCGCGAGCTTCCTCTCCTCGACGGCCGCCAGCATCCCCGACTTCTGGTTCGCCATCATGGGCGTCCTGATCTTCGCGGTGACACTGGGCTGGCTCCCCACGTCCGGCACCGACAGCGCGGCCGCGTGGATACTGCCCGTGGCCACACTGCTCGTCCGCCCCTTCGGCGTGCTGGTCCAGGTCGTACGCGGCGCCATGGTCTCCGCGCTCTCCGCCCCCTACGTGAAGGTGGCCCGTAGCAAGGGCGCCCGCGAGTCGCGGGTGGTCTTCGGGCACGCCCTGCGCAACGCGGCCGCCCCCGCGCTCACCGTCGCGGGGGACCTCGCCGTCGGACTCGTCAACGGGGCCGTCGTCGTCGAGACCATCTTCGGCTGGCCCGGCATCGGCAAGCTCATGATCGACTCGGTGCTCCAGCGTGACTTCGCGGTGCTGCAGGCCGCCGTCCTGCTGACCGCCCTTGTGATCTTCGCCCTCAACATCCTCGTGGACGTCTGCCACGCGATCCTCGACCCGCGGGTCCGGCAGCGGGCGGCGGCGTGAGCCAAGGAAGAGACATGCTCCGTAAGAACACCGTCCGCAAGGACGCGGACCACGACGGCGACGCGAGTCCCGGCACCGGCCCGGTGACGGCCCGGCGCAAGTGGCTCACCCTGCTCCTCCAGGACAGGTTCGCCTGCGCGGCGGCCCTGGTCCTGCTGGCCGTCGGGGTGTGCGCCGTCCTGGGCCCGCTGCTCGTGGGTGACCTGGCGACGCAGCAGAACCTGCGCGATCCCGGCCGGTCGCCGTTCACCCTCGACCACGGCTGGGCCTTCGTGCTCGGCAGCGACTCCCTGGGCCGCCCCGTGGCCGCCCGGCTGATCACAGCGGCCGGGACCACCCTGTCCGTGGCGGTGCCCGCCGTGCTCTGCTCACTCGTCGTCGGCTCGGTCTGGGGCATGTGGGCGGGCTATCACGGCGGCCGGCGCGAGAACGTGTCCCTGCGGATCGCCGACGTGATCCTCAGCTTCCCCTCCCTCCTGCTGGCCGTGGTCGTGCTGTACGTCTTCTCGCCGAGCGCCGCCAACATCGTGCTGGTCCTGGCCGTCGCCCGGATCCCCGTGTACCTGCGCACCGCGCGGGCCGAGTCCGCCGAACTGCGCAGCCGCCTGTTCATGGACGCGGCACGCACCTTCGGCACCGGTAGCTGGGCGGCCATCCGTCGCCACGTCGCCCCCACGGTGCTGCCCACCCTGCTCACCGTCGCCGCGCTCGACTTCTGCTTCGTGATGCTGACCGAGTCCTCGCTGAGCTTCCTCGGCATCGGCATCCAGCCGCCGGACGTGAGCTGGGGGCTGATGGTGGCGCAGGGGCGGCAGGAGTTGCAGAGCTCCTGGTGGATCGCGGTCTTCCCGGGCCTCGCCATCGTCCTGACCACGGTGTCGGCGACCGTCCTCGCCGCCTGGGCCCGGCTGGCGACCGACCCGGGCCAGCGCTGGCGGCACGGCCTGCGACGCGGTGGCCGCCGCGGACGGCTGCGCGGCCGCGCAGCGGCCGAGGGCACGGGGGAGTCCGGAGCCCCGGGCGCCCCGGGTGTCCAGCACGGGCCGGAGTCCGGGCCCGCCGCCCCCACGGCCGCCGACGTCGCGCCCGCCGCGGCCGTCCACACCGTTCCCCGCCCCCGTGAAGGAGCCGGCGGGACCGCCACGGGAGCGCAGGACGACACCCTCGCCGTCGACGCCCTGTCGGTCGACATCCGTACCCCCGCCGGGTCCGTCCCCGTCGTGCGCGGTGTGAGCTTCGCCGTGCGGTCCGGGGAGACGCTGGCGCTGCTGGGCGAGTCGGGATGCGGCAAGAGCATGACCGCCCACGCCGTCGCGGGGCTGCTCGACCCGGCCGCCGAGGTCGTGGGCGGGCAGGCCCGGCTGGAGGGTGAGGACCTGCTGGCGCTGGGTGCCCGGGCCAGGCGCAAGCTGGCCGGCCCCGGTCTGGCCATCGTCTTCCAGGACGCGCTCAGCGCGCTCAACCCGGTCCAGACGGTCGGGGCGCAGCTCGCGGAGCCGTTCCGCATCCACGAGAAGATGTCCCGGCGCGCCGCGAAGGCCAAGGCGGTCGAGCTGATGGAGCGGGTCGGCATCCCGGAGGCTCCCTCGCGCGCCGGCGCCTACCCGCACCAGTTCTCCGGCGGCATGCGCCAGCGGCTGCTGATCGCCATGGCGGTCGCCCTGCGGCCGAAGGTGCTGCTCGCCGACGAGCCCACCACGGCACTGGACGTCACCGTGCAGGCCCAGATCATGGACCTGTTGCGCGAACTGCGCGGCGAGCAGCGGATGGCCCTGGTCCTCATCACCCACGACCTCGGGCTCGTCGCGGAGCACGCGGACCGGGTCGCCGTCATGTACGCGGGCACGGTCGTGGAGACCGGTCCGGTGGGCGAGGTGTTCGGCAAGCCCAACCACCCGTACACGCGGGGCCTGTTGGAGTCGGTGCCGGCCGAGCAGCACAAGGGTTCCCGGCTGAGCTCCATACCCGGGAGCCCGCCCGACCCACGCTCCGTGCCCTCCGGCTGTGCCTTCCGGCTGCGCTGCCCGATGGCCCGCGACCTGTGCGCAACCCACCGGCCCGAGCTGGCCGGGACCGGAGCCGGACGCGCCGCCGCCTGTCACTTCTCGGAGGAACTGGCCGATGCCTGAGCCCGGAACACCCCTGCTGGAGGCCACCGGCCTGGCCAAGACCTTCCCGGTGCCGCGTACCGCGAAGGGCAGCACCAGACTGCGGGCCCTCGCGGGCGTGGACCTGTCCCTCGGCCGCGGCGAGACGCTGGGCCTGGTCGGCGAGTCCGGCTGCGGCAAGACCACGCTCGCCAGGGTCCTGCTGATGCTGGAACGGCCCGACGAGGGAACCGTACGGTTCGACGGAGTGGACCCGTTCTCGCTGTCGGGGGCGAAACTGCTCGCCTGGCGGCGCAAGGTGCAGATGGTCTTCCAGGACCCGTTCGGCTCGCTCAATCCGCGGCTGTGCGCGGCGGACCTGATCGGCGAGCCGTGGCACACCCACCGCGACCTCGTACCCGCCCCGAGGCGCGCGGCGCGCGTGGCCGAACTGCTGGAGATGGTGGGACTGCGCGCCTCCGACGCGCGCCGCCACCCCCAGGAGTTCTCCGGCGGGCAGCGGCAGCGGATCGGCATCGCCCGCGCCCTCGCCCTGGAACCCGAGGTCATCGTCTGCGACGAGCCGGTCTCCGCGCTGGACCTGTCCGTCCAGGCGCAGGTGCTCAACCTGCTGGGCGATCTGCGGGACGAGCTGGGTCTGTCGTACGTGTTCATCTCGCACGACCTGTCCGTGGTGCGGCACGTCGCCGACCGCGTCGCCGTGATGTACCTCGGCAAGATCGTGGAGACCGGATCGGCGGAGGCTCTCTTCGAACGGCCCCGGCACCCCTATACGGCGGCTCTCCTGTCGGCGGCCCCGTCGCTCGCGGCCGGGCGCGGGGCGAAGCGGGAGCGCATCCTGCTCACCGGTGAGATCCCGTCCCCGGCCGACCCGCCGTCCGGCTGCCGCTTCAGAACACGGTGCTGGCGTGCGGAGGACATCTGCGCCGAGGCCGTCCCCGCGGCGCCCCTCGCGACGCCGCACCACACGGCGGCCTGCCACTTCCCGCTGGAGGAGACACCCGTGGCCGCGGCGGCGCCCGGGACCGGGGCTCTCTGAGCGCGGCGCGCGCCGGGACGCTCAGCGGACCCGGCGCGCGCCGCCGTCGGCACGTGTCAACTGGCCGTACGCCGGATGCGGCCCGCGTACCTCGTCTCCAGCTCCAGGTTGCCCTCGAAGCCGCCGGGCACGTTGGCGGAGACGTAGACGGGCGGTCGCAGTCCGTCGGCGAGCAGCCGCGCGGCCGTGTCGGCGACGGTCATCTGGACGAGCATCACCCCGGTGAGGGTGGACAGGGCGCAGACGGCACCGCCGCCGGGGAGTTCGAGGAGTGCGTCGCCCCGCGGAGCGGCGTTGTCGAGGACGACGTCGGCGATGTCCGCGAGTTTCTTCCCGCTGGGGTGGGAGGCGGGGACGGCCCGTGTGTGGGCCAGCGAGGTGATGGCGAGGACCTGGTGGCCCCGTTCCTTGGCCCGCAGCGCCATCTCCACGATGACGTTGTTGACGCCCGAGTTGGAGATGATGACGAACAGGTCCGCCGGTTGCGGCCCGGCGAGGTCGTAGAGCCGTTCGGCGACGCCCGGCCTGCGCTCCAGGAGCGGGTCGTCCAGGACGCTCGGGTCGTCGCCCCCGTACAGGACGAGGTCGGCGATGCTCAGCCGGTTGGTGGGGACCAGCCCTCCGGCGCGTCCGGCGAGTTCGAGGACGAGTGCCTGCGAGTGCCCGGTGCCGAACGCCTGGATCACTCCGTCCGTGCGCACGCACCGGGCCAGCAGTTCGGCGGCCCGGCCCACCGCGTCCCGGGAGGACGCGGCGATGTGCTCCAGGACGTCCAGGCCCTGGCGTGCGTATCCGCCCGCGTTCACAGAGTCGACGGTCACGCGGCACTCCCCACCGGTGGATGAAACCACCACTCTTCATGAGCTTGCTTGAATGAATAAACCATAGGCCACGGACGTCGGGCAACGGGACTTCTCCACGCCCTCGCCACGGCCGGGCGTGGCGGCCTTTCGGTCCTGAGATTCAATCTGCGGGACGGTTGGTGGCTGATACATTCTCAGCTGCACTGCAGGCACCACCGAGGAGATCGGGAACCCCATGGAACGGACCGGCGCCGGCAACGGAATGCCCCCGACGGACGTCACCTCGCTGATCCGCACGGAGCTGCCCCGGCTGGCCGGCTCGCTGCGGAAGGTGGGCGAGCTGATCCTGGAGGATCCCGCGGCCGTCACCCACTCCTCCGCCGCCGAGCTCGGGCGCCGCACCGGCACGTCACAGGCCACCGTGACCCGGTTCTGCCGCGCCATCGGCCTGGACTCGTACCAGCATCTGCTGATCGAACTGGCCCAGGAGCGCGGCCGCGGCGAGGTCTCCGACTGGGGCAGCGCGGAGATCGGCCCCGACATCTCCCCGGACGACGGCCTGGAACGGGTCGTCACCGTCGTCGGCAGCGCGGACCTGCGGGCGGTCCAGCAGACGATCGACCGGATCGACCTCGACGCACTGGAGCGCGCGGCCCAGGCCGTCGCCCGCGCCCGCCGTATCGACGTCTACGGAGTCGGCGGCAGCGGCGCGGTGGCCCAGGAGACCGAGACCCGGCTGTTCCGCATCGGCTGCTCGGTCCGCGGCTGGACCGAGGTGCACGCGGCGACCACGTCGGCGGCGCTGCTCACCCCGGCGGACGTCGCCATCGGCATCTCGCACTCCGGGGCGACCCGGGAGACCATCGAGCCCTTCGAACTCGCCAAGGAGCGCGGCGCCACCACCGTGGCGCTCACGGCGGACCCGAAGTCGCCGCTCGCCCGGGCCGCGGACATCCGTCTCGTCTCCTCCTCCTCCGAGACGAGTTTCCGCACCGGCAGCATCGGCGCCCGGCACTCCGTCCTGGTGCTCATCGACTGCCTCTACGTGCGGGTGGCCCAGCTGTCGTACACCCGGGCCAGCGCCTCACTGGCCCTGACCGACCACATCGCCGGACAGCACGCGGTGAAGAACCGCCGCACACGGTAGGCCACCCGGGGATGTATGGATGAACCACCGAGAATCTCGATGGATGGTTGTTTGAATCATCCTCTCGGTGTCACGATGGGGCTCCGCCGAGCACCCTCGTAGGAGCCCCATGCGCGTGATCTCTGTCGAGTCGACCGAGCTCTTCGTCGGAACCGCCGAACAGCCGCGCCAGGTGGTGGCCGTCGAACTGAGCCACTCCCCCGGCCGGACCGTCCGCCTCACGGTCGAGGGCCCCGGTGTCGCCGGAGAGTCCCGCGCCACCGCGGCCGACGACGGCACCGTGCGCGCCGAGACACCCGTGCTCAGCAGCCTCGCCCCCGGCGAGCGCCGCACCATCACGGTGACCGCGACCGACGAGCGCGACGCCTCTCAAGTCGCCGTGCACACCGCCGAGTTCACCGCCGCCGAGACCGGCTGGACCATGTTCATGGTCAGCCACTTCCACTACGACCCCGTCTGGTGGAACACCCAGGCCGCGTACACCGAGACCTGGGACGTCGCCGACGACCCGGCCGTCACGGGCCTGCCGGCCCGTACCTTCGACTCCCGCGGCCGGTCCGGGATGAGTCTCGTGCGCGCCCACTGCGATCTCGCGCGGCGCGATCCGGCGTACACCTTCGTGCTGGCGGAGGTCGACTACCTCAAGCCGTACTGGGACTCCTTCCCGGAGGAACGCGCCTTCCTGCGGGAGCTGCTGCGCACCGGCCGTGTCGAGATCATGGGCGGCACCTACAACGAGCCGAACACCAACCTCACCGGCGCCGAGGCCACCATCCGCAACGCCGTCCACGGAGACGGTTTCCAGCGCGGCATCATGGGGGCCTCGCCCGAGACGGCCTGGCAGCTGGACGCCTTCGGGCACGATCCGCAGTTCCCGGGCCTGATGGCCGACGCGGGTCTGACCTCCAGCTCGTGGGCGCGCGGCCCCTACCACCAGTGGGGCCCCACCCTCTCCGTCTTCGGTGAGGAACCCCGTGATCCGAAGCGGATGCAGTTCCCCGCCGAGTTCTCGTGGATCGCGCCGTCGGGACGCGGGCTGCTGACCGCGTACATGGTCAACCACTACGGCGCGGGCTGGGCCATCGACAACGCGCCGACGCTCCCCGAGGCGCGGGCGGCGGCGTTCAAGCTGTTCCGCGGCCTCAAGCAGGTGGCGCTCACCCGCAACGTGCTCCTGCCGGTCGGCGGGGACTACGCCCCACCGTGCCGCTGGGTCATGGACATCCACCGCGACTGGAACGCCCGCTATGTCTGGCCGCGCTTCGTCAGCGGGGTGCCCCGGGACTTCTTCGCCGCGGTGCGGGCCGAACTGGACGCCGAGGGGCGCAGGCCTTCGCCGCAGACACGGGACATGAACCCGGTCTACACCGGCAAGGACGTCTCGTACATCGACACCAAGCAGGCCCAGCGGTACGGCGAGACGCTGCTCGCCGACGCCGAGGCCTGGGCGACGCTCGCCTCGCTCGTCACCGGGCACGTCTATCCGGACGCCGCCCTCGACAAGGCCTGGCGTCAGCTGATCTACGGCGCCCACCACGACGCCATCACGGGCTCGGAGTCCGACCAGGTCTACATCGACCTGCTGACCGGCTGGCGCGAACTGGCCGACCTCGCCGAGACCGTCCACGCCGACGCGACCGGAGCCCTGGCTGCACACGTGGCCCCCCTGCCCGGCGGCGGCCCGGACCTGGTCGTCTTCAACTCCGCGACCTGGCAGCGGCGGGACGTGCTGACCGTCGCCGACCCCGGGCTCGTCCCGCTCGACGACACGGGTCTGCCGCTGCCCGCCGTCCGGGAGAACGGCGAACTGCGCGTGGTCGTACCGGACGTCCCCGGCATGGGTCTCACGGCGCTCCCTCTCGCACGGGGCAGCGTCCCCGAGTGGGCACCGGGCGAGGGCGCCACCATCCGCAACGAGTTCTACGAGCTGACCGTCGACCCGGAGCGCGGCGGCGCGGTCAGCGCGCTGCGCGCGCTCGCGGAGGGCGGCCAGGACCTGCTGCGCACCGGCGAGATCGGCAACGAACTGGTGGTGCAGGAGGAGTACCCACGCCACCCGCGTTTCGGTGAGGGCCCCTGGCATCTCACCCCGACCGGCACCACCGCCGCCCGCAGCGGCGAGGTGCCCGCCGACGTCCGCGTCGAGCACTCCCCGGCAGGCTCCCGGATCACCGTCACCGCGGACCTCGGCCTGTTCCGCTACACCCAGCGGCTGTGCCTGTGGAAAGGGGTGGCGCGCCTGGACCTGTCGACCACGATCGACGGCTACGACGGCGCCGACCGGCTGATCCGGGTGCGCTGGCCCTCCGACGTGCGGGGCGGGCTGCCGGTGCACGAGGTGGCCGACGCCGTCATCGGGCGCGGATTCGGCTTCGTGGACGTCGACAGCGAACGGTTCCCCTGGACGCTGGACAACCCCGCGAACACCTGGTTCGGACTCGGCTCCACGGCCCGCGCCGAGATCCGGGACGACACGGGCAGACTCCTCGGCCACCGCTCCATCGGGGTCGCCGAACTCGTGTACGGCTCCTGGGACGAGGCCGGCGAACTCGGCACTCCGCTCGCGGCGGCCCTGGTCCGCGTCGGTGTCACCGCGACCTCGACCATCGCCGGCGGGCCGCGCTACGGCGACCTGGAGGTGGACTCCAACCTGCCGGACATCCGTATCGCCGTCGGCGGCCCGGACCGCAACGAGGTCGTCGCCGAGGCACTCGGCTGGGATCCGGCCGCCGGACGCGAACTGCGCCGACAGCTGGCCGAGAAGGGCGTGGCGGCCGTCTGGGTCGCCCCGCGCGCGAGCCTGCGCGAGGAGTGGGTGCCCGGCGCCGACCTGCGGGACCTCGAACGGCTGCCGCTGCTCGTCGTCGCCGGCCTCCGGCAGGAGGACGACGCCAAGGCGGTCGACGCGCTGGTCGCGGACCTGGACGACGCGGTGGTGCGGGCCACGGCGGCGGGCGGCGGCGAGGCCCTTCCGCCGGGCGACGCCTGGGACGGCCGCAGCTTCGCCGTCCTCAACCGGGGCACCCCCGGCTGCGTGGTCACCAGCGCGGGCGACCTCTACATGTCGCTGATGCGCTCCTGCACGGGCTGGCCCTCGGGCATCTGGGTCGACCCGCCCCGCCGCACGGCCCCCGACGGCTCCTCCTTCCAGCTCCAACGGTGGTCGCACACCTTCGAGTACGCCGTGGTGGGCGGCGTCGGCGACTGGCGGGACCTCGGCCTGCCACGCACCGGCCACGCGTACAACCGTCCGCTCACGGCGCGGCTGCGCGACGGCGGCGGGTCCCCGGACGGCCCCCCGCTGCCCAGGCGGACGGCGCTGCTGGCGCTGGAACCGGCGGGCGAGGTGCTGCTCGACGCGCTGAAACCGGCCGGATCGCCGCTGGCCCGCGGCAGCGTGGCCCTGCCGGACCCGGGCCGGGGAGTCGTCGTCCGGATGCACGAGGTGTCCGGCCGCCCGGTCCGGGCCCGTGTGCACGGGCCGGGCGCCTGGAGCGCCGGGGCGCGCGCCGACGTCCTGGAGACACCCGGAGAGCCGCTGGCCCCGGACGAGGACGGTGTGCTGGACGTCGGCCTCACCGGGTTCGAGGTCGCGACGGTCCTGGCGACTGCGCGGTCGGCGCCCGGGCTGACCACGGCCGGGCCCCAAGTCGCCGCGCACGAACCGGCGCAGCCCGTCCACACGAGGTACTGGCTGCACAACTCCGGTCCCGCCCCGCGCGGCAACCTGCCCGTGGCGGTGTACGTCTCACCGCCCGCGCTCACCGCTTCCGGACCCGTGACCGCGACGGTCCGGGTCAGCTCCGAGCTGACGGACGCCCCGGTCTCGGGCACGGTCCACCTTCGGATACCGCCCGGCTGGTCCGCCGAGCCCGCCCAACTGCCGTACACGCTGGGCCCCGGCGGTTTCACCCTCGCCGAGGTCACCGTCACTCCCGCTCCGGGCGCCGCGCCCGGCCGCCACTGGCTCGCCGCACGCCTCGCGCACGGCGGCCAGACGTACGAGGACGTCGTGGCCCTCGACGTGCCGGGCACCACACCGGCGGACGAGCCCGACGGGCGCACGGGCCCGGCGCTGGTCTGCCGGCTCGGCGCCGAGCGCGTCGGTGTGCGGGCCGGCGAGCGCGTACGGGTCCCGGTGACGGTGCGCAACACCACGCGCGGCCCGGTCGGCGGCACCCTGTGGGCCGTGTCGTCGTGGGGAACCTGGCCGGGGGTGACCCCGGGCAGCCAGGGCTTCACCGTGCCCGCCGGAGAGAGCCGGGAGTGCGTGATCGAGGTGGACGGCGACGCGGTGGCCCCGGGCGCGTACTGGCTGATGGTCAAGGCCGCCTGGCACGGCAGCGTGGCCTATACGGAGGCCGTCCCCCTGGAGGTGCTGCCGTGAACGGTCACGGACACCCGCATCCGCATCCGCATCCGCATCCGCCCGATCCTCCCCCGGGCACTCGGCCGCCCGAGGGCGCGGCCGCGCTGGTGCACGGCAAGGCACTCGCCGCACGGCACGTCGACACGCTGCTGACAGCCGTGCCGCCCCGCGATCCGGGGACGCGGCCCGACGCGTCGGCGCGCGCCGAACGGCAGCGGCGGCGCTGGGCGACGCAGGTCGTCGTCGTGGACGAACTGGCGCGCCGGGCCTGCGCCGAACGCGGACTGCGGCCTCCCGAAGAGGCCCGGCCCTCCGAGATCCTCGCCGTCGCCGAGGCCGACGTCGCCGATCTCGGCAGCATCGTCGCGGCGGTGCTCGCACACTCCCCGGCCGCGCGGGCCCTGCTCGCCGCGCTGGAGGCCGAGCAGGACGTGCCCGCGGCGGCGGTGCGGGACTACTACGACCGCAGTCCCGACCGTTTCCTCACCCAGGACGCCCTGCGGCGCGGCGTCGATCCCTTCGGCGACCACTCGGGCGGGGCGCAGCCCTCGGACTTCCTGCCGTACGAGGCCGTACGCGCGGGCATCGCCCACGAGTTGCGCCGGTCGGCGGGCCGGCGCGCCTTCTTCAGCTGGCTCGACGAGGCACGGGCCGCGGTGGTGTACGCGGCCGGCCACGAGCACCCCGGCGACCCCTCCCAGCCGGACCACGAGCACCGGCACTGACGGTCCACGGAACCTAAAAGCAACACGGCACCCATTGACCTCCGATGAATTCTGGTCCACCTTTTCATCAATCGGAGTCGAAGTTGGTGAATTGAACCAGCAGAAGACTGGGTCTCAGGAGGGCAGCAATGCGCGCAAGAAGACTGACCGGATCCCTGGCCTGTGCCGTCGTACTGACGCTGACAGCCGCAGGCTGCGGCCTCTCCGGCGGCTCCGACGACGGGGACGCCACGGCGGGCGGCTGCAAGGTCGACCAGGGCAACGTCGGGTCCGGCAAGCTCGGCGGCGACGTCAAGGGAAAGATCACCTTCCAGACCACCAACCTGAAGAAGGACTTCGGCACCTACTTCAACGGCGTCATCAAGGCTTTCGAGAAGGCCCACCCCGGTACGAGCGTGAAGTGGATCGACGACCCCGGCGACTCCACCTTCACCCAGCGCCTGGTCGCCGACGCCCAGGGCTGCACCCTGCCCGACGTGGTCAACATCAACGTCAACACGGCCATCGCGCTGACGAAGAACGGCTACCTCCTCGACCTGGACAAGAAGGCACCGGACGCGGGCAAGCCGTTCACCGACGCGATGTGGAAGTCCAGCACCTACGCCGACGCGAAGGGCACGAAGGTGCACAGCGTGCTGCCCTGGTACTCCGGCGGCATCGTGCAGACCTTCAACACGGAGCTGCTGAAGAAGGCCGGCCTGGACCCGGCGAAACCCGCGACGACGATGTTCGGCCTGTTCGCCGACGCCGAGAAGATCGCCAAGGCCTCGGACGGCGACTACTACGCCTTCCTCGCCAACCCCTCCCTGCGCATCCCCGCCGACTGGCAGCAGATGGGCGTCGAGGTGCTGTCCGCCGACGGCAAGTCCTTCACCTTCGCCGACGACCCCAGGACGGTCCAGTGGGTCAACTGGATGAAGAAGCTCTACCAGGCCGGTGCCATGCCCCGCGACTCGATCTCCTCCAACCAGGACCCGTCCTCGGTCTACGGCCAGGGCAAGCTCGTCTACGGCCAGACCAACCCCAACTACCTGCGCTTCATCGAGCAGAACAACCCGACCGTCTACAAGAAGACCGGCGTCGCCCGCTACCCGCTGGACGACCTCGGTCACACCGTAGGCGCCCCGCAGTACGTCGGCGTCGCGTCGACGAGCAAGAACGCCCCGACGGCTCTCGCCTTCGCACAGTTCCTCACCAACGCCCGGAACCAGCTGGCGTGGGCGAAGGACCCGAACGTGGTGATCTTCCCGTCCACCACGGAGTCGCTCAAGGACCCCTTCTTCCAGAAGGTCGAGGGTGACGACCCCTTCGCCGAGGCACGCAAGATAGTCGCCGGTGACCGCCAGACCTCCACGGCCGACGAGATCGCCCTCACCCCGGGCGAGTTGAACGCCATCGCCGCCCAGGTGCAGCTCGCGATGCAGGGCAAGAAGAGCGCCCAGGACGCCCTGGACGAGGCCCAGTCCAAGGCCGACGAGCTGATCGAGCAGGGCAGCTGACGATGGCTCAGCGAGTGTCCCGCACCACCCTCGACAAGGCGCCCGTCCCCGCTCCCCCGGGGACGGGCGGCCCCCGCCCCGGCGCTTGTCCGACACCCCCGCCGGGGCGACTGCGTCGCGCCCTCCGTGCCCTGGCTCCCGGCCCGGCCGCGGACGCGGGGGGCGCGGCGCTCTACCGCCGCTGGTGGCTGCCCTGGCTGTGGATGGCGCCGGCGGTCGTCGCCATCACGGTCTTCGGGGTGTGGCCGTTCCTCAACACACTCATCCTGTCCTTCACCGACGCCAAGCCGCTCGGCGGCTCGTTCGACGTGGTGGGCCTGGACAACTACACGCGGATGCTCGGCGACGACGACTTCTGGCTCGCCACCCGCAACAGCCTGCTGTACGCGGTCGTCGTCGTCCCCCTGATGGTGCTGCTGCCCCTGCTGCTGGCGATCCTGGTCGAGAAGAACCTGCCGGGCATCGGCTTCTTCCGCTCCGCCTTCTACACGCCCGTCCTCGCCTCCAGTGTCGTCGTCGGGCTGAGCTGGCAGTGGCTGCTGAGCGACCAGGGACTGGTCAACACCTGGCTGGAGAAGGCCCATCTGATCCGGTCGGCCGTGCCCTTCCTCTCCGACCCGTGGCTGATCCTGCTGTCGGCGATGGGCCTCACCCTGTGGAAGGGCCTCGGCTGGTACATGATCTTCTACCTCGCCGCGCTCGGGAACGTACCGAAGGAACTGCACGAGGCAGCCTCCGTGGACGGCGCGGGCGCGGTCCGCCGCTTCTGGAACGTCACGGTCCCCGGCGTCCGCCAGTCGATGATGCTCGTCGGCACGCTGACCGGTATCGGCTCGCTCCGCGTCTTCACCGAGATCTACATGCTCGGCGGCTCCACCGGCGGCCCGGGCGGCGCCGACCGCACGCTCCCCTTCTACATCCGGGACGTCGGCCTCGACCCGCTCACCGGCAACGCCGGGTACGGCGCGGCCGTCAGTGTCGCCCTCTTCGTACTCACCCTGGGCCTCACGCTCCTCGCGCAGCGACTGACGAAGGAAGACGAGGAATGACCGGCATGACGACCGCTGTGGACAAGCGCCGACGCCTGATGCCCCGCTGGCGCGACTACGGCCGCCCGCGTGAACTGATCGTCCGCTACCTGCTGTTGCTGTTCGTCCTCGGGATCACCGTCGGGCCGCTGATGTGGCAGGCGCTGTCGTCGCTCAAGGGCGCGGGCGAGGACGTCTTCGGCGCGGGCGCCTCACTGATCCCCCGCGATCCGTCCCTGCGGGCGTACCGCGAGATCTTCGCCCAGGTCCCGGTGTGGACGTACATCAGGAACAGCCTGTTCGTCGCCGTCATCTCCATCACCAGTCAGCTCGTTTTCTCCACCATGGCCGGGTACATGCTCTCCAAGCCCGCCTGGAAGGGCCGCAAGCTGGTGTGGGTGCTGCTGATGGCATCCATGATGTTCCCCTTCGAGTCGATCATGGTGTCGTTGTTCCTGAGCATCCGGGACATGGGTCTCGTCGACAACCTGCTCGGGGTCTGGCTGCCCGGCTTCGTCGCCGCCATCAACGTCCTCATCATGCGGGCCGCGTTCCTCGCCGTCCCCCGGGAGATCGAGGACGCCGCGATGCTCGACGGCGCCGGGGAGTGGAAGCGGTTCCGGTACCTGTATCTGCCGTCGGCCTACGGGGCGATCCTCGTCGTCACCATCAACACCTTCATCAGCGCGTGGGACGACTTCCTCTGGCCGCTGATCGTGCTGCGTTCGGAGGACCACTTCACGCTGACGCTGGGGCTCGCCCGGCTGCAGACGTCGTCCTTCGGCTACGACCAGCGCATGGTGATGGCGGGCTCGGTGATCTCGGTGATCCCGGTACTGCTGCTGTTCGTGATCACCCAGCGGTGGTTCTACCGCGGTGTCTCCTCCGGAGCCGTGAAGCTCTGACGCCCCGCTGTCCGGGGCCCCTTCAGGTCACCCCTCGACGTGTAGCACCGCCGGCACGGCCGTCAGCGCGGCCCGCGCCGACTCCGCGACGCGGATCTCCAGGGTTCCGGGCAGCACGGCCGTCTCCAGGTCGGCGCCGACCTGCGCCAGTTGGGCGGCGCCGAGAGGGAAGGCGACCGTACGGGACTGCCCCGGTGCGAGGTCCACGGCCCGGAAGTCGCGCAGTTCGAGGGTGCGGGGCCAGACGGAGGCCCGCAGACGGCGGACGTAGAGCTGGACGACCGTACGGCCCTGCCGCCGCCCGGTGTTGACGACCTCGACCGTGACGGTGCGCCCGGCCAGGTGCGGCGGACCGTACCGGAAACTCGTGTACGACAGTCCGTGCCCGAAGGAGTACAGCGGCTCGGCGCTCTCGTCCACGTAGGCGCCGTACTCGGTGTCCTTGTGGTTGTAGTACACGGGGAGTTGGGCCGCCGAACGCGGGACGGAGACGGGCAGCCGCCCGACCGGTTCGGTGTGGCCGAGGAGCACCTCGGCGATCGCGTCGCCGCCCCACGGGCCGGGATACCAGGCGGTCAGCAGTGCGCCCGCGCGCCGCGCCGCCTCGGGAACCGCGTGCGGGCGGCCCTGGACCAGGACGACCACCGTCGGTGTTCCGGTCGCGGTCACGGCGTCCAGCAGGGCGTACTGGGCGGCCCCGAGCCGCAGCGAGGCCAGGTCGGCGCCCTCGCCGCAGGTCGTCCCGGACACGGCGGCGCGGGCGGCTCCGTTGGCCGCGAAGCCGGTGTCCGGTGTGCGTGCGCTGCTGCCGCCCAGGGCGAGCACGGCCAGGTCGGAGGCGGCCGCCGCGGCGACGGCCGCGGGGATGCCGGAGAGGTCGTCGCCGGTGAGCGCGCAGCCGGGGGCGTGACGGATGTCCGCGCCGGGCGGTGCGAGCCGCCGCAGTGCGTCGAGCAGAGAGGTGCCGGTGCCCGGTCGCTGCGGGGCGGTGTAGTCGCCCGACTGGTGGGTGATCGTGGCGGACTGGGGGCCCAGTACGGCGATGCGGGAGACGCGCGCGGGCACGGGCAGCAGGCCGCCGTCGTTGTGGAGGAGGGTGACGGCGGCTCGCGCCAGGGCCGTGCTCAGGTCGCGGCCGCGGGCCGGCGGCGGCGCGGCGGGGGCCCGCTCTTCGAAAAGCCCCAGCCGGAACTTCAGCCGCAGGACGCGGGCGACGGCCGCGTCGAGGACGGATTCGTCCACGAGCCCGCGCTCGACCGCCTCCTGAAGGTGTGTGAAGCCGTCGTCCCAGAGGCTGAGGTCGACACCGGCGTCGAGCGCGAGGGCGCCCGCGGACGCCTTGTCACCGGTGATGCGGGCCAGCCGGTCCACGGCGAGGCCGTCCGCCACGACCAGCCCGTCGAAGCCCCAGCGCTCCCGCAACAGCCCGGTGAGCAGAGCCCTGTTGCCGGCGCAGGGAAGACCGTCGACCTCGTTGTACGCGGCCATCACGGCGGCGGCGCCGCCCCGGATTCCGGCGCGCGCGGCGGGCAGATGGATCTCGTGCAGTTCACGGAGCCCGAGTTCGGACTCGGCGGAATTGCGCCCGCCCACGGTGGCGCCCTGCCCGGCGAAGTGCTTGAGGACGACGGGAGCCCGGTCGCCGGCGAAGCACTCGGCGCTCTCGCCCTGCATGCCCCGTACGAGGGCTTCGGTGAGGCGGGCCGCCAGGTACGGGTCCTCGCCGAAGCACTCCTCGGTGCGCCCCCAGCGCGGGTCACGGGCGATGTCGAGGGCCGCGACCAGCGCCACATGGCCGCCACGGGCGCGCAGTTCGGCCGCGGCGTGGGCGGCGGCCTCCTCGTACAGCTCGGGGTCCCAGGTGGCGCCGACGGCCAGGTTGACGGGGAGGACCGTGCCGTCGAGCGCCATGTGGCCGTGCGGCACCTCCTCGACGAACAGCGCCGGTATGCCGAGCCTGCTCCGCCCGACGACATGCCGCTGCACGAGTTCGGCCAGCGCGGCGCCGTCCTCGGCGCCGGGCCCGTTGCCGTGGTCGACCCCCGACCAGGCGTCGGCCCGCTGCAGCCCGTACAGGGCGCCGAGTCCGGCGAAGCGCTCGGTCTCGGCGTACAGCGCCTCGGTGAGTTCGAAGCCGCCCGGTGTGCGGCGGTAGGCGTCCCAGCCGTACATCCGCTGGTTGAGCTGGCCCGCCTTCTCCCGCAGGGTCATCCGGGCGAGCAGGTCGGCGACCCTGGCGTCGACGGCCGCGTCCGGGTCCAGATAGAGGGGTCCCTGGCCGTCGTGGCCCCGGGAGACCTCGGATGTCTGCCCGGCCCTGGGGGTCGTGTGTTCCGGAGTCGCCATGCGGCTGGTTCCTTCCGTGCTGCCGGTGCCGTGCCGGCCGCCGGGGGGCTCGTTGCGGGGTCCGCGGGTGCGGGCGGAGGACGGGGCCGGTCAGGTGGCCGGAGCCGAGGACGCCGGGCGGCCGTGCCCCAGCCGGGCGAGGGCCACGGCACCCCGGCAGCCGTCCGCGACCCAGTCGAGCCGCAGGCCGAGCTCCCGGAGCCGCTCGCTCAGGAGGACCGTGAGCGGCCCGTCCGGGCCGAGCAGCCCGCCGGTGGCGACCATGGGCTCGCCGGGGCGGGGCTCCAGAGCGCGGACGGTGTCCAGCAGATGGTCCACCGCCTCGTCGAGAATCGCCTCCGCGACGGGGTCCCCGGCCCGGGCGGCCTCGGCCACCAGCGGGGCGAGCCGGGCGAGGAGGATCGGTGGCCCGGCCATGACGGCGGGCAGCAGATGCATGCGGTACGCCTCACGCCGGTCACGCGCCCACCCGGGCTCCGCCGGAATCCGCCCGGCTCGGCCCGCACCGGGTCTGCCGTCACCGCGGCAGGCGTCGGTGCGGCGGTCCTCGGCGCGGACGCCACCCTCCGCACGGGCGCCTTCGCCCGGGCCGCCCTCGCCGTGGACGGCGGCGGAGTGGCCGGGAGCACCGCGCTCCGCGTCGCCGGGTGCGTCTTCGCCGTCGGTGTCACGGCCGCGGCCACCACGGCCCCTGCCGCCGCGACCGGCGTGGGCAGAGTCGGCGTGGGCAGAGTCGGCGTCGGCAGAGTCGGCGTCGGCAGAGTCGGCGTGGGCAGGGCCGGCGGCGCGTCCCGCAGGCGGGCGGGCCTCCGTCGGCACCTCCAGTGCCCGGCCGACCATGTCGGCCAGCACGGTGGAAGCGCCGCGTCCGTCCGCCATGCGCAGCGCCGCCCGTACCGCGCTGCGGCCGATCCAGAATCCGCTGCCGTCGTCCCCGAGCAGCCAGCCGTCGCCGTCGACGGTGACGGCACAGCGGCGGTCCTCGATACGGATCGCGACCGCGCCGGTGCCGGCCACCAGGGCCAGACCGTCGGCCGGCGCCCCGGGAGCGGAGGCGAAGGCCGCCTCGATGTCGCTGCTGACGCCGATCGAGCCGGGCGCGATGCCCAGGCGCCGCAGCGCGGCGGTGAGGGCGGCCAGGGCGTTGAGGCGTCCTGGCTCGTCGGGAGAGGTCTGCGCGGCGCCCGCGAAGCCTCCGGCCACGGCGACGACCCGCGCCCGCGCCCAGTCCGGCACCACCCCGGCGATGGCCTCGGCCAGGTGGTCGGTGAGCCGCGGCACCGGGACGGTGAGGGCGTTGCCGGGCCCGGCGGCGCCCTCGCGGAGCACACGGCCGTCCACGGCGGCTGCCAGGACGGCTCGGGTACGGGTGCCGCCGGCGTCCAGGCCCACCACGAGATCCTGAGCCAGATCCTGGTTCAAATCATTGTTCATCGCCGACCATGGTGGTTGATACATTCGTCGAGAACAAGCCCCGACCGCGCGTCGGAACGGGATTCCACCCCTTTTCCGCCTACGCCCCCTTCCTCTCCCACTCCTTCAGCGTTCGCACTCCCCCAGCCGGGACTCCGAGGAGGACTCCATCAGCGCTTCACCCGCGTTCGCCGCGTCCGCACCCCGCTTCGGCGTGAACTACACACCCCGCCGTGGCTGGTTCCACTCCTGGCACGACTTCGATCCGGCCCACGCCCGTGAGGACCTGGCCCGGATAGCGGAGCTGGGCCTCGACCACGTGCGCGTCTTCCACCTCTGGCCGCTGCTCCAGCCCAACCGCACCCTCATCCGCACCACGGCGGTCGATCAGCTCGTGCGGCTCGTCGACCTGGCGGCCGAGGCAGGTCTCGACGTCCTCGTGGACGGCGTGCAGGGCCATCTGTCGAGCTTCGACTTCTATCCGGAGTGGACCCGCGGCTGGCACCACCGCAACGTGTTCACGGATCCCGACGCCGTCGAGGCCCAGGCGGAACTGCTGCGCGTCCTCGGCCGCGCGCTCACCGGCCGACCCCACCTCATCGGCCTCCAGCTCGGCAACGAACTCAACAACCTGGTCGAGCACAACCCGGTGACGGCCGCGGAGGTGGACCACTACCTCGACACGCTGCTCGCGGCCGCCCGGGACGGTCTCACCACCACCGGCGCGAGCGCCACAGCGCCCCGCCACCTGGTCACCCACTCCGCGTACGACGCGGCCTGGTACGGCGACGACCACCCGTTCACCCCCGAGGCCTCGGCCCGCAAGGGGGATCTGACCACCGTGCACCCGTGGGTCTTCTCCGGCGACTGCGCGCGCCGCTACGGCCCCCGCTCCACCGAGGTCCTGCACCTGGCCGAGTACGGCGTGGAGCTGGCCACGGCGTACGCCGAGGACGCGACACGGCCGGTCTGGGTGCAGGAGACCGGCGCCCCGGAGCCTCACATCCCGGCCGCCGACGCCCCGGGGTTCGCCCGCGCGACCGTGCTGAACGCCGCCGGGTGCGCGGGGCTGTGGGGCGTGACCTGGTGGTGCTCGCACGACGTGGACCGCTCGCTGGCCGACTACCCGGAGCTGGAGTACACGCTGGGCCTCTTCGACTCCGCCGGCCGCGCCAAGCCGATCGCCGCCGCGTTCGCCGAGGCCGTCGCCGAGGTGCGGGCCGCACCCAGGCCCGGGCAGCGTCACACGGCCCTGGTGCTGGACTGCACCCCCGCCACCCGGTCGGTCTCGGGCCCGGGCGGCAGCTTCTTCGAGGCCTGGATGCGCCTGCGCGAGCGGGGCGTGCGCCCGGCCGTGGTCCTGGCCTCCCGTACGGACGATGCCACGCACCTCGCGGCCCGGGGCATCACGGAGCTCGTACGCGACATGTGAACGCGCCGGAGCGGTCGGAGCACGACTCACGGGACGGCAGGAAGACGGGCGGTGGAGGCGGGCGGTGGAGGGTCCGAGAGCGGCCAGAGAGCGGACCGGGTGCGACAGCTGGAGGGCCGGGGCTCAACGGCCCGCCAGTACCTCCGCCGCCGCCCGCAGGTTGACCCGGCCCCGCCCGTACGAGCAGAGGCTGTCCCCGTCCTCCGGCAGCCCGGTGGAGACCCGGACGGCGTCCGGCCGCCTGGCGAGGAGGGCCGATCGGAAGCGGTCCTGCCAGGGGTGCAGTCCCGCGTCGCAGGTGGCGACGACCAGCGGCGAGCCCTCCGCCCACCGCAGGATCCCGGCGACGAGGGCCGCCGGCTCGGACGGCTCTCCGGTGACCGCCGTGCCCGAGGCCGTGGGATCGACGGCGCGCAGTTCGGTGAGCAGGTCCTCGCCGCCCCAGTTGAGCGCGGGGTGCGGCGGCGGGAACAGGTCGACGACGTGGGCTCCGGTCACGGGCGGCGGCGCGGGCCGGCCGCGCACGGCCCGGCGCGCCGCCTCCTGTCCGGCCCCCGTGTCCCAGCCGGCGACCGTCGCGGGGTCGACCGGGTCCGCGTACCGCTCGACGAGCCGCTCCACACGCCCCGCGGCCTCCAGCACCCGTTCCTCGGGCAGCACGCCGGCGCGCAGCGCGCCGAGTACGGCGTCCCGGCAGGCGAGGGTGGTCTCCAGGTCCGGTACCGCGACGATCACCTGGTCGGCACCCGCGGCGAGCGCGATGCGGGCGCCGGCCGCCTCGCCGTAACGGTCGGCGATCGCCTTCATCTCCAGCGCGTCGCTGACCAGGACCCCGTCGAAGCCGAGCTCGTCGCGGAGCAGATCGCGCAGGACGCGGCGGCTCAGCGTGGCCGGGCGGTTGGGGTCGAGCGCCTGGAAGACGACATGGGCGCTCATCAGCATCGGCACGCCCGCGGCGACGGCCTCGCGGAACGCCTCGAGGTCGGGCAGGAGCTCCTCGTACGACCGCGGGTCTACGGCCGTGTCGTGGTGGCTGTCGGTGACCGTGCCGCCGTGGCCGGGGAAGTGCTTGGCGCAGGAGGCGATGCCGCGCGCCTCGGTGGCCGTGATCCAGGCCCGCAGATGGCGTCCGGCGAGCCCGGGGTCGCCGCCGAAGGACCGGGTGCGCACGATCGGGTTGTCCGGGTGGTGCTGGAGGTCGGCGACCGGGGCGTACGAGGCGGTGATGCCGAGGGTGGCGAGATGTCCTGCCAGCGCGTCGGCGCAGCGGGCGGTGAGCTCCGTGTCGTCGACGACACCGAGGGCGAAGTTGCCGGGGACGTCGGGGGCGCCCGCGCCCACCAGGTGGCCGATGCCGCCGCCCTCGTTGTCGATGGCCACGAGCAGGTCGGGGCGTACGGCCCGCAGCTCGTCGGTGAGCCGGCGCACCTGCTCGGCGTCGCGCACGTTGCGGGTGAAGAGGATGACGCCGCCGAGACCCCGGTCGATGAGCCGCTTGAGGGTGTGGGGGACGCTCGCGGTTCCGTCGAAGCCCGCGACGAGGCAGCGGTGGGCGGCTTCGTCCAGGTCGACGGGCAGCGCGGGACCGTCGTACACGGCGGGCACGGTGTGGATCACGACGGTTGTCCTCCGATCGGATGATGCAAGCCACCAAAACATAACCCCAAGGTGAATCAATCAACCAGCCTCGGTGTCATACGCAGCGATCTCCCGACGGGCCCTGACGCGCGTCCGCCGGCTCGGTAGTGTCCGCCGCAGCGGTCACGACCTGATCCGGTACGCCCGAAGCGACGAGGAGTGATGCACAGTGCCCTCTTCCGCCCCACGCGTGGAGCTGACACCCGCCGCGGCCGAGCTGCTGCGGCGACTGCGAGCCGTCCACGGTCCGCTGATGTTCCATCAGTCCGGAGGCTGCTGCGACGGCAGCGCGCCCATGTGTTACCCGGAGGGCGAGTTCAGGACCGGCGACTCCGACGTCCTGCTCGCCTCACTGGCCGTCGAGGGGGGCGAGGAGCCGGTCACGTTCTGGATGTCGCGGAGTCAGTACGAGGTGTGGCGTCACACCCGGCTGATCGTGGACGTGGTCGAAGGGAGGGGCAGCGGTTTCTCGCTGGAGGCACCCGAAGGGGTACGTTTCCTGACCCGTTCGCGTCTCGTCGGCACGTAGCCGTCGTCACGGCACCCGCTCTGTGGTGAACTCCCCTGTGTCCTGGGCTATTTGAGGAGACAGCGGAGAGAGCAGGGGCAGCGTGACACGACGCACCGGACGACTCAGAACCGCACTGACGGTCTTCGCGGCATGGAGCGCGCTGGCCGGTGCCGCTCTCGCCGGGGCGGCACCGGCCAGCGGCGCACCGGCTTTCAGCCGGCTGGCGCCGGGCGTGCGCTACGCGGAGTTCGACATCCCGGCCGCCAGGGGTGTGGCGCACGCACATGTACTCAGCATCGATCTCGGCAACCCCCGGGTGAGCGTCGATCTGCTCCACCCCGGCGCGGTCGCGGCCCGCGCCCCGATCTCGCGGCTGGCCGACGCGCAGGGCGCCGTCGCGGGCGTCAACGGCGACTTCTTCAACATCACCGAGACCCAGCACCCGGGCGTGGAGGCGACCGGGGCGTCCGTCGGCCCGGCCGTCGCGAGCGGGCGCACGACCAAGGCGGCGGTTCCGGACGGGCAGCGCTTCGGCCCCGCCCTGCCGCCGGGCACGAGCACCGAGGACGTACTCGGCGTGGGTACGGACCGCAGGGCCCGCCTCGACAGCCTGGTCCTCGACGGCTCGGTCGAGACCGGTGGGACGCGGCTGCCGCTCGGCGGCCTCAACCAGTACGCCCTGCCCGTCGGGTCCGTCGGCGCGTTCACCTCCGACTGGGGCCGGGCCTCCCGTGTGCGGGCCACCTGCGGGACGGACACCGATCGCGCCGCGCCCTGCAGCACGGACACCCACGAGGTGACGGTCCGGGGCGGCCGGGTCGTGTCGTCGGCCCCGCTCCCCGGCAGCGGACCCATCGCGTCCGGCACCACGGTCCTGGTCGGCCGGGAGGCGGGCGCCCAACACCTGCGGAAGCTGTCCGCGGGCGAGCGGGTCGTGGTGCGGCACCGGCTGGTGGCGGCAGCGTCGAAGATCCCGTACCACTTCGCGGTCGGCGGCTATCCGGTCCTGCGCGGCGGCAGGCCGCTCGCGGGGCTCGACGACGTCACGTCGGCGGTCCGGACCGCGGCGGGCGTCTCGGACGGCGGCACCCGGCTGCTGCTCCTGGCGCTGGACGGGGCACCCGAGTTCCGCAGCGGGCTGACCATCGCTGAAGTCGCCGACACCATGCGGCAGCTGGGTTCCGTGGACGCGTTCAGTCTGGACGGGGGCGGCTCCACCACGCTGGCCGCCCGGGAGCCGGGGTCGACGGCCGCGACCGTACGGAACCATCCCAGCGGCGGGGCCGAACGCCCGGTACCGAACGGGATCGGCGTGTTCTCGCGGTCCTGAGACACCCCGGCCGGTCCTGAGACACCCCGGCGCCGCCCGGTGGCCCCGTACGGCAGAACCGTGCGTCACACCGGCGTGCGGGGCGGGCCGCTCGGCTCACCGGCGGTTCAGGGCCTGAGGCTGCTGACGATGTCGGCGGTCGCGGTGAGCCCGTTGTGGATGGTCGGCGCCATGCTGGTGCTCGCGAGGTAGAAGCCGAGCAGGACGCAGACCACGGCGTGCGAGAGCTTCAGCGCGCCGTTGCGCAGGAAGACCACCGCCAGGATCACGAGCAGCAGTACCACTGAGATGGAAATGGCCACCGTCAACCTCCTCCGCCACGTCCACACCGCGGCTTTCGGCCGCAAGTGTGGCGTAGTGGGGGGTTCGTCCGGGCGGCTGACGTGTCCGCCGAACGTGTGTTGACTGCGTGTGGAAGCGCTGGGCTACGCCCGCGGGCGGGCGTCCAGGAAGGCCTGGAGGCCTGCGAGGTCATCGGTGTTGAGGTGGTCGACGTCCGCGGCCAGGAGTTCACCCCAGAGCGCGTCGCGGGCGGGACCCGCCAGGTCCGGTGTCGCCCAGAAGCGGACCTTCTGTCCACGGGAGTGCGCCGTCGAGACGATCGCGTGCAGCTTCTGCCGTTCGGCCTCGGGGAAGGCGCCGACGCCCCGCCAGGTGAAGTGGAGCGTCCAGTTGTCGCTGATCAGCGGGATGAAGGAGGCCGGGGCCGGCACGGGGGCCAGCAGGTCGAGGAGCCGGCCGTCGTAGAAGGCGCGCCGTACGGTCTGGGCCTCCATGGGCGCCCGGGCGGCGCGGTCCCCGGAGATCACGGCCGTCACCGGGCCGGGCAGGACCCGGCCGTGGGCGTACGTGGTGAACAGGTGCCGGTAGCGGCGCAGTCGGCGGTCGAGTTCGAGGTAGGTGGACGAGCCCTCGGTCTTGATGTCGATGAGCAGTTGGAGCGGCCCGCGGTGGCCCCGGTACACCGAGCCGCGGTTCGCCTTCACCCGGGCGGCGAGGGGGTTCAGGTAGAGGGACTCCAGCGTGCGGGCCGGGTCGAGTTCCACCGGGTCGTGGGCGACGAGGAGTTGGCCGTCGACGAGGAAGATGTCGGCCTCGACGCTGCCGAAGCGGTGGCCGAGCGCGTCGAGGAGGGGCCGGGGGTGGAGGTAGTCGTTGTGAGCGTGGGCACGCCACAGGGGGCGCGGGCGGTGCCTGCTCTCCGTCGCCTGCGCGTGGGCGGGCACCGCGATGCCGCCCGCCAGACCGGCGGCGAGGGTGGTGAGGGCTCTGCGTCGGGTGGTGAGGGCCATGTCTGCCTCCCTGGGAGTGCCGTACGGGGCCACGGACGCGCCCCGGCCGGGCGAAGACGGGACTGGGGAGAGTATGCGGGGCCGACGCGCCCAAGGAGCAGAGCCGTGCGGGGAGTTGGCCGGACCGCCGTTGCGCGTTCACTTCGCCGGACGGCCTCCGGCGGAGGGTCACCCCGAGGTCAGCTCGGCCCAGCCCACCGTCCGGTCGCACCACCGCTCCAGCAGCACCCGGTCGTGCCCGACGGCCAGCAGGCCCGCCCCGCTCTCCCGCCGGTAGGCCTCCACGACGCCGACCAGCGCGGCCGTGGTCGAGGCGTCGAGCATCGCGGTCATCTCGTCGCAGACGAGCCAGCGCGGCCGCAGCGCGAGCGCCCGGGCGAGACAGGCCCGCTGCAGCTGACCGTCGCTCACCTCGTGCGGCCGGCGGCCCAGCAGGTCCGCTCCCAGCCCGACGGTTTCGGCCAGTTCGGGTACGGCGTCGACCGGTCGGCCGTTGGACCGCAGCGGTTCGGCGATGAGGTCCGCGAGGGGCAGCCGGGGGTCGGCCGACAGCCGCGGCTGCTGGAAGACGACTCCGAACGCGGTGCGCTGCGACCGGGGCGCGCGATGGCGCCAGCCGCGTGCCGTCCCACCGTCCAGGACGACCTGGCCGGTGTCGGGCCGGTGCAGCAGGGCGGCGACCCGCGCCAGCGTGGACTTGCCGCAGCCGCTGGGTCCCTGGAGTCCCACGGCCTCCCCCGCGCCCACGGTCAGGGTGACGTCACGGACGACAGGGGCGCGCCGGTCGTATCCGGCCGTGACGGACCGCAGTTCAAGCACGCGCCACCTCCACGTGATGGCAGGCCACGCCCGACTCCAGGGCCGGGACGACCTGGCAGGCGTCGCCGGCCCGTTCGCAGCGGGCGGCGAAGGCGCAACCCCGCGGCAGCGCGCCGAGTTCCGGTGGCATGCCCGGGATCGGGGTGAAGTCCCGTTCGGGCAGGGCGTTCAGCAGGCCGCGCGCGTAGGGGTGGCGCGGGCCCGGCGAGCCGAAGAAGGCGGGCGCGTCGGTGATCTCCACCAGGCGTCCGGCGTACATCACGGCGACGCGGTCGGCGATGCGCCCGGCCGCCGCCAGGTCGTGGGTGATCAGCAGCAGGGCCCGGTGGTCCCCTGTGTGGCGGCGGAGTTCGTCGACGGTCCGCTCGACGAGGTCGCGGTCGAGACCGGTCGTCGGTTCGTCGGCGAGCAGCAGGGGCGCGCCTCCGACGAGGGCGAGCGCGGTGGCGGCCCGTTGGGCGAGCCCGCCGGACAGTTCGTGCGGGTAGCGGTCGAGGTGGTCCTCGGGGAACGCGGCGCGCCCCGCGGTGGCCGCCACGTTCTCCGGTGTGGCGGCCCCTGTCAGTTCCCGGACCGTTTCGCGGAGCTGGGACCGCACGGTGCGTACCGGGGTGAGGTGGGCTGCGGGGCTCTGCGGTACGAGTCCGACGCGCCGGCCGCGTATCTCGCGGGCCAGCACCCGTTCGTCCGCGGCCAGCACATCGAGTCCGTCGTCGCCGAGCACGGCCGAGCCCGCCACCGAGGCGTTGCCCGGCAGCAGGCCGAGCAGCGCCGAGGCGAGCACCGACTTGCCGCAGCCGCTCTCGCCCACGAGGGCCAGGCACTCCCCCGCCGCGAGGTCGAAGGAGACGTCCGTGACGGCCCGTACGTGGGTTCCGTCGCGCATCCGGAAGCGTACGGAGAGTCCCCGCACCGACAGGACGTTCACGCCATCGGTCGGCGGTGTCACAGCATCAGCTCCGATCGGCGGCGCGGGTTGAGCCGTTCGCGCCAGGCGCCCGCGAGTCCCGCGATCGCCAGGGTGGCGGTGACGGCGCACAGCCCGGGGAAGAGGGTGGGCCACCAGTCGCCGGCGAGCAGCGATCCGCGCGCGCTCTGCACCAGCGTGCCGAGGCTGGCCTGGTGCGTGGGGAGGCCGAGCCCGAGGAAGGAGAGGGCGGATTCGTGCCAGACGGCGTGCGGCACCATCAGCACGGCGGCGAGCCCGGCCTGGGGCAGCACTCCGGGCAGCAGGTGCCGTACCGCGACCCGGTAGCGGGAGGCGCCGCCCGAGATCGCGGCGTCGACGTACGGGCGGGACCGCAGGGAGAGGACCTCCGCGCGGACGATCCGGGCCGTCGACAGCCAGTGGGTGAGGGCCACCGACACGACGACCGGCCACACTCCCGGCCGGAACATGGCGACGATGAAGATGCCGAGGAGCAGGTGCGGCACGGACGCGAACGCGTCCACCAGGCGCATCAGCAGCCGGTCGGTCCACCCGCCGAGCGCTCCCGCGACGGCGCCGACGGCCGTACCGACGACGGTGGCGACGACAGCGGCCACCACACCGACGAGCAGCGAGACCCGCAGCCCGTAGACGCAGCGCAGCAGCAGGTCCCGTCCCACGTCGTCGGTCCCGAACGGGTGCTCCCAGGAGGGTGGTTGGAGCTTGGCCGCCAGGTCCACGGCCTGCTGGTCGAGCTGGACGACGGGCGGTACGAGGAGGACGGCCAGGACCAGCACGGCCACGACGGCCGCGGAACCGCGCACCCGCCAAGCACGCGTCGAGCGCCGCACGACCGCGCGCGTGCGCCAGGTCACGCCCGGCTCGACGGCCTCGGCAGGCCCGCTGACGTCGGTCGCTCCGGTCGTGTCAGCCATCGAAGCCCACCCTCGGGTCGGCGAGCCCGTACAGGAGGTCCGCGAGCAGGTTGCCCACCAGAACGGCGATCGTGGCGAGCACGGTGAGCGCGGCCAGCAGGGGGAAGTCGACGGCGGTGGCGGCCTCGACCGTCGCCGCCGCGATGCCGGGCCAGCTGAAGACGGTCTCCACGAGCAGCGCGCCGGTGATGAGTTCGGGCACGCGTGAGCCGATGAGGGTGAGTACCGGCAGCATCCCGGAACGCAGGGCGTGCCCCAGCAGGACCGTCCGCTCGGCGAGTCCACGCGCGCGTGCCCCGCGGACGGGGTCCTCCTGGAGCGCGTCCCCCACGCCCTGCCGGACGTACAGGACGAACCACGGCAGCTGGGAGAGCGCCAGGACCCCCGCGGGCAGCACGAGATGGCGTGCGACCTGCCCGGCGGTGACCACCGTGCTGCCCGCGTCGGTCAGGCCGCCCGCGGGCAGCAGCCCCAGTTTCAGCGCGAACAGCCAGATGACGAGCAGCCCGAGCCAGAACGGCGGCGCGGCCTCCAGGGTGTACGCGAGTGAGGAGACGGCCCTGTCCGTCCAGCCGCCCGGCCGGCGCGCGGCGAGGACACCGAGCAGGCCGCCCAGCAGCACGGCCACCAGGAAGGCGGTGGCGGCCAGCAGCACGGACCAGCCGACGCGTTCGCCGATCACGTCGGCGACCGGCTGCCGCAGGGCGCTGGAGTCACCGAGGTCGCCCCGCACGGCGGCCGCCAGCCAGTTCCACCACCGGGTGACGAGCGGCTCGTCCGCGCCGAGGTTGGCACGCAGCTGGTCGAGGGTCTCCTGCGAGGCGCTGAGGCCGGCGGTGCCCGCGTACGCCTTGACGGGGTCGAACGGGGAGGCCGCGGCGATCGCGAAGACCCCGAACGTGACGATGCCGAGGACGGGGACGGCGAACAGGACCCGCCGTCCGGTGAGCCGCGCCATGGGCCCCCAGGGCGGACGGCTCACGGACGCCAGTCCTCGACGTTCCACCACGGGCCCGCCGCGAGACCGTGGTCGTGCGGCTCGACCTGCGTGGACAGTTCGCCGAAGCGGTCGTCGACGACGTACAGGTGGTCGATGTGGGTCAGGAAGGTGTAGCCGGGGTTCTTCACCAGCTCCCGCTGCACGGTGTCGTAGGCGGCCTTGCGCTCGGCCGGGTCGCCGCTCTCGCGGCCGGCTTCCAGGGCGCGGTCGACGGTGGCGTTGTCGTACCAGCCCATGTTGTTGAAGCCGTCGCCCGCGAGGTCCGACCTCAGGAGCGCGTACTGGTCGAAGTCGGGGTCGGCCGGTGAGCCGCCGCCCGCGAGGACGGCGTCCTTGGGCATGCGCGGCTCGATGACCTCCCAGGTGCCCGCCTGCACCTTGGCCTCGACGCCGATCTTCTTGGCGTCCGAGGCGTAGGCGAGGGCATGGTCCTGGCGGAGCTTGTCGCCGGAGACGTACCAGAGCGGGAAGCTCGCGCGGACGCCGTCCTTCACGCGGATGCCGTCCTTGCCGGGCTTCCACCCGGCCGCGTCGAGGATCTTCCGCGCCTTCTTCGGGTCGTACGCCCGCTCGGTGCCCTCGGTGAACCACTCGCTGTCCGTCGGGACGGGTCCGTGGGCCACCTTGCCGGCGCCTTCGAGGATGCCGTCGACCATGGCCTGGCGGTCGACGGCGATGTCGAGGGCCCGGCGCACGGCGGTGTTCCCGGTGACCTTGTTGCCGGTCGGCAGGGTGACGGTGCGGTAGTCGAAGCTCTCGGCCGCGTACGTCTTCCGGCCCGAGCCCTTGAAGGCCTTGGCGAGGTTCGGCGGCAGGATCGCTCCGTCGAGGTCACCGGAGCGCAGCCGGGTGGCGCGGACGTCGTCGTCCCTGATGATCGCCATGGTGAAACGTTTGATCTTCGGAGCGCCGCCCCAGTAGCCGGAGTTGGCCTCCAGGACGATCTGCTCGCCCTTGGACCACTTGACGAGCTTGTAGGGCCCGGTGCCGACCGGCTTCGTCCCGAAGGAGCCCGTGTTCGAGTCCTGGCCGCCGGCCATGTGCTCGGGCGCGATGGGCAGCACCGTGCGCTCCGCGAAGGGCGCGTAGGGGTACTTGAGCCGGAAGACGACACTGTCGGCGCCCTTGGCCTCGACGCTCTTGATCGCGGCGAGTTCGCCCTTGGAGGCGTTGTTGGTCTTCTCGTCGAGGATCGTCTCGTACGTGAAGACGACGTCCTCGGCGGTGAACGGGTGGCCGTCGCTGAACTTCACGCCCCGGCGCAGCTCGTAGGTGTACGTGCGTCCGCCGTCGGTCACCTTCGGCAGGGCGACCGCGAGCGCCGGCTTCAGTTCCAGGTCGGCGTCGTGCGTGAGCAGCCCATCGAAGATCTTGGAGTTGCCGTCCTTGCCGAAGCCGAGGAGCGGGCTCAGGGTCTCCGGTTCGTACGCGATGCCGACGACGGCCGAGGTGGCCGTGGCACCGCTGTCGCCCTCGCCGGGCGCCGAACAGGCGGAGGCGACGGCTGCCAGAGCGGTCGCCGTCGCCAGGGCGCCCATGCCTCGTATCGATCGGGCCCTCATGCCGCCCACCCCTAATGCAGATCAACTGTTATTGCGAACAGTTCGCAATTATGCATGATGTATGAGGTGGGCAGAGCGAAGGCCCGCTCCTGTCCGGGGGGTCGGAGCGGGCCCTCGTGCCGTGCGTGCGGTGGGTCAGGGGGCCTGGAGGTCCACCAGGGCGGCCAGTGCCTCCCGATGACTGCCCGCCGTGCCGTAGGCGATCGAGTCGGCCTTGGCCCGCTTCAGGTAGAGGTGCACCGGGTGTTCCCAGGTCATACCGATACCGGCGTGCAGCTGGAGCGCCTCCTCCGCGACGTGGACGGCGACCGGCGCCGCGTACGACTGGGCGACGGCGACCGCCACGTCCGCGTCCGCACTGCCGGTGGCCAGCGCGTCGGCCGCGTTGCGGGCCGCGGCGCGGGTGCTGACGGTCTCCAGCCACAGGTGCGCGAGCCGGTGCTTGAGTGCCTGGAAGCCGCCGACGGGGCGGTTGAACTGCTTGCGCTCCTTCAGGTAGCGGACCGTCTCGGTCAACGACCACTCGGCGAGACCGAGTTGCTCGGAGGCGAGAAGCCCGGCCCCGGCACGCAGGGCACGCCGTACGGCGGCTTCGGCGTCCGGGGTGAGCCGGCGTGCGGCGGCCCCGTCGAAGGTGACCGTGGCGACCGGCCGGGTCAGATCGAGGGAGACCTGCGGGGTGACCGTCACTCCCCCGGCGCCCGGCTCCACGGCGTACAGGCCGCCGTCCTGCGCCGGGACGAGCAGCACGTCCGCGGTCGCCGCGTCGGCGATCCCGCTCAACTCCCCGTACAGAGCGCCGCCTTCGATCCGTACGGACCTGAAGGGCGCCCCCGGCCCGACGGACAGCGCCACCGCGAGTGCGCCGAGCGTGCGGCCGGAGGCCAGCGCGGAAAGCAGCCCGGCGGCCTCGTCGGCGGGGCAGGCCAGCAGCGCCTCGGTCGCCACGACGGCACTGGTCAGATACGGGGCGGGAGCGACCGCCCGGCCCAACTCCTCCAGGACGACGGCGACTTCGCGATGCGTGGCGCCCTGGCCGCCCAGCGACTCCGGGACGAGGAGACCGGCGAGGCCCATCCCCTCACCGAGGGCCTTCCACAGGTCCGGGTCGTGAGGGCGGTCCGACTCCATGCGGGCGATCACACCCGGCGCGTCACAGTGGTCGGTGAGGAGATCGCGGACGGCCGCACGCAGCGCCTCTTCCTCCTCCGAGTACAGCAGGTCGGGCTGCGCGCGCTGCGTTGTCATCGGGCCAGGTCCTTCCAGGCGACGTCCTTGTCGGTGCGCGGCTCGGAGGGCAGGCCCAGCACGCGTTCGGCGACGATGTTCAGCAGGACCTCGCTGGTCCCGCCCTCGATGCTGTTGCCCTTGGAGCGGAGGTAGCGGTATCCGGCGTCACGGCCCGTGAAGTCGACTAGCTCGGGGCGACGCATCGTCCAGTCCTCGTACAACAGCCCCTCCTCACCGAGGAGTTCGACCTCCAGGCCGCTGATCTCCTGGTTCAGGCGGGCGAACGAGAGCTTCATGCCCGAGCCCTCGTAGCCCGGCTGCCCCGCGACCAGCTGCTGGCGCAGGCGCTCCCCGGTGAGCCGGGCCACCTCCGCCTCGACCCACAGCGTGAGCAGCCGCTGGTGGAGGTCGTGGGTGCGCAGCTCGGGACGCTCACGCCAGGTCTTCGAGACCGGGCCGATCATGCCGCCCTCGCGCGGGATGCGCATACCGCCGATGGAGACCCGTTCGTTCATCAGCGTGGTCTGCGCGACCCGCCAGCCGTCGCCGACCTCACCGAGGCGGTGTGCGTCGGGGATGCGGACGTCGGTGAGGAAGACCTCGTTGAACTCGGCCTCGCCGGTGATCTGGCGCAGCGGCCGCACCTCGACACCCGGGTCCGTCATGTCGCAGATGAAGTACGTGATGCCGCGGTGCTTGGGCAGGTCCGGGTCGGTGCGGGCGATGAGGATGGCCCAGCGGGCGAGGTGGGCGCTGGACGTCCACACCTTCTGGCCGTTGACCACCCACGAGTCGCCGTCCCGCACGGCGCGTGTGCCCAGTGCCGCCAGGTCGGACCCGGCGCCCGGCTCGCTGAACAGCTGGCACCAGACCTCCTCGCCCACCCACAGGGGCCTGAGGAAGCGGCTCTTCTGCTCCTCGGTTCCGAAGCCGAGGATCGTCGGCGCGGCCATGCCGAGGCCGATGCCGATGCGCCGCGGATCGTTGTCGGGAGCGCCCGCGGCCTCCAGTTCGGCGTCCACGACGGCCTGGAGGGAGCGGGGCGCGCCGAGGCCGCCGAGTCCCTGCGGGTAGTGCACCCACGCGAGACCGGCGTCGTACCGGGCCTTGAGGAAGTCCGGGCGGCCGGTACTGCCGACCGGGTGCGCGGCCAGCAACTCCTGGGTGCGGCGGCGCAGTTCGGGGGCGTCGTGCGTCCCGCCCCCGCTCGCGGTGCCGGTCATGCGGCTGCTCCGTTCTCGAGTGAGGGCACCACGGCGACCCGGCCCGTGGTGACGCCGTCGGCGACCCGCTGCACGGCGTCGGCCGCGCCGGTCAGCGGCACACGCTCACTGACCAGCGGCTTGATCGCGCCCCGGGTGGCCAGCTCGGTCAGCTGCTCGTGGCAGTGCAGGACCAGCTTCGGGTCCTTGGTGTTGTAGAGGCCCCAGTGCAGGCCCAGGATCGAGTAGTTCTTCACCAGGGCGTGGTTGAGCGCCGGGCTCGGGATGGTGCCGCTGGCGAAGCCCACGACGACGATGCGGCCCTCGAAGGCGACGACCTTGGCGGACTGCGTGTAGGCCGCGCCGCCGACCGGGTCGTACACGACGTCGACGCCCCGGCCGCCGGTGGCCTCCTTGACCGCGGCGACGACGTCCTCGGAGCGCCGGTCCACGACGACGTCGCAGCCCAGCTCGCGCGCGACGGCGGCCTTGTCGGCGCCGCCCACGACGCCGATGACCTTCGCGCCCGCGGCCCTGCCGAGCTGCACGGCCGCGCTGCCGACCCCTCCCGCGGCAGCGTGGACGAGCAGCGTCTCGCCGGCCTCCAGACGGGCCCGCCGGTGCAGGCCGAACCAGCCCGTCTGGTAGCCGATGTGCAGGGCCGCGGCCTCGGCGTCGTCCAGCGCCTCGGGGGCGGGCAGCAGAGCCGCGGCGTCCGCGACGGCGTACTCGGCGAAGCCGCCGTACGGCAGTGCGGGGTTGGCGATGACCCGCCGGCCGTCCTCGGTCTCGCCGCAGATCTCCACCCCCGGCGTGAACGGCATCGGCGGCCTGACCTGGTACTGCCCGCGGCACATCAGGGCGTCCGGGAAGTTGATGTTCGCCGCACGCACAGCGAGGAGGACCTGGCCGTCACCCGGAGTGGGCCGCTCGACCTCCTGGAGCCGCATCACCTCGCCGGGCTCGCCGTTCTCGTGCACTTGCCATGCCTGCATGCGGGGCCTCCACGGGACTGCTTCATCTGATCGGGCTCAAACGCATACTAAGCGGTCGCTTGCCGATCAGGGAACAGTCGGACGGGGGTCGGTGTCAGTCCGCCCGGCCGCCGCGCTTCGGGCGCGCCCGTACATGCATCCGCTCCCCCTGCCGCCCGAAAAGGCTCAGGAACTCCACCGGCCCCTCCCCCGTGGAGCCGAACCAGTGGGGCACGCGCGTGTCGAACTCGGCGGCCTCCCCCGCGCCGAGCACGACGTCGTGGTCGCCGAGCACGAGGCGCAGCCGCCCGGAGAGCACGTACAGCCACTCGTAGCCCTCGTGGACGCGGGGCTCCGGCTCCTCCTTCCGGTTCGGTTCGAGCACCTTGTAGGCCTGGAGGCCGCCCGGCTGGCGGGTGAGCGGCCAGTGCGTACGGCCGTGCATGACGATCGGCTTCGCCGCGCGGACGCGCGGGTCGCCCACCTGCGGCGCCCCGACGAGCTCGTCGAGGGGCACCTGGTGGGCCCGGGCGATGGGCAGCAGCAGCTCCAGGCTGGGTTTGCGCAGGCCCGACTCCAGGCGGGAGAGGGTGCTCACGGAGATGCCGGTGGCGGCGGACAGCCCCGCGAGAGTGGCTCCGCGCTCCTTGCGGACGCGACGCAGCCGGGGGCCGACCTCCGCGAGGACGTCGGCCGTGCCGGTCCCACCGGCGGCCCCGTCCGTGTCCGCGGAGTTCTCATCGGCCGCCCCGCGCCTTTGGCGCCCTGCGTGATCCTCGTGCTCGTGCTCGCGCTCCCTCATGACCACATTGCAGTTTCAGCAAAGTTGTTTGTCAATACGGGCGCGGTCGGCGACCTTCTCAGTGGAGGTGGTCACCATGACCGATACATACGAAGTGGTCGTCGTCGGCGGCGGTGCGGCCGGACTGTCCGCGGCGCTCGTCCTCGGACGCGCCCGCCGGAGCGTGCTCGTGATCGACGCGGGCGAACCACGCAACGCGCCCGCCGCACACATGCAGGGTTACCTGTCCCGGGACGGGATGCCGCCGGCCGAGTTCCTCGCCGCGGGCCGCGAGGAGATCGCCCGGTACGGCGTCGAGCTCGTCGAAGGCCGGGCGGTGGACGTGGCGCGGGGCGCGGACGGGGAGTTCGACGTGACACTCGAAGGGGGGCGCGCGGTGCACGGGCGCCGGCTGTTCGTCGCCACCGGGCTCGCCGACGAACTGCCGAAGGTGCCCGGGGTCGCCGAGCGCTTCGGCCGGGACGTGCTGCACTGCCCCTACTGCCACGGCTGGGAGGTGCGCGACCAGGCATTCGGCGTCCTCGCCTCGACCCCGATGGGCGTGCACCAGGCCCTGATCGTCTCCCAGTGGTCCAAGGACGTGACCCTGTTCCTGCACACGGTCGACGAGGGTGAGCTTCCGGACGAGGACCTGCGCAGGCTCGCCGCGGCCGGTGTCGCCGTGGTGCCCGGTGAGGTCGCGGGCCTGGAAGTGACCGACGACCGGCTCACCGCGGTCCGGCTCGCGGACGGCACGACGCACGAGCGCGCGGTGCTGTTCGTCGCGCCCCGGGCCGTCCCCCGCACCGGCCTGCTGGAACGGCTGGGCGCCGAACTGCAGGAGACACCTTTCGGCACGTACGCCGTGGTCGACGCGACGGGTTCGACCAGCGTGCCCGGCGTCTGGGCGGCCGGCAACGCGACCGGTTTCGGCGAGCAGGTCGTGAACGCCGCGAGCGGCGGCTACCGGGCGGGGGTCACGATCAACGGAGAGCTGCTCTTCGCGGACCTCGACGCGGCCGTCGGGGTGTAGACCGGCCGCCTCCGTTGCACCATTGCTGCATGCTGCTGACCCGGCTCGCCCATGTGTCCCAGGAGGTCGCCGCCACCGCGGCGCGGTCCCGGAAGGTCGCTCTGCTCGCGGAGCTCTTCCGGGACGCGCAGGCCGACGACGTGCCCGTCGTCATCCCGTACCTGGCGGGCCGTCTGCCCCAGGGGAGACTCGGAGTCGGCTGGAAGACGCTCAGCGCGCCCGTCCCGCCCGCCGAGCGGCCCACGTTGACCGTGCGGGAGGTGGACGCACGTCTCACACGGCTCGGCGAGGTCTCCGGCGCCGGATCACAGGCGCGGCGGGCGCGGCTGGTCGGGGAGTTGATGGGCGAGGCCACCGGCCCCGAGCAGCGGTTCCTCCTCGCGCTGATCGGCGGCGAGGTGCGGCAGGGCGCCCTCGACGCCGTGGCGGTCGAGGGCCTGGCCCTGGCGACCGGCGCCCCCTCGGCCGATGTGCGCAGGGCGGTGATGCTGGCGGGTTCGCTCCAGAGCGTGGCCGAGCGGCTGCTCGCCGACGGACCCGGGTCCCTCGCCGCGTTCCGGCTCACCGTCGGCCGGCCCGTCCTGCCGATGCTGGCGCACAGCGCCCCGTCCGTCGCCGAGGCGGTCGACAAGCTCGGCGCCTGCGTGGTCGAGGAGAAGCTCGACGGCATTCGCGTCCAGGTCCACCGCGACGGCGACGACGTACGCGTCTACACCCGCACCCTGGACGACATCACCGACCGGCTGCCCGAAATCACCAGCGCGGCCAGGGACTTGAAGGGTGAGCGCTTCATCCTGGACGGTGAGGTCATCGCCTTCGACGGGAACGGGCGGCCCCGGTCCTTCCAGGAGACCGCCGGCCGCGTCGGCTCCCGTGTGGACGTCGCCACCGCCGCCGGGGCCGTGCCCGTGTCCCCCGTCTTCTTCGACGCCCTGTCCGTGGACGGCCACGACCTGCTCGACCTGCCGTTCGCCGACCGTCACACGGAACTGGCCCGCCTGGTCCCCGAGCCGATGCGCGTCCGGCGCACCCTCCTGCCGGACCCCGCGGACGAGAGTGCACGGGCCGCCGCCGAACGGTTCCTCACCGACACGCTCGCGCGCGGCCACGAGGGCGTCGTCCTCAAGTCCCTCGACGCTCCCTACAGCGCGGGCCGACGCGGCGCCTCCTGGCTGAAGGTCAAACCGGTGCACACGCTCGACCTGGTCGTGCTGGCCGCCGAGTGGGGCAGCGGGCGACGCACCGGCAAACTCTCCAACCTGCATCTGGGGGCGCGCAGGCCGGACGGCTCCTTCGCCATGCTGGGCAAGACCTTCAAGGGCATGACGGACGTGATGCTGGCCTGGCAGACCGAGCGGCTCCAGGAACTCGCCGTCGAGGACAGCGGTCATGTGGTGACCGTCCGTCCCGAACTGGTCGTGGAGATCGCGTACGACGGCCTGCAGCGCTCCACCCGCTACCCGGCGGGCGTCACCCTGCGCTTCGCCCGTGTCGTGCGCTATCGCGAGGACAAGACCCCGGCCGAGGCCGACACCGTCGAGACGCTGCTCGCCGCCCACCCGGAGGTCGCCCCGTGACCGCCGACGGGAAACGCAGCGCGGGCCTGCTCCTCTTCCGCCGTACCGACCTCGGCGTCGAGGTGCTGCTCGGCCACATGGGCGGCCCGTTCTTCGCCCGGCGCGACGCCGGGGCGTGGACCGTACCGAAGGGCGAGTACGAGCCGGACGAGGCGGCGTGGGACGCGGCCCGCCGCGAGTTCGAGGAGGAACTGGGGCTCCCGCCGCCCGACGGCGAGGCCCTCCCTCTGGGCGAGGTCACCCAGACGAACCGCAAGATCGTCACGGTCTGGGCCGTCGAGGCGGACCTCGACCCGGCGAGCGTGGTCCCCGGCACCTTCACGATGGAGTGGCCACCCCACTCGGGCCGGAGCCAGGAGTTCCCCGAGCTGGACCGGGTGGAGTGGCTGGCCATGGACCGCGCCCGAGCCGTACTGATCAAGGCCCAGACGGAGTTCCTGGACCGCCTGGAACGGCATACGGGCTGACGAGAGGGGCACGCGCCCCGAAAGGGCGCGGGGAACCGCGCGCTCAGCCACGACGAACCCACACCCTACGAACCGCACCAGGAGGCCCGTCCATGCCGATCGCAACCGTCAACCCGGCCACAGGTGAAACGCTCAAGACCTACGACGCCCTCGACGCGGAGGAGATCGAACACCGCCTCGCCACCGCGGAGGCGGCGTTCCGCCATCACCGCACGACCTCGTTCGCGGAGCGCGCCCGGCTGCTGCACCGGGCCGCCGATCTCCTCGAGGGCGACGCCCAGGACATCGGCCGGATCATGACCACCGAGATGGGCAAGCCCGTCAAGCAGGCCCGCGCCGAGGCGGCGAAGTGCGCGAAGGCGATGCGCTGGTACGCCGACCACGCCGAGGAACTCCTCGCCGACGAGGAGGGCGGCAAGGCCGACGCCGAGGACTCCGGCGCCTCCCGTGTCCTCGTGCGGTACCGCCCGCTCGGCCCGGTCCTCGCCGTCATGCCGTGGAACTTCCCGCTCTGGCAGGTGATCCGCTTCGCCGCGCCCGCGCTGATGGCGGGCAACGTCGGTCTGCTCAAACACGCCTCGAACGTCCCGCAGACCGCCCTCTACCTGGAGGACCTTTTCCGCCGGGCCGGCTACCCGGAGGGCTGCTTCCAGACGCTGCTCATCGGCTCCGGCGCGGTCGAGGACATTCTGCGCGACCCGCGGGTCAAGGCGGCCACGCTGACCGGCAGCGAACCGGCGGGCCGCGCGGTCGCCTCGGTCGCCGGGGACGAGGTCAAGAAGACCGTCCTGGAGCTGGGCGGCAGCGACCCGTACGTGGTCATGCCGTCGGCCGACATCGACAAGGCGGCGAGGACCGCCGTGACGGCCCGGGTGCAGAACAACGGGCAGTCCTGCATCGCCGCCAAGCGGTTCATCGTCCACACGGACGTCTTCGACGCCTTCGCCGAGCGCTTCACCGCGGGGATGAACGCCCTCACGGTCGGCGACCCGCTGGACGAGGCCACGGACGTCGGCCCGGTCGCCACCGAGCAGGGCCGCGACGACCTGACGGAACTGGTCGACGACGCCGTCGAGAGCGGTGCGACCGTGCTGTGCGGCGGCGAGGTACCCGACGGGGACGGCTGGTACTACCCGCCCACCGTCCTCACCGACATCACCCCCGAGATGCGCATCCACCAGGAGGAGACGTTCGGGCCCGTCGCGACGCTCTACCGCGCCGCCGACCTCGACGAGGCGGTGGCCATCGCCAACGACACGCCGTTCGGGCTGAGTTCCAACGTCTGGACCCGCGACGACACCGAGATCGACCGGTTCGTACGGGATCTGGAGGCCGGCGGGGTCTACGTCAACGGGATGACGGCGTCCCACCCGGCGTTCCCGTTCGGCGGCGTCAAGCGGTCCGGCTACGGGCGTGAACTGTCGGGGCACGGAATCCGAGAGTTCTGCAACATCACCACCGTATGGCACGGAGCGTGAGCGTTCCGGAGCTACGATCCCCTCTGTGAACCGCGAAGTGACCCTGCCTCTGATCGTCGACGACCGCGGGACCCTGCAGGTGGCTGCCGCCGATGTGAGCAAGCTGCTGCGCACGATGGGCGGCCGGTGGCTGCATCTGGTGGAAGCCGGACAGGACGGGCTCGACGAGGACACCGTCGCCGCGCTCACCATCGAACTCGCCAAGCTTGCCGACCGGATCGACGTGGCGTGCATCGCGCACAGCAGTGGCGGTGCCTCCGGCTAGGGCACCGTCACCGGACACGGTCGCGCGCCGCTCACGGGGCGCTCCGCTGGTCCCGTTCCCACAGGGCGTGCCAGAACCTCGTCTCGTAAGTCTGCAGCAGGCGCCCGTGGCGGTGCGCCTCGTGCTCGTCCAGCCGGCCGGTCTCCAGGCCCGCCGCCACAGCCGCCAGCGCCCTGCGGTCCAGCTCCGCGGACGGCTCGGCGAAGAGGTCGAAGAAACCGCACGCCTCGTCGTCGAAGCCGTAGTGGCGGCGCAGCGCCTCGGCGATCGTCGCGCAATAGCCGCCCCAGGCAGCGAAGTTGGCGCTGAGGGCGAGAACCACCTCGGCCGGGGAGCCGTTCAGCGCGAGCCAGGCCACGTACGCGGGATAGGTCTGGCAGTCGGCGAGCGGCTCGTACGACGCCTCGCGTGCCGGGTCCACGCCACAGGCGGCAGCGAACGCTTTGAGACGGTCCCGGGCCAGCTCCTCGCCCTCCGCGAGCATGCCGAAGAAGGCGGCGCACTCGGGCCCGGCGGACAGCCCCTCCCCGGCCGGCCGTGCGGCCAGATGGCGGAACGCCCGGAGGTCGGCGGCGATCACATGGCCCTGCTCCAGGGCGAGGGCCGCGAGCGTGTCGCGGCGGGCCGCGCCCCGGGCGATCAGCGGGAGCAGCCGGTTGGCATGCGAGTCCGGGGCGAGCCCGGCGGTGATGCTCTCCAGCAGTTCCCTGGCCGTCCGCGTCATCGCGCGTCCCTTCGTCCGACTGACTGGCTGCCCCTGCGACCAGGGTCCCACCTCCGGCCCGTGCCCCCGGGCCCGTGTCCCCGGTCTGGAGTAGTCCGGCGCGATATCCGGGCTCCCCCGGGTGATCGTGGTGGAACCACCCTTCCGCCGAGGAGAGGGAGTTCCCGGCGGGCGAGAGAAGGCGCAGGCACATGGCGACTTTGTGCAGACCCGCGGTCTCCGTTCCGGAATACGTGATCACGATGGAGGAGACGCTCGAGCTGGCGCGCTCCCGCCACCCCGATCACCCCCAACTGCCGCTCGCGCTGCGGCTGATCGAGAACACCGGCGTACGCACCCGGCACATCGTGCAGCCCATCGAGGAAACGCTCAAGCACCCCGGCTTCGCCGAACGCAACAAGGTGTACGAGGCCGAGGCGAAGGCCCGCGTGCCGGCCGTCGTCCAACGGGCGCTCGACGACGCGGAGGTCCTGGCCGCCGACATCGACGTGATCATCTACGTCTCGTGCACGGGCTTCATGATGCCCTCGCTGACGGCCTGGCTGATCAACTCGATGGAGTTCACCAGCGACACCCGCCAGATACCCATAGCGCAGCTCGGCTGCGCCGCCGGGGGCGCCGCGATCAACCGGGCGCACGACTTCTGCACGGCCTACCCCGAGGCCAACGCGCTCATCGTGGCCTGCGAGTTCTGCTCGCTGTGCTACCAGCCGACCGACCTCGGAGTCGGCTCGTTGCTGTGCAACGGCCTGTTCGGGGACGGCATCGCCGCGGCCGTGGTCCGCGGACAGGGCGGTGAGGGCATCCGCCTGGAGCGCAACGGCTCGTACCTGATCCCCAAGACCGAGGACTGGATCATGTACGACGTGCGGGCCACCGGCTTTCACTTCCTGCTGGACAAGCGGGTGCCGGCCACCATGGAACCGCTCGCCCCCGCTCTCCAGGACCTCGCGAACCTGCACGGCTGGGACGCTTCCGACCTGGACTTCTACATCATCCACGCCGGGGGTCCGCGGATCCTCGACGACCTCAGCAAGTTCCTCCAAGTGGCACCGGAGGCCTTCCGGTTCAGCCGGGCGACGCTCACCGAGTACGGGAACATCGCCAGCGCCGTCGTCCTGGACGCGCTGCGCAGGCTGTTCGACGAGGGGGGCTCCCATCACCAGGCGCGCGGACTGCTCGCCGGCTTCGGGCCGGGGATCACGGCCGAGATGGCGCTGGGCCGCTGGCACCGCACGAACGAAGAGACGGTGTGACATGACCCTGAGCGAAGAGACGACGGCCGCACCCCCGGTACGGCACTGGCCGGCCCTGGACCTGACCGGGGTCGACTTCGACCCCGTCCTGTCCGAGCTGATGCGGGAGGGCCCCGTCAACCGGATCCAGCTGCCCAACGGCGAGGGCTGGGCCTGGCTGGTCACGCGCTACGAGGACGTACGGCTGGTGACGAACGACCCGCGGTTCAGCCGCGCGGCGGTCCTCGGCCGCCAGGTCACCCGGCTGGCACCGCACTTCATTCCGGCGCCGGGTGCGATGAGCTTCGTCGACAAGCCCGACCACGCCCGGCTGCGCAGAGCGGTGAACGCCGCGTTCACCACGCGTGGCATCGAGCGCCTGCGGGCGAACGCCCAGGAGACCCTCGACGCGATGGTCGACGGCATGCTCCGGGACGGGCCGCCGGCCGATCTGATCGACCGGGTCCTGTCCCCGTTCCCGATCACGGTCATCTGCGAGCTGATGGGTGTCCCGGCCGACGACCGGCACACCCTGCACACCTGGACGCAGGCGATCCTCTCCTCCTCGCAGGGCGCCGAGACGAGCGAGCGCGCCAAGCGGGACATGGAGGTGTACTTCGCCAAGCTGATCGCGGAGCGGCGCGGCGCCACGGGCGAGGACGTGACCTCGCTGCTCGGCGCCGCGGTGGGTCGGGGCGACATCACCGAGGAGGAGGCGGTGGCGCTCGCGGGTCCGATCCAGATCGGCGGCGAGGCCGTCACCAACAACACCGGGCAGATGCTCTACATCCTCCTGACCAGGCCCGCGCTGTTCGACCGGCTGCGCGCCGAACCGGAGCTGCGCCCGCAGGCCCTGGACGAACTGCTGCGCTACATCCCGCACCGCAACGCGGTGGGCCTGTCCCGGATCGCCACGGAGGACGTCGTGCTCAGGGGTGTACGGATCCGGGCGGGCGATCCCGTCTACGTGTCCTATCTGGCCGCCAACCGGGACCCGGACGTCTTCCCGGACCCCGACCGGATCGACTTCGAGCGCGGCCCCAACCCGCATCTGGCGTTCGGGCACGGTCCGCACTACTGCGTGGGCGGGATGCTGGCCCGCATGGAGTCGGAGCTGATGGTGAACACGCTCCTCGACCGGATCCCGACGCTGCGCCTGTCCGTCTCCGAGGACGAGGTGCCGTGGCGGCGCGGCGCGCTGATCCGCGGGCCCGAGGCCCTGCCCGTCACCTGGTGACCGCGCTCACGCCGCCCGAGGGCCTGCTGGTGCCACCGGGCCACGGCCGTACGGTCCGTACCCCGGCCCAGCACGTCACCTTCAAGGTGACCGGTACGCACTCCCGGGCGGCGTCCAGCTTCGAGGTGATCGTGCCGCCCGGCTTCGACGTCGGCGCGCATGTGCACTCGCGCAGCGAGGAGCTCTTCTACGTCCTGGAGGGCGAGCTGGACGTGCTCGCCTTCGAGCCGCGGGTGCGGACGCCCGACAACTGGCAGCGCTGGGAGTCCGGTTCGGGCAACCGGGTGGTGCGGGCGACGCCGGGCACGGTGATCGTCGTGCCGCCCGGCTGCCCGCACGCGTTCGCCAACCCCACGGGGAACCCGGCCAAGATGTTCTTCCAGGCGTCCCCGCCGCCGGATCACGAGCGTTACTTCGACGAGCTGCTCAGCATCCTCGACGCGGGGGGTCCTCCGGACACCGCGGCGATCGAGGAGCTGCGGTCCCGGTACGACATCGAGCAGCTGACGCCGTTGCGCCACCGGTAGGCGTCCGGTCGTCACAGGTTCCCCACGCCCCTGAAGGGCGAAAGCCGGGGCGCAGCCCCGCTTTTCAGGGGTGCGGGGAACTGCGCGCTCAGCCACGACGCACCCGCACCCGCACCGGACAGTGATCCGCTCGGCGCTACCGGATCGGCATGCCGGACAGCGTCCGGGCGATGACGAGCCGCTGGATCTCGCTCGTGCCCTCGAAGATCGTGTAGATGGCCGCGTCCCGGTGCATCCGCTCGACGGGGTACTCGCGCGTGTACCCGTTGCCGCCGAGGATCTGGATCGCCTGCCCGGTGACCTTCTTCGCCGTCTCACTGGCGAACAGCTTCGACATCGAGCCCTCGGCCGAGGTGAACTGCTTCCCGCTCACGGCCATCCAGGAGGCGCGCCACACCAGCAGCCGGGCCGCGTCGATCGACGTACGCATGTCGGCGAGCTGGAAGGCCACGCCCTGGTTGTCGATGATCGGCCGACCGAACTGCTCACGCGTCCGCGCGTAGTCGAGGGCCACCTCGTAGGCGGCCCGTGCCGTGCCGACCGCCATGGCGCCGACGGCCGGGCGGGACGCCTCGAACGTGGCCATCGCCGCGTTCTTCAGGCGCTCACCGCCTCCCGCCTTCGCGCGCTCCCGGGCGCGGGCGAGCCGCTCGTCGAGCTTCTCCTTGCCGCCGAGGAGGCAGGAGCCGGGAATCCGGACGTTCTCCAGGACGACCTCGGCGGTGTGCGAGGCGCGGATGCCGTGCTTCTTGAACTTCTGGCCCTGGGACAGACCGGGCGTGTTCGGCGGGATGATGAAGGACGCGTGGCCCTTGGAGCCCAGTTCGGAGTCCACGACCGCGACCACGACGTGCACGTTGGCGATACCACCGTTGGTCGCCCACGTCTTCGTACCGTCGAGAACCCACTCGTCCTTGGCCTCGTCGTACACGGCGCGCGTCCGCATGGAGGCGACGTCGGAGCCGGCGTCGGGCTCGGAGGAGCAGAAGGCGGCGACCTTGACATCGTTGGCATCGCCGTACATCTGGGGGATCCAGGTGCCGATCTGCTCCTCGGTGCCGTTGGCGAGGACGCCCACGGCGGCGAGGCCGGTGCCGACGATCGACAGGGCGATGCCCGCGTCGCCCCAGAACAGCTCCTCCATGGCCATGGGAATGCCGAGGCCGGTGGGGTCGAAGTACTGCTGGGCGTAGAAGTCCAGGGAGTAGATGCCGACCTTCGCGGCCTCCTGGATGACCGGCCAGGGAGTCTCCTCGCGCTCGTCCCATTCGGCGGCCGCGGGGCGGATGACGTCGGCGGCGAAGCCGTGGATCCAGTCCCGGACCTCCCTCTGCTCGTCGTTGAGCTCCATGGTGAACTCGGCCATGTCCCCTCCAGGGCTGCACTTACGTGTTACTTGCGGTAACCGTAGCCTGTTACCGGTCGGTAGTAAAAGTCAACTCCCCGTTCCAGCTCGGCAGCCCGTTCGAGGCAGACCCCGCTCCGGGTGTTACGTTGCCCAGGCGTCACCGAATCAGCACGGGTGGGGAGAGCTCATGGACACCACACAGCGGACCGAGCAGCAGAGGTCCGCCGACCGCCGACGGCGCGAGCTGCTGGAGGCCGCCGACCGGGTGGTGCTCCGCGACGGCCCGGGCGCCTCGATGAACGCCATCGCGGCGGAGGCGGGCATCACCAAACCGATCCTGTACCGCCACTTCGGCGACAAGGGCGGACTCTACGCTGCCCTCGCCAAGCGCCACACGGACGCCCTCCTCGGAGCGCTGCGCGCCGCACTCGACGCCCCCGCCGAGCGCCGGCAGCGCGTGGAGGCCACGCTCGACACCTACCTCGCGGCGATCGAGGCACGCCCTCAGGTGTACCGCTTCCTGATGCATCCGTCGGAGGGCGGCCCGCAGAGCGACCAGGGCTTCGCCGTGGGGCTCTCCGCTCCCCTGCTGCGCCGGATGGGCGAGGAGCTCGCCGAGGTCATCGAGGAGCGCGTCGATCTCGGCCCGGACAGCCAGCAGTTGGCCCGCGTCTGGGGCCACGGCATCGTCGGCATGATGCACGCGGCGGGCGACTGGTGGCTCGGCGAACGCCCCTGCGCCCGAGCCGAGTTGGTCCGAGCCCTGGCCGACCTCCTCTGGGGCAGGCTGGCCGCGGCGGGCGACAAGGTCGGCGGCCCCGGCTTCTAACGTTCCGCCGGCTGCACGGTTCGCGGACTCCGAGCAACGACCGTTCCCCGCGCTCCCATTGAAGGGCGCGGGGAATGGCGCGGTCCCTCAGGGGCGCGGGGAACCGCGCGGTTTTCAGGGGCGCGGGGAACGGCGCAGTCTTTGAGGGGCGCGGGGAACTGCGCGACCAGCCACCACGCAGCCTCACCCGCACCCGCACCCGCACCCGCAGCAGACGACCGGGCCGCGAACCCTCAACGACTCCAACCGGCCCGCCCCGCCTGCCACATCACCCGCCGGTGGCGCCATCCACGCACCCGGTCCACGTACAACCCACCGTCGAGATGGTCGCACTCGTGCTGAAGGCACCGGGCGAACCACCCGGTGCCGTGCACCCGCACCGGCTCACCGTCCATGGTGACGCCCTCCACCACGGCATGGTCGTACCGCTCGGTGCCCGCCTCCAGGCCGGGCAGCGACAGACACCCCTCGGGCCCGCGCAGCACCACCCCGTCCACCGCCACGAGCCGCGGGTTCACCACATGTCCCACATGTCGTCGGTCTTCGTCGTCGGGGCAGTCGTATACGAAGACCCGCAACGACTCTCCCACTTGGTTCGCGGCCAGCCCGACCCCCTCCGCCGCGTACATGGTCGAGAACATGTTCTCGACGAGCCGCGCCAGTTGGGGACCGAACTCCGTGACTTCTTCACACCGTGTGCGCAACACGGGGTCGCCGAGCAAAGAGAGAGGAAGGACGCGCCCTCGGGCGCCCGGGATCGAGCCGTGTCGCATGGCCGCAAGGGTACGGTCCTCAATGTCGCGCGGGTGCCGGGGTGGTGCCGCGGTTCGGGTGGGTGAGTGGATCTCGATAGGCTGAGGGCCACACGTTGCCGGGAGCAGTGCGCGGCGCCGTACGCAAGGAGGATCGAGAACTGATGGCAGGCAACTCGGACCCGCTGTCGCCGCGGGCCAAGCTGGCCGTGACGGCGGGCAAGGCGGTCGCAGCGGCGTCCCGCGCCGCGGGCCGCGGCAGCGGATCGGTGATCGGCGGCCGGGTGGCGCTCAAACTCGACCCCGACCTGCTGGCCCGGCTCGCACAGCACCTGGACGTCATCCTGGTGTCGGCCACGAACGGCAAGACGACCACCACACGGCTGATCGCCGAGGCGCTGCGCGCCGCGGGGCCCGTCGTCTCGAACGCGCTGGGCGCGAACATGCCGGCCGGCATCACCTCGGCGCTGGCGGGCGGCTCGGACTCGCGGTTCGCCGTGATCGAGGTCGACGAGAAGTACCTCTCCGGGGTGGCGCGCGACACTGATCCCAAGTGCATCGCCCTGCTCAACCTCTCCCGCGACCAGCTGGACCGCGCGGCGGAGACCCGCATGATGGCCGAGCACTGGCGCGAGGGCCTGGCCGGGTCCAAGGCCGTCGTGGTCGCCAACGCCGACGATCCGCTCGTCGTGTGGGCGGCGTCCTCCTCACCGAACGTGGTGTGGGTGGCCGCCGGCCAGATGTGGAAGGACGACGCCTGGTCCTGCCCGTCCTGCGGCGGTGTGATGCAGCGCCCCGGCGACGACTGGTTCTGCGGCGAGTGCGGTTTCCGCCGCCCCACGCCGAGCTGGGCGCTCTCCGGTGACCACGTCCTCGACCCGCACGGTTCGGCCTGGCCGATCCACCTCCAGCTGCCGGGCCGCGCCAACAAGGCCAACGCTGCCTCGTCGGCCGCCGTCGCCGCCGTCTTCGGCGTACCGCCGCAGGTAGCCCTGGAACGCATGTACCAGGTGCAGGCCGTGGCCGGACGCTACGACGTCGTGCAGTTCATGCAGCGCGACCTGCGTCTGCTGCTCGCCAAGAACCCGGCGGGCTGGCTGGAGACGTTCTCCCTGATCGACCCGCCGCCGACCCCGGTGATCCTGTCCGTGAACGCGCGCGGGGCCGACGGCACCGACACCTCCTGGCTGTGGGACGTCGACTACACCCGGCTCACCGGCCACCCGATCTTCGTGCTCGGCGACCGGAAGCTGGACCTGGCCGTCCGCCTGGAGGTTGCGAACCAGCAGTTCCAGGTCTGCGAGAGCCTCGACCAGGCCGTGCAGGCGGCACCGCCGGGACGCATCGAGGTCATCGCGAACTACACCGCTTTCCAGGACCTGCGGCGTCGTGTCGGCAACTGAACCCCGGAGGACGAAGAGAATGAGTGACAACAGCCTGCGGCTGGTGTGGATCTACCCGGACCTGCTGAGCACGTACGGCGACCAGGGCAACGCGCTCGTCGTCGAGCGCCGGGCCCGCCAGCGCGGGCTGGACGTGGCCCGTCTCGACGTGCGCAGCGACCAGCCGATCCCCACCTCCGGTGACATCTACCTCATCGGTGGCGGTGAGGACCGGCCGCAGCGGCTCGCGGCCGAGCGGCTGCGCCGCGACGGCGGTCTGGAGCGCGCGGTCGGCAACGGCGCGATCGTCTTCTCGGTGTGCGCCGGCTACCAGATCCTCGGCCACGAGTTCATCAACGACCTGGGCCAGCGCGAGCCGGGCCTCGGTCTGCTCGACGTCGTCTCCACCCGCGGCGAGGGCGAGCGGTGCGTCGGTGACGTGTTCGGCGACATCGACGCGCGCCTGGGCCTGCCCCCGCTGACCGGCTTCGAGAACCACCAGGGCGTCACGCACCTCGGCCCCACCGCCCGCCCCTTCGCGAACGTGCGGCTCGGCAAGGGCAACGGCACGGGCGACGGCACGGAGGGCGCGTACAACGACACGGTCTTCGGCACGTACATGCACGGTCCCGTGCTCGCCCGGAACCCGCTGATCGGCGATCTGCTGCTCAAGCTGGCACTGGATGTCAACGCCCTGCCGCCGATCGACGACCGGTGGTACGAGGCGCTGCGCTCCGAGCGCATCGCCGCTGCTCAGCAGCCTGCCTGACCCCACGGGCGGAGCCCATCCGACCGCGTGCCCGCTCACCTGTGCGGGTACGTCCAGCAGGCGGACGCACAGTGCGGATCCGCCCCCTGCCGCCGGTAGGGTGGCGGCGTCCAGCCGGACAGCGTGGTCCGGTTCCCGGCCCACGTTGAGAAGGTATTTCGGGCTATGCGCATTGGTGTCCTCACGTCCGGCGGCGACTGCCCCGGCCTGAACGCCGTCATCCGGTCCGTCGTACACCGCGCCGTCGTCGACCACGGCGACGAGGTCATCGGCTTCCGGGACGGCTGGAAAGGCCTCTTGGAGTGCGACTACCTCAAGCTCGACCTGGACGCCGTGAGCGGCATCCTGGCTCGCGGCGGCACCATGCTCGGCTCCTCCCGGGTCCAGCCCGCGCATCTGCGTGACGGTGTGGAGCGGGCCAGGGGCCACGTCGAGGAGCTCGGGCTCGACGCGATCATCCCGATCGGTGGAGAGGGCACGCTCAAGGCGGCCCGCCTCCTGTCGGACAGCGGCCTGCCGATCGTCGGCGTGCCGAAGACCATCGACAACGACATCGCGGTCACGGACGTCACCTTCGGCTTCGACACGGCCGTGGGCGTCGCCACCGAGGCCCTCGACCGGCTGAAGACCACCGCCGAGTCCCACCAGCGGGTCCTGATCGTCGAGGTCATGGGACGCCACACCGGGTGGATCGCGCTGCACTCCGGCATGGCCGCGGGCGCCCACGCGATCGTCGTCCCGGAACGGCCTTTCGACATCGAGGAGTTGGCCACCAAGGTCGGCGAGCGCTTCTCGGCGGGCAAGAAGTTCGCCATCGTCGTCGCCGCGGAGGGCGCGAAGCCCCGCGAGGGCACGATGAGTTACGACGAGGGCCGCAAGGACGTCTACGGCCACGAGCGCTTCGCGGGCATCGCGCGGCAGCTCTCGATCGAGCTGGAGGAGCGCCTCGGCAAGGAGGCCCGTCCGGTGATCCTCGGGCACGTCCAGCGCGGAGGCACGCCCACCGCGTACGACCGTGTGCTCGCGACCCGGTTCGGGTGGCATGCCGTGGAGGCCGTGCACCGGGGCGAGTTCGGCAAGATGACCGCGCTGCGCGGGACGGACATCGTGATGGTGTCGCTGGCCGAGGCGGTCGAGACGCTGAAGACCGTTCCGGACGAGCGGTACGCCGAGGCGGAGTGCGTGCTCTGACGCTTCGCTGAGAGCGGCCGGGCCCGCGGACTGTCCGCGGGCCGCGGACAGTCCGCGGGCCGCCTGTGGCTTGTGGTCTGTGGCCTGTCGCACAGTTCGCCGCGCCCTTCGAGAGGTGCCCCGGACCAGAACCGCCCCCGGTCGCGGACGTGACCGGGGGCGGTTCTAGTCTGGGTGCGGACAGACGGCACGCAACCAGTACGAACCAGGAGCCGGCGGATGGATCACAGCGGGCACGGCATGACGATGGATCTGCCGCCGTTCACGCTGGGCCGGGGACTTCAGTGGTCCCCCGACCCGTTCTTCCTCGTCGCCTGCCTCCTGGGGCTCGCGCTGTACGGGTGGGGTGTGGTGCGGCTGGTGCGGCGCGGTGACGCGTGGCCGGCCGGGCGGACCGTGGCGTTCGTCGTCGGCGTCCTGAGCGTGATGCTCGTGCTCTGCACCAGGCTGAACGACTACGGCATGGTCATGTTCAGCGTGCACATGGTGCAGCACATGGTGATCAGCATGCTGTCGCCGATCCTGATCCTGCTCGGCGCCCCGATCACACTCGCGCTGCGCGCGCTGCCGACCGCCGGGCGCGGCCGCAAGGGACCGCGCGAGCTGCTCCTGATGTTCCTGCACAGCAGGTTCATGCGGGTCGTCACCCACCCGGCGTTCACGATCCCGTTGTTCATCGCGAGCCTCTACGGGCTGTACTTCACGCCGATCTTCGACTCCCTGATGGGATCCACGGTCGGCCACACCGCGATGATGTGCCACTTCCTCGCCGTCGGCCTGGTGTTCTTCTGGCCGATCATGGGCGTGGATCCCGGTCCGCACCGGCCCGGCTATCTGATGCGGATGCTGGAACTGTTCGCCGGCATGCCGTTCCACGCGTTCTTCGGCATCGCGCTGATGATGGCGTCCGAGCCGATGGTCGAGACGTACAGGAATCCGTCCGCCTCCCTGGGCATCGACGCCCTCGCCGACCAGACGGCGGCGGGCGGCATCGCCTGGGCGTTCAGCGAGATCCCGTCCGTGCTCGTGCTGCTCGCGCTGCTGTTCCAGTGGCACCGCTCCGAGGAGCGGCAGGCGCGGCGGTCGGACCGGGCCGCCGACCGTGACGGCGACAAGGAACTCGAGGCGTACAACGCCTATCTGGCCTCACTCAACGCACGCGGTAACTGAGCCCCTTTTCCCCTTTCGGCCACTCCGCACACTTCGACAATTCCCCTTGACTGCAAGGCTTTTCCATTCAGTAGCATGATGCGTGACGCCCTGCTTCCGCTCTGCGGGGCTACGGGGGAAACCGCCAGGGGGAGCGGTCATGACAATTCACGCATGCTTGTTGCGGACCGGAAAAGCCGTGGTCCGAAGGCTTGCCGTTCTACTGGCCGCTGTGTTGATCCTCAGCGGATGCGCCGAACAACGCCTGTTCGTGGTGAAGGCCGTCGCGGCCGGAATACCGTCACTCGCACCTTTTTTCGAAGAGGACGGATCGCTGGGCAGGGACAAGAAGAATGTCAGGCCGGAGCAACCGCACAGCGGCCTCCAGCAGGGCAACACCCCTGGTCTGTACGGGGGTACGCGAGATCAGCGGGTCTGTGACGTCGACCGGCTCAAGGATTTCCTCACGGATCCCAGGAACAAACAAAAGGCCCGGGAATGGGCGCGGATCGTGGGCATCACACCTGGCCGGATCGAGGGGTACGTGGACGGCCTCACACCCGTCCTGCTGCGTCACGACACCCTCGTGGAGAACCACGACTACAAGAAGGGCAGCACGGTCCCCTACGACGCATTGCTGGAGGCGGGAATCGCGGTATTGGTGAACGACCAGGGACTTCCCGCCGTGAAGTGCTCATGCGGAAATCCCTTGCGTGCCTTCGACAGGGACCCCGGGCGGATCTCGGTCGAGTTCCAGGACGGCAACGACAAATGGGACGGCTACGAGAAGTCGGACGTGGTGACCGTCAAGCCCTCGCCGCGGCCGCTGGAGCGGATCGCCCTGCTGGACGTGGAGGACCCCGGCAGGGCCATCACCCGGCCTGTCGGCACCACGGGCGAGCAGGACAGCACCTTCGACGCGACGAAGCGGCGCGAGGTGCCTCCCGTGGCGGGGATGACCTTCGACGAGGCCGGCCAGGCGCTCGCCGAGGTGGGCCTGGCCGTGACGTACGCCGGAGACGGGCTCCCTGCGGGTGACGCGCCGGTGACCGGAGTCGCTCCCGGGCCGGGGACGCCTCTGGCGTTCGGGAAGGCCGTGGCGCTGAGTGTGGATCCGGCCTCGCGGTCCGGTGAAGGGGCCACGCCCTCGTCACCGTCCGGGACGAAGTCGCCTCCGGGCACCCGGGCGCCGTCCGGGACGGAGTCCGCCCCCGGCAAGGGGACGCCGTCGGACAAGGAGACCGGGCCCGGAAGCGGCACACCGACGGGGACCGGGTCGGCACCCGGCAGCGGGACACCGTCCGGGCAGGGGCCGACACCCAGCGGCGGGACACCGTCCGGGCAGGGGCCGACACCCAGCGGCGGGACCGCGTCCGGGACGCAGTCCTCGCCCGACGACGGGACACCCGCCGAGACCGCGTCGAAACCGGCCCCGAAGCCGCCGCCGTCCCCGGACCCGCCGCCCCCGACCGTGTCGAGCACGCCGCCCGCGGCCGGCCCCCCGTCCGCCGCCCCGACGTCCACCGGCCCCGCACCGGTGGAGCCCACGCGCAGCGACCCGGCCTCGGGCGAGCCCGCCACGCCCGGCGCGCCGGACACCGGCGCATCCGACATCGAGGTGTCGGACACCGGCGAGGCGGCACAGAGCCCGGCACAGGCCCACACGGAGCAGAACCCGGGAGTGACCGGATGTCATCAGGAGCACCACAGCCGGGAGTCGGCCGCGTCATCGGCGGCCGCTATCTCCTGCTGAACCAGCTGGGCAGTGGCGGCATGGGCCACGTCTGGCTGGCCCACGACCAGCGGCTGGCCTGCGAGGTCGCGCTCAAGGAGATCGTGTTCCGCGACCCGGGTGAGTCGGGCCGGGACCGCTCGGCCAGAGTCGCCCGGGCCCGCGCCGAGGCTCGGCACGCCGCGGGCCTGCGCGGTCACCCGCACGTCGTGACCGTGCACGACGTCCTGGAGCACGAGGGCCTGCCCTGGATCGTGATGGAGTACGTGTCCGGGGCGCTGGATCTCAGTGCGCTGATCGCCCTGCGCGGGGCCCTGGCGCCCGCCGAGTGCGCCCGGATCGGGCTCGCCGTGCTGGACGCCCTGACCGCCGGGCACGAGCGCGGTGTCATGCACCGGGACGTGAAACCCGCCAACATCCTCCTCGCCCCGGACCGCGCGGGGTCGCCGTACGCCCGGGTGCTGCTCACCGACTACGGCATCTCCGTGCAGCCCGACGGCGGTGAGACCCGGTACACCCTGACCTCCGCCCTGGTGGGCACCGCCGGATACCTGGCACCGGAGCGGACCCGGGGCGGCCCGCCCACCGCGGCCGCCGACCTGTTCTCGCTGGGCTGCACGCTGTACTGCGCCGTCGAGGGACACGGCCCCTTCGACCGTGAGTCGGGGCTCGCGGCGCTCACCGCCGTCGTCCTGGAGGAGCCGCGGCCCATGCTGCGGGCGGGCGCGCTGGAGCCGCTCCTCGCGGCCATGCTCGTCAAGGACCCGGTCCACCGGATCACCGCCGAGGAGACCGCGGCCGCGCTGTCCGCGATCCTGACGCCCCGGTCGCGTCCCCGGACCCTGCTCGACCCGGGCTCGGAGCCGCCGTGGGCGGGCGGGGCCACCCATACGGCCCCTTCCCGCGACCGACCGGTGCCCGAGGCCCCGCAGAGCCACGGAAGCGGCTCGCAGTGGTACGCGCCGTCCGCCGGGCAGGAGTCGTCCTCGGCGCCGCCCCGGGCGGGGAGCCCCGGCACCTGGCCGCCCGCGCGGGAGCCCTCCGCCGCGGGGCCCGCGG
>NZ_JAHRIB010000204.1 GCF_019090165.1 Streptomyces sp. BV286
AATTCGGCAAGGGTGCGGTGATGCGCCTCGGCGAGCGGCCGAACGAGCCCATCGAGGTCATCCCCACCGGGTCGACCGCACTCGACGTCGCACTCGGCGTCGGCGGCCTGCCGCGCGGCCGAGTGGTGGAGGTGTACGGCCCGGAGTCGTCCGGCAAGACGACCCTGACCCTGCACGCGGTGGCGAACGCGCAGAAGGCCGGCGGCCAGGTGGCCTTCGTGGACGCGGAGCACGCCCTCGACCCCGAGTACGCGAAGAAGCTCGGCGTCGACATCGAGAACCTCATCCTGTCGCAGCCGGACAACGGCGAGCAGGCTCTGGAAATCGTGGACATGCTGATCCGCTCCGGCGCTCTCGACCTCATCGTCATCGACTCCGTCGCCGCCCTGGTGCCGCGCGCGGAGATCGAGGGCGAGATGGGCGACTCGCACGTGGGTCTGCAGGCCCGTCTGATGAGCCAGGCCCTGCGGAAGATCACCAGCGCGCTCAACCAGTCGAAGACCACCGCGATCTTCATCAACCAGCTCCGCGAGAAGATCGGCGTGATGTTCGGCTCGCCGGAGACCACGACCGGTGGCCGGGCCCTGAAGTTCTACGCCTCGGTGCGGCTCGACATCCGTCGTATCGAGACCCTGAAGGACGGCACCGACGCGGTCGGCAACCGCACCCGTGTCAAGGTCGTCAAGAACAAGGTCGCACCGCCCTTCAAGCAGGCCGAGTTCGACATCCTCTACGGGCAGGGCATCAGCCGCGAGGGCGGCCTGATCGACATGGGCGTGGAGAACGGCTTCGTCCGCAAGGCCGGCGCCTGGTACACGTACGAGGGCGACCAGCTCGGCCAGGGCAAGGAGAACGCGCGCAACTTCCTCAAGGACAACCCCGACCTCGCCAACGAGATCGAGAAGAAGATCCTGGAGAAGCTGGGCGTCGGTGTGAAGCCGGAGCAGCCCACTGCCGAGCCGGGCGCGGACGCGGCGGTGCCGGCCGCTGCGGGTGAGACCGCGAAGACGGTTCCCGCTCCCGCGGCCAAGGCCGTCAAGCCCAAGGCCGCGGCGGCCAAGAGCTAGTCCGTGACACGACGAACGGACTGGGCCGAGCACGTCTACCCCGTCGCCCCCGAGGGGCAGGGCTACGGGGAAGACATCGGTGTGGCCGGAGACAGGAACAGCGCGTACGAAGGCGGCGAACCGTACGGCGGTGACGAGCCGTACGGCCCCGCTGCCTCGGACATCGGTGGGGGATACGGCGATCACGGGGGCGACGGCCGACCGGTCGGCGCCGCACGCCGTGGCGTCGGCCCGTCCCGCGGTGACGATCCGCGAGACGGTGACGATCCGTGGGACGACAGCGGTTCACCGGGCGGTGGATCACGGGGTGGTGCCGACCGGGGCGGCGGCGGTGACTGGCCGTACGGGGGCGACGAAGCGCGGGACGGCGGCTCACGGGACGAGAGCGGCCGGAGCCGCGGAGGCCGCACCGGCCGGGCACGCGGTCGCCGGCGCGGCTTCGGAGAGGCTTCCGGCGGCCCACAGGACGGAGGCCCCCCTTCCTCGTCGAGGGCCGAGAAGGGGGAGCCCCCAGGGGACCCGGCTGAGCGGGCGCGGGCGATCTGCCTGCGCCTGCTCACCGGGACCCCGCGCACGCGAAAACAACTCGCGGACGCACTGCGCAAGCGTGAGATCCCGGACGACGTGGCGGACGAGGTGCTGTCCCGCTTCGAAGAGGTCGGACTGATCAACGACGGTGCCTTCGCGGACGCCTGGGTGGAGTCCCGCCACCACGGCCGGGGCCTCGCCCGGCGGGCCCTCGCCCAGGAGCTGCGGAACAAGGGTGTGGACGCCACACTGATCGACGAGGCGGTCGGGCAGCTCGACTCCGACCAGGAGGAGGCGACCGCACGCGACCTCGTGGCGCGCAAGCTGCGTTCCACCCGCGGCCTCGACCGCGACAAGCGCATACGACGTCTCGCGGGCATGCTCGCCCGCAAGGGCTACTCCCAGGGCACAGCCCTCCGCGTGGTCAGGCAGGCACTCGAAGAAGAGGGCGAGGACACGGAGTTCCTCGGCGACGAGGCGTTCTAGAGGGATCCCGGACCGGCCGTCGAGTGAGACGGGCACTGCCCGTCTCAGGGCCAGGCGGCCGACGCCCGCCGGCTCTGGGCCGCCCCTCTGCGGCCCGCCGACTCCGGGCCTGCGTACGGCGCTGGAGCTTGGGCACGGTGGACGCGCGGGGGCGCCCACCGCGTTCGGGTCCGGTGCCGTGGGGCGGGCCCGGAGTTGACGAGGCGGGTCCGGTGCCGTGGAGGGCCCGGAGCCGCCGGGACGCTTCGGGATGGTCCGATTGCGGGCAGGTGACAACGCCCGTACGCCGAGACGCTGTTGCCGTGGCAGGTGGTGGGGGTAGCCCCCCTTACAGGACGCCGGGCGACCGCAGTGCACAGACACCTGTGCACAGACGACTGTGTACGCATGGCACAGGAACCCGACGCCGCAGACCCCACGAACCCAGGTCATGCAACTCCCACTCCCGGTGGGACTGGCCACGCCCCGGGTGAGATCTCCGACCTGGGCGCACTCCGAGCGCTTGCCCACCCTCGCCGACAGAGCGTGCTGCAGCACCTCACCGTGCACGGCCCCGCCACCTCCGCGACGCTGGCCCGTGCACTCCAGCTCAACACCGGTGCCACCAGCTACCACCTGCGTGAACTCGCGCGCTACGGCTTCGTCGAGGAGACGGGTGCCAACGGACGGGGTCGGGAGCGTTGGTGGCGGGCCGTCCCCGGAGACCGCCGCTTCCCGCCGCGCAGCCGCCAGAGCCCCGAGATGCGGCTCGTCATGGACGAGTTGAACCACCACGCGTACGCCGCCGACCTCGAACTCTTCGAGCAACTCCAGCGGGCCGCGGGCGACGAGCCATGGGCCGACGCCTTCCCGTACTCCCGCGGCACGGTGCGGCTGACGCTCCCCGAACTCCGCGCGTTCTTCGAGGAGTACATCGCCCTCCTCAACCGGTACAAGCGCCCAGGGGCGGACACCCCGCCCGGCGCCCGCACGGTACTCACCCGCTTTCTCGCCTTCCCCGCTCAGGCGGACACCGCGGGCGACCTCACGCCCGGCGACCCACCCGACGACGAGGACAACGGCGTCGAAGGCCCCGGGAACCGAAACAGCGGGGACGGGGACAACGGGGACCAGGCCCACAGGGGCCACGGCGACAGGGCCGAAGCCAACAGGGCCGAAGCCAACAGGGCCGAAGCCAACAGGGCAGAAGCCAACAACGGAGAGGCCGGGACACCATGATGCTGCGCTACGCCCTGCAGACCGTCCGGCACCGCAAAGGCGGCTTCATCGGCGCCTTCCTCGCCCTGATGTGCGCGGCCGCCCTCATCGCCGCCTGCGGCACCCTCCTCGAAACCGGACTGCACGGCACCATCCGCACGGAGCGCTACGCCGCCACCCCCGTCCTGGTCTCCGCCGACCAGAACGTCCACCAGACCACCGTCAAGCACAAGAAGGGCAAGACCAAGACCAAGCACAAGGCCAAACCCATCGCCGAGCGGGCCTGGCTGCCGGAAACCCTCACCGCGAGACTCGCCGCGGTCCCCGGCGTCCAACGCGTCATCCCCGAGGTGACCTTCCTCGCCGAACCGTTGACCCCCGCCGGCACAGGCGGTCGCACGGCCTACGGCCACGCCTGGGACTCCGCGCCCCTCACCCCCTACACCCTTGCCGCCGGCGTGCCTCCCCGGGCGCCGGGCGATCTGGTCATCGACCGTCACCTCGCCGACCGGGCCCGGCTCGAGCCCGGTGACCGTCTCACCGTCCAGTCCACGCGCAGCCCGCGTACGTACCGCGTCACCGGCATCGCGGTGCCCGCCGGAGACGCCATACGCCACCAGACCTCCCTCTTCTTCTCGGCCGCCGAAGCCCGGCGCCTCGCCGCACACCCCGGCAAGGTCACGGCCTTCGGCGTCATCCCGGCCAAGGGGACCGACACCGCCACCCTCGAAACGGCCGTGACCAAGGCGCTGCACGGGACGACCGCACAGGTCGCCGCGGGTGAGGCGCGAGGCCCCGTCGAGTTCCTGGACGCGGCCGCCGCCCGGATCAAGCTCGTCAGCATGGGCGGCGCGATGGGCGGCACCTCCCTCCTCGTCGCAGTCCTCGTGGTCGTCGGAACCTTCGTGCTCTCCGTCCAGCAACGACACCGCGAACTCGCCCTGCTGCGCGCCATCGCCGCCACACCACAACAGATCCGCAAGCTCCTCGGCCGAGAGGCCCTGCTGGTCGGCGCGGCCGCAGGCGTCACCGGAGCCCTCGCCGGACTGCCACTCGGCGGCTGGCTGCACGGAAGGTTCGTCGCCCTGGGCGCCGTGCCCGCCACGCTTCAGCACACGGTCAGCGTGTTCCCGCTGTTCGCCGCCGTCGCCGCCACCCTCATCGGCGCCTGGGCCGCAGCGCGCGTCTCCTCACGCCGCATCTCCCGTATTCGCCCGGCAGAGGCGCTCGCCGAGGCCAGGACAGAGCGAGACCGCCCCGCCTGGGGCCGCATCCTCGCGGGGCTCGTGCTGCTCGCCGCAGGCGCCGTCCTCGTCGCCGTACTCAGCGTGCTGCGCACCGAACCGGCCTCGACTCCCGTGACCTTCCTGGCCGTCGTGGTGCTTGCCTCCGCCGTCGCCCTGCTCGGCCCGCTCCTGGTCAGAGCAGCCGTGGCGATCCTGGGCACTCCGCTGCGGCTCACCGGCCCGGGAAGCAGGCTCGCCACCGCCAATCTGCGCGGCAACGCCGCCCGGATGGCCTCCGTGGTCACCCCGCTCACCCTCCTCATCGGCATGACCTGCACCGTCCTCTTCGTCCAGCCGACTCTGGGGCACGCCGCCCGCACCCAGGCCCGCGAAGGCGTTCGCGCGGACTGGGTCCTCGCCGCCGAAGGTCCCGGCATCCCGGCACAGGCCGCACAGCAGCTGCGGACGAACCGCGACGTCGCCACCGAGGTCGTCCGCACGACCGTCCGTGTCGGACTCGACAAGTACGCGGCGCAGGGCATCACGCCCACCGGCCTGGCCCGCACCTGGGACCCCGACGTCACCGCCGGATCCCTCACCGAACTCACGAACGACACCGTCGCCGTCAGTGAACTCGCCGCGGACCAACTCGGCTTGAAGCCCGGCAGTCCCTTGAAACTCACCCTCGGTGACGGAACACCTGCCACCCTCACCGTCGCCGCCATCTACGCGAAAGGGCTCGGCTTCGGCGACCTCACCATGGCCCACGACCTGGTCACCCGGCACGTCGACAACCCGCTCGCGACCACGGTCCTCGTCTCCACCTCCCGTCCACAGAAAGAACTCGCCGCCGCCGTCCGGGAGTTCCCGGGAGTCCGGGTTCTCTCACCGGCCACCGCGGACTCGTTGCAGGCCCAGCGGCAGCAGGCGAACGCCGAGGTCAACCTCTTCGCCATGGGACTCGTCCTGGCCTTCACCGCCATCGCGGTCGTCAACACACTGGCCATGTCGGTCGCCGAACGGGTCCGTGAGTTCGCGCTCCTCCGACTTGCCGGGGCCACCCGGCGACAGGTGCTGCGCATGCTGCGGACCGAGGCGCTGTCGGTCCTGTTCCTCGCCACGGCCCTCGGCAGTGGCATCGCGCTCGCCGTTCTCACGGCCTTCAGCATCGGCATGACCGGCAGCGCGGCCCCGGCGATAACACCCCTGGTGTACGCAACGGTGGTGGCGTCCGCCGGACTGCTCGCCCTCGTCGCCACGGCGTTGCCCGGCCGAGTCGCCCTCAGGGTCCGTCCTGTTACGGCGGCGACGGCCAGGGAGTAAGGGGCGGTACGCAATGGTGGGGGCCCCTTACATGAAGGGGCCCCCACCGCTAGCTATGCCCAACGGGCGGGTGAAGTAAGCCCGGGAGAGGGACTTCGCTGCCGAGGGCCGAGGCTCTCAAGTAGCCGGAGCCGGAGCCGGAGCCGGAGCCGTGGGCGTAGCCGTGGGTGTGGGCGCACCCGCGCCGCCCGTCGGAGCGGCAGTCACCGGCAGTCCTGCCGTCCGCCAGGACTGGAAGCCTCCCACCAGGTCCGTGGCCCGGTGGAGTCCCAACTGCCGTAGGGACGCGGCCGCGAGGCTCGACGCGTAGCCCTCGTTGCAGACGACCACGACGCGCAGGTCGTGGCCCGTGGCTTCGGGAACGCGGTGGCTGCCCACCGGATCGAGCCGCCACTCCAGCTCGTTGCGCTCGACGACGAGTGCCCCGGGAATCAGACCGTCGCGCTCACGCAACGCCGCGTACCGGATGTCGACGAGGAGCGCCCCGTCGGCACGAGCGGCCTCGTACGCGGCCATGGCCTCCACACGATCCAGGCCCGCACGCACCCGCTCCAGCAACTCGTCGATCCCCACGGGGCCTTCGGCCGCCACGGGGCTTTCGGCCGCCACGGGTCGTTCGACCGTCACTGCCAGTCCTCGGGGCGCTCGACCTGCTCGAGGCGCAGGACCTGTCCGCTGCGGCTGTAGCGGCTGATCCGCGGCAGCGGAGGGTAGTAGGCGTGCACGGAGACGGCGTGCTCCTGCGTCGACTCGTTGAGCACCTCGTGCACGTGGTGGCGGCCGAAGGAACGCCCCTTGCCGGCCGACAGCCGCCGCTCACGGTCGATCCCCTCGGTGAGTTCGAGGGTTTTCCAGCCGTCGGTGGGAAGCCGGGCGACCAGCGAGTTCTCCTTGAGCTCACCCGACGCGGTGAGGAAGGCGCCCACCGACTCGGCGTGGTCGTGCCAGCCGGTGCCCGTGCCGGGCGGCCAGCCGATGAGCCAGGCCTCGCTGCCGCCGGGCCCCTCGAGCCGCACCCACGTACGGCCCTCGGGGTCGAGAGGCAGAGAGGCGATCAGCTCGGCGTCGGCGGCCGTGCGCCGCACGAAGTCCAGCAGCTCGGCCTGGGTGGGAGTACCGACCTGAGCGGAGGCCGCGGAGGAGGCGGATGCGGGAACAGAGGGTGACACAGACACAGGTACCGTCCTGAGAGGCGTTCGCGTGGGAGCGCCGCAGCACGGAGGCCGCAGGCGCAGGAGGAGAGATGCGAATTCAGCAGGACGGGCGACACACGCAGCCCGCATAGCGGACGAGGTCCATATGGACCCTCCGCCACAGGCGCACACAGGTGTCGGTCACGATCCGGAGTACACCATGACGGTGCGGACCGGTCAATTCAGTGTCACCGACTGGACAAACAGCCGGCAGAGGGTCGACAACAGGCTCTCAGGAGGTGCCCGCGGTGGCCTCCGCCGCGGCCCGCGGGCCACCCAGGGTCGCCTCCGCCGCCTCGTACAGATCCGCCGGGCGCACCCCGCTCAACGCCGTGACCAGGTGCCCGTCCGGGCGGATCAGCAGCACCGTGTGCGGGGCAGCGCCCGGGTAGCTCTCCGCCACCAGCAGCTCGGCCCGGTGCGGCAGTGCGGTCACCGCGGCGGCGAGACGCGGCATGATCCCGGCCGTCACCCAGTGCTTGCGCTCCCACACCACGGTCCCCGGCGCGATCAGCAGGACAAGAAGCGCCCCCCGGCCCAGCCGGTCCCGCAGCGACACGGACGAACCGTCCTCCGCCGTCACCTGCACGTCGGCGACCGGAGCCCCGAGGGCCGTGTCGACCTCGACCGAGGACTCGGCGTGCGGAGGCGCGAGCGGCGAATCGGCGTACGCCCCCGGCTCACCCAATGGACCGCGCCCCAGGTGGCCGTCGGTGAGCAGGGCGTCATGGCCGCGTGCCGACCCCGGCACCGCGGACCGCAGGCCCCCGGCACGCAGCACCGGCAACGCCTGGTCGGCGGCGCGCAGCCGGGCCGCGACGACCGAGCGACGCTCCACCTGGTAGCTGTCGAGCAGCGGCTCGTGCGGACCGTGGTGCCAGGCGAGAGCCAGTTTCCATGCGAGGTTGTCGGCGTCCCGCAGGCCCTCGTCGAGACCCTGAGTGCCGAGGGCGCCCAGCAGATGCGCCGCGTCCCCGGCGAGGAAGACACGGCCGGACCGCCACCGGCGCGCCAGCCGGTGATGGACCGTGTGGACTCCGGTGTCGAGCAGCTCGTACGGCGGCGTGGTGCCCCCGCTCCAGCCCGCCAGGGTCTCGCGGACCCGCGCCACCAGCAGGTCCGGTGTGACCAGGTCCTTCCCCGGCGGCAGCAGCCAGTCCAGACGCCAGACGTCCTCGGCGAGCGGTCGTGCGGTCACCTCTCCGGCCGAGGGGCCCGACATGCGCCACGGCGGCACACGGTGCAACAACGCCTCACCGGGCCACGGGAGTTCCACCCGCAGCGCCGCGACGGCGTGTCGTTCCACCGCGGTGCGGCCGGGGAAGCGGATGTCCTGGAGCTTGCGCACCGTCGATCGCGGTCCGTCGCAGCCGACCAGATAGCTGCCGCGCCACCACGTGCCCTGGGGGCCCCGCGTGTGCGCCGTCACGCCCGCGGTCTCCTGCTCGACCGAGTCGAGACGGCTCTCCACGGCGATCTTCACCAGGCGCTCGGCCTTGATCGCCTCCCGCAGGGCAGCGGTCAGTACGTGCTGGGGGATGTGCAGGAGGGCGGGCTCGTCCTCGCCGAACGTGATCCGACGCATCACCTGCTTGCGTCGCAGCGACCGCCATCCGGCCCAACGGAAACCGGCCTCGGTGACGGGGAAGCCCGTCAGCCGCTCGACCAGAGCAGCCGTGTCCTCGCGCAGAACGACCGTGCGCGCGAGCCGCTGTTCGTCCTTTCCGGGGCCCTCGTCCAGAACGACCGACGGAACCTCCTGACGCGCCAGCGCCAGGGCGAGCGTGAGTCCCACGGGCCCCGCTCCGACAATGATCACCGGGTCCACGGCGCGGTGCCCCCTGCCCGGAGCGGCGTCCTGAGTGTCCTACCGGGACTTGCAGGTGGAGCGGGGTACACGATCACAGAACGTATGCAACCCATTGCCGCTGCTTGCGTCAAGTGACGGAGGCAGTGGCGAACACGCCACTGCCTCCGGTTGCTCACATCTCGTCAGTTCTTCGGTGAGTGCGGGCTGTTCACGGGCCCTTCTTACCGCCGTCATGGGTGACGTCCACGTGGTCACCAGGTGCGCTGAGCTCGTCGACCGCGTCAGCTCCGAGAACCGCTCCGGTGGACCGCTTGCCGCGGCGCAGCCGGCCCTCCAGCCAGCTCGCGAAGCTGGTGAGAGCGAAGTTGAGCACGATGAAGATCACGGCGACGACGGTGAAGCTGGCGATGGGGTTGCCGTAGTAGCCGATCATCGAGCTGGCCGACGCGAGCAGCTCGGGGAAGGTGAGGACCGCGCCACCGAGCGCCGTGTCCTTCACGATCACCACGAGCTGGCTGACGATCGCCGGCAGCATCGCCGTGACCGCCTGCGGCAGCAGGATGAACCGCATCACCTGGTTCTTGCGCAGACCGACCGCCAGCGCGGCCTCGGCCTGTCCTCTGGGCAGCGACAGGATGCCTGCCCGGACGATCTCCGCGAGGACCGAGGAGTTGTAGAGCACCAGGCCGGTGACGACCGCGTACAGCGGACGGTCGTCCGTGTTGACGCTCGTGTACTCGGAGAACAGCGCCAGGCCGAAGATCATGAGCACCAGCACCGGGATGGCGCGGAAGAACTCCACCACGACACCGGCCGGCACACGCACCCAGGCATGCTCGGACAGCCGTGCGATACCCAGGACCGCGCCGAGAGGCAGTGCGATGACCATGGCGAGTGCCGCGGCCTTCAGCGTGTTCTGCAGGCCCGGCCAGAGGTACGTGTTCCAGGCCTCGGTGCCGGTGAAGAAGGGCTCCCACAGCACCCACTGGAGCTGGCCCTTCTCGTCGAGCATGGTGTACATCCACCACAGCACCCCGGCGAGAGCGGCGAGGAACAACACCGAGATCAGGATGTTCCGCCGCTTGGCCCGCGGGCCCTGCGAGTCGTAGAGGACCGAGCTCATCGCTTCACCGCCACCTTCTTGCTCAGCCAGCCGAAGAACAGACCGGTCGGCAGCGTCAGACACACGAATCCGAACGCGAAGACCGCGGAGATCGCGATGAGCTGCGCCTCGTTCTCGATCATCTCCTTCATCAGCAGCGACGCCTCGGCCACACCGATCGCGGCGGCCACCGTGGTGTTCTTCGTCAACGCGATCAGGACGTTCGCCAGCGGGCCGACGACCGAACGGAACGCCTGCGGCAGCACGATCAGCGTGAGGACCTGCCTGAAGTTCAGGCCGATGGCGCGCGCCGCCTCGGCCTGGCCGACGGGGACCGTGTTGATGCCGGACCGCAGCGCCTCACACACGAAGGCCGAGGTGTACATGATCAGACCGAGGACCGCGAGCCGGAAATTGGTGGTGTCGGTCTGATCCGAGCCGAGGGTGACCCCGAACGTCTGGTTGAGCCCGAGCGACGTGAACAGAATGATCACGGTGAGCGGGATGTTCCGCACGATGTTGACGTAAGCGGTACCGAAACCGCGCATCAGAGGCACCGGGCCGACGCGCATGGCGGCCAGCAGCGTTCCCCAGATCAGGGAGCCGACGGCGGAGAGGACGGTCAGCTGCACCGTCGTCCAGAAGGCTTCCCACAGGTCGTAACCTTCAAGAAAGTCGAACACGATCTCCCGCGCTTCCGCGTGTGGGGAGGGGCCCTCCTGACTGGTGCGCCGCCCCGGAGGACGGCGCACCAGTCAGGTCAGGTCCCGCTTCACTTGACGATGTTGCCGATCTTCGGGGCGGGCTCGTTCTTGTAGCCGGCCGGGCCGAAGTTGTCCTCCACGGCCTTGTCCCACGACTTGTCGGAGACCATCTCCTCCAGGGCCGTGTTGATCTTGGCCTTGAGGTCGCTGCCCTTCTTGACGCCGATGCCGTAGTTCTCGTTGGTCATCTTGAAGCCACCGAGCTTGAACTTGCCCTTGAAGTTCGCCTGCGAGGCGTAACCGGCAAGAATCGAGTCGTCCGTGGTCAGCGCGTCGATGGCGCCACTCTGCACACCGGTCAGGCACGCCGAGTACGTCGGGTACTGCTGCAGCTGGGCCTTGGGGGCGAGCTTGTCCTTGACGTTCTGCGCCGAGGTCGAGCCCGTCACCGAGCACAGCTTCTTGCTGTTGAGGTCCTTCGGCGACTTGATCGAGTCGTCGTCGGAGCGGATCAGGACGTCCTGGTGGGCCAGGAGGTACGGACCGGCGAAGTCGACCTTCGCGGCGCGCTCGTCGTTGATCGAGTAGGAGGCGGCGATGAAGTCGACGTCACCACGCTGGAGCATGGTCTCGCGGTCGGCGCTCTTCGCTTCCTTCCACTGGATCTGGTCCTCGTTGTAGCCGAGCTTCTTGGCGACGTACGTGGCGACGTCGACGTCGAAGCCCTCGTAGCCCTGCGGCGTCTTCTGGCCGATGCCGGGCTGGTCGAACTTGATGCCGATGGTGATCTTCTTGTTGCCACCGGAGGAGCCGGTGTCGGCGCTGTCGCTGTCCTTGTCGTCCGAGCCGCACGCGGTGGCCGTGAGGGCGAGTGCGAGGACGGCGGCCGAGGCGGCGGTGACCTTGCGGAGCTTCATGGTGAACATCCTTTGAGTGGTGAAGATGTGCGATCCGTCGGTGGCGGCTGACTCGGTCGTCAGTGGTGCAGGATCTTCGACAGGAAGTCCTTCGCCCGGTCGCTGCGCGGGTTGCTGAAGAACTGGTCCGGCACAGCCTCTTCGACGATGCGCCCGTCCGCCATGAAGACGACGCGGTTCGCGGCCGAACGGGCGAAACCCATCTCATGTGTGACTACGACCATCGTCATACCGTCACGCGCGAGCTGCTGCATGACTTCCAGGACCTCGTTGATCATCTCCGGGTCGAGAGCCGACGTCGGCTCGTCGAAGAGCATGACCTTGGGGTCCATCGCCAGCGCCCGTGCGATCGCGACACGCTGCTGCTGTCCGCCGGAGAGCTGCGCGGGGTACTTGTCCGCCTGGGCGGTGACGCCCACACGGTCGAGCAGCCCGCGCGCCTTCTCCTCGGCGGCCTTCTTGTCGGTCTTGCGGACCTTGAGCTGGCCCAGCACCACGTTCTCGAGCACCGTCTTGTGCGCGAACAGGTTGAAGGACTGGAAGACCATGCCGACGTCGGCACGCAGGCGGGCGAGTTCCTTGCCCTCCTCCGGCAGCGGCTTTCCGTCGATCGAGATGCTTCCCGACTCGATCGACTCCAGGCGGTTGATGGCGCGACACAGGGTGGACTTTCCGGACCCGGAGGGTCCGATGACCACGACGACTTCACCACGAGCGATGGTCAGGTCGATGTCCTGGAGCACGTGCAACGCGCCGAAGTGCTTGTTGACGTTCTTCAGCACGACCAGATCGTCGGCCGCGGGTACGGCGTCCTTGGTCACCGATACTTCGGTCATCGGCCTCTTGCTCCGTCCTCCTCGGTTGCGAGGACAGTAGTAACGCGGCACGACCAGCGTCATTACATCTGAGGGGAAATTGAGCATAACGATCCGGCAGCAAACGGACACTCTTCGTGAAGGCCGCTCCGGGCGCGTACCGGCTGCGTAACGGAACGGGGCCGCGCCCCGAACATGCTTGACGCCGTCCGCGTCCATCGGCCTGACTTCCAGGGTGCACGCGCGCGTGCCCACGCCTACCCGCCGAGAACGTACGACCGATGAACCGAAGGGGGCCAACATGAGACTGCTCCTCGTCGAGGACGACAACCACGTGGCCGCCGCTCTGTCCGCGGTCCTCGCACGTCACGGCTTCGACGTCACACACGCCCGCAGCGGCGAGGAGGCCCTCCAGGCGCTCGTCCCGGAAGGCGCCGGCTTCGGAGTGGTGCTCCTCGACCTCGGCCTGCCCGACCAGGACGGGTACGAGGTCTGCGGCAAGATCCGCAAGCGGACCAGCACGCCCGTGATCATGGTCACCGCGCGCGCGGACGTACGCTCCCGCATCCACGGCCTCAACCTCGGCGCCGACGACTACGTGGTGAAGCCGTACGACACCGGCGAACTCCTCGCCCGTATCCACGCCGTCGCCCGGCGCACCGTCGCCGACGACGCCGCGGCGTCGGGCGACACCGCGCTGCACCTCGGGCCCGTGCGCATCGAACTGCCCACACGGCAGGTCAGCGTCGACGGTGCCGTCGTCCAGCTGACCCGCAAGGAGTTCGACCTGCTGGCGCTCCTCGCGCAGCGCCCCGGAGTGGTGTTCCGGCGGGAGCAGATCATCAGCGAGGTCTGGCGCACCAGCTGGGAGGGGACCGGCCGCACCCTGGAGGTGCACGTCGCGTCGCTGCGCTCCAAACTGCGCATGCCGGCCCTCATCGAGACCGTGCGCGGCGTCGGCTACCGGCTCGTCGCGCCCGCCGCGTAGCGGGCCCAGGTGCGCACACGCCTTCTCCCGCTGCTCATCATCCTGATGGCGGCCATCCTGCTCGCCCTCGGCGTCCCCCTCGCCGTGAGCCTCGCGGCGGCCCAGCAACAGGAGGTTGTCGTCGACCGGATCGACGACACGGCGCGCTTCGCGTCCCTCGCCCAGTTCGTGGCCGACCGCCCCGAGGGGTCACGGGTCAGCCCCACGGAACCGCGCGGCAAGACGCTGCTGCAGGAACTCCACACCTACCAGGATCTGTACGACATCAACGCCGGCGTCTTCTACCGCGACAAGAAGGTCATGGCGAACGCGCCGCAGAACTGGTACCTCCCCGGGGCCGGTGAACTCCACGACTCCTTCGAGGAAGCCCTGCAGGGCCGCCGCAGCCACGACCCGGCGCAGGTCTGGCCGTGGCAGCGGGACCGTCTCGTCGTCGCGTCGCCCGTCGTCCGGGACGGTGACGTCGTCGCGGTGGTGGTCACCGACTCGCCCACCGGGCCCATGCGCTCGAGGATCCTGCACGGCTGGCTCGTCATCGGTGCCGGCGAGGCCGCCGCGATGCTTCTCGCGCTCGGCGCCGCGCTGCGCCTGACCGGCTGGGTGCTGAAGCCCGTACGCGTCCTCGACGCCACCACCCACGACATCGCGACCGGCCGCCTGAAGTCCCGGGTCGCCGCCGCCGGCGGACCACCGGAACTCAGGCGCCTGGCCCGGTCGTTCAACGAGATGGCCGACAACGTCGAGGACGTCCTGGAGCAGCAGCGCGCCTTCGTCGCCGACGCCTCGCACCAACTGCGCAACCCCCTGTCCGCCCTGCTGCTGCGCATCGAACTGCTCGCCCTGGAACTGCCCGAGGGCAACGAGGAGATCGCCTCCGTCCGTACGGAGGGCAAGCGCCTCGCCCACGTCCTGGACGACCTCCTGGACCTCGCCCTCGCCGAGCACGCCGAGGCGGACCTGCGGCTCACCGACATCGGCGAGCTCACCGCCGAACGCGTCGCCTCCTGGTCGCCGGTCGCCGACGACAAGGGCGTACGACTCGTCGGGACCTGCCCCGCCACGACCGCCTGGGCCGACCCCGTCGCCCTCTCCAGCGCCCTGGACGCGGTCATCGACAACGCGCTGAAGTTCACGCCCGAGGGCGAGTGCGTCGAGGTCGAGGTGACGTCGAACGGCGAGGTGTCCAGGATCGTCGTCACCGACCGCGGACCCGGTCTGAGCGACGAGGAGCTGACCCGTGTCGGCGACCGCTTCTGGCGCAGCGCCGGCCACCAGAACATCAAGGGCTCGGGCCTCGGCCTGTCGATCTCCCGGGCGCTGCTCTCCGCGGGCGGCGGCTCCATCACGTACGCCTCCCACGACCCGCACGGGCTGAAGGTGACGGTCACCGTGCCACGGACGGTCCCCGGGGCCTGACCAGGCGTACACGGGCCCTCAGTGGGCCCTCAGCGGGCGTACACGGGCCTGTCGGGGCCCTTTCGCCGTCCAGGTCGGGCCGGGCCCCGCGCCGCGGCCGGACCGCCTCACAGCTCGATCGCCGCTACGGCTTGACCGAGCGGTAGTAGCGGCGTGCGCCCTCGTGAAGTTGCAGAGGGTCGGTGTAGATGGCGGTCCGCAGGTCCACGCGCTGGGCGGCGTGCACCTTCTCACCGATGCGGTCGCGGCTGTCGATCACCGTGCGGGTGATCCCCTCGGCGAGCGTCGCGTCCGTACCGGCCCGCGTCACCAGAAGGTTCGCCACCGCCAGTGTCGGTACGCCGGCATCGTTCTCGGCCCCGTCGTTGTAGGTGTCGGCCGGCATGAGGGCGGCCCGGTAGAAACTGGACCTCCCGTCCGGCTTGTGCAGCTTCTGGACCAGGTCGGCCCCGATCGGGACCAGTTTGATGTCGAAGCGGTCCGAGAGTTTGCTGACGGCGCTGGTCGGGAGCCCGCCGGACCAGAAGAACGCGTCGATCTTCCCCGATTCGAGCAGCTTCGGCACTTCCTGGATGCCCTTGGACACCGGCTGGATGTCCTTACGCGGATCGAGGTCGGCCGCCGCCAGCACGTGGTCCGCGATCAGGCGCACACCGGAAGCCTCCTGCCCCACCCCCACCCGCTTGCCCTTCAGCTGCGCGATGGAGTGCACGGGGGACTTGCGGGGGACGACCACATGCACGTAGTCGTCGTACAGGCGCACGCAGCCACGCAACTGGTCCGCGCCGCGTCCGCCCTCGTCCTTGTACTTCTCCACCGCGTCGGACGCCGCAATGGTGAAGTCGGCCTTTCCTGTGGCCACCTTCTGCACGTTCTCCTGCGAACCGTCGCTCTGCTCCAGGTCCACGTCCAGACGCGGCATGCCCTTGGCGAGCGCCTCCTGCAGCAGCTCTCCGTACAGCTGGTACACGCCGCTCGGAGTCCCCGTGCTGAAGACCACCTTCCCGCCCGGAGAGCTCTCCTCCAGGGGCAGCAGCCACCACAGCAGCAGCCCGAAGGCCACGAAGGCGGCGGCCGAGCCCTGCAGGGCCCGGCGTCTGCCGATGGAGGGAATCGCCTGGAACATGCGCGCGATCCTGCCAGCTCACCGGCCCCGATGACCAGGCCTGGCTCTTCGGCCGCGTACACGGCCCCACAGCGGCGGCCGCGGGAAGCGCGGCAGCCTTCCACGAGCGGGCCCGCCGCTCCGGGGCGGGACGTACTCCGGGCACCACCTACCCTTGTCGCATGAGCAGCAGCGACCGGAGCCGGGCAGTGGACCTGACGAGAACGTATGAAGTGCGCACTTACGGATGTCAGATGAACGTCCACGACTCCGAGCGGCTCTCGGGCCTCCTGGAGGACGCCGGCTACGTACGCGCCGCCGAGGGCTCCGACGGTGACGCCGACGTCGTCGTCTTCAACACCTGCGCGGTGCGCGAGAACGCCGACAACCGTCTCTACGGGAACCTCGGCAGGCTCGCCCCGATGAAGACGAAGCGGCCCGGCATGCAGATCGCCGTCGGCGGCTGTCTCGCCCAGAAGGACCGCGACACCATCGTGAAGAAGGCGCCCTGGGTGGACGTCGTCTTCGGTACGCACAACATCGGCAAACTCCCCGTCCTCCTGGAGCGCGCCCGCGTCCAGGAAGAGGCGCAGGTCGAGATCGCCGAGTCGCTCGAAGCGTTCCCGTCGACGCTGCCGACCCGCCGCGAGAGCGCGTATGCCGCCTGGGTCTCCATCTCCGTCGGCTGCAACAACACGTGCACCTTCTGCATCGTCCCGGCGCTGCGCGGCAAGGAGAAGGACCGCAGGACCGGCGACATCCTCGCCGAGATCGAGGCCCTGGTCGGCGAGGGCGTCTCCGAGATCACCCTGCTCGGGCAGAACGTGAACGCCTACGGCTCCGACATCGGCGACCGCGAGGCCTTCAGCAAGCTGCTGCGGGCCTGCGGGAGGATCGAGGGCCTGGAGCGCGTCCGCTTCACCTCGCCGCACCCGCGCGACTTCACGGACGACGTCATCGCCGCGATGGCCGAGACACCGAACGTCATGCCGCAGCTGCACATGCCGATGCAGTCCGGCTCGGACACGGTCCTGAAGGCGATGCGCCGCTCGTATCGCCAGGAACGGTTCCTCGGAATCATCGACAAGGTGCGCGCCTCGATCCCGCACGCGGCGATCACCACCGACATCATCGTGGGCTTCCCCGGCGAGACCGAGGAGGATTTCGAGCAGACCCTGCACGCGGTCCGCGAGGCCCGCTTCGCCCAGGCCTTCACGTTCCAGTACTCCAAGCGCCCCGGCACCCCCGCGGCCACCATGGAGGGGCAGATCCCCAAGGAGGTCGTGCAGGAGCGCTACATGCGCCTGTCGGCCCTTCAGGAGGAGATCTCCTGGGACGAGAACAAGAAGCAGGTCGGCCGCACGCTGGAACTGATGGTCGCCGAGGGCGAGGGCCGCAAGGACGGCGCCACGCACCGCCTCTCCGGCCGCGCCCCCGACAACCGCCTGGTGCACTTCACCAAGCCCGACGCCGAGGTCCGTCCCGGCGACGTCGTCACCGTCGAGATCACGTACGCCGCCCCGCACCACCTCCTCGCCGAGGGGGCCACGCTGGACGTGCGCCGCACGCGCGCGGGGGACGCCTGGGAGAAGCGCAACACCGCCGAGGCCGCCAAGCCCGTCGGCGTCATGCTGGGGCTCCCGCAGGTCGGCGCACCCGAACCGCTGCCCGTCGCCGCGGGCGGCGGCTGCAGCCGCGACTGACCACGTCACGGGCCGGGAAGGGGTCCCTCATGCCGTACAGCGTGGAGTTCACCGAGCGCGCCGCCCGCGTGAGGGACAGCCTCCCCGTCGAACGCCGGGAGATCCTGGACCGCGGGCTGGCCATACTGGTGACCGACCCGAGGCACAAGCTGTCGCACTCCGTGGGCGGCGACGAGGCGACCCGCGAGATAGCCCTGTCCCGGAACCTGTTCGTCGAGTACGTGATCAGCGACGGCAAGCTCGTGGTGCTCCTCCTGACCGTCATCGACCTCACGGACGTCCTCATCGAGGAGTGACGCGCGGCCGTTGTACGGGGTTACGCTGCCGATCATGCTTGTCGCCGCCGCCGTGTGCCCCTGTCCGCCCCTGCTCGTGCCCGACGTCGCCGCGGGGGCCGCGCCTGAACTGGACGCCGCTCGTGCCGCGTGCACGGACGCCCTGGGGGTGCTGGCCGCCGCACGCCCGGACCGGCTGGTGGTCGTGGGGCCCGCCGAGCAGGACGGGCGCGGACCGCACCCCGAGGGCTCCCGCGGTTCGTTCCGCGGCTTCGGCGTGGATCTCGACGTGCGGCTCGGCGGGAACAGCGCGCGGCTCGGCGGGGACCGGGCCGGCGCGCCGGAGGACGCGGCCATGGCCACGCCCTCGCTCACGCCCGAGCGCGCCGGACGCGTACTGCCCCCCTCGCTGGCGGTCGCCGCGTGGCTGCTCGCTCGTACCGACTGGTCCGATGCCCCAGTGGAAGGCCTCGGCGTGGGGGAACCACTCGCCGCCGAGCGGTGTATCCAAGTCGGGAGGGACATCGCCGCGCAGGCCGGGCGGGTGGCCCTGCTGGTCATGGGCGACGCCAGCGCGTGCCGCACGCTGAAGGCGCCGGGCTACCTGGACGAGCGGGCGGCGGGTTTCGACGCGGAGGTCGCGCGTGCCCTGGGCGCGGCGGACGTGGCCGCTCTCAAGGCGCTGGACGCCGAGCTGGCCCACGAACTGCAGGCCTGCGGCCGGGCCCCCTGGCAGGTCCTCGCGGGCGCGGCGGAGGAGGCGGGGCTCGGGGGCGCCCTGTTGTACGAGGAGGCGCCCTACGGCGTGGGGTACATGGTGGCGGCCTGGTCGTAGCGTCCCCCGGGAGCCGGGAGCCGGGAGCCGGGAGCCGGGAGCCGGGAGCCGGGAGCCGGGAGCCGGGAGCCGGGAGGGTCGGTGCGGCTTTCAGCGCAGGGCCCTCTCGTCGCGTCCCTGAGCGGGCACGAAGGCCCTCGGGCAGTGACGTACCGCATGAACACGGCGGACGGCCCGGAGCTCGTACGTGCTCCGGGGCCGTCCGCCGATGTGGTGTCGCTCAGGATGCCGAGGGCGGTGCCGGCGGGGGCGACGGAGGCGTCGCGCCACCGTCCGGGCCGCCGTTCTCCCTGTGCGCCAGCCGGTCCAGGGCACCCCTGGCCTTGCCCGTGCCGGTCTGGATCTTGGCGCTGTACTTGCCCTTGGTCTTCTCGTCGGCCCTCTTCGCGGCCTTGTCGAGACCCTGTTCGATCTTGACGATCCTGCCCTCGTGCTGCTGCGCGAAGTCAGAGACCTTCTCCCTGGCCGGCGCGAGCCTGGCCTTCAAGCTGTCCAGGAGACTCATGGTTCACCTTCCCTCGCGGGAACAGTCACTTGCGGGCGCCCTCGCCGGCCTCGCTGTCGACCGCCTCCTCGGCGGACTGCTGCTTGGGAATGTCGACGGCCTCCGCCGCGGATTCCTCGGCCTCCGCAGTCACAGTCGCAGCTTCCGCTTCGGCTTCCGTCGCGGCCTCGGCGGGGGTCTCAGCACCCTCCGACCCCTTGGCCGCTTCCTCGGCCTCCGCCTCGGATCCGGCTGTCAGGGTGTCGCTCTGCGCCTCGGCGGTTGACGTTTCCTTCGATTCCTTGGACTTGGACCCATCCCTGCCAAGAAGCCGTGCAAAAACACCCATATCGTCTCCATACCCTACTCGTGTGGGCGAAATTCCGCGTCGCCCGGTGCGTCCCATTGCGTCGCCCGGGGTCACCGGCCCTCAAAACCGGCGGCTGGAACCTCGAACAGGCAACGACCCCGGACCCGTGCCGTCACGTAGCTCGTTCGAGAAGTGGTCCCGAGGTTTGCGAGACTGTTGCGGTGAGTAGTGCAGCCCCCGCTCCGCGGGTCATCGCCGTCGTGGGTCCCACCGCGGCAGGAAAGTCCGATCTCGGCGTCCACCTCGCCCAGCGCCTCGGCGGTGAGGTCGTCAACGCCGACTCGATGCAGCTCTACCGGGGGATGGACATCGGCACCGCCAAACTGACGCCCGAGGAACGCGGTGGCATCCCCCACCACCTCCTGGACATCTGGGACGTGACGGTGACGGCGAGCGTCGCCGAGTACCAGCGGCTCGCGCGCGCCCGCATCGACGCCCTGCTCGCGCAGGGCCGCTGGCCGGTCCTCGTCGGCGGCTCCGGTCTGTACGTCCGGGGGGCCGTCGACAACCTGGAGTTCCCCGGGACGGATCCCGACGTGCGGGCCCGCCTGGAGGAGGAGCTCATCCTGAGAGGTTCCGGCGCCCTGCACGCCCGGCTGGCCGTCGCCGACCCCGAGGCGGCCCACGCGATCCTGCCGAGCAACGGCCGCCGGATCGTCCGGGCCCTCGAGGTCATCGAGATCACCGGCAGGCCCTTCACCGCCAACCTCCCAGGACACGACTCCGTCTACGACACCCTGCAGATCGGCGTCGACGTGGCGCGCCCCGAGCTCGATGAGCGCATCGCCCGCCGCGTGGACCGCATGTGGGAGGGCGGTCTCGGCGAGGAAGTGCGCGCACTGGAGGCGCAGGGGCTGCGCGAGGGGCGTACGGCATCGCGCGCCCTCGGCTACCAGCAGATGCTCGCGGCGCTCGCCGGGGAGTGCACCGACGACGAGGCGCGCGCCGAGACGGTCCGTGCCACCAAGCGCTTCGCGCGCCGTCAGGATTCCTGGTTCAGACGCGACCCACGGGTGCATTGGCTCAGTGGGGCTGCGGCGGATCTCACAGAACTTCCGGAGCTCGCACTGGCGTTGGTCGAACGACCGGTCACAGCCTGATCACGTCATGGCATCGGGACGCTCTGGCCGTCATCCGGGCCTCCGGGGCCGTGCCATCATCGAGCTTCGATCGACCAAGTGGAGTCCGAGTTGGGAGGGCGCGTGGCGATGGAGGCCGGCCCCCGTGACACCACACAAGGCGCGGAACCGAGCACCGCTGGCGGCGGAGCGCACGACACCGCAATGGATCAGCAGGACCCCGACGGGGACCGGCTGAGCCCGGACGGGCCAGACGAGAGCACCGATGGTGTGACCGCCGACGGTCCCGAGCCCGACGAGATGTTCGCGGGTCCCGAGGTCGAGGTCGAACTGCGCCCGCAGCGCCGTATGCGGATCTGGCAGCTCGCGCCCATCGTGAGCCTCGCCGCGCTCGGCTCCCTGATGTTCGCCTTCCCGCTGGCCTTCGACTTCGGCGACAGCGGGGCCATGATCGCCATGCTCGGCCTGCTGATCTCGTCGTGCGCCGCCGGCTGGGGCATGATGGCCGCCCGCCGCGTGGGTTACACGTGGCCCGGCCTGCCGCAGCGCGGGTCCGGCCGCCGCCCGGACTGGCGCGTCGTGATCGCGTACGCCGTGGTCGTCGCCGCGGTCGTGGTCCTCGCCGTGTGGCGCGTGGCCCGCCTGCGCTGAGCGTCGCCGCCCGCCGGTCCGCCCGGGCGCGGTCCGCCTGCCGGACCGCCGGGCCCGGCTGTCGTACCGAGCCCTTACGATCGAGGAATGAGCACGCGGATCGCCTTCCTCAAGGGCCACGGGACCGAGAACGACTTCGTGATCATCCCGGACCCCGAGAACACCGTCGCCCTGCCTCAGGCCGCCGTCGCGGCTCTGTGCGACCGCCGCGCGGGCATCGGCGGTGACGGTCTCCTGCACGTCGTACGGTCCGCCGCGCACCCCGAGGCCCGGTCGATGGCGGCCGAAGCGGAATGGTTCATGGACTACCGCAACGGCGACGGCTCGATCGCGGAGATGTGCGGCAACGGAGTGCGTGTGTTCGCGCACTACCTCCAGCGTGCCGGCCATGTGACCGAAGGCGATATCGCGGTCGCCACGCGCGCGGGCGTGAAGAGCGTGCACATCGCCAAGGAAGGCGACATCACCGTCGCCATGGGCAAGGCGCGCCTGCCCGAGGGGGACGTCACCGTGTCCGTCGGCGAGCGCAGCTGGCCCGCACGCAACGTGAACATGGGCAACCCCCACGCGGTCGCCTTCGTGGAGGACCTCGACCACGCCGGGAATCTGTACGCCGCACCGCCCTTCACCCCGGCCTCCGCGTACCCGGACGGGGTGAACGTCGAGTTCGTCGTCGACCGTGGCCTTCATCACGTTGCTCTGCGTGTCCACGAGCGGGGTTCCGGCGAGACCCGGTCGTGCGGGACGGGCGCGTGTGCCGTGGCCGTGGCGGCGGCACGCAGGGACGGCGCCGACCCCGCCGTGACCGGTGTCCCGGCGACATACACCGTCGACGTGCCCGGTGGCCGGCTCGTGATCACCGAGCGGACCGACGGCGAGATCGAGATGACCGGGCCCGCGGTGATCGTCGCAGAGGGTGAGATCGACACCGGGTGGCTCGAAAACGCGACCCCCTGAACCTTCGCTCGAATGGGTGATCCGTTTCACGCTCGGCGAGAGGCGGTCGGTCGGGCGTGGTGGGCTCGGTAGCATCAAGGACCGGCCCGGACGGGGGAACGACGACATCCCCAGAGCCGCAAACGCCATGGGGCACCCCGTCCGCCGGTCGACGCAGCCGGAGGTGCCCATGAGTGCGGAGGCCACGAACCCCGCGACGCCCGGCCCCATCACGCCCGGGGCACAGCGCAGGCGGGGCCGCCCCCGGATCGATCTGCGACGCCTCGGCCGGGCCGCTCTCCTGGGGCCCGCGGCCCGCGACCGGCTGCCCGACGCGATCGGCCACGTGGTCGAGGCCCATCGGGCCCACCACCCCGACGCCGACCTGGACCCGCTGCGCCGCGCGTACGTGCTCGCCGAGTCCTCGCACCGCGGCCAGATGCGCAAGAGCGGTGAGCCGTACATCACGCACCCGCTCGCCGTGACCCTGATTCTGGCCGAACTCGGCGCGGAGACCACGACGTTGACCGCGTCCCTCCTCCACGACACCGTCGAGGACACGGACGTGACGCTCGATCAGGTGCGCGAGGAGTTCGGCGAGGAGGTCCGCTACCTCGTCGACGGCGTGACGAAGCTGGAGAAGGTCGACTACGGCGCGGCCGCCGAGCCCGAGACGTTCCGCAAGATGCTCGTCGCCACCGGCAGCGACGTGCGCGTGATGTCGATCAAGCTCGCCGACCGGCTGCACAACATGCGCACCCTCGGAGTCATGCGCCCCGAGAAGCAGGAGCGCATCGCCAAGGTGACGAAGGACGTCCTGATCCCGCTCGCCGAACGTCTCGGCGTCCAGGCGCTGAAGACCGAACTCGAGGACCTGGTCTTCGCGATCCTGCGGCCCGACGAGTACGCGTACACCCGCGAACTCATCGTCAAGAACGCCTCACGCACCGACGACCCCCTCGCCGAGATCGCCGAAGAGGTCCGCGGCGTCCTGCGCGAAGCCGGTCTGCAGGCCGAAGTCCTCATCAGGCCCCGGCACTTCGTCTCCGTGCACCGCGTCTCCCGCAAACGGGGCGAGCTGCGGGGCTCCGACTTCGGACGCCTGCTGGTGCTCGTGAACGAGGACGCCGACTGCTACGGGGTCCTCGGGGAGCTGCACACCTGTCTCACGCCGGTGGTCTCGGAGTTCAAGGACTTCATCGCGGTCCCCAAGTTCAACCTGTACCAGTCGCTCCACACCGCCGTCGCCCGCCCCGACGGGCAGGTCGCCGAAGTCCTCATCCGTACGCACCAGATGCACAAGGTCGCCGAGGCCGGGGTCATCGCGCTCGGCAACCCCTACGCGTCTCCCGCGGAGGAGCAGACCGACGGCGCCCGCCCCGCCGACGGTGAGCGCGCCGACCCCACCCGTCCCGGCTGGCTGTCCCGCCTCCTCGACTGGCAGGAGGCCGCGCCGGACCCCGACACGTTCTGGTCCACCCTGCGCGAGGACCTCGCCCAGGACCGGGAGATCACCGTGTTCCGCCCCGACGGGGGCACGCTCGGGCTGCCCGCGGGCGCCAGCTGCGTGGACGCCGCGTACGCCCAGTACGGCGAGGACGCGCACGCCTGTATCGGCGCCCGCGTCAACGGCCGCCTGGCGAGACTGAGCACGGTCCTGAGCGACGGCGACACCGTTCAGCTGCTCATGGGGCAGGACCCGTCCTCGGAGCCCTCCAGGGAGTGGCTGGAGCACGCGCACACTCCCGTCGCGCGGATCGCCATCACCCGCTGGCTGGCCGCGCACCCGTCACCGGCCACGCCGTCCGAAGCTCCTGCCGCGACGCGGCGCCCCGCCGCGGACGGGCCCGCCGCGCGTCCGGCCGCCGCGGACGTCGTCGTCGACCAGCCCGGCGCGACGGTACGCCTCGCGGGCTGCTGTACTCCGGTACCGCCCGACGCGATCACCGGGTTCTCCGTACGCGGGGGAGTGGTGACCGTGCACCGCGTCGAGTGCGCCGGGGTGGAGCGTATGAAGAGCGTGGGGCGTGCGGAGGTCGACGTGCGCTGGGGCGACACCACCGAGTGCCGTGTCACGCTCTTCGCCGAGTCCTTCGGCCGGCCCCACCTCCTCGCCGACCTCACCGAAGCCATCGCCCTGGAGGGCGTCGCCATCGTCTCGGCGACCGTCGAACCGCCCAGCCAGCAGCGCGTACGCCACACCTACACGCTGCAGCTCCCGGACGCGGCACACCTCCCCGCGCTCATGCGGGCGATGCGCGATGTGCCGGGCGTGTTCGACGTGAGCCGCGCCCAGCACCCGTCGACGACTCCGTAGAGGCTCCCAACGACGCCGACGGGGACGGCAAGAAGAACGACTGGGCCACGGCGGCCGTCGGCACCGCAGCCGTCGGACATCCGACGGCCCGCGCGTCGGCCCCGCGACTGCTCGCCCGCACATCCGTCCGACCCGCGGCCCTTCGGCCCGTTCGACCACCCCCTTGGCACTTCCGCCCGCGCGGTGTCGCCACCGGCATCCCGCCCCGTCCCCGGCCAAGACCTCCGAGGTCACGCCGAAGAGCCCGTTCGGGTGGGCCCGACGCGAGTCGTCACCGTGAGGCGGGCGGGCGCTGATAGCCGTGGTCCATGCTGCGCACCCTCACGACCCCCCGCACCGCGACGCCACACCAGCCGACTTCCCGACGGCTGAGGACGGCGTTCCTCGCCTCCGCCGTCTCCGTCTGCCTCGTCGCCGCGAGCGCCCCGGCCCCGGCACCGCTCGGTATCGGCGACCGCCTGTTCCCGCACCTGGGCAACCCCGGATACGACGTCATGGCGTACGACCTGGCCTTCACCTATCCCGGCAGCAACAGCAAGCCGCTGCCGGCCGTCACCACCATCGACGCGCGAACGACAGACCGGCTGGAGCACGTCAATCTTGACTACTCGCACGGGACAGTGCGATCCGTCGAGGTCGACGGCGAGCCCGCGGAGTTCCGCAGCGCGGGCGAGGACCTGGTCGTCACCCCCGCGGAACCCCTGCCGTCCGGCGTCCGGACGCGGATCACCGTGAGCCACGACAGCGACCCGGTGTCCACGAAGGACCAGCAGAGCGGCTGGGTGCGGACCGCGGACGGGCTGGCGATGGCCAACCAGGCCGACGCCGGACACCGCGTCTTCCCCGGCAACGACCACCCCTCGGACAAGGCGATGTTCACCATCCGGGTCACCACGCCCGAGGACTACACGGCCGTCGCCAACGGGCTGCCCGCCGGTGCGACCCGCCGCGGCACGGACACCACCTGGGTGTACCGTACCGAGCACCCCATGGCCACCGAACTGGCCCAGGTGTCCATCGGCCGGTCCTCCGTGCTGCGCCGAAGCGGCCCCGACGGTCTCCCCCTGCGGGACGTGGTACCCACCAAGGACCGCGAGCGGCTCGAGCCGTGGCTCAAGAAGACGCCTGCCCAGATCGCCTGGATGCAGGAGAAGGTCGGCGCCTACCCCTTCGAGACGTACGGGCTGCTGATCGCCGAGGCACGGACCGGATTCGAACTCGAGACGCAGACGCTCTCCCTCTTCGAGAGGGAACTCTTCACCCGGCCCGAGTACCCGAAGTGGTACGTCGAGTCGATCATGGTGCACGAGCTGGCCCACCAGTGGTTCGGCGACAGCGTCTCCCCGCGCACCTGGTCCGACCTCTGGCTCAACGAAGGGCACGCCACCTGGTACGAGGCCCTCTACGCCGAGGAGAAGGCGGACCGGCCCATGGAGGCGCGGATGCGGGCCGCGTACCGGTCGTCCGACACCTGGCGCGCGGCCGGTGGTCCGCCCGCCGCTCCCAAGGAGGCCGAGCCCGGCGCGAAACTGAGCATCTTCCGCCCGAACGTGTACGACGGCAGCGCCCTCGTCCTCTACGCGCTGCGCCAGGAGATCGGCCGCCCCGCCTTCGAGCGGTTGCAGCGCACCTGGGTGAGCACCCACCACGACGGCGTCGCCGACACCGCGGACTTCGAACACCTCGCCTCGGGCATCGCCGGCCGTGATCTGAGCGGCTTCTTCAAGGCGTGGCTCTACGGACAGAAGACCCCGCCCATGCCGGGACACCCCGACTGGCGCAGCACGGCGCCGGTGGAGAAGACCGGGAAGGGTGCCCGGTAACCCCGGGAAATACGAGTGACGAGACGGGGCGTGCCGTGCGAACATCTTCACGTCGACGACACCTCAGGTCGGCGGCACGGCGCTCCGGCCCCGGGCGGGAATCTCCCGGCGGCCCCGGACGTTCTGGACAGTGACGGACCACAAGTTCGTCGCCCCAGGTATCCCCATCGACGTAAGGACCCAATGACCTCCTCTTCTTCCCCTTCCCAGGACACACAGAGCTTCGCGCAGAACAACCCCGACGGTCTTCGGGCCGATGCCCTGATGGAAGAGGACGTCGCCTGGAGCCACGAGATCGACGGAGAGCGGGACGGCGACCAGCTCGACCGCTCCGAGCGTGCGGCCCTGCGCCGCGTCGCCGGACTCTCCACCGAGCTCGAGGACGTCACCGAGGTCGAGTACCGGCAGCTCCGCCTGGAGCGTGTGGTGCTCGTCGGCGTGTGGACCTCGGGGACCGCGACCGACGCGGACAACTCACTGGCCGAGCTGGCCGCCCTCGCGGAGACCGCGGGAGCGCTCGTGCTCGACGGAGTCATCCAGCGCAGGGACAAGCCCGACGCGGCCACGTACATCGGTTCCGGCAAGGCCAACGAGCTGCGGGACATCGTGCTGGAGACCGGCGCCGACACCGTCATCTGCGACGGTGAGCTCTCGCCGGGCCAGCTGATCCACCTCGAAGACGTCGTCAAGGTCAAGGTCATCGACCGTACGGCCCTGATTCTCGACATCTTCGCCCAGCACGCCAAGTCCCGGGAGGGCAAGGCGCAGGTAGCCCTCGCGCAGATGCAGTACATGCTGCCGAGGCTCCGGGGCTGGGGTCAGTCGCTGTCGCGTCAGATGGGCGGCGGCAAGGGCGGCGGCCTCGCCACCCGTGGTCCCGGTGAGACCAAGATCGAGACCGACCGGCGCCGTATTCGCGAGAAGATGGCGAAGATGCGCCGGGAGATCGGCGACATGAAGACCGGCCGCGAGATCAAGCGCCAGGAGCGCCGCCGCAACAAGGTGCCCTCGGTGGCGATCGCCGGCTACACGAACGCCGGCAAGTCCTCACTGCTCAACCGCCTCACGGGCGCGGGCGTCCTCGTACAGAACGAGCTGTTCGCCACCCTCGACCCGACCGTCCGTCGTGCCGAGACGCCCAGCGGGCGGATCTACACACTCGCGGACACCGTCGGCTTCGTACGGCACCTGCCGCACCACCTCGTCGAGGCGTTCCGCTCCACGATGGAGGAGGTCGGTGACTCCGACCTGATCCTGCACGTGGTCGACGGTTCGCACCCGGCGCCGGAGGAGCAGCTGGCCGCCGTGCGCGAGGTCATCCGTGACGTGGGCGCCACCAAGGTGCCCGAGATCGTGGTGATCAACAAGGCGGACGCGGCCGACCCGCTGGTGCTCCAGCGGCTCATGCGGAACGAGAAGCGCTCCATCGCGGTCTCGGCCCGTACCGGCCAGGGCATCGACGAGCTGCTCGCGCTCATCGACGTCGAACTGCCGCACCCCTCGGTCGAGATCGAGGCACTCGTGCCGTACACACTCGGCCGGCTGGTCGCGCGCGCCCACACCGACGGCGAGGTGATCTCCGAGGAGCACACCCCGGAGGGCACGCTGATGAAGGTACGGGTACACGAGGAACTGGCGGCGGAGCTCGCTCCGTACGTTCCCGTGCCCGCGGCCTGATCCACGGAGCGAAGGCCCGCCCCCTCTCGCAGGGGGCGGGCCTTCGTCGTACGCGCGACTCGGTCGTGTCGTACGGCGTCTACTTGGCGCCGTACTCCTCGCTCATGGTGTCGTAGATCGCCTCGGCGCCCTTGCCCAGCTGCGGTCCCGCCAGCCAGGTGTTGTCGGACGGGCCGATCGACGTGTTCGAGACGAGCACGGTCTTGCCGTCGACGACACGGAACCAGCCGCCGCCGGACGAACCACCGGTCATGGTGCACCCGATGCGGTACATCGTCGGCAGCCCCGGGCTGAGCGAGAGGCGGCCCGGCCGGTCGACACACTTGTGCATGATCAGACCGTCGTACGGCGCCGCGGCCGGGTAACCCCAGGCGCCCATCGAACCCGCGTCCGCGGCGGCGGGCGTCGAGAAGTCCACGTCCAGCGCGTTGCCGACCGTCTCCTCCAGGGACTTGGAACCGGACTCGGGCTTCACGTGCAGCACCGCGTAGTCGTACGCGGCACCCGCGCCGCCCGACTCCGAGCCGCCCTCGATCCACTCGTCCGAGGTCGAGGCCCAGTCCGCCCAGTACTGGCCGTACGGGGCGATCTCCTGCTGTGTGGCCCTGCCGAGCTGGGCCTCGGACTTGCCGAGGTCGTTGTAGGCGGGCACGAAGGCGATGTTGCGGTACCAGCCGCCGCCACCGCCCGCGTGCACGCAGTGGCCGGCGGTCCACACGAGGTTGGACCTGCCCGGGTTGCGCGGGTCCTTGACGACCGTGCCGGAGCAGACCATCGAACCCTCGGGGGAGTCGAAGAAGACCTTCCCGACCGGGGCGGCGTTCTCGTGGTACGGGGTCTTCTCGCGCGTCGCCGTGACGGGGGCGGGCGCCGGGTCGCTCACGCCCTGCTGTGCCGCGGCGTCCTTCGCGGAGATCGTCTTCTCCGGGTCCTCGGCGGACTTCATCCGCTCGGGCTTCCAGAGACCCGCGATCACCGGGTTGACGAAGTCCTCGGCCTCACTGAGCCACTTGTCCCGGTCCCAGTTCTTCCATTCGCCGTCCTTCCACTGGTCGACATCGATCCCGTGCTCCTTGAGCCGGTCGGCGATGTCGGCGGGAATCTCGATCTTGTCCGCGCCCGGGGCTCCGGAACCTGTGGCGGCCGACTTCTCGGCGGCGGCCTTGTCGTCACCCGAGTCACAGGCGGTGGCGGTGAGCGTCAGAGCCGCCGCGAGTCCGGCGGCTGCAAGGAAGCGGCGCCGCCCGCGGCTTCCCGCGAAGGACGGACGTGTGGAACGCATGGTGTTGTTACCCCCGATAGAACGTGCATCTCTCACCTGCGGGTCAGGCGCGGCGAGCTCGAACAGGGCTCTCCGCGGGGCCTGTGTCACCGCGACACCCCACTATGCCCGGGGAGTCGGGGACGAACGGCGGTCGGGTGGTGAAGGTTTCCGTGAGGCCCACCCTGCCGCCGTCCGTCCTCATGCCGCTACCGCTGCGCGGCGAACTTCTTGCTCACCGAGTCGTAGATGCCCTTGGCCTCCGTGCCCAGGTGCGGCCCCGCCAGCCAGCCGGCGGTCACCGGGCCGATGGAGGTGTTGGACACCAGGGCGGGACTGCCGTCCGAACCCGTCGCGACCCAGCCGCCCCCCGACGAACCGCCGGTCATGGTGCACCCGATGCGGTACATCGTCGGCTCGGACTTGGCGATCGAGAGCCGGCCAGGCTTGTCCGCGCACTGGTACATGGTCTCCCCGTCGAACGGCTTCGCCGCCGGGTAACCGGTCGCGGTGATGTCCCCGACCTGCGACACGGCCGGAGCGTCGAAGTCCACCGGGAGCGCCGAACCGACCGTCTCCTCCAGGGACTTGCCGCCGCTGCCCTTCTCCGGCGTCACATGAATGACGGCGAAGTCGTACGAGGCGCCGTCACCGCCCGTCTCGCCACCCCGCTCGATCCACTGGTCCGAGGTCTGCGCCCAGTCACCCCACCAGACGCCGTACGGAGCGACCTCCTCCTTCGTGGCACCCGTGATCTCCGTCGCCGACATGGCGTCGTTGTTGTACGAGGGCACGAAGGCGATGTTGCGGTACCAGCCGCCCTTCTTGCCGGCGTGCACGCAGTGGCCCGCGGTCCACACGAGGTTGGACTTGCCCGGGTGGGCCGGGTCCTCGACCACGGTCGCCGAACAGACCATCGTGCCCTCGGGGGAGTCGAAGAACACCTTGCCCGCCTCGGGCGCGTTCTCGTGGTACGCCGCCGGGACGGACTTCGCCTCCACGGGCGCCGGCTCCGGGTCGGTCACGCCCTGGTCACCCGAGAGGTCACTCTCGTCGACGCCCTTGCCCTGGTCCGGGTCCTCGGCCTCGCGCATGCGGTCCGGGTCCCACAGGTCCTTGATGATCGGGTTGATGTAGTCACCGGCCTCGCGCAGCCAGTCCTCCCGGTCCCAGTTCTTCCAGGCGCCGCCCTTCCACTGGTCGACATCGATCCCGTGCTCCTTGAGCCTGTCCTTGATGTCGTCCGGGATCTGGATCTTGCCGTCGCCGACCGCGGCGGCCGACGTCTCGGCGCTCGCGTCGGCGTTCTCACCCGAGCCGCAGGCGGTGGCGGTCAGCGCCAGTGCGGTGGCCAGGCCGACCGCGGCAAGCACGGGGGAGGTTCTGCGGCGCGGGCTCCTCCCTCGACGGGCGGTGAAGAGCGGGCGTATCGGTCGCATGGTGTGACTCCCCCTGGAGGTGAACGAACAACTCTGTGCTGTCGCACGGGACTTCGTACGGATCCGGGGACCCGGCCGTGCCCGACGTGGACCGTGGTGCTGATCAGCGAGGATCGCTGAGCGGCACACAGACTATGCCGTCGCTGTGGGGGACTTCCGACGGGCCCGCAACGGTTCCGTCACGGCAAGGATCTACGTTCCGCCGTTGCCCCGCGCGGTCCTCGTCGTTGGTACGTACGGGGGACGTTCCGGCTGCGTTCATCCCCCTGCCGCCTCCCACCGGGCGGACCGGCAACTCGCCTCTGGACAGCGGGAGGACCGACAGACGTGGCGGTGACGGAGTCTGCGCCCGAGGTGGCGCCCGCGACGCAGGAAGCGGTGGGCGCGCGCACGCTGCAGGAGGGCGCCGGGGCGCGCGCGGCGCACGAGGGGATCCTGCGGAGGCAGTCGGCGCGCGAGTCAGCGGCGCGCACCTATGCCCGCGCCCTGCCGATCGTCCCCGTACGAGCCCGTGGACTGACGATCGAGGGCGCCGACGGGAGCCGCTATCTCGACTGTCTCTCGGGGGCGGGCACCCTGGCGCTCGGCCACAACCACCCCGTCGTTCTGGAGGCCATCCGCAAGGTCCTCGACTCTGGGGCCCCGCTGCACGTCCTCGACCTGGCCACACCCGTCAAGGACGCCTTCACCACGGAACTGTTCCGTACGCTGCCGTCGGGTCTCGCCGACCGCGCGCGCGTGCAGTTCTGCGGCCCCGCCGGGACGGACGCCGTGGAGGCCGCGCTGAAACTGGTGCGCACCGCGACGGGGCGCAGCGGGATCCTCGCCTTCGCCGGCGCCTATCACGGGATGACCGCGGGGGCGCTCGAGGCATCCGGGGGCGCGCCCGACGTGCGGGTGGCGCGCCTGCCCTACCCGCACACCTACCGCTGCCCCTTCGGTGTCGGAGGCGAGCGTGGGGCGGAACTCGCCGCGCGCTGGACCGAATCCATCCTCGACGACCCCAAGTCCGGGGTGCCGGGCCCGGCGGCCATGATCCTCGAACCGGTGCAGGGCGAGGGCGGTGTGATTCCGGCCCGTGACGACTGGATGCGGCGGATGCGGGAGATCACGGCGGCGCGCTCCATCGCCCTGATCGCCGACGAGGTGCAGACGGGGGTGGGCCGGACCGGCACTTTCTGGGCGGTCGAGCACAGTGGCGTCACTCCCGACGTGATGGTCCTCTCCAAGGCCATCGGCGGCAGCCTGCCCCTGGCCGTGGTCGTCTACCGCGACGACCTCGACGTGTGGGAACCCGGCTCCCACGCCGGCACGTTCCGAGGCAACCAACTCGCCATGGCGGCCGGCGCCGCGACCCTCGCGTACGTCCGTGAGAACCGACTCGCCGAGCGGGCCGCCGCACTCGGCGCACACATGATCACCCAACTCCGCGGCCTGGAGACCGACTTCGCCTGCGTCGGCGACGTACGCGGCCGGGGACTCATGATCGGCGTCGAGTTCGTGGACCCCGACAGACCGCCCGCCGCTCCCGGCGGACCGCCTCCTGCCGCGCCCGAACTGGCGGCCGCCGTCCAGCGGGAGTGCCTGCGACGCGGACTGATCGTGGAACTCGGCGGCCGGCACTCCAGCGTGGTGCGGCTGCTGCCACCGCTCACGATCACCGACGAGCAGGCGACCGCCGTCCTCGACCGGCTCGCGGACGCGGTGGCTGAGGTCGCGAAGGAACCCACCGGCCCCCGTGTCGCGGAGGCCCGACGGCCGGTGTCCGGGCTCCCCGAACAGCCGGAACCCTCCGGATAAGGCGGCGATCCGGTGCACGACCGAGCCCCGGGCCCGGGAACGGGCGCCGCACGGTGATACCCGCCAGGTATCCCCAAGGCAGGTGGCTCCCCGCGCCCCGCGCCCCTCCGCCCTCTTCGGAACGGGTCGGCCCCGCGCCGACCAGGAAACGCACAGGTACCACCACGCCGGAACAGCCCCGGTTCGTCGCCGTACGAGCCTGAACCATCCCGAGGAACACTCTTGAACGCCACCCCCGCATCCGACGGCCGCCCCCACACCCATGAGCGAGGAGCCCACGGCACGCAACTCCCGCTGGGGATGGGGGCCGAATCGGTCCCCCGGCAGAAGGGAGGGTCAGAGAAGTCCGAAGGGTTGCACGGCGCCACCACCGACCTGCTGGAACACCCCGATCCGCACACCGCCGCCCAGGCCGCGGCCATCGAGAACCTGCTGCGCTGCTGGGTACGCGAGCACGACCTCGCCGCTCCCGCCGACGGCACCCTCCGCATCCCCCTCCCCGCCAGTGGCTCAGCCCTCCTCGTCCCGGTCCACTACTGGTCCCCCACGGGATGGCACCGCCTGGGCCCTCCCCATCTCTCCGACGCCTCGGACCAGGATCCGCCCACCGACGCCGTCACACTGGCGGCGCTGCTGGGACGTGAAACCCCGACGCACGGGGCGCCCACCCAGTCCGTCGCCTCCGCCACGCCGGGTGCGACGGCCGAGGTCCCTGCCTTCGCCGAAGGCGGTGACCTGATCGGCCGGGTCGCGGACTCCCTGCGCCGGACCGTCGTGTTCATCACGGACCGCAGGGAGAACCCCGCTGACGGCCCCGACCTCTTCCTCTCCGCCGAGCAGTCGCTGCTGCTCGGGCACCCGCTCCACCCCACTCCCAAGAGCCGCGAAGGACTCTCCGGGGCCGAAACCCGGCTCTACTCGCCGGAGCTGCGCGGCTCCTTCGCACTGCACTGGCTGGCCGTCGCCCCCTCCGCTCTCGCCACCGACTCGGCATGGACCGAGCGCGGCCGTCCCGTAGCCGCGGAACAGCTCACCTCCCGGCTCGCCGGCGCCGGACTGCACCTGCCTGACGGGTACGCCGCGCTGCCGATGCACCCATGGCAGCTCCAAGAAGTCCGCCACCGCCCCGAGACGGCGGAACTGCTCGACGCCGGACTGCTCCTCGAGCTCGGCCCCCACGGCTCCCCGTGGCACCCCACATCCTCCGTCCGCACCCTGTACCGCTCCGGCGCCCCCGCGATGCTGAAGCTGTCGCTGGGCCTGCGCATTACCAACTCCCGCCGGGAGAACCTCCGCAAGGAGTTCCACCGCGGGGTCGAGGTCCACCGCCTGCTGCGCGCCGGTCTCGCCGAACAGTGGCAGGCGGCCCACCCGGGCTTCGACATCGTCCGCGACCCGGCGTGGCTCGCAGTGAACGACCCGGACGGCGCCCCCGTGCCCGGTCTCGACGTGATGATCCGGCACAATCCGTTCACCCCGACGGACGACGTCTCCTGTATCGCCGGACTCGTCTCACCCAGGCCCCGGGCCGCGTCCACCGGACATCGGCATGGCGAGCAGAACAGGCCCACGACGCGATCCCGGCTCACCGATATCGTCACCCGTCTCGCCGGACGCACAGGCCGGCCGCGCGGCGCCGTCGCCACCGAGTGGTTCCTGCGCTACCTCGAACACGTCGTCCGCCCCGTGCTCTGGCTGGACAGCGAGGCCGGCATCGCACTGGAGGCACACCAGCAGAACACCCTGCTCCTGCTGGATCCGGAAGGCTGGCCAGGGGGCGGCCGCTACCGCGACAACCAGGGCTACTACTTCCGCGAGTCACGGCGCGCCGAACTGGACAAACGACTGCCGGGCATCGGCGAACACAGCGACACCTTCGTCTCCGACGAGGTCACCGACGAGCGGTTCGCCTACTACCTCGCCATCAACAACGTGCTCGGCCTCATCGGCGCCTTCGGCTCCCAGCGCCTGGCCGACGAACGGCTGCTGCTGGCCGCCTTCCGCCGCTTCCTCGTCAACGTCGCCTCCGGGCCCGCCCGGCTGCGCACCACCCTGCCCGCCCACCTGCTCGACTCGCCGGTGCTGCGCTGCAAGGCCAACCTGCTGACCCGGCTGCACGGACTCGACGAACTCGTCGGCCCCGTCGACACCCAGTCCGTCTACGTCACCATCGCCAACCCCCTTCATTCCTGAGGAACATGACCCACCCCGTCTCCTGAGAGGAGCGTCGCCGTGCCTCCCACCGATGCGAGCACCGACGCCGGAACCGCCCCCCGCACCGACGCCCGTAGCCGTACGAGTCCTGGTGCGGACAGCGAGGACACCCTCGACCTGCGCCTGCCCGACGAATTCCTCGCCCTCTTCGCCGAGAGGACCGGAGCAGCCGGAACGCTCGAAGGAGCGGGGGACGCCGGAGCGACCACGGAGCGGAGTGAGCAGAGCGGTGGGGAGCCGGGCCTCTGGGCCGGGGGCCCGGGGCGGTGCGAGACGAGGTACACCGCTGCCGCCCCGGCCCGTGACGACCTGCTCGACCGCGTCGGTGACTGGGGGCCGACGGCCACCGCCGCGGGCGTCTTCCAACTGGTCCCCGTACACATCGACCGTGATCTTCCGCTCATCGGCCGCTGGATGGACGACCCCGCCGTCGCTGCCTTCTGGGAGCTCTCCGGTCCCGGGACGGCGACCGAGGATCACCTGCGCGCCCAGCTCGGCGGCGACGGGCGCAGCGTCCCGTGCCTCGGCATGCTGGATGGCACACCCATGAGCTACTGGGAGATCTACCGCGCGGACCTCGACCCCTTGGCCCGCCACTACCCGGCGCGCCTCCACGACACCGGAATCCACCTCCTCATCGGCGGCGTCACCAACCGGGGGCGAGGGCTCGGCACGATCCTGCTCAGAGCTGTCTCCGACCTCGTCCTCGACCGGCGCCCCTCCTGCGCTCGCGTCGTCGCGGAGCCCGACCTTCGCAACACCCCTTCCGTGTCCGCCTTCCTCAGTGCCGGCTTCCGGTTCTCCGCCGAGGTCGATCTGCCCGACAAGAAGGCAGCCCTCATGGTCCGAGACCGGGCCCTGCGCGATCTGTTGTAGCGCCGTCACTTTTAGTACACCGCTCGCCCCGATCAGGTTCCCAGTCGAGGAGTCCCCGTGCCGAACCCGTCCGCCGCCCCGGCTCCCGGAGAGCCGTCGTGCCTCTACGACCCACCCGAACTGAACCCTCAACGGTGGGAGCGGGCGGGACGCCGCCTGCTCGCGAAGATGATCGGTGAATTCGCCCACGAGGAGATCCTGGTACCGGAGCCGGAGCCGGAGCCGGGACTGGGACCGGAACGCACTCTCGGGGTGGTGGACCGCTTTGGCGGAACGGCGGCAGCCACTCTTCCTTCCGACCCGCCCGGCGCCACGGCTCCGGTCGGATCCCGGAGATCCGGAAGAGACGATTCACCGCAGCCGCCCGGCGCGGACGTACTGAGACGACCGATCGCGCCGCCGACCCCCGGGCCCCCTTCCCCACAGCCTGACGAGACGGCCGAGGCCGCGCCCGACAGCGAACGCTCCTACACCCTCCGCCTCGACGCCGGGGGCATCCTCGCCTTCCGCGCCCGCCGCGGCGCGTACGACAGCTGGCAGGTGGACCCGTCGTCGCTCACCTTGACCGACCCGGCTGAAGCGGCCGGATTAGCCGGAGCCGCGACCGCGGCCGTCCCGGGCAGGAACGCAGGCGAATCCGAACACAGGACAGCAGCCGACCGGGGCGTCGAAGCCTCCGCCACCGGCGCGGCCGGACCCGGTGAAGCCGAAACCGTGCCGCACCCGCGCCCACGCCCCTACGCCGACCCCCTCGACTTCCTCTCCCGCGCCCGTGCCACCCTCGACCTCGACGGCGCCACCCTCGGGCACGTCATCCGCGAGCTGACCACGACCCTGGCCGCGGACGCCCGTCTCGACCACACCGCGCTCCCGGCCGCCCGCCTCGCCGACCTCGGATACGCGGAACTGGAAGGCCACCAGACCGGTCACCCCTGGATCGTCCTCAACAAGGGCCGCCTCGGCTTCTCCGCCGCGGACGCCGCCCAGTGGGCACCCGAGGGGCGCAGGGCGACAGCCCTGCCGTGGATCGCGGTACACACCTCGCTCGCCACCTACCGAGGCGTGCAGGGGCTGGACACCGCCGACCAGCTCTACGCGCGCGAGCTCGACCCCGCCGTCAGGGAGTCCTACGACACCGCACTGCGCGCGCGAGGGCTCACTCCGGGGGCGTACCTCTACCTGCCCGTGCATCCCTGGCAGTGGAACGACGTCGTGCTGCCGCTCTTCGCGCCCTCCGTCGCCAAGGGCGCGATCGTCCCGCTGCCCCCGGACGGCGACCTCCGCCTGCCCCAGCAGTCGATCCGTACGTTCCTCAACACCTCCCGCCCGGACCGGCACACCGTGAAACTGCCGCTGTCCGTCCTCAACACCCTCGTGTGGCGCGGTCTGCCCACGGAACGCACCCTCGCGGCCCCCGCAGTCACCGCCTGGATGCACGGCCTGCGCGACACCGACCCCTTCCTCCACGACACCTGCGGGGTGATTTTGCTGGGGGAGGTCGCGTCCGTGACGGTCGGGCACCCCGTGTACGACGCGCTGCCGGAAGTCCCGTACCAGTACAAGGAACTGCTGGGCGCGATCTGGCGCGAGCCGCTCTCCCGCCATCTCGCGTCCGGTGAACGCGCCCGCACTCTCGCCGCCCTCCTGCACACCGACCCGGAGGGCCGTGCCTTCGCCGCGGAGCTGGTCGAGCGCTCGGGCCTGGACCCGCGAAGCTGGCTGTGCCGCCTCTTCGCCGCGCTGCTGCCGCCCCTCCTGCACTTCCTCTACCGCTACGGCACTGTGTTCAGCCCCCATGGCGAGAACGCGATCGTTGTCTTCGACGACCATGACGTACCGGTCAGGCTCGCGGTCAAGGACTTCGTCGACGACGTGAACGTGAGCGCCGAGCGGCTTCCCGAGCACGCTTCCATGCCCGACGAGGTACGGGCTGTCCTGCTCACGGAGCCGGCCGCCTTCCTCACCCAGTTCATCCACTCCGGGCTCTTCGTCGGAGTGTTCCGCTACCTGGCCCCGCTGTGCCAGGAACAACTGGGCGTTCGAGAGGCCGAGTTCTGGTCACTCGTACGGGCCGAGATCCTCCGGCACCACAGGCTCTTCCCCGAGCTCAAGGAGCGCTACGAAACGTTCGACCTACTCACTCCACGTATCGAGAGGCTCTGTCTCAACCGCAACCGGCTGCATCTCGACGGCTACCGGGACCGGCCGCAGCGCCCGCACGCCGCCGTGCACGGCACCGTCCCCAACCCGCTGCACCAGCCGTGATCACCCACCACGTCACCGACGGCGCACTCGTCTTGATCACGTCCCTCCCCTCAGCCGTGATCGTCCGGTTGTCGGTGCCGACCCGTAGGGTGGGCGGGCTATGACAGAGCCCTCACTCCCCGAACTCCTGCATGCCGCCGTCGCAGCCGTCGGCGGTACGGAGCGCCCTGGCCAGGTGACCATGGCCGAATCCGTCGCGCAGGCCATCGACGACGGTTCCCATCTGCTCGTCCAGGCGGGCACCGGCACCGGTAAGTCGCTCGGCTACCTGGTTCCCGCGCTGGCGCACGGGGAGCGTGTCGTCGTGGCGACGGCCACCCTTGCCCTCCAGCGGCAGCTCGTGGAGCGGGACCTGCCGCGCACGGTGGACGCACTGCATCCGCTGCTGCGCCGCCGCCCCGAGTTCGCGATGCTCAAGGGCCGGTCGAACTATTTGTGTCTGCACCGTCTCCACGAGGGAGCGCCGCAGGACGAGGAGGAGGGCCTCTTCGACCAGTTCGAGGCGGCCGCGCCCACGAGCAAGCTGGGCCAGGACCTGCTGCGGCTGCGGGAGTGGTCGGACGAGACCGAGACGGGAGACCGCGACAATCTGACCCCGGGCGTCTCGGACCGCGCCTGGTCGCAGATCTCCGTCTCCTCCAGGGAGTGCCTCGGCGCCTCGAAGTGCGCCTACGGTGCGGAGTGCTTCGCCGAGGCGGCCCGTGAGCGCGCCAAGCTCGCCGATGTCGTCGTGACCAATCACGCGCTGCTGGCGATCGACGCCATCGAAGGTGCTCCGGTCCTCCCGCAGCACGAGGTGCTGATCGTCGACGAGGCCCACGAACTGGTTTCCCGGGTCACCGGCGTCGCGACCGGCGAGCTCACCCCCGGCCAGGTCAACCGCGCCGTGCGCAGAGCCTCGAAACTCGTCAACGAGAAGGCGGCCGACCAGCTCCAGACCGCCGCCGAGGGCTTCGAACGCCTGATGGAGCTGGCGCTGCCCGGCCGCCTGGAGGAGATCCCGGAGGACCTGGGCTACGCGCTGATGGCCCTGCGTGACGCCGCCCGCACGGTGATCTCGGGGATCGGAGCGACCCGCGACAAGTCCGTCACCGACGAGGACGCGGTCCGCAAGCAGGCCCTCGCCTCCGTGGAGAGCGTCCACGACGTGGCGGAGCGCATCACGAACGGCTCGGAGTGGGACGTCGTCTGGTACGAACGGCACGACCGCTTCGGGGCGTCCCTGCGGGTCGCGCCGATGTCCGTGTCGGGCCTGCTGCGCGAGAAGCTCTTCACGGACCGTTCCGTCGTCCTGGCCTCGGCCACCCTGAAGCTCGGCGGCGATTTCAACGGCGTGGGCGCCTCGCTGGGCCTGGCACCGGAAGGCACCCAGGGGGAGGACATCCCGCCCTGGAAGGGCATCGACGTCGGTTCGCCCTTCGACTACGGCAAGCAGGGCATCCTCTACGTCGCGAAGCACCTGGCCCGGCCCGCCCGGGACAGCGACCGCGGGGACATGCTCGACGAGCTCACGGAGCTGATCCAGGCGGCCGGTGGCCGCACGCTCGGCCTGTTCTCCTCGATGCGGGCCGCCCAGCTCGCCGCGGAGGAACTGCGCTCCCGCATCCCGGAGTTCCCCATCCTGCTCCAGGGCGAGGAGACACTCGGCGAGCTGATCAAGAACTTCGCGGCGGACCCGAAGACCTGCCTGTTCGGCACGCTCTCACTGTGGCAGGGCGTGGACGTGCCGGGCGCCAGCTGTCAGCTCGTCGTCATGGACAAGATCCCCTTCCCGCGTCCCGACGACCCGCTGATGAGTGCCCGGCAGAAGGCGGTCGAGGACGCCGGGGGGAACGGTTTCATGGCCGTGGCCGCCACCCACGCCGCCCTCCTCATGGCCCAGGGCGCCGGCCGCCTCGTACGGGCGACGGGGGACCGGGGTGTGGTAGCCGTGCTCGACCAGCGGCTTGCCACCGCGCGCTACGGAAACTACCTCAAGGCCTCACTGCCCGACTTCTGGTACACGACGGACCGTAACCAGGTGCGACGGTCTCTGGCCGCCATCGACGAGAAGGCGCGGAAGGCCGAAGAGACCCACGAGGAGGCCTAGACACCTGTGGGCTGCCCCGGCGGAATGTCGGGGGCAGCCCACAGGGGTGCGCGCGGCGGACAGCGCAGGGCCCCGGAACCGGCGCAGGGGTTCCGGGGCCCGGTCTGGGGCAGATGCTCAGATCCGCCGGAGGACCGCCACGACCTTGCCGAGGATGGTCGCCTCGTCGCCGGGGATCGGCTGGTACGCGCTGTTGTGCGGCAGCAGCCACACGTGGCCGTCCTCGCGCTTGAAGCGCTTCACCGTGGCCTCGCCGTCCAGCATGGCGGCCACGATGTCGCCGTTCTCCGCGACCGGCTGGCGGCGGACGGTCACCCAGTCGCCGTCGCAGATCGCGGCCTCGATCATCGAGTCGCCGACGACCTTGAGGACGAACAGCTCGCCGTCGCCGACCAGCTGCCGGGGCAGCGGGAAGACGTCCTCGACCGATTCCTCGGCGAGGATCGGACCACCGGCGGCGATCCGGCCGACCAGCGGGACGTACGACGCGGCCGGCTTGCCCGCCGTGTCGGTGGGCTGCGCGGTGGACTGGTCGGAACCGCGGACCTCGTAGGCCCTGGGGCGGTGAGGATCGCGACGCAGGAAGCCCTTGCGCTCCAGTGCCATCAGCTGATGCGCCACCGAGGACGTACTGGAAAGGCCGACGGCCTGCCCGATCTCCCGCATGGAAGGCGGGTATCCCCGGCGCTGCACCGAGTCCCTGATGACCTCGATGACCCGGCGCTGCCGGTCGGTGAGTCCCGAGCTGTCCGCCCGGATGCCCGGAGGTCGACCCGGCAGGGAGCGTGCAGGCTTGGGCCCCTCCTGGTTCGCGGTTTCATTCATGGCATGCACCGGCTCAAATCGGCCCTGGGAGCGGTCCTGGGCAGTGATGGTGGCACTGTCTGCGGTGGTGGTCACGTCGGCCCCTCTCGTTCGTCTCCCTGCTGGACAACGGTAGTTGCTTTCGAAAGGTTGCGCCAAACACACGTTCGAGTGAAAAAACGCGGATGGCCTGACGTGATCAAGCATTTGGGTGTATGGCTCATGCTGCGCGAGGCGGACGAACGTACTCGTCGCCGCGCTCTTCGCCGCCGATGCCGTCGCCTTGTGGGCCGGAGCGAGGCGTGGGTCAGTCTGCCACCAGGTGCCCGTCGGGTCGGGAACCGGCCCCCGTCGCCGTGGCGCCCACCGTATCCCCGTACGCTCCTGGCCGGAATGGCCGCGCGGCACATGCCAATGCGGAGGCGACACGCGCGCCGGGTGTGAATTTCCGGGCCAAGCCCCACATGTAGTGGTTGGATTGCTGCAGCAGCCCAGAAGTTGTGGTCCCCCGGTCCTCCAGGTCCTTGGTCATCGCCTATGCTTGGGGCTGCTTCGAGGGGTCCAAAGGGCCTGTCGAGGCTATCGAGTCGTGCTGTGAAGGAGGGATGGAGCCGATGCACTGCCCCTTCTGCAGGCACCCCGACAGCCGTGTCGTCGACAGCCGCACGACGGATGACGGTACGTCGATCCGCAGGCGCCGCCAGTGTCCTGACTGTTCCCGTCGGTTCACCACCGTGGAGACGTGCTCCCTCATGGTGGTCAAGCGGTCCGGGGTCACCGAACCGTTCAGCCGTACGAAGGTCATCAACGGCGTTCGGAAGGCATGCCAGGGGCGGCCCGTCACGGAGGACGCGCTCGCCCAGCTCGGTCAGCGGGTCGAGGAGGCGGTCCGGGCCACCGGAAGTGCCGAACTGACCACCCATGACGTGGGGCTGGCCATACTCGGCCCCTTGCAGGAACTCGACCTCGTCGCCTACCTGCGGTTCGCGTCCGTGTACCGGGCGTTCGGCTCGCTGGAGGACTTCGAGGCCGCCATCACGGAACTGAGGCAGGCGCAGCACCCCGCCGCGGACGACGAAGACGCGGGCGAGGGGTGCGAGGGAAGCGACCGCGGGTCCACAGGGGCTGTCGAAGTCCCCGTGCCCGCCAGCGCCGCCGACTGACGAGAGGGGCCGGCACCGGCCCCGCCGACCGGCGGCGACCACAGACCTGCTGCGAGCAGACGCTCATGCGCTGCGCGCAGTACAAGACACACACCGTGCCACGGGAAGAACGAGGCACTTCTGGGCGTTTTAGCCCGATACAGGGAGGCGGCATGACAGAGACGGCGAGCGGTCCGGCACGAGGTTCCCGCGCCAAGGGCACCAAGGCCAGCAAGGGGCTGCGCATCGAGCGCATCCACACCACCCCCGGCGTGCACCCGTACGACGAGGTGGAATGGGCGCGCCGTGACGTCGTCATGACCAACTGGCGCGACGGCTCGGTCAACTTCGAGCAGCGTGGCGTCGAGTTCCCCGACTCATGGTCGGTGAACGCGGTCAACATCGTCACCAGTAAGTACTTCCGCGGTGCCGTCGGCACCCCGCAGCGCGAGGTGAGCCTCAGGCAGCTCATCGACCGGATCGTGAAGACGTACCGGAAGGCCGGAGAGGACCACAAGTACTTCGCCTCGCCCGCCGACGCCGAGATCTTCGAGCACGAGCTGGCGTACGCCCTCCTGCACCAGATCTTCAGCTTCAACTCCCCGGTGTGGTTCAACGTCGGCACGCCCCAGCCGCAGCAGGTCTCCGCCTGCTTCATCCTCGCCGTCGACGACTCCATGGAGTCGATCCTCGACTGGTACAAGGAAGAGGGCATGATCTTCAAGGGCGGCTCGGGCGCCGGCCTGAACCTCTCCCGGATCCGCTCCTCCAAGGAACTGCTCTCCTCGGGCGGCAACGCCTCGGGCCCCGTCTCCTTCATGCGCGGTGCGGACGCCTCCGCAGGAACGATCAAGTCGGGCGGCGCCACCCGCCGCGCGGCCAAGATGGTCATCCTCGACGTGGACCACCCCGACATCGAGGACTTCATCCAGACGAAGGTCAAGGAAGAGGAGAAGATCCGCGCCCTGCGCGACGCGGGCTTCGACATGGACCTGGGCGGCGACGACATCACGTCCGTCCAGTACCAGAACGCCAACAACTCGGTCCGCGTGAACGACGAGTTCATGAAGGCCGTGGAGAACGGCGACAAGTTCGGCCTGCGCGCCCGTATGACCGGTGAGGTCATCGAGGAGGTCGACGCCAAGGAGCTCTTCCGCAAGATGGCGGAGGCGGCCTGGGCCTGCGCCGACCCGGGCATCCAGTACGACGACACGATCAACCGCTGGCACACGTGCCCGGAGTCCGGCCGCATCAACGGCTCGAACCCGTGCAGCGAGTACATGCACCTGGACAACACGTCCTGCAACCTCGCCTCGCTGAACCTGATGAAGTTCCTGAAGGACGACAACAAGGGCCGCCAGTCCTTCGACGTCGAGCGCTTCTCCCAGGTCGTCGAGCTCGTCATCACCGCGATGGACATCTCCATCTGCTTCGCGGACTTCCCGACCCAGAAGATCGGCGAGAACACCCGCGCCTTCCGTCAGCTGGGCATCGGCTACGCCAACCTCGGCGCCCTGCTGATGGCGACCGGGCACGCGTACGACTCCGACGGCGGCCGCGCCCTCGCGGGAGCCATCACCTCGCTGATGACCGGCACCTCGTACAAGCGCTCCGCGGAGCTCGCCGCGGTCGTCGGCGCGTACGACGGCTACGCCCGCAACGCGCAGCCGCACCAGCGGGTCATGAAGCAGCACTCCGACGCCAACGCCGTGGCCGTCCGTGTGGACGACCTGGACACGCCGATCTGGGCCGCCGCCACGGAGGCATGGCAGGACGTACTGCACCTCGGTGAGAAGAACGGCTTCCGCAACGCGCAGGCCTCGGTCATCGCCCCGACCGGCACCATCGGTCTCGCGATGTCCTGCGACACCACCGGCCTCGAGCCCGACCTCGCCCTGGTCAAGTTCAAGAAGCTCGTCGGCGGCGGCTCGATGCAGATCGTCAACGGCACCGTCCCGCAGGCCCTGCGCCGCCTGGGTTACCAGGAGGAGCAGATCGAGGCGATCGTCGCCCACATCGCCGACCACGGCAATGTGATCGACGCCCCCGGCCTCAAGAACGAGCACTACGAGGTCTTCGACTGCGCCATGGGCGAGCGTTCCATCTCCGCGATGGGCCACGTCCGCATGATGGCCGCGATCCAGCCGTGGATCTCCGGTGCGCTCTCCAAGACGGTCAACCTGCCGGAGACGGCGACCGTCGAGGACGTCGAAGAGGTCTACTTCGAGGCGTGGAAGATGGGCGTCAAGGCGCTCGCGATCTACCGCGACAACTGCAAGGTCGGCCAGCCCCTCTCCGCGAAGACCAAGGAGAAGGAGAAGGTCGAGGTAACCGCCAAGGCCGAGGAGACCATCCGTACCGCGGTCGAGAAGGTCGTCGAGTACCGCCCGGTGCGCAAGCGCCTTCCCAAGGGCCGTCCCGGCATCACGACGTCCTTCACGGTCGGTGGCGCCGAGGGGTACATGACCGCCAACTCCTACCCGGACGACGGTCTCGGCGAGGTCTTCCTGAAAATGTCGAAGCAGGGCTCGACCCTCGCCGGCATGATGGACGCCTTCTCGATCGCCGTCTCCGTGGGCCTGCAGTACGGCGTGCCGCTGGAGACGTACGTCTCGAAGTTCACCAACATGCGTTTCGAGCCGGCCGGTATGACGGACGACCCGGACGTGCGGATGGCGCAGTCGATCGTCGACTACATCTTCCGCCGCCTGGCGCTCGACTTCCTGCCCTTCGAGACGCGCTCCGCGCTCGGCATCCACTCCGCCGACGAGCGTCAGCGTCACCTGGAGACCGGTTCGTACGAGCCGACCGACGAGGAGTTGGACGTCGAGGGCCTCGCCCAGTCCGCTCCCCGTACGCAGGAGCTGAAGGCCGTCGTCACGCCCAAGGCCGAGGTCGAAGCGGTCAAGCCCGCTCCGCAGCAGGCCCACACCAGTGCCGAACTGGTGGAGATGCAGCTGGGCATCCAGGCGGACGCCCCTCTGTGCTTCTCCTGCGGTACAAAGATGCAGCGGGCCGGTTCCTGCTACATCTGCGAGGGCTGCGGCTCGACCAGCGGCTGCAGCTGATCCCGGGCACCGCTCGGGTGTGAACTGCCTGGTCAGGGCGGCGGCGTCGATCACTCGACGCCGCCGCCCCGGCGTTTTCCCCCACCCGGCTCCGGGGTGTGACGCGGCAGGGCCGGGTCCGCGAGGTCAGGGCACGCACGAGCAGGGGGCGTACGGCACAGGCCGCACCGCCCCCTGCCGCATGCGCCGGTCAGGACTCCTGGGCCTTGCCCATGGCCCTCGCGAAGGTCGCCGGGTCCGCGTCGAAGCCGCGGATGCCCGGATGGAAAGTCCACTCTCCGGAGTCGTCGCGTACGAACTCCGCGACCGTCGTGGCCGTCGCCCCGAGGACGCCGCCGAAGTCGTCCTCGGCCAGGACGGTGTAGCCCTCACGGATCCGCAGAGCCGGGTTGTGCACACCGACGAACGTGCGCCGTCCGGTGCGCTGCTGGATGGCGACACCGACCATCACGCGCGCGTAGCGCTTGTCGAGACGGGTCAGTTCCAGGGTCATCACCTCGTCCCAGCCGAAGCCCTTGCCGTCCTTGCTGTCCCGGTTGAGGTAGATGGTGCCGTCCGGGGAACGGCTGTCGAAGTGCACTACGTAGTCGGGGTTCTCCTGGGTGTCGGTCGCGAGATAGGTGGCGGCGACGATGTCCAGATCGATGGCCGGCTCACCGGCGGGACTGGGATCCCACTTCACCGAGACCTCGACCTTGCTGATGCCCTTGTTGAGGCCGTTCACCGCATCTCCCTCCTGGTCCCCTGCGTCGGCGCCCCAACTGACGGACAGTTGAGGCGTGTTGCCCATCGTGTCACGCGCGCGGGGCGCTCGTGCGGATGCAGTCCCCCCGAGCGTGACCGACGCCACGTTCCTGGGCCTTACGATGGCGCCGTGCTGGTCAAGTGGATTCGCTGCACCGTGGTGGACCGCCGCGGTTTCGAACGGGGGCAGCGGAAATGGGCGGGGCTTCTGGGGGAGCCGGGATTCCGGGGGCAGGGCGGGGGATGGAGCCGGGGAAGGTCCGGAGTCGCCCACATCTTCGCCTTCTGGGAGAGCCGTGCCTTCTACGACTCCTTCATGGCCCGTTCCCATGACCGGCTGGCCACCTCCCAGGCAGGCACCTTCAAGGATCCGCACGTCAAACTCTTCGATCACCGTTTCGACGTGAAGACGGGCTTCGAACCCCGCTTCACGGAGGCCGACCTCGTACGGGTGGCGCACTGTCGCGTCCACGAGGAGCGCGCCGAGCATTTCGCGCTGATGCAGGAGAAGGTCTGGAACCCCGCGATGGCCGGTTCGCCCGGCATGGTGCGAGGACTGTTCGGGGAGGCGCCCGGCCACGAGTTCCTGGTCCTGTCCATGTGGAAATCCGCCGCCGAGCACGGCAAATACCGGGTCGAGCGGGTGGAGCGGCTCGCCCTGCGGGCCCAGATCGAGGCGGACGTCGCGGCGCTCACGGGGGACATCGTCCAGTTGGAACCGGCCTGGACCGTCTGAAACGGTCGCGATTTGTGTGACCTGCGACGTATGCAGCCCGTACGAGTGCTCGATCGGCCGCGACCCGATCTAGGGTTTCGGTATGGCACGTCCACGGCGCATCGTCCTTGTCCGGCACGGCGAGTCGGTGGGCAATGCCGATGACTCCGTCTACGAGCGTGAACCCGACCACGCCCTGGCGCTCACCGAGAAGGGGTGGCGGCAGGCGGAGGAGACGGGCAAGCGGATCCGAGAGGTCTTCGGCAGCGAGCAGGTAAGCGTTTACGTCTCCCCGTACCGCCGCACCCACGAGACCTTCCGCGCCTTCCACCTGGATCCCGGCCAGGTACGCGTCCGGGAGGAGCCACGGCTGCGAGAGCAGGACTGGGGAAACTGGCAGGACCGGGACGACGTACGCCTCCAGAAGGCCTACCGGGACGCGTACGGGCACTTCTTCTACCGTTTCGCGCAGGGCGAGTCCGGTGCCGATGTGTACGACCGGGTCGGCAACTTCCTGGAGAGCCTGTTCCGGAGCTTCGAGGCGCCCGATCACCCGCCCAACGTGCTCCTGGTGACCCACGGTCTGGCCATGCGGCTGTTCTGCATGCGCTGGTTCCACTGGACGGTCGCCGAGTTCGAGTCGCTGTCGAACCCGGGGAACGCGGAGATGCGGATGCTCGTTCTGGGGGAGGACGGCAAGTACACGATCGACCGTCCCTTCGAGCGTTGGCGTGATCCGGAGCCGTACGGGGTCACCGGATAGAGTGGCAGGGCGATGACCGCTGACTCCTCTTCCGACGGGCGCCTCGATCGCGCCCTGGCCAGCCTGCGTGGACTCGCGGTGGGGGACGCGCTGGGCTCCCAGTTCTTCGTGCCCGCGAACTACCCGCTGCTCAAGGACCGCGTACTGCCGCCCGGGCCCTGGCAGTGGACCGACGACACGGAAATGGCCACCTCCGTAGTGGCCACTCTGGCCACCCACCACCGCATCGACCAGGACGCACTGGCCCGCTCCTTCGCCGAGCACCACGACTTCGACCGTGGGTACGGACCCGCGGTCAACCGACTGCTGCGGCTGGTCCGGGAGGGCGGTGACTGGCGCGAGCTGTCCTCGGCCCTCTTCAACGGCCAGGGCTCCTGGGGCAACGGAGCGGCGATGCGCATCGCCCCTCTGGGCGCCTGGTACGCGGACGATCCGGAGCAGGCCACGCACCAGGCCGAGATCTCGGCGTACCCCACGCATCAGCACCGCGAAGCGGTGGTCGGCGCCATGGCCGTGGCGGCCGCCGCCGCGCTGGCGGCGGCGCCGGGAGGCCCGCCCAGGCCCGACGCGCTGCTCGACGGAGTCATCGCCCTGGTGCCGCGCAGCGCCGTCGGCGCGGGCCTGCGGCGCGCCAGGGACATGCTCGACTACGCGGACACGGCCACCGTCGCCGCCGTCCTCGGCTGCGGGCGGCGTACGACCGCGCACGACACGGTGCCGTTCGCCCTCTGGTCGGCGGCACGGACGCTCGGGGACTACGAAGAGGGTTTCTGGGCGACCGCCCAGGTGGGTGGCGACATGGACACCACCTGCGCCATCGTCGGGGGCGTCGTGGCCGCCGGGAAGGCCGGGGCGCCGCCCGCCGAATGGGCGCGGCACACGGAGGCGCTGCCGGGCTGGCTGACGCCGGGGGACGGCGGATAGGGCCGGCGCGGGGTCGTCCGGCGCCCGTTCGGCAGGGCCATGCCCTCCGCCCCGCGCAGGGCTCGGTGTGACGCGGTCGGCCGTGCGCGCTGACGGCTTTCGTCGAGCGACCGAGATGAGAGCCGAGCGACCGAGGTGAGAAGCGACGGCATCGCTGCCCTCGGCGCCGCCGCTCGGCTCGCGTGACTGCCGCACGCGCGCGTGCCCCTGTTTCTCCTGGCCCAAGCGGCGACCACTGTCACAGCCCTGCCACAGAGAGCTCGTGACCCGCTGGGCCGACCGTCCCGCGGTTACCCTTTCCGCCACGCCGCCCGTTGATCATCACGGGCGTGCGCCGACGAGAAGCCGGTTTTCTGAGCTCCCCCGCAGCCGTTCCGGGCTGCGAGCTGCCCGGACCGGTCGGGAGGGGGTCCCGTGTCCGACACGCCGTCCGAGGCAGAGCCGAGCGGCTCGAAAGCGGAGGATCGAGCACTGAAGTCCGGCATCGAGGCCGAGGAGCCGGAGGGCACCCTTTCAGCGGCCCGTTCCGGGGACGACGCCGCAAGTGCGTCCCCGGGCAGGAGCAGGGCCGGAAGCCGATCCGGCGACTCCGACGACCGCGACGACTCCGACGACCGCGGCAGCTCGCAGAAGGACTCGCAGAAGGACTCGGAGGACGACCCGGAGGAGGATGAAGGCTGGGACGGCCCCGCCGTCGAGTCCTGGTTCGCGGACATCCAGGCGGGCACCCCGGCGCCGGTCCGCACCGAGACGCTCTGGGCCGCACTCGCCGCAGGCCTGCTCAGCATGCTCCTGCTCGGAGAAGGGCTGGCGCTCAACCTCCTGCTGGTGGCGATTCCGGTCACGCTCGGCGCGTACTTCGCCGCTGGGACGGCGGGCCGGCGCCCGCGCCCCTGGACGTTGGTGTGGGGCGTCGGAGGGCTTGCCCTGCTCATCGTTCCGGCTCTGAGGGACGCCGACTGGCCGTCGTTCCTCGCCGTCGTCGCCGCGGTGGCGGTGGGCTCGCTCGCCCTGCACGGCGGCCGTACCTGGCCAGGGATGCTGTTCGGCCCGATAGGCCTCTACACCTCGCTGATCACCGGCCCGGGCTGGGGCTGGCGCGGGCTGCGCGAGCGAACCGGCGGCGCCCGCGGCAACGTGGGCCCGGTGCTGCGGGCGCTCGTGGTGACCGCGGTTCTGCTGGTGGTCTTCGGCACGCTGTTCGCCGGGGCGGACGCGGCCTTCGCGGACCTCCTCGCGGGTCTCGTGCCGGACGCTTCGGTCTCCGGTGGTCCCTGGCACGTCGTTCTGTTCGTGCTCGGTGCCGTCGGCGCCCTCGCGGCGGCACACACGGCCGCGGCACCTGTCCAGTGGGACCGCGTCGAGGTGCCCCCGGGCCGTGCCCGTGGCCGCGTCGAGTGGGCGCTGCCCCTGATCGTGCTCGCCGTGCTCTTCGCGGTCTTCAACGCCGTCCAGCTGGCCGTCCTGTTCGGCGGATACGACGCCGTACTGGAGAAGACCGGCCAGACCTACGCCGAGTACGCGCGCCAGGGCTTCTGGCAGCTGCTCCTGGTCACACTCCTCACCCTTCTGGTCATCGTCTTCGCCCTGCGCTGGGCCCCGCGGGACGGTTCACGCGACTGGACCCTGGTGCGAGCCGTCCTCGGAACCCTCTGCGCCCTCGCCCTCGTCGTGGTGGCCGCGGCGGTGCGGCGTATGGACATGTACGTGGAGGCGTACGGACTGACCCGGCTGCGGATCTCGGTGGTGGGCGTCGAGCTCTGGCTCGGTCTGGTGATCGCGCTCATCATGGTGGCCGGTGTCCTGGGCGCCCGCTGGCTGCCGCGCGCCGTGATGGCCAGCGCCGCCGCGGGAGTGCTCGTCTTCGGAATCGTGTCACCGGACGGCCTGATCGCCGAGCGCAACGTCCAGCGGTACGAGGAGACGGGCACGTTCGACCTCGACTACGCGCGCGGGCTGTCCGCCGACGCCGTCCCGGCCCTCGACAGGCTGGAGGAGCCATTGCGGTCCTGCGCTCTGAAGTCCATGGCGGAGGACCTGCAGGCGGAGACCGAGCCGTGGTACGCGACGAGCTGGGGCGAGGCACGGGCCCGGGACATCCTCGACGGGCGGGGCCTGTCCTCCGAGGCCGACTGGCAGGAGTGCGGTCGGCTGAGCACCGAGCTGACGTTCCGCGGAGGCAGCTGAAGCGGCTGAAGCGGCTGAGGCAGGCGCGCGCCGACCACGTACGCGCCTGCCGGTGTTGAGGACGCGTTGCTACGGCCGCGCGTCCGAGGCGGGTACGGCCTCGGTCGGGCGACGGCAGGCACGGCTCGGACGTGGGGCAACTCGGGCGTGGGACTGGTCGGGCGTGGGGCAGGGAGCCGCGGCTTCGATCGCGTACGAACCGGGCAGGCCGGGCCACCGTCTCCCGTACGGTGGCCCGGCCCGCTGGTCAGCCCGCGGCGGGGCCGGCCGTGCCCGACAGCGCGTCGAGGTCGCTCTTGCGGACCTTGATCACCACCGTGGCGGTGACCAGGGCGAGCAGGGCCATCGCGACAGCCGGGATGAAGGCCGTGGAGATGCCCTGGGCGAGTACCTCGTGACTCCAGGGAGCGGGCAGCTGGTGCGTCTTCGCGAACTCGGCCTTCTGCTCGGCCGAGGCACTGGCCATGAAGTCCGTGACCTGCTTCTCCGCCTCTTCGCGGCTCGCCGTGCCGAAGACGGTGGTCAGGATGGAGAGGCCGAGCGAACCGCCCACCTGTTGCGTGACGTTGAGCAGGCCCGACGCGGCACCCGCCTCGTGTGCGGCGACCCCGGAGACCGCGGTCAGGGTCAGCGTCACGAAGTTCAGACCCATGCCGAAGGCGAACAGCAGCATCGGGCCGAGCACCCCGCCGAGATACGTACTCCCGGGGTCCATGAAGGTCAGCCAGCCGAGCCCGACCGCGACGAAGGCCGACCCGACCACCATGAACGGCTTCGGGCCGAGAACCGGCAGGAAACGCTGCGACAGGCCCGCGCCGACGATGATCGCGAACGTCACGGGGAGGAAGGCCAGGCCCGCCTCGATCGGGGTGTACCGCAGCACGTTCTGCACGAAGAGAACGATGAAGAAGAACATGCCGAACATCGCCGCGGCGAGGCTCAGCATGATCACGTACGTACCGGAGCGGTTGCGGTCGGCGAACATCCGCAGGGGCGTGATCGGTTCCTTGGCCCGGGACTCGATCAGGGCGAACGCCACCAGGAGGACGACCGCGGCGCAGAAGGACGCGATGGTGAGGCCGTCCCGCCATCCCTCCTCCGCGGCCCGGATGAAGCCGTAGACGAGCGAGGCCATACCGGCCGTCGACGTCAGCGCGCCCGCGATGTCGAAGCGCCCGGCATGCCGCTCGGACTCGCTGATGTAGAGCGGTGTGACCACGGCGATCAGCACGCCGATGGGTACGTTGACGAAGAGGACCCAGCGCCAGTCGAGCCACTCCGTGAGCATTCCGCCGGCCAGCAGGCCGATGGCGCCGCCACCGGCCGAGACGGCGGCGAAGACACCGAACGCGCGATTGCGCTCGGGCCCTTCGGGGAACGTCGTGGTGATGAGCGCCAGCGAGGTGGGCGAGGCGATCGCGCCACCGACGCCCTGCAGGGCGCGTGCGGCCAGCAGCTGCCAGGGTTCCTGGGCGAAGCCGCCGAGGAGCGAGGCGGCCGTGAAGAGCAGGATGCCGGTCATGAAGACCCGGCGGCGGCCGAGGATGTCCCCGGCCCGGCCGCCGAGCAGCAGCAGCCCGCCGAAGGTGAGTGTGTACGCGCTGACCACCCAGGTGAGATCGGTGGTCGAGAACTCGAGCGCGTTCTGGATGTGCGGGAGGGCGATGTTCACAATCGTCGCGTCGAGTACCACCATGAGTTGGCAGGCCGCGATGACGGTGAGCGCGATGCCGGGATGTCCCTCCCGGCGGGCCGCCCCTGGCTTTTGATCCTGGGTCAACGGAGAGGTTGTCACTATTGGGTCCCCCACAAGTACGTTAGTGAACGCTCGCGTTCACTGCCGCGTCAAACGGTAGTGAGTCCCCGACAGTGAACGCAAGCGTTCACTGAAGTCGCTGCCGCGTTGCGCTACTTGACCGTCAACGGACCCCCGGGTCCGGGGTGGCACGCGCGCGTGCCGCTCGCCCGCTCACACGGAGACACGCTCATGGTTACTTCGGGTTGGACGACCGCCCCCGCTCGGGCGGCCTCCCCGCGCCGCCGCGGCGCCGTACTCGAACGTGCGATCCTCGAAGCCGCGCTGGAACAGCTCAGCACGGTCGGCTGGAACGGCCTCACGATGGAGGGCGTCGCGGCCGGCGCCCAGACCGGCAAGGCCGCGGTCTACCGTCGCTGGCCGTCCAAGGAGGACCTCGTCGCCGACGCGCTCCAGGCGGGGCTGCCGCCCCTCGCGGACGTGCCCGATCTGGGAAGCGTGCGGGACGACCTGCTGGAGCTGTGCCGACGGGCGCGCGAGGCGATGTTCTCGCGCCCCGGTTTCGCGCTGCGCTCGGTGATTCACGAATGCGACTCGTCCCAGGCTCAGCGCTTCCAGGAGGTGATCATGGAGGGGGTCGTGGAGCCGACCGTCCGTCTGCTCGGAGAGGTCGTCGACCGGGGGATCCGTCGGGGGGAGGTGCGGCCCGACGCGGCGAACTCCTACGTTTTCGACGCCATTCCGGCCATGATGATGTACCGATCGAAGATGTGCGCGAGCGAATGGAGCGAGCGCGATCTCGAGGAGATGATCGACCAGTTCATGGTTCCGCTGCTGCGTCCGGCGCGTGTCTGACCGGCCTGTGGGCCGAAGGGCCGGAGATGCTCGGCGTGCTCCTGGGAACCGGGGTGTCGGGTGAGGTCGAGGGCGGCGTAGGCTGAGCACGCCATGCCGTACGAACCACCTACCCACACCGTCGAGCGCTCCCTGCGCGCCACGACCGGAGCGAAGGTCATCGCCGGCGTCGACGAGGTGGGGCGCGGCGCCTGGGCCGGCCCGGTCACCGTCTGCGCGGCGGTCACGGGCCTGCGTCGCCCGCCCGAAGGCCTCACCGACTCCAAACTGCTCACCGTCAAGAGGCGTACCGCGCTCGCCGAGATACTGGCGACGTGGGTGACCTCGTACGCCCTGGGGCACGCCTCTCCGGAGGAGATCGACCACATGGGCATGACGGCCGCACTGCGACTGGCGGCCGGCCGGGCCCTCGAAACCCTGCCGGTGCGTCCCGACGCGGTCATCCTCGACGGCAAGCACGACTACCTCGGGAACCCGTGGCGGGTCCGCACGGTGATCAAGGGCGACCAGTCCTGTATCGCCGTCGCGGCCGCATCGGTGATCGCGAAGGTCCAGCGCGACAAAATGATGGCCGAACTGGGTATGGACCATGCAGACTTCGGTTTTGCGGCCAACGCCGGGTATCCGTCACCGGTTCACAAGGCCGCGCTGGAGATGCGGGGCCCCACCCCGTACCACCGGTTGTCGTGGGCGTATCTTGATGCGCTGCCCCAGTGGCGGCACCTCAAGAAGGTCCGCAGTTGGGCGGACGGAAGCGTTCCGGAGATCGAAGGGCAACTCGGCTTCGATTTCTGACGATCCCGTTCGCACTCATGTGCCACCCGCCTTCGCGAGTCGCACCGGCGTTTGATAAAAATCAGCTCATGCCTCTCATTCCCGAGGAGCCTCAGATTCACGAGAGTGCCCAGGGTCCCCGCGTCAGTCCGGCCACAAACCGGACCGCGCCGACCCCCCGTCCCGTACCCGGCCCCCGTCCCGCGGCTCCGCCGCGTCCCGGCCGTCCGGGTCCTGTCCGGCCGACGCCGCCTGTGCAACGCACTGCGCGCGACACGGCCGTGGCCAAGCCGGGGCCGTCCGCCCCGGCGGCCCCCACCGCAGCCTCGACTCCGCAGATCCAGCTGATCCCGGCCTCGGCCGAGGGCGCGCTGGACGCCGCCGAGGAAGCGGTCGACCTGCTCCTTGACTCGGGCAGGGTCCCCGGTGAGGTGCTGGTGATCACCACCGGCGAACCGCACCCGTGGGCCGCGCACGAGCTCTCCTTCGGTGAGGCCGCGTACTGGGCCCAGCACGACGCGGGAGACGACGTGTTCTACGCCGACGCCTCCGCAGTCGGTCGTGCCGCGTCCCGGCCCGTGGTCGTCGTCGCCGTCAACGGTGGGCCCGACACCACTGCCGCCACCGCCCTGCCGCTGGCCCTCGGCCGAGCCGGCGCCCTGCTGATCGTCTGCGGGGACCCGCAGCAGATCAACTCGGTGCTGGGCGCGCGGGTCTGAGGTCCCCCGCTCTTCCAGGGGATCTCGCGACACAGAGGCCACTGCGGTGGCCTCTGCTCGGAGCGATGCACAGAGGACGGTCCGGCGTGTGCCGGAACGGGTCGCGTACCGCCCCCATCGTGATGAGGGCGGTACGCGACCCGTTCCGGCGACCCGGGCCAGGCCGTCGGCCGGGCGGGCTCGCTCTCGCCGGTGCGTGATCGTGTTCGCGGTCGTGCCGGCGGGGCGTCGATGCGCGTAGCGATGCGCTGAGTTGTGCCTGCCCGAACTGCGTGAGGTGCTGCCACTGTGCGGGCCCCGCCATACCTGTTCGTGGCGTGGCGGTGATGCCTGCCGGACCTGTGTGAGGCGTGGCACGTGAGGCGTGACAGTCGGGCCTGCCGAAGGGACGGGAGGTGCTGCGCCTGTGCCCGTCGGACCTGTTTGTGGCGTGGCGGTGATGCTTACCGGGCCTGCGTGAGGCGTGACAGTCGACGTGTTGCGCCCGTGCCCGCCGGACCCGTTGTGGCGTGGCGGTGCTGTCTGCCGGACCTGCGTGAGCCGTGACAGGTGAGGCGTGACAGTCGTGCTCGCCGGATGTGCGTGCGGCGGTGGCGCAGTGATCGCCGGACCTGTCCGAGGCCGCGCTGCTCACACCCGCGTGTTTCACGTCGCCGGGTGCGACCGGCCCCCGTGGTGCTCGCGAGAGGCGCTCCCCGCCCGTTTCCGTGCCTGCCGCAGCCGCAGCCGCAGCCGTCGACTCAGCGGGCGGCAGCGCGGCGCAGCATCTCCGAGGCGGCGCCACCCGTGCGTGGCTGCACGGTCTCGGCCGCCGCGAACGACTCCAGCGACTCCGGTGGTGAGTCCGCGCTGGGGCGGCGCCCTCCCCGTCCCTCACCGAGCACCTGCCAGCCGTCACGTGTCAGCGTGATGTACGCGCCACAGCGCAGTCCGTGCAGTGTGCAGGCGTCCCGCAGCCCCCACATCCACGCCCCGTCCTCCTCGGTCCAACGCGCGTCGCCCTCACGGCAGTAGAGCAACACCGCCGTACGCACCGGGGTGCGGCGCCGCAGGTCGTGCGGAATGACCCGGCGCAGCTGTGCGAGCAGCGCGTTCCGGAACACCCATCCGTCCGCCGGAGCCGGCCGCCGAGTGAAGGAGGCGCTCGCGTTCAGCCGTTCGTCGGGGTCGAGCACCGCCACGATCGCGGTCGTGGGCCCGGGCCGATGCCGCGCGTGCAGCCCACTGACGACCTCACGAGGATTGCGCAGCAGCGGAATCCCGGCGGCGGCCCATTCGGCGGGCTCGAGCATCCGAGCCAGTGGGTTGGCGGAGTTGGCGGACGTCGACATCGATGCCGCCGAGGACGGAGCGAATCCGAAGGTCACGGTCCTCCCTTCGGCTACGCGCCCACACTGCGGGCGGGGGTCGGACTGGGGGAGCGCGCCGCAGCACAGCCCGAACGGGCGGCCTCGGGAGGCCACGCGGGGCGCGTAGCCAATTCTTCCTGTCGAACTTGGTTGCGGCAACGAGCAATTGGGGCCACCGACCGTTATCTGACGATCCGCCGCATATATCCCTGCCCGGTGTCCACACGGCTACGCGTTGATCACCCTTGCACGGCGAGGACCAGCGGCAACACCCCCTGTGCGCCGGCTCGCCGGAGCAGGCGCGCGGCCACCGCGAGCGTCCAGCCGGTGTCGGTCGAGTCGTCCACGAGGAGGACGGGCCCTTCGGACTGGGCGAGGGCCGCGGTCAGGGCCGGCGGCACCACGAGAGCGCCGTCGAGGGCCTTCAGCCGCTGCGCGCTGTTGCTTCTGGAGACCTGCGCGCGATCGGCGCCCGGGGCGTATTCGATGGAGCCCAGCAGGGGCAGGCGGCCGACCTCCGCGATCCGTGCGCCCAGCGACTGGACCAGACGTGGCCGCCGGTGCGACGCCATGGTGACGACACCGACCGGGCGCGGCTGTGCGTCGGAACTGCCCGAGGCCCAGCCGCCCGGGCCCTTCGCCCAGTCCGCCAGCACGCCGACGACGGCCTGCGCCACATCGTCGGGAACGGGTTCGTCCGAGGCCTGTGGTCCGAGCATGGGCCGCAGCCGGTTGCCCCAGCCGATGTCCGACAGGCGTCCCAGCGCCCGACCGGTCGAGGCCTGTTCGCCGGCCGGGATGCGTCCCTTCAGGTCGACTCCCACGGCGGGCAGACCCGTCGGCCACATCTTCCGGGGCTCCACCTCGACACCCGCGCGGCCGAGCTCTCCACGGGCCGAGTCCAGGGCGGTCGAGGACACGGCGTCGGAGAACCGCGGCTTCGTGCAGGTGTCACAGCGACCGCACGGGGCCGCTCCCTCGTCGTCCAGCTGTCGGCGCAGGAACTCCATCCGGCAGCCCGTCGTCGTCACGTAGTCGCGCATGGCCTGCTGCTCGGCCGCGCGCTGCTTCGCGACCCACGCGTAGCGCTCGGTGTCGTACGCCCATGGTGTGCCCGTGGAGATCCAGCCGCCCTTGACGCGCTGAACGGCGCCGTCCACGTCAAGGACCTTGAGCATCGTCTCGAGCCGTGACCGGCGCAGCTCCACCAGTGGTTCGAGCGCGGGGAGCGAGAGGGGACGGCCCGCCTGGCCGAGAGCGTCCAGGGTGCGCCTGACCTGCTCCTCCGGAGGAAAGGCGATCGAGGCGAAGTACTGCCAGATCGCCTGATCCTCCTTGCCCGGCAGGAGCAGCACCTCGGCATGCTCCACGCCGCGGCCCGCACGCCCCACCTGCTGGTAGTACGCGATGGGGGAGGACGGCGACCCCAGGTGCACCACGAAGCCGAGGTCGGGCTTGTCGAAGCCCATGCCCAGCGCCGACGTGGCCACGAGGGCCTTGACCCGGTTGGCCAGCAGATCCTCCTCCGCCTGCTGGCGGTCCGCGTTCTCCGTCTTCCCCGTGTATGAGGTCACCGTGTGCCCGCTCTGCCGGAGGAAGGCGGTGACCTCCTCGGCGGCGGCCACGGTGAGCGTGTAGATGATTCCGGAGCCCGGCAGCTCGGCCAGGTGCTCGGCGAGCCAGGCCATCCGGTGGGCGGCGTCCGGCAACTGCAGTACACCGAGGCTCAGACTCTCCCGGTCCAGTGGGCCGCGCAGGACGAGGGCGTCCGTGCTGCCGCCGGTGCCCAGCTGCTCGGCCACGTCGGCCGTCACGCGCGCGTTCGCCGTGGCGGTGGTGGCGAGGACGGGGACGCCCGGGGGCAGATCGGCGAGCATCGTCCGCAGGCGGCGGTAGTCCGGCCGGAAGTCGTGGCCCCAGTCGGAGATGCAGTGCGCCTCGTCCACCACGAGCAGGCCGGTCGCCGCGGCGAGTTTGGGCAGTACCTGGTCACGGAAGTCCGGATTGTTGAGGCGCTCCGGGCTCACCAGAAGGACATCGACCTCACCCGCGGCCACCTCGTCCTGGATCGTGTCCCACTCCTCCGTGTTGGACGAGTTGATGGTCCGCGCCCGGATGCCGGCACGGGCGGCAGCCTCGACCTGGTTACGCATGAGAGCGAGGAGCGGGGAGACGATGACAGTGGGACCTGCCCCCTGCTCACGCAGCAGCGCGGTCGCGACGAAGTACACGGCGGACTTGCCCCAGCCGGTGCGCTGCACCACCAGGGCCCTGCGCTTGTCGGCCACCAGGGCCTCGATGGCGCGCCACTGGTCCTCGCGCAGCCGGGCGTCGCCCGCCGGCGCGCCGACGAGGCGGGCGAGGACGATGTCGGCCGCGGCGTGCAGCTCTTCGTTGCTCATGGCTCCATGCAACCCGATGGGTCGGACATCGCGCGAATGGGTCCGCCTGCTGTGGACAACTTCTGACGTGATCATGGCCGTGGTTATCCACAGGGCAAAGCGGAATTCCGGGATCCGCGGGATGGTCACGACATGACGAACCACAGCGAACCGGCCGGGAACCTCGGCGACGGTGACATCGACGGATGCGATGAGAACGGCGGGCTGGACGAGCAGGACGGATCGGGCGGGGAGACCGGACGTGGCATGCGAGGTGCGCAGAGCGGACCCGGCGTGCTGGGCAGGGAGAGCGAGGGCGGCCCGCACGGGGGAGCGGGCGGAAACCGTCGTGGAGACGGGCCGGCGCGCCGTGAAACCGGCTTCGGGCACGACGCCTCAGGGCACAGTGGCCAGGGCCAGGAGCGTGGTGGGCACGGGGAGGACCGGGACGGACACGGGGAGAGCCAGGACGGACACGGGGAGAGCCAGGACGAACACGGGGAGAGCCGGGACGGTACGGGTTCCGCCGATCTGGTCCATGGCCCGCCAGCCACCCCGTACCCCGAGCACCAGGTCACCCTCCGCACCCCCGCTGAACTGGCCGATGCCCTTCCCTACTTGCTCGGATACCGCCCTGAGGACAGCATCGTGCTCGTCGCTCTCCACGACAGGGACGGGCGCGGCCGTTTCGGTGGGCGGGCCCGGCTCGGTATCCCCGGCAACGCGGACGACTGGCCGTCCGTCGCGGAGCAACTGACCCACGGCCTGGTGAAGGGCAGCGAACGAAGGGGCGCGCTGCCCGAGAGCATGGTCGCCTTCCTCTGCCAGGATCCCAGGGAAGGCGAATCGGGCCGAGCGGTCATGGAACGCCTGCGTCCGCTCGCACAGTTGCTGCGTACGGCATGCGGAGTGCTCGACGTCCCGGTCATCGAAGCTCTCTGCATCTCGGACGGCCGCTTCTGGTCGTACTGCTGCCCCAGCGAGCACTGCTGCCCCACTGACGGCACGTCCATGGGATTGCCCGGTACCTCTGTGCTGGCCGCGGCCGCCACCTATGCCGGACTCCAGGTCCGGGGCACCCTGCGTGAGCTCAGGGCCAGGCTCACCCCGTGGGAGACCAGGGTGGCCGGGGAGCAGGAGTCCGCCCTCGACGCGGTGAGCATGGCGCTGATCCCCCGAATTCTGGACGACGAGAGCCGTGCCGTCGTGGCGGTCCAGACCCTGGAGCTGGCTCACCGGGTGATGCGCCGATTCGCCGACGCCACCCCTGCGGCCGGCAAGCCCGGCAGTCCGGCGGCGGATCTCCGGGACGACGAACTGCTGCGTCACGACGAGGCGGCCACGTTGATCCTCGGCCTTCAGGACCGCACGACTCGGGACCGGGCAGCCGAGTGGATGGAGGGCGACGAGGCCGGACCTGCCCTGCGGCTCTGGCGGGCACTGGCCCGCCGCTGCGTCGGACCGTACGGCGAACACGCCGCGGCGCCGCTCACGCTCGCCGGATGGGTGGCCTGGTCCTCCGGTGACGAGCTGGAAGCCCGCGAAGCCCTGGCCATGGCGCTGGGAGCGGATTCCGAGTACCTCTTCGCCCGTCTCCTCCACCAGGCGTGCAACGAGGGCCTGGACCCGGAGTCGATTCGCCGCTGCCTCCGCGGGGAGCGTACGGACCGGGTGGAGGGCAAGACGGTTGCCCCTTCACTCTCGCCGGGCGCTTCCGACGGAACGTCCGGGCATTCCCCGGCGCGGCCGTCACGGGTGCCTGCCCGTCGCCGACGCAGGTCGCGGACCACGGAGAGCGCCACCGACCGGCCCGGCTCCCGACCGTCCGGTACCGGGCACACGCGCCCGTCCCGATCCGCCGCTGCTGGTGCTCCCGGGACGGATGGACCGGCCAGGGACAGCGACAGTACGAGTGGCGCGGTCCGCCCCCGACGGGTCGCCGGGCGGCCTGGGACGAAGAAGGGAGACGTATGAGCGCAACTGCCACGGCCGATCGGTGGGGTTCGGCGAAACGGGGCGTGACCCGCGACAGGCCCGCCCCGTTCACCTGAGTGGCGCAGCTCTCGACCGGGCCGTGCCCTCGCAGGCCTCGCCCCGTCAAAGCCTCACACATCGTCGAGCCCTCACACATCGCCGAGCACCCACTCAGCGCACGGAGCACAGAAGAAGCCGCCCCATGCCCCTGCCCACCCAGTCCTCCATGGCCCCTGTTCCGAACAGTGGCTCCTCTGCCTTTCGCAGGTCCGCGCAGCCCTCCATAGGACGCGGCGGCGCCCCGGCCTCGCAGCCGGCACCGACCGCGCAACGCGGCCCGGCACACCTTCCGCCCGCACACACCGCCCTGATCTGCGTCGCCCTGCCAGGGCTCGCGATCTCCACGAAGGAGGGGCAGCTGACCGGCCACGGACTGGAGGGCTTCTACCGATCGGGCCGGCGCATGCTGTCCCGGTGCCGGTTGCGGGTGGCGGGGCGTGAGCCGCTCGCTGTCCAGGCCCGGATGATCGCCGCCGACCAGGCACGCTTCGTGGCCACGCTGAGCCTGTCGGCCGACGGCGGACCCGATCCGGATGTCATGGTCGAACGGACGCGGTACGCCGACGGCACGGAGCGGATCACCCTGCGCAGCGCCGCCCACCGCCCTCTGCGCCTTCCCGTCGAGCTGGCGCTCGGCACGGACCTGGCCGAACTGGGCGCGATCGCCGCGGGGAGAGCGGGCCCCGACCTGCCGGCCAGCGTCCACGACTCCGGCATGCGGTGGTCGTGTGCCACCGGGCACTCCGTCGTCACCGCGGACCCGCCGCCCATGGACGCGCTGGCCTCCGCCGGACTACTGCGATGGGAAATCGAACTGCCGCCCGGCGGCACCCGAAGTGTGGAGCTGAGAGTGGGCCCGGCCGGAGCGGGCCCCATCCGGGCCGTCGCCCGCGGTGCCCTGAGTCCGCTCGCCCCGGCACGGGCCGTGGGCGACGACCCCAGGGTCCCGGCGCTCCTGCGTACGAGCATCGAGGACCTCGAGGCACTCCTCCTGCGCGATCCCGTACAGCCGACCGACACGCACCTCGCGGCCGGGGCGCCCTGGCGTTGCGGCATGGCACCGGCCGAGTCGCTGGCGGCAGCACGCATGACCCTGCCCCTGGGCACGCGCCTGGCCGCTGGCACCCTGCGCACCCTCGCCCGTACCCAACTCGTGGGTGCGGGGCCACGGTCCGGTCTGATTCCCGGCCCGCGACGGCAGGCCGGTGCCCTGCTGCCCCCGAGCTGTACGGGCCAGGAGGCGACCCTGTTGTTTCCCGTGGTACTGGCGGAAGCCCGGCGATGGGGGCTTTCCGAGCCGGAGACGGAAGAGCTGTTGCCCACGGCCGAGCGTTGTCTGCACTGGCTGCGTACGGCTCTCGGTGACGGCACGTATCTGGCCGACCCGCACCCGGGCGGGCCGTGGCGCTGCGAGACCCAGGCACACGCTCACCGGGCCGCATTGCTTGGCGCCGACCTCCTCGACGCGTACGGCAGGGGAGGGGGCGCCGAGTTGCGGCAGCGGGCGGGGAAGATGCGGACCGCGTTCCAGGAGGACTTCTGGATCGAGGACAGAGGCGGCGGCAGACCGGCCGCGGCCCGCTTGCCGGGAGGACGGCTCGTGCCCCACTTCGGTGCCGGCAGTGTCCATCTGCTCGACACCGGCCTGCTCGGCGCCGGCACACCGGCCTCGGGGCTGCTCGACAAGGTGCAGACGGAACAGCTCGCGCGCCTGCTCGGCGGGCCCGCCATGGACTCGGGATGGGGTTTGCGCAGTCTCGGCGCGAAGGAGGCGGCGTACAACCCGTTCGGGCATCGGAGCGGGGCCGTGCGGGTCCATGAGACGGCCCTGGCCGTGGCAGGGCTGGCCGCCGCGGGCTACGAGAAGGAGGCCGGTTCACTGCTGCGGGGCCTGCTGGCGGCGGCCGAGGCCTTCGGCCACCGGCTGCCCGAGATGTATGCGGGGGAGCAGCGTGCCGAAGGCGGCGCCCCGGTACCGCATCCGACGGCCTGCAGACCATCGGCCACATCCGCGGCCGCCGGCGTCCTCCTGCTCACCTCCCTTGCCGGGATCCGCCCCGACGCCCCGGCGCGCACGGTCACACTGCGCCCGGTCCGCGGCGCTCCCCTGGGGGAGATCGGACTGACCGGCCTACGGGTCGCGGGTGCAGCCTTCTCCGTACGCGTCAGCAGGCTCGGCCTGGCCATGGTGGAGGAGGCGGCCGAAGGGCTGCAGCTGGGGGCCTGACGGCTGCTTGCCGTCGAGTCCGATCCTGCGGAGGGCGGCCGGTGTCCCGTCCGGGAAGCAGCGGATCAGCCACTGAAGCGACCGGCGAAGGGAGTGTTTATCGTCAGGCAGACGACTATGATCTCGGCATGCCCTACGACCCGTCAGCCTTCGCACCGTTCGCCGTCACCGTCGACCTGGTCGTGCTGACCGTGCGTCGTCACGCCCTGTGCGCGCTGGCGGTACGGAGGGGTGAGCCGCCCTTTCAGGGACGGTGGGCGCTGCCCGGCGGCTTCGTGAGGCCGGACGAGGACCTCTCGCAGGCCGCGGCTCGGGAATTGCTGGAGGAGACGGGTCTGCGCGCCCACGACCCCGATGCCCCGGTACAGGCGAACGGCGCGCACTTGGAACAGCTCGCGACCTACGGCGATCCCAAGCGCGACCCGCGGATGAGGGTCGTCAGCGTCGCCCACCTCGCTCTCGCACCCGATCTGCCCGCGCCGCGCCCGGGCGGAGACGCACACAGCGCACGCTGGGCTCCCGTCGAGGAGCTGCTCCAGCGGGGCGGTTACGGCCGTGACGGTGAACAGGCGGCACCGCTCGCCTTCGACCATGCCCAGATCCTCGCGGACGGGGTGGAGCGCGCCCGCTCCAAGATCGAGTACTCGTCGCTCGCCACCGCGTTCTGCCCGCCCGAGTTCACGGTCGGTGAGCTGCGCCGGGTGTACGAGGCGGTGTGGGGAGTGGCCCTCGACCCCCGCAACTTCCACCGCAAGGTGACCGGCACACCGGGCTTTCTCGTCCCCACGGGCGGAACGACGACCCGGCAGGGCGGCCGCCCCGCCCAGCTCTTCCGCGCGGGCGGTGCCACGCTGCTCAATCCGCCGATGCTCCGCCCCGAAGTCTGACACCGTCCGGGGCCGGCCGGTCTCGAGGCCCGCGGTCCGGCCAAGTGACCGGACCGGTAAGGAGTCTGCTCCGGAGCGCACGCACAGTTCCCGAAAAACGGTACATATCGCGCTATCTTGCTTTGGGTGATCCAGGCCATCGGACTGACCAGCAGCGCCCGCAAGGAACTTCCCCCCGCTGTCGACGACGTCTCCTTCGAGGCGCCCGCGGGCCGTGTCACGGCGCTCCTGGGAGCCCCGGACGCAGGCAAGACGACCGTACTCAAGCTCATGCTCGAACTCCAACAAGGTCGTGGAATCACCTACTTCAGAGGTCGCCCGCTGCACCGCATCGCCCATCCCTCGCGGGAGGTGGGCGTGCTCCTCGGCGAGGTCCCGGGTCATCCGGCGCGCACGGTCCGCGGTCAACTCCGCATGCTGTGCGCCGCGGCGGGCGTACCGGCTCGGAGAGCCGACGACGTCCTGGAGGTCGTGGGTCTGGTCAGCCTGCGCGACGAGCGTCTGGGCACCCTCTCGCGCGGCATGGACCGCCGCCTGGGCCTGGCCTGTGCCCTCCTGTCCGACCCGCACACACTGGTACTCGACGGCGCCACAGACGGGCTGTCCGCCCGCGAGGCGCGCTGGCTGCACGGGGTTCTGCGTGCCCACGCCGGCGCGGGCGGCACGGTGCTGTTCGCCACGGACGACCCCAAGGAGGCCGCGCGGGCCGCCGACCGGGTCGTCACGCTGGACAAGGGCAGGCTCGTCGCCGATCAGGACGTGGCCGACTTCTCGCGAACCCGGCTCCGGCCCCGTGTCGCCGTCCGCAGCCCGCACGCCGCGCGGCTCGGTGCCCTGCTCGCCACGGAGGCCCGCTCCGCCCAGCGCTCCGTGGAAGTCGTCCGGGAGGACGGCAATCGGCTTTCCGTGTACGGCAGCACCTGCGCCGACGTCGGCGAGGCCGCCTACCGCCACGGCATCCTCGTGCACCAACTCGCGGACGAGGTCGGTGACATGGGAGCGGTCCCCGGACGGGAGCCCGAGGAGGGCACTCGCGGGGCGGCGGCACCCGCACCGGCCGCGGAGGGGGAGAGAGCGCGCGAGCTGTCTCCCCTCCCGCCGCCCATCGCCGTCCGCCATGGCGCCGGCCCCTTGCGTCCGCTGCGCTACGAACTGCGCCGCGCTGCGGGGATCGGTACGGGATACCTGACCGCGGCCGCCGTACTCGTGGCCTCCGCCCTCATCTCCGTACTCCTGGCCAGAGCGGGACACACGCCGCAGTCACGGCTGCTCGCCGCATGGCCGCGGGACTTTCCCCTGCCGCCCGCGGCGCTCGGTGCGGGGCTGCTCGGCGCCTTCGCCTTCGGCGACGAGTTCCGTCACCCCGCCCTGGCCGTGGACCGCGGCACCGTCCCCCGCCGCCTGGGGCTGCTGGCCGCGAAACTCGTCGTCGCCGCAGCCACCGGGCTGACGCTGGCCCTCGTCACGGTGGGTGTGAACGCCGAACTGCTCCACATCGTCTACGGACGGGAACTGACAGGAGTTCCTCCGGACTGGGTCGTTCTGGGCGCGAGTTGGATCGGTCTCGTGGTCGGCTGTGCCTGGGCGGGTGTTCTGGCAGCGGGCATCTTCCGGTCGACGACCGCCGGGCTCGCGGCGGTCCTCGCCGTGCCGATCCTCGTCGTGCCGGTCGTACAAAAGGTCCTGGAGGGGCCATCGGTTCGAACGGCGGCAGGGTTCTCGACCCGGCTGCGTGAGCTCGTGCTGGTGCAGTGGCCGTTCGGGGGTGAGCACTATCTGGCGGCCGTTGCGGGTGTGATCGCCCAACCCGTCGGAGGTGCGCTGATGTTGTCGCTCACGGCTCTGCTCTGCGCGTATCTGCTCACGACTCTGCGGAGCAGGGTCCGATGACGACCGTCCGTGCACGCGTGTTCCCCTCATGTGCACAACTCCACGCAGAACGCGCATTTCTTTCCGATAAGGCGTCAATTGCGACGCGGTGAGCGATCACCCTTTCGTGTGCTTTTCACCAAAGACCTCAAGGGAGTTGGAGGCAACGCCGACAAAGGATCCGTGACTACCCTTGCGCACACCATGATGACCGCCGCCCGTTCCGCAGACTCCGGCCTCGCCGGCCCGGGCGAACTCGATCGCTACCCCTACGGGGAGGTTCCTGGCGCGGACCGCGTCAGCCCCTCCGTGTGGGACGCCACGGATCCGGAGCTGGGCCGCGTGGGCCGACGAGCCGCCGGCAGTCGCGGCCGCGGCCTGCATGGCCAACTGGTTCAGCAGCTGGGTCAGATGATCGTCTCGGGCGACCTGGGTGCCGACCGCCCGCTCGTGCCCGAGGAGATCGGGCAGCGGTTCGAGGTCTCCCGCACCGTCGTCCGTGAGTCGCTCCGCGTCCTTGAGGCGAAGGGGCTGGTCAGTGCCCGCCCCAACGTCGGCACGCGCGTACGGCCCGTCAGCGACTGGAACCTCCTGGACCCGGACATCATCGAGTGGCGGGCCTTCGGGCCGCAGCGTGACAACCAGCGGCGTGAGCTGAGCGAGCTGCGCTGGACGATCGAGCCGCTCGCCGCCCGCCTCGCCGCCGGACACGGGCGGCCCGAGGTCCAGCAGCGCCTCACCGACATGGTCGAGATCATGGGACACGCGATGAGCCAGGGCGACGCGCTCACCTTCTCGCGGGCCGACGCGGAGTTCCATTCCCTGCTGATCCAGGTCGCCGGCAACCGCATGCTGGAGCACCTCTCCGGGATCGTGTCGGCCGCGCTCCAGGTCTCCGGCAGTCCGGTCACGGGCTGCGACCGTCCGACCGAGGCGTCCCTCACGCACCACGCGCGCATCGCCGACGCCCTTGCGGCGGGGGACGGCTCGGGCGCCGAGACGGCCATGCGGCAACTGCTCACCGTCCACCCCGAGGTGGAGCGCGTCGTTCCCGCGCCGCGCGAGCACTGATCGCGTACCGCGGATGGCGCGGTCGGGGGCCGTTTCCCCGGCGTGGCATCGCTCGGCCGGCGGATCATCGGCCGCCGGGTCCCGCCCGACTCCAGGAGGATTCGGCGGGGCCCGGCGGTGTGATGAGACCCTGGAATGGTCGGCTGACCACCTCTGACCGTGTCTGGTTGCTTTTGATCGCTCACAAGATGTGACTCGGGCCACGCAGATTGGGCGTAACGCTCCTCGGGACAGCGCGATGACCTAAGAGGTGAACAGCCGAGTAGGGAATACGGGCGCCGCTCCAGGCGCTGTGACTCTTCCCGGCCCCCCGCCCGCGCCGTCGGCCCATACCCAAGCCGGCGGTCGTCGGTTCCTGTCCGTACCGGACGGGGCCGGAAGCCGTTTTCCAACGTTCCGAGAGGTTGTTCGTGTCGGCCAGCACATCCCGTACGCTCCCGCCGGAGATCGCCGAGTCCGTCTCTGTCATGGCGCTCATCGAGCGGGGAAAGGCTGAGGGGCAGATCGCCGGCGATGACGTGCGTCGGGCCTTCGAAGCTGACCAGATTCCGGCCACTCAGTGGAAGAACGTACTGCGCAGCCTCAACCAGATCCTCGAGGAAGAGGGTGTGACGCTGATGGTCAGTGCCGCGGAGCCCAAGCGCACCCGGAAGAGCGTCGCAGCGAAGAGTCCCGCCAAGCGCACCGCCACCAAGACCGTCGCGGCGAAGACGGCGACAGCCAAGAAGGCCACCGCCACCGCCACGCCGGTGATGCCTGACGCCGACGCTCCCGCCGAGGACGCGTCCGCCAAGAAGGCCGCTGCCAAGAAGACGACGGCCAAGAAGGCCGTCGCCAAGAAGACCGTCGCCAAGAAGACGACGGCCAAGAAGACCACCGGCAAGAAGGACGACGCCGAGGTGGGCGACGACGAGGCGGCCGAAGAGACCGTCGGCGCCGCCAAGCCCGGCGAAGAGGAAGAAGAGGGCGGGGAGAACAAGGGCTTCGTCCTGTCCGACGAGGACGAGGACGACGCCCCCGCGCAGCAGGTCGCCGTCGCCGGTGCCACTGCCGACCCCGTCAAGGACTACCTCAAGCAGATCGGCAAGGTCCCGCTGCTCAACGCCGAGCAGGAGGTCGAGCTCGCCAAGCGCATCGAGGCCGGCCTGTTCGCCGAGGACAAGCTCGCCAACGCCGACAAGCTGGCGCCGAAGCTCAAGCGCGAGCTGGAGATCATCGCCGAGGACGGGCGCCGCGCCAAGAACCACCTCCTGGAGGCCAACCTCCGCCTGGTGGTCTCGCTGGCCAAGCGTTACACCGGCCGCGGCATGCTCTTCCTGGACCTGATCCAGGAGGGCAACCTCGGTCTGATCCGCGCGGTCGAGAAGTTCGACTACACCAAGGGCTACAAGTTCTCCACGTACGCCACCTGGTGGATCCGTCAGGCGATCACCCGCGCCATGGCCGACCAGGCCCGCACCATCCGTATCCCGGTGCACATGGTCGAGGTCATCAACAAGCTCGCGCGCGTCCAGCGCCAGATGCTCCAGGACCTGGGCCGCGAGCCCACCCCGGAGGAGCTGGCCAAGGAACTCGACATGACCCCCGAGAAGGTCATCGAGGTCCAGAAGTACGGCCGTGAGCCGATCTCCCTCCACACCCCCCTCGGTGAGGACGGCGACAGCGAGTTCGGTGACCTCATCGAGGACTCCGAGGCCGTCGTCCCGGCCGACGCGGTGAGCTTCACGCTCCTCCAGGAGCAGCTGCACTCCGTCCTGGACACCCTGTCCGAGCGCGAGGCGGGTGTCGTCTCGATGCGCTTCGGGCTCACCGACGGTCAGCCGAAGACCCTCGACGAGATCGGCAAGGTGTACGGCGTGACGCGCGAGCGCATCCGCCAGATCGAGTCCAAGACGATGTCGAAGCTGCGTCACCCCTCGCGCTCGCAGGTCCTGCGCGACTACCTCGACTAGGTCTCGACCGCAGTAGTCACCGAGGGCCCGGCTTCCGACAGGAAGCCGGGCCCTCGGTACGTGCGGAGTGCGAGGTGCCTCACCCTGGATCACTCTGGGTTTCTCGTGACAACCGCAGAGTGAGGAGTGCGCATGAGTCGTCCCTTCGCCCGAGCGCTGGCCCTTGTGGCCGCGGCGGCCGTGATACCACTGGCGGCCCCTGCCCCAGCGACGGCCGATGTCGTCATCGGTGGCTACCCGGTCGAGATCTCCGCGGCCCCTTGGACGGTGGCCCTGTCCAGTCGTGACCGGTTCGGGGGTACACGCGCGGGGCAGTTCTGCGGGGGCGTGGTGATCGGGCCGTCCACGGTGCTGACCGCCGCCCACTGCCTCAGTGAGGACGTACTGGGTGCGCCTGCGCGTCAGGTCCGGGATCTGCGGATCGTCGCGGGCCGCGGGGACCTGCGGGCGGACGGGGGCAGCGAGATCGCCGTACGTGACATCTGGATCAACCCGCGCCACGACAGCTACACGAACGCCGGGGACTTCGCCGTGCTCACCCTCGCGGCGCCGCTCGCCGCCGAGGCGGTTCTTCGTATGGCGGGCGCCGGGGACGCGGCGTACCGGCCCGGTACGGGCGCCGTGGTCTACGGCTGGGGCGACACGACGGGAAGCGGCGACTACGCGAGCGCTCTGCGGGCCGGCCGTGTCCAGGTGCTGTCCGACGCCGTCTGCGAGAAGGCGTACCCGGGCAGCGCGGACGGAACGTACTTGGCCCGCTCCATGCTGTGTGCGGGGGAGGAGAGCGGAGGCCGCGACGCCTGCCAGGGGGACAGCGGTGGGCCCCTGGTCGCCGAGGGGCGGCTGATCGGCCTCGTGTCGTGGGGGAGCGGCTGCGGGCGGGCCGGCAGCCCAGGGGTGTACACGCGGGTCTCGGAGGTCGTCAGGACGCTCGGAGACGGCCGCTGAGGGCCGTCTGACGGCTTGGGCAGACACGAGCAGGGCGGCCGCCCCTGAAATCCAGGGGCGGCCGCCCTGTCACCGGCCTGTGCCGGAGATGGCTCGTCGTCTGCGCGAAGTGTCAGTGCTCTTCGTCGTTGGCGCTTGCCGGGGCGGCCGTGAGCCGCTCCGTCTCGTCCTGTATCTCAGCGGCGATCTTCTTGAGTTCCGGCTCGAACTTGCGCCCATGGTGGGCACAGAAGAGCAGTTCACCACCGCTGAGGAGGACGACGCGCAGATATGCCTGGGCGCCGCAACGGTCGCAGCGGTCAGCGGCCGTCAGCGGGCTCGCGGGGGTCAGAACAGTAGTCACGTCGCCTCTTCTCTAGCTCGACGAGCTGTCGTACCAGGGTCAACATCCAACCAGGCCGAAAACGTTCCCGCTCTGGCTCTTCCTCGAAAAAAATCTTTCCGAGTCGGCTGTCTGCTGCCGGTTGGCGGCGAATGAGCCGTATTGCGTGTCTTCGTGTCTTACGGGTTTCGCGCTCTGTCAGGTTCAGTCCTCCCGGCTGGCTTGCCGGTTGTTCTTGAGGACGTGCCCGGAGCCTAAATGGTTCATGCCTGGAAGGGAACGTGATATGTACTTCACTCCAACGAGGGATCGAACACGCATGCGACTCTGGACTAGTCTGAGTTTAGGACGAGGGTGGCGTTACAACGGCTCTACCAGGCCTCGGTACCCTCGGACCGGTGACCGAAGCCGGACCCTTACCCAAAAGGGCCCCAACTGAAATTCAGCGAGGAGCGAACCGCGTGACCGCCGAGACGTCCGTGCCGTCCACAGCCCTGCTGACCGGAGCAGATCGGGACGGTTCCAACTACACCGCGCGGCACCTGCTCGTCCTCGAGGGCCTCGAGGCCGTGCGGAAGCGCCCGGGCATGTACATCGGATCGACCGACAGCCGCGGTCTGATGCACTGCCTCTGGGAGATCATCGACAACTCCGTGGACGAGGCCCTCGGAGGCTACTGCGACCACATCGACGTGACCCTGCACGACGACGGCTCCGTCGAGGTGCGGGACAACGGCCGGGGCATCCCGGTCGATGTCGAGCCCAAAACAGGCCTTTCGGGCGTCGAGGTCGTGATGACCAAGCTGCACGCCGGAGGCAAGTTCGGCGGCGGCTCGTACGCGGCCTCCGGCGGTCTGCACGGCGTGGGCGCCTCCGTGGTGAACGCGCTCTCGGCCCGCCTGGACGTCGAGGTGGACCGCGGAGGCAACACCCACGCGGTGAGCTTCCGGCGGGGCACGCCGGGCGCCTTCAAGGGGGACGGCGCCGAGGCCACGTTCGACGCGTCGGCCGGGCTGCGCAAGCTCAAGAGGATCCCCAAGACCCGCACCGGCACGCGCGTGCGCTACTGGGCCGACCGTCAGATCTTCCTCAAGGACGCCAAGCTCTCCCTGGAGAACCTCCACCAGCGCGCCCGCCAGACCGCCTTCCTGGTTCCCGGCCTCACCATCGTCGTCCGTGACGAGTTCGGGCTCGGGGAGGGTGGCAGCAAGGGTGAGGAGTCCTTCCGCTTCGACGGCGGCATCAGCGAGTTCTGCGAGTACCTGGCCTCGGACAAGCCCGTCTGCGATGTACTCCGCTTCTCCGGCCAGGGCATCTTCAAGGAGACGGTCCCGGTCCTCGACGACCACGGCCAGATGACCCCGACCGAGGTCACCCGCGAGCTGGGCGTCGACGTGGCGATGCGCTGGGGCACGGGCTACGACACGACGCTCAAGTCGTTCGTGAACATCATCGCCACCCCCAAGGGCGGAACCCACGTCGCGGGCTACGAACAAGCCGTCATGAAGACGATCAACGAAGTGCTGCGGACCAAGAAGATGCTGCGCGTCGCCGAGGACGACGTCGTCAAGGACGACGCTCTGGAGGGGCTCACCGCCGTTGTCACCGTGCGCCTCGCCGAGCCCCAGTTCGAGGGCCAGACGAAGGAGGTGCTCGGCACCTCCGCAGCCCGTCGCATCGTGACGAACGTCGTCGCCAAGGAGCTCAAGGCGTTCCTGACCTCTACGAAGCGGGACGCGGCCGCACAGGCCCGTGTCGTCCTGGAGAAGGCGGTCGCCGCCGCGCGCACGAGAATCGCGGCCCGCCAGCACAAGGACGCGCAGCGGCGGAAGACGGCCCTGGAGTCCTCCTCGCTGCCCGCCAAGCTCGCCGACTGCCGCAGCGACGACGTGGAGCGCAGCGAGCTGTTCATCGTCGAGGGAGACTCGGCGCTCGGCACCGCCAAGCTCGCCCGGAACTCCGAGTTCCAGGCCCTGCTGCCGATTCGCGGAAAGATCCTCAACGTTCAGAAGTCGTCCGTGTCGGACATGCTGAAGAACGTCGAGTGCGGCGCGATCATCCAGGTCATAGGGGCTGGCTCGGGCCGTACGTTCGACATCGACGCCGCCCGGTACGGGAAGATCATCCTGCTGGTCGACGCAGATGTCGACGGCGCGCACATCCGCTGCCTGCTCCTGACGCTCTTCCAGCGCTACATGCGGCCCATGGTCGAGGCCGGCCGGGTGTTCGCGGCCGTGCCGCCGCTCCACCGGATCGAGCTGAGCCAGCCCAAGAAGGGCCAGGACAAGTACATCTACACGTACTCGGACCGCGAACTGCGGGACACCCTGCTCGAGCTCCAGCGCAAGAACGTGCGGTACAAGGACTCCATCCAGCGCTACAAGGGCCTGGGCGAGATGGACGCGGACCAGCTGGCCGAGACGACGATGGATCCGCGCCACCGCACGCTGCGCCGGATCAACATCTCCGACCTCGAGGCCTCCGAGCAGGTCTTCGACCTGTTGATGGGCAACGACGTCGCTCCGCGCAAGGAGTTCATCTCCAGCTCCGCGGCGACCCTGGACCGCTCACGCATCGACGCGTAGGCCGTCGGACGGGGCCGGTCGGAACGCAGACGGGCCCCGTTGCGATGCAGAGGCGGGAGCTGCCCGTGAGGGCGCGGCAGAGGCAGGAGCCGCCGCCCGTGAGGCGGCATGGGCAGGAGTCGCCCGTGATGACGCGGCAGATCGTCTCCACCCCCGGGTGGAGACGGGCCGGTCCAGGGATCCACCCATGATCCACCCTGGCGCCGATCTGCCGGCCGGTCCGTCTCCGTAGCGTCGAAGGTGTCGACAGCGCCCGCCGTCGGCACCCGCTTCTCCTCGCTCACGGAGGCCGCGATGTCCGGGCTTGTCGATGTCCTGGCGATTCTCGCCGTTGCCGTCCTGGTGGTCGCTCGCCAGTTCCGCCCCCGTCGGATCGAGACGGACCGGCGTTGGTGGGTCGTGCCCGGGGTGCTGGTCTTTCTCGCCCTGCGCGAGCCCGGCCTGTTCGACCCCCGCCATCAGACGGAATCAGTTCTCCTGCTCGGCGCCGAGCTCCTCATCGCCCTGGCCACAGGCGCCGGCTGGGCGTGGACGACACGGCTGTGGACGACATCCGACGGAGCGGTGTGGACCCGGAGCAGCAAGGCCAGTGCTCTCGTGTGGATCACCGGCATAGCCCTGCGGGCGGGCTTTTTCGGCCTCGGCGTCGTGCTCGGTCTTCGTCAGGACACCTCCGCCCTGCTCCTCGGGCTCGCGCTGACGCTGCTGGCTCGCTCGGGCATCCTGACCTGGCGGGCGCACGGTCTGCGCCCGGTGACCGAGCAGAGCACGGCCTACTGTGAAGACCTGCCTCGTCCCTTGCGCAAGGAGCGGGTGTGACGGAGAACGTCTGGCAGCGCTGGCCCTCCCGTGAGGCACTCTCCCGAGCGGGAGTCCCCAGGGCGCGGCGCGGGCTCGCCACAGCCGCGCGCGTCGTCGCCGTCGGTGTCCTCCTGGGCACGACCTTCACGGGCAGTGATCTGCATGGCTGGGGCGTCGCGGTAGCCGTTCCGGCTGTCCTCGTGTGCGGGGCCGGGCTCTGGGGCTTCCGGAGGACGACGCTCGAACACCGGCTCCTGCCCTCACTGGGACTGCTCGCACTGCTCCTCGGCGTCGGGCTGGCGGCACAAGGTGCGGGCGTACGGGTACCGGCCCTCGTCCTGTGGTGCGTGTGCGGCATCGCCGCGATGGAGCGGCTTCCCCTCGTGGCCGCGCTGCCCGCCACCTCCGCGGCACTGGGGGCGTACGCCGTGGTCAGTGACGACAGCTGGCCGGCCGTGATGGCCACGACCGGAGGGCTCGCCCTGCTCGGCTACGTGCTCCGGCTGGATGCCGAGGCCCGCGGCACCACCCAGCGGCTGCTCGTCCAGGAGCGGGCCGCGCGGGCGGCCGAGGCAAAGACGGCGGCGCTCGCGGAGCGGGCCAGGATCGCGCGGGAGATCCACGACGTACTGGCGCACAGCCTCTCGGCGCAGCTCGTGCACCTGGAGGCCGCCCGACTGCTGATCGAGAAGGGAGCGGAGAAGGGCCAGATCCTCGACCGGGTCGTCGCCGCACGGGGCATGGCCCGTGAAGGGCTGGCGGAGACCCGGCAGGCACTCTCGGCGCTGCGCGGAGAGCTGTCCCCCGTGGAGGAGTTCCTGACCGAGCTCGTAGCCCAGGCCGACGAAGCGGATGTCACTGTCACGGGTGAACGGCGGCCGCTTCCCGCCGAGGTGTCCCAGGCGGTCCGCAGAGTCGCCCAGGAAGCCCTGACGAACGTCCGCAAGCATGCGCCTGGCGCCAAGGTCCGCATACGGATGGACTACGGCCGGAGCGAGGTGATGCTGCACGTACGGGACTCGGGTGCGCCGCCGGGGGAGTTCACGCACTCCGGCGCCGGATACGGTCTGCTCGGAATGCGGGAACGGGCCGAGCTGCTGGGAGGCTCGCTGGAGGCCGGCCCGTACGAGGAGGGGTTCGCGGTGACGCTGAAGGTGCCCGTATGACGGAAGCGGACGGCACGCCGCCGGCCCGTGTCGTCGTGGCGGACGACCAGACCGTGGTGCGCGAGGGCATCGTGATGCTGCTCGGTCTGCTGCCGGGGATCGAGGTCGTCGGTGCGGCCGCCGACGGGAACGAGGCCGTGCGACTGGTGGCCGAGCTCGACCCGGACGTGGTGCTGATGGATCTGCGGATGCCCCGGTGCGACGGAGCCGAGGCAACTGGACGCATCAGGTCGGAGTACCCGAGAACGCAGGTCGTCGTGCTCACCACGTACGCGGACGACGCGTCGCTGTTTCCCGCGCTCAAGGCCGGGGCCCGTGGCTATCTCACGAAGGACGCCGGCGGCGACGAGATCGTACGAGCCGTGCACAGCGTGCTGTCCGGGGACGCCGGGCTCTCGCCGGGCATCCAGCGACGGCTGCTGGAGCGGCTGTCGGAACCGGAGCCCACCGGCCCCGCGCAGGAGACTCCGGACGGGCTCACCGCGCGGGAGACGGAGGTACTGGTGCTGATCGCCGACGGCCTGACCAACCAGGAGATCGCCCGCAAGCTGCATGTGTCCACCGCCACGGTGAAGACCCATATCAACAACCTCTTCGCCAAGACCGGGCTCAAGGACCGTGCACAGGCCGTCCGTTACGCCTTCGGGAAGGGACTTGTGCGGCCACCAGGGGGGTGAGTCACCTGATGGGGTGAAGTACGGGGAGAGAAGAGTCAGGGATCTTCCCATTCTGTCCATCCTTGGGCACGCGGCCGAAACGGGCGGCGGACAAGGAGAGTTCGGTGGAGAAGCACGACGGTCCCGACTCCGGAAAGGTCCGGTTCGACGACCCCTGGTACGACGCGCTCGCCTCCGGGTGGGGAGAGTTGGACAGCACGGGCGCGCCCGCCTCCGCTGTGCCGACCGCGCGCAGGGAGCAGGAGGACCGGAGCGCCCGCGCAGCCGATGTCTATCTGGAGGTGCAGCGCAGTGCGGCCTTTCAGGAGGTGCGCAGCCGGTACCGGCGGTTCGTGATCCCGGCCGTCGCGGTCTTCTTCACCTGGTATGTGGGGTATGTCGTGACGGCGACCACGGCACCGGCCTTCATGGCGCGGCCCGTCGCCGGAGCAGTGAACGTGGCCATGGTCGCGGGGCTCGGACAGTTCCTCACGACGTTCCTGTTCACGTGGGCGTACGCGCGGCACGCACGGTTGCGCAGAGACCGCGCCGCGCTCGATCTGCGCTGGGACACCCAGGAGCTGACGCGCAGCGTCGCGGGCGGTGAGAGGTGACCGGCAACCATCAGACGTTGGCCCTGCTGCTCTTCAGCGTGTTCGTGGCGATCACCCTGGGGATCACGACCTGGGTGAGCCGTCACCGGCATGGTTCGGCGGAGGAGTTCTACGCGGGCGGCCGGCTCTTCTCACCGATGGAGAATGGTTTTGCCATCGCGGGCGACTACATGTCCGCCGCCTCCTTCCTCGGTATCTCGGGGCTGATCGCGCTCTTCGGATACGACGGGCTGCTGTACTCGGTGGGTTTTCTCGTCGCCTGGCTCGTCGTGCTGTTCCTGGTCGCCGAACTGGTGCGCAACTGCGGACGGTTCACGCTCGCCGACGTCGTCGCCGCGCGCATGAGCGAGCGGCCGGTACGGATCGCGGCGGGAACTTCCTCGGTGACCGTGTCCGTTCTGTATCTGGTGGCGCAGATGGTGGGCGCGGGCAGCCTGGTCGCACTGCTGTTGGGAGGCACGAGCGAGGCGGCGCAGGCCTGGACGGTCATCGGTGTCGGCGCGCTCATGGTCGTCTACGTGTCGTTCGGAGGCATGCGGGCCACCACCTGGATCCAGATCGTCAAGGCTGTCCTGCTCATGGGCGGGGCGATCGCGCTGACCGTGCTCGTACTGATGCGGTTTCACGGGGACTTCGACCAGTTGCTGCGTACGGCGGCGGGGCGGAGCGGACACGGGGATTCGTTCCTCGCGCCGGGGCTGAAGTACGGCGGGGACTGGACGGCGCGTCTCGACTTCATCAGCCTGGGCCTCGCCCTGGTGCTCGGCACGGCCGGGCTGCCGCACATTCTGTCGCGCTTCTACACCGTGCCGACCGCGCGGGCCGCACGCCGTTCGGTCGTCTGGTCGATCGGCCTGATCGGCGCGTTCTACCTGATGACGATCGTGCTGGGGTTCGGAGCGGCGGCGATCGTCGGCCCCGACGCGGTACGCGGCTCGAACGCGGCCGGGAACACGGCGGTTCCGCTACTGGCGCTCGACCTGGGCGGCGGTCCGGCGTCCACAGGCGGAACGGTTCTTTTTGCGATCGTCGCGGCCATCGCCTTCGCCACGATCCTCGCGGTGGTCGCCGGGATCACGCTGGCCTCCTCCGCGTCCGTGGCCCACGACCTGTACGCGTCACTGCGGCGGCGGCGTTCGAAGCCGCGCAGCGAGGTCTCCGTCGCGCGGACGGCCGCGGTCGGGATCGGTGTCGTGGCCATCGCGCTGGGACTGCTGGCGCGCGATCTCAATGTGGCGTTCCTGGTGGGACTCGCCTTCGCGGTCGCGGCGTCGGCGAATCTGCCCGTGCTGCTGTACTCGCTGTTCTGGCGGAACTTCACTACGCGCGGCGCGGTGTGGTCCGTGTACGGGGGGCTGGTGCCGGCCCTGGTGCTGGTGGTGCTGTCGCCCGTGGTGTCGGGCAGTCCCGCCTCGCTGTTCCCCGGCGTCGATCTCCAGTACTTCCCGCTGGAGAATCCCGGTCTGGTGTCCATTCCGCTCGGTTTCCTGGCGGGTTGGCTCGGCACGGTCACTTCGGCGGAGCCGCCGGACGAGGCCAAGCACGCGGAGACCGAAGTACGGGCGCTCACGGGCGCGGGGGCGGTCTGAGGCCGTCCCCCACGGCTCTGTACGCAGAGGGGCACGGGGGGCGCCCCCGCGCCGTACCTCGCCGGTGTTTTCAGGCGCGGGTCGCCCAGACGTAGCGGTGTTCGGGGCGGCCCGCGTCTCCGTACTTCAGGCTCAGCGTGGCCCTGCCCGTGCGCTCCAGTAGCTTCAGATAGCGCTGGGCGGTCTGCCGGCTGAGGCCGGTCCGGTCGGCGATCTCCTGGGCGGACAGAGGGCTTTCAGCGGTCACCAGAGCCTGGCGTACGGCCTCCGCGGTGGTGGGGGAGTGCCCTTTGGGCAGATCCGGTTCGGAGCCCGCCGAGAGGGCGCCGAAGATCCGGTCGACCTCGGCCTGTTCGGCCTCACCGCCCCCGTCGAGGGTGCGGCGCAGTTCGGCGTACGCCTCCAGTTTCGCGCGCAGGCCGGCGAACGCGAAGGGTTTGACCAGGTACTGGAGGGCACCGTGCCGCATCGCCGCCTGGACCGTGGTGACGTCACGGGCGGCGGTCACCATGATCACGTCGGTCTGGTGGCCGCGCCGCCGCATCTCCTGCACCACCGCGATACCCGTCCCGTCGGGCAGATAGTGGTCGAGAAGCACCAGGTCCAGCCGAGGCAGCTCCTCCACCTGTTGCAGCGCCTCCGCCGCCGAATGGGCCTCGGCCGCGACATGGAAGCCCGCGACCTTCTCCACGTAGGCGGCGTTGACCCGGGCGACCCGGACGTCGTCGTCCACGACCAGTACCTCGATCATCGCGGCTCCTCCTTGGTGGTCGTGGCGGCTCTTGCGGGTGCGGGTGCGGGTGCGGGGCCGGATTCCGGACCGGAGGTGAGTCCTGCCTCCGCGAGTGCCTCCGGCAGCACGATCGTGAACTCCGCGCCCCCGCCCTCCGCCTCCGCGACGCGTGCGCTGCCACCCTGCCGCTCGGCGAGGCGACGCACCAGGGAGAGACCGATCCCGCGCTTGCGGTGGGCCGGTGGCTTCTTGGTGGACCAGCCGTCCGTGAAGATCAACTCACGCTGCTCGGCCGGGACCCCCGGCCCCGTGTCCCGCACCCTGAGCACAGCCGTACGCCCTTCCGCGCGCAATTCGACCTCCACGCGCGCGTGGAGGGTGCCCGCGACGGCGTCGAGCGCGTTGTCGACGAGGTTCCCGACGATCGTGACCAGTCCTCGGGCATCGATCAGCCGGTCGGGGAACAGTGTCCTGTCGGAGATCCGAAGCGCCACTGCGCGCTCCGCCGCGACGGTGGCCTTGCCCACCAGGAGAGCGGCGAGCAGTGGATCGTGGATCTTCTCGGTGACCTGTTCCGCGGTGGCCCTGTGGTCGCCCACGACCTCGCCGACGAACTCCACGGCGTCGTCGAACATCTCCAGTTCCAGCAGGCCGAGCAGGGTGTGCATGCGGTTGGCGTGCTCGTGGTCCTGGGCGCGCAGGGCGTCGATCAGGCCGCGGGTGGAGTCGAGTTCGCGGCCCAGCTGTTCCAGCTCTGTGCGGTCCCGCAGTGTGGCGACTGCGCCACCGTCGTCGGTCGGCATGCGGTTGGCGACCAGGACCCGCTGTCCGCGGACGGTGAGCAGGTCGGTTCCCGTGACGGTTCCGGCCAGCACGTCGGTCGTACGCCCCTCGCCGAGCGCCGTGCCGAGAGGCCGGCCCACGGCTTCGTCGCCGATGCCCAGCAGGCGCCGGGCCTCGTCGTTGAGCAGCCTGATCCTGCCCTCACGGTCCAGCGCGACGACGCCCTCCCGGATGCCGTGCAGCATGGCCTCACGTTCCGCCAGGAGCCCGGCGATGTCCGAGAAGGCCAGGTCGCGGGTCTGCCGGTGCACCCGTCGTGAGATCAGATAGGCAGCAAGCGCGCCGACGGCCATGGCCCCGCCCGCGTACGCGAAGAGTCCGGGGATCGCATGGATGAGACGGGCACGCACACTGTCGTACTCGATGCCGACGGAGACCGCGCCGACGATGTCGCCGTCGGCGTCGCGCAGAGGCACCTTGCCGCGCGCCGAGCGGCCCAGGGTGCCGTTGTCGATCTGCATGACGTCCCGGCCGGCCAGGGCCTGTGCGGGGTCGGTGGAGACGCGTCCCCCGATCTCGGCGGGGTTGGTGTGCGACCAGCGCACGCCGCGCATGTCCATCACCACGACGTACTCCGCTCCGCTTGCCTCGCGGATGCGCTCCGCCTCGGCCTGGACCGGCCCGTTCGCGGAGGGGCGCGTCGATGTCAGATCCTCGGCTAGCTGCGGCTGGGCGGCCGTGGTCTGGGCGATCGCGAGCGCGCGGCGCATCGCCTGGTCGTCCAGCTGGTCGCTGAGCGGCGCGAGGAACAGCCCCGTCGCGAGTACGGCAACTCCGGCGGCGATCGCCACCTGCATCAGCAGCACCTGCGAGAACATCCGTTTCGGCATGCCGAGGCGGAGTCGTCGGGCAGGGGGAGTGGGGCTCATGCCTATGACGGTACGGGGGCGGGCGCGCCGGGCCGTAGAGGGTGTGGCATGGATCTCGTTGTCGAACTCGTGGTCAGCGGGCCGGGAGGCTTGCTGCGCTCGTACGGGACTGCTCGCGCACCGCCGTCACGTCCATTCGCGCGGGGGAACCCAGAGCCGAACCGCAGCTCTCCGCCCGGGGCGGCGACGAGGGGCCCTCGGTGACCGTGACAAGCCAGAGACGGCCGTCGGTGTGGGCGACGGTCACCTCCCAGTGAGGTGCCTGCCCCTCGGTGCGGATCACGCGCACCGCGTCCACCCCGTCCTCACCCACCGCGGCGCGCACAGCCAGCTCGGCAGCCTGGCCGGGCCGCTCCCAGGCGGAGCTCCCTCGGCACCCCTCGGTGACGACACGCCCGTCCCGTACGCCCTGGAGTACCTCCTTGACGGCATGGGCCTCGGCGCGTCCGTACGCGTAGCCGGAGGGCAGCACGAGAAGGGTGGGCGAGAAGCGATGGCCTCCCAGATGGGTGACCTCCCACGCTCCCTCCACTCCGGAAGCTGCGAGTTCGGCGGCGAGGGGGCGGCCGAGCAGGGCACAGCACCGGTCGCGCTTGCCGTTGGTGCACACCAGGGCGAGCGGGTCACCGGTGTGAGGACTGCCGTCGAGTGTTGCCTCGAAGGTGCCGGACAGGCCTCTGCCGAGCTCCGCGAAGTCAAGTTTGAGCAGTTCCTCGGGGTCTGACGTGATGGCGTGGTGCAGCCATACGTTTCCCGGAAGTGTGTGGGCCGCGTACACGTGACGCCGGGCCACTGTGTGGCAGTCCGCGTGGCGCCCCGGGCGGCGGATCAGGGCGATGCGCACGCCGGTGCCTTCGACGGCCTGTTCCAGGGCGCGGCCCAGGACCGGATCCAGGTGGCTCGAAGTCAGCGCGTTGGCACCCCAGGGACCGGGCTGTTCGACCAGCAGCCACGTCCTCGCCGTCGCGGCGGTCCCCGCGAGGGGCTCCGCCAGGTCTCGGGAGACCTTCGCGCACGTACTCACACAGGTGAGCCTAACCTGACTTGGCTCCCGGTGACTCGTGGGGCCGGTGGTGTCACTGCTTCGGCAGGGGCAGGGGCAGGGGTTGTCGAGGGCCATGTATGGCCCGCTGGGACGCATCCGCAAGCGTCGGGGACCTTCACCTAGGAGGCCGAACAGCGCCCACGCGCGGGAGCCCTCGCCCGCGGGTACAGGCGTCGTTCCATTCGGGCGATGCTGGAGCGCCCACATCTTGGACCAGGCAGAAGGCCCGAAGAGCAGTCAGTCAGCCTGCCAGGCGGTTCGTGGGGGCCGATACCGCCGGTTGCAGTGCTTGCGGTGGCCTGAGGCTCACGCATCGGGCGTAGGCGTATGTCATGCGGTGAGTACGCGTGGAGTCCGACACCGTTCCGGTGTCGGACCTCCAGAAGGTCGGATCGAGTGGTCGGCTGGGTTGGCGCCGGCCTGCTCGGTTGGCCCCGGTCGTCACAGTGTGGCGCGAGGGGCGGTTGGTGTGTGGGTGTGGGCGGAGTGGAACCGTCTTCCGGAGGTGAGCCTCAACGGGGTGACCGGATGGATTGCCACGGTTGACAGGTTGATCCCTACGACAGCCCAGAGCTTGCTCTACGTGTCTGGAATGTCCGCCTTCGCGCGCACCAGTGTTTCTCTACTGACGATGACGATGCGTTCGTAGTCGGCCCGAGCTGCGTCAGAGGGAAGCTCTTTGTCGAGCGCCGCTGTAGCTTCTGTTCCGATGACGGCGAAGTTCCCATCGCTGAGTTCGAAGATGTCCGGGCATGAGTCACCGGACAAACTTCCTCGTTCGCGTGGGGACGCACCGATGCGGCGCACGATTTTCAAGTTCCCTGCCTCGTGTCTAGACGTGGAGACCCCGCGGGCCTCACGTCTCGACGGGTGCGGACAGAGTTGGGCGCGGGGTCTGTGGGGTTAGTACAGCCCGTTGAGGGGCGGGGAAAGATTAGCTCGTTTTTGTTGTCGGCGATGTTGCTTCGTCCTTATGTTGACGACGTGACAGGCCGACTGCTCCTCATGTTGGCGCCGAGGCAGATCGTCCATGGCCGATCAACTGGGCTTATTCCGCGGGTGGTTCTCCGACGACCCACCATTCTTCCGTATCCGACTCGTCCAGATCGCGGATCAGCACGTCCACCATTCGGCCCACCCTGGCTTCCTCGGAGTCCTCCTTGAGGCTGGCTCGATGCGGCCGGTGCGCGTCCCAGTAGTCGCGAAAGATGGGGTTGTGGCAGACCATGCGGAGGTGACCGTGCAGCTCCTCCCAGTTGACGACACCGACGCGGTAGGCGAGCAGGGCGTTGGTGTAGAGGGCGTTCGCGAACAGGTACTGACGCCGCTGGGTGGGGGAGTCGACTTGGACGTTGCTGTACACGGCGGCCAGATCGGGATCCTCCATCGCCCTGCTCAGCAGGTAGAACTGGAGGCGCTGCTGCTCGGTCAGCATGGCCTGCCGCTCGCTCCGCTCGACTTCCGCGACTCGGAGCCGCAGATCCTCGTACCGGCGCTGCTGGGCGGCCAGTGCCGCGAGTGCCCCCGCCGCGAAGGCGAGCCCCGCTGCGGCCGCGGAGCCCAGCTGTCGCTTCCCAGAGTTCTGTGTGGCCATGTCAACCCCCGAATCAGGCGGCCGTCCGCCGGTCGTCGGTTGCGGGTCGACTGATGGGGACCGGCGAGCGTTGGGCGGCGCTTGCCGTCTCCCAGGGTGCCCGAGCGGCTCTGATCGGCTGGGAGGCGGAGAGGAGGCGCACGGAGGGAAACGCGGGTCGCGCAACTCGGCGCCATGCCTGACGTGTGCCCCGCGAGCGCCGCTAACAATCGTTCACTCCGAGGGCTTTCCACCGGCTCGTATCCTGGATGAGCATTCGTTCCCCGTCGTGAGAGCCGGTCCGTGAGCCGGTGTACGCAGAGGTGAGAGAGGTCGCGCGTTGAGTCAGGCGAGCCCCCAGCAGATCCCGGTCCTCGTCCTCGCCGGCTTCCTGGGCTCCGGGAAGACCACCCTGCTCAATCACCTCCTGCACCGCGGCGGAGGCAGTCGCATCGGTGCCATCGTCAACGACTTCGGTGCCATCGAGATCGACGCCATGGCCGTGGCCGGTGCGCTCGGCGACTCCACGGTCTCGTTGGGCAACGGGTGTCTGTGCTGCGCCGTGGACGCCAGTGAACTCGACCTGTATTTGGACCGGCTAGCCCGGCCCTCCACCGGCATCGACGTGATCGTCATCGAGGCGAGCGGTCTCGCCGAGCCGCAGGAGCTGGTGAAGATGCTCCTCGCCAGCGAGAACCCGCACATCGTCTACGGCGGTCTGGTGGAGGTCGTCGACGCCGCCGAGTTCGACGCCACCCGTGAGAAGCATCCCGAGATCGACCGGCACCTCGCCATCGCCGACCTCGTCGTCGTCAACAAGGCGGACCGCGTGACGGACCCCGACGGCGTGATCCGGCTCGTGCGGACGCTCGCCGACGGTGCCGCCGTCGTACCCGCCATGTACGGGCGGGTCGACCCCGAGTTCCTCTTCGACTGCCGGCCGTCCGAGGAGCGGATCGGTCAGCTGTCCTTCGACGACCTCCACCGGCACGAGGAGGACGAGCCGGGTGACCCCGACGCACACGGCGGCCATCTGCACTCCGCCTACGAGTCCGTCTCCTTCACCTCCGAAGTGCCTCTCGGCCCGCGGCAGTTGATGGAGTTCCTCGACAGCCGGCCCGTGGGCCTGTACCGCATCAAGGGATACGTCGACTTCGGCGCCGCCGATCCGCGCAACCGGTACGCCGTGCACGCCGTGGGGCGGTTCCTGCGCTTCTATCCGCAGCCGTGGGGTGCGGGCGAGCGGCTCACCCAGCTGGTGCTCATCGGGTCCGGCATCGACGCGCTCGCGCTCGACAAGGAACTGGAGGCGTGCAAGGACGATGCCCCACACGCCGACGAGCGCAGCATGTGGGGCGTCCTGCGTTACGTACAGGAGCAGGAGCAGGAGCCGAGCTAGGAGTTGGGCACTGGGGCCTGGCTCGGGTACGGACGGCCGGGCGGTGGGCCCGACCGTCCGTACCGTCTCTAGACCGGTCCTGCCACCACCGAGACCGTCTTCGCCAGTGAGACCCCCGAGCCGTCCCGCCGCGGGTCCATCTCCGGCAGGTCCGCGGGCGTCCCGTCCTTCTGCGCGGCGCGCGCCGGGGCGGGACCGGCCCATGCCAGGCTCAGGCAGTCCTCCCCCTTGAGGAACCGCTGGCAGCGCACGCCGCCTGTGGCGCGGCCCTTGCGCGGATACTGGTCGAAGGGCGTGAGTTTTGCGGTCGTCTGGACCGAGTCGTCCAGCGTGCCGCGCGAACCCGCCACCGTGAACACCACGGCGTCCACGGCCGGGTCGACCGCCGTGAACGAGATCACCTTGGCGCCGTCCGTGAGCTTCATGCCAGTCATACCGCCCGCGGGCCGGCCCTGCGGGCGGACCTGGGACGCCTGATACCGCAGCAACTGCGCGTCGTCGGTGATGAAGATCAGGTCTTCCTCTCCCGTGCGCAACTCGGCCCCGCCGATGATCCGGTCACCGTCCTTGAGCGTGATGACCTCCAGCTCCCCCTTGTTGGAGGGGTAGTCGGGGACCACGCGCTTCACCACACCCTGCTGGGTGCCGAGGGCCAGGCCCGGCGACGACTCGTCGAGTGTCGTCAGACAGACCACCTGCTCGTCGTCCTCGAGGGTCAGGAACTCCGAAATCGGCGCGCCCCCCGAAAGGTTGGGCGCGGCCGCGGTCTCCGGGAGCCGCGGGAGATCGATGACGTTGATCCGCAGGAGCCGTCCGGCGGACGTGACCGCGCCGATCTCGCCCAGTGCCGTCGCCGGGACGGCGGAGACGATCAGGTCGTGCTTGACGCGCCTGCCCTCGCTCTCCCCGAAGGGATCGCCGTTGGCCGTACGGGCGAGCAGTGCCGTCGACGACAGGAGGACCCGGCACGGGTCGTCCGCCACCTGCAGCGGGACGGCCGCAGCGGTCGAACCGGCGGACTCCAGCAGCACCGTGCGCCGGTCGGTGCCGAACTTCTTGGCCACCGCGGCCAGCTCGCTCGACACCAGCTTGCGCAGCTCGGCGTCCGAATCGAGGATGCCGGTCAGCTCGTCGATCTCGCCGTTGAGCCGGTCGCGCTCGGTCTCCAGCTCGATGCGGTCGAACTTGGTCAGGCGGCGCAGCGGCGTGTCCAGGATGTACTGCGTCTGGATCTCGCTCAGTGAGAAGTGCTCGATCAGGCGCTGCTTCGCCTGGGCGGAGTTCTCGCTGGAGCGGATGAGGCGGATGACCTCGTCGATGTCCAGCAGGGCGACGAGCAGACCCTCGACCAGGTGCAGCCGGTCGCGCTTCTTGGTGCGACGGAACTCGCTGCGGCGGCGCACGACCTCGAAGCGGTGGTCGAGGTACACCTCCAGCAGTTCCTTGAGGCCGAGGGTGAGCGGCTGGCCGTCCACCAGGGCCACGTTGTTGATGCCGAAGGACTCCTCCATCGGCGTCAGTTTGTAGAGCTGCTCCAGGACGGCCTCCGGTACGAAGCCGTTCTTGACCTCGATGACCAGCCGCAGGCCGTGCGCACGGTCGGTGAGGTCCTTGACGTCGGCGATGCCCTGCAGTTTCTTCGAGCCGACCAGGTCCTTGATCTTCGCGATCACCTTCTCCGGGCCGACGGTGAAGGGCAGTTCGGTGACGACGAGGCCCTTGCGGCGCGCTGTCACGTTCTCCACGGACACCGTGGCGCGGATCTTGAAGGTGCCGCGGCCCGACTCGTACGCGTCCCTGATGCCGGAGAGGCCGACGATCCGGCCGCCCGTGGGCAGGTCGGGGCCCGGGACGTGCTTCATGAGCGTCTCGAGGTCGGCGCCCGGGTGGCGGATCAGGTGCCGGGCGGCGGCGATGACCTCGCCGAGGTTGTGCGGCGCCATGTTCGTCGCCATGCCGACCGCGATGCCCGACGCGCCGTTGACCAGGAGGTTCGGATACGCCGCCGGGAGGACCGACGGCTCCTGCTCCTGGCCGTCGTAGTTCGGGCCGAAGTCGACCGTGTTCTCGTCGATCGACTCCGTCATGAGGGAGGTGGCGTCGGCCATCCTCGCCTCGGTGTACCGCATGGCGGCCGGTGGGTCGTCGTTGCCCAGGGAGCCGAAGTTGCCGTGGCCGTCGACCAGGGGCAGGCGCATGGAGAAGGGCTGGGCCAGGCGCACCAGGGCGTCGTAGATCGATGCGTCGCCGTGCGGGTGGAGCTTACCCATCACCTCGCCGACGACGCGGGCGCACTTCACGTAGCCGCGGTCGGGGCGCAGCCCCATCTCGTTCATCTGGTAGACGATGCGGCGGTGCACGGGCTTGAGGCCGTCGCGGGCGTCCGGCAGGGCTCGGGAGTAGATGACCGAGTACGCGTACTCGAGGAAGGAGCCCTGCATCTCGTCGACGACGTCGATGTCGAGGATGCGCTCCTCGAAGTCAGCGCCGTCGTCGGGTCGCGGGGTCTTCGTGCTGCGGCGGGCCATCGCTGCGGCGACTCCTTCACAGTCTCTGCCGGGGCATGAACGGGTTCTGACGGGCTCCATTGTGGACCGGCCCACTGACAGCGCGGACCACGACCCGTCCGGACGGGCCTGTCGGACCTCGTGCCCGACCTGCCCGGCCTGCCTCGTGGGAAGTGTCGCCGACGCCGCCCACGGGACCCGGAAGGTGTGAGCCGAGTGTCCGAACAGGTGGGGGAGAGCGCGAGCCCACCCGCCCGCACACGACTTCGGGAGCCGTGTGATCGCACGACCGTACAGGCTCCCGACGGCGGACGCGTGCTCGCTCTCGGCGTACGCGACGCGGGAACTTCGCCAGCTGTCCGCGCGCTTGCATACAGTGGCACGACTAGCAGGAATTGAGCAGTTTTCCGCGATCGAAGGGACGTACATGCCCATGGGTCACACGGCCACAGCTGAGGCCGGCTCCGGCGGCCTGACAGCGACCGAGCACCGCCTGGCCAACGGCCTGCGTGTGGTGCTCTCCGAGGACCACCTGACCCCGGTCGCGGCGGTGTGCCTCTGGTACGACGTCGGCTCGCGTCACGAGGTCAAGGGCCGCACCGGGCTCGCCCACCTCTTCGAGCACCTGATGTTCCAGGGGTCCGGCCAGGTCAAGGGCAACGGCCACTTCGAACTGGTGCAGGGCGCCGGCGGTTCGCTCAACGGGACGACCAGTTTCGAGCGGACCAACTACTTCGAGACCATGCCGACGCACCAGCTGGAGCTCGCCCTCTGGCTGGAGGCCGACCGGATGGGCTCGCTGCTCGCCGCGCTCGACGAGGAGTCGATGGAGAACCAGCGGGACGTCGTCAAGAACGAACGCCGTCAGCGCTACGACAACGTCCCCTACGGCACCGCTTTCGAGAAGCTGACCGCCCTCGCCTACCCGGAGGGCCACCCTTACCACCACACCCCGATCGGGTCGATGGCCGACCTGGACGCGGCCACGCTTGAGGACGCGCGCGCCTTTTTCCGCACCTACTACGCACCCAACAACGCCGTGTTGTCGGTCGTCGGCGACATCGACCCCGAGCAGACGCTCGCCTGGGTCGAGAAGTACTTCGGCTCCATCGCCGGCCACGACGGCAAGCCCGCCCCGCGCGACGGCTCGCTGCCGGAGAACATCGGTGAGCAGCTGCGCGAGGTCGTCGAGGAGGAGGTCCCGGCCCGCGCGCTGATGGCCGCCTACCGGCTGCCGGAGGACGGCACGCGCGCGTGCGACGCGGCCGACCTGGCCCTGACCGTCCTCGGCGGCGGCGAGTCGTCCCGGCTCTACAACCGGCTCGTACGCCGTGACCGCACCGCCGTGGCGGCCGGGTTCGGCCTGCTGCGCCTCGCCGGAGCGCCCTCCCTGGGGTGGCTCGACGTGAAGACGTCGGGCGATGTCGAGGTCCCGGTGATCGAGTCCGCGGTCGACGAGGAGCTCGCCCGGTTCGCCGAGGAGGGCCCCACGGCCGAGGAGATGGAGCGCGCCCAGGCCCAGTTGGAGCGCGAGTGGCTGGACCGTCTCGGTACGGTCGCGGGCCGCGCCGACGAACTGTGCCGGTACGCGGTCCTGTTCGGTGACCCCCAGCTCGCCCTGACCGCCGTCCAGCGCGTCCTGGACGTCACCGCCGACGAGGTCCGGGAGGTCGCCAAGGCCCGCCTGCGCCCCGACAACCGCGCGGTGCTGGTCTACGAGCCGGTCGCCCCCGAAGAGGCCGAGGCCGCCGACGGCACCGACGCCGCCGCTGAAGACACCGACGAGGAGGCGGCCAAGTGACCGAGCTCGCCACGATGGACTTCCACCCGCAGCCGCAGGCCGGCGAGGCCAGGCCCTGGGCCTTCCCGGCACCCGAGCGCGGCGCGCTCGGCAACGGCCTGACGGTGCTGCGCTGTCACCGCCCCGGCCAGCAGGTCGTCGCCGTCGAGATCCTCCTGGCGGCCCCTCTGGAGGCCGAGCCCAAGGGCCTGGACGGCATCGCCACGATCATGGCGAGGGCCTTCTCGGAGGGCACCGACAAGCACTCCGCCGAGGAGTTCGCCGCCGAGCTGGAGCGCTGCGGCGCCACGCTCGACGCCCACGCCGACCACCCGGGCGTGCGGCTCAGCCTCGAAGTCCCCGTCTCCCGGCTGCCCAAGGCGCTCGGCCTCCTCGCCGACGCGCTCAGGGCGCCCGCGTTCGACGACGGCGAGATCGAGCGGCTGGTGCGCAACCGGCTCGACGAGATCCCGCACGAGACCGCCAACCCGGCCCGCAGGGCCGCCAAGGAGCTCTCCCGGCAGCTCTTCCCGGCGACCTCGCGCATGTCGCGACCCCGCCAGGGCAGCGAGGAGACGGTCACCGCGATCGACTCCGCGGCCGTGCGCGCCTTCTACGAGAAGCACGTACGTCCCGCCACGGCCACCGCGGTCGTCGTCGGTGACCTCACCGGTGTCGACCTCGACGCGCTGCTCGCGGACACGCTCGGTGCCTGGACCGGAGCACAGGCCGATGCGCGCCCCGTACCGCCGGTGACCGCCGACGACACCGGCCGGGTGATCATCGTCGACCGCCCCGGGGCCGTCCAGACGCAGTTGCTGATCGGCCGCGTCGGCGCCGACCGGCACGACCGGGTGTGGCCCGCCCAGGTGCTCGGCACGTACTGCCTCGGTGGCACCCTCACCTCCCGCCTGGACCGCGTCCTGCGCGAGGAGAAGGGATACACCTACGGTGTGCGGGCGTTCGGCCAGGTGCTGCGCTCCGCCCCGGACGGGACAGGCATCTCGATGCTCGCCATCAGCGGCTCCGTGGACACCCCGAACACCGGCCCGGCGCTCGACGACCTGTGGAAGGTGCTGCGCACCCTCGCCGCCGAAGGACTGACGGACGCCGAGCGCGACGTCGCCGTGCAGAACCTGGTGGGTGTGGCGCCCCTGAAGTACGAGACCGCGGGTGCCGTCGCGGGCACGCTCGCCGACCAGGTCGAGCAGCACCTGCCGGACGACTTCCAGGCGACGCTCTACCAGCAGCTCGCCGCGACGGGCACCGTGGAGGCCACGGCGGCCGCGGTGAACGCCTTCCCGGTGGACCGTCTGGTGACCGTCCTCGTCGGAGACGCCGCGCAGATCGAGGAGCCCGTCAGGGCCCTCGGAATCGGTGAAGTCAGCGTCGTGACAGCGGAGTAGGGACCGGCAGCCGCAGCAAGGACCGGCGGCCGGCCGGGGCCCGGGTGACTCAGGAGTCGCCCGGGCCTCTTCTTGCGCCGAGTCGCCCACGGTTTGTCCGTATTGGTAGAGAGGTTGCCTGTCTGCCCTGTGGCATGCGCTACAAAACCCGTGATCCGTTTGTCTATTGAAAGTGGCGACGTTTAGCTTCAGTCCGGCTGTTCGTCAGGCAGTGCGCCGCGCCCGCGGCACCGGACAGTCATCGCCGAGTCCCCGTACGGCGCGAGCCAGGGGAGCCGGGGACCCATATGTAGTCCCTGGGGTGAATCGGACGCCCTTCCCGAAGGGGGTCCGTAGGAGACCTTCCTGCTCCGAACCCGTCAGCTAACCCGGTAGGCGAGAAGGAAGGAAAGGACCAGCCACTTCATGGCGTTCACCCGCGCCACCGGGAAGCACCGTCGTCCCAGCAGCATGAAGCGCGCGACCCGCAGGACGGTGGGCGTCGCCGCACTCGCCACCACCGGTGTCGTAGGCACTCTGGCCGTCCCGGCGCTCGCCGCCGAGAGCGCGGTCGAGCAGACCGGCCTCACCAAGGCCGTCACCATCGGCGACTCGGTCGCCGAGGAGATCGACGCGCAGGCCGCCGCCCAGCAGCAGGCCGCCGACGAGGCCGCCGCCCGCGAGAAGGCCGAGGCCGACGCGAAGAAGCGCGCCGAGGAGGCCGCGGCGAAGGCCAAGAAGGAGCGCGAGGTCAAGGCCCGTGCCGCCCGTGAGGCCGAGCGCAAGCGCCTGAACGCGTACGTCTCGCCGATCACCGGCTCGTACGTCTCGACCGCCTACAAGGCCGGCGGCGCCGTCTGGTCCTCCGGCAGCCACACCGGCATCGACTTCCACGCCGCCAGCGGCACCGCCGTGCACGCGGTCGGCTCCGGCACCGTGGTGGAGGCCGGCTGGGGCGGCGCGTACGGCAACCAGGTCGTCATCAAGATGACCGACGGCACCTTCACCCAGTACGGGCACCTCTCGTCCATCGGCGTCTCCGTCGGCCAGACGGTCACTCCGGGACAGCAGATAGCCCTCTCCGGGGCGACCGGCAACGTCACCGGAGCGCACCTGCACTTCGAGGCGCGCGCGACCGCGGAGTACGGGTCCGACATGGACCCGGTCGGATACCTCCGCTCGCACGGCGTGAACGTCTGACGGCACGACGCGTCGGCGCACCTCCGTCGAAGGCCCCGGCTCACCGAGCCGGGGCCTTCGCGTGCTCCGCGGCCTTCCGGGCTTCTTCCCGACCGTTCCTGGTCTCTTTCGCACCGGACGACTGCCTGTTCAGAGACGCGATGTGTCCAAAAAATAGCCATGGATTCCGGGCTGCCATCGGAATTTCCCGCTCACTGCAATAGAGTCACCGAACAAGCGTCGATCGACCGCGTTTCGCGGGGATTAAGGCGGAGGTCCGGTCATGCGTATTCCCGCGCGCTCGGTATGCACGGCGATTCGTGACGACATCGTCGCGGGTGTCTACGAGCGCGGCAGCCGGCTCACCGAAGAACTTCTCGCGCGTCGTTACGGCGTCTCGCGGGTCCCCGTGCGTGAGGCGCTGCGCACGCTGGAGGCGGAGGGCTTCGTGGTCACCCGCAGACACGCGGGCGCGTGCGTGGCGGAGCCCACGGAGCAGGAGGCCGCGGACCTCCTGGAGATGCGCATGCTGCTGGAGCCGCTGGGTGCCGCCCGTGCCGCGCAGCGCCGCACGGAGGCGCACCTCAAGGTGCTGCGTGGCCTGGTCAGACTGGGCCAGGAACGGGCCAGGAGGGGCAACAGCGAGGATCTGCGCTCGCTGGGGGGCTGGTTCCACGAGACGCTCGCGCAGGCCTCGGGCAGCCCGCAGCTGACCTCGACGCTCGCCCAGCTGCGGCACAAGATCGCCTGGATGTACGCGGTCGAGGCGCCCGCGCATCCCGCCGAGTCCTGGACCGAGCACGGGGCCATCGTGGACGCCGTGGCCCGGGGGGACAGCGACCGCGCCCGGGCGGTCACGGCGCTGCACACCGAGCGGGCGACGACCGCGCACCGGCTGCGCTTTCCGGGCCGGGACCGCGTCGAGCGTGTGAGAACTTCGCAACATCCCGTAAACACGGCGGGCCTGCGGCATTAACAGTGGCACCGTATACAAAGAGGGATATCCGGCAGAGGCGTATTTCTGATGCCCGTTTTCCCCGCGTGCCCGGAATTGCCGAGCGCGGGATTTCCGCATGCACGGAAATCGAGTCCCGGCCGGCCTGCGAATAGCGCCGACGGGCAGATCTGTGACGAATACCGACGGCAGGTTCAGGGCCGGACGTCGTGCGCAGCCGGGGGCCGGTCGTCTCCGCACGGGCCGGGGCCGGATCGTGGTGCGGAAACGGCGGAGCCGCGTCGCCCGGGGTGGGGGGACGCGGCTCCGCCGCACGTGACGCGTGGGGTCAGACCGTCTCGGGGAGCTCGTCGAGACCCTCGGCGACCAGCTTCGCCAGGCGGTCGAGCGCGGCGTCCGCGCCCTCGGCGTCGGACGCGAGGACGATCTCCTCGCCGCCCTGGGCGCCCAGGCCGAGGACCGCGAGCATGGAGGCGGCGTTGACGGGGTTGCCGTCCGCCTTGGCGATCGTCACGGGGACGCCGGAGGCCGTGGCCGCCCGGACGAAGATGGAGGCGGGACGGGCGTGAAGGCCCTCGGCCCAACCGACGTTGACGCGGCGCTCAGCCATGTGATGCTGCCCTTCAGGTGTCTCACGGTTGTCTAGACCATTGTTTCATACGGTGGAGCCTGCTTGAAGCGACCGGGAGCCCGGCCCGGTTCGGCCCCGGCCCGGCGTGGTCCCGGTCCTTGGCCCGAGCGGCTCCGATGCCCAAGACTGCCCGGTGCCCTGCCCGGACGCGAGCCCGCCCGCGCGGGGCGAGGACCCTGGGAATCCCGGGGACGCGAGCCCGCCGTTGTCGGACCCGAGCCGTACTCTGGGCCCCATGCAGACCTCGTCGGACCGGCACGAGTACCCCGCTCACTGGGAGGCCGACGTCGTCCTGCGCGACGGCGGCACCGCGCGCATCCGGCCCATCGCGGCTGACGACGCCGACCGCCTCGTCAGCTTCTACGAGCAGGTGTCCGCCGAGTCGAAGTACTACCGCTTCTTCGCGCCGTACCCGCGCCTGTCCGCCAAGGACGTCCACCGCTTCACCCACCACGACTTTGTGGACCGGGTGGGACTCGCGGCCACCGTCGGCGGCGAGTTCATCGCCACCGTACGCTACGACCGCATCAACGCCGACGGCCTGCCCGCGTCCGCCCCCGCGGACGAGGCGGAGGTCGCCTTCCTCGTCCAGGACGCCCACCAGGGCCGCGGTGTGGCGTCCGCTTTGCTGGAGCATGTCGCGGCCGTCGCCCGTGAGCGCGGCATCCGCCGTTTCGCCGCCGAGGTGCTGCCCGCCAACAGCAAGATGATCAAGGTGTTCACGGACGCCGGGTACCAGCAGAAGCGCAGCTTCGAGGACGGCGTCGTACGCCTGGAGTTCGACCTGGAGCCCACCGACCGCTCCCTCGCGGTGCAGCGCGCGCGGGAACAGCGAGCGGAGGGACGCTCCGTCGCCCGGCTCCTCGCGCCCGGCTCGGTCGCCGTCATCGGCGCGGGCCGCGCGCCCGGGGGAGTGGGTCGCAGCGTCCTGGACAACCTCCGCGAGGCGGGGTTCACCGGGCGCCTGTACGCGGTGAACGGGGCGCTTCAGGAGAAGGAGCTCGACGGCGTCCCGGCGTACCGCTCCGTGCGTGACATTCCCGAGCCCGTCGACCTCGCCGTCGTCGCCGTTCCGGCCGAGCGCGTTCCCGCGGTCGTCGCCGAGTGCGGTGAACACGGCGTGCAGGGGCTCGTCGTGGTCTCCGCGGGGTACGCCGAGAGCGGCCCCGAAGGCAGGGAGCGCCAGCGCGAACTCGTGCGCGAGGCGCGTACGTACGGGATGCGCATCATCGGACCGAACGCCTTCGGCGTCATCAACACCTCCCCCCGGGTACGGCTCAACGCCTCGCTCGCGCCCGAGATGCCGCGCACCGGACGCATCGGGCTGTTCGCCCAGTCCGGCGCCATCGGGATCGCGCTGCTGTCCCGTCTGCACCGGCGCGGCGGCGGGGTCACCGGCGTGACGGGCGTGTCCACCTTCGTGTCCTCGGGCAACCGCGCCGACGTGTCCGGCAACGACGTCCTTCAGTACTGGTACGAGGACCCGGACACCGATGTCGCGCTCATGTACCTCGAATCGATCGGGAACCCGCGGAAGTTCACCCGGCTCGCGCGACGCACGGCGGCGGCGAAGCCCCTGGTCGTCGTGCAGGGCGCGCGCCACGGAGGAGCAGCGCCCCAGGGGCATGCCGTACGGGCGACGCGCCTGCCCCACGCGACGGTGTCCGCCCTGCTGCGGCAGGCCGGCGTCATCCGGGTGGACACGATCACGGAACTGGTCGACGCGGGGCTGCTGCTCGCCCGCCAGCCGCTCCCCGCGGGGCCGCGCGTGGCGATCCTCGGAAACTCCGAATCGCTCGGGCTGCTCACGTACGACGCCTGTCTGGCCGAAGGGCTGCGCCCGCTGCCCCCGGCCGACCTGACCACGGCCGCCTCCGCGGAGGACTTCCACGCCGCGCTGTCGCACGCGCTGGCCGACGACGCCTGTGACGCCGTGGTGGTCACCGCGATCCCGGCCGTGGGGGAGGCCTCGACAGCCGACGCCACCCTGGCGGAGGCCCTGCGTTCCGCCTCGGCGGCGGCTCCGGCCAAGCCGGTGCTCGTGGTGCACGTGGAACTCGGCGGCCTGGCGGAGGCCTTGTCCGCAGCCGCCAGCACCGCTCCACAGCCTGGAGAGCACTCAGGCGATCAGCCGACCGTCCAGTCAGCCGTTCAGCCGGCCGGCCGGTCGGGCGAACAGCCGGCCGGGACGGGACCGGACGCAGGGGGCGGCCCCCACCCGTTCCGCTCCCCGGAGCGCCCGTCCGCACAGGGCGAGCGACGGACGCCCGACGAGGTGGCCCCCGAAGCGGAATCCCGTCTCATCCCCGCCTACCCGGCTGCCGAGCGGGCCGTCCGCGCCCTCGCGGAAGCCGTGAAGTACGGCCAGTGGCGGCGCGAGACCACCGATCCCGGGCGCGTGCCCGAGTACGAGGACATCGACGAGAAGGGCGCGGCCGAACAGATCGACCGGCTCCTCGGCGGCGGTGGCGAAGGAGCCGCGGCGGAGCCCGCGGTGGGGGAGGCCGGGCTCACACTCGGCCCCGAGGACACCTGCGCGCTGCTCGGCCGGTACGGCATCGATGTGCGGCGCGCCCTGTCCGCGCCCACGCCCGGAGAAGCGGTGGCCGCGGCGGAGCGCCTCGGCTACCCCGTGGCGCTGAAGACCACCGCCCCGCACCTGCGGCACCGCGCCGACCTGGGCGGCGTACGACTGGATTTGGCGGACGAGGAGCAACTGCGGCGGGCGTACGCGGAGTTGACCAGCCTCTTCGGGAAGCCCGAGGAGCTGCGCCCGGTGGTGCAGGGGATGGCGCCGCGCGGTGTCGACACGGTCGTACGCGCGGTCATCGACCCGGCGGCCGGAGCGGTGCTCTCCTTCGGGCTCGCCGGAGCGGCGTCGGAACTGCTCGGGGACACCGCGCACCGGCTGATTCCGGTCACCGACCGCGACGCGGCCTCCCTGGTCCGATCCATCCGGACCGCACCGCTCCTCTTCGGCTGGCGGGGCTCGGCCCCCGCGGACGTCGCGGCACTGGAGGAGCTGCTGTTGCGCCTGTCACGCCTTGTGGACGACCACCCGGAGGTGGTTTCCGTGTCCCTGGAGCCCGTCGTCGTCGCCCCGCGCGGGCTGAGCGTGCTCGGCGCCTCCGTGCGGCTCGCGCCGCCGCCGGCCCGTGACGACCTCGGTCCACGGACCCTTCCTGTGTACTGAGCGGTGCCACGCAGTCAGTGCGCCCCCGTAGGATGGACGTCATGGCCAAGACCAGTACGACGACCCAGGGGCTGCGAGCGGCGATCGAGCGCAGCGGCTACTACCCGGCCCTCGTGGCCGAGGCGGTGGAGGCCGCTGTGGGCGGCGAGCCCATCCGGTCGTATCTGGTCCATCAGGAGACGACGTTCGACGCCAACGAGGTGCGTCGGCACGTCACGGTGCTCGTCCTCACGGGTAACCGTTTCATCGTGAGCCACACGGACGAGCAGGCGGCGGACAGCACGTCGCCGACGCCGTACGCGACCACGTCCACCGAGTCCGTGAAGCTCGGCCGGATCTCGTCGGTCGTGCTCAGCCGCGTCGTGGCGAATCCGGAGAAGTACGTCGTGGGGACGCTGCCGCGCGAGGTCGTCCTCACCATCGGCTGGGGCGCGGTCGCCCGCATCGACCTGGAGCCCGCGGCCTGCGGCGACCCCAACTGCGAGGCGGACCACGGTTACACGGGCAGCTCGACGGCCGACGACCTGAGCCTGCGCGTCAGCGAGGCGGGTGACGGTCCGGACGCCGTGCGGCAGACGCTGGCCTTCGCGCAGGCGCTCTCCGAGGCGACCGCGGACGTCACCCGCTGATGTCCCAGCAAGTCTGGGACCACCCGGAACCACTCACCGTCGGCTCCGCGCCCGCGCCCGAGTACGGGGCCGGTTCGCTCGCCGACCTGCTGCCCACGCTGGCCGCGGGCATGGACGTACCGGACATGACCGCCTCGCTCGCGGAGCTGAGCCCGGCCGACCGGAACTGCGTCTTTTTGATCGACGGGCTCGGCTGGGAGCAGCTGAAGGCGCACCCGGACGAGGCCCCCTTCATGAGCTCCCTGCTGGGCAGCTCGCGTGGCGGCACCGGCCGGCCGATCACGGCGGGCTATCCCGCGACCACCGCGACCTCGCTGGCCTCGGTCGGCACCGGGCTGCCGCCGGGCGCCCACGGACTGCCCGGCTACACCGCCCGCAACCCGGAGACCGGCGAGCTGATGAACCAGCTCCGCTGGAATCCGTGGACGCAGCCCCGCACATGGCAGCCCTACCCCACGGTCTTCCAGCTGGCGGACGCGGCGGGCGTGCACACGGCCCAGGTGACGGCCCCGCACTTCCAGAACACCCCGCTGACCAAGATCGCCCTCAGCGGCGGGACGTTCCACGGGCGGCTGACCGGCGAGGACCGTATGGACCTGGCGGCCGAGCAACTGGCCGCCGGGGACCGCTCGTTGGTCTACACGTACTACGCGGAGGTGGACGGCAAGGGCCACGGCTTCGGCGTCGACTCCGACCCCTGGCGCGGACAGCTCATGTACGTGGACCGCCTGGTCCAGCGCCTGGCCGAGCAACTGCCGCCGCGTACGGCCCTGTACGTCACGGCCGACCACGGCATGATCGACATCCCCTTCGGTGAGCAGCACCGCATCGACTTCGACGAGGACTGGGAGCTGCGCGCGGGAGTCGCCCTCCTCGGCGGAGAGGGCCGGGCCCGGCACGTCTACGCGGTCCCGGGCGCCGAGTCGGACGTCCTGACCTGCTGGCGCGAGGTGCTCGGCGAGCAGTTCTGGGTGGCCTCCCGCGACGAGGCGATCGCGGCGGGATGGTTCGGACCGCGGATCGACGAGCGGGTGTACGAGCGGATCGGCGACGTGGTCGCGGCCGCCCGTGACGACGTGCTGATCGTCGCGTCCGAGCGGGAGCCGAAGGAGTCGGTGATGGTCGGCAACCACGGCTCGATGACTCCGGCGGAACAACACGTCCCGCTCCTCGAAGTACGTTCCTGACCCCTCCCAGCCCGCCCGTCACTCTTGCCGAAAGGTGCTCAACCTCCCATGCCCGAGCTGGTGTTCTTCTCCGGAACCATGGACTGCGGGAAGTCGACGCTGGCTCTGCAGATCGAGCACAACCGCTCGGCGCGCGGTCTGCAGGGCATGATCTTCACGCGGGACGACCGGGCGGGCGAGGGCAAGCTGTCGTCCCGCCTCGGCCTGGTCACGGACGCGGTGGAGGTCGAGGACGACCAGGACGTGTACGCGTACCTCGTCGACCACCTCTCGCAGGGCGGCCGTGCGGACTACGTCATCGCCGACGAGGCGCAGTTCCTCGCCCCCGTACAGATCGACCAGCTCGCCCGGGTGGTGGACGACCTGGACATCGACGTCTTCGCCTTCGGCATCACCACAGACTTCCGCTCCAAGCTCTTCCCGGGCTCCCAGCGCCTCGTCGAACTGGCCGACCGGGTCGAGGTCCTCCAGGTCGAGGCGCTCTGCTGGTGCGGCGCCCGCGCCACCCACAACGCCCGCACCATAGGCGGTCAGATGGTCGTCGAGGGCGCCCAGGTCGTCGTCGGAGACGTCAACCAGCCGGAGGACATCGGCTACGAGGTGCTGTGCCGTCGTCACCACAGCCGCCGGATGACCGCGGCCAGCGCCCGGGCGGGCGCACTGTCCCCGGACGTGCTCCCGGTGGACGCGGTGGCGCGGCGCTGACGTGTGAGCGCCCGGCCGAGCGGCATGCGTGTGCCGTGGTGTCGCGGTGCGGCCCGTTCGCCCCGGCCGGTTCAGTGACCCGTGCGTACCACGGAGAACACCGCGCCCTCGGGATCCGCCACCGTGGCGACGCGACCGTGCGAGGCCTCGTGGGCCGGCCGGAGCACATGACCGCCCAGGTCGAGGACCTGGAGCACGGCCGAGTCCACGTCGGTGACCTCGAAGTACGTCATCCAGTGGGCCCCGCGGTCGCGGGGAAGGGCGTTGCCGACGCCGTGGATCCCGGCCACCGGGCGGCCCTCGATGTGGAGGGTGAGGTAGTCGAAGTCGGCGGAGACGACGGGCTCCTCCTCGAAGCCGAAGACCGTCTCGTAGAACTTGGCGACGCCCGCGGAGTCACGGGTGATGAGCTCGTTCCACGTGGGTGTCCCGGGAACGCCGGTGATCCCCGTACCGAGGTGGGCCGCCGCCTGCCAGACGCCGAACACGGCCCCGGAGGGGTCCGAGGCGATCGCCAGACGACCGGCGTCGTCGGCGACCAGCGGACCGACGCCGACCGTGCCACCGCAGTGCCGGACCGTCTCCGCCGTCAGGTCCACGTCGTCCGAGGCGAGGTAGGGCGTCCACGCGACGGGCAGATGACGGTCCGGCGGAAGCTGGCCGATACCCGCCACCTCCTGCCCGTCAAGCTGCGCCCGCACATAGGCGCCCAGCTGCTGTGGACCGGGCTGGAACTCCCAGCCGAACAGTTCCCCGTAGAACTCCTGGGTCGCGGCCATCCCGTGCACCATCAGACTCACCCAGCAGGGTGTGCCGGGCGCGTACGCAGTGCCGTTCAGGCCGGCCGACCCCCGTGCCTCGGTCATCGTCACCCTCTCCTCGGCGCCTCGTGGGGCCGCTTCGCTTCCGCTTCCGAACCGGGCGTGCCGTCGCCGCGGACTCGAGTGCCCGATGCCGATGGTCGCACCACCCGGGGCATGCCGCGCCCCGGTCGAACGGCCCATGGCGGGAGAATGCCCGAAAACCCGTTGCCCATCCGCTTCCCCGCGACGGCCCGGCCATGCCTGCCGGCCCGTACAGCGTGTGTCCGGTCCTGCACGCCGTGTGGTCGGTCCTGTCCGGCCGAGCAGAGTAGCCGGACCCGGGCGATGTGGCCACTCCGTACGCGAGGATGGTGACCATGAACGACATCATCTCCGCATCCCGGCTCGCCGGTGACCTGGCGGGCCCCAACCCCCCGGTCGTGCTGGACGTCCGCTGGCAGCTCGGCGGCCCGAACCTGCGCCACGCCTACGAGGAGGCGCACATTCCGGGGGCGGTCTACGTGGACCTCGACACCGAACTCGCCGCTCCCGCCGGCGCGGGAGGCCGGCATCCGCTGCCGGATCCGAAGGCCTTCGGAGAGGTCATGCGCGCGGCCGGGGTGTCCGAGGACCGTGATGTCGTGGTGTACGACGGTGGCCTCGGCTGGGCCGCCGCGCGGGCCTGGTGGCTGTTGCGCTGGACGGGTCACCCGTCGGTGCGCGTCCTTGACGGCGGCCTCGCCGCCTGGAGCGGTCCGGTCGAGGGCGGCCACCCGGCCCCGGCCGCCGGCACCTTCGTACCGGCTCCCGGGGCGCTGCCCCTGCTGGACGCCGACGGCGCCGCGGGGCTGGCCCGCAGCGGTGTCCTCCTCGACGCCCGGGCTGCCGAGCGCTACCGCGGCGACGTCGAGCCGATCGACCGTGTCGGCGGACACATCCCCGGCGCGGTCTCGGCGCCGACCACCGGGAATGTGGCCGAATCCGGCTGCTTCCTGACGGCGGGCGAACTCGCCGACCGCTTCAAGTCCCTGGGCGCCGACGGCACTTCCGCGGTGGGTGTCTACTGCGGTTCCGGTGTCTCCGGCGCGCACGAGGTGCTCGCTCTGGCGGTCGCGGGCATCCCCGCCGCGCTGTACGCGGGCTCCTGGTCGGAGTGGTCCCGGGACGAAGCGCGCCCGGTGGCGACGGGGCCCGACCCGCAGTAGCTCCCCGGCAGCGGCCGGCCGCCGCCAGACGGGCACGGCGGCGCGGGGCGGCGAACTGCGGACGGCAGCACAAAGGGCTCGCACCGAGATGGTGCGAGCCCTTTGCGGCATGTCCTCAGTCCTGCTTCTTCCGGCGGGTCCCGAAAACGATCTCGTCCCAGCTCGGCACGGCCGCTCTGCGTCCGGGACGGACCCCGTCCGCCTCCGCCTGCCGGTCGGTGGCACCGACCAGGCGTTCGCGGTGGCTGGCCACCGAACGCGGCATGAGCACGTCGGCGTAGGCGGATCCGGCCGAGGCGGCGGGAGCCGGGGGCTCCTCCACCTCGGGCTCGGCGTCGAGTGGTTCCTCCGTCTCGGCGGGGCGCTCCGTGGTGGAGGTGGTCGAGGCGGCGGGAGCGGTCGAGGGACGCTCGGGCACCACCATGTCGCCGCGGAAGCTGGGAACCGCCTCCAGGAGACTGGTGAGCGAGTCGCGCTCGCGCTCGCCGGTGCTCTCGTCCAGGTCGGGCTCGGGCGACGGCGAGGGCAGGCTCGGTCGCTCGATCTGCCGGTCCAGGGCACGGTCCAGCGGGCGATCGCGCGGCAGGCGGGCGATGCGCGGAACGAACGGGAAGCTCGGCTCGGCAGCGGCGAGGTCCTCGGACTCACCGATCAGCGAGCGCGCCTCGTCGTCGACGGCCTGGACGAGCCGCCGGGGCGGGTCGTACGTCCAGCTCGCCGCGTGCGGCTCGCTCGCCACCCGGTAGACCAGCAGGACCTCCCAGGTGCCGTCGTCCCGGCGCCAGGAGTCCCACTGGACGGTCTCCTTGTCGGCGCCGCGCATCAGGAGACGTTCCTGCACCGCCTCACCGAGCTGGGGACCGGTCGTTTCTCCGGGGCGGCGGACCGGGGTCTTACGGGCCCGCTCCGCCATGAAGGCACGCTCGGCGAGTACGGGTCCCTCGAAGCGGCGCACACGGTCGACGGGGATGCCGGCGAGCTGGGCCACCTCTTCGGCGGATGCTCCGGCACGTATACGCGCCTGGATGTCTCGGGGGCGGAGATGGCTCTCCACCTCGATCTCGATCTGGCCGAGGCGGGGACGGTCGCCGCGTACGGCGGCGCGTAGACGCTCGTCAATCGGAAGCGTGTACTCCGTGCTGTCCGCAGCCTTCAGCACCAGCCGTGTGCCGTCGTTGGAGACGGCCACGACACGCAGTTCGGGCATGGGGACCTCCCGGGTGGTGCCTGCCGACGTCACGTGCGTCGCTGCTTCCGCTAGTCGAGTGTGGCCTGCCCGGGTGCAGCCTGCCACAACCTTGCCGAGTTGCCCGGCGTGTCGGGCGTGGGCCCTGGATCGCCGTTATGGCACGGTTACCTATTCGCAACGCTAAGTGACGAACCTCATCACCCTGTGCAACGAGCCCCCTCCCGGCGGTCCTGGAAGGCCCCGGACGCCCTGGCGAGTGTCCGGACCCAGGGCTCGCAACAGTACTCCATTCGGGCCACTTGCGTGGATCGGCACGCCACCGAACTTCTGTCCGGAAGCGGGAGTTGACCGCTCCGCGTGACGCTCCGTCGACCATGGCCCGCCTCGTGCTTCACATGCCCGGCGAAAACGGAAACAATCGTTTCGCCCGCATGTCCTGTGCTCGGGCAACCGGTCGGAGCGAACGGCTACTCGCCCAGGATCCGGCGCAAGTAGTCGTTCCCGAACCGCCGTTCCGGGTCGAGCCGGTCCCGCAGTTCGGTGAACTCGCCGAACCGCGGATAGACGCCGGCGAAGTACTCCGCGTCGCGGGTGTGCACCTTGCCCCAGTGCGGCCGCCCCTCGTGCGCGGTGAAGATGCGCTCGGCGGCGCTGAAGTACGCCTGGTACGGCGTGCCCCGGAACATGTGGACCGCGATGTACGCGCTCTCCCGGCCGGACGCGGTGGAGAGCGTGATGTCGTCCGCGGGGGCCGTGCGCACCTCCACCGGGAAGCTGATGCGCAGCGGCGAACGGTCGATCATGGCCTTCAGTTCGCGCAGCGTCTCGACCAGGGCGGCGCGCGGAACGGCGTATTCCATCTCCGTGAACTTCACCCGGCGTGGGGAAGTGAAGACCTTGTAGGGAATGTCGGTGTAGGTGCGTGCGGAGAGTGCGCGGCTGGAGATCCTCGCGATCGAGGGGATCGTGGCGGGCACGGCCCGGCCCACGTAGTTGGCCGCGTGGAAGACGCCGTTGGAGAGGAACTCGTCCTCGAAGAGACCGCGGACGGTGCCGACCGGGTTCTCCGGGCCAGCGCTGCGGTTGTTGCGCTTGGTGCTGCAGTTGCCGGTGTGCGGGAACCAGTAGAACTCGAAGTGCTCGTTCTCCGTGAACAGTTCGTCGAAGGAGCGCGTCACCTCGTCGAAACTCATCGGCTCCTCACGGGCGGTGAGCAGGAAGACGGGCTCCACGGAGAACGTGATCGCGGTGATGACGCCCAGGGCGCCTATTCCGACCCGGGCGGCCGCGAAGACCTCGGGGTTCTCCTTCTCGGAGCAGGTGAGGACCGAGCCGTCGGCGGTCACCAGTTCAAGGCCCTTGATCTGGGCGGCGATCGAGGCGGAGTCGCGGCCGGTGCCGTGCGTGCCCGTGCTGGTCGCGCCGGACACCGTCTGCTCCATGATGTCGCCCATGTTCGTGAGCGACAGCCCCTCCCGGGCCAGGGCCAGGTTGAGGCGCTTGAGGGGCGTGCCGGCCTCCACCGTGACGGTGCCCGCCTCGCGGTCGATCCGGCGGATGCCGGTCAGCAGCTGAGGACGGATCAGCACGCCGTCGGTCGCGGCGGCCGCGGTGAAGGAGTGGCCGGCGCCCACGGCCTTGACCCTGAGCCCGTCCTCCGCGGCCTCGCGCACGGCGGCGGAGAGTTCCTCCACGGAAGCCGGAGTGACCTCCCGCGCAGGCCGGGCGGTGACGTTCCCCGCCCAGTTACGCCAGGTGCCGCTCTTCCCGCTCACTGTGCTCCTCATGGGTCCCTCCCCGCTGCGGAACCGGCCTGCTCAGCCGGCGATACCCCAGAAAACCCACCGCGACCGCGACGGCCCCGGCCGCGACCGGAACCCCGTACCCGGCCCGCGCCCCGGCCGTGTCGATCACCCAGCCGGACAGGGAGGAACCGAGCGCGACCCCGACCGCGAGCCCGGTGCTCACCCAGGTCATGCCCTCGGTCAGTTTCGCGCGTGGTACGTGCAGTTCGACGAGGGCCATCGTCGTGATCATCGTCGGCGCGATGGACAGGCCCGCAACGAACAGCGCCACGGCCAGGAACGGCAAGTTTCCGACCAGTAGGAGGGGGATCATACTCACGGCCATGGCGCATATGCCCAGCACCCACCTGCGGGCGGGCGCCCCGGCGAAGCGCAGCAGCCCGAAGACCGCCCCCGCCGCGCAGGACCCCGCCGCGTACACGGCGAGGACGACGCTCGCGGCTCCCTTGTGCCCTTCCTCGTCGGCGAAGGCCACGGTGACCACGTCGACCGCGCCGAAGATCGCGCCGGTCGCCACGAACGTGGCCACCAGGACCTGCAGTCCGGCCGAGCGCAGGGCCGAGCCTCCCGTGTGGTGCTCACGCGGATGCGGCGGGGGCTCGGTGGCGCGCTGGGACGTCAGCCAGAAGACACCGGCCGCCAGGAAACAGGCCGCGAGCAGCGGCCCCGCCTCCGGGAACCACACGGTGGACAGGCCGATGGAGATGATCGGCCCGAAGATGAAACAGATCTCGTCGACGACGGACTCGAAGGCGTACGCGGTGTGGAGCTCGGGCCTGCCCCGGTAGAGCAGCGCCCAGCGAGCCCTGGTCATCGCGCCGACGCTCGGTACGCAGCCGATGCCCGCCGAGCAGACGAACAGCACCCAGTCCGGTCCCTCGAAGCGGACCGTCAGCAGGAGTCCGGCGGACGCGGCGAGCGCGCACATCGTGGCGGGCCGCAGCACCCGCCGTTGCCCGTACCGGTCGACCAGCCGGGACACCTGCGGACCGAGCGCCGCCGCGGCCAGCGCCATCGTCGCCGAGAGCGCGCCCGCGAGCCCGTACCGTCCGGTGACCTGGGAGATCATCGTGACCACGCCGATGCCCATCATCGACAGCGGCATCCGACCGAGGAGGCCCGCGGTGGTGAAGCCCTTCGAGCCTGGAGCTGCGAACAGGGCGCGGTAGGGGCTGGGCACGGGTGGTCTCCGGTGACGGTCCGGTAAGGCGTGAATCTGGCCGATACAGCTTACGAGTCAGGTGACCCTAACGCATATGCGTATTTCCTCGGTCACCGTGTCCCTGCGCTGTCCGCCCGCTGTCCGTCTGCCGTACGGCCCCCGCCGTCGCCCGGCTGTCAGCGGCGGATGGCAGGATCGAGGCATGCGAGACGCGCTCGATGCCACCCCCTACGACGCCCTGCTCCTGCTCTCGTTCGGCGGCCCCGAGGGCCCCGACGACGTGGTCCCGTTCCTGGAGAACGTGACGCGGGGTCGGGGCATCCCCAAGGAACGCCTCAAGGAAGTCGGACAGCACTACTTCCTGTTCGGCGGGGTCAGCCCGATCAACGACCAGAACCGCGCCCTGCTGGACGCCCTCCGCAAGGACTTCGCGGACCACGGCCTGGACCTGCCCGTGTACTGGGGCAACCGCAACTGGGGCCCGTACCTCACCGACACCCTGCGCGAGATGGCCGCCGACGGCCGCCGTCGCGTCCTGGTCCTCGCCACGAGCGCGTACGCCTCGTACTCGGGCTGCCGGCAGTACCGCGAGGACCTCGCCGGGGCCCTGGCGACCCTGGAGGGCGAGGGCCTGGAGCTGCCGCGCGTCGACAAGCTCCGGCACTACTTCAACCACCCGGGCTTCCTGGAGCCGATGGTCGAGGGCGTCCTGAAGTCCCTCGCCGAGCTCCCCGAGGACGTCCGCGCGGGCGCGCACCTCGCCTTCACGACGCACTCGATCCCGGACGCCTCGGCGGACACCTCCGGACCCGTCGAGGCGCACGGCGACGGCGGGGCGTACGTGAAGCAGCACCTGGACGTCGCCCGGCTCGTCGCCGACGCCGTGCGTGAGCGGACCGGGACCGACCATCCCTGGCAGCTCGTCTACCAGTCGCGTTCGGGAGCCCCGCACATCCCGTGGCTGGAGCCGGACATCTGCGACCACCTGGAGGAGCTGCACGGCGCCGGCGTCCCGGCCGTCGTCATGGCACCCATCGGGTTCGTCTCGGACCACATGGAGGTCCTGTACGACCTCGACACGGAGGCCACGGCCAAGGCCGGGGAGCTGGGACTGCCGGTGCGCCGGTCGGCCACCGTGGGCGCCGACCCGCGGTTCGCCGCCGCGATCCGCGACCTCGTCCTGGAGCGGGCCGCCACCGAGAGCGGCAGGGACGTGACGCCCTGCGCCCTCGGCGCCCTGGGCCCCAGCCACCACCTCTGCCCGGTGGGCTGCTGCCCGGCCCGCGCACCCAAGCCCGCCGCCGCGGGCGCCGACAGCCCGTACGCGTGATGAGGAGCCCCGTGACCGCCACAGCGGACGACGAGTTGAAGGCCGAGCTCCTGGAGATCGCGCTCGACGCGGCCCGTCGGGCCGGCGCCTTCCTGCGGGACGGCCGCCCCGACGACCTGGGTGTGGCCGCGACCAAGTCCAGTGCCGTCGACGTCGTCACCGAGATGGACATCGCCTCCGAGAAGATGATCACCGCTCTGCTGGCCGACCGCAGGCCCGACGACGGTGTACTCGGCGAGGAGGGCGCCGACATCGAGGGCACCAGCGGTGTCCAGTGGGTGATCGACCCGATCGACGGGACCGTGAACTACCTGTACGGGCTGCCCAGCTGGGCGGTGTCCATCGCGGCCCGCAAGGACGGTGAGACGCTCGTCGGAGTCGTGCACGCCCCGATGCGCGCGGAGACCTGCCGGGCAGTCCTGGGCGAGGGTGCCTTCCTGAACGACCGTCCCGCGCGCGTGCGGCCCGCTCCCGACTTCGGGCTGGCGCTCGTCGGCACCGGCTTCGGCTATCTCGCGGACCGCAGGGCCCGCCAGGCGGAGGTCGTCGGGCACCTGATTCCCCAGGTCCGGGACATCCGCCGGGGCGGCTCGGCCGCGATCGACCTGTGCGACGTGGCGACGGGCCGCCTGGACGCCTACTACGAGCGCGGGCTGAACCCCTGGGACTACGCCGCCGGCGACCTGATCGCCCGGGAGGCGGGCGCGCTGACCGGTGGGCGCCCAGGACAGCCCTGCTCGACGGACCTGACGATCGCGGCCCCGCCCGGCCTCTTCGAGCCGCTCCAGTCCCGCCTCGAAGAACTGGGCGCCTGGCACGACTGACAGCGCGCGACCGGCTCCCACCCACAGTGCGTACGCCACGCGACGGACAGCGCGTACGCCGTCGTCCGGGGCATCCCGGGTGGCAACGACGAAGCGGGACCCCGGACTGGATCCGCCGGGGCCCCGCTGTCGTGACGAGCTGGATCAGACGTGTGACACGCCGACCTGAACCCCGTGCTCGGCGGCAAGGCGGTGCAGGTCGTCGAGCTCGGCCTGCTCGACCTCGGCGAGGAAGTCGTCGCCGGTCTCGCGAGCCATCGTCAGGTCGGTCTCGGTCGCCCTTATGCGCTGCAGAAGTCCTGCGGTGAAAGCGTCCATGCTGCGCCCCCTCGTCCTGGGTCGTGGGTCGGTGGCACGGGGGTGTGCCGATCGGGAGGGGCGATCACGTCTCCAAGGTGCCCAGCGCAGCCCCGCTGGGCGGCGACGGTGCCGGACACCCACGCCCGCCCTGCGGAAGCGGACCATGACATACCGCATGGTGGTGCGGCACAAGCAGAGCGTGATCGCGGGGTGTAAAGCCGTCCTCCCCCCGCTCCCTTCCACGGAAACCTCAACCGCACGAGAAAATCTGGCATTCCCGGCCCCCGCACCCGCCTTACAGCCGACTTATGGCCGAAAAGGGCAGGATGGAGGCCAACCAGCGGCAGACCCTGCCCGTGTGCGCCGAAAAGGCGCCGCGCGGGCGGACAGAGGAAGGACAAGCGACGTGCGCGTACTCGTCGTCGAGGACGAGCAGCTGCTCGCCGATGCGGTGGCCACCGGACTGCGCCGGGAGGCCATGGCCGTCGACGTCGTGTACGACGGCGCGGCCGCCCTGGAGCGCATCGGCGTCAACGACTACGACGTGGTGGTCCTCGACCGCGACCTCCCCCTGGTGCACGGCGACGACGTCTGCCGCAAGATCGTCGAGCTGGGCATGCCCACCCGCGTGCTGATGCTCACGGCCTCCGGAGACGTCAGCGACCGGGTCGAGGGTCTGGAGATCGGCGCCGACGACTACCTCCCCAAGCCCTTCGCGTTCAGTGAACTGACGGCACGCGTGCGTGCCCTCGGCCGGCGTACGAGCATGCCGCTGCCGCCCGTCCTCGAGCGAGCCGGGATCAAGCTCGACCCCAACCGCCGTGAGGTCTTCCGCGACGGCAAGGAGGTCCAGCTCGCGCCCAAGGAGTTCGCCGTCCTGGAGGTGCTGTTGCGCAGCGAGGGTGCGGTCGTCTCCGCCGAGCAGCTGCTGGAGAAGGCATGGGACGAGAACACCGACCCGTTCACCAACGTCGTGCGCGTCACGGTGATGACCCTGCGCCGCAAGCTCGGCGAGCCGCCGGTGATCGTCACCGTGCCCGGCTCCGGCTACCGGATCTGATCGTGGTGGCCACGACGCCCGCGCCGCCGACGGCGCCTCCGAAACCGACCTGGGACCCGCGCAAGCCCCAGCCTCCCCTGCCCTGGCTGCGGCCCACCATCCGGATACGGCTCACGCTGCTGTACGGCGGGATGTTCCTGATCGCCGGCATTCTGCTGCTCTCGATCATCTATCTGCTCGCCGCCCAGGCTCTGAACGTGGGCAGTGATCTGCCCTTCCGGATCATCTCCGGCGGGGTGACCAGCCCCACCTGCAATTTCCCGTCCAAGCCGTCGGCGACCGAACTCAACGACGCGATGAACGCCTGCGTCAACGAGCAGCGGCAGCACGCCCTGGACAATCTGCTCAGCCGCTCGCTCCTCGCTCTCCTCGGTCTCGCCGTGATCGCTTTCGCCTTCGGTTACGCGATGGCCGGGCGGGTTCTCGCGCCGCTGGGCCGCATCACCCGTACCGCTCGCGCGGTGGCGGGCTCAGATCTGTCCCGGCGGATCGAGCTGGACGGTCCCGACGACGAGCTCAAGGAGCTGGCCGACACCTTCGACGACATGCTGGAGCGGCTGCAGCGGGCCTTCACGGCCCAGCAGAGATTCGTCGGCAACGCCTCGCACGAACTGCGGACGCCTCTCGCGATCAACCGCACGCTCCTGGAGGTGCACCTGTCCGATCCGGGCGCCCCCACGGAGCTGCAGCAACTCGGCAAGACCCTGCTCGCCACGAACGAGCGCAGCGAGCAGCTCGTCGAGGGTCTGCTCCTGCTCGCCCGCAGCGACAACCAGATCATCGAGCGCAAGCCGGTCGACCTCGCCGAGGTCGCCTCGCAGGCGGTCGACCAGGTGCGGGGCGAGGCGGACGTCAAGGGCGTGGAGATCCGCGGAGAGCAGGCCGCCGCGGTCGTGCAGGGAAACGGGGTCCTGCTGGAACGGATCGCCCTGAACCTCGTCCAGAACGCCGTGCGGTACAACGTGGCGGACGGGGGCTGGGTCGAGGTCGTCACCGAGGTGCGGCACGGCCAGGCGGTCCTGACGGTGTCCAACACCGGGCCCGTGGTCCCCGCGTACGAGATCGACAATCTTTTCGAGCCGTTCCGACGGCTGCGCACCGAGCGGACGGGTAGTGACAAGGGCGTGGGACTGGGACTGTCGATCGCGCGGTCGGTGGCCCGTGCCCACGGCGGCCACATCGTCGCTGAGCCGCGTGAGGGAGGTGGCCTGGTGATGCGAGTCGCCCTACCTATCTGAGATCATGTCGCCGACACACGAGGATGTTCGCTTTGCGCGGAATTTTCTGGGCATGAGAAAGGCACACTCGTGTGTGATCGATCACAAGGGCGAATTTCCGGCCATCTACCCTCCGTGATCAATGCGCCTGCCGAAAGCCGGGATAATCCGGGTTTTCGGGGGTCGAGATCACGGGAAGTACACGGTGAGACGCCTTTGAAGTGCGGCATTCGGACCGTGTACGGTCCCGTTCGCCATCCAAGCCGATCACTCTCGAGGGGTCCGGTTGGGTGTCGATTGAGTAACAGACCTTGATGTGAGGCAAAATCTCCGCCTCAGGTCGGGCACAAGTCCGGCCTCTCACGCGTTACGTGCGCTGAGACACTGCAGACACCCAGAGGGGGAGAGCGACATGGCAACGGATTACGACACCCCACGCAAGACCGACGACGACGTCGACTCGGACAGCCTTGAAGAACTGAAGGCTCGCCGGAACGACAAGTCGACTTCGGCGGTCGACGTGGACGAGTTCGAGGCCGCCGAAGGCCTGGAACTGCCCGGAGCGGACCTCTCGAACGAGGAGCTGGCCGTCCGGGTCCTGCCGAAGCAGCAGGACGAGTTCACCTGCATGAGCTGCTTCCTGGTCCACCACCGCAGCCAGCTGGCCCGGGAGAAGAACGGCCAGCCGATCTGCCGCGACTGCGACTGAGGCAGGGTCGGCCGTGACAGGCTCGACCCCGCCCTGGAAGCGCCGCTTCCGTGACCGGGGAGCGGCCGGTCCGTCTCAGGACGGCTTGCAAGACGACGAGCGGGGCCGCCCGGCCTCGCTCGAATCGGAGGACGCGACAGGCGCCTCCGGCGCCCTGGAGGTGCCGGATCGGAAGGCGCCTGTCGCCAGGCGCCGGGCGGCCGCCGTCGGCCACGGGGTCAAGGAGGGCGTCCGTAAGGGCGGCAGCCGGGCCAGAGCGGGCCTGGCGTACGTCACCGACCGGATCATCGAGATCGCCCCGCGGATCCCCGTACGCGACCTCGCGGCGCTCCGGAAGCAGTTCCCGGGCCTCGGACCCGAACAGCTCGCGGACAAGATCGTCGCGGGCGCGTGCAACGCGACGTCCACCGTGGGCGCAGGCGTCGGCGCCGCCGCGATGATGCCCATACCGCCCGCGATGCCCACCGAGCTGGCCGCCGAGATCACCGGCGTCGCCGCGATCGAGCTGAAGCTGATCGCCGAGCTGTACGAGGTCTACGGCCTGCGGCCGCCGGGAACCCTGAAACAGCGCACCACCACGTATCTGAGCTCGTGGTCGGAGGAGCGCGGCATCGACGTGACCAAACCGTCGACGCTCAACGCGGCCCTCGGGGGCCACATGAAGCGCGAGCTGCGCCAGCAGATCATGAAGCGCACGGTCAGGAACCTGCCGAACCTGATGCCGTTCATGGTGGGCGCGGCCGTCGGGGCGGTCATGAACCGCCGCGACACGAGAAAACTCGCGGACCGGGTCCGCAAGGACCTCCGCAAGGTGCAGGTGCCCTGGGACGCACTTCCGGCGCTGCCGCCCCTGGAGAAGCCGGCCGATCCGCTCAGCATGGGTGACCTCCCCAGAGAGCTGGGGCGCTGATCCCGCCCGTACCGTGCCTTCCGCCCGTACCGTGCCCGCTGCCGGTGCGAGTCCGGCGGCTTCGTGATGCGTTGTCGCCGCCGCGTGGTGTCGTGCGGCGGGCAAAGTTCTGACCTGCGGCAGGGAAAGTTTCCGTGCGGGGGTCGGACGCGAACACAAATGCGAGGGCGGGGGCCGGGCTGTCACCGTCGCCCCCGCCGGAGGCGGGACTACGCGGGCGTCCGTGCCGCGGCCAGTGCCGCCGCCAGCCGCTCCGGCTCACGGGTCGACAGGTACACGTACGGGGTCGGGTCCGTCGGGTCGGTGACCTCCACGCGCAGGGCCGTGGGGATGTAGGCACGCAGGAGCATGAAGGCGCGGGCGTCCGCCTTGAAGGAGCGCCAGGCGCGGGCCTCTTCGGGGTCGAGGACATGGGCCTCGCCCAGCGCGGAGACCGGGATCCGGGCGTCGCCCGCGATCAGGGAGCCGGCCACCACACGGATCCGTACGGAGCCGTACGAACTCGCCGCCACCGCCGCCACCGCCGTGCCACCGACGAACCCGCCCAGCAGGGGCAGCGTGCCGAACGGCAGCACGATCAGGGCCATCGACAGACCCACCAGGAGGGAGATGAACCACCAGGAGCGGGGTGCGGTGAGACGTTCTTCGTACGACGAGGCGGAGGGCTGCATACGGCCAAGCCTGCCACGGTGCGTGCGGCGCGCTGACGCGGAGGTAAGGTCTGCGCCTGTGAGTGGTACATCTTCGGCCCTGCGGCCCCCGGCCGACGCGGTGGCACCGGTACGGCATCCCGACGCGCCAGCCCCGGGCGAGCTGCTCGGCGCGCACTACGACCAGTGTTTCGGCTGCGGTGGCGGCCAGCCGCACGGGCTGCACCTGGAGGCCCGGGCGGGTGAAGGGGTGAGGATCACCGCCGAGTTCACCGTGCAGCCCGCGCACCAGGGTGCTCCCGGCCTCGCGCACGGCGGAGTCCTCGCGAGTGCCCTCGACGAGACCCTCGGCTCGCTGAACTGGCTGCTGCGCACCATCGCCGTGACCGGGCGGCTGGAGACCGACTTCGTACGGCCCGTGCCGGTGGACACCGTGCTGTACCTGGAGGCCGAGGTCACGGCGGTGGCGGGACGCAAGATCTACTCGTCCGCCACGGGACGCATCGGAGGCCCCGGCGGGCCCGTAGCCGTCCGCGCGGACGCCCTCTTCATCGAGGTGAAGGTCGACCACTTCGTCGACAACGGCCGCCAGGAGGAGATCCGGGCGGCCATGGACGACCCCGACCAGGTCCGCCGTGCCCGCGCTTTCGAGGTGAACCCGTGACCCCGTCCCCGGCCCCCGTGGGCGTACTGATCAAGCGCGTCGACCCGGACGTACCGCTTCCGGAATACGCGCACCCCGGTGACGCCGGCGCGGATCTGCGGACCACGGAGAGCCGCGTACTGGAACCCGGTGAACGTGCCGTGCTCCCCACCGGGGTGTGCATCGCGCTTCCCGAGGGGTACGCGGCCTTCGTGCACCCGCGTTCCGGGCTGGCCGCCCGCTGCGGTGTGGCTCTCGTGAATGCCCCGGGGACGGTTGATGCCGGGTACCGTGGGGAGATCAAGGTGATCGTGGTGAATCTCGACCCGCGCGAGTGCGTGCGGTTCGAGCGCTTCGACCGGATTGCTCAACTGGTCGTCCAGCAGGTCGAGAAGGTGCGCTTCCGGGAGGTGGCGGAGCTTCCCGACTCGGCGCGGGCCGCAGGGGGCTTCGGTTCCACCGGCGGCCATGCCGCGGTGGGCGGCACAACGGGTGGGAATCGATACGCTTCGGTCGTATCCGACCGGGAAGGACAGTGACGTGTTCGGACGTCGCAAGAAGGGCAGTGCCGCCGAGGACGCGGCGGGCGAGGCCGAGCAGGTCGTCGACGGTGTCGACACTGAGGCGGAGCGCGAGCGCGTGAGGCTCGAGCCGGAGCCGCGTCCCGACGGTCCCTGGGACAGCGCCGAGGTGCGCGATCCGGCCGAGGGCCGGGTCGACCTGGGCGGCCTCTTCGTGCCCGGGGTCGACGGCATGGAGCTCCGGGTGGAGGTCGCGGGCGACGCGATCGTCGCGGCCACGGTGGTGCTGAAGGACAGCGCCGTCCAGCTGCAGGCTTTCGCCGCTCCCAAGCGCGAGGGCATCTGGGGCGAGGTGCGCGAGGAGATCGCCACCGGCATCACCCAGCAGGGCGGTGTCATCGACGAGGTCGAGGGCCCGCTGGGCTGGGAGCTGCGCGCGCAGGTGCCGGTGCAGCTGCCCGACGGCACGGGCGGCTTCCAGGTCGTCCGGTTCATCGGTGTGGACGGTCCCCGCTGGTTCCTGCGCGGAGTGATCTCCGGCCAGGGCGCGGTGCAGCCGCAGGCCGCCGGTCTGCTGGAGCAGATCTTCCGGGACACCGTGGTGGTCCGCGGCGAGGGCCCGATGGCCCCGCGCGACCCGATCGTCCTGAAGCTGCCGGACGACGCGCAGATGGTCGCCGAGGGTGTGCAGCAGGAGGAGCAGGCCGGGTCCCGTTTCTCCGGCGGCATGGGGCAGCTGCAGCGCGGACCGGAGACCACCGAGGTCCGGTAGCTCCACAGCCGGAGACAGGGCCGCGTACACGCACGTGCGCGATGGGCCGCATTCCCTTCGGGGAGTGCGGCCCGTCGTCGTTTCCGGCGGATCGGTGCCGGGCGGCGTCCGGGCCCCACGCCTGGACCGTCGCCGCGTACCGGAGCGTGGGCCGAACGAGTGAAGAAGGGCCCGAGTCGCTCCCCGGCAGCGGAACAGCTGGTCACCCTGGGTCTGGTGGCAGAGGGACGGATCGGTCAACTCCCTTGCACCGCACATGACTTACCGATCAAGGAAGACCATGGGGCCCGGGCATGAGCACCAACTGGATCGAGAAGGCGCAGCGGTTGGGCGACGGGAGCATCGGAGGCGCGATGGATCATCCGACGGTTCCGGGCCGCGTCGTCTGGCACACCACGGAGAGCGGCACCGGCGATGACGCGTTCCGTGCCGTGGCGGCACATCTGATCCGGGTCGCCGCCGAACCGCATCTGCTGTACGACCCGGTGACCGACCGGCTCGGCCAGTTCGGCCCGCTGAACCACAGCGCCCGCGCGCTGCGCAACGACGGGTCGACGAGGACGAACCGCGTCGGGAAGGTCTGCATCCAGATCGAGGTGCTCGGGCGGGCCGGCAAGCCGTTCACCGACACCTGGAGGCCCGGCCCCAACTACAGGGCTGTGATGGCCGCGATCAGGTCGTGGAGGATTCCGGACGCCTTTCCGGCAGGACGTATCGCGACCTCGGGCGCCGACGCGACCAACCGGCCCCGCGCGGTGTGGATGAGCAAGGGCGGGCACTACGGCCACGCGAACATCCCTGGCAACGACCACTGGGACCCGGGCGACATCGACAGGGCCGCCCTGTTCGCCGCGGCCCCGGTCGCCGAGGCGGCGCCGGGCGTCGTGGCCGCCCCGCCGGACGCGTCGCCGGCCTCGGCGAACTGATCGCCGTCACCCGTCGAAGTCCGGCAGGGGTACGACTCACGGCCGAGGTCTCACCGCGGTCCGCCGGAGTTCCGGGTGCTGAACCGCCCCGATGCGCGGCCTGCGGGCTCCGGAAGCCGTTCGGAGCCCGCAGGCCGTTCCGCGCCCGACGGCTGCCGTTTCTCTTGACGTGAACTTGGTCTGTACCTATGGTCACCGGCCAACGCCTGTGTTCATAAAGGCATTCCGCGTTCACATACTGGAACGGACGGCCCCCATGATGCCGAACAGCCCGGTTCCCCCAGTCCCCTCACACCGCCGCGGGAGATCACGCTTCGCGCTGCTCGCCACCGTCGCGGCTCTGCTGGCCGGCGCCCTGGCCTGGCCCGCCACGGAGCGCGCGGAGGCGGCGCCCGCCACCTTCGCGCACCCCGGAGTCACCGTCTCCCGCGGCCAGTTGGACTTCGCCCGGCAGCAGGTCAACGCGGGCGCCCAGCCCTGGAAGAGCGCCTACGACCAGATGATGTCGAGCAGGTACGCCTCGCTCACACGCACCGCCAAGCCCCGCGCGGTCGTGGAGTGCGGCTCGTACTCCAACCCGAACAACGGCTGCACGGACGAGCGCGAGGACGCGATCGCCGCGTACACCCAGGCCCTGGCCTGGTACGTCACGCGGGACGCCCGCCACGCGAAGAAGGCGATCGAGCTGATGGACGCCTGGTCGGCGACCGTCCGGGACCACACCAACAGCAACGCCCCGCTGCAGACCGGCTGGGCGGGCTCGTCCTGGCCCAAGGCCGCCGAGATCATCAAGCACACGTACGACGGCGGCTGGCCGAACTCCGGTCGCTTCGCGACCATGCTGCGCGGCGTCTACCTGCCCGAGGTCATCAACGGCTCGAACTCCAACGGCAACTGGGAACTGTCGATGATGGAGGCGGCCGTCGGCATCTCCGTCTTCCTGGAGGACAAGGCCTCCTACGACAAGGCCATGGCGAGGTTCCGCACCCGTACGGCTGCGTTCGTGTACCTGTCCTCCGACGGCGCCCTGCCGAAGACCGTGCCGAGCCAGAACCTCGACACCAGGCAGAAGATCGTCAACTACTGGCAGGGCCAGTCCACCTTCGTCACCGGGCTCACCCAGGAGACCTGCCGCGACCTCACCCACACCGGGTACGGCCTCTCCGCGATCTCGCACATCGCCGAGACCAGCCGCATCCAGGGCCAGGACCTGTACGGCACGGACGTCGGCGAGCGGCTGCGGCACGCGCTGGGCTTCCAGGCCAGGTACCAGCTGGGCGAGGCGCCCCCGAGCTGGCTGTGCGGCGGGTCGCTGCACCTCGGCCTCGGCCCGGTGACCGAGGTCGGCCACAACGCCCTGCACAACCGCCTCGGCCACGGCATGACCAACACCGAGCGGCTGACGGCACAGAACCGGCCCGCGGGGAGCAACAACCTCTTCGTGGCCTGGGAGACCCTCACGCACGGCGACAACCCCGGCTGAACCGTTGCCGGTCCGGGCGTCGGACGGTGATACTGGCGCCCGGTCCACGGGGGAGGGGCATGAGTACTCAGGTCGTCACGGACACCATGGTGCGGGTGGAGAACGTCCACCGCTCGTACGGGAGCGGCACCACCGCCGTACACGCGCTGCGCGGGGTGTCGTTCGACATTCCGCGCGGTGAACTCGTCGCGCTCAAGGGGCGTTCGGGCTCGGGCAAGACCACACTGCTCAACCTCGTCGGCGGGCTCGACGAGCCGGACGACGGGCGGATCACCGTCGACGGGCTCGACCTCTCCGGCCTCGGGGAGAACGGACTGCTGGAGCTGCGCCGGGACCGCATCGGCTTCGTCTTCCAGTCCTTCGGGCTCATCCCGATCCTGACGGCCGCCGAGAACGTGGGCGTGCCCATGCGGCTGCGCCGGGTCGACCCGCGCGAACGCGAGGAACGCGTCGAGCTGCTGCTCTCCCTGGTCGGGCTCGCCGACCACGCGGCACAGCGGCCCGGTGAGCTCTCCGGCGGTCAGCAGCAGCGTGTCGCCATCGCCCGCGCCCTCGCGAACAACCCGGCGCTCCTCATCGCCGACGAACCCACCGGCCAGCTCGACGCCGAGACGGGCATCGGGGTGATGGAGCTGCTGCGGGCGGTCGTCCGCAGCGAGCAGGTCACCGCGCTCGTGGCCACCCATGACGCGGCCCTCCTGGACCTGGCCGACCGGGTCCTGGAGCTGGGCGACGGCGAGATCGTGGAGAGCTGAGGCCCCCGGCCCGCTCCCCGGCCCGCTCCCCGGCCCCCTCC
>NZ_JAHRIB010000205.1 GCF_019090165.1 Streptomyces sp. BV286
TTCGCAGGATCCAGCAGTGCAGTAGGAGAGCAGCACCTCGGTGAAGGCGCCGGCTGCGGGCGCGCGCACCGGGAAGTTCGGCAGTGGGGTTCTAAGCCAGAGCAGACGCAGGACGGGCGACGGGGCTGGCTGCCGGAGCGCGGCGCTGTCACAGGCCGCCAGCAGTTCGCATCACCAGCAGTACCAGCATCACCGGCAGTAACAGCAGTACGCAGTGCCGGCAGTTCGCAGTGCCAGCAGTTCGCAGTCCCCGTTGGGAACGGTTGTTCAGGAGGGATGAACGGAGGAGCTTCGGCCATCAGGATCGCCCGGGCGGAGGATGTGAGCCCGGGTACCGCAGGACATCGATAGTGAGGTGGTCTCCGGTCCAGCAACCGCGATCCCCGCATGCCCGGCCGCATCACAGTCGGGTCTGCGGAAACAGAAGGCCGGCGCAGCACTGAGGCCGGCAGATGGTGAAGCAGTTCCTTCGGGGCCTTGGTGCCATACGGCACCAGGGCCCCTCAGCCTGTTGTACAGAGAGGTGAGATGACAGCAGACGATTCATTCGGCCGTCTCGATGACGACGACTACCCCGCCTACACGATGGGCCGGGCCGCCGACATACTCGGTACCACCCCCGGCTTCCTGCGCGCCCTCGGCGAAGCCCGGCTCATCACCCCGCTGCGCTCCGAGGGCGGCCACCGCCGTTACTCCCGCTACCAGCTGCGTATCGCGGCCCGGGCCCGCGAACTCGTCGACCGCGGCACTCCCGTCGAGGCCGCCTGCCGCATCGTCATCCTCGAGGACCAGCTCGAGGAAGCCCAGCGCATCAACGCCGAAATCCACCGCACAGCGCGCGCGTCGTAGTGGCCGGCGTGGCCTTCACCCCGAAGGACCGCCGGCGCGGCCGGTGGGCGGCCGCATCGGTGTCCGTGTGGCGAACCGCGTTGGCGAATCGCGTTGGCGGACCGTGTTGGCGACTGGTGTTTCCGGCCGGGGTCGCAGCGCTCATGGGCTGGCACCTCTGTACGCAGGGAGCGCCGGGACGTTCCGCGTCGTGCAGGAAGTGTCAGGACCGAGGCCGTGCCCCGCGAGTGGACCTGCCCGGCCGGTGAAACAGCCTGTCGCACTCTGCGCGTGGCAGATCCTGGTCCGGTCACGGCCGAACGATGCGGGGCCGGCCGGCTGCGGTGCTGCCCGGGCCGGGCGCGGGGAACGCCCCGAGCTGCTGGTGCAACTCGGGGCGGCGGCGGCCGCGGGCTGAGCGGGACCGGCCACGCCCGGTAGGGGTGGGGCCGGAATACGAGCGAAACGTGCCACGGCCTTGTTTCAGCGCTGGTAGAGGCCAGCGCAGGTCGCCTTGATAGGGATCGTTAGGATTCCGTCATCCTGGCCCCTGTGATCTTCGAGGTGTGTGTTGGCATCTATCGATCGCACCGCCTACCCGAGGTTCCCCGGGACCGTCACGCCGCGGGAGCTGGTCGAGTCGTTCACACCCACAGCGGACGAGGTCAGCTGGGCGCGAGGGAAGACGACCGCTGACCAGACCTTCCTCGTGCTGGTGATATGGCTGAAGTGCTACCAGCGGATGCGCTATTTCCCCGGCCTGGACGAGGTTCCCGACGCGGTGGCCGGTCACATATGCACCGCGCTGGGATTGCCGGACAGTGTGGCGGTCGGGGTGGAAGCGGTGCGGTCGGCTGCGCGGTATCGCGACTACGTGCGCGAGCGCTTGGGGGTGAAGTACGACGCGGCGGATGTGCGCGGCATCGCCGAGACGGTGATCCGAGCGGCAGCGGCCACGAAGGACAACCCGGCCGACCTGATCAACGTGGCGTTGGAGGAGTTGCTGGAATCCGGTCGGGAGTTGCCCGGATACACCACGCTGGACCGGATGGTGGCCAAGATCCGCGCCGAGGTGAACCGGGACGTGTTCACCATTGTCGCCGGCCGGATCACTGTGGGGCAGCGCGCGAGGCTGGCCGAGCAGCTGGTGGTGGACCCGTCCAGTCGGCGCAGCCGGTTCGACCGGCTGAAGGACCCGGCGAAGGCCGCGACGATCGGCAAGTTCAAGGTCCGCCTGGCGCATCTTGCCGACCTGGACGCGCTCGGGCCGACCGGTGCATGGTTGCAAGGGGTCCCGCCGGGCAAGATCTCGCACTTCGCTGGCGAGGCGCGGGTCACCGACGTCGCGGACCTCGTCAAGATTGGCGACGAGAAGCGGTTCACGCTGCTGGCCAGCTTCATCCACGTGCTGCGCACCTCGGCTCGGGACGAGGTGACCGAGATGTTCTGCAAGCGTATGGCGGTCATCCACAAGAAGGGCCGGGCCCGGCTGGAGGCGCTGCGTGAGGAGCACCGCGCTGAGTCCGAGCGGCTGCTGGAGGTGTTCGGCGATGTTCTTGCCGCGGTGCGCGAGGCTGCCGAACCGGCAGACACGGCGATCGCGCCCGACGCCGAGAAGGACACCGGCACCGCGACGATCGATGCGACCGGCAGCGGCAGCGGCACCGTCGACGGCGCGGGTGAACCCGCAGCCGAAGACGAGAGGTCCGCAGCGGCGCGGACTGGGGAGATGGTCCTGTCAGCGCTGACGGTCGGCGGAGGCCTCGCGGCGCTGAGCGCGTCGCACGAGGCGGTGGCCGCGCACCACGGCAACAACTACCTGCCGCTGTGCGAGCAGTACTACAAATCGCACCGGCCGGTGCTGTTCACGCTGGTGGACGCGATCGAGCTGAAGGCGACGTCCGCGGAGCGGTCGGTGCTGGACGCGCTGGAGTTCGTCAAGGCCAACCGGGATCTGGACCGGCGCGCGGAGTGGATCGAGGAGAGCATCACCGTCAAGCGCGACGGCAAGGACGCGGTCCTGACGGTCGACGTCGACGCCTTCGCAGGGCCCTCGTGGAGGCGCACGCTGCGCGACCGGCGCCGTCCGGGGATGCTGGCCCGCCGACACCTGGAGGTGTGCGTGTTCTCCCATCTGGCCGCCGAACTGCGGTCCGGGGACATCGCGGTGGTCGGCTCGGACTCCTACGCCAACCTGCACGCCCAGTTGATGAGCTGGGAGGAGTGCGAGGACAAGGTCACAGAGTTCTGCACCCAGGCTGGTATTCCGACCGACGCGAAGGCGCTGGCGGCGCACCACCGGGCACTGCTGACGAAGACGGCCACGGAGGTCGATGCGGGCTACCCGGCCAACACCGATCTGCGCCTGGAGGGCGGACGGCCGGTGCTGGCGCGGCGCAAGGGTGCCGAGCGGCGGCCGGCAGCGATCGCGCTGGAGGCCACGGTGCTGGATCGGCTGCCCGACCGCGCGCTGCTGGACATCCTCGCCCGCACCGCCCACCTGACCGGCTGGCCGCGGCATTTCGGCCCGGCCTCCGGTTCCGATCCGAAGATCCGCGACACCTTGGGCCGGTACGTGGTGACAGCGTTCGCCTACGGCGGGAACCTCGGGCCGACCGAGGTCGCCCGGCACATGCGCGGGGTCAGCGCCCACGACATCTACACGGCCGGGAACAAGCACGCCACCCCCGACAAGATTTACAAGGCGTCGGCGGACGTGGTCAACGCCTTCGCGAAGCTGGATGTCGCCGCGATGTGGGGCGACGGGTCGACCGCGGCCACCGACGGCTCGCAGATCGACACCTGGGAAGACAGCCTGCGGGCCGAGTCCCACGTCAGATACGGCGGGTTCGGGGCTCTGGCGTTCCGGCTGGTGTCCGACAACTACATCGCGCTGTTCTCCCACTTCATCCCGTGCGGGGTGTGGGAGGCGGTGTACTTGCTGGACTCGCTGCTGTCCAACGTCTCCGACATCCAGCCCGACAGCATCCACGCCGACACGCAAGGGGCTTCGCTGCCGGTGTTCGGCCTGGCCGCGCTCCTCGGATTCGACCTCCTTCCCCGCATACGCAACTGGCACGACCTGAACTTCTACCGGCCGGACGCCAAGGTGCGGTACAAACACATCGACTCCCTTTTCGACGACAACGTCATCGACTGGGCCCTCATCGAACGCCACTGGAAGGATCTGCTGCGCACCGGGATCTCGATCCGGGAGGGCCGGCTGTCCTCGGTGACGCTGCTGCGCCGCCTGGGCAACCACTCCAAGCGCAACCGGATCTACAAGGCGCTGCGCGAATTGGGCAGGGTCGTCAGGACCGTGACGCTCCTTCGATACCTGTCCGAGCCCGAGCTGCGCGACCAGATCACCGCGATCACCAACCGCACGGAGGCGTTCCACGGCTTCGCTGCACATCTGATGATCGGCGGACGGCTGATCGGCCACAACGACCCGGACTACCAGGAGCGAGTCGTGAAGTTCAACGAGCTGATCGCCAACTGCGCGGTCTACTCCACCGCGCTGGACATTACTGATGCCGCCAACGCCCTCGCCGCCGAGGGCCACGTCGTGGACCCCGACGACCTGGCCACCGTCAGCCCGCTGATCACGCGCACGATACGCCGCTTCGGCGACTGGCACTTGGACCTCACCCCGCCCGAGGACATCGTCGCCACCAGATTGGACCTGGCCCCGGGAGCGCTGTTTCCCACCGCGCCGGTGTGAAGCTGCGATCGGCCGTAGACCCACGGACGACTCATGCTTCGTAGGCGAGCGCCCTCTGTAGATGGAAGTCCGCGACGTCGAGCCATCCCGGTTCGGAAAGTCGCCCTCGGCAATGCGAAGCGGGCCGCCGACCAGGTCCAGGTGCATGACGTACTGGTAGTACTTGACGCGTTGCGGGTCGAGGTCTGGGTTGTGGAAGGCAGTCGCCGAATCCGCCAGGACCGCGTCGGAGTGGACCACGGCGGCACCATCCCTGTGGACAGAAACCGGCCTCACCACCTGGACCTGTCCGTACCAGACAGCGCAGCCCCCGGCTCGCCCGTCGCGGGCGGCTTCCTACTACTGGGACAACGGTGCGACGGCCGCGGCCCTGCGCCGGGCGGTCAGGAAGAGGCCTGCCGCAACGACGGCCGAGGCCAGGCCGAGCAGGCCGACGGCGGCGGCCAGCGTGCCGAGGGCGGACTCGGCCGCGATCAGCACCAGGGGGCAGATGAACTGGCCGATGAAGAAGGACGCGGTCCACAGGCCGGTGCCACGGCCGCGGTCGGCGAAGTCCAGCTTGGACATGGCGATGGTGAGCAGGGAGGGCAGCATGAGACCGGTGCCGAGGCAGTTGAGTACGGCACCGACGATCAGCAGCGGCGTGCTGTCCGCGAGCCACATTACCGCGAACCCGGCCGCGCACAGGGCGAAGACGAGTGGCAGCCGGGGCCCCGGGGCCCCGCGCAGCTTGGCGAAGGTGATCGCGCCGGCCATGGTGGCGGCGCTGGCGATGGCTGTGGCCAGCCCGATCACGCTGGTCGCCGTCACGCCGAGGTCGTCCAGCAGGTAGGACATCTCCACCGGGACGGTGTAGAAGACGAGGGCCCCGAACACGGTGAGCCCGCAGATCCCGGCCAGCTGCCGGAAGGGGAAGGAGCGCTTCGGGGCGACCGTGGTGTCCGTGCTCTCCCCATCCTCGGCGGCGGCACCGGTGGCCGCGGTCGGCTTCGGCAGCCCGATGGCCATGAGCGGGGCGATGAGCAGGCTGACGGCGTAGATCCAGAACGGGGTCCGCCAGCCGGCCGAGCCGGCGGCACCGCCGATGACGAAGAAGGCGGTCGCGGAGGCGGAGGCGCACATGGTCTGGAGGGCGAGGTAGCGGTCCCGTACCCGACCGCTGTAGTAGTCGCCGATCAGCGTGGTGCAGCAGGTCATGATGGCGGCCTCGGCGATACCGACCAGGGCGCGGCTGGCCACGATGGCGCCCAGCGACTCCAGCCACAGCGGGGCGGTGCCGAAGATCGCGTACAGCACGGTCGCGGCGATCAGCAGCCGCTTGCGGCCGAGCCGGTCGACGATGACGCCCGCGAAGGGGGCCAGCAGGCCCAGCGCCAGGGCCGGGACGGTGAGGGCCATCGGGACCAGGGCGCCCGCTCCGGGCACGTCGGCGAAGTGGTCCTGCATCTTGGGCAGCACGGGGGCGATCAGGACGGCGCCGAGGATCGGCAGACAGCTGCCGGCCATGAGGAGAGCGACGCGCAGCCGGTGCGCGGTGCCGGACGTCGGACGGATCGCACCGGGCGGCGGCACTGGTTCCGCGTAAGCGGGCGGGGACGATGGCGGTGGCACGGAAACAGGCATGCGGGAACTCCACGTGGCGAGGGGAGGGGCGGGCACGCCACCGGGGAACAGACACCCCGAGAAGAGGAGCGTGCGGAGGAACTGGGGTCGACTATGAGCGAGCGGCCCAGTCCTGCCTAGCCTCTGTCCGATCGATCTGCCGGATCGCGATCATCCTTGCCGTGGATGGTCTCCGCGACCCGTGCCGCTGTCTCCCGCAGCCAGATGTGCGCCGCGTCGTGCGTGTGGACCGGGTGCCACCACAGGGCTTCCCGGAGCGGCACGGCGTCGTAGGGCGGTTCCACGACCCGTACGGGGACGAGTCCGTCGAGCCGGTCGGCGAGATGCCCCTGGATGAGGGCCACCCGGCGCGTCCCGGCGACCAGGAGGGGCATCAGCTGGAAGCTGTCGACGGAGACCTCGACGCGCGGCTCGATGCCGAGCATGCCGATCTGGCGGGCGGCGGGCGCGTCGTACGTGCGCTGGTACGTCACCCATGGCAGCCGGGCCAGGTCGTCGAGGGTGAGGTGCTCGCCGACCTCGGGATTGTCGTCGGCGACGAGGTAGACCCAGCGGTCCCGGTAGAGCTCCACGGTGGGAAAGTCGCTGATGATGCCGTGCGGCAGCAGCAGACCGTCGGCGGTGCTGAGCAGCGCGGCGGTGTTCTCTGTGATGTCCGGCGGGGCCTGCTTGAACCGGAGCCGGATGCCTGGTGCCTCGGCGTGCACCGCACGGGCGAGTTCGGCGCCGAAGACGGCTACCGCATAGTCGGAGGCGATCAGCGTGAACTCGTGCTCTTCGTGGGCGGGGTCGAACTCGGCCTGGCTGGTGAAGACGCGTTCGAGCAGGTCGCAGGCGGTGGCGGTGCGGTCGAGGAGGGCCAGGCCGAGGGCGGTCAGTTCGTAGCGTCCGCCGACCCGGGAGAGCAGGTCGTCGTCGAAGTGACGGCGCAGCCGTGCCAGGGCGGCGCTCATCGCGGGCTGACTGAGACCGATGCGCCGGCCGGCTCTGGTGACGTTGCGCTCCTCCAGGAGGGCGCGCAGGGCGACGACGAGGTTGAGGTCAAGGCTGGCCAGGTTCACGAGATGCCCCAGTGCGGAGTAGGAAACTGAGCCCCCGGGTATTCGCCGCCTGGATTCGGATCATCCAAGGAATCGATTTCCCCGATCGCAATTTACGCGCCAGATTGGTGACATCGCAATCGGGAGGACATCTCCGTGAAATCCGCAGCCACGTCGGCGCCCCTCTTCACCGGCCCCTTCGCCCTCGGCACCTTCTCCGCCCCGGGCCGGACCCCGTCCGCAGGACTGGTGCTCTCGGACGGTAGGGTGCTGGACCTGCGTACGACCACCCTCGCGCTCCTGGAGCGCTGGGACGAGGAACTGCCGCGCCTGCACGGCCTCGCGAGCGATCCGGCCGGTGACTGGCTGTCGCTCGACGACCTGAACGTGCACGCGCCCGTCAGGCCCCGGCAGATCTTCCAGTCCGGTGCCAACTACCGCCAGCATGTGATCGACCTGGAGGTCGCACACCGCGCCCCCGACGACCCGCGCTCCGCCGAGGAGGCCCGCGCGGAGATCGCGGCGATCATGGACAAACGGGCCGCCGAGGACCTCCCGTACGTCTTCATCGGCCTGCCGACCACGATCACCGGCCCCTACGACGACGTCGTACTGCCCTCCTGGGCCAGGAAGCCCGACTGGGAGCTGGAGCTGACCGCGGTGATCTCCCGCCCCACCCACCGGGTCACGGTGGAGGAAGCGCTGGAACACGTCGCGGGCTACACCATCGCCAACGACCTCACCGACCGGGCCACCGTCTTCCGCCGGGACATGCCCGCCATCGGCACCGACTGGCTGCGCTGCAAGAACGCTCCTGGCTTCACCCCGCTCGGCCCCTGGATCGTCCCGGCCGGGTCCATCGCCGACCCGTCCGACCTGCGGGTCACCCTGAAGCTCAACGGCGAGACCATGCAGGACGAGTCCACCAAGGACATGATCTTCGGCGTGGCGCGGATGGTCTCGTACATTTCCCAGACCGCCCAACTCCTGCCCGGCGACCTGGTGTTGACCGGCAGCCCGGCAGGGAACGGCATGCACTGGGGTCGGCTGCTGCGCGACGGCGACGTGATGGACGGCTCCGTCACGGGGCTCGGTGCCCAGCGCACCCACTGCGTCGCGGAGGAGGCACCGTGATCGGCCGCACCACTGTGCCTGATGCAAAAGACGCCGAGGGCGCGATCGCCGAGGCCGCCAAGGCGTACTCCAACTGGGGCCGTTGGGGCGAGGACGACGTCCTCGGCACGCTCAACTTCCTGGACGCCGAAAAGCGCCGCGAGGGCGCGGCCCTCGTCCGAGACGGCGTCAGCTTCTCGCTCTCCCAGCGCTTCGACATGAACGGCCCGCAGAAGGGCTGGCGACGGCGCACGAATCCGGTGCACACCATGCTCGACACCGGCACCGACGCCGCACTGGGCAACCAGGGCTTCCCGCACGGCATCGGCGGTGCCGACGACGTGATCGCGATGCCGCTGCAGTGCTCCACCCAGTGGGACGGCCTCGGCCACATCTTCGACCACGGCAAGGCATGGAACGGGCGGGCCGCCGAGAAGGTCGTCACCTCCGACGGCGACCTCGTCACCGGCATCGAGCACATGGCGCCGTACGTCGCGGGACGCGGCGTTCTCCTTGACGCGGGCCTGGTCGTCGGCAAGGACGGCGAACTGCCCGACGGCTTCGCCATCACCAAGGAGCACCTGGTCGCCACCGCCGAGGCGCACGGCGTCACCGTCGGCCGCGGCGACCTCGTCCTCGTCCGCACCGGACGGCTGGCCCGCGCCAGGCGCGAGGGCTGGGGCGAGTACGCGGGCGGCGCTTCCCCCGGGCTGAGCTTCACCACCGCCGGCTGGCTGCACCGCAGCGAGATCGCCGGGATCGCCACCGACACCTGGGGCTTCGAGGTCCGGCCCAACGAGTTCGACCACGCCTTCCAGCCGCTGCACCAGGTCGCCATCCCCAACATGGGCCTGCTCATAGGCGAGATGTGGGATCTCGACGCCCTGGCCGAGCACTGCACGGCCGACGGGCGGTACGAGTTCTGGCTCACCGCCGCACCGCTGCCCATCACCGGAGCCGTCGGCTCCCCCGTGAACCCGATCGCCGTCAAGTAACGCTCCGTACCGGCGGGGTGGGCCGCATCCGGACAGCCCCGACAGCCCAGCCCATCCGGCCCGCACCACCACCCCTGCCGCTCGAAGTCGCGCGGCCCCACCGCAGGGAGATCCCATGACCGACCCCCGCCCCCGCACCGTCCTCGTCATCGGCGGCGGCGCCTCCGGCAACGCCGTGACCGTGCTGCTGCGGCGAGCGGGCATCACCGTGGACCTGATCGAGGCCAAGCCCGACTGGAACGTCCTCGGCTCCGGCATCACCCTCCAGGGCAACGCGCTGCGCGTGCTGCGCGAGCTGGGCGTGTGGGAGACGGTCCAGGAGAGCGGCTACGCCTTCGACTCGGTGGGCCTGGCCACGCCCGACGGCCACGTGTTCCACGTCCAGCAGGACATCCGTACCGGCGGGGAGGACCTGCCCGCGACCATCGGCATGCAGCGGCCCCGGCTCCAGGAGATCCTGTGCGAGGCGGTCCGGGCCAGTGGTGCGACGGTCCGCCTCGGCACCACCGCCGACGAGCTGGTCCAGGACGAGACGGGCGTCACCGCCCGCTTCAGCGACGGCACCGAGGGCTGCTACGACCTCGTCGTCGCGGCCGACGGTCTCAACTCCCTGACCCGCGCGATGATCGGCATCGGCGAGAAGCCCGAGCCGACCGGGATGGCCATCTGGCGCATCGCCGCACCCCGTCCGGCGAGCGTGGAGCGCACGGATCTGGCCTTCGGCGGGACCTGCTACATCGCCGGCTACTGCCCCACCGGCGAGAACACCATCTACGCCTATCTCGTCGAGGCCAACCGCGACCGCGCCTCCATCGACCCGGCCTCGTACGCGGACGAGATGCGGCGCCTGGCAGCCCCGTACGGCGGCGCCTGGCCCGAGATCGCCGCGAGCATCACCGACCCTGCCAAGGTCAACTACACCTGGTTCGACCGGCTGCTCGTCGAGGGTTCCTGGCACCGCGGCCGGGTCGTGCTGGTCGGCGACGCCGCCCACGCCTGCCCGCCCACCCTCGCGCAGGGCGCGGCCATGTCGCTGGAGGACGCCTCCGTGCTGGCCGAACTGCTGAACGCGGAGGAGTCATGGGATTCCCTCGACTCCCTCGACGACCTGCTGACCCGCTACTACGAGCGCCGCATCGACCGTGTCCGCATGGTCGTCGAGGCCTCGGTGCAGCTCGGCCAGTGGCAGTTGGACGGCGTCCGTGACGCCGACGTGCCCGGCCTGATCGGCCGCACGATGTCCGTCCTGAAGGAGACCCCGTGACGACCCCGGACACCTCGAACGTCCCGGCCACCCCCACCATCGACGTCCACGCGCACGTCCTGCTGCCGCAGGTCGAGGAGGCCGTCGCCGGACACCCCGGGCTGGCCGCCGCCCGCAGTCTCGACGCCCGCCGCAACGGCCCCGACGCGCTCGCAGTCAGCGGCCCGATGGTCCGCGACCGCATCCCTCTACTGACCGACGTCAAGGCCCGGCTCACCGCGATGGACGCCTCCGGCGTCGACATCCAACTGGTCTCGCCGTCCCCGTCGCACTACCACTACTGGGCCGACGAGGACCTCGCCCGCACGATGTGGGAACTGGCCAACACCGGCACCGCCGCCCACGTCGCCCAGGCCCCCGACCGGCTGCACGGACTGGGCCTCGTCCCGCTCCAGCACCCGGACCTCGCAGTAGAGGCCCTCGACCACGCCCTGGGCCTGGGCCTGCGCGGAGTGGAGATCTCCAGCCACGCACCCGGGCGCGAGCTCTCGGACCCGGCGTACAACACATTCTGGGCGCTCGCCGAGACGACCGGAGCGGTGCTCTTCCTGCACCCCTTCGGCTGCACGCTCGACGAGCGCCTGGACCGCTGGTACCTGTCCAACACGGTCGGGCAGCCCACTGAGAACGCCGTCGCGCTCTCCCACCTCATCTTCTCCGGCGTGCTGGACCGCCACCCCGGCCTGAAGGTGATCGCCGCGCACGGCGGCGGCTATCTGCCCACCCACGTCGGCCGCTCCGACCACGCCTGGCGGGCCAGACCGGACACGCGGGGCTGCGCGTCCGAGCCGAGCAGCTACCTCAAGCGGCTGTACTTCGACTCGCTCGTCCACGACCCGCACGTCCTGCGCGAACTGATCCGGGTGGCCGGCCCCGACCGGGTCCTGCTCGGCTCCGACTTCCCCTTCGACATGGGCACCAAGGACCCGGTCGGCGCGCTGCGCGCCGCCACGGACCTGCCCGACCCTCACTTCCACGCCGTACGCGGCGGCAACGCGGCAGCGCTGCTGCGCCTCTCCTGAGGAGCCCCGACATGACCGACGCCCTCCCCAACCGCCTGCTCACCCACCTTCGGCACGTCGACCTCGCCGTGCCCGACTACGACAAGCAGCTCGACTTCTACGCCGGAGTCTGGGGCCTGACCAAGGTCGCTGAGGACTCGGGCATCTCCTTCCTGGCCGCAGAGGGCAGCCCCGAGCAGTACGTCGTACGGCTCCGCAAAGCCGACGAGAAGCGGCTCGACCTCGTGTCCTACGGCGCCGCATCGGCCGCCGACGTGGACACGCTCGCCGAGCAACTCCTCGCGGATGGCGTGCGGTTGATCTCGCAGCCGGGCAAGGTCGACACCCCCGGCGGGGGCTACGGCTTCCGCTTCTTCGACGGCGACGGCCGCACCATCGAGGTCTCGGCGGAGGTCGAGGCCCGGCGACACCGGCGTATCGAGGAGAAGGAAGCCATCCCGGTCCGCCTCTCGCACGTCGTCCTCAACTCTCCCGACCTGGACGCCACCCGCGCCTGGTACGAGCGCCACCTGGGCTTCCGGCTGTCCGACACGCTCAGCTCCCCGCACATGGGCGAGGTCATGCACTTCATGCGGATCAGCAACCAGCACCACTCGATGGCCCTCGCCAAGGGCCCGCACACCTCCCTGCACCACGTCTCGTTCGAGATGCGCGGCCTGGACGAGTACATGCGCGGCTCGGGGCGCGTGATGCGCTCCGGCGCCCGCAAGGTCTGGGGCCCGGGCCGCCACATGGCGGGCGACAACACCTTCACGTACTTCCTCGACCCGCACGGCAACACCGTCGAGTACACGACGGAGTTGGAGGAGCTCGACGAGGACACCTGGCATCCGCACGTCTACGACTTCTCCCGGCCCGAGGTCACCGACCAGTGGGGCACGGCGAACCCGATGAACGAACTGGTCGCCAAGGAGTCCTTCAACGACGTCGACCGCGGTGTCTTCGTCGCCCCGCCGGTCTGATCCCCCTCGGCTCCGGGGGCGCGGAACGGTCCATGCCCTGACTCCCCCCGCGCCCCTGGTCCACTCCTACGCCACACCCCAGGACTGCCATGCGCTTCGCCACGTACGAACACCACGGCCGCCGCAGCGTCGCCACCGTGGATGACAACGGCACCCTCCACCCCTTCCCCGGCCGCGCCTCGCTGCTCGACCTGCTCCGGGCGGGCCCCGCGGCGCTGCGCGAGGCGGGCAACGCCACGCGGGACGCGCCGGGCGGCCCGCAGGACTCGCAGGTGCGGCTGCTGCCGCCTCTCCAGCCGCCGTCCGTACGGGACTTCGTCACCTTCGAGGAGCACGTCGAGGGCGTACGGCGCAGCATCGACAACGCGGCCGGGGTCCCGGACGCCTGGTACGACGCGCCGACCTTCTACTTCACCAATCCGTACGCCGTCATCGGCGCCCACGACGACATTCCCGTGCCACCCGGCTCCTCGGTCCTGGACTTCGAACTCGAAGTCGCCGCCGTCATCGGCCGCGAGGGCCGCGACCTCACACCCGAGCAGGCCCGCGACCACATCATCGGCTACACGATCTTCAACGACTGGTCCGCCCGCGACCTCCAATCCGCCGAGATGAGGGTGGGGTTGGGCCCTTGCAAGGGCAAGGACACCGCCGCCACCCTCGGCCCGTACCTGGTCACCGCCGACGAGCTGGAGCCGTACCGGGACACGGACGGTTTCCTGCGGCTGGCGCTGACCGCCTCGGTGAACGGCGAGGTGGTCGGCAAGGACCTGCTGTCCAACATGAGCTGGACCTTCGAGGAGATGGTCGCCTACGCCTCGCGCGGCACGTACGTCCGTCCCGGCGATGTGCTCGGCTCCGGCACCTGCGGCAACGGCGGCTGCCTGGCCGAGCTGTGGGGCGTACGCAGCCGGCAGGACCCGCCACCGCTGAAGCCCGGCGACACCGTCACCCTCACCGTCGAGGGCATCGGCACCGTCTGCAACACCGTCGTGCCCGGCGCCGGACCGGTACCGGTCCCCCGGGCCCGCAAGCGCCCGCGGCTGCGCCCGTGAGCCGCGGGGCCGCGAACAGGTTGGACGGCAAGGTCGTCGTCGTCACCGGAGCCGCACGCGGGCAGGGCGCGGCCGAGGCCGAGGCGCTGACCCGGGCGGGGGCGGTGGTCGTCGCCACCGATGTGACCCAGGCTCCGGGTTGTCTGCGCCTGGACGTCACCGAGCCGAAGGAATGGGCGGCGCTCGCCGAAAGGCTGCGTCGCCAGTACGGAGAGGTCCACGGCCTGGTCAACAACGCCGGCATCACTTGGCGCGCGCGGTTGCACGAGGTCACGCCCGAGGACTTCGCCCGCGTCCAGGCAGTCAACGTCACCGGCCCGCTCCTTGCCATCCAGCACCTGGTGCCGCTGATGCCGCCGGGCTCGTCGATCGTCAACGTCGGCTCCTCCGCCGGGCTCACCGGGCACTACCCGGTCGCGTACACGGCCAGCAAGTGGGCGCTGCGCGGCCTGTCGAAGGCGGCCTGCGTCGAGCTGGGCCCGCGGGGCATCCGCGTGAACACCGTCCATCCCGGCTTCATCGAGACCGAGATGACCGCCTCCGCCGCGCCCGCCTTCCGCGAGGCGAACATCCGCGAGACGCCACTGGCCCGCACCGGCACCGTCGACGAGATCACCCCGCTGGTGGTCTTCCTCCTCTCCGACGACGCCTCCTTCATCACCGGCGCCGAGATCCCCGTCGACGGCGGCTTCACCGCACACGGCGGCGCCAAGTCCATCTCCGACGCCCTGTGGTCGACCTCTGACTGAACCTCCGGCTGACCCGACTGACCCGACTGACCTCCGACTGAAAGGACCCGTACGTGAACAAGGTCAGCGCGAGCGCCGCCGCGGCGGTCGCCGACATCCCCGACGGGGCCTCGCTGGCAGTCGGCGGCTTCGGCCTGTCCGGCATGCCGGCCACCCTCATCGACGCCCTGCACGCCCAGGGCGCCACCGGCCTGAAGGTCGTCTCCAACAACTGCGGCGTCGACGGCCAGGGGCTGGGCGTTCTCCTCGCCGAGGGCCGCATCAGCCGCGTGACGGGCAGCTACGTCGGGGAGAACAAGGAGTTCGCCCGCCAGTACCTCAGCGGTGAACTGGAGGTCGAACTCGTCCCGCAGGGCACCCTCGCCGAGCGGCTGCGAGCCGGCGGCGCCGGTATCCCCGCCTTCTACACCCCGGCGGGCGTGGGCACACAGGTCGCCGACGGCGGCCTGCCCTGGCGCTACGCGCCCGACGGCAGCATCGCCGTCGCCTCCCCGGCGAAGGAGTCCCGCACCTTCGGCGGCCGCGACCACGTCCTCGAACACGGCATCACCACCGACTACGCCCTCGTCCACGCCTGGCGCGGCGACACCCACGGCAACCTGGTCTTCAACAAGGCCGCCGCCAACTTCAACCCGCTGGCCGCCATGGCCGGTCGCATCACCGTGGCCGAGGTCGAGGAGCTCGTCGAGCCCGGAGCCCTCGGCCCCGACGCGATCCACGTCCCCGGCATCTTCGTCCAGCGGATCCTGGCCCTCACCCCCGCCCAGGCCGCCGACAAGCGCGTCGAGCACCTTCGAATTTCCGCTTCTTCGACACAAGGGACCGTACGCGCATGAGCTGGACCCGCGACCAGATGGCCGCCCGCGCCGCCGCCGAGCTGACCGACGGCAGTTACGTCAACCTCGGCATCGGCCTGCCCACCCTCGTCCCGGGCCACCTTCCGCCGGGAGTTCACGTCGTCCTGCACTCCGAGAACGGCATCCTCGGCACCGGCCCGTACCCCCGCGAGCACGAGGTCGACCCCGACCTCATCAACGCGGGCAAGGAGACCGTCACCGTCCTCCCCGGCGCCTCCTTCTTCGACTCCGCGCTCTCCTTCGGCATGATCCGCGGCGGCCACATCGACACCGCCGTCCTCGGCGCCATGCAGGTCTCCGCCACCGGCGACCTCGCCAACTGGATGATCCCCGGCAAGATGGTCAAGGGCATGGGCGGTGCGATGGACCTCATCCACGGCGCCCGCCGCGTCATCGTCCTCATGGACCACACCGCCAAGGACGGCAGCCCCAAGATCCTCGACGAATGCACCCTGCCCCTCACCGGCAAGGCCTGCGTCCACCGCGTCATCACCGACCTCGGCGTCATCGACGTCACTGGCAACGGCCTGCTCCTCGTCGAGACCGCCCCCGGCGTCACGGCCGAGACCATCACGGCGGTCACTGCCGCGAAGCTGCACACCGCCACCTGAGGCACGCCGACCTGGCCGCGGCGCACAGCCGGGCCAGTAACAGGCCTTCGTTGAGGAGGCGTAAGCCCACCAGTTCCAGTCGCTCCCGCAGCTGCGCACGTACGCGGCCCGGTCCGAGGAGCCGACGGGGGAATCACCCCCGCCGTGTCGCGGTCTCGGAGAGGTAGGAGCGGCGGCCGTCCAGGGGGATGGTGTCGCCGGTGACTTCGAAGCGGGACATCGGGCAGGCGTGCGATTCCACGCGCTTGAAGTCGTCGGCCACGAGCCCTGCCTGTTTCATGAGCGTGCTTCAACCGTCCAGGAGTTTGCAACCCCTCATGAAACGTGAAACCCGCAGCATGATCGGCACCGTCGCCGTGTTTCACGAGCGACACCAATGAAACAACCTCAGTGTCAGCGTTGTCGTCCCTTTGAGTCGGCAGACGTCCTCGCCACCGTCTACGACACCGATTCGCGCCTGTGACCTACCTGGCCGCTGATGTGTGGCACGTTTCGCTCGTATTCCGGTCCCACCCCCGGTACAGCAGCAGAGCCCCGGTAGCCCCGGTGCGGCAGCAGGGCCCGGACCGCGCGTCGCGGTCCGGGCCCTGCCCCGTGCGCAGCCGCCTGTGCGGCGGCGGTGGTGTGTCAGCCTTGTGCGGTGTCGTCGCCCGTCTGCCCGGCGCCCTCAGCGGCGCCTGCCTTCTCGCGCATTTTGCGTACCAGTTCTGCTTTCCGCTCGGCTGCACTCTGGCGGTCGAGGTTGCGGTGCGGACCGTTGTTCTGCCGCTCGGCGCGGGACAGCTTCTTGCGCTGCCCGCCGCCCTGGCCCACAGGGTTGTTGATGTTTTTGCTTACGGTCACGGGTTCTCCCGGTTAATGATGTGGAGTGATCTGCGGATTCATCGGTGGGGGACGGGCGGCGGCGTCGAAGGACGTCAGCGGGGGCCCGTCACGCGCTCACCGGTGAACCGGCGTCTGGAAGAACATGGCAAAGACGTTACCGGGTTCCGCCGGCCCCGCACACCAGCC
>NZ_JAHRIB010000206.1 GCF_019090165.1 Streptomyces sp. BV286
GTGTAGGCGGGGTAGTCGTCGTCATCGAGACGGCCGAATGAATCGTCTGCTGTCATCTCACCTCTCTGTACAACAGGCTGAGGGGCCCTGGTGCCGTATGGCACCAAGGCCCCGAAGGAACTGCTTCACCATCTGCCGGCCTCAGTGCTGCGCCGGCCTTCTGTTTCCGCAGACCCGACTGTGATGCGGCCGGGCATGCGGGGATCGCGGTTGCTGGACCGGAGACCACCTCACTATCGATGTCCTGCGGTACCCGGGCTCACATCCTCCGCCCGGGCGATCCTGATGGCCGAAGCTCCTCCGTTCATCCCTCCTGAACAACCGTTCCCAACGGGGACTGCGAACTGCTGGCACTGCGAACTGCCGGCACTGCGTACTGCTGTTACTGCCGGTGATGCTGGTACTGCTGGTGATGCGAACTGCTGGCGGCCTGTGACAGCGCCGCGCTCCGGCAGCCAGCCCCGTCGCCCGTCCTGCGTCTGCTCTGGCTTAGAACCCCACTGCCGAACTTCCCGGTGCGCGCGCCCGCAGCCGGCGCCTTCACCGAGGTGCTGCTCTCCTACTGCACTGCTGGATCCTGCGAACTGCACTGACAGGTACTGCTCCTGCGGTCCTGCTCATGGCGGCCCCTGATCACTGCGGGCCGCCCGGTCCGGCCGTCAGTCCCGTCGCCGTCCTGCAACCGCTCTGGCTTCGGAACTCCACCACCGCACCGTCCTGCGAACTACGTACTGCTGACCGGCAGTTCATCTCTGCCAGACTTGCCCGACCTCGGCTACGAGAGAAACCATACCCACACAGCCACCCAATGTCTACTCTGGCCAACATAGATTTTCGTGCATCCGACAGTGGGTTTACCACCCCCGGACAGGCAACACAGGAGCAGGCCCCCCGGCCACCGCAACCAGGACACAGACACCAGGCCGGTACGACCGGACGCAGGCGAAAAGGCAGGGGTCATCGCGAACCAGGCCCGAAGGGCCGCCTCTCCAGGGAGCCGGGGCGGCCGGCTGCACCCCCGCGTCCCGCATTACTTGGCCAGCCACACGATTACTGCTACCTTAATTATGTGGCCAGCCACTCTTTTGGCGGCCGAAGGGATGGAGTCATGATGAAAGCAATCGTTTTCGACCGTTTCGGTGGCACGGACGTGCTGCACGAGGCGGACATCGAGGTCCCGCAGCCCGGCCCCGGCCAGGTCCGGGTCCGGGTGAAGGCCGCCGGGCTGAACGCGCTGGACGGCAAGATCCGCGCCGGGATGCTGGAGGCCGTCCGCCCGACGGTCTTCCCCGCCGTCCCCGGTGGTGAGCTCGCCGGCGTGGTGGACGCCCTAGGTGAGGGCGTGCGGAATGTGCAGGTCGGTGATGAGGTGCTGGGCTGGTCGGACACCGGCTCGTACGCCCAGTACGCGCTGGCCACCACCGTGGCACCCAAGCCCGCCGGCCTCGACTGGCAGCACGCGGCGGCGCTGCCGGTGGCCGGGGAGACGGCCGAGCGGGTCCTGGACCTGCTGGGGGTCGCCGCCGGGGAGACCGTGCTGATGCACGGCGCGTCCGGAGCGGTGGGCACCGTGGCGGTGCAGCTCGCCGCGGCCCGCGGAGCACGCGTGATCGCCACCGCGGGCCCCTCCAACCAGGACTACCTCACCTCGCTCGGCGCCACCGCGACCGTGTACGGCGAGGGCCTGGTCGAGCGGGTGCGGGCGCTGGCCCCCGACGGCGTGGACGCGGTGTTCGACCTGGCCGGCAAGGGCGCCCTGGAGGACTCCGTCACCCTGCGGGGCGGCACCGGGCGCATCGTCACCATCGCCGACTTCGGAGCACGGCAGCTGGGCATCACCTTCTCCCAGGGTTCCCCGGAGCGCTCGGCCGCCCGCCTGGCCGCCCTGGCCCAGGACGCCGCAACCGGCAAGCTCCTCACCACCGTCACCGCCTACCCGCTCGACCAGGCGGCCAAGGCCCAGCAGGTCAGCGACGCCGGGCACGTGCGGGGCAAGCTCGTCCTGAGCATCGGCTGAACACGCCCGCCCGCCTCCTCCCCACGACCACCCCCTGCCCTTTACGGTGACCAGCCGGTCACCGCCCTATCGAAGGACCCCTCATGCTGGATTCCCTGTGGACGCCGACCGCTCTTGGCAGCATCTCTTTGCCGCACCGCCTGGTCATGGCCCCCATGACCCGTGACCGCTCCACACCAGAAGGCATACCGACCGAACTGAACGCCGAGTACTACGCCCAGCGGGCCTCGCACGCGCTCGTCATCACCGAGGGAACCCAGCCCTCCGCCGACGGCCAGGGCTACCTCCTGACCCCCGGCATCCACAACGACGAGCAGATCGCCGGGTGGCGCAAGGTCACCGACGCCGTGCACGCGGCCGACGGCCGGATCGTCATCCAGCTGATGCACACCGGCCGCATCGCCCACCCCGACAACACCCCCCACGGGCGCCAGCCGGTCGCCCCCTCCGCGATCCGGCCAGCGGGCGTGATGTTCACCGCGTCGGGGCCCCAGGAGATGCCGATCCCCCGTGCGCTGTCGGCGCAGGAGGTCGCGGCGACCGTCGACGACTTCCGGCGCGCCGCAGCGGCTGCCATCGCGGCAGGCGCCTACGGTGTGGAGATCCACGGCGCCAACGGCTACCTGGTGCACCAGTTCCTGTCCGACAACACCAACCGGCGCACCGATGGCTACGGCGGCTCGATCGAGGGCCGTATCCGCTTCGCCGTCGAGGTCGCAGCCGCGGTGGCCGACGAGATCGGCGCCGAGCGCGCCGGTATCCGTATCTCCCCCGCGAACCCCTACAACGACATCGCCGAGTCCGACACCGCCGAGCTGTATCCGGCGCTCCTGGAGGCCCTGCGCCCCCTGGACCTGGCCTACCTCCACGTGATGCACGCCGGCGACGAGGCCCTCCTCGACGCCCTGCGCGCGCAGTGGCCGGCCACGCTGATCCTCAACCGGGGCGGCACCGACCTGCCCGCCCGCGCCCAGGACATCACCAACGGCACGGCCGACCTCGTCTCCGTCGGCGCCCTCGCGCTCGCCAACCCCGACCTGGTCGAGCGGCTCCGCGCCGGCGCACCCCTCAACACCCCCGACCCGGCCACCTTCTACGGCGGCGGAGCGGCCGGCTACACCGACTACCCCACCCACACACGCTGAGGAACCGGACCATGCCCACGCCCGAACCCCGCATCCCCACGACCGCCGGCGGCGGACCGATGAGCTACGCGATCTTCCAGCTCGCCCGCACCCACCGCGCCTACGCCGCCACCCTGCTGCGGGAGATGGACCTGCATCCCGGACAGGAACTGCTGCTGATGCACCTTCTCGACCGGGACGGCCAGTCCCAGTCCGAGCTGCTCGAATGCCTGGGCGTGGACCACTCCACCATCTCCAAGGCGCTGCGCCGCATGCAGGACGCCGGCCTGGTCGTCCGCGAGCCCGCCGCACATGACCGGCGCGTCATGGTGGTCCACCTCACCGACAAGGGGCGTGCCATGCGCGAGCCCATCGCGGCCCTGTGGCAGGCCCTGGAGGAGACCTCCGCGCGGAATCTGTCGGACCAGCAGGCCGAGTCCTTCGTCACGACCGCGTACGCCATCACCGAGGCGATCAGCGGCCGCGCGCTGCCGGAAGAAGAGTCCGGGTGACTTGCCGGTGCCGGTGTGCACCCCCAGGCCGCGTACGCCGCACCGCAGGCGGAAAGGGGCACGCGGACCGGGGTCCCCGGACGCCCCGTCGTGAGCCTCAAAGCAGACCCGGGCAAGGCCCACGCTCTCCGGGAACACAACAGCCACATCACCCGACCACCACACGAACAAGAAGCACTGGATCACGCCGGAGGGCGGGACGTCGGCAAGGAGCTCACCAGGGAACTCGTCACCGACTCCTGCCTGCTCGTCGCCGCCCGCCTGCCCAAGATTCGACGTGCTGCGGTCAGCGGGTGATGAACGGCTCTGTCAGGTGCGGGGTCGCGAGGTGGAGGGTACCGGCGGGCCGGCTGTGGAGCACCTGCTGTCTTGCGGTCCTTGCCTGCTCGGGGTCCATCTCGTGGGAGTAGGCGAGTTCGGGGTGGAGCAACTGGATCGCGTGCACGAGCAGGTCACCGGTGACGGCGACCAGCTCGTGCCCGGACGTGACGAGCACGCTCTGGTGCCCGGGAGTGTGACCGGGCGTGGCGACCGCGCGCTCGCCTCTGCGCAGGGAGGTGTCGCCGTCGAGCAGACGTAGCTGATCGGTCTTTTGGAGCGGGGCGATCACCGTGGAACGCAACTGCGGGTTGACCTCCTCGATCACGTCGAGTTCGGCCTGCTGCAACAGGTATTCGGCGTTCGGGAAGAACGGCCGCGCGTGCTCGCCGCCGACGACGGCCCAGCCCACGTGGTCGGTGTGGAGGTGTGTGAGCACCACGGTGTCCACGTCGGACGGCTCGATACCTGCGGCGGCCAGCGAAGCCGGGAGAGCCCCGGGCACGGGCGCCCACGAGGCTGCCGGGCTGTCAGCCGGGCCGATCCCCGCGTCGACCAGCGTCACACCCTGGTCGCTGCGGATCGCGAACGCGCGGAACTGGAGCCGCCAGCGCCCGTCTGCGTCGAGTGCGCCGGGATCGAACTGGTCGGCCGCCGCCCACTGCTCGGCGGTGGCATCGGGAAACGCCTCCGGCCTGGGGGAGAAGAAAGGGCCCGCGCCGTCGGCGAGTGCGATGACGGTGTACGGGCCGACTTTGATCGAAGGGGGCATCTCCCAGATGGTGCCACCGGCGGGCGGCCCACGACCAGGCAAGCCGCCCGGAGTTCGCTCCAGGTCGGGAGCGGAAGTTGCAGCGTAGGAAGCCCGCACCCTTCCGATGATCGCAAAGCGGCCCCTCAATCGTGTTGCCGGGGGATGCTCGGCAAGCGTCCAGCAGTTCCTGCGCGGCAGGTCCGACACCAACCCGAGCACGAACGCCCCTGCCCGGCGCCGTGGTTCCACCCGTGCGAACCGTCCCGCAATACGGCCCATCAGGACCTCGAACGCTTCCTGCCAGCGGGCAGGATCCAGGCTGTGGCCTGCGGCCACCGACTGATCTTCTGCCTTCACACACCGATGACCACCGGTGGCCTCATTGTCACTGGCCCGCACCGGGGCTCGATGTGGTTCGACGCCCGGGCCGCCTGCGTCCAGGTCCTGCCACCGAACCTGGACGGCCGAGTTGTGTCGTTCGCGGACTGGCTCGGCCGGAGGTCCATGGATCTGCTGGGCCGGTGAACGCTGGCGAAGTCCCGCTGGGTCGTGCACAAGGCTTCGGCGTAGTCGCGTGACGCCTGGTTCGTGAGGATCTGTCAGCTCGACGGTGCCACCGGAACGTGACAGGCACGCGGCTTCCAAGATCATGGAGTCCTACCTTTCTTGATGTGGGTCTGAGCTGGTCATTCGTAAGATCGGCGGGGCCCAGGGGTTCCGGATATGGCTGTCATGGAGTCGCCGCTGGATGGCTCAGAGAACTTGGCCGCCCGGAACCCCGCGACGACTCGACCGCTAATTGGGAGACGCGACGCGATCGCTTTGTAGGACAACGTCGGCGAGGTCGTCTGCTGGGTTCATGTACGACGAGCTGACGGAGGTGGCCGTGCCCGAGATCTGGGCCGGAGTGGACATCGGCAAGGAACATCACCACTGCGTGGTGATCGACGCCCAGGGCAAGCGGCTGCTGTCGCGTCGGATCCTGAACGACGAGGCTGAGCTGCTCCAGCTCATCGCTGACGTACTGGAGCTGTCGCGGGATGTGCTGTGGGCGGTGGACATCAACCACGGCGGGGCCGCGCTCCTGCTCGGTCTGCTGGTCAGTCACGACCAACATGTCACCTACATCACAGGCCTGGCCGTCCACCGCGCCTCGGCCGGCTACCGGAGCCAGGCCAAGACCGACGCGAAGGACGCGTTCGTCATCGCCGACCAGGCCCACATGCGCACCGACCTCGGCGTGCTGCGGCCCGGCGACGAGATATCGGTCGACCTGCGCACGCTGGTCACCCGCCGCACCGATCTGGTCTGCGACCGGACCCGGCAGATCAACCGCCTGCGCGCCCAACTCCTGGAAATCTTCCCTGCGTTGGAACGCTCGCTGGACCTGACGAAGAAGGGGCCGGTCCTGTTGCTGACCGGCTATCAGACCCCGGCCGCGATCCGTCGCGCCGGCGCCTCCCGGATCGCGACGTGGCTGAAGAACCGCAAGGTCCGCAACAGCGCGGCCCTGGCCCGGACCGTTGTGGAGGCCGCCGAGGCCCAGTTCACCGCACTGCCCGGCGAGAAACTCGCGGCCACCATGGTGGCCCGCCTGGCAAAGGGGGTGATGGCCCTCGATGAGGAGATCACCGAGCTCGAAGCCCTGATCGAGACCCGGTTTCGCGAGCACCCGCACGCCGAGGTGATTCAGAGCCTGCCTGGCATGGGCACCATGCTGAGCGCGGAGTTCCTCGCGGCGACCGGCGGCGACATGGACACCTTCGGCACAGCCGACCGCCTGGCCGGCTACGCCGGCCTCGCACCCGTCCCCCGCGACTCCGGACGCGTCAGCGGCAACCTCCGCCGCCCACGCCGCTACCACCGCGGCCTGCTCCGCGCCTTCTTCCTCTCGGCCTTCGCCAGCCTGCGGAACTGTCCCGCCTCGAAACAGTTCTATGAGCGCAAGCGGACCGAGGGCAAGGGGCACAAACAGGCGCTGCTGGCACTCGCCCGCCGCCGGGCCAACGTCCTGTGGGCCATGATCCGCGACGGAGCGTGCTACCAAGCCACACCACCAGTCACGGCAACGGCTTGACAACGTCATTGGGAAGTTCTCTACGCCCCGTGATCCGAGTGGAAGACCGTGCCTGCCGACGCATCATCCCTGATCCCGCCTGCCCTTGACCAGCTACGCGAGCATCCCGAGGTCGTATTGGCCGAGGTGCCGCGCCTGCTGGAGCGGCTGGCCGAGGTGCCCGACCCACGAGACCCACGCGGCGTACGGCACGCTCTGGTTGCCGTGCTCGCGCTGACCGCGTGCGCAGTTCTGGCGGGGGCGACTTCTGTGCTGGCAGTCAGCGAGTGGATCGCCGATGCCCCGCCGCACATCCTTCAACGCCTCGGCATACGCCTCGATCCACTATTCCCGAAGCGGTTCCTGCCTGCGGAAACGACGATCCGGCGGCTACTGGCCCGCCTCGATGGCGACGCGCTGGACCGGGCGGTCGGACGCTGGCTCGCCCACCGCCGCCCGAAGGCGACCGGGCTGCGCGGCCTCGCGGTGGACGGCAAAAGCCTGCGTGGCGCGGCAAAAGCGAACGGCCGCAAGGTCCACCTGCTTGCCGCACTGGAGCACACCACCGGCCTGGTCCTGGCCCAGATGGACGTCGGCGAGAAGACGAACGAGATCACCTGCTTCAACCCGCTGCTGGACACCGTCGCCGACCTGGCAGGAACCGTCGTCACCAGCGACGCCATGCACACCCAGCGCGAACACGCTGACTACCTCCTCGGCCGGGGCGCCCACTACATCGTGATAGTCAAAGGCAACCACAAGAAGCTGCGCCGACAGCTCAAGTCCCTTCCCTGGAAGGTCATCCCGCTTCAAGGACGCACCAAGGGCGTCGGCCACGACCGCTCGGAAATCCGCCGGATCAAGGCCGCCACTGTCAACAGCCTCCTCTTCCCCGGAGCCCGACAGGCCGCCCAGATCAAGCGCCGGCGCACCGACCGCAAGACCGGCAAGACCACCGTCAAGACCGTCTACGCCGTCACCAGCCTGACCGCCGAGCAGACCAGCCCGTCCCAGCCCGCCCAACTCGTCCGCGACCACTGGAAGATCGAGGCCCTGCACCACGTCCGCGACACCACCTTCGCCGAGGACGCCTCCCAGCTGCGGACCGGCAACGCACCCCGCGCGATGGCCACCTGGCGCAACCTCGCCATCGGAGCCCTACGCACGGCCGGAGTGAAGAACATCGCGGCCGGCCTCCGCCGCTACGCCCGCGACCCTCGCCGCCCCCCTCGCACTCCTCGGCCTCGGGTGATCACGAACCGAATGTCATGCAACTGCGCCGAAGCCCCCTGGGGCTTACGTGACCACGGCACGGCATCCCACCGGGGACTCTGCCCACCGGCCTACTCGCCTGGCGGAACTCGAACGAAGCCCTCGGTCCAATCGTCCTCATCGAGCTCGCAGGCGTCGAAGTAGAAGCACTCAGGTTCATCGCGGAAGCCCGGTAGCAGTCGAGCCTGACGCACACGCTCTTCAACCCGTTCAAGGGTTGAGTAGATACCGAGCAGCTTTACGTCGTCGCCGTCCGACTCGTCGCAGAACACACCGCTCTCCTCGACGTGCACTGTCGAGCCGTCGTTGCCAGCTTCGTTCTGGTGGCCGACATGCCACAGCGGATACACGATCACGGACGAGAAGCTATCAGCACGCGAGTTCGTGGGGCCTGCGACGTTCAGCGCCCCGCACCTCCCGGGACCTCACGAACACAACCCGGGCATCACGCGACTACGCCGAGGCCCTGGGGTCGTGCATGGTCAGGGGAATCCGGTGCATGGCACGGCGCTCGAACTCAACCGCCACGGGAATGCTTGACCACATCAATCGCGGGTCAGGGCGTAAGGAAATCCGTGGACGGGCCCGCGGTAGATCACTTAGTGTGTGGCTCCACGCCCTGAGATGGATGGAAGGAGGCGAGTGCCGTGCGGTTCACACCTTTCCAGCGCTCCCTCTTTCCGCTGTCCCGGCGTGGTTTGTGAGTTCTGACCGGGAGCGCTCCAAGCAGCCTGTATCCCGGAGGAATTCATGACCGATGTGGTCATCTGCGCGCTCTCCGCGAGCGACGCCCATCTCTTCGACGCACTCCCCGACCCCCTGGGCGCCCGTGAAGGCCATCGGCGTACCCAGTTCCGCCCCGAGTGGAAGCGCGTCGCCCTTCGCGACGGCGAGGTCGTCGCACGCGGCGCGTGGTGGGGCGGCCCCGACGACTCGGAACCCGTCAACATCAACTGGTTCGACGTGGCCGAGGGTGAGGAGGAGGCCGGGGCCGAGCTCCTGCGCTCCGCTCCCTGGCAGGTCGAACTCGAGATCAACCTGCCCGGCGGCTGGCGGGAAAAGACCGACCTGCGCGCCGCCGCCGAGGCGCGCTTCGCCGCCGCACGAGCCGCAGGGTACGAACTCCTCGTGGAACGCTTCCTGTACCGCTGGACCCCGGAGCGAGGTCTGCCCGAGCGGCCCGGACGCCTGCGCTTCAGCGCCGAACCCGACGACACCGTGTTCTTCGACGCGTTGCGCCGCATCCACTCCGTCACCCTGGACGCCCACGCGCTCAGGGCCGTCGAGGAGGGCGGCCTCGACCAGGCCGCCCAGGAGGAACTCGACTTCTTCCACTGGTGCCCCTCCCCACGGGAGTGGTGGCAGATCGCGCACACGCCGGAGGGCGACCTGGCCGGCATCCACATCCCCGCCCACAACCCCTCCGGCCCGACCATCGGCTTCATCGGAGTCGTCCCGGAACAGCGCGGTCGCGGCTACGCCTACGACCTCCTCGCGGAGTGCACCCACCTCCTCGTCGAGCAGGGCGCGGAGTTCGTCAGCGGAGCCACGGACCGCGGCAACTTCCCCATGGCCGCGAACTTCACCAGGGCCGGCTTCCCTGTCATCAGTGAACGCATCAACTTCCACCCGGCGGGCCAAGCGGCCTAGCGAGGAGTAGCACGCGCTGAGGGGTCCGGTCAGAGGGCAGGTCCAGCCTGCTGCTCGCCTCCAACGGCGCAGTCCTCGCCGGGCTCACCTCGCTCACCGACCGCCAACTGCCCGCCGTCACGCAGGCCTTCGGCGCAGCCGGCGTCCTCGCCCTGGCCGCCGCTTCCGTGCTGCTGCTCCTGGTCGTCCGGCCCCGTATCGGCGGCAGTGACCGGGCCTCGTTCCCGTACTGGGCACGCCTGACCGAAGCCGAGATCCGCGCGTGCATGCACGGCGACACCCGTGCCGCCCGTATCCGGGTCCTGTCCCAGATCGCCCTCGGCAAGTACCGCTACCTCCGGCGTGCGGTGGATCTGATCCTGGCGGCCCTGGTTCTGCTACTTCTGGCCGCGATCGGCGCCCTGGCCTGACGGTCCTGCGTCCCGCCCCGCACCCCGCCCACTCCGGCGGCCGGTGCGGGACGGGACGCAGGACCGGACAGCCCGGCCCCGCACACCCGGAGGGAGCTCCACATGCCCAACACCCTGACTTCGCCCGCACGCCGTTACGCGGCGGACTCCCCCGCTGGCGCACCTGCTCGACATGGCGCAGGCCATCGGCGCACCCGACGCAGACAAGCAGTGCGAGGACGCCGTCACCACCGCGGCCCACCATGTCTACACGGCTCCTACACGGACACCCTCGCCGCGGTGGTCAACGCGCTGGACTGGCAGGGCCACCCGGCCCTCCGGGACACCAGCGCCGATTCGTTCGAGCCGAGCGCGGCGGCGTGGCTGGACGGCGGCCTGTGGCTGCACCACACGCTGCGCACCACGGAGGCCGACGGCGCGAGCGACGTGCTGACGCTGGTCCTGCCGTGCACCTGCGGCCACGGCTACACCGACATCGTCCTCGACACGGAAGAAGACCTCATGGAGGTCCTCGCGGAGCTCCGGCCCACTCACGGCCGCTCCGTGCACGACGATGAAGCGCCGGACTGCCGAAGCGTCCAGCCGGCTCCTCTGCTGAACGGCCGCCGCTGACCACCTCGACGGAAGGGCCCGCCAGCGAGACGAGCTGACGGGCCCCGACGCAATCGATCTAGCGGTCCACTACTTCGGTACGTGGCCGCAGCAGGCGACTGTTTCGGTGTGGTCGGCGCTGGCAAGCGGTACTACCGCGAGTACCGCTGCGAGTGCTACGAACAAGCCGAGTACGGCTTTGCGCATTGCTTGTCCTCCGGTGTTTGACGGAATCCTGTGCGCGCAGTGGCGGTCTGGTTGCACAGGAGTGTGGGATCCCGCTACTTCGGGTTATGGCCGCAGCAGGCGACGGTTTCGGTGTGGTCGGCGCTGGTGAGCGGTGCTGCTGCGAGTACTGCCGCGAGTGCTACGAACAAGCCGAGCAGGGCTTTGCGCATTGCATGTCCTCCTGCGTTTGCCGGAAATTCGGTGCCGCTTGAGCGGTCACTGGTTCATACGCGCGAGATAGCGGCCCGGTTGCACAGGAGTTGTGTCTCTTACGTGAGGCCTGTCAGCCAGCGGCTGGTGGGCCACCCGCGGAATCTTCAGCGCCGCATCGGCCTCAGCGGCCCGGCGAGGCGATGACCGTTTAAGGGGCCCCGGGGCGGCCGCAGCATCGGCTAGGAGGCGGGCCGGGCGCCCCGGGGATGCTCCCGTCCCCGTCACAAGACGGACGCATCATCCAGCATGCCCGACCGCAGGTCAGAGCAGGGATCAATGATCAAAGACAAGAGGCGCACCCCCCTACGCATGGGCAGCTCGAGGTGCGCTTCTCTCAGGCACGGTGGGTAGGGAGCGGTCGGCCTTCACCGCCCGAAGTACGGTTCGCAGCCGACTCCGTCACCGTCGCGGTCCGGGTGCGGCCCATAGCCGCGGTCTCCGCGGTACACCGGTGCTTACAGCATCAGCTGCCTGCACCGTGCCCTCACCGGAGAACTGGACGCCCCGGAGACAGGGTCCGGTTCTGGGCTTTCGTTCTGTCAATCCAGTTCACGGCTACCGTCCTACCCGGGATCGCGGACCGATCCCCGCAGCGCGCACGCGCGTCCGTCGGACGGGGGCGGCCAGGGGTGGGGCGGTCTTGTGGGGCGCGGGAGATTGGGAAGTGGCCCGGGTGTTCGGGCCTGTGTTTGCGATCGCGGCGGCCCAGCTCGCTGACCCTGGCCGGTTTGACCGGCTCACGGACGAGGCGATCGCGCGGAGCTGGCGAAGGGACGCCGGACATTCTGCGGGGTCGCTGGGAACATCGGGCGGTTGGCGCTGAGAACGGCCATGGTCACTGGTGCCACGGTTCTTACCGGCGCCCCTACATGTAGATGGGGGACAGAATCCAGGCGAGGAAGCCGAGCACGCCGACTGCGACGACGAGCATGAAGTAGAAGTCGCTGTCTGGGTGCTTGGGGCGGATGGTGATGCGGTGGGTGCTGTCGCGGGTGGCTTCTCCGCCGGACCAGCCCCAGCCGCTGTCGCCGTCGTGGCCGCAGTCTGCGCTGCCGTTGTCCGGGCCGTGGCCGCATCCGTGTGGCATGAAGTCCCCCTCCATCAAGTCCGACGTCCTGACGGTAGCGGGCTTTGCAGGAGTGGAAGAGGCATTGCGGCCGATTCACAGTCGGTCTCGTTGCCCGGCGTGGTGCCCGAGCCCATGGCGTCGGTGGCGGTGTCGATGTTGTGGTTCGCGTCGAACTTCGTGGACCGCTTGTGGGTCAGCGCGTCCGTCACCTCGGACACCCCGCCGTCGGCGTTGTGCTTGTACGAGGTGCTGTGGGACTCGGGGTCGGTTGCCTTCGTCGTGCCCGCGGCGGAAGGCGCGGTGGTGTCGTAGTGGTAGGTCCAGGTGGGGCCGGTGTGGACGGAGCCGTTGAACTCGGTGGCGCGCAGCATGGAGGTGACGCGGTTGGCGTCGTCGTAGGTGAAGGCGGTGACGCGCCCTTCGGCGGTGGTGATCTTGTTGATCCGGCCGGAGGAGTCGTGGCCGAAGGCGGTGGGCTTGCCCTCGGTGTCGGTGGTCTTGGCCAGGTTGCCGGACGGGTCGAGGTCGAAGACGGCGGTGCGGCCGGTGTGGTCCTTGGCCTGCCACTGCGAGGCGTCGGTCTTCAGCAGGTCGACCGACCGGCCGGAGCGGGTCTCGCCGGGGCAGCCAGCCGGCGCTAGGAGGTGCCCTCGGAGGGCTCCGCGCAGGTGCTGGGACCGGTGCCGACGGTGTAGACGTCCTTGACCTTCACTTCGGTGACGCCGCGGCCTTCGGAGAACACCGCGCGCCAGTCGCCGGTGACGTGGAGTTCGTCGGTGCCCATCGCACGGACCACCATCAGGCCGTCGTCGTAGGCGCGGTGGGCCTTCCACCACAGGTTCGCGAAGGCCTGGGAGCGGATCAGGTGCATCCAGTCGGTGCGGTAGAGCTCCCGGTTGTAGTTCGACTCCCCCAGCGTGGAGACGAACTTGGAGTACATCGCCTTCACGTACTCCAGTGTCACCTCGTCGCCCTCGGCGATCGCCCGGTCCCGGGCGTCCTTCAACGCGATGCGGAACTTCTCCAGCAGGCCCTCCGTGGCACCCGACGTCCACGACTCGTGGATCTCAGGCGGGTCGCACAGCCCGTACTTCGGGCCGGACAGGCGCAGCAGCAGGCGCAGGGTGGGTTCGGTGACCCACAGGGGGCCCGGCTCGTCGCGGTTGCCGACCGGGTTCGGCAGCACCGCCTCGTGCTCCCACACGGGCGGGGTGATCAGGTGTAGGCCGGCGCGGCGCCGGTCGTGATGGTTGCCGGTGGTGTGTTCGAGCTGGCCGAGCGGCAGGTGGGTCTTGAGGGCGGACAGGTAGGCGCCGTTGATGTCGAGGGCGGTCACCTCGTGCCGGCCCGTGGGCAGGTGGGGGCGCGTCCATTTCGGGCGGGCCTCCCAGACGTGGTCAGCGCCGCGGGCACTTTGCTTGCGCAGGATGTCGGGCAGCCACGGGTGGGCGACGACGTCGTAGCGGCCGCCCCTGCGGGTGTGGTCCAGCAGTGCCATCGCGTCCGGGATCGCCCGCTTCACCAACGCGGCGGTCGCTGCTTCGACGTCACCGGTGTGGCCGGCGAGTGCGGCCGTGACTGCCGCGCCGATCAGATCCGGGGTCTCGGAGGCCGTCTGCGCCCGGCGGCCCACCGGCATCACCTTCACGCCAGGCACCCTGCCCGGCTGCACGGCAGGCAGCGGCTTCCCGACGGACGGCGGCTGCTCGGCGGGCGGCGGCTGCTGTGGTCCGGCCGGTGGTACGGGCTGCGGTGGCTGCGCGGGGCCGGCCGTGCCGCACTCGGCCAGGTCCAGGTGCTGCGGGAATCCCTCCACCTGGTGCCGGGCGGGCTGTCCGCACAGCACGCACGGCTGCGGGTCGGCCAGGACGTCGTCCTCACCGTCGGCGGCGTGGGGAGCGGCGCTCTGTCCGGCTTCCGCCGGCTCGCCGTCCCCTGGCTCGCCGCCTCCGAGCTCACTGCCGGCGGTCGCGTCGGCGGCCTCGGCCTCGGCGGCGAGTTTCGTGCGGGCTCCCTCAAGGAAGTAGGCGTATTTCTCCCGTACTTCACCGCCGGGGTCCCGCCCTGTCTCCCAGCCCCCGATGGTGGACGGGCCCACCCCCAGAGCCTGCGCGAGCTGGGCCCGCGACAGATGCAGCCCTTCACGCAGGGAGCGCCGCTCGGCGGCGGGCGGCAGCGGGACTTCCTGCCTGGCTGCGGCGAGCAGGGCGTCGATCGCGCCGAAGTCGGTCATCGCGCTCCCCCGTCCGCGCCCGCGGAGCGGCCACCGGTGGCCGGGCGGCCGGGCACGCGGCGGCGTGGGGCGGGGAGGGCTTCGGCGGCCCGGGTCGGGCCGGCCACCAGATCGTGCACGGAGATGCCGTAGTGCGCGGCGACCGCGTCACAGTCGGCCAGGCTCCATGCGGCGGTCCCGGACTGACGCCGACTCACCTGTGCCTGGCTCACCCCCAATGCGGCGGCGAGGTCGGTCTGCGACTCGCCACTCGCGTGCAGGAGGGCGGCGACAGCTGACCGCACCAGCCCTTCAAGAGCCATACTCATGACGGGCATTCTGTCACGCTTGGCGCATGGTGAATGTGTAAGACGCATACTTCTGGTGCGGTGGGTGTGCGGGCCGTGCGGTTGCTGCCGGAGTGGTCCTCGAGCCCGGTTCGAGGCCGGAGCGTTCAACTGGGGGCAAGGCCTGGAATCGGCTCCACACAGTCGTTCGACGACTCAACCGGGGCCTGATCTGTTCTCGGATTCGCATGTCGAGCAACTTCCCGGCCTTCGCCGAACTGATCGCGCAGTCCAAGCACTCCGCCGTGCACCTGGAGATGCGTGACCTCTACACCCCAAGGGCCCGGTCTTCGTCGACTGGCAAAAGGGCCTCCCGATCGACTACGACCGGCACAGCGACTGGGTCGACCTGGTGCAGGAAGCGGTCACGCGCCGACCCTGTCCCGGTGGCGCCCAGTCCACCGGGAGGGCGCGCTTTGACGCCAATGTTCGCGGGGTGACACGGAAACACAAAAGCGACACCCTTGAGAACAAGCTCGGACCCAATTCCATTGCTTTTAGCCCACCTCTCTGCTCCCGGAACGGCAAAACCTTGCGCCCAGCTGAGACACCAACTCTCCGTCGCCGCAGGGACCGGACGACGCTGGTTGCAGGCAGGGCGAGTTGGCCGCGTTGCGGGCTCGCGGGCAGCAGCGTCCATACGCCTTGGGGGGTGTTGGGGGCGAGGACAGGGTGCGGGCAGCGGGGGCACTGGCGGGTCTGGGCTACGCATCGGATGTCCTCGATGGCTGTCTCGGCGAGGCAGGGGCCCAGTAGCAGTGGCACGACGGGCGGGACGGCCCGTCGTGCCGACGGGTTCTCGCAGGCGGGGGTGAAGGCGCCTGTGTCGGTCAAGCGGCGGGTACGGACGGCAAGTTGGCGGTGCATCGCCTCGAGGTGCAGGCCGGAGGGGCGGCCGGAGGGGCGGACGGCGTGCCGTCGGGGCAGAGCATCGTGTGCGGGATGCGGCACCAGGCGCTGCCGTCGCCGTACGGGTGGGCGATGCCGCAGCTCAGGTGCCAGCGCCAGGCAGCGGGCACGTGGGCGATGGCCAGTTCGGCGGGGTGCACGGCGAAGGGCCGCTGGTCGGCACGCGGATAGAAGTCGATGCGGTTGCCACACCGGCGGCAGCGGCCGCTCGGGCCCACACGCAGCAGGCTGCGAGGGCTGCAGTCCCGCAGAACCGTGTGGTGTTTCGGGATCGTCCGTGTCGGAGTGTTCGAACTTCTCGGCGCGCCAACTGCAACCACAGCAGACACGGATGCGTGCTCTACCACGACGATGTCTGTGCCTTCTTGAAGGGCTGTCCGCTTGTCATCTCTGTCCCCGATTCCCCCTCTTCCCCCGGCTCTCACCTCGCCGCGTGGTCAGTCCCTCGCCGCGAAGATTCGGCGCGCCTTCCGTTCCCGCAAGGCGCTCTCCGGTGTCATGCAATTCTTCATCGACTGGGGGATCCCTATCGGTGCGGGCGTGCTCCTCGTCTGGACCTACTCCGCCGTGCGCAGCGGTCTGGGCGGCCGGAAGGTCTATGAGGTCTTCACCCTCATTGATGAACCGCCGAATCACCTGACGGCTTGGATCGCTTCCCTAATCGGATGGCTGCTCGTGCCCGCGCTCATCGGTGGTGTCGCCGGTCACGTCATTGCCACTCGGATTCAACGGGTCAAAGACATTGCGACCAACAATCTTTTCACGGTAAGGCCTATGAGCCAACGGTTGCGGCCCCCCAGGCTCATCACCCTTCTTGGGGACTTGTTCAATAAGTCTCTGGAAGACCAGCAAGTGCTGGACACGTATGTGCGAATCCTCCACAGAGGGAACTGGAAGACCGCGCAAGAGCACTGGGAGGTTCTGGTCCGGGACATCATGTGCACAGCCGAGTTGGCAGACCTGCACCGTGCCGATGCCCTGGAAGCGGCCGAGAGCATCTCTCGACAGCTTGTGTTGCTGCCCGCATTCAAAGACATCTGCCTGGTCTGCGCCGTCCGTGGCCAGGGAACGTGAGGGAAAAGATCTCTTATGCAGACACGAAGCGCCGTAGAAATCGCCCGAGCAGCGCTGCGGCACACCTTCACTACCGCCACGGAGGAAGGCCTGGACAACGCAGCGCGGCAACTTGTCCGCTGGGGCTTGGAAGGACACGGCCGCCATCTGGGCACGGACCTGGCGGCCCTGATGTACCTCGATTTGGCAGAAGTCGCCGACGAAAACCGTCAAATGATCCCCGAACAGGTCTACGCCACCGCTGAACTCTCCGACGCTCAACGCACCTGGCGCAATCCCTTCCCCCGGCGCCGCGGTTGATGCCGACCTTGCGTGCTCGTCACCCCTGTTCCAGACAGTCATCACCCCGAAAGCAAGGCCAGGCAAATCGTCCTTCGCGAACAGGGCGCGCCAGCTGTCATGCGGCAGCTGCTGCGCCGGCCGATCCGAAGACGTCGTCGGAGCGGTGTGCTTGCTCTGTGCGTACGGACCGCGTAGCAGACAGGTTCGCCCGGGTCGAACCTCGTCGCCGCATACGGCACCAGGAACCGGGACTGTTCGCGGACCTGCCGCGGAAGAACTGCTGGACCATCGCCGAACGGGCCGGGGACGCGGCCCCCGACGCCATGCAGCACCGGCTGAACCGTGCCAGGTGGGACGCCGATGCCGTCCGTGACGACCTACGCGTATACGTGGTCGAGCATCTGCACGACGACCAGGCAGTACTCGTGGTCGACGAGACCCGCGGCGTGAAGAAGGGCAGCGCTCCGCGGACCACGGCGAGTCCTGGCCTGGTCATGCTGTTGTCACCGAGCGGCCTCCCAGGCCGTCCACAGTCCGGCGTACACACCACCGGCATCAAGCAGCTCTCCGTGGGTGCCGGTTTCGATGATCCGGCCGCGCTCCATCACCATGATCCGGTCGCAGGTTGCTGCTTGGGAGAGACGGTGCGCGACTACAACTGCGGTGCGCCCGGCGAGGACAGCATCAGCAGCGCGGTCGAGCTGTCCGGCGTAGGTGGAGCCCGCCTCGGCGGTCGCTTCGTCGAGGATCACCAGATCAGCGTCGGTGAGCAGCAGGCGGGCCAGGGCGAGTTGCTGCGCCTGTGCGTCCGTGAGCGGGTGTCCGCCGACACCTAGCAGGGTGTCCAACCGATCGGGGAGGACATCGAGGATCGATGCAGCGCCGGTGGCTTCCAGCGCTGTATGGAGGTCGCGGTCGGTGGCCCCGGGCGCGGCGAGGGTGAGATTGTCGCGCAGGGTGCCCGCGAAGATGTGGACCTCCTGGGTGATCATCGCGCTACGGCTGGGGCGAGTCACCCTCCCGGCCTCAGGCAGGTGGGTACCGGCGACCACGCCGGCGAGCGTGGTCTTGCCTGCCCCGGACACGCCGACAATGGCGACGCGCTGACCGGGCGGGATGTCGAGGGTGATGTCGTCGAGCACCCGTGGCCCCTCGCCGTAACGGAATGAGACCTCGTCGAGCTGTACTGCTGTGTTCGCGGCCTGCGCTGGGACATCCGGCCAGCTGAACGGAATCGTGACGACCCCGATCATGCGGCTCAGCGATGCGAGGGCGGACTGGAGGGTGTCGATGACCAGCAGCAGCTGGTTGACCGGTCCGAGCAGGCGTAGCACGAGCAGCATGGCGGTGGTGGCGCCGCCGACGGTCGATGCGTTGTGGTCGATGAGGACGAAGCCGACGACGAGTACGGCGGCCAGGCTCAGGCACTCCCCGAGGTTGAGCCGGGCATTGAGCATGCTCAGCACGGTGCGTGCGCGTAGCGACTGCCCCGCGACGCGCCAGGAGTCGGTCATCACAGCCCGGTGTCGTTGCTCGGCGAGCCCGAAGCCGAGCACGGTGGCGTAGCCGCGCTGGGACTCGAGGATCTGCTGGGCGCGCGCGCTCATCGCCGTGCGCTCGGCGCGGTAGACCCCTAGTCCGATGCGCAGGTACCACCGCACAGCCAGCACGTAGACCGGCAGCACGACGGCGAAGGCGGCCGCGTAGGGCCATTCCAGAGCCGCGAGCCCGCCCAGCGACACGACGATGGTGAACGCGGTGACGGTGAGCGCGGGGATTACTGCGGGTGCTGCGTCGGCGACGGCGGTGACGTCGTCGCTGGACCGAGATATCAGGTCCCCGGTCCCGGCGCGCTCGACAAGGTGCTGTGGGAGGGCCATCGCGTGACCCACGAGCTGTTCGCGCAGCGCGGCGAGGATGGAGTGGTAGACGCGGGTGGCGAGCACGATCGTCAGCGCGGTGCCCGCGGCACCGAGGACTGCCGACAGCGCCATGACGGCCGTGACCGTCAGCACGGTGGCGAGGTCCGCGGTGTCGGCCTGCACGCGGTCGACGAGGAATCCGATCGCCACGGGAACGATCAGGTCGACGCCGGTGCTGACGATCCCCAGCACCCCGGTCGCGGCGAGCCGGAGCCGGTACCCGTGGCTGAGCCGCCACACCTCCCTGACCGTCTCGCGGCCGCTCGCGACCGGCAGCCCGGCATCGGGAGCCTCGGTCTCGGGCGCGCCGGAGGTGCCGCTCACTGCGCCGTCCTTGAGGGCGTGGGTACGTCGTCAGGTAGTTCGACGACGCGGTCGCAGGCAGCGAGCAGCGCCTGGGTCGAGGCGATCAGCAGCGTCGAGCGGCCTGCCCGCGCACTACGCAGCCGGCCCGCGATCGTGTGCTCTGTGACGGAGTCGACCGCGGTGGTCGGGTCGTGCAGCACGAGTACCGGCGCGTCGCTCGCCAGGGCGCGGGCAAGCGCGACCCGCTGGCGTTGGCCGCCCGAGAGCCGGTTGCCGCCCTCGCCGACCGGGACGTCTAGGTCGGCCGCGAAGTCGTCGCAAGCGGCGGCTCGCACCGCGGCGTCCACCCGCTCCGGTGCGCCCGCGATCACGGCGACGTTGTCGCGGAGGGTGCCGCTGAACAGCGTTGCGCGGTGCGGCGCGACGGTGACCTGGGAGCGGTACTCGACCGGGGACAGCTCCCGCGCCGGGATCCCGTCGAGCCGTGCCTCGACCTCCCCTTCGGCCTGCGGGTCCAGCAGCGCCTCGACGACGCGGGCGGCGGTCCGGTCGTCGGCGCGCATGCCCACGAGCTCGCCGGGCTCGACCCGGATCGACACGCCGGGCCCTGAGATGCTCGGCACGACCACGTCCAGCTCCGGCAGCGCGGTGACCTCCCGGCGGATCGCGTCATCGGGCCCAGCCGTCGACGTGGCGTTGTCCCGCAGCACGTCGAGGACACGCACGGACGAGGCGCGGGCGCCGGCGAGGTTGGGGATGGACGTGCTCGCGATCGCCTGGATCTGCGGCAGCAGTGCCTGGGCGAGGCCGACGGCGGTGATCAGCTCGCCGATGCTGAGCTGTCCGTCCACGGTGAACCAGCCCGCCAGCCCCACCACAGCGGCGACGAACGTGCCGCTGACCACGCCCGAGCTCGCAAGGAACCTTCCCAGCAGGCCCGCGTTGCGCCTGGCGCCGGCAAGGGTCTCCTGGCTTGCCTGCCGGTACCGGCTGGTCGCCTCGGCCTCGGCACGCATCCCCTTGACCACCCGGTAGCCGGCGACCAGGTCCGTGGCCTGTCCGACCGTGGAGGCCAGCAGTTCCTGGTACTCGCGGGTGTCCCGGGAGAGCCGCTCGCTGAGCACGCCCATCGACCAGACCGCGACCGGCGCCCCGAAGAGCACCACGAGTCCGAGCAGCCAGTGCGTCGCCAGCAGTGATACCGCGATGAATGCGATGGCCGTGACCCTGGAGACCGGGATGATCGTCAGGATCACCGCGTTGGACAGGCGCGCGACGTCGCTGGTCATCACCGAGACCACGTTGCCGCCCGGCGCACGGCCGGTGCCACCGACCGGGTGCAGCACGCCCGCGGAGAGGGTGCCGCGGAGTCGGTGCTGCAGTACCTGCACCGCGTGGGCGGTCAGCCGCAGCGAGAGCCTCGCCGCCGATGTCAGCGCGACGTAGAGGGCCACCAGCACGCCGAGCCACAGGGCCAGTTGTCCCGCGTCCCCGGTCGCGACGGCCCGGTCGATCGCGAGTCCCATCACCACCGGGACCGCGGACTCGCCCACCTGCCACACGATCGCCAGCAGCATCGCGGGAACGCTGACCCGCCTCGCCGAGAAGATCACGCGCAGCAGGAACCGGCCCGGCGTGGTACCCGGCCCGGACTCGAACGGCGGTGCATCGAGCGGCTCGGCGGGATCCAGCAGGAGCACGGGCAGCCGGCGGGTCAGCGGTCCTCGCCCCAGTCCCGCAGTGTCGGCGCCGGAGGAACGCGGGGAGTTCCTCATGCCTGGCTCCGATCCGGGCTCCTGAGCGGGAAGCACCAGAGCAGGGCATCGGCGAAGATTCCGCGCCACCACGCGTAGTCGTGTCCGCCGGCGAACTCCTGGTAGCGGGTGTCGTAGCCCTTCCGGGTGAGTACGTGGTCCAGCCAGCGGCTGTGGGTGTTCGAGCTCTCCAGCTCACCGACGTCGTGGAAGATGCGGACCGGTGCCGCTTCGGCGGCCAGGTAGTCGGCGATCAGTGTCGGTACGGGGGTGCGGCGCAGCAGTTCGCCCGACCCGGTGCCCCACGTGAGGTCAGGGTGGTATCCGCACGACGGGGACTGGAGGATGGCGTGGCCGAACGTCGTCGGGTGGTGGAGCGCTGTCCAGCCGGCGCACAGACCGCCGAAGCTCTCGCCGGCCAGCGCGACGTCACCGGGGTTCCGCGAGAGCGGATACCGGTGGTGGAGCCACGGCAGCAGTTCCTGGACCAGCATGTGCGAGAACGCCGGGTTGCAGAGCAGCTCCTTGTCGCGCCGCGGTGCGGGCTGATCGACGAGGACCACCACGCAGGGCCGGATCAGTCCCGCCCGGACCAGTGCGTCACGAACGCTCGGCGCGCTGTGGTCCGGTGTCCCGTCCAGGTGGATCACGAAGGGCAGCGCGCTCTCGTCCGAGAACCCTGAAGGGGGCATCGAGACCCAGATGCGGCGTTCGTCTCCCAGTAGCTCGCTCGCCAGCACGGCAGTTTCCACTGCCGGGGCCGGCCGCGCTTCGGCCTGATCGAGCCAGGGCAACGGCACCGCGTCGGGCAGCACTGCCACCGAGGCTCCGGAGAACCGCTGCACCGAGCACTTCGAGAACCGCGGCGGGGGGTTGAACGGGTCCGGGACCCGTTCGTCCTCACCTGTCGCCGAACGTCGTACGAACACGTACGAGAAGCGCAGGTCGGAACGCATCCGCAGGGTACGAACGCGGAACGCCGTCCCCGCGACCGGGGTGAACTCCCCCTCGATCGGGTTGAAGCCGATTCTGGGGCCGATCACCACCGCGAGGGTGACCGTCGTGCCGTCTTTGGGCTCGTCGACGAACGTCACCTCCACCTCGTCCGCGGAGACCCGTTCGACCAGCGGTGCGCCCGTCTCCTTGAGATGTCGTCGGAACCTTTCCGGGCTCCACTCACCGGTCGCCAGCTTCTCGACCAACGGATCAGCCATTTTTCGCGCTCTCCATGTCGGTGTTGTCAGCCGGCCTTCGTCGGGTTCGCTCGCGGCCGAGCGGTACCACCTGGGGGCTGCCGGCCACCGGATCGGGCACCACCAGGCAGCGCAGACCGAACACCTCCTCGACCAGCTCGGCCGTGACGACCTCGTCCGGAGGACCCTCGGCGACCACGCCGCCGTCCTTCATGGCGATCAGGTGGGTGCCGTAGCGGGCAGCCTGGTTCAGGTCGTGCAGGACGGCGACCAGGGTGTGGCCGACATCGTGCAGGTCGGTGAACAGCTCCATCAGCTCGATCTGGTGGGTGATGTCGAGGAAGGTGGTCGGTTCGTCGAGCAGCATGATGTCGGTGCGCTGCGCAAGCGCCATCGCCACCCACACGCGCTGGCGCTGCCCGCCCGACAGCTCGTCCACCGGGCGCCCGGACAGGTCGGCGACCGAGGTCTGGTGCATCGCCCTCAGCACGGCCCGCTCGTCGTCCTCGGTCCACTGCCGGATGAACCCCTGATGGGGGTACCGTCCCCGGGCCACGAGGTCGGCGACGGTGATCCCCTCCGGGGCGATCGAGGCCTGCGGCAGCAGTCCGACCCGCCGCGCCACCTCTTTGGTCCGGTAGGAGTTGATGTCGGCACCGTCGAGGACGACCTGCCCGGCCGACGGCTTCAGCAGTCGGGACAGGCTGCGCAGCAGGGTGGACTTGCCGCACGCGTTCGGGCCGACGATGACCGTGAACGACTCGTCGGGGATCACCACCGAGAGGTGCTCGGAGATGATCCGCCCGTCGTAGCCGATCGTCGCCGACTCCACACGGAGGCGCGCGGTGTCGGGCGGGGTCGCGCTCACAGGCGTCTCCTGGCTTCGGTGAACAGCAGGTATCCGAGATAGCCGCCGCCGAGCACGACGGTGATGATGCCGACCGGCATCGGGGTGGGGGCGACGTGCTGGGCGAGATAGTCCGACACCAGACACAACAGCGCGCCGACGAAGGCGGCGGGGGCGAGGGTGATCCCGGCCGTGCGGGCGAGCCGTCGTCCGATCTGCGGGGCGACCAGGGAGATGAACACGATCGGCCCCGACGCGGCCGTGACCGTCGCCGTCAACGCCACTCCCACCAGGATCAGGCCGAGGCGTACGGGCGCGACCCGTACCCCTTGCGAGGCGGCCGCGTCGTCACCCAGCTCCATCTGCCGCATCGGCCGGCTCAACATCCCGGCCAGCAGCAGGAGTACGGCGACGCAGGCGCCGCCGACGACGACCTGGCCCCAGGACACGCCGTTGAGCGACCCGGCACGCCACGCGGCCGCGGACATCGCCTGGTTCAGGTCGGCCTTGAGGATCAGCCAGGTGTTGAGCGACCCGAGCATCGCCGAGACGCCGATACCGACGACGATCAGCCGGAACCCCTGCACCCCTCGCCGGTGGGCGAGCACGTACACGGCCACCGCGGTGGCCATGCCGCCCAGCAGCGCCCCGCCGACCAGCTGCACGTAGGTGCCGTTGACGACCAGGATCACGATCAGTGCGCCGGTGTAGGAGCCTTCGGAGAGCCCGATGATGCCGGGGTCGGCGAGAGGGTTGCGCAGCAGCGACTGGAAGAGCGCCCCGCTCACCCCCAGGGCCGCGCCGAACACCACCGCCGCGGCCACTCGGGGCAGCCGCCACTCGACCACGATGTCGTGGACGATGCCGGTCTCCCGACCGGTCAGCGCGGAGAGCACCTGCCCGGGGCTCAGCGCGTACGAGCCGGTCATCAGCGCGAGCACCGCCGTACCGGTGATCGCGACCGCAAGCACCGCGCAGACGACGACCGAGCGCCACCGCAGCAGTATCGCGATCCGCCGGTGCCGCAGCACCAGCACCCGCCGGCCGAAATCCACCGGCGGAACGTGCGTGTTCATAGTCCGCTCGATTTCTTCCGCCGCGCCAGCGCGACGAGAACGGGGGCGCCGACGAAGGCGGTGACGATACCCACGGGGATCTCGCCGGGTCTCATCACGACGCGGCCGAGGATGTCGGAGACCAGCAGCAGGCTCGGGGCCAGGAGGATGCTGTAAGCGAAGATCCAGCGCTGGTCCGGGCCAACCATCCAACGGGCCACGTGCGGCACCATGAGGCCGACGAATGCGATGGGTCCGGCGATCGCGGTGGCGCCGCCGGCGAGGAGGGTCAGTGCGATCACCGCGAGCACCCGGGTGCGTGCCAGCCGGACCCCTTGGGCGATCGCCAGCTCGTCGCCCAGGGCCAGAGCGTTGAGCGGGCCCGACACCGCGAAGGCCAGGACGAGTGCCACCGCGAAGAACGGCACGACCGGCCACACGACCTCGAGCGGGCGGCCCGCGATCGACCCGGCGTTCCAGTTCCGCATCGCGTCGAAGGCGTCCGGGTCGGTCAACTGGAGCGCCTCTCTGGCGCCGCCGAGCACGGCGCCGACGCAGACTCCGGCGAGCACCATGACCACCGGCGAGGAGCCTTGTCGTGTCGACCCGAGGGTGAGCACCAGGAGTGTGACGATCAGTGCCCCCGCGAACGCGAACCACATGTAGCCCTGGACGTCGCGGACGCCGAGCAGGCCCACGGCGACCGTCACCGCGAAGGAGGCGCCGGCATGGACGCCGAGGACACCCGGATCGGCCAGGGGGTTGCGGGTGAGCGCCTGGATCAACGCGCCCGACAGACCGAGGGCGACGCCGACGACCAGGCCCACGATCGTGTGCGGCAGACGGAAGTCGCGGATCGCGAACTGGTCGGTGTCGGCCGAGGGGTGGAACAGCGCGTCCCACACCACTGACGGCGCGATCGCCGTCGAACCGATCATGACACTGAGCACCAGCAGGACCACCAGCACCACCAGCGCGACGACCAGGCCGAGCAGACGACGACGCGGTCCGGGCACCGTTTCGGTGCCCGGACCGTCCTGCCGCAGGGCGAGGGCTGTCACTGCTTGCCGGGGAGGGTCGCCAGTGCGCTGTCGAGCGAGTCCAGGTACCGGTTGACGGGCCCGTAGGAGTTGTTGCCGGGGCAGAAGACTCCCAGCGCCCGACCGGAGCTCACTGCGGGCAGCGCCTTCCAGGTGTTGGTCTCGACCACCGGTTTGAAGGGTTCTGTCGGCTTGCTGTCGGCGTCGACGGGGTAGGTGATCACGTCGTACTCGGACAGCTCGCTGATCTGCTCGAACGGCAGGGACTCGTAGGCCAGGGGGTCCTTGCCCTCGGCCGCCTCGGGGAGGTCCAGGCCGATGTCGTCACGGGCGATCTCGGAGCAGCCGATGTCCGCGATGTAGAACGTTCCGGGATCGCTCCAGTCTCCGCGGGAGACGTCGACGAACGAGGTGTCCTTGATGATCTTGCCGTAGGTCTTCTGGATCTTGGCGACCTTCTCCTTGAACTCCGCCTTCTGCTGCTTGAGCGCATCCGCGACGTTGCCGGCCCCCGCGATCGCGTCGGCGAAGGCCTTCCACTCGGTGTCGAGCCCCCAGGACACGGTCGGGGCGATGGCCTCAAGCTGCTTGCCGACCTTGTCCCAGTCGTCCGAGGAGAACTGGACCAGGATGAGGTCCGGCTTGAGGGCGGCGAGCTTCTCGAGGTCCACCTCACCACCGCTGGTGCCGATGATCTCGGCTGCCTCATAGACAGTCCTGTGTTCCTCCGGCAGCACGTCGAGCTCGGACCCGGACGCCTCGGTGACACCCACCGGTTTGCCGCCCAGATCGATGAAGGGGAGGTTCGTGTTGCCGATCGTGACGATGCGCCGGGGGGCGACGGGGATCTCGACGGTGCCGTTCTCGGCCTTGACGCTGCGGGTTTCGGCGGCGTTGGTGCTGCGGGTCGCGGCGGCCTTGTCGCCGGTGTCGTCGCCGTCACCGCCGCAGGCGGTGAGGACGAGCGACGCGCTCATGAGCGAGGCGGCAAGGGCTGCGCCGCGTCTCATCCGGGGCGTGTTGCGCATGGGCGTTCTCTTCTTCTCGGAGTGGAGGGGGTCAGTCAGCGGTGGAGCGGAGGAGCTCATGGACGGTGGCGCCCAGGCCGACGGTGTGCGCCGCCCTGCGCGTGAGGCCGGCCCGGGCGATGACGGCGTCCAGCTCCGCTGCGGTGCGAAGGCCGGATCCGTGGCAGACCAGGCCGATCAGGTCTTCCTCGCCGTCGTGCTCGTCGAGCCCGTCGGTGTCGAAGACCTCCTCGATCAGGAGCACCCGTCCGCCGGGGAGGAGGTTCTCTGCTGCCCGGCGCAGTGCGTGAGCGGCGTCGGCGTCGGCCAGGGTCTTGAAGGCGCGGCTGATGAGCACGGCGTCGGCTGCTGGGCTGGGCTCGAAGACGGACTGCTCCAGCACGCCGACCCGCGTGCGTTGCTGCTCGTCGGGAATCGTGGCGGGCAGGTCGCGGCGCAGCCAGTCGGCCTGGGCGGGCAGGGCGCAGATCGTCACGCGCAGGCTTTCGTGGGCTGCGACGTACTCACGGGCGTGGGCGCCGGCACCACCGGAGTGGATCACCAGGTGCTGGACTCCGGCGAGCAGGTCGGACGTGGAGATCGGTTCGGCCAGTGCGGGCTGGAACTTCGCCAGGCGCTCCAGGTGACGGTCCTCGTAGTCCTGCTCGGCTCGCACGTCGGTGAAGGTCTGGCCGGTGACCGAGGCATAGGCGGGCCGGCCGGTGCGAACCGACTCCGTGAGGCCGTGGATCCCGAGCATCTCGCGGCCTACCACCCCGGCGGAGTGCAGCCGGTCGGCGATGAACTCGAGAGTGAGGACGTCACCGACCGGCGTGAGGGCGTAGTGGCACGGTTCCGTCTCGGCCACCACGCCCAGGGTGTGCAGGTATCGCAGCAGCTTGCCCAGAGCGCGCTCGTCGGCGCCGGCCTTGGCGGCCAGCTCGGTCACGTCGGTCACGCCTCGGGAGAGCAGGTCGGGAACACCCAGCTCGACGGCGGTGCGGATCGCGATCGGCGCGACAAGCTCGGTCAGGTCGTGGAGCTTCTGGAACGGGGTGACCGTCCTGTCCGGGTCGGGTACCGCCCCGTCGGACTCCAGAGCGACGACCTCGGAGCGACGCCAGTAGCCCGCGAAGTCGATGTCCTCCTTGGGCACGCCACGGTCCTCGACCAGGTGCTGGCGGATGTCCCGGACGGCCTTGTGCTCGCCGGCCAGCCACACGAACGCCTGGCCGGACCACCACTTCGCACTGCGGACGGCCTCGGTGAGCAGCGACACGGTCCCGGCCGTCGCCTCGCTGCGGACCAGCCACGTCACGTCGACCCCGGGCGGCTCGCGCAGCTTCTGGCGGTGGGCGTCCTCGGCGATCTCGATGAACACCTGCGCGCGGGCGTCGGGCGGGAGCTCGTCGAGCAGCCGGCCGATCGCGGGGAGTGCGGTGTCGTCGCCTGCCACGAGCAACCAGTCGGCGCCCGTCGGGAACGCCTTGGACGTGCTCGGGCCGCTGAGGTGGATCCGGTCTCCCGGCCGGGTGCGACAAGCCCACGTCGTTCCCGCGCCCACCCCGTGCCGGACGAAGTCCACATCCAGCTCGCCGGTCTCGGGGTCCCACCGGCGGACCGTGTAGGCCCTCGACAGCGGTCGAGGATCCTTGGGCACGATCAACTTGGTCGCGCCCTGGACCGGGAGCACCGGACCCTGCTGACCTGGGTACGGGAAGTAGAGCACGAGGTCGTCGTCGAAGCCCGGGGACTCGAAGGCCCGCCGCACGAAGCCGTCCGCGGTGGTGAACGCACGCAACTGCTCGCCGCCCAGCGTGACCCGCCGCATTCCCGGGGTGATGTCGGCGGTCCGGACCACCTCGACTTCACGCAGGGTCGGCGGGCGCACGGTGAGTCGGCGCGAGGTCTTGGGCATGCGGGAGCCGACCTTTCCGGTCGCTTCGAGGGCAGGAGTCGCGCTCCGGCATCGGGAGGGCGCGCACTGCTAAAGTTAGGCAGACCTTACCTTCAATGGTGTGCGCAGACTGCCGCATGGTTAGGACATGGTGGTTCCCTCATCGTTCGCCGCGGGCGTCGGCGACCCGCCGCCGATTCCGACCGCGCGGCTGGGTTCGGAAGATGCGCCCGTCCGACCGCTGTTGCTCTGGGTTCGCACCGGCGCGGCGCAGGTGCGCCTCGACAGCGGACCGGTGCTCCGCCTCAGGGCCGGCGAAGGCGCCTGGATTCCCGCGGATGGCTGGACAGAGCGGGCGATCATCACTGAGCCAGGCACTGTCGCCTTCCCGCTGTGGCCCCACGCCGGCATCGGCGCTCGGGGGCTGTCGGAACTGACGCGATTCGACGTTCCCCGCGGCTGGCAGGACTGGTTGATCCAGCTCTTCAACCTGCAGGTCACCCCGTTCAGCGGCCGCGGCTACTCCCCCGAGACGATCGAGGAGCTCCTACGGCGTCCTGGCTCACGCCCGCCGGCACCCGTCGCGGCCGGGCGAAATCCGCACCCGGAAGGGCTCACCCCGCCGGCGATGCCGCGAGCGCTCGGCGCCAGAGCAGTCGCCGAGGAACTGATGCGCGACCCCGCGCTTGACCTCACGGTCGAGCAATGGGCTGCGCGGGTGCTCTCCAGCGCACGCACCCTCCGCCGCGACTTCCTCGCCGACACCGGGCTCACGTTCGAGCAGTGGCGGCTGCTCTGCCGACTCAGCGCCGCCGTGGAGTTCCTCGCCGCCGGTTACGACGTGGACCAGGTGGCCGCCCGAGTGGGCTTCGCCAGCCGCAACGGCCTCACGCGGGCCTTCAAAGGACGGTTCGGACTGACCCCCCACGAGTTCGGCCGGAAGTTCTCCGCCCGACCCGCCGCCGGCGGGCTGACACAACGGGCAGCGGCGGCACGGCAGACCGACGACCTGATCCGGATGATGCGCAGGACGGACACTCCGGCCGCGCCCGAGATGCTGCCCGCGGCCAGCACGCCGTCGCACACCAACGACATCCACGTCCTCAGCTGGATGTACCGGGGCAGCGGGTACCTGGACATCGGCGACCGCCGCTACGAGCGGGAGCGAGGGGTGGCGACCTGGATCCCCGCCGACATGGAGCATGTCACCGGCCTCCGCGAGAACTCCGTCTCCCTGCCCCTGGGCAACGTGAGCACCGGCGACCTCCAACTGACAGAGCCGATGCAGGTGCGGTTCTCGCCTGCGTGGGACGACTACTTGATGTTCTGCTCGATCAGCGCCCGGTCCGGACTGCGTCCTGACGACCACAACCCCCGCCACATCCTCGACTTGTTCGCGGAACAGGTTGCCGCGCAGCGAGCGTTGTCGGTGCCGATGCCCACGAACCCGCGCGCGCGTGCTGTCGCGATGGAGTGCTTGCGTCGCATCGGCGAGCCTGGCGGGACGCACAATGTCGATGTCGGTGCTGAGATCCACCGTGCCTTCCGTGACGAGACAGGTATGACACTGGGTCGTTGGCGCTATGCCGCCCGCATGCGCATCGCTCGTGACCTGCTCGCCGGGGGCGCGCCGCCCAGCGCCGTCGCGCGCCGGATCGGGTACGCCCACCTCCCCACATTCAGCGCCGCCTTCTCCCGCTTCCACGGACTGTCTCCGCGCGACTACCAGCAGCGCGAGCCTGAGCGGAACCAGTAGCACCGCTACTGTCCTGCAAAAGCGGCCCTCGCCGGGCAATGTAGGATGTTCGGCTCTGTTCCGTAGTGGGTGTGTCAATTTAACGGCAGCCTGGTAGCAGGGCGGTGACGCGCTTTCGGGGGCTGGGGTGTGCGGGCTGCGTACCCGTGCCATGGCCATCCGCAACCGTGCGCCGTCGCCGCGCACGGCAACCTCTTCGCTCTGTCGGCGCTGCTCGACCAACTGGCGACGGCAGGCGTGCTCGCGTCCTGGCACTCGTGTCCGCACTCCGGAGATCTGCGATGGACGCAGGCACTACGCTCAACTTCCGGGATCTGGCAGGTCGGCGTGGGCGAGCCCACTGCGGAACGCTGGCGATCCTCGCTGGTCGGGTCGCACGAGTCGTGTCAGGGGCGGGCAACCACGCCGAGGGCGTGCTGGTAGGCCAGTTCGTCGTCGTCCTCGAACACGGTGAAGACGACGCGGTCGAACCGGCCGGGATGCGCCGCGATCCAGGCATCGACAGTGCGCAGCGCGACCGGTGCGGCCTCCTCCTTGGGATGGCCGAAGACGCCGGTGCTCACGGCACAGAAGGCGAGAGTGCGGATGGTCTCCACCTCGGCGGCGAGGTCCAGGCACGCCCGGTAGGAGGAGGCGAGCGCCTGTGCGTCGTGCGCGTGCGGGCGGCCCTGGACGACAGGGCCGACGGTGTGCAGGACGTGCCGGGCCGGCAGGTGGTAGCCCCGGGTGATCTTGGCCGTACCGGTGGGTTCGGGGGCTCCCTGTGTCGTGAAGATCGTGTGGCAGTCTTCGCGCAGGTGGGGTCCGGCAACGCTGTGGAGGGCGTTGTCGATACAGAGATGCTGAGGGCGGAAGCAGCCGAGCAGATGACTGTTGGCGGCGTTGACCACGGCGTCCGCAGCCAGGGTGGTGATGTCTCCCCGCCACAGCGTGGCCTTGGCCGCGGACCGGAAGGCAGTGCCGTGGAACTCCTTTTCGACGGTGGGCAGTTCGAGCGCCGAGACGGCGGGCGTCCGGGTGTTCTGCTCGGTGGACGAGTTCCCGACGCGATCGCGGTCCGGAACGAGTCGCCGGTGGTGAACAGGTACCCGTTGCCGGTGCCGCTGGTGGCCGTGTTGCCGAAGCCGTAGAGGAAGTACGGCGTGGCCTGGGTGGCGTCGATCTGCACGTCCATCGAGACGGTGATCGAGTTCATGCCGCTCATGATGTTGTCCGGCACCTTGACGCAGGTGCTGGACCCGTTGAACGTGAGCCCCTCACCGTTGCCCGACCAGCTCGCGGTGCCGTTGACGGTGCCGTTGCGTCCGTTGCCGGAGGCGTCCACCGCCACGGTGCCCGAGGTGGCGTCGAGTTTGTACCAGAGAGCCAGGCCGTCGGTGATCTCCGCCGCATGGGCGGGGGCCACCGGGCCGGCAAGGCCCATGAGGAGTGAGGCGACGGCCACGGCGGCCAGAGCGCCCGGCCGGAATCTCCGGAGGCCCTGAGTTCTCACGCTGTGCATGGTTCACATCCCGTGAAGAAGACACGCCTGAGGAGGGGACGCGGCGCCTCGGCCGAGGCGCCGCGTCCCGCCGGAACAGATCTGGTGTCGCGTTGGGCTCGCAGGTGGGCTGCCGGCGGATTTCCCGCTCGGGGGCGGGCGGTGGGTGGGGCGTCGCCCGAGGGCGCCGGCAGCCCGTCGGATCAGCTCGTCAGGCGGAAGGTGGCGTCGCCGCGTGCCGTGCTGGTGGTGATCGTTTCGAGCTTCAGCTGGAAGGCGTAGTGGCGGATGTAGCGGTCGGGGTGGTTGTACGACTGGAACGACGACCAGGTCGAGTCGGCGAGTCCGGCGACCTGCCGGAAGGTGGCGTCCTCGGCGAAGGCGGTGGTGCCGTCGTTGTGCACGAGCTGGAAGTCGGCTCCGTCGCTGCGCAGGTAGTAGTTGGGGAAGTTGACCGACTCGAAGGAGACGGTGCCGGTGCCCGTGAGGCCGGGGCGGGGCCTGAACTGGGCGTCCTGGCTGGTGACGTTCTGGTCGATGCGTACGTCGAAGTTGGTGTGCCGCACGTAACGGTCCTGGAAGTTGAACGACTGCAGCCGCTTGGCCGGGGTGTTCGCCCAGCGGGCCTGGATGCGGGTGTCCTCGGCGGCCGTCAGGTTCAGGATCGAGCCGTGGCGCTTCTTGGTGCCGCCCATGGAGTAGGTGCCCGACGTCGGGAGGTGGTAGGTGCCGACGGTGGACGGGTTGGTCGTCGCGACCGGCATGTATCCCTTTCCGGCGGCGTACTGGTCGAGGTAGAGGGTCCACTCGTTGCGGTCGCGGAACTTCATCCACATCGGGCCCTCGACCTGGGAGCCGGTGAGGCCGATGCCGGAGAGGTTGCCGATGGTGGTCCAGGTGCCGAGGATCGAGTTGCTGCCTTCGAGGGTGATCTGGCCGTCGCCGGAGGCCCGTACGTAGCGGTAGTTGCCGGTGCCGGAGGGGACCTCGACGATCTGGGTGTCGATGATGCCCTGGGTGCCGGGGCGGTCGATGTAGACCTGCGGGGTCGTGATGGTGTGGAAGTCGGAGGTGCGGGCGTAATAGATGCGATGCTTCTGTACGCCGTTGAGGGTGGCGTTGGTCGCCCAGTACATGACGTAGTCGTCGGTGGCCGGGTCCCAGATCGCCTCCGGGGCCCAGGCGTTGCGCCCGTCAGGAATGGCGCCGGCGACATTGAGCAGCCACGGCTGGGACCAGGTGACCAGGTCGCTCGACTCCCACACCACGAGGTTGCGGCTGCCGTTGGACGTGGAGTCCGACCACGACTGTCCGCAGCCGATGCACAGGTCGGTCGCGATGATCCAGTACTTGCTCCCGTCGGGAGAGCGGACCAGGGCGGGGTCACGCACACCTCGGGTGCCCACCGTGGAACGCAGGGTCATCCCGCCGCCGTTGAGGTCGGACCAGTTCAGGCCGTCCGCGCTGTACGAGAAGTACATCTGCTGACCGGCCGCTCCCTCGCCGATGAAGTGCGTCATCAGATACCCCGGATCGGCGGCGGCGGCCCGCTGGGGTGTGGTCACGACCTGGGCGGTGAAGAGCAGGCAGGCGGCGACGAATACCGCCGCCAGCCGGGAGAGAACTGCGGGCATATGCGTTCCTGTTCTTGGAGGAGGGCAGGGCAGAGCCGTGATCAGGTGCAGGTGAGGTGGAGGGTGAGGCCCGGCGTCCGTGCTGTTGAGGAGATATCGGCTCCGTGGGGTGGAACCTCGCGCGGTGCGCGGTCAGCGCCGAGGCGTCGCGGTTTTCGCGTGGGCGCGGCAGCGACCGGAACCCGTGATGGCGGGCCGGGTGACGAGACAGCGGTGGGGGCCGGCAGGGCTGTCACAGGAGTGCGACGGCGACGGATGCACAACATGGGCTGCCCTTCCTGACAGCCATGGTTCGAGAAATCGAACGCCGTTCGCAAGTTCGTGCAGACATAAATGTCAGCTGAGAGTTCGTCAATGGAACCGGCCGGTACGGTCTCCGATCTCCGGGACCTGACCGCTCGCCGCGGTGGAACCCTCGGCGCTCCACCCCCTTGAACTGCGCAGACCTCCCAACGCGACTTGGGCCGCTCGCGGGAATTCCGGCTGCACAGCCATTGACACGGAACCTGCACCGGGCTCAGGATCACGTCTGCAAACCATGAATGAAACGATTCAAAATTCTCGGAAGTGACCATTCAGCCCTTCTCGCCCCCGGGCTGCCACCGCGTTTGCCGCCTTCTCCGCTCTCCGCACATCTCCTAGGAGTCCCGCGATGCACGATGTAACGCGCCGGTCCGCTCTGCGCTCGGCCATAGCCGTGGCCCTCGCCCCCACCCTGGGTTCCTTGATCCTTCCGGGGCTCGCGCCGATGGCGTCCGCGGCGGTCTCGTGGACCGCGAAGTGGATCTGGGCGCCCGCCAGTTCGACGAACCAGTGGGTGGCGTTCCGCAGATCGTTCACCCTGGGCTCCGCGCCCTCGAAGGCCGTGACGCAGATCGCGGCGGACTCGAAGTACTGGCTGTGGGTCAACGGCACCCTCGTGGTCTTCGAGGGCGGCCTCAAGCGCGGCCCGAACCGTACGGACACCTACTACGACGAGATCGACCTGGCCCCGTACCTGACCAGCGGCACCAACACGGTGGCACTGCTGGTCACCTACTTCGGCAAGCAGGGCTTCTCGCACAGCAGCAGCGGCAAGGGCGGCCTGCTGTTCCAGTCCGACATCGAGACCGGTTCGACCACCACCCGGCTGGTCAGCAACACCGAATGGAAGCACAGGGTCCACCCGGGCTACGCGAACAACACCAGCGGCACCCAGGTCAACTTCCGGCTGCCGGAGTCGAACGTCTACTACGACGCCCGCAACGCCACCGCCATGGCCGACTGGCAGTCCGCCGGCTTCGACGACAGCGCCTGGAGCGCCCCCACCGACTTCGGCGCCGCCGGCGCCGCCCCCTGGAACGGCCTCGTCGAGCGCCCGATCCCGCAGTTCCGCTACTCCGGCCTGAAGAGCTACACCAACAACGCCTCGCTCCCGGCCACCGGCCAGGGTTCCACCGCGATCTGGGCCACTTTGCCGTCCAACATCCAGGTCACCCCGTACCTGAAGGTCGACGCCCCGGCCGGCGCGGTGATCGGTATCCAGACCGACCACTACGACGACGGCAAGGGCCTGGTCGGTATCGACCAGAAGACCATCTTCAACGTCCGCGCCACCTACGTCTGCACCGGCGGTGTCCAGGAGTTCGAGGCGCTGTCCTGGGTGAGTGGCACCGCCGTGCGCTACACCATCCCGGCGGGCGTGACCATCGTCGAGCTCAAGTACCGGGAGTCCGGCTACGACACCGACTTCGACGGGTCGTTCACCAGCAGCGACGCCTTCCTCGACACCGTGTGGACCAAGGCCGCCCGCACCATGTACGTCAACATGCGGGACAACTACATGGACTGCCCGACCCGCGAGCGTGCCCAGTGGTGGGGGGATGTGGTCAACCAGTTGAAGGAAGGTTTCTACACCTTCGACACCAACTCCCACGCCCTCGGCAAGAAGGCCATCGCGCAGCTGGCCTCCTGGCAGAAGGACAACGGGGCGCTCTACTCCCCGATGCCCTCGACCATCTGGACCGCCGAGCTGCCCAACCAGATGCTCGCCTCGGTGTGGTCGTTCTGGACGTTCCACCTCTACACCGGCGACACGAGCACGGTCACCGGCGCCTACCCGGCGGTGAAGAAGTACCTGGACCTGTGGAGCCTGGGCAGCGACGGCCTGGTGGCCCACCGCGCCGGGGACTGGGACTGGCAGGACTGGGGCAGCAACATCGACACCCGGATCCTGAACAACTGCTGGTACTACCTGGCCTTGGACACCGCGGCGAAGCTGGCGGCCCTCAGCGGCAACACCGGCGACGTGGCCGGCTGGCAGGCTCAGCGCACCAGCATCAAGGCCAACTTTGACTCCCTGCTGTGGAACTCCACGAAGAACGAGTACCGCTCTCCCTCCTACACCGGCGACACCGACGACCGGGCGAACGCCCTTGCCGTGGTCGCGGGACTGTCCGCCCCCGCCCACTACCCGGCGATCACCAGCGTGCTGCGCACCCACCTCAACGCCAGCCCTTACATGGAGTTCTACGTCCTGGAGGCGCTGTATCTGATGGGCGCGGCCACGGTCGCCGAGGAGCGGATGCGCAACCGTTTCGCCGCCCAGGTCGCCGACCCCGCCTGCCACACCCTGTGGGAGGTGTGGGTCAAGTCGCAGGGCACCGACAACCATGCCTGGAACGGCGGTCCGCTGTACGCCCTGTCCGCCTACGCCGCAGGGGTGCGCCCCACCACGGCGGGCTGGGAGTCGTACGAGGTGATCCCTCAGACCGGCACCCTCACAAAGATCAACACCGTCGTGCCCACCGTCGAGGGTGACATCCGCTTCGGCATCACCCGCGACGGCGCCCAGGTGACCCTGACGCTCACCTCGCCGAGCGGGACGACCGCCCGGGTGGGCGTACCCACCTATGGCGGCTCCCAGCCCGTGGTCAAGGCGAACGGCACCACCGTCTTCACCGGCGGCTCCTCGACGGGCAGCGTCAGCGGTCTGAGCTACGACGGCAAGGACTCCTCGTACGCCTACTTCAAGGTCCAGCCGGGCACGTGGACGTTCGCGGCGACGGGCACCGGCCGCCTCGACAACCTCGCCCTGGGCCGGACGGTGACCAGCAACAACAGCCTGGAAAACAGCAGTTGGGGCAGGAACCGGCTCACCGACGGCAAACTCACCAGCGTCAGCGGCGCCCGGGGCTACACCAGCAACGAGTTCACCTCCGCCGACGTCAGCGCGAACCCCGTCTGGGTGGAGATCGACCTCGGCGCCGACACCGACCTGGACGCCGTACGCCTCTTCCCCCGCACCGACACCGCGGGAGCGGGCGGCGGTACGGCGGGCTTCCCCGTCGACTTCACGATCCAGACGCGCCCCGACGGATCCAGCACCTACACCACCGCCCGTACCGTCACCGGCCAGGCCAACCCCGACGGTAAGGTCCAGACGTACGGCTTCAAGACCACCACCGCCCGCCACGTCCGGCTGCAGGCCACCAAACTCGGCACCCCCGCGTCCGACGAGTCCGCCAAGTTCCGCCTCCAGCTCGCCGAACTCACCGTGCCGACCGCCGCGACGGCCGTGAAGGCCAACTACACGCTGGAGAACAGCGACTGGGGCAAGACCCGGCTCCTGGACGGCACCACCACCAGCGTCACCGGCGCCAAGGGCTTCACCAGCATCGACTTCCCCGCCGCCGACGTCAGCGACACCCCCGTATGGATCGAGGTCGACCTCGGCGCCGACCGGTCCATCGGCTCCGTCACCCTCCACCCGCGCACCGACGCCACCGGAGCCGGCGGCGGCTCGGCAAACTTCCCCGTCGACTTCGCGATCCAGACGCGCCCCGACGGATCCAGCACCTACACCACCGCCCGCACCGTCACCGGCCAGGCCAACCCGAGCGGAGCCGCCCAGACCTACACCCTCACCTCCACCACCGGCCGCTACCTGCGCCTGACGGCAACCAAACTCGGTACCCCGGCCTCCGACGAGACCACCAAGTTCCGGTTGCAGCTCGCCGAGATCGGCATCAAGTAACACGCCACAGTCCGGACAGCGGCCCGCCCGCCTCGGCACACACCCCTGTGCCGGGGCGGGCAGCCCTTGCGAACGGCAGCCCCCTATACGGGCTCATCGCCTTGTTGAGGATGACCGCCGAGAGCGCGGTGAACCCGAACAGGCCCCGCAAGGGCAAGCGATCACGGCGGATACATGAGCGGATATGTGCTGCAATGGGTGAGTGAAGTTTGAGCATGACAACATGGCCGGTGTCCGCCTGGCTGTTTCGCTGGTGAACCTTGAGGCGGGTGGTTCGTGGCGGGCCGAGGCGTTGGAGCAGGTGCTTGAGCGTCATGCGATTCGGCGTGCCCGGGTGACCGGTTCGGCCGGCGAGGAGATCCGGGTGTGGTCGCGGCGATTGCGGCCCGTTTTCGAGGCTGTCTCGCAGGACGAACGGTGCGAGACGGTCAACGCCCTGCTCGCCGACGGTGCCGGAAGGGTCTTTCTGACCACGCACGACGGGTTGCGGCCGCATCTGCACTTCGCGCCGGACGGCAAGGACGTGCAGAGCCGTGTGCGGGCCGTGACCGCGGGCGGGCTGGCCATCTTCGCCCTGGAGGCGGAGGGCCGGCGGCTGGGGGTGTGCGCGTTGGATTCATGCCGGACGGCTTTCGCCGACACCAGCCGCAATGGTCGCCGCGCCTACTGCAGTGCTCGCTGCGCCAACACGGATGCGGTCCGCCGCCATCGTACGAAGCAGGGCTGACGGTGGCCGCGGGCCCGGTGGTCAGGTGGGGATGAGGGCCGCGACGAGCGGGACGGCGGCGATGCCCATGAGGGTCTGTGCCGCGGTGATGCCGGCCATCATCGGCGCGTCCCCGCCGAGCTGGCGGGCCATGATGTACGACGACGATGCCGTGGGCAGGGCCTGGAAGAGCACGGCGACGAGCAGTGCCGACGCCCCGAGGCCGAGAGGCAGGGCCAGCAGGTAGGTCACGGTCGGCATGAGGACGAACTTCATGGCCGAGGACGTGAGGATCGGGCCCGTCCATGCGCGCGCACGGCCGAAGCGCAGCGCGGCGCCGATGCACAGCAGTCCCAGCGGCATCGAAGCGGCTCCCAGCGACTGCAGGGCGGGTTCGATGCCCGGTGGCAGACCCAGGTTCAGGGTCCGAAGGAGGCCGCCTGCCGCGCAGGCGAGGATGAGCGGGTTGGCCGCCAGTTGCCGGGCGACGCCCGTCAGGCTCAGGCGGGCGCCGCCGAACCGGGCGAAGACCAGCACGCACAGCACGTTGGCCGTGGGCACGATCGCCGCGTTGCAGACCGCGGCCATGGCCACACCCTGTGTGCCGTACAGGCCGGAGGCGATGGTCACGCCGATGTAGTTGTTGAACCGGATGCTGCCCTGGAAGACCGAGGTGAAGCCGTCGCCGGGCAGCCGCATCAGGGGCCTCAGAGCGATGACCAGCGCGGCGACCACCACGGTGGAAGCGACCAGGACGGCTGTCAGGGCTCTCACCGGAAGCTCATGGGTGTCGGCCGTCGCGAGACTGTGCAGGAACAACGCCGGCAACAGCACCCGGTAACCGAGGCTCTCGGCCCCGGACCAGAAGCTCTCGCCACGGATCATCCACCGCTTGACCACGAAGCCGAGCCCGGTCAGCAGGACGACCGGTATCAGGGCCTTGAGTGTCAGCGTGATCATGAGGCGACCTCGTCGAGGACGCCCAGGCCGTCCAGGACGTCGACGACGGTGCGGCAGCCCGCTTCCAGCGTGGTGATGTCGGTGGCGAAGGAGAGCCGCAGATGACCTGGCGCGCCGAACGCGCTGCCCGGCACCGTTGCGCATCCCGCCTCCGGGAGTGCGTCCGCCACCGCGAGATCGTCACCAGTCGCATGGCGCGGGAAGAGGTAGAACGCGCCGTCGAGAGCCATCGTGTCCAGGTGTGGGCTCCGGCGCAGGATCGCCAGCGCGGCGTCCCGGCGGCGGTGGTAGACCGCCCGCCGCTCCGCCAGGATTCCCTGAGGCCCCTCCAGCGCGGCGACGGCCGCCAACTGGCTCACGGCCGCCGTCTGCGTGCAGTTCTGCGTCTGCACGGCGGTGATGGCGCGCACGAGGCCGGGCGGGCCCAGACCCCAGCCGACGCGCCAGCCGGTCATCGCGTACGTCTTGGAGACGCCGTCGACGAGCAGGATCCGCTCCCGCAGATCCGGTGCGACCTGCGCGAGGCCGGCGTACTCCCGGTCGTCGTAGCGGATGTGGGCGTAGATCTCGTCGGACAGGACCGTGACGGTGGGGTGGCGCCGCAACACCTCGGCGACGGCCGCCAGTTCGTCATGGCTGAACGTGGCGCCGGAAGGATTACCGGGAGCGTTGAGCACGACCCAGCGCGTCCGTCCGGTGGTGGCCTCCCGCAGCGCTTCCGGGGTAAGCCTGAAGCCCGACTCGGCGGGGCAGTCGACGACCACCGGCAGCCCGCCGCACATGCGGATCATGGCGGACCAGCTCGCCCGGTACGGCGCCGGGACGATCACCTCGTTCCCCGGGAGCAGGGTGGCGAGGAACGCGTTGAAGATGACCTGCTTCGCGCCGCACCCCACCGCCACCTGGGCGCACTCCAGTCCGGGATCCCGGTCCGCCGCGTGCCGCACGGCCCGGCGCAGTTCGGGCAGGCCGCCTACGGGGCTGTAGCCCAGCACGCGGCGGGCCATCTCGAGGATGGGCGATCCTGCAGGCGTCCCCGGACGACCGGTCACCGCGCATCCCTCCCACGGGGGAGCAACAGCTGCGCACGGCCGGAGGGCAAGGGCATTCTGTGCCACAGAGGCAGACGCCCGCGGGAACCGAGTATCGAAACAGGCATGCGGACAGACTGATGTAACTGTGCTGGGCACTACAACCATTACGCGGCGGGCTCGAGGGCGACGTCTCCACGCTCCGAAAGGGCTGGGAGGGAGGGCATCCGGCTGTTGACCGGCGGCTCGGCACTCGGTCGGCCATCTTCGGGACAGGCTTCAGAGAAAGGAGGAGAGACCGTCGAGGAGCCTGTCCACGTCGTCGGCGGTGTTGTACGGGGCCAGGCCCACCCGCAGGGCGGGGTCCTCCAGCTTCAAGGTGGCGAAGGTCTCGTACGCGTAGAACGACCCGGCGGGGGCCAGGACGCCGCGTGCGGCCAGGTGCGCCTGGGCCTCGCGGGCGTCGCGGCCTTCGAGAGTCATCAGCAGGGTCGGGGTGCGGTCGGCCGCCTTCGAGTGCAGTGTGACGAGATCGCTGAGAGCGCGCAGACCGTCCTGCAGCCTCGTACGCAGCGCCTGCTCGTGGTCGTGCAGAGAACCCAGCGAATGTGCGAGCCGCTCCCTGCGCGTGCCTCCTGCGCCCGGGTCGATCGCAGCGAGGAACTCCACGGAGGCCGTGGCGCCCGCCAGGATCTCGTAAGGGAGCGTGCCGAACTCGAAGCGTTCCGGCACGGTGTCGGGAGACGGCAGGAGCTTGTCCGGCTGGAGGCTTTCGAGGAGTTCGGGCGCCCCCGCGAGCACGCCGCAGTGCGGTCCGAGGAGCTTGTACGGCGAGCAGACGAACAAGTCCGCACCCAGCGCGGGCACGTCCACCAAGTGGTGGGCGGCGTAGTGCACCCCGTCCACGTACACCAGGGCGCCGACCTCGTACGCCCGGTCGGCGATCCGGCGTACGGGCGGCTTGGTGCCCAGCACGTTCGAGGCCGCCGTGACCGCGACCAGCCGCGTCCGGGGCGACAGCGCCCGCTCGAACGAATCGAGGTCCAGCTCCGTCGTCCCGGCGTCGATCTCGATCCAGCGGACCGCCACTCCGGCGCGCTCGGCCGCCTGGACCCAGGGGCGGACGTTGCAGTCGTGGTCCAGGCGGCTGAGGACGATCTCGTCGCCCGCCTTCCAGCCCTCGGCCAGGTGACGGGAGAAGTCGTACGTGAGCTGGGTGGCACTGCGCCCGTGGACGATGCCGTCGGCGGGCATGCTGAGCAGGTCGGCGTAGGCAGCGCGGAACTCCGCGACGGCACGCTCGGCGTTCAGCTCGGACGGGCTGACAACACCCCGGTTGGAGAGGGGGCCGGTCAGCGTCGCGATAATGGCGTCGGCAACGGGGCGGGGGGTCTGGGTCCCGCCCGGGCCGTCGAAGAAGGCGAGGCCGTGGTCGAGGGAGGGGAAGTGGGCCCGGAGCGCGGTCAGGTCGATGGCCATGGCCTCGGCTTTCTACAGAAGTGGGGGACCGACCCGGCGAACGGCGAACGGCTGCTGCGGTCGGCGGTCGGCGAGGACGACAGGGCGGGCGGGGCGCGCCCTTCCGGCCCGTTGCCTAGACTCTGGCACCGGTGGATGAACACGTAAAGCGATGGATCGAGAAGGGAGAGTTCACGATTCGTGAAGTCTCAGCCGGATCTGAAGCTCCTGTCCACCTTCATGGCCGTGGTGAACCGTGGCTCCATGGCCGAGGCCGCGGCAGCCCTCGGCTACGTACCCTCCGCGGTGTCCCAGCACATCGCCGCGCTGGAGCGCGACATGGGCATCGAGCTGGTCATCCGCCGCCCGGGCAGCCGGCTGATCCTCACAGCGGCCGGCCGCTCCCTCGCGCAAGCGGCCGAGACACTCTTCGACGCGACTGCCCGTTTCCAGGACGCCGCCAACGGCATCTCGAACCGTGAAATCGCCGAACTGCGCGTCGGCGCCTATCCCAGCGCGATGAGCCACCTGCTCCCCGGGATCCTGTCCGTTCTCAAGTCCCGCGACCGCGGCCCCCGCATCCGCCTCGTCATCGTGGAGACGGACAAAGGGTTGCCCATGATCAGATCGGGCGATCTGGACCTGCTCATCGCCTACCGGTACCTGCCCGAGGACCCACCGACCGCCTCCGGTGAGTGGACCGTCACTTCTGTGGGGCACGAGCCGCTGGTCCTCGTCACGGGCACACGGCCGGAACGTCGCCCGATGGAACTGGCGGAATGCCTTGAGATGGAATGGACCTCGGGCCATACGCACAGCCCCGACCGGCGGCTCCTGCATCGCTGGGCCGGAGAACTGGGTGTCTCTCCTGACGTCACGCTGGAAACAGAGGACCTGCACAGCATGCTGGCCATGATCAGATCCGGTTTGGCGGTGGGTCTGATGCCGGCCACTCTCATCAGCGGAGAGAGCGACCGGTCCGGAGTCGAACGGGTTGTCCTTCCGTCCGGAGCCGTGCCCCTCCACCGCGAGGTCCTCGCCGTGAGCAGACCAGGAACCCGCCTCCCCGTCATCAACGAGTTGGTCACGCTGCTGAACGAGGCTTTGGAGAGAGTCCGGTCGTAGGGGGCCGAAGGGGAGCCGCACGGAGAGCGCAGTTGTATGAGATCGCTCCGGAGGAGTTCTACGCACACGAGCTGTCCATCGCCCCCGGTTGGAAGGTCGGTGGCTGGCCCCTGTAGGGCATCACCGATCCCACCGCCCGGTTCTGCGTCGCCTGCGGCTCCACGATGAGCCCGCTGCCGACCATCGCCTCGGACGAATGGCACGCCGGCAACAAGAGTGGGGTCCCGTACGAGGATGCAGCCCTATCCGACCATCAGTGGGACAACGCTGTCCGGGCCGCGGACTTCTGGGCCAACCACCAGACCGACCGGCACGACGTGATCCGGACCGGCGCGACCAGCAGCGTCCCCAGCCTTATCCACCACGGCGGCGCCGGCTGGCCGCCCGCGTCAGAGGGCGACCAGTGGTACGGGTACTGGGACAGCCATCAGCACGCCAATGAGTTCGTGTACACCGGCGGGCGCTACGACGACAGCGAGGAGCTGCTCACCTTCGCGGAGCAGGCTCGGGGAGCCTCGTCATCGCGTGCCTACTCCAGCCACCCCGGCCGAACACGGCGGGGAGTTACGGCGAGCGGGCGATGAGTTCCTTCATGATCTCGTTCGAGCCGCCGTAGATCCGCTGTCCGCGTGCGTCGGCGTACAGCCGTGCGATGGGGTATTCGCGCATGTAGCCATAGCCGCCGAACAGTTGCAGGCAGTGGTCGATGACCTGGCTCTGTGTCTCGGTGAGCCACCATTTGGCCATCGACGCGGTGGCGGCGTCGAGCTGTCCTCTCAGGTGTTTGTCGATCGAGTCGTCGAGGAAGACCCGGGCCACGCGCAGGAGTGTCGCGCATTCGGCCAGTCGCAGGCGCACGCTCTGCAGGTCGAAGAGGACTCCGTCGAACGCCTTGCGTGTCTTGGTGTGGCGGACTGCTTCGTCCAGGGCGCGTTCCATGGCCGCGACGGCGAGGACTCCGATCAGCAGGCGTTCCTGTGGCAGCTGCTCCATGAGCATGGCGAAGCCCTGGCCTTCGGCGCCGAGCAGGTTCGCCGTGGAGACCGGTACGTCGTCGAAGAAGAGTTCGCTGGTGTCCTGGGCGTGCATACCGAGTTTCTGCAGGATGCGCCCGCGGCGGAATCCTGGCGCCTGGTCGGTCTCCACGACGAGAAGGGAGATGCCTCGGGCCTTCGCCGCGGGGTCGGTCTTGCAGGCGACGATGATCAGGTCGGCGGTGCCTCCGTTGCTGATGAACGTCTTGGCGCCGCTGAGGACATAGTGGTCGCCGTCGCGGGTGGCGCGGGTGGCGAGGTTCTTCAGGTCCGATCCGGCGTCCGGCTCGGTCATGGCGATGGCCCCGACCAGGCGGCCGGCGGCCATGTCCGGCAGCCACCGCCGTTTCTGTTCGTCGGTGCCGTAGGCGAGCAGGTAGTGGGCCACCATGCCGCTGTGGACGATCAGGCCGAGGCCGGTGTCCAAGGACCGGATCTGTTCCTGGAGGGTGGCTATGTCATGCGCGATCGTGCCGCCACCGCCTCCGTACTCGGCCGGGACCGAGCAGCACAGCAGCCCTTGCCGCCCGGCCTTCAGCCAGACGTCGCGGTCGACGTGCTGCTGAGCTTCGAACCGTTCCTGGTGCGGCAGGACCTCCTTGGCGAAGAAGGTCGCGGCGAGGGCTGCGACGTCCTGGCATTCCTGGTCGTACCAGGGTGCGGGAGTGCTCTGCATGGTTGTCACCCGGCCAGTCCGCCGGAGCAGACGAGGACCTGCCCGGTGATGTAGTCGGACTCGGGAGCGCACATCAGGTAGACGGCGCCTGCCGCTTCCTCGGGCGTGCCGATGCGGCCGAGCGGGATCATGTGGGTGGCGGCGTCGAGCAGCTGGGGGTTGGCCCCGAGAGGGATCTGCCTGCCTTCGATGTCGGCGATGGCACCGGCGCCGGCGGGTTCGATCAGGCGGGTGCGGATCAGGCCGAAGGCGACGGCGTTGACCGTGGTGTTGTAGCGGCCCCATCCTTGGCGATCGTCCGGGTGAGGCCGAGGATGCCCGCCTTCCCGGCGGAGTAGCCCGCCTGGCCGGGGTTGCCGCTCAGGCCGGCGATGGAGGACACGTTGACGACCTTGCGGCAGACGGGTGTTCCCTGCTCCCGCTCGCGCTTCGCGGCAGCGCTGATGTGGGGCTGGGCGGCCCTGAGGAGACGGAAGGGCGCGGTGAGGTGGATGTCGAGCATCGCCTCCCACTGGTCGTCGGTGGTCTTCTGGACGACGTTGTCCCAGGTGTAGCCGGCGTTGTTGACGATGATGTGGAGGCCACCGAAGCCGTCCAGCCCGTGGGTGACGAGCCGCTCCGGGAAGGCGGGATCGGTCACCGACCCCGCGGCTCCCACCGCGCGGCCGCCTGCCCGCGTGATGGCATCGACGGTTTCCTTCACGAGGGTGTCGTCGAGGTCGTTGACGACGACGGCCGCCCCTTCGGCGGCGAGCTTGGTCGCGATGCCGCGCCCGATGCCGCGGCCGGCCCCCGTGACGAGGGCGACCTTCGAGTCCAGTGCCATGGTGCTGCCGTGCCTTTCGGTGAGGTGTGTCCTGCGGGATGCATGCGGAGGCGGTGAACAAGGCCGGCCTCGCCGCGCATGACCTCGGTACGGTCGGGAGGGTGACGGCCGGGTCGAGTCGCGCCACGGGTCCTCGGCCGTGTCCTCCCCCGCGGCTGTCCGCGGCCGCGGTCCGACCGTTCTCCCGGATTTCCGTGGAGCGTGGAGCATGGCGCGGCAGGACGGTGGAGGCTCCTGCCCGTTGCGCCGTGCGACGGCTCAGTCGGCGGAGGAGCCGTGTCGTCCGGCCCCGTTGGAGAACCGGGCGGACCCGGAGATGCCGTCGACCCGCAGGGATGTCAGGCCGACTCCGATTTCGAAACGGAGGGCGTCCGCCTCCGACAGACCGCTCTGTTCGTACACCGAGCTTCTGTCGTTGCGCAGGCAGGTCTGGGGAGAACCGGAGATCTGGCGGGCGAGCGCTTCGGCTTCGGCCCTGGCGGTGCCAGGGCCGACGACCCGGTTCGCCAGCCCGAAGGAGGCAGCCTCCTGGGCATCGACGGCTCGGCCTGTGAGGATCATGTCCATGGCCCGGCTCATGCCGATCAGCCGGGGCAGACGGAGCGTACCCCCGTCGATGAGGGGGACGCCCCAGCGCCGGCAGAAGACACCGAAAGTGGCGTCGGTGGCCGCGACTCGCAGGTCGCACCAGATGGCGAGTTCCAGGCCGCCCGCGACCGCGTACCCCTCCACTGCCGCGATCACGGGTTTAGCCAGCCGCAGCCGCGTCGGCCCCATGGGGCCGTCGCCCGACACCGCGACGGTGTTTCCGCGTTCGGTGCCCACGGCTTTGAGGTCGGCGCCGGCGCAGAAGTGCCCGCCATCGCCCCACAGGACGGCCACGTCGGCGTCCGTGTCCTCGTCGAAGGCCCTGAAGGCATCGGCGAGTTCCGCCGCCATCGGCCCGTCCACAGCGTTGCGCCGTTCGGGACGGTCCAGGATGACCGTCGTAACACGGTCGACGGTCTCCACCCGGATCGACTCGTACTTCGCTTCGGTGTTCGTCACGTCTGCTCCCCCTTCCACAAGGGTTCCCGCAGCGCTCTGCGCAGGATCTTGCCGACCGGCGACTTCGGCAGTGCCGGGATGAACTCGATGCGCTTGGGCACCTTGTAGCCGGCCAGCCGGGAGCGCACGAGATGCCTCAGCTCCTCCGGCGTGACCGTGTGTCCGTCCTTCAGACTTCACCTGCACCTCGCCGATCTCGCCGCGGCCGACCGGCCGTCCGTGCTCGTCGGCCAGCCGCACGTCCATGTCGACCGACGGCCTGCCGCAGGAACCGGTGAGCGGGGTCGAGGTGATCCTTCTCGTCGAGCATCGTGATGGCCAGGGCACCTCGGTCTGCCCGTGGTACTGCTTGACGATCGGACCCAACCGGCTCACGGCACGCTCAAGCAGCGGGCGCGGCATGGGGCTCGCCCTGTAGACGACCGTGCGCAGCGAGGAGAGGTCGGCGTCCTCGATGCCGTCGCCGGCAAAGAGCATGCCGAGCATCGTAGGCACCAGGTTGACCTCGGTCACCCGGTGGCGTGGGATCGCTTCGAGAAACCGCCGCGGGTCGAATCCGGGCAGGACGACGGAGGTGGCACCCCGGATCCAGTAGGGAAGCACGAAGGTGCCGCTGGCATGGATCAGCGACGCGGCGTGCAGCATCACGGAATCCGGACCGGGTGACAGCAAGTTCGCGAGGATGTTCGTGGTGATCGCGGCATAGGAGCCCTGGGTGTGGGTGGCGGCCTTCAGCACCCCGGTGGTACCGGACGTGTGCAGCAGCAGCGTCGGGTCGGACTCGCGCAGCGGCACATGGGGATCAGCGGGGCTCGCCCCGTCGGCCCGGGCGAGCAGGTCGATCCCGCCCGCCGCCCCCGGCCCGCCCAGCCCCACGGTGCGCAGCCCCTTCACACCCGCGGCCAGTTCGCCGGCCGCCTCGGCCAGCTCGCGCTGGTGCAGGAGCCAGGACGTCCCGGTCCCTTCCAGCATCCGCCGGTGCTCGGCGACCGAGAGCCGGGGGTTCATCGGCACACGGACGATTCCCGACTTGAGGTACGCGAAGCCGAGCGGCAGGGATCACAGGCCGTTGTCGACCAGCATGCCCAGGTGGTCGCCCTTCACCATCCCGGCACCGAGCAGAACATTGGCGAAGCGGTTGGCCGCTTCGTCCACTTCGGCGAACGTCAGGGAGCGATCTCCGAAGACCACAGCTGTTCGTGCCGCGTGATGTCCCGCACCACGCCGCACAAGGTCAGCAGCTACAACCACAGCACCCCCAAAACAGACCGCCTGATCGGTCTTATTAGACTGTGGAATGTGCAGACACACAAGAAGCAGGACCGATGGCTGGTGACGCGGGCCGCTCTACTCGACGCGACCGTGAAGACACTCGTCACAGACGGTTACGCCGGCACGACGATGCAGCGGGTACAGGCCCGGGCCGGCGTCTCCCGTGGCACGCTCACCCATCACTTCGCCTCTATGCAGGAACTGATCGTCGCCGCCGTGCACCACGTCGCCGAGGGCCAGCTACGCGAGCTCACCAAGATGGTCAGTGCCGACGAGGCCCCCGTCGATATCGAGAGCCTGGTCAGCACGCTCTACCGGTTCATGTCCGGGTCCTTGTTCGCCGCGGGGCTCGAACTGTGGATGGCCGCACGCACCGACCCAGTCCTGCGCGACCAGCTCGTCCCCGCCGAACGCAAACTCGGCCAGCACCTGCGTGCGGTCCTCAGCGAAGCGACTGACGAACCGGCCGCCCTCCGACTCGAACGCGACGACCTGGAGACACTCCTCGCGCTGCTGCGAGGCATGGCCATCACAGGTGTTCTCCGCGAGGACGAGGAAGCCCAACGGGCACTCCTCGCACGCTGGGTGACACAGGCGCAGGAGGCCGGCCGCGCGTAGACGACCACCAACGCCAGCCGGTGTCCAGGGACCCACCGACACTCCCGGGCCAGTTGAGGATGGGAGCCGCCTCGGGACCGAGCAGGGCCGGGGCACCGCGGATCGCCGACCTCTACCCCGGCGAGGCGAAAACCGACGCGAAGGACGCCGCGGTGATCGCGGACGCGGCCCACACCATGCCTCACACCCTGCGGTCGCTAAAGCTGACCGACGAGATCACCGCCGAGTTGACCGTGCTCGTCGCCTTCGACCAGGACCTGGCGGCCGAGGCCACCCACACCTCCAACCGGATCCGCGGCCTGCTCACCCAGTTCCACCCGTCGCTGGAACACTACGGATCCCCGGACGCGCTGCGAAAGGCCGGACGCCGCAGGCTGGTTGAGGTGATCCGCCCGAAGGCCCCGCGCGTGGCGAAGCGGCTGATCGACGATGTCTTTGACCGCGCTCGACGAGCAGACCGTCGTCGTTCCGGGAACCGGCACGCTCGACATCGTGATCCCGACGCCGTCCACGAACAACGCAGGGCGACAGAAGCCCAGATCAGTGCTCTGCTGGAGGACCACTTTCTTGCCAAGGTCCTGACCTCGATGCCTGGGGTCGCGGTCAGGACCGCCGCAACACTGCTGGTCAGCGTCGGCGACGGCACCAGCTTCCCCACCGCCGCCCACCTCGCCTCCTATGCCGGCCTCGCCCCGACCACGAAGTCCTCGGGAACCTCCATCCACGGCGAACACGCACCCAGAGACGGCAACCGGCAACTCAAACGCGCGATGTTCCTGTCCGCGTTCGCCGCCCTGCACGATCCCGCCTCCCGCACCTACTACGACAAATGCCGGGCCCGAGGGAGGACCCACACCCAGGCGCTTCTCCGCCTGGCCCGACAACGGATCAACGTGCTGTTCGCGATGCTCCGCGTCGGCACCCTCTACGAACCCCGAACCCCACGCCTCGCTTGACGAAAGACGTAGAGGCCCCCCCCAGCGGGGTCCGGCTCATACGCACCGGCACGGATCTTCCGCCACACACTCCAGCAAACCGTCCCCTTCGAGATCACCCTTGAACTCAACAAACTCGCTCCCGGGCAACCGGACTCACATCATCATTGAACCGTTCCGAATTTGAGCGAGACTCGGGAGTGCTCCGAGCAGAGCGGAGCCGAGTCACCTGGTTTCACGCTACCGGTGGCGTGCGGCCCGGTTCCGGAAGTGATGGGCTGGCACGGCTACCCGGCTCCGCAGACCGCGGCCGGCCCTATTGGGCCCCTGCTGGGCCTGGTAGAACGCCACATCGTTCCGGCTGGATCGACCGGCGCTCGCTGACGACCCGGAACCCTGACACGGCACGGTGGGAAGAGCCTGCTGGATCAGCTCGTCCAGGTCTTGATCTGAGCGGCGACCTCCCGCACCGGGAGCCCATCCCGGGCCGCGCGCGCCAAGGGAAGAACGGTGTCCAAACCGGGGCTCACCGCGAGGCCGCACGCCGAGAGGTAGGCCGCAGCCACCGTGGCCGCGAACAGCAGATTCCTCACCTCCAGACTGGGGTTCCTCGCCAGCTCGCACAACAGCGCCGCGGCCTTGTGATGCGGTTCGGGATACACCTCATGGTCCAGGACCTCCGCGCGATGACGCGCTTCCGCAGCGACCGGTACGCCGTAGTCGACGACCTGGGGATCGCCCGGGATCTGCTGCGCCACCGCCAGGATCCAGGCGAGATCGACACGGAGATTCACGCGGCGTCCCTCGGCTCGCTCTCCGCCAGTCCCTCCGGAAGACCGGGGTACCTGTCCTCACCGACCTCCGCCTCGAACGCGTCCGCGTACCCGGCAAGGAACGTCGTGGCGCCGGCCATGAAGGCGGCACGTGTCTGGTCCACATCGGCCTTGATCAAGTCGGCAACGTATCCCTGCAAGCTCAGACCCCGACGCTTGGCCCGGTCCTCGGCAGCCGCCTTGACAGCGTCGTCCAGTCTGATGTTCGTCTGCTTCGCCATACCTACCACCATAGCTAGGTAGCGGTATCAGTGACTAGCAAACGGACGGACGGGTGCCTACCCGCCGCAGCGGCAGTCCTGACGGCGTACCGCCCCCTCCCCGCCGACGTCACTCTCCTCAACAGCCCCGGACAACCGCCGGCCCCACCCTGCGCGGGCGGCCATAATGCGGGCATGGCAGTCAGCCGGCAGTCCCCTTTGCCCGGCTCGGACGTGGCAAAGGATCTAGCGCTCTAGGGCTACGCCTCCGATGCCCACCGCAACGAGCTGCGACAACGGCGGATCCTGCCTGCCATCTCGCGCAAGGGATCACCGAACATCAAAGGCATGGGCAAGCTCCGCTACGTCGTGCAGCAGACTTTCGCCCTGTTCCATAAGTTCGCCGGCTCGCCGTTCGCTGGGGACGCCGCATCGAACTCCACGCCACCTTTCGTTTCCCTGGCCTGCAGCCGCATCTGCTGGACACGCCTCAAGAAGACCCACTCCTGATCCCGCCCCCAATCGATCACGGGCAGTGCAGCACCTCGCAAGGCCCTGGGACTACCGGTGCGGTGCGTTCCTGGTTCCGGTTGGCTCTGCAGCGTCTGCCTCGGCCGCGGTGAAGATGAGCCGTCCCCCGACTCCTGTTTCGACGACCTTGACCAGCAGCGTGCTCGCGTCGTCAAAACGCAGGGTGAAGTGCGGATCGAGCTGCATCAGGAAGTCCAAGCTCTCCCTGTGCTCCGCGGCCAGGGTGGATTCAAAGGTCGCCTCGGACATCCAGTTGTCTCTGGCGACACAGAATGCGACCTCCACACGAAGCCTGCCCAGACACGTCGATCAGTTGGCCCACCACTCAAGCGTCGCGGTGCCCTCGCAACTGTCCATAGTTCAAGTATCGCGAGCGAGTAGGCAGCCGTGTGTCGGCGATGCAGCATCTGACGTCACCAGATCGTGTTACGCGCCCTTACGGGCTGCGCGAGGTGACGTTGCAGGTCGATATGCCGGAACTGATACACCGATCCGACTTGTCGCAGCACACCGCGGTTCTCGTGCGCGTCTCGGAGGAATCCGATTAACTCTCTTGGCAGTTTGCGGCGTAGTGCCAGATGGGTCCTTGTCGTGAAGTGCAAAATGTCCAACTACTGGCTCAAACGGGCCGAGCACCACGCGTGGCCGCAGCCCACCCGCACCGGCACCCGAGCCATCCGCATCAAACGACCCCAACCCGCAGACCCGTAATGCAACGGCATTGCCTGCAGCCCGCTTCTCTCGTCACGGAACGGCAAAACCTTGTGCTCAGCTGAGGCACCAACTCTCCGTCGCCGCAGGGACCGGACGAAGCTGGTGGCGGGCAGGGCGAGTTGGTCGTGTTTCGGTCTTGCGAGGCACGCAGATGCGGGTCGGCTCGACGGTGCACTGACCTGCATGGTCCGGGGGGATGCGGCACGTGGTCGGGCCTGCGGTCAGGGTGTACACCCACCACGCAGGTGGCGGCCGACGTGCTCGCGATGCTCCGTGACGGAACCTTTTACAAACCGCAGCCGTCAGCCCTCGTCACCTGACCTGCGGGGGTCTGCGAGTCTGCGAGTCTGCGAGTCTGCGAGTCTGCGAGTCTGCGAGTCTGCGAGTCTGCGAGTCTGCGAGTCTGCGAAGAGAACGACTCGGTCGGCCTCGACGTCGAAGCCAAGCACCGGACGGCCATAGTCGCCTTCCGGATCCATCAGCACCGGCTTGCCCAGCCGCCGCCCGATCTCCCGAAGGAAGCCGCAGAACACATCAAGTCGCTCCTGACCCTGCAACTCCCGCAGGTCGACGTCGACTTCATCGTGGGTATGGAAGCGGAAGATCGCCACTACATCGGCAGGCAGCCAGACCTGCAGGTCCGAGCACTCGGCATCCGCCGGACGAGACAGCACAGCCTCAGCCCGGGGCACCGGAAACACCGTCTCTCCCTCGGAGTACTGGCTCTTCCAGCCCTTCTCCGCGACAAGATCGAGGACCAACTGCCAGTCCGCCACCGATGTATTCGGGACACGCACGTCCGGCGGCGCCCCCATCAAGTCCGGGTCGAAGAAGCCGCGCACGTCAGCCCACAGCAGATCAGCCACCCCGCCATGCTGCCCGGCCCCCAGCGGCAACGCACCCCCGTTTATCTGACCAAAGACCTAGGGGCACCCCCCGTCGTAGTCTGCGGCCCCCTGGAAGTGCCACGACTGAGAGACAGCCGGCGTGTCAGGCCGGTTCTGGAGCGAAGGGATGCAGTTCGTCGGCCGCTCCGCCTGCATGTACGACGCCATAGCTGCTCTCGGGTACCTCGTTCCAGGCACCAGGCAGATCACCGAGAGGTTCGGACACGATGAGGCGGGTCTCGTCGGACACTTCCTGCAGGAATGCCATGTCGGGGTGCAGCTTGCGCAGCGCGTCCACGCGAGTGCTGTAGAACAATGACCGGGAAGCGCCCTGGCTCGAGTAGCGGAAGGCCCATACGCGTTCGCCGTCAGTGACGGCGATCGTCATCTGGAGCGGGAACTCCACACCGTGGTCGCGGCCGCTGCGCTCCACCACTCCCACCATCCGGGCCACGGCCCCCGGCGGATCCTGGTCCAGGCCGAAGGTGAGCGCCAGGTAGAACATCACCTCCGAGTCCGTCGTTCCTTCGATGTCGGGGTACATCTCAGGGTCGACAAGCAGCGACAGCTCGCGTCGCATGACGTGGAAACCTGTGATGGCACCGTTGTGCATCCACATCCAGCGGCCGTGCCGAAACGGGTGGCAATTCGTCTGCTGCACCGCCGTGCCGGTCGACGCCCGTATGTGGGCGAAGAACAACGGGGAGCGGACATGATCCGCGATCTCCCGCAGGTTGCGGTTGTTCCAGGCGGGGCCGAGGTCCCTGAGCAGGGCCGGGGTGTCGATGCTTCCCGCCGGGTACCAACCGATGCCGAAACCGTCGCCGTTCGTCGTCTCGACACCCAGTCTTGAGTGGAGGCTCTGATCGATCAGCGAGTGGGCCGGTTTGTACAGGATGGTGTCGAGCAGCAAGGGCGTTCCCGAGTATGCAAGCCATCGGCACATGAGCGACCACCTGTCCTACCTGTACCTGCCACACGCGGAAATACGTTGACGGCCCGCACCCGGTTTCCGGAGTTTTCATCGAGTCGCCGGTCACTGTCTGCTACGCCAACGCTCCCTGCCGGGACTGCTTCAACGGCGCTGGGGATGGGTTGGCGCTATCCCCGCGCTGAGAGCGAGTGCCGTGCCCGCTGGTCGGGCATCTCCTGTCCGGCCATCCCATTTTCGCCTTCCTCGCCACGCTCCGCCATGCGGGCACGGATCGGACGGCCATCGCAGAAAGCTCAGATTGCAATGACGCCCGCTCGCAGTGCAGGTACTCGGGTGTCTGCCCAGTACAGCCGTGCAACGCGGGCCTCAGTCGCAGTTCCGTGTGGCAACCTGCGCGCCCGCGTATCTGGCGGGCGGGCAGCATGGAACGCTCTCCCTCATGCCGCAGCGCAGCAGCCGGCGCGCAGCGGGCCCCGCGTTCCTCGCCTGTCGCCGGTCAGGGTGACGTGTGCGGAATATCCGTGCTGGGTGCGGCCACGGGCGCAGTCATGTCGAGCAGCAGCATGGCGTCGTGGTCAGGTGTGCCGGGTTCGGCGGTGTAGACGCCGATGCGTTGGCCGGGGGTGCCTTCCAGGTGCATGGACTGGGAGGTGAGCGTGACCGTGCCGACGCGGGGGTGCTGGAAGGTTTTCTGCGCGGGCTTGCGGCCGGTCACTTCGTAACGCTCCCACAGCCGGGCGAAGTCGGAGCTCTTGAGAAGGAGCTCGCCAACAAGGTTGGTCAGGTCAGGAGCGTCAGGGGCGGTGCCGGCGACAGCGCGCAGCCGGGCGACGCAGCCGGTGATCTGGCGGTCCCAGTCACCGAAGAGATCTCGCGCGGCCGGGTGGAGGAAGATGTAGCGGGCCAGGTTGCGGTGCTTGGCCGGCCAGTCCTCCAGGCCCGCGTACAGGGCGAGACCGCCCGGGTTCCAGGCGAGCATGTCCATGCTGCGGCTGATGACGTAGGCCGGGTTCGGCCGCAGTGACTCCAGCAGCAGTTTCAGGTGGGGGCGCACAGTGCGGCTCGGGGCCGAAGGCGGCTCGGGCGCGTAGCGGGCGGCACGTGCGGCGAGCTCACGCAGATGCTGGTGCTCCTGGTCGTCCATGTGCAGAGCGCGGGCGAGTGAGTCGAGCACTGCGGGACTGGGGCGGGTCTCCTTGCCGCGTTCCAGGCGTACGTAGTAGTCGATGCTGATCCCGGCGAGGGTGGCCAGCTCCTCGCGGCGCAGGCCGGGGGTGCGGCGGATGCCGGCGCCGACGGTGAGGCCGACGTGTTCGGGATTGGTCTGGGTGCGGCGGGCACGCAGGAAACGTCCCAGCTCGGCGCCCTCGCTGCGCGCGCTCGTCGATGCCATGACTCCAGTCTCACCCGCCGGGCACCTGTTTCGCGGGCGGGAGAGGGGCCCTGTCATTACCCCCGAAGAGCCCGCCCTGCCACACCGGAGCAATCAAGGCGAAGGTGAAAGAGGAAGACGCCGGACCCTCTCGTCGCCCGAACTGCGACGGGCACGACCTGCTGGGCCGGGCGAGAGTGAGAGACCAGGCGAGACCCATGATCGGAAGAGGGCGAGATGCGGTACATCAAGCTGCGTGACCTGGAGGTTTCCCGGATCGGGCTGGGCGCGATGGGCATGTCCCACGGCTACACCGGCTCGGGCGCCGATGACGAGGAGTCGATCAGGACCGTGCACCGGGCGCTGGAGCTGGGCGTCACGCTCATCGACACCGCCGAGATCTACGGCCCCTACACCAACGAGGAATTGCTCGGGCGGGCACTGAAGGGTCGCCGGGACAAGGTGGTGCTCGCCACCAAGTTCGGCCTGGTCTCGCACGCCGGCGACGGTGCCTGGAACCTGGACTCCGGCCCGGCCAACATCCGCACCGCGGTCGAGGGCTCCCTCAAGCGGCTGGGCACCGACCACATCGACCTGTACTACCAGCACCGGGTGGACCCGAACACACCGATCGAGGAGGCCGCCGGCGCGGTGGGCGAGCTGATCACCGAGGGCAAGATACGGGCTTTTGGCCTCTCCGAGGCGGGCCCGGACACAATCCGCCGCGCCCACACAGTGCAGCCGGTCACCGCGGTGCAGTCCGAGTACTCCCTGTTCACTCGCGGGATCGAGGGGCACGTGCTGCCCGTCCTGCGGGAGCTGAACATCGGCCTCGTGCCGTTCTCCCCACTCGGACGCGGCTTCCTGACCGGCACCATCCGCTCCACCGACCAGTTCGACGAAGGCGACTTCCGGCGCGACAACCCGCGCTTCACGGGCGAGAACTTCCAGCGCAACCTGGCGCTCGCTGACGAGGTCAAGGCCCTGGCCACCGAGGTCGGCGCCACGCCCGCCCAGGTGGCGCTGGCCTGGCTGCTCGCCCAGGGCGACAACATCGCTCCGATCCCCGGCACCAAGCGCGTGACCCGGGTCGAGGAGAACACCGCCGCCGACGCCGTCACGCTGACCGCCAAGCAGCTCGACAGGCTGAGCAGTCTGCCGCCTGCCTACGGCGACACCCACACCGAGGCCCAGGCCCGCATGCTCGAACGCTGAACCCGTCGTACCGACCCCAGCACGATCCTCGCTTGGAGTAGCACCCTCATGCGTGCAGCAGTGATGTACGGAGCCGGCGACGTCCGCGTCGCGAACCGGCCTGCCCCGAAGATCGCCCAACCGGACGACGCGGTCGTGCGCACGCTCGCCGCGTGCGTGTGCGGCAGCGACCTGTGGCCCCTACGCGTCCATGCCCGCCACCGACGCCGGTCGCCCCATGGGCCACGAGTTCCTCGGCGTCATCAAGGAGACCGGCGCGCACGTGACCGGCCTGAAGGCCGGTGATCTGGTCGTCGCCCCGTTCACCTACAGCGACAACACCTGCGACTACTGTGCCAAGGGCCTGCACATCTCGTGCCGCAACGGCGGCCGGTACGGCTTCGACGGTGTCGACGGTGGCCAGGGCGAAGCTGTTCGCGTCCCTTACGCGGACGGCACCTTGGTGAAACTGCCGGTGGCCGCCGACTCGGCGCTGCTGCCGTCGCTGCTGGCCCTCTCTGACGTGATGACCACCGGCCACCACGGCGCCGTCACCGCAGGCGTCGGCACCGGCGATGCGGTACTGGTCGTCGGGGACGGCGCGGTCGGCCTGTGCGCGGTCATCGCCGCCAAGCGGCTCGGCGCCGAGCGGATCGTGCTCGCCGGCCGCCACGTAGCCCGCACCGGCCTGGGCCGCGAGTTCGGCGCCACGGACGTGATCGCCGAGCGCGGCGAGGAGGGCATCGCCCGCATCCGCGAGCTGACCGGCGGAGTGGACAAGGTCATCGAGGCCGTCGGCACCCGCCAGGCCCTGGACACCGCACTCGGCGCGGTCCTGGACGGCGGCACCATCAGCCGCCTGGGCGTTCCCCAGTACGAGCAGGGTCCGATCGGCCCGGCGGAGTTCATGCGCAACGTCACCCTGACCGGCGGCGCCAGCCCCGCCCGCGCCTACATCCCGGAACTGCTCGCCGACGTCCTGGACGGCACCATCACCCCCGGCCGCGTCTTCGACCAGACCTTCCCCCTCGCCCAGACCTCGGACGCCTACCGGGCCATGGCCGACCGCCAGGTCCTCAAGGCCCTCATCCGCCCCTGACCCCCGCGCAGCGAAGGACATCTCCCTCATGCAGACCGTCACCCTCAACAACGGCGTCCAGATGCCGCTCCTCGGCTTCGGCGTCTACCAGATCCCCGCTGAGGACACCGAGCGCGCCGTCTCCGAGGCCCTGGCCGCCGGCTACCGACTGCTGGACACCGCCGCCGCCTACGGCAACGAAGAAGCCGTAGGCCGCTCCATCAAGTCCAGCGGCATCGCGCGCGAGGAGCTCTTCGTCACCACCAAACTGTGGGTCCAGGACGCCCCCGCCGAGGGCAACACCCGCCGCGCGTTCGAGACGTCCCTGAACAAGCTGGGCCTGGACCACCTCGACCTGTACCTGATGCACCAGCCCTTCGGCGACGTCTACGGCCAGTGGCGCGCGATGGAGGCCCTCAACCGCGAAGGGCTGACGAAGGCGATCGGGGTCGCCAACTTCTACCCCGACCGCCTGATCGACCTGATCCTCAACAACGAGATCACCCCGCAGGTCAACCAGATCGAGACCCACCCCTTCTTCCAGCGCCTCGACTACCAGGCCCTCATGCGCGAGCACGGCGTGCAGATCCAGTCCTGGGGCGGCTTCGCCGAGGGCAAGGACGGCCTCTTCACCAACCCCCTGCTCGCCGAGATCGGCAAGGAGCAAGGCAAGTCCGTCGCACAGGTCGTGCTGCGCTGGCTCACCCAGCGCGGCGTCATCGCCATCCCCAAGTCCGTGCGGGCCGAGCGCATGGCCGAGAACATCGACGTCTTCGACTTCCGGCTCACCGACGAGCAGATGGCCCAGATCGCCACCCTCGACACCGGCAGCTCCCTCTTCTTCGACCACCACGACCCCGAGATGGTCACCTGGCTCGCAGGGCGCCGTCTCGACAACTGAACGGCGCTCCTTGCTGGCCGAGTGCGCCCTGAAACCAACGTCCGGGGCGCACGCCCCGGCCTCCACTCCACAACGGTTCACCGGGAGCAGTCCATCGTGATCACGCACACCGCCGTGCCGAGCCGGCGCACCGTCCTGCGCAGCGCACTGGCGACCGCAACCGCCACCGCGAGTGCGACCCACTTGGCGGGCTGCTCACCGTCCTCACCTCGCTCCAGCGCATCCTCCGAGTCCACCGCGACGACCGGAGGCAGCGTGAAACGAGTACTGCTGGCCTACTTCTCCCGACCGGGCGTGAACTACCACAACGGCGGCCGTACCGACCTGAAGGTCGGCAACACCGAGGTGCTCGCCCACAAGATCGGCAGCCGTATCAGCTGCGACACCTACCGCATCCAGGCCGCCAACCCCTACCCGCACGACTACGACGCGACCGTAAAGCGCAACCTCCGCGAGCAGGACACCGACGCCCGCCCAGCCATCGAAGGCCGCCTGCCCTCACTCGACAACTACGACACCATCCTCCTGGCCAGCCCCATCTGGAACGTCCGAGCACCCATGATCATGACGACGTTCACCGAAGACCTCGACTTCCAAGGCAAGACCATCCACCCGGTCACCACTCACGCCATGAGCGGCCTGGGCACCACCGAACGCGACTACGCCGCCTCCTGCCCCGGCACGACCATCGCCGAGGGCCTCGCGGTACGCGGCGAAGAGGTCAAAGACGCCGACACCGAAGTCTAGGCATGGATACGACGTATCCGGCTGCCCAACCGGTAGACGCTCCTGCCGGGCCCGTCACAGCCCGTCCGGCCCCAGCACTCACAGCTGTTCGTCGTCCTCGCACACGGTTGTGACCCGCGAGCACATGGAGCACTTGGAGCCCTTGGAGGAGGAGATGCGCCGTATCGCGAAGCGGCTGACCGCTGCCAACCGGACGGTTACCGCAGCGTCGGACCAAGCTGAGGCCGCAGCCAGGTGAGAGTCGCAGGGGTCAGAAATCCTGACCGCCCGGTAGCGCCACCGACACCCGCCCTGATCTTCATGCCTCGAGCCCTGTTCCCCCTACGCATCGGGGGAACAAGGCTCGAGGCGTCAACCGGATCAAAATGCTCAAGCGTCAGATGTTCGGCCGCGCAGGATTCGAACTTCTTCGCAAACGGGTCCTCCTGGCCATGTGAGCGTTTGTCAGTGTCTGCTGGCATGCTGGCTTCGTCCGCGAGAGCGATACCAGGAGCCGAGCATGGGCACGTGGGGAACAGGCCCATTCGACAGCGATCTCGCTGCCGACTTCGTCGATGAACTCGAGGGACTGAATTCTCAGAAGGTCATCGAATTGCTCGAGCGAGCATTCCACCGAGTCACGGATTCCGGAGCACGCGTGGATGGCGGCGACGGCACCGAAGCGGTGGCCGCCGCGGCTCTCGTTGCCAGCACAGTCCCGGGCAGCGGGATTGTGATCGACCCTGATGACGGACCTGGAGAACCTCTGCCGCAGCTTCCGTTGGCTCTCCGCACGTCAGCAGTGCTCGCTCTGCAGTGTGTACTCCAAGACGGATCGGAACTGCTGACCGGCTGGGTGGACAGTGCCGACGCCGTTCAGTGGCGCCACGAAGTCCAACGGATCGCGGAGGCCCTCAGACCGATCGGTCACGGAAAGTATCCGCGCCACAAGAATTGGACCAGAGCCGGTTCTCGTGAGCAGAGCTATGAGGACCTCTCCGAGCTCCACCAGACGTCCCGCCAGAATGCCAGGTAGGTTCGGCGTGGGGTCCGTGCCGCGGTGACGGACCCCACGCCAGCCGCCTCCCCTCCCCCGGGGCTGCCTATTTCGGCCTCGGGACTGGAGGGCTCGCATGGTGAGGTGTCGCGAATCTTCCGGCGGCCTCCGGCCTGGTCACCGTGGGTTGTTATCTCCACCGGGCCGACATCCGTCAGCACCGTCTTGGAGCGTTTGCCACTACGGGAGTTGCCGCCGTTCTTCCCGCCCGCATCGTATTCGTCATAGCCGAGGTGGCCGGTGATCTCGCCTTCCAGGGCGGATTCCAGCAGCCGCATGGTCAGCTGCAAGCCCTCGGCCTGGGCACGGCCAACCAGCTCGTCAATCAACTGGTCGTCCACAGCCTCCGCCGACACAACCTTCGTGGGCTCGACAACCTCGGACTCGGACACGTTCTCACCGGTCATCGATGCATCCTCCATGATCGGGAGTTACACCGAACGTCTTACAGTCCCCCGCCACCCACCCCCACAAGGCACCGCCCACAATCCGATGACCCGAGGAGGTCACAGCGCCGGCAGGAAGTGGGCAGGGAGGGCGTCCGAACTCGTGAGGCAGGCCTTGTTCGGCCGCAGCCCCCCGCCACCACGCCGGTAGCGCGGGCTGGCTCCACCAGTGGTACTGGCCGAGACATGCAGGTTCTCGGTTTTCGCTCAGCCCTTGACGGCGGAGCTGGCGACGCCTTGGACGAACCAGCGTTGGAAGAAGGCGAAGACCACCAGGACGGGCAGGATCAGGAGGACGCCGAAGGCGAGGATCTGGCCCCAGTCCGGGGGCTGCTGGCCCTGGAAGACGCTCATCTCCAGCGGCAGTGGCCGCACCGACGGGTCGGAGACCATCAGTACCGGCCATAGGAAGGAGCCCCACTGGATGAGGAAGGTCAGGATCGCCACGGAGGCGAAGGCCGGCTTCGACATGGGGACGATGATGGCGAAGAAGGTACGCCAGGGGCCAGCGCCGTCGATGCGGGCGGCTTCCTCGATGCTCGGTGGGATCGTGCGGAAGAACGTGTGGAACTGGTAGACGGAGAAGGCGTTGGCGATGAAGGGGAGCGCCAGGATGTACAGGGTGTTGCGCTGGTCGTTGAACATGTAGAAGAGCGGGACGGCCACCGACTCGAACGGGACCAGCATCAGCAGCAGGACGAGTGTGAAGACGGCTTCCCGGCCGCGCCACTTGAGCCGGGAAAGGCCGTATGCCGCCATCGAGTTGACGAACAGGCCGCCGGTGACGACGACGAACGCCAGCAGCAGCGAGATGCCCATGAAGCGCCAGAAGTAGCCGGTGCTGTCGGAGTTGAGGCTGCTCAGGACGGCGGAGTAGTTGTCGAGGGACAGGTTGGTGGGGAGGAAGCCGGACAGGCCGCCCAGGACCTCGTCGGACGGCTTGAGACTGCCCAGGAACAGGTAGATCACGGGCAGCACGAACACGAGGGCCAGCACACTGAGTACGGCGTAGTCCATGAAACGGCGCAGGGGCGTAGGGGTGGTGCCCATGGGTCAGTCCTCGATTCCGGGCCGGACGACGCGGCGCTGGATGAGCGTCAGGACGACGACGATCAGGAAGAAGACGACGGTGATCGCGGACGCCTGGCCGATGTTGTTCTGGTCGAAGGCTGTGGTGACGGCCTGGTACATCACGGTGCGGGTGGCGTCCTCGTCGAGCCCGCCGCCGCGGACAAGGACGTAGACCTGGTCGAAGACGCGAAAGGAGAGCACCGAGGTGAGCATGACGACGAAGACGAGGGTGCCGTGGATGCCGGGCAGGGTGACGTGGCGGAACTGCTGCCAGCGGGTGGCGCGGTCGAGTTCGGCGGCCTCGTAGAGCTCGCCCGGGATCTGCTGGAGGCCGGCCAGGAGGATGACCATCTGGAAGCCGACGCCCTGCCAGATGGACAGGACGATGATCGAGGCCATCGCGGTGGCCGAGTCTCCGAGCCAGTCGAAGGCGCCCCAGTTGCCGAAACTCACCGCGTCCAGCGCGGAGTTGAGCATGCCCTCGTCGCTGCGGGCAAGGATGAGGCGCCAGATCACGGCGACGAGCGCCATGGGGAAGACGACCGGCATGAAGAACAGGGAGCGGAACAGGCCGATGGCCTTGAGCTTGCGGTTGAGCAGGATCGCGAGGCCGAGGGCGAGGGCGGTCTGGACGGGGACGACGACCACGGCGAAGGTCAGGTTGTTCCTCAGCGCCCGCAGGAAGGGGCCGGACAGGTCCGGATCCGTGAACAGGCGCCGGTACTGCTCGATCCCGAACCAGGTCGGTTCCAGCGGGGAGCCGAGGCGGACGTTGTAGAAGGAGAGGACGACGGCGTAGCCGAACGGCACCCCGACGAAGACGATGAGTCCGACGACGGCCGGGGCGGACATGAGCAGTCCGTGCAGCCAGTCTCGGTTCCTGTGGCCCGGCCGCGCTGATCGCGTAGTCCGCGCGGGCTTCACGGGTGTCACGGACGGGGTCTGCTCCGGGCCGGGCGGCGCCGAGTGCGCGGGTTCCACGGATGTCACGGGAGGGTCCTGTTCCCGGCGGGGCGGGCGCGGCTGCCGCGCCCGCCCCGGCCGATGGGTCCTACGGGATCTTGTAGCCCGCGTTGTCGGAGAAGTCCTGGTCGATGGCGCGGGCGGCCTTTTCCAGGGCGCTCTTGGGGTCGGCGCCGCCGTAGACGGAGTTCAGGGCCTCGCTGAACTTCGTGGTGATCACGGGGTATCCGGCGGTCACCGGGCGGGTGACGGCGACGCAGGAGGAGGTGATGTCGCTGTCGCCGCAGGGCTTGGCGAGCTGGTCGGCGAAGAGCTGGAGCGGGCCGCCCTGCTGGTAGAGGCTGCTCTTGGCGAGTGCCGTCCTGGTGGCGGGGACCGCCCCGTTGGCGGTCGTCATGGCGGTGACGTTGGCGTCATCCAGGAGGGTGTCCAGGAAAGTGCCGGCGGCCTTGGCGTTCTTGGTGTCGGCGCCGATGCCCCAGGCCCAGGAGCCCTGGCCGGTCTTGGGTCCGTTGCCGAAGTCGGGCAGCGGCAGGACGACGAGGTCGTCACCGAGGGCCTTGCTGTAGGCGGGGTACATCCAGTGGCCGACCCAGCTCAGGGCGACGCGGCCCTTGGCGAAGGCGTTGCCGTCGGTGTTGGGGTCGACGTATGTCTTCCAGGACTGGAAGGTCTTCATGGCCGAGACCACGGCCGGGGTGTCGAGGGCGCCTTCCGCCTTGCCGTCCTTGATGAGGGAGCCGCCCGCGGACCAGACGATCGGGGCGAAGCCGTAGGTGCCCCACTCGTTGGCGTAGCCGCCGGTCTCCTGGAGGTCGAGGGGCTTGCCGTCGGAGTCCTTGGCCTTCAGGGTCTTGAGCGCGGCGGTGAACTGCTGCGCGGTCCAGGCGTCGGACAGGCTGGTCGGGTACTTCACCCCGGCCGCGTCCAGCAGCTTCTTGTTGCCGTACATGCCGAGCCCGGAGTCGAACATGCCCAGGCCGTAGTGCTTGCCGTCGACCTCGCCCTGCGCCTTGTTCGCGTCGGTGGCGTTGTCCATGGTCTTGGTGGAGACGTAGGTGTCGATCGGGGCGAGCTTCTTGTTGTAGACGAAGTTCGCCATGGTCGGGCCGTCGAACTCCATCACGTCCGGCAGCTTGGAGGCGTCGGTGGCGGTGATGGTCTTGGTGTAGTCGGCCTCGGGGATCAGTTTCAGGTCGACCTTGATCTTGTTCTGCGAGGAGTTGAAGGCCTTCACCGCGTTCTGCAGCGCACTGGCCTCGCTCTTCTGGCCCTGGTGGGCCCAGACACTGATGGTGCCCTTGCCGCTGCCCGCCTCGGCGGAGGCGTCGGTGCCGCCGCCCGAGCCGCAGGCGGCCAGGGCCACCAGGGGGGCCAGGGCCAGGGCTGTACATACGGTGCGGCGGTACTTTCTGCTGTTCGAGCTCATGGCTGTGCCTCCGTGCTGTGGCGAGGGTTCGACGTGCTGATGTGCTTGCCGGGCATGGGGTGCAGTGCTCAGGCAGCTACTGCGGGCCGCGCGGGCGCGGCGGGGCGGTGGTCTCGCGCAGGACGAGGCGGATGGGCATCTGCACCTGCTCGGCGGGCGGTTCGGCGTTGGGTTCGTCCAGCTGGCGCAGCAGCAGCCGGGCGGCCTGGGCGCCCTGCTCGGCGACCGGCTGGGCGACGGTGGTCAGGCCGACCACGTCGGCGAGTTCGTGGTCGTCGAAGCCGACGACCGACACGTCGTCGGGGACCCTGAGGCGGTGACGGCGCAGTGCGCGCAGGGCGCCCATCGCCATCTCGTCGGACTGCGCGAACACGGCGGTCGGCGGCCGGGAGGCGGCCAGCAGTTCGGTCATCGCCCGCTCGCCGCCCTCGACGGTGTAGTCACCGTCGGCCTCCAGGGCCGGGTCGTGCTCGATCCCGGCCTCGGTCAGCACGTCCAGGTAGGCGTTGCGGCGTTCGACCGGGGTGGTCCAGTGCAGGGGTCCGCTGGAGCCGCTGATCATGCCGATGCGGCGGTGGCCGAGGTTGACCAGATGCCGTACGGCGCTCTCGGTGCCGGCCCGGTCGTCGATGCCGACGACGGTGAAACCGGGCCGGGGGCCGCCGACCGTGGTGGCCAGCGGCACCCCCAGTGAGCTCAGTGCGGCCGACTCCGCATCGTCGGGAATGAGGAGCGACAGCACCGCGTCCACGCGCTTGCGGACCGGCAGCTTGGTGAAGAAACGCTTGCGTGTCTCCGGCGAGCCCAGGTTGTACAGCAGCACGTCGTAGCCGGCGGCACTGAACTCGCGCTCGGCGGCGTCCAGAACGGTGCCGAAGAACCAGCGGCCCACGTACGGGACCACGACTCCGATGGTGTAGGTGCGCCCGCTCGCCAGGCTGGAGGCGGAACGTGAGGCGGTGTAGCCGAGCTGGGCGGCGACCTCCGCGATCTGCGCCCGTACCTCCTCCGACACCCCCGGTCGGCCGCGGAGTGCGCGGGACACGGTGGACGCCGAGACTCCGGCGGCGCGGGCGACATCGGTGATGCTGGCCGTCACGGCGGGTACCTCCCGTTGATTTCACATCGGTGTGATCTGTGAGTGACGTGACCGTAAACCCGCCCATCCTGTTGCGCAAGCGTTTGCGTTCATATTTACTTGGGCCGATCCTCAAGAGACCTTTTTGTTATCCAGCGTCAGCGCACACGTTTGGGCGCTGTGGAGCGACAGGACCAGCGCATGCGATACGCCCCGCCCGGCCTCTGCGTGAACGACTTCGCCGTCCTGCGCGACGAGGACGGCACGTACGCGGTGCTGCACCTGCAGGGGCCCTGGACACCGGACTTCGACCACCTGCGGATGGAGACCTCCTACGGCCGGGCCACCTCCACCGACCTGGTCCACTGGCAGCCCCAGGGCACCCCTTTCGGCAACGGTCTGCCCGGCCGCTTCGACCAGCAGGCGGTGTGGACCATGCATCCGATCCCTCACGGCAACGGAATGGCGATGTTCTACACGGGCGTCTCCGGTCTCACACCGGGCGGCTGGCCGCTCCAGTCGGTCGGGCTGGCGTACTCCGACCGCACCGACGGCACAGCCTGGCGTCGCCACGGGACCGAGCCGGTCGTCGAGGCTGATCCGCGCTGGTACCGCACCGGTGAACACATGGGCTGGCGCGACCCGTTCGTCGTACGCGACGACGAGACCGACAGCTGGGTCATGGTCGTCTGCGCCAGCGACGCCTCCCTCCCTGTGGAAGTCGGCGGCTGCGTCGCGCTGGCCACTTCCGAGGACCTGGAGCACTGGACCGTCCACCCGCCGCTCATCTCACCCGGTGACGTCGACGAGCTGGAGTGCCCGGTCCTGGAACGCCTCGACGACGGAACCTGGCTGCTGCTCGGCTCCATCGGCGCAACCCGGGGCTTCGAGGCGTGGACCGCCCCCCGCCTGCGCGGGCCCTGGACCCGCCGCGGCCAGCTCGGACCGACCGGCTCGTACGCACCCCGTGTCATCCCCGCCCCCGACGGCACGCGTGTCGTCCTGCACACCACACCCCGCCGGGTGGGCCTCAACGACACCGGTGACCGCTGCCGCGGCATGCTCGCCCAGCCCAAGTCCCTTGTCACGCCGGTTGATTCGGCGCCACGCCTGGAATGGTGGCCCGGCCTGGACAACTGGCTCGGCGAGGAGACGGACCGCCCCACCCTGCACGCGGTCGGCGACATAGGCGTATCCGGGCCGGTCGAGATCACCCTGCGCACGGACACGCCGGACGGCGACCGTTGCGCCCTCGCCGTGGGCTGCGACGGCAAGAACCTCTGGGTCACCGGCCCCGACCGGACCCGGCTCGGCGAGACCGTCCTGACGGACCCCGCCGCCACCTTGCGCATCCTCACCGTCGGCGAATACGTCGAGGTCTACGCCGACAACGTCTTCGCCCTCACCACCCTGTGCTACTCCGGGCACCCCGCCCCGTGGACGGCCGTCACCGAAGGACGCGAACACACCGTCCCCGTCCGCCCGATCCGGCTGCCCGACCCCCACCGCGACGACGCCTCCGCCATCTGGCCCGGCCCGTCACCGCGCTGACCCGAACTCCCCATCGGGAAATGTTCCGCAAGCTCGCGCCGGCCTCCGGTGTCGAGCGGTTCTCCACGCACACCACCCAACACTTACCTCTGACCCATCTGGCCCGCATGCGCTGGGAGTTGCACGCGATCGCGTCCTTTGCCGGACGCCGTCACACCGACTCCACCCTGCAATACATCCACCTCTCCGACCGGGACCTGGCCGAGCAGCTGGCCCGCGGCATGGACCACATTCATGCCTGTCGAATAAAGATGCTCACCGCACCGGGCTGGCGCGTCATCGCACGGCTGCTGAGACCGCTCGAGGCGGTCAACGCCGCACTCGACTCGCCCCACACACACCGCCGACAGGCCATGCTCGACGTGATCGCCCTTCAGTTGACGCACAGCGCGGAGACTGGACGGGCCTACTGGGGCTGGACCACGCGGGAATGGACTCGTCTTACTCCCGCACCCCGGCGGCCCGGTGCGATTGTCCCAGATCAAGACGATGGGGGCCTTGAGTCGGATGTGGGCGCGGGCCGGTCGTCATGCCAGGAGAAGCTGTCGCGTCAATGAACGTCGTGGGCTCCTGGCGCCGGTCGGCGACGACGCCTCGCACAACGGAGTCGCGGACGCGACCGAAGCGCATCTACCGAGCTGGACACACAAGCTGACGCCGCACGTCCTGCGGCATTCCTGCGCGTCGCAGCTCGATGTGTTGTCTCATGAGGTGATTCAGTAGCGGCCCCGAATGCCTCAACGGAAGATCACGTCATGACTGTTTCCCTGGGGACTGAACGGCTCGTCCTGCGCCCGTTCACCGAGGCCGACGTCGACCTCCTGGTCACGCTGGACAGCGATCCCGACGTCATGCGCTTCATCAACGGCGGCCGGCCGGCCGACCAGCCGCGACGCGATCGAGGCACGGACCCTGCCTGGGCAACTACACATCCACCCGTGCATCAGCGCCCCCGGCTTCTGGGCCGCGCAGGAGAAGGCCACCGGGACCTTCCTCGGCTGGTTCGAACTGGGCCCCCTGGACGACCACCGGATTCATGCAGCAGCCGGGTGCACGTCTCGCAGCTCGGGACGTCATCAGGGACGACTCCTCTGCAGAGCTCATGATCGGGCTCGCGACCGGAATCGCCCTCGGGCTCGCTTTCGAGCTCGTGACCGGGCTCACGAACGGACTCGCCTACGGGCGCGCCTTCGGGCTCGCTTTCGGACTCACGGCAGCGCTTGTGACCGGGCTCGCAGTCGGTGCACCCGTTTCACGACGGTATGCAATGTTCCTGCTCTGCTCACGCCACCATCTGCCATTCCGGCTCGGACTGTTGCTGGACTGGGCCGTCGTCACCGCAGGCCTCCTGCGCTACAACCAAGTAGCAGCGTTTGATCAGCAGTTTGGGCAGCAGTTGGCGATCTTGAGTGCTGCAGATGCTCACGAGAAATGACATCGCCGTGGTGCGGTGCCACCGGAGTGCGGCAGAAGCAGTCCGTCTCTTGATCACCGGTCGTTAAACTCCCGGCGTTCGGATGCTGTCGATGGACTGGAAGGCCAAGCCATGGACGATGACCGTTGGGACGACTGGCCGGAACGGTGGGTCGGCACGGACTGCGACGTGCGGGCGGCCGTCAGCGCGATCCCTCGGGAGGTCAAGGACGGGTTCAGGTACGACGAGGTCGCCTGGCAGCGGTTCCGGCACTTCTACGGCCCGGGTGAGGAGATCCCCGGCCTGCTCGCCACGCTCGCGTCCGGGGACGCCGAAGCTGCCGACAGGGCCCTGTGGCAGCTCTGGACGAGTCTTCACCACCAGGGCGGCACGATCGCAGTGGGAGCACTGGCGGTGCCGTTCCTGCTCAGGATCGCAGCGACCGCCCGCCCCGAACTCCGAGCCCAAACCCTTCGCCTGATCGCCGAGATCGGCCGGTGCCAGCACATGGGGGACGGATCACGGGAAGGCCTGCTCCAGGTCTCCGAGGATCCCCTGATGATCGAGGGCAGCACGATGTGCCCGGTGGACTGGACGATCCAGGCCGCCCGTCAGGCAGTCACGGACGACCTGCACCTTCTGCTCCCGCTTCTCTCCGACCCCGACCCCGACCCCGAGGTCCGCTCCGTGACCGCCTACGTCCTGGCGGCGACCAGCGAGCTTTCACACGTCTCCTCTGCACTGCAGTCCAGGCTGGCGAAGGAAGACGATGCGGTAGTCCGGGTGAGCCTGATCCTGGCGATCGCCCAACTCGCCCGCGAACACCAGGATGAACACGCTCCCGGTTGGGCCCGGGGCCTATGGTCGGATCCCGGACGACCGCCCGAGGTCCGCATCGGCGCCGGCCTGGCCTGGCTGTGCCTGGTCACCCACCCCGCCCCCGACGAGCTCCGCGCCCTCCTCACCGACCCCGGCACCCGTCAATACGACGGCCTGCTCCAGCCGGTGCCATGGCTCACCTGGATCGACCCCACCGGCGTCGGGCTGCGCAGCTGCATCGACGAAATGCTCACGGCGAACATCCCCGAAACAGTGCTTGACGATCCTTGAGGTGGAGGACCATCACATGCACCACCCCTCCCCCAGCCCCGGCGCGCTCTGCCCTCTTGGATACCGCCCCGCCTTCCCAATCCTGAAGCATCCCAAGAAGCCTCAACCGACCGAGTGAACCCCCAACACCCCAGGCCAGAACCCACATCGGTCTGTGCTACCACCCCACGAACCCAAGCCCTTTGCCACCATCGGCCACGTGAAGGCCGACGGTGCTCTGCCTGCAGGGGTGGGCGAGCTGGTCGTTGCCGCCCGCACCGGTCTCGGGCCGGAGCAGGTTCTTGCCCAACTCGCCGTCCGGGTCCGCGTGGACGACGGCGGCGCCCTGACAGTCGACGCCTTCACCCCACGCTGACAGGGCACTCTTGGCAGGAGCAGGTGCCTTCTTGATCGGCTGGGCAAACGCCTACGCCGTGCTGACCGGCATCACCTCTCCACGCTCCGCGGCCTGGTCAAAGTCAGTGGGGCGACGCATCCGGCGTCGTCCCACTGCACCGCGTCTGATCGAAGAAACCCTCGTCCGCGATCGCGGACATGGCAGATTCGATGTTCTCGCGCGTAACACTCGGGACCACCAGCAGGCACCTAGCTGTGAAGCGCCCGACCTGGTCGAGTTCAAGATCTACTGTCTGCGCAAGTCGAACCGGGTCGTACACCTCGACCAACTGCCTGCCGCCGTCCCACGCGACGGTCACATCCAGCCATCCCTTCACCTCCTGCATCGCCCAGTCGTCCTCGTCCATGGGCACAGGCCACTCGATCCGATATTCCATGACCGAATCCTGCCCCAGATGTCACATCGGGGTAAGCATCATTACAGCTGGTCAGCGGTCAGAGAGCTGTCACCGGGCAGGTACCAGCGGCACGTCGACCAGGCGTTCCCAGGTGATGGGGCGTGCGCTGGGAGCTCACCGCTTGCCAAGTGGTCGGCGCTGGAAGTCTTCGGAGGTTGACTTGAAGCACGCGTCTTGTGGAGTCCAGGTAGCGGACCGGACGTGCCACTGGTGTCGTTGCCAATGACGCCAGCGTGACCCAACGCCAGTTGGGAGATCCGGATCTGGACCCGGTCTGTGGCAGCGGATGTGCTTAGTTTCCGTCCACGGTTTCCGGGCTGGTTGGCGCTGCGGGTCGGCCGCGCACCGCAGCCAGGCACTCGTCGTATAGGTCCATGATTTCGCCCTTGCCGTCGTTGGCGACCCACGTGATCGATGCGGCATCCAGGCACCCGAACGCTGTCGCGATCACCGCGCGAACCTTCGCGCCCTCGTTGCCGGTAGCTGTGTCCATACGGGCCTCGATGAGCGGCAGCTGGTCCTCCTGAAACCGCAGTCGCAGCCACGTACACTCCACCCGCGCCCCCGACTACCTCGCCGACGTCGTACGCGCCATGGCGCCCTGGCGCCGCGACCCCCGCGTCATCGACCTCCCCCACCTTGCGCACCAGGCCATCGCTCTCAGCACGACCGGCGCCGCCCGCTAGTGCTGGATTCCTCATTGGATGTACACATACCGGCGCCGCAATAGGCGAGTTGGTGGTGCGGGTCTGCCCGTCGGCGCAGACGACCGTCGCGCTCGGGCGGGCAGGTGTAGAGCTCGATGATCCTGGTCCTTTCCCTCGAAGTCCGCGTCTTTGGACCTCGTCCAGGACCGGGTGCGGCGCCACCGCACCCCCTCAGCCAGCAGAATCCGGCGGACCTGGCTGCGGCCAACCTCGATGCCCAGATTCCTGGCTTCGGCAGCCAGCGCGTCAAGGGTCCACTCCGGCGGCCCGGACTCATCCTCCGCGGCCGGCTCGCCGTCTGCCTGCACAGTCAGTCGACCCGGCGGCGCCTGCTTGACCAGGCCGATGATCCTCGAGCGTTCCGCCTCGCTGATCCGCCGTTTGCGGCCCTGCCCGCCCAGATCCTCCAGCCCGTCCAGGCCCGAGCCGTTGAAGCGGTGCAACCAGCGGCGGACCGTCTTCCGGTTGCACCTCAAGTCGTCCGCGATGGCCAGCACCCGCGGCCCGGCCCAGCTCGACCATCCGTGCACGCAGCACCAGATCACACGGTACTTCGCGCACTCGCGACAGTCGCCACCCCCACGGCAGCTCGTTCAGCAACGAATCGAGGCTCCCGCGACGGCCGCAGCCCCATCCCTGACCAGCGAATTCCGCTTACGAGATTCGGAAGGAGAACGACCTCTCAGCAAGAAGTCATTCTCCGTAGTAGAGACGGTGCAGGTCGATGAGCTGGATCGCGTGATCGTTCTTCGCGAGGTGGTGCAGGTCCTCGGTGAAGCCGGCGCCGCTGAAGCAATACAGCTGTGTCGTCTCGGTGGCCGCGCCTGTCGTGACCAGAAGAGAGCGGATGTGCCGCAGGCGCTCCAGGTGTCCGATCCCCATCACCTCGCTCCACTTCGCTTCTCCGATGGCAAGCAGCGCTTGACGCCCCTCGGGGGTCTCGCCGTGGACGGCGACGTCGACTTCGTGGCTGGTCGGGTCTGTCAAACGAGTGGTGTAACTGGGTTAGTTGAGGCTACTGACGGGCTGCGGAGAGGCGGCCGTCGAAGGTGATGTCGAAGGCGTTCAGTGCGGTCTTCCAGCGCATGGTCCAGTGGGCCTGGCCTTTGCCGGTGGGATCGAGCGACATGATCGCCATGTAACGCATTTCAACGCGGCCTGCTCGTTGGGGAAGTGTCCGCGGGCTTTCACCGCCCGGCGGATCCGCGCGTTCACCGACTCGATCGCGTTCGTCGTGCAGACGATGCGGCGGATCTCGGTGTCGAACCGCAAGAACGGGGTGAACTCCTCCCAGGCGTCCTCCCACAGCTTCACGATCGCCGGATACTTCCGGCCCCAGGCATCGGCGAACTCGGCGAACCGGTCCAGAGCCGCCTCTTCGGTGGAGCGGTGTAGACGGACTTGAGAAGCTTGGCGACCTTGTCCCAGTCCTGGCGGGCGGCATAGCGGGAGGAGTTCCGCAGCAGATGCACCACGCAGGTCTGCACGATCGTCCGGGGCCAGACGGTCTCGACCGCCTCGGGCAAGCCCTTGAGCCCGTCGCAGACCAGCATGAGCACGTCGCTCACCCCGCGGTTCTTGACCTCGGTGAGGATGTGCAGCCAGTGCTTGGCGCCCTCGCCGCCGTCGCCCGCCCACAGCCCCAGGATTTCCCGCCGGCCCTCGGTGGTGACGGCCAGGGCCACGTAAATGGGCCGGTTGGCCACCGCGCCGTCACGGATCTTCACGTGGATGGCGTCGATGAAGACGACCGGACAGACGGCGTCGAGCGGTCGGCTCTGCCATTCGGCCATGCCCTCCAGGACCTTGTCGGTGATGGTGGAGATGGTCTGGCGGGAGACTTCGGCGCCATAGACCTCGGCCAGGTGAACCTGGACCTCGCCGGTGGTCAAGCCCTTGGCGGCCAGCGAGACGACCATCTCGTCGACGCCGGTCAGACGCTTCTGCCGCTTCTTGACGATCTTCGGTTCGAAGGATCCGTCACGGTCGCGGGGCACGGATATCTCCACCGGTCCGACATCGGTCAGCACGGTTTGGGAGCGTTTGCCGTTGCGGGAGTTGCCGCCGTCCTTGCCGGCCGGATCGTGCTTGTCATAGCCGAGGCGGTCGGTGATCTCGCCTTCGAGAGCGGACTCGAGCAGCCGCTTGGTCAGCTACCTCAGCAGCCCGCCCTCGCCGGTCAGCTGCAGGCCTTCGACCTGGGCCCGGCCCACCAGTTCGTCGATCAACTGGTCGTCCACGGCCTTCGCCGCCGCAGCCCTCGTGGGCTCCACGGCCTCGGACTCGGACACGTTCTCACTGGTCATCGATGCATCTTCCATGATCGGGAGTTACACCGAACGTCTTACAGTCCCTCTCGGAACTGCCGAGGCGTCCCGTGACCAGGTGACGGAACGATCAATCCTGAGAAGAAGGGCCGGTATGGCGCCGGAGAACGGCCGCGTACGGCGCGGCTGATACTTTCCTTCCCGTGGCAGAACACCAGGACGAGACCAGGGCGGCCTACGACGGGGTCGTCGAGCTGTATGCGTCGATGTTCGCCAATGGGTTGGAGACGCAGCCGTTCGCGCGGAACATGATCGGCACCTTCGCCGAGCTTGTGCGTGGCACGGGGAATCGGCGGACAGCCGACGTAGGGTGCGGACCCGGTCATTTGACGGCCATGCTGCACGACTTGGGGCTGGACGCCTTCGGACTTGACCTCTCCCCGGCCATGGTCGACCACGCCCGGCGGGCCCATCCGGCACTGCGGTTCGATGAAGCGCGGATGGAAGCCCTTCCGGTCGAGGACGGCGCCCTCGGCGGAGTGCTGGCCCACTACTCGATGATCCATACTCCGCCTGGGGAATTGCCCGCGCTGCTCGCTGAGCAGGTACGTGTCCTGGCACCAGGGGGCCTGCTCCTGGTGTCCTTCTTCGGGACCGAAGGGCTACAACCAGTCCGCTTCGACCACAAGGTGGCGCCCGCCTACAGCTGGCCGGCGGAGCAGTTTGCCGGGTTGCTCACCGGAGCCGGACTCGTCACGGTGGCTCGACTGCTCCACGACCCAGCGTCCGAGCGCGGCTTCCTCGACACCCACGTTCTGGCCCGCCGCCCATAGCGCGTGACTTGGGGTGGTGTAGGTCATTCGCGTGCTGTAGCGCCGCGTTCTGGCCGATCGGTTTCGATCGGTGCAGACCTTCCGAGCATCGCCGGAGACAGCAACCATCCAGGTCAAGAAGACTGCGGCAGTGAGGCCACCACAGTGATGCGAGCAACGATCTCCCGGAAGGTAAGAATTCCCAGGTCAACGGGCTCCTGCCGCCGGGAGACCTGCGCGTCGAGCTAGGCCGTGTTTTAGAACGGGCTGGTCTGCCGAGTTGGCTGTCCGGGGAAATCGCGGGCGGCCAGCCACATGATGAGGTCGCCTGCGATCCGGCCGATGCTGGTGTCAGTGGTGACCTCGTGTTCGCGGCGGGCGGTGTCGCGGCGGACGGTCTCGTAGCCGCCTTCGTCGAGGACGGCCACGGAGGCGAACCAGGCGGGGTCGTCCTGGTCGGGCTGGATGACGACGAACGTGTTGTCCACGTCGTTCAGTTCGCTGATCAGGTCGAACAAGGCGTCCTCGGACGGGTCGTCGATGTGATGGCCGTTCTCGCTGTCGGCGCAGTAGTACTCAGCCGCCATTGGTCCGCTGTCTCCCTTGCCGACGTGCTGCGGGTTGCCGCCGCCAGGATGGCATGCGGTGCGGAAGCGCCAGGTCACAGCCATTCGTTGATGGCGGCGATGTGGACGGTGGCCTCGAAGCGGACGGCGAGCTTGTCGAACCGGGTGGCCACCACCCGATTGCGCTTGAGCCGGTTGATGCCGCACTCGACCGCGTGCCGGGCCTTGTAGTCCTCGCGGTCGAAGGCCGGCGGTCGCCCGCCGTTGCTGCCGCGGCGTCTGCGATGGCTGGCCTGATCGGCCGGTTCCGGGATGGTGGCTCGGATCCCACGTCGGCGTAAGTAGGCGCGGTTGGCGTGCGATGAGTACGCCTCGTCACCACGGACCCGCAGCGGCCGTCTGCGCGGTCGCCCCGCGCCGAGCCGGGGCACACGGATGCCTTCCAGTACGGCCACGAACTGCGGGCTGTCACCCCGCTGCCCTGCCGTGACCAGCAACGACAAGGGCCGCTGGTCTTGTTCGCAGGCCAGATGGATCTTGGTGGCCAGGCCGCCTCGAGACCGGCCGAGTGCGTGATCGTCCGGCTCTGCGACGATCCCGCCGGGTGGCTCCTTCTGGGTATGCCCATTCCGGCGGGCGCCGGCCGCGTGCTGGTGAGCCCGGCCGACCGTGGAGTCGACATTCGCCTCCCACGTGATCAGCCCGCCGGCATCGGCCCTGGCCTGCAGCCCGCTCAGTACTGCTGCCCAGACACCGGTGCGTTGCCAGCGACGGAACAGCCCGTAGACCGTCTGCCACGGCCCGTACTGACCCGGCAGGTCCCGCCATGGGGCACCAGTCCGTACCCGCCAGCGGATCCCATCGATCAGCCTCCTGAGCGTGCTGTGGCAGACAAGTCACAGCACGGTAGAAGAGCAGCGCTTCCCGCCGCCGCCCACCGCCGGGCCGTAGTCGCACCCCGAGCCCTAAGCCACCACCGCCAGCACCGGTCAGCCGACCGGCTCCCGGAGGACGTCAATCGCGGTGCGCACCTCGTGCGCACCGCCCCACTCCTCATGCCATTCCGTGTCGCAGCCGAGAAAGCGCCGGGACACCAGCGCGTCAGCCACATCCGTCACGGCCTCCGGGGTCGCATACACGCGGTGCAGGGCGGTGAGCGGGCCGCGCGGGATCGCTGCTCCCCTCCCGGCGCGGAGCAGGTGTGGGACCAGCCGGTGCCTTCTCTCCAAGTGAGCCGGAGGCCGCCCGGGCCGGCGCAGCAGGACGTATCCCACGCAAGCACCAGATACATGAGCTCGCCGTACGCCCGGCCGGTACGCTCCACCCGGACGATGCCCGGCGGAATGCCCCGGTCAGTCCGTCCGGCGCCCCTGTCTCGCCGGCCAAGCGCGTCCCCATCGTGACGGGACGTCGGGAACTTTCTGGGGCGCCCGGCCCCGGCCGGTGGCCGATGGGGCCGGAGCCGGGCAGCGGGGGCACGTAGGCGGGAACGCCGCATCCCGGGGCGCAGGCCAACCACGGGCAGTTCGCCGACGGGATGAAGCGATAGACGGTGCTTCGGTCGACGACCATGGCGCCGGCAACAGCGGGGCGCCGACCGCCCACCTCACAGCGGGACGCCCTCGGACGGCACTGTCAAGTGCGTCCGCCGCTCCAGCACTCGCTGTCCGCCAACTTCTGGATCTCTCAAGCTGGATGACCCGTCGGGGGCGAATCCGGACGGGTCAAGGCTCGCCCATTTTCCGCCCCGTTGGGGCAGGGGCAATCAAGCACCCCGGTTTCGTCGAAACGGCGCAGTGCGACGGAAAACCGGAGCCACTGCTCCCGCCAATCACGGCACACCGTCGCAACCCACGACACGCCGCCGGCGCCGGCCCTCGTGTCGGCAAGTAGCCCTGCCGTCGCGAACGGCCCCGTACGCCCGCCTGGCCGTCCTCGGAAGGGAAGCCCGAAGCCTCCGCTGAGTCGGGGAGACGGACGGGTCGGCCGTGCTGAGACCGGATCGCCCGTACCACCCGTACCATTCATGGTGTCCACGGTGTCACATAGCGGGCGCCAAACCACTGGAGGCAACACCACGTGCTGATTGCTCAGCGTCCGTCCCTGACCGAAGAGGTCGTCGACGAATTCCGCTCCCGGTTCGTCATCGAGCCGCTGGAGCCGGGCTTCGGTTACACCCTCGGCAACTCCCTGCGCCGTACGCTCCTGTCCTCGATCCCGGGTGCGGCGGTCACGTCCATCCGCATCGACGGGGTCCTGCACGAGTTCACCACCGTGCCGGGCGTCAAGGAGGACGTCACCGACCTGATCCTCAACATCAAGCAACTCGTCGTGAGCAGCGAGCAGGACGAGCCTGTCGTGATGTACCTGCGCAAGCAGGGCCCGGGCCTGGTCACCGCCGCCGACATCGCGCCCCCGGCCGGTGTCGAGGTCCACAACCCCGACCTCGTCCTCGCCACGCTCAACGGCAAGGGCAAGC
>NZ_JAHRIB010000207.1 GCF_019090165.1 Streptomyces sp. BV286
GTGTAGGCGGGGTAGTCGTCGTCATCGAGACGGCCGAATGAATCGTCTGCTGTCATCTCACCTCTCTGTACAACAGGCTGAGGGGCCCTGGTGCCGTATGGCACCAAGGCCCCGAAGGAACTGCTTCACCATCTGCCGGCCTCAGTGCTGCGCCGGCCTTCTGTTTCCGCAGACCCGACTGTGATGCGGCCGGGCATGCGGGGATCGCGGTTGCTGGACCGGAGACCACCTCACTATCGATGTCCTGCGGTACCCGGGCTCACATCCTCCGCCCGGGCGATCCTGATGGCCGAAGCTCCTCCGTTCATCCCTCCTGAACAACCGTTCCCAACGGGGACTGCGAACTGCTGGCACTGCGAACTGCCGGCACTGCGTACTGCTGTTACTGCCGGTGATGCTGGTACTGCTGGTGATGCGAACTGCTGGCGGCCTGTGACAGCGCCGCGCTCCGGCAGCCAGCCCCGTCGCCCGTCCTGCGTCTGCTCTGGCTTAGAACCCCACTGCCGAACTTCCCGGTGCGCGCGCCCGCAGCCGGCGCCTTCACCGAGGTGCTGCTCTCCTACTGCACTGCTGGATCCTGCGAAATGCACTGACAGGTACTGCTCCTGCGGTCCTGCTCACGGCGGCCCCTGATCACTGCGGGCCGCCCGGTCCGGCCGTCAGTCCTGTCGCCGTCCTGCAACCGCTCTGGCTTCGGAACTCCACCACCGCACCGTCCTGCGAACTACGTACCACTGACCGGCAGTTCGTCTCTGCCGGACTTGCCCGATCTCGGCTACGAGAGAAACCATAACCACACAGCCACCCAATGTCTACTCTGGCCAACATAGATTTTCGTGCATCCGACAGTGGGTTTACCACCCCCAGGCGGCAACACAGAAGCAGACCCCCCGGCCACCGCAGCCGGGGCACGGGCAGCGAGCCAGCACCGGGACGCGGCCGTCTCTGAGGCCGACACCGAGCACTGATCCCGGTCGGCACCTGCGGGACTCCCCGCCCCGGCACCGCCCTCAGGCCGTTCGGTCCGCTGCATCTCACGCTCGTCGCACCAGGCGTCACATCAGCTTCGGCTATTGAGCGAGAGTTCAAGACGGGAGGCGCAACGGGTGTACAAGGCCCGCACCGTGCGAGTGCGTCGCGGGAAGGCGCGGCCGTACCCTTCGAGAGTTCGGCGGACGGCTCAGAATTCGTAGTCGGCGATGATCCACGTGGCGGTCTCGCGCCACAGCGCCACGCCCGCCTGGTGGTCCGGGTGGTCGAAGTACGTGTGCAGCGCGTCCACGTCGTCGAACGTGAAGTTGGCCGCGAAGTCGTAGGCGATGGGGCGGTCGGTGAAGTTCCAGCCGAGCTCGCAGGAGCGGATCTCCTTGATGCTGCCGTCGAGCGCGCGGAGGGCGTCCACACCCTTCATGACACGCGGGTCATCGCGCTCGACGCCCTCGTTGAGCTTGAAGAGGATCAGGTGGCGGATCATATGAGCTCCAGGAGGGGCATAAGGGGGTGGGGGGCTACTCAGCCTGGTCAGCGAGCCAGGTGAAGAAGTTGCCGACGGACTGAGCCGGGTTCGAGATGCCCTCGAACCCTGTCTGGACGTAGCCGACGGCGTTTCCCGGGTCCGTGACATCACGTACAGCACGAAGACCACGGGCTGGACGCGTTGGAGGCTGAGGGCCGCGCCGTCTTCGCGGCCCACCTGGTCGACGCGAGCGCGGGCGGCCTGGAACGGCGACCGCAGACTGCGCGGACTTCGAGCGCAACTACTTGTACCCGACCGCGCCTGCGCCGGCACCCTCGTCGACTGGGCCAAGACCTGTCTCAACCTCACGGTCAACACCGCGAGAAGGTCCAAGGGCTTGCAGGGCTTCGTGGTCGCTACTCGCGGAGCATCGCGCCGCCGTTGACCGACCAGACCTGCCCGTTGATCCACTCGCCGTCGTCGGACAGGAGGAACGCCACGATGCCGGCCAGGTCTTCCGGCTTGCCGAAGCGGGGGCTGGGAAGCGTCATGCGGGTGAACTCCAGCGCCTCCGGACTCAGAGCCATCGTCTGCGCGGATTCGGTCAGGACGACTCCGGGAGACACGCAGTTGCAGCGGATGCCCTGCTTGCCCCAGCGGGAGGCGATGTGACGGGTGAGTGCGTTGATCCCCGCCTTGCTTGTCTGGTACGCCGCGCGCTGGTGGTCGCCCACGTGCGCCGCGAGGGAGGAGGTGTTGACGATGGCACCACCGCCCTGTTCCAGCAGGAGGGGAAGGACTGCGCGGCTGGTGAGCGCGAAGCCGATCAGGTTCACTTCCAGGGTGCGCCGCCATACAGCCGGGTCCATGTCGAGCAGATCGCCGTCACGGCCCAAGGTCCCCGCCGAGACGTCGGCGGCGACGTTGTAGAGGCCGTCGACGCCGCCGAGTTTGGAGACGGCGGTGTCGACGAGCGCACGAACCGAACGCTCATCGGCGAGGTCGAACTCGACGGCGAAAGCCGTTGCGCCCGTACTGGTGATGCGCTTGGCGGTGGCCTCGGCCGCGTCGATGTTGACGTCACCGACCACGACCGCCGCGCCCTCGGCCGCGAGCCGTTCGGCGGTGGCCGCGCCGATCCCGGACGCCCCTCCGGCGACGACGATGCGCTTTGTGTTGAGTCCCTGCATTGCACTACTCCTTGTCTGTTCCGGCGCCGCAGCGATCGTCTGCTGGTAACGCCTCGTGGGGGATTTGCGGGTCTGATGTCGACCCGCAATCTCGAACTGGGGACCGTCGTCCGCGCTCTCAGCCCCTTGCGGGCGGAACCCGGCGGGGCAGATCAGTCCTGCGGTACCAAGGGCTGCCTCCTCCAGTCCCCCGGGAGCCTCGGTCAGCAGTACGACGATGTCTCCCTCTTCCCGGTGATCAAAGACGTCGGGGCGATCAGGGCGCACTGCCTGGCGCCCACTTGGCTTCGTCCACGGTGAGCTTCATGGGGGTTCGTCATTCGACCGGAAGCTCTACTTCAGATAACACAGTATCCGACACTCGTCGGAAAACCAACACTTGTCGGTTGGGTAGAGTGTGGGCCATGACCACGTCCCGACGGAACGCACCGGCAGGCGACCGCCGCGTACGGCGTACTCACGCAGCCCTGCAGGGAGCACTGATCAAGCTCGTCGAGGAGCAGGACCTGGGGCAAATCAGCGTCGCGGACGTGGCGGAACAGGCCGGGGTGAACCGCACGACCTTCTACGACCACTACCGGGACGTGCACGAACTGGCCGAGGCCGCCTGCACCGCGACGATCGACACCCTCATCGAGTCCCTCCCCGCCCTCGACCCCGCTCCGGCGGCCCCGGATGCGGAACCCGCCCGATCACTCGTCGCGTTCTTCGAGAACCTCGCCGAACACGCCGGCCTCTACCGCAGCCTCCTGGGACCACAGGGCAGCGCCCGCGTCATCGACCACATCCGCAGCCGCATCTCCGCCAACGTCCACGTCACCGTGCGCCTCAACGCCGGCGCTGCGCCGGACAGCGTCTCGACGACCGACATCCCCCACGACGTACCCGCCGCATTCACCGCCGGGGCACTCCTCGGTGTGGCCACCGACTGGCTCCAACGCGACAGCCCCCGCACACCGAACGAGATGGCCGAACTGACCTGGCAACTCCTCGTCACCCACCACCCCACCGACGCCCGGCATGGCACAACATGAGGTGATCCTGCGGCTCACGAGCCTCGAGAAGAATCGCGCGCGAACGACGATCACGACCGCAGTCGACAGCGCGAAGGGCTGGAGGAGACGCTGGGCGGCGGGGATCGACGGACATGCAGCTGGGAGGAAACCACCTTCGCCCAGCTCTATACGCCCCGCGCCGCCGTCGCGTCCATGCCGCACGGAAGTCACCGCAGGCCGGGGGCGGACAAGCATTCCGAATCCCGCACCCAGGCCAGGCTTTGAAGCCACCCGGCCCGACTCCGGCCTGGTGCTGCTGGTCGGCCGCCGCCCGCCCGCGCGACGGCGCGGGGATCACCGTGAGGCAGCGGCGTCTGTCTTCTCGCGGAGGTCTCACCCGGAAAAGACTTGCACCTGACGTTAGCGTGAGGTTCTAGCGTGGCTGTTGTCGGGCCCATCAGGGCGCTCCCGACGATGCATACCTACGTGAAGGACCACCCCCCATGCACATCGCCAACTCCGTCGCCCTTGTCACCGGTGGGAGCCGCGGCCTCGGCCGCCACTTCGTCACCCAGCTGCTGGAGCGGGGAGCGACGAAGGTGTACGCCACCGCACGCAACCCCGAGAGCGTTGATCTGCCCGGAGCGGAGGTGCTGGCACTCGACATCACCGACCCGGCTTCCGTCGCCGCCGTGGCGGAAGCCGCCTCGGACGTGACGCTGCTGGTCAACAACGCCGGCATCATCACCATCAATGACCTGGTCAACGGGGACCTGGACCAGATCGAACTGGAAATGGACACCGCCTACTACGGACCGTTGCACATGATCCGTGCCTTCACCCCGATCCTGAAGGCGGGTGGCGGCGGGGCGATCGTCAACGTCCTGTCGGTCGCATCCTGGGTCCCCTCCGAGCACTGGGGCGCCTACAGCGCGGCCAAGGCCGCCGCGTGGAGCCTGACCAACAGCGTCCGCCTCGAACTGTCCGGTCAGAACACCCTGGTCACCGGCCTGTATCTGGGCCCCACCGACACCGACATGGCTAAAGGTCAGCCGTTCGAGAAGAACGATCCGGCCGACGTTGTCAGGGCCGCACTCGACGGGGTCGAGGCCAAGCAGTCCGAGGTCATCGCCGACGCGCTGTCCGCGCGGGCCAAGGCCAACCTGGCTCTGGACCCCGCCGTGGTCTACACACCGGCCGCGCCCGCCGCCTGACATCCAAGGATCACTCACCACGGCGTGACGGTCCGTGACCGATAAGTGCGCCCTCCATTCCCCCAGCTCGCACAGCGAAAGAAGGCCCGCCATGAACGCCACCTCCTCGTCCAGGCCCAAGGCACTGATCGTCGTCCCGTCGGCTGCTCTTCTGCCGCTCACCGCACCGGCAGACCACCCCGGCGTCTCCACCGGGTTCTATCTGGTCGAGCTGGCGCAGATTCTCAAGGAATTCGGTGACGAGTACGAGTTCACCTTCACCACCCCCGGCGGGCTCGTCCCGCAGCTGGAGATCAACGGCCTGGCCCTGTCGATGCACGCCGCGGACAAGTTCAGTTCCGCAACGGTCTCGGCCACCGCTGCGCAGGCGTTCCGCTTCGATGTCGACACCTTCCGTGCCAAACGGCCAGGACTCGTCGCCCGCCGGGACAGCGAACTCGCCCTCGCCCGCCGCTACCTGGGCCGCCTGCCCGTCTCCGAGACACTGCCGGGCAGCGACAAGGAAGTCGTGGTGCTGCGCGACGACCTGATCAAGTCGATGCAGGACCTGCCGGAGCACAGCTACCTGTCCATCGAGCAGCTCGTGCACAGACACCGTGACCCCGAGGACGCCTTCGACCTGGGCGCGTTCGACTTCGTGCACATGCCCGGCGGCCACGCTCCCATGGTCGACTTCGTCGACAACCCCTGGCTCGGCGAACTCCTGCACACCCTGCGGGAGAACCAGGTGCTGATCTCGCTGATCTGCCACGCCCCCATCGCCATGGCCTCGGCCAAGTACCGGGTGGGTGCTGACGGCACCGTCATCACCGACCTCGACCACGCCTTCAACGGCGTGCGGGTGACCACGGTCGCCAAGTCCGCCGAACTCTTCGTCCTCAGCAACGGCTACCTCAAGATCCCCGGCAAGAAGGTGCGGATGGGCTACTTCATCGACGAAGCCCTCCGGAGCGCCGGCTACAAGGTGGAGACGACCACCAACCCGACCGCCATCAAGGTCATCTGGGAGGAAGGCGTCCGCCTGCTCACCAGCAACGGCCCCCAGGCCATCGACGAGCACGCCGCCCGTCTGCGCACCCTCCTGCCCCGCCACTGACCCTCACTCTCCCGGCACCGCCGGGACCACAGACCTGGCGCATGCCATCCACGGATGGCATGCGCCAGATCGGCATGTCCACCTGATCGACCGTGATCCGGCACGCTGCTGCCGGACAAGAAGAAAGGACCGTGATGACGACGTCAGCTACGCTGAAACCTCACACTAACGTCAGCTGCAACTCTGACACGATGCTGAACCGGCAAGGAGGAGCGATGCGGATCGGAGAGGTCGCCGAACAGGCGGGGGTGAGCGTCCGGGCGCTGCGGTACTACGAGGAGCAGGGGCTGCTCGGCGCCACCCGTACCGGCGGGGGGCAGCGGCAGTACCCGGACGGCGCGGTCGCCCGGGTCAGGATGATCCAGCAGCTGTACGCCGCCGGCCTGGCGAGCAGGCTTGTCCGCGAGGTCCTGCCACGGTGCATGAACGAGGGCCCCTCGCCCGTCGGCTTCAGCGACAGCCTCATCACCGAACGGGCCCGCATCGACCGCCAGATCGGCGACCTGACAGCAGTGCGGGCCCGCCTCGACGAGATCATCGCGGTGGCGACGGACCCCAGCCACCCGCACCACAGCCACCCCGTACGCGGCGGCATCGCCGCCAGTACCGCCTGAGGCGGTCTTGGCGCACACCACTCATCAGTGGTGTGCGCCAAGACCGCCTCAGCTACCGACCCCATCGTCGCCTCGGTGGGGTCGCCGCGCGCGAAACGTCATCCGCCTGGCTGCACGGCCTCGCCGCGGCCTGTGCGTCCGGTACCGGACAGCGGCGGCCTCTGTCCCAGCCGGGACAGAGGCCGTCGTACGAGAGGGTGGGCGTCGCGCTCAGTCCATGGTGAGGACGACACGCCCCTGGAGCCCGCCCTTGATCATGCGGGCGTATGCCTGCGCGGCATCCTGCAGCGGGTAGGTCTCGGCCACGCGCAGCGCCAGGTGTCCGGCCGCGGCCAGATCGGACAGCGTCGAAAGCGTCGCTGCGTCCGGGCCGACCTGCGTCAGGAGGACCCGGATGCCTCGCTCGGTCTGGGGCAGGGCGTCGAGCCGTGTGGTCACGAACCTGCCGCCGTCCGCCACCGCACCGATGGCGGTCTGCCCCAGCCTGGCTGTGTCGAGAACGGCGTCGACTCCTTCGGGGCGCACCGTGCGGATGGTCTCGACGAGCGGCTGCGACGCCGGCACGTATACGTCGGCCCCCGCCACCTTCGTCGCGAACTCGCCGTCGGACGAGAGGTCACTGGCGATAACCACGGCTCCCCGGCGCTTGGCCAGCTGCACCGCGTAGCCGCCGACCGCTCCCTCCGCCCCGGTGATGAGCACGGTCTGGCCCGCCTGGATGCCGAGCAGTTCGACGGACTGGGCGGCGGTCAGGCCGTTGAGGGGGATGGTGGCGGCGTGGACGGGGTCGACACCGGCGGGCGCCGCGGCGATCGACTGGGAAGGAACCACGATGTACTCGGCCTGGCCCCGGTTCAGCCCCAGGGGCAAGCCGTGGCTGAACGCGATGACAGGCTGCCCGGGCTTCCAGTGGATCCCCGGGCCGACGGCGTCGACAATGCCGGCGACATCCCAGCCGAGGCCATAGGCGACCCCCTCCGGCGGAGCGGTGAAGAAGCCCCCGCTCCAAGCCGCCACATCGGTCGGATTGAGCCCGGCCGCCTGGACCTTGATACGAATCTCGCTCAGGCCCGGAACAGGCTTGTCGACCTCGGCGACCTCGACGACGTCCGGGCCGCCGAGCGAACGGTAAACAGCTGCGCGCATGAGTACTCCTGCTGTCGGTCGCACCTGCTCACAGCAGACGCGGAAGATCGCTGACGTAGAAAGGCGATGTCCGCAGGGAGCTGCGGAGCGCCAACAGCCACCACGCTAAAACCTGACGCCAACGTCAGGTGCAAGTCGGGCAGCGTTCGGCATGAGGCCGAGCACGCCGAGCTGGTTCTCCTCCATGGTCCAAGCCCTCGGTCGAGTAGAGCGGGGTGGAGGGACGACACGCAGGACTCGACAGGGAAGAGCAGTTCTCTGTCAAGTTCAGCGTGTTGAACTCTTTCGAAGAGTCAGGGGTTGCATGGAGGCACCCCGGGCGGGGGCGGGCGCCAAGCTGAAGCTGCCCGCCAGGCTTCGGCACAGGCGGTCCGCGAACGCCTCCCAGACTGCGGCTGGCTCGGCGTGAGTGAAGCCAAGGCGCATGCTGGTTCCTCCTGTGAAAGCGGCTGCAGGACCGCGGAGCGGCGATCCGCGTCTCCGGGCCTGGCAGTCCCCCCTGCCGACCATCTGATGGCCGGGGGGACCTGAGGTGGGACTACGGGAGTGAGGCGCGGCGAGGCATCAGGTGTCGAACCGCACCCCGCCGAGCCACGTGACCTTTTCGGGGTCGTGGTGGTCGAAGATGTGGCTGCGGGCTGTATCCAGGCCGGTGATGCGTGCCATGTCGTCCTCGGTGAGCTGGAAGTCGAAGACGTCGAGGTTTGCTGCCATGCGTTCGGGCCGTACCGACTTCGGGATCACGACGATCTCGCGCTGGATGAGCCAGCGAAGGGCGATCTGGGCGACGGACTTGTCGTGGGCGCGGGCGATGTCGACTAGCACGGGGTTGTCGAAGAAGCCCTGGCCGCCTTCGGCGAGCGGTCCCCAGGACTCGTGCTGGACGCCGTGTTCACGCATCAGCTTGTGGTCGTCGGAGCGCTGGAAGAATACGTGCGTCTCGATCTGGTTGACCGCGGGGACGATCTCGTTGTGGGCGATGAGGTCGGCGAGCCGGTCGGGGTAGAAGTTACTGACCCCGATCGCCCGGGTGCGGCCGTCCCGGTTGAGGTCCTCCAGGGCCCGCCAGGCGCCGTAGTAGTCACCGAAGGGCTGATGGAGCAGGTAGAGGTCGAGGTGGTCGAGACCGAGCCGGTCGAGGGAGCGGTCGAAGGCCCTCTTGGCACTGTCCTGGCCGTAGTCCTGGATCCACAGCTTGGTGGTGATGAACAGTTCGTCGCGGGGGACGCCGCTGGCGGCGACGGCCCGGCCCACGGCCCGTTCGTTCTCGTACGCCGCGGCGGTGTCGAGGAGGCGGTAGCCGGCCTCGAGTGCGGCCTCGACCGCCTGTTGCGTCTGGTCGTCGGGGATCTGGAAGACGCCAAAGCCGAGGAGCGGCATCTGCACGCCGTTGTTGAGGGTGACCTGGGGGATCTGCACGGTCATCGGTAGTGCTTCCTGTTGCTGGTCGGTTGGGTGGGCTGGGACGGTGCGGGTCAGCGGTGCTTGATGCCGGTCTGGGCGGCTGGGGCGAGGGTGGGTTCGGTGACGGGAGCGTCGCCGAGCGCCCGGTCGACGGCGGCAAGCAGGTCGGCGGAGAGTTCCACGCCCGAGGCGGCGGCGTTGCTGTGGACCTGTTCGGGGCGGGAGGCGCCGGTGATGGCGGAGGCGACCTCGCTGCGGCGCAGGACCCAGGCCAGCGCCAGGGTGGGCATGCTCAGCCCGGCCTGTTCGGCGATCGGAACGAGGCGCTGGACCGCTTCGAGGGTGGCGTCGCTGTAGACGAGGTCCTTCGAGCCCCCCATGTCGGCGGAGGCGAAGCGGCTTCCCTCGGGGACAGGCTGGCCCGGCTTGTATTTGCCGGTCAGGACGCCCTGCGCGAGCGGGGACCACACGATCTGGGAGATGCCGCTGGCCGCGCACAGGCCGAAGACCTCAGCCTCGGGGGCCTGCCACAGCATGGAGTACTGCGGCTGGGAGGAGACGAACAGCTCGGGCCCGGCGATGTCGATGCCGGCCTGGACCTGCTCGGGAGTCCACTCGCTGAAACCGAGGTAGCGGGCCTTGCCCTGTTCGACGACCTTCTGGAACGCCTCGATGGTGTCCTCGATCGGCACGGCCGGGTCGAAGCGGTGCGCCTGGTACAGGTCGACGTAGTCGGTCTTCAGACGGGTGAGGGAAGCGTCGATCTGCTTGGAGATCTGCGCCGGAGACAGACCCTGGTCGGCCGGGTCGTCGGACATCGGACCCCAGACCTTGGTGGCCAGGATGTAGGAGTCACGGGGGTGGGAGGAGAGGATCTCGCCCCACGCCGTCTCCGCGGCGCCTTGTCCGTAGACGTTGGCGGTGTCGAAGAAAGTGATGCCCGCCTCGAACGCCGCCTCGGTGCAGGCCCGGGTCTGATCGGCTTCGATGCCGCCGGAGTAAGTGAGCCAGGACCCCAGGGAGATCTCCGAGACCTCAAGGTCCGAGCTGCCGAGCTTGCGGTAGCGCATGGTCACTCCTTGCGTTAGTGGTCGTTTTGGGAGGGAGATAGCAGGTCAGCGGCGGAGTGCGGCCGTCTGCAGGGCTGGGTTGAGGAAGCTGCTGTCGGCCGGGTTGATGACCGTGCCCGGGGTGACGATCTCGTCGATGCGGTCCAGGACCTCCGCAGTCAGGATCACGTCGGCGGCAGACAGCTGCGACAGGAGGTGGTCCAGCGTGCGCGGGCCGATGATCGCCGACGTGACCGCAGGGTGGTTGAAGACGAAAGCGATCGCCATCTCGATCAGCGTCATCCCGTTGTCCTCGGCCACGTGGGCCAGGGCCTCGGTCGCCTGAAGCTTGCGCTGGTTGACCGGCAGGGACATGTCGAACCGGTCGGTCAGGCGCTGCCGGGCCGGCGAAGGGGTGGGCACGTCGGCGTCCTGGCGCCAGCGCCCCGACAGCCAGCCGCCCGCGAGCGGACTATAGGTGATCACGCCCATACCGTGGCGGGCCGCAGTCGGCAGAACGTCCGCCTCGATGCCTCGCACCAGCATGGAGTACGGAGCCTGCTCGCACACGAACCGCTCCAGACGGCGGTCCCGGGCGGCCCACTGGGCCTCGACGATCTGGCTGCCGGGGAAGGTCGAGGAGCCGAGGTAGCGGACCTTGCCCTGGCGCACCAGGTCCGTCAGGGCGCCCAGGGTCTCCTCGATGTCGGTGTCGGGTGAGGGACGGTGGACCTGATAGAGGTCGATGTAGTCGGTCTGCAGACGGCGCAGCGAGTCCTCGACGGCCCGCATGATCCAGCGCCGGGAGTTGCCCCGCTGGTTCGGGTCGTCCCCCATCGGGTTGTGGAACTTGGTGGCCAGGACGATGTTGTCGCGGCGTCCCTTGATGGCCTGGCCGACGATTTCCTCGCATTCGCCGTGCGAGTAGATGTCTGCGGTGTCGATGAAATTGATGCCGGCGTCCAGCGCGCCGTGGATGATCCGGGTGGACTCCTCGGGGTCCGAGTTGCCCCACGGCCCGAACATCATCGCGCCCAGGCACATCTTGCTGACGGACAGGCCGGTGCGGCCGAGTAGACGCTGTTCCATGAGGGTCTCCAAGAGGTATGCGGTCTTTCGGGTTGGGAAGCGGGGCGGGGCAGGCTCCTGTGTTCCCCAGTCAGCCCTGCGTCGCCGAAGCCGTCTTGCGCCGTGAGTCGGCCAGCAGGCCGAGCGGCACCAGCGCCAGCAGTGCGAGGACCATGCCGGTCAGCGGCGGCCCCTGCAGGTCCAGGGCGGAGGTGAGGGCGGCGCCGCCGATCCAGGAGCCGAGGGCGATGCCGACCTGGAACGCGGACGTGGCCAGCGCCATGGGCAGGGCCCGGCCGGCTCCGGCGACGCGGACGACCTCACCGACCACGACCGGGTTGGTCGCGAAGCCGGCGGCGCCGAGCAGCACGACCAGGACCACGGCCACGACGCTGTTGGTCGCCCACAGGGTGATCGCGGCCAGGATCGCGGCGGCGACCGCGGTGGCGGGGATGAGGGTGCCGTAGGGCTTGCTGTCGCCGCGGCGTCCGCCGAGCGTGGTGCCGGCCAGCGCGCCGGCGCCGAAGCCGAGCATGGCCAGTGGTACCGCCGCCGCGGCGAGGCCGGCACGGTCGGTCAGCAGCGGGGCAACGTAGCTGTAGGCGGCCATGATGCCGCCCTGGATGAGCGCGATGGCCAGGTACACCAGCCACAGGCGCGGGTGCTTGAGCGAGGCCGTCTCGGCACGCAGAGTGCTGTCCGCCCCGCCGCGGTCGGCGGGCAGCTGGCGGACGATCACGGCGGCGGCGGCCACAGCGAGGGCGGCGAGCACCCAGAAGGGGGTCTGCCAGCCGGACAGCTGGCCGGCGGCCGTGCCAAGGGGCACGCCGACGACGTTGGCGAGGGTGGTGCCGCCGACCATGACGCCCATGGCACGGGTGCTGGCGGCCGGGCCGGCGGCGGCGGTCGCGATCACCGCGCCCACGGCCCAGAAGGTGCCGTTGCCCAGCGCAGCGGCGAACCGGCCCATCAGGGCCAGCCCCAGGCTGGAGCTCAGGGCGCCGACGATGTGGCCGGCTGCGAAGACGAGCAGGGCGGCGATCAACGCGTTGCGGCGCGGCAGGCGCAGGGTGGCCAGGGACATCACGGGCGCGCCGATCATCATGCCGACGGCGAAGATGGTGATCAGCATCCCGGCGCTGGACACGCTCACGCCAAGGGCGCCGGAGAGCTGTGGCAGCAGGCCGGTGACGATCATCTCGCTGGTGCCCATGATGAAGGTGATGGCACCCAGCAGCCACACCACCGGCGGCAGCTTGACCTTTCCGGCGGGGACGGGCGCGCTGCCGTCGTGCTCCGGCGAAGCGTCGGCCGGGCGGCCTTGCCGGGTGGTGGAGGAAGGGGACGCGGCGGAAGTCACCGAAGATCCTTTCGATCGGATGGCACGTGCGGCGGTCCCTGGAGAGCGACCGGGGGTGGCGGCCGTGCCATGGGGACGTACCGGCGGGGGCGTTCACATCCCGCCGAGATCTACGGAACCAGCTGCGGCCTGCGGCAAACAGTCACGCTCGTGAGGGGTAACGCCAGGGACCCCCTCGTGCCGGAACCGTGCGTGGGCGCAGGGCGCAGCGGAGGCAGGAGCCGGGTGCCGCAGCAGGCGGCGACGGTCATACGAGTGCGGGCGGGCGCGGACCGGCGTGTGAATCGGTCCTGGTGTTAGCCCTCGGTGCCGGACCGCTCTGCGGCCGTTTCCCGCTGCTGGGTGGCGGCCCAGCTGGCCAGGAGCTTCAGGGCGTCAGCGGCCGGTGTCCCGGGATCGGCGCTGTAGACGGTGATGGACAGACCATGGTCACCGGGCAGGTCCAAGGTCTCGTGGACGAGCTCCATCTCGCCCACCGCCGGATGCAGGAACCGCTTCGTACCCTCGGTGAAGACGTGTACGTCATGCGCGCCCCACATGGTGCGGAAGGCGTCACTGCGGGTCGACAGCTCACCGATCAGGTTCGACAGCTCACGGTCGTAGGGGTTCTTGGCGACCTCGACCCGCAGCACCCCCACTCCTTCGCGGGCCACCCGTTCCCAGTCGGGGTAGAGCCGGGTGGCCCGCGGGTCGAGAAAGACGAACCGGCAGGTGTTGACCGGCTCGGTCTCGAACAGCTCGCAGTGCAGGGCCCGGGCGAGCGGATTGGCCGCCAGGATGTCCATGCGGTTGTTGCGCACGTACGCGGGCTGGTCGTGCAGGCCCTCGACGATGCGCAGCACGCTGGGCCGCACGGTCGCCTTCTTCGGACGGCGCCGGGCCCGAGCCCCACCGGTGCCGGCTGCCCGCGCCAGGGCGTACAGGTGATCCCGCTCGGTGTCGTCCAGACGCAGGGCCTGGGCGAGGGCGTCCAGGACGCTGTCAGAGGCCCCGGCGAGGTTGCCGCGCTCCAGACGCGTGTAGTACTCGACGCTCACCCCGGCCAGCATCGCGACCTCACCGCGACGCAGCCCGGGCACCCGCCGCTGCCCGTACACCGGCAGGCCAGCTTGCTCCGGGGTGACTTTAGCGCGGCGTGATTTCAGAAATGCGCTGACTTCTTCCTGGTTGTCCATGCGGACAGCGTAGGGAGGCGTCGCCGAAGGTGGGGGACCCTGTTGTTACCCCTCACAACAGAGACTCCCCCACCCCTTCTCGTCCGGTTCTGATGGGTTGACCGGACTTGCCGGACTTCCCGGAGACAGGGCCATCCCTGGCCAGACGGAGACGACATGAAAGGACAGGGGAACATCTTGGAGAAGAAAACACACATGTCACATGTGCCCCGGCAGACGGCCAGGGCCAGCAGGGCCGTCGTCGTCGGCGGCTCCTTGGCCGGGCTGATGACCGGCCTCGCACTGGCTCGCTCCAGGATCGAGGTCACCCTGCTGGAGCGGGTGGGCTCCTTCCCTCGCAGCGGAGCTTCGCTGGGCGGGGTGGACGAGCACCTGCTGACGCGACTCACCGGCGGCGCATCCCCGCCACCGGGCTCGGTGCCGCTGCGCTCGGTGACCTCCGGCATCCAGCCCTGGGACCTTCTCCACCAACGGCTACGGGCCGCCGCCGAAGCCGACGAACGCATCACCGTGCACCACCGCACCCGCGTGATCCACGTCGGCCAGGACGCCGACGCCGCCTGGGCTATCACTGAGGACGGCCGCACCCACCGCGGCGAGGTGGTAATCGGCGCCGACGGCCACCGCAGCACGGTCCGAGCCGCCATCGCCCCCGACAAACCGGACGCCGCCTTCGCCGGCTACCTGATCTGGCTCGGAGTGGCCGACGAGTCCGCGCTCACACCCGGACACCTCTACCCCCACGGCTTCGACATCCTCCACGGCGGCGAGGACGTCCTCCTCGGCTACCCCCTCGCGAGCCGCCGCGGCTCCATCCGGCCCGGCTCCCGCCGGATGGGCTGGGCCTGGTACGACGCGAGCCGTAACGACCTGTTGAGGCAGAAGGGCAGCGTCCGCGGCACCGTCGTCCAGCACTCCCTGCGCGCCGCCGACATTCCCAAGGCCACTTTCAAGGAGCTCACGGCCGAGGCCGCCGACCTGTGGCCGGAACCCTGGCGCGATGCCATCCTCGACAGCCTGAAGCGACGCGACATCCTCGGCACCCCGATCGCCGAGTACGTCCCCGAACGCCTGGTCGACGGGCGCATCGCCCTGGTCGGCGACGCTGCGCACGTCCCCACCCCCATGACCGGCTCCGGCTTCGCCGCCTCCATGGAAGACGCCGACGCCGTCGCCGAGGCCATCGCATCCAGCCTCCGGCACGGCACTCCCCTGCACCGGGCCCTCGCCGCCTACGAGCGCAAGCGCCTGCCCCAGGTTCGCAGCATGGTCCAGTCCGGACAGCAGTTCAGCCGTTTCTTCGCCGGCCAGCTCGTGTAGCCGACCAGCGGACCGACCATCCGGTGCCAGGAAGATCGACGCTCCGGCGCTGACATGCAGCTCCTGGGAGACCCGTTGCAGTTGCAGCCACTCCGGCTCCTGCGCCGCGCGAACCTGAGCTTGACGGAGAACTGCGTGTACGCGCGGACCTGCCCTTCCACCGGCCCCGCATGTGGCACCTCGACGCCTGAACGGTCCGTCCTCAGGGCTCTTGCTTGGCAGGACGGCTGATGGGGCGACCGCCGTGAACGTCCATGCGGCGCACGCATTCCGCAGCGGCGTATGGAGGAGTGCCGCCACGACTGGCAGACGCCGCGGGCCGGGCAGGGGCGGGTCTTTCCGCACCGGCGGCAGACGGCGACGGATGCCCAGTATCGGGCCGCGGTCCCGCAGCTTTCACAGATCCGACCGCCGGGAACGAGGTGGGCCAGGAAGCGCAGACGGCCGCACTGCGTGCAGGCCGGCTGGCGCGCGCTCGTGTAGCCAGCCTCGATCAGGCGCCCGATGATTTCCTGGACCGAGGCGATCGCTTCCGAGGCCCCGCTGGTAAGTGCGGCCGGGTGGGCGTCCAGGTGTTTGCGGGCTGCGAATCGGACCTGAGGTGCCAGATCAGCGATCACAGCCGCGGCTGTCTCCGGCGTCAACCCTGGGCATCCTGCCAGGAGTTGCTCGATCAGGGCTTCACGGGTCGCGGTCGCGGCGGCTCCTTCGGACTGTCGGCTCACAGTCCCTCTGAGCGCCGGAGCTGGGTGCGGCGAGTCGGCGGGGCCGCGACCGCGGTTTCCCCCGTGGCGGTGGGCTTGGCGACCTGCTGGCGGACCTCGACAACCTCGATCAGGTCGTTCGGGGTGCAGGCCAGGATGTCACAGAGCGCTGCCAGCGTGTCCATCGAGAGGCGCTGGGGTGGCTGTGTCACGAGCTGGTAGACCTGTTCCCGGGACAGATGGACGCCTCGTTCGGCCAGCAGCGGCACGAGTTCGGTGGTCTGGAACATGTCCTGGGTGGCCATCAGTTTGCGCAGGTTCCAGCGCACTCCTTTGGTCTTGGTCACCGGGTACTTCCCTTCGTCGTGCGCTGACGTCGTGCGCTCGGCCGCACCTTTTGACGCTGCAGATGGGCCTCCAGCAGGCGGTTTCGGTACTCGTCCGAGACTCAGGTGTAGAGCGCGGTCGTGGACCCGTGCCGGTGTCCGACCTGGTGCTGGATTATCTTGAGTCCGGACCAGCGTCGTCCCTGTGACCTTGGCGTTCGCGTGGACGAGAATGTTGTCGAGGCGGAGTTGGCCGGGTCGGCAGCATGAAAGACAGCTGACCGATCGATATCAGCGCGAGACGTACCGCCACGAGTTCTCACGGGTTGCCTCGTCTGCGTGCTGAGGGTGCTGGGGTTCACGAGGTTGCCGGTCCAGACGGAGAGGGACGGGTTGCCCGGCCGACCTCCTGAGCTCGCTCGCGGGCCGCGACCTGCTGGAGCTCGCCGTATCGGTGGAGTGCCTGCGGATCGCCGATGTATTCGGCAGCCGCGATGGCGGCGTCGAGGACTCCGTCCATCCAGAGTCGGGGAATCCCCTGCAAATCCTGCTCACTCGCAGCGAGGAGACGCTGCGCGGTGGAGGTGTCAGGTGCGTTCGGGACGAGAAGGAAGCACTCCTTGACGAAGTGCCGCCACTTGCCCTGCTCGATGCCGCGCTTGTCGGGCGGAAGTCCGTGCTGGGCCTCCTGAAGCGTCTGCCATGCGCCCGCGAAGTCGTCGGTTCGTCGTTGCAGTCGGGCGAGGGTGAGCAGTTTGCTCCCCTTCGCCCCCGACCACGAATCGTTGAGCGCGACGGCTTCTTTCTGCACGTCCACCGCCTCGGTGAGGTAGCCGAGGTGGGCGAGGTGGAACTGCAGTGCGTTGAGCGTGTCGCCGGTTCGAGGCTCGCTGGCGGCCCACTCGGTCATGAACAGGCGGGATGCCTCACGTTCGCCCAGGCGCGCTGCGTGGTGGGCCCACGCTTTGAGCCCTTCGTCAGCCGGGTCAGCGGGGAATCGTGCGCGTTGCTGGTCCAACCATTCTCCGACCGCTGTGTCGGTGTGGCGGGCCGATGTGATGTCGCCCAGGATGCGGTCGCGGTCAGGGTGGGAACTGGCCTGCACTGCCTCGGTGCTGGCGGCGATGCCTGCGGTGAGGAGGTGGTAGAGGTGGTAGCCCAGGGCCGTGTCGAAGCTGATGTTTTTGGCGTCCCAGTGCAGCCAAAGGTCATCGACCTGCCGGTGTTCAGCGACCAGGAACCCGGCCAGGGTCAGGTCGGATGCCATGCCCCAGGGGACGGCCTCGCGGTAGTAGGTGGTCTGCTGCTGGAGGAGAAAGCACAGGAGCGGTAGATCCTGGGGGCGGCGGTCGTATTGCAGTGCCCACAGGACCGCGAAGCGGGTGGCTCTGTTGCGGTCGGTCACGGCGCCTTCGTCGGTGCCCTGAACGTCGCAGTAGGCCAGGTCCGCCCACGTCGCCTGGTCCCGCCGGGCTCGTTGTAGAGCGGTTCTGGGTCCCCGCAGTACTCGGTCCTGCTCGTCAGTGGTACTCATCGTTGTCCCCTCGCTTGGTCTCGCGTAATTCTCTCGGCTCGCTTTTCGCCCAGTGCGCTGGCCAGTTGGTCGCGGAGGCGGCGGTTCTCCTCGGTGAGTTGCCGAACGCGGGTGTTCGCTGCTTCGAGTCGCCGCAGGAGGGAGGCGTCGGAGGTCCGCTGGCGCGCTGGAACCGGGGAGGCGGGTGCTCGGCGGTGTGCTGCCCGCAGGCGCTCGACTTCAGCCCGCAGGTCCGGCTGGCCGTAGAGCCAGGACCGGGAGACGCCCGCCTGCCTGGCGACAGCATCGAAGGTGACCGGCTCTCCGGCCGCGTCGAGGGGTACGTGGCCTCCCGTGATGCCTTCGAACGCCTTGTCTCGACGTTGGCCGACGCCCCGGCGCACAGCCTGGCCCATGACGAACTGGAAGAACTACTCGAACAACAAGGACGCGAGCTGCTGCGGCAGTTGATGCTGCATCACCTCGACCTGCGGGCGAGGGCAGAAGAAGCTGCGTCCCGCACCGGCGCGGGACGGCCGGTGGTGCGCGGGCCGGAAGGACAGGCACGGACCTGGCGGGAGAGCAGCCATCCCCGCTGGCTGACCTGCGTGTTCGGGTCGGTGCGGGTGACCAGGATCGCCTATCGCAGCCGGGGCGTGTCCAACGTGCACCCGGCGGACGAAGCGAGGCCTGCAAGGTGCGCCTCGCGCAGGTCCTCCCACGGCGTGCAGTCCTCCACCGCAGGCAGCCCGGTCTCGACGATGTCCTCCAGGGCGGCCGCCCGGTCCGCATTCGCGCGGGTCCTGGCCGCGTACGCGCGCAGCCCGTCGGCGGCCACGGGCTCCAGCTGCTGCCGGGTGCGGTCAGCAAGTGCCGGCTGTTCGCTCATCGAGGACTCCCCAAGCGCAGACTGGCGTGTCCCACCTCGGTATCGCCGGGCAGGCCGACCCTGCACTCCTCCGAAAAGTCCGGGCGTCCTGCGACTCCCTCCGCTCCACGAAGTGGGCATGGGCCGGTCGCCCGCCACTGAACGAGCCAACAGTCGGCCGAACATCCCCGCGGATGCGGGAAGCAGCGGATCCACGCTCGGAGCCCTTTGTGGTCCGCGGGGCCACCCCCACAGGTGCGGGGAGCAGGAGATCCGTGAGGCCCGGCAGACCCTCGACGCGGGCCCCCTCGGGTGCGGGGAGCAGACCTCCGCTATTTTCCGCGACATCGCGTTGCCTGGGACCAGCCCCGCGCCTGCGGGAATGTCCCCGGGGCGTTGCAGAAGAGCCAGCCGCCGCAGCTACTGCTCATCGGTGGCTCACCCGCAGCCCCGGCCACACCTTCCTTCAGGCGGCGAAGCCGACAGTGGTGACGTATTCGTACTGGCCCCACTGCGAGCCGAGGCCGACAACCTGATCCACCCACGCGTTGTCCCGCTCCTGGTCAACGCCGGCCGCCCAAACGGCGACGATGCGGTCAAAGCGGCGGACGTTCATCGTGCGGAACCCCACTCGTGCAGGGTCTGATCGAGTGGCAGTTGACATGTCAGGCTTCAACCCTCGCCGCTGCAGACTAGGCTGGGACTGTCAGATCATGCCGGTCCGGATGCACAAAGGTGAGGATCATGGCCCAGAAGTCACCGGCCCCCGTGGCGTCCTCGCGCTGGGCACCGGCCACGGACCAATTGCCCCGTGATCTTGGGGAGCTCGCCGGCCCGGTGTGTGGTGTGGTGACACTTCCGCTGCATCTGGCGTGGTCGGGGCTGCAGACGTTTGACCTCGGGGACGAGAAGCTGTTGCTGGGGATGTACCGGATCGTCCTGCTCAACGGCCGGCACGAGGACTACACCCGCTACCTCGACGCCGCAGTGCTCGCAGGCCGGTGGCCCGTCCTGCGCAAGATGCTGGGCCGCGGTGTGCGCAGCGCGTGGGAGGACCGCTTCCCCCGGTTGCGGTCAGCGGCGGCCGCGTGAGCCTGCACGGCCTGCCCGAACATCATCGGCGGCTCCTCGGTGACGCTCTGGCCGCTGGGCGTCCGTACGGTCTGGCGTTGATGGGCGGCTATGCGGTCCAGGCGCATGGCATCGTTCACCGGCCCAGTCAGGACCTCGACTTCGCCACCGAGCACCCCGCCGGCATGACAGAGATCATCGAGCAGATCGTGGACTCGCTCACCGGGAAGGGCTGGCGGATCACCATGATCGACGTGGCCCCGCTCAAGGCCCGCTTCCTCGCCACCGACCCGGCCACGGAAGCCACCTGCGAGGTGGACCTGCTCAAGGAAGTGCTGTGGCGCCCGCCTGTCGTCATGGACATCGGCCCCGTCCTGGACCTGGACGACCTCATCGGCACCAAAGTACGCGCTCTCGGCGACCGGGGGCTCGCCCGCGACGCCATCGACGTCCACGCCGCCCGCCACCTCTACACCCTTCCCGAGCTGGAAGCCCTCGCCGCGCGACGCCCCGAAGAATTCGACCTCACCGAACTCCACGACCGACTGGAAAGCCTGGAATGGATTAGCGACGCCGAGTTTGAGGCGTACGGCATGCATGGACACCCCCCGCATCACCCAACTGCGCCAGTGGGCCCAACGCTGTGTTTGACTCCGTTGCCGATCAGCGGCCGTTGCCCACGGGACCACCCGCTTCCGCCGCGCAGGACGGCGCCGACGCGGCCGTGAAGCCCGGACGCATGACCTGAGGCCAGCTCTTGAGTATTGCTCGGGTGACAGGCCAGCGTGACAGTCCCGCCCCGGTCCGCCTCCTCCGGCTCCTGCTCTCGGGCGCCGTACAGGCCCTCGTCCCCGGCTCTGCTCGCACCGAGAAGTGGGGCCGGCCCTCGTCCGGAACCAGCCGGAGATCACAGAGATTCCGTGGTCGCGGGGTGTTGCTCGATGCGAGCGGCGACATCTGGCGGGACGGACCGGTCGAAGGTGGTCTCGACGGCGCCGATCAGGGCATCGGCCGTGGCCTCGTCCGGGATGCCGTCGTGTTCGGCACACCATTCGGTCAGGGCCTGGGTCTGGCCCGCCCACAGCAGCAGCGCCCAGGCGAGTTCGGCCGGGCTGTGAGCGGCCATGTGGGCGACGGCCTCAGCATCGGTGGCGATCACGTGCTGGTCGGAACAGACCAGGCAGCCCTGGCCTACGCCCGCGTAGTCGACGAGCTGGGCCAGGGGTTCAGTCGTTGCCATGCCCGGCAAGCTACGCCGCCCGGCCGCCCGCGTAGCGGAGTTCGCCGGGACTTCCCTCGACAGGCTGAACTGCGGCAGCCTCGTCGGCTGCTGCCGGGCGCGAGCAGGCTGATGACCTCGGTGCGGCCCTATCACGGACGTGGGCTTCCGCGTCGGTGGGATGTACGACAGCGTCGGGATCAGGTGGTTCGTGCAGGCCGGAGCCGACGGCGTGCCTCTGTCCTCGGTGCCTGCGGTGCAGCGCTGCCCGGGGGCCCTTACGAGTGCTTGCACTTCTGGCCTCCGCCTCCGGCCAAGACTTCCGTGGTCCAGCGTCTGCGCTCGACCTTGGTCGAAGCCCTCGGAGCGGACTGCCATCGCCTGCGGCGCGTCGGCCGTAATCAGGTGCCCGTGCTGACCCGACCCTTGTCGACTCCACAGCCTTGCGCTCTGTCACGTTCTCACCGGTCATCGATGCATCCTCCACGACCGGGAGTTGCACCGAATCCAGTCCCCGGACTTCCCGCCCTCCAGCTCTTTGCCCACATCCACGAAGGTGGAGGGCTGTCTTGAGCTGCCGCGCGCGGTGAGTTCGGGCCGGGGCCCGCGAGTTCGGCGCCGGTCACACCGGGTGTCGCCGCTGCGGAGGTTAGGGGTGACAGAGGGCATACGTAGGGGGTGTATGTGCTGGCGGGCCAGGGGCGTTGCGGCGTCCAATGGGGTGGGTAAGGCCGACTGGCCGCTCGCGCTGCCCCAACGGCGCGGCAGGCACGTGGGGTCCGCGGTCTCGCGGGAGGCTCCGCGGGGTCCCGCGCCGACGTCCCGGGGCGAGGGCGGTGGGAGCTGTCCCGCCCCGGGACGCCGTGGCTCGGTCGTACCGACCCGCCCAGTCGGCCGTACCGCCCTGTACCTGTCTGGAAATGAAGGGACACACCCCAGCATGGCGACGAACTCCGAGAGGTGGATCAGGCGCTATCACCCCGCGCCGGACGCTTCGACGCGCCTGGTCTGCTTTCCGCACGCCGGTGGCTCCGCTACGTTCTACCACCCTGTCTCGCGCACATTGTCGCCCGAGATCGACGTGCTGGCGGTGCAGTATCCGGGGCGTCAGGAGCGCCGTACGGAGCCCTTGGTGGACAGCGTCGAGAAGCTGGCCGACCGCATCGTCCCGGAGCTTGAGCCCTGGCTCGACCGGCCGTTGACCTTCTTCGGGCACAGCATGGGCGCGTCGCTGGCCTATGAGGTGGCCCTGCGGCTGGAGGCCCGGGGCACGACGCTGCTCGGCCTCTTCGCGTCCGGGCGCCGGGCACCGTCGCGGTGGCGGGATGAGCGTGTGCATCAGTCCGACGACGAGGGACTGCTCAGGGAGCTGCGCAGTCTCAGCGGCACGGACCCGGCGGTGCTCGGGGACGAGGAGGTCCTGCAGATGATCCTCCCCGCGGTGCGCAGTGACTACCGTGCCGCCGAGACCTACCGCCCGGGGACGGGCCCTCGGGTGGGCTGCCCCGTGGTTGTTTTGATCGGCAACGACGACCCGAAGGTCAGTGAAGAGGAGGCCCGTTCGTGGGCCGACCACACGACGGAAGACACCACTTTCCGTTCCTTCGACGGGGGCCACTTCTACCTCAACTCGCATGCCCCGCAGGTACTTCGGGAGATCAGGCAGTTCGTCGCGGAGCGTGGCGCAGTGGCCGCGAAGTGACCCGGGGGGAGTCTGCCTGGCTCAAGCGGCCCGCACCTCACGCGTCCAAAGGACCGGAAGGCCGTGGACGGGCCGCGTCCGTATTCGGACGGAACCCGGCTGTACGTCGCGGGCGGCGTCGGCGAGCGGTCCGACGGCTCGCCTGTGTGCTCCGTAACCTTAAGGGGCCGCTTCTTGGCGGTCGGCAGGCAGTCGGCAGCCGCGAGTTGAGGGCGGCGCCGAAACGGTCCGTGCCCGGGATGAATGTGGTGGGCTGCCCCCGGAAGGGGTGGAGTCGCGGCTTCCCTGAGGGCTTGCCGCGCCGCGTCCTGCCCGAGGTGCGGCGGCCCTGACCGCGCCGGCCGGTGACCGGCTTACTGTCAGGCGACTATCTGCAACAGTCCGGCGGCGCGCAGTTCTTCGATCCAGAGGCTGAAATCGGACTGCATGTACTCGGGGTTGAGGTCCCAGTGCTTCGCCAGCAGCGCGGCGGCGGCGTCGGGACGGCCGCCCTGCTGCAGCAGGGCGATCCACATTGCGGTGCTGATGGCACTGCACCGGAAGCGAGAGCCGGACGCAGGGCATGTGAGTTCAAGCCGTCCGTCCTCCAGGACGGCGACGTCCACCCCTGGCCGAGCCCGCACACGCACGGAAGGCCTCCGTCTCGTTGAGTTACCCCGCCGACGCTTCCGTGGACGGCGGTCGCTCGTCACTACATGCCCTGAGAACATTACCCAACGGCATGTCGGAAAGAGCCTTCCCGCCATTGTCATTGCCGTTTCTTGTCAATCTCTATGCAATTTCTTGAGGTCAACGGTATTGCGGTGCGGACGGCGATCGCCACCGGCGTCTTGTACACAGCCGGCCGACTGTCCTGCAGCGGCTCCGCGACAGCCGATCCGGCCAGATGGCATATTACGGTGAAAATGACAATAAGGAACGAGGCGAAATTCGTGCGGCCGGCCCGGAGAACGCGTGTGTGGTGGTATCGGTTCTCCGGACCGGCGGGGCGCACGCCGAACCGTTTCGGAGGGGAAACAGTCCTACGCCATCCGGAATCCCAGCGGAAATGTGGTGGTGGCGGGAATCAGAACGCCCAGAACAACGATAAGGCAGACGCCCTGTCGGCCAGTACCCCTACTCGGCCCCTAGGCCTCGTCCACAAGGGGATCAGTCGGCTCCGCACCGTCGTCGGCTGCAACCGTCGCACTCGTGACTTCAGGGCCGAAGTCGCCCAGCCCCTGCGACACGGCACGCAGGGCGTCCACCATGTCCTGCCCCGTCGGGGCGCGTTCGCCGTCGAGAAGCCACTGAAGACTCAGCCCTGCGAGCATCGCGAGATGCAAAGAGCCGACAGCGCGGGCGACCCGATTGTCCTCACGGGCCCCGCCGGGCGCGATGAACTCGGCCATCGCGCCGCGGGCGCGCTCGTAGTCGTCAGCGAGCTGCTTCCGCAATTCCGGAGCATGCTCGGCCTGGGCAAATGCCTCGATACTGGCGACGAGCAACGGGCGATGCAACTGGAATGATTTCGTTACTCGTGTCCACATGGCGACGAGTTGCTCCTCGCCGCTCTCGCCGGAGCCGCCCTGCCCGGGCATCGCCCGTTCAAGTTCCTCGCCCCACTCTTCGAACGCCTCCATCACTGCGGCATTCAGCAGCGCTTCCTTCGACCCGAAGTGATAGCCGATCGAAGCAAGGTTCGTTCCCGACGCGGCGACGAGGTCGCGGGCCGTGGTGCGCGCATAACCGCGCTCATAGAGGCAGCGTTTGGCGCCTGCCAACAACTGTTCGCGGTGTCCCATGCGGGCAATCCTACGAGACATTGGCCTGTTCGTGTGCCCCTCGAAACGAAAATCGGCAAGCTGGCTATACATCCGTCCTACACATCCGTATAGTACGGCTCATGGCTACCAATCCGTCACTCAAGGCGACCGGACGGGAGTGGGCCAGCCTCGCCGTGCTGACCCTTCCGGTACTCCTCATCTCCATGGACATGACCGTCCTCTACTTCGCTCTGCCCTTCCTCAGCGCCGACTTGGAACCAAGCAGCACCCAGCTGCTCTGGGTCATGGACATCTACTCGTTCCTGCTGGCCGGCCTGCTCATCACGATGGGCACGCTCGGCGACCGCATCGGTCGCCGGAAGCTACTCATGCTGGGTGCCGCCGCGTTCGGCGCCGCCTCGGCCGCGGCAGCGATGGCCAACAGCGCCGAAATGCTCATCGTGGCGCGGGCGTTACTGGGCATCGGCGGCGCAACCCTGATGCCCTCCACCCTCTCCCTGATTCGCAACATGTTCCGCGACGACCAGCAGCGCCGTACCGCCATCTCCGTGTGGACCGCCGCCCTGGCCGGCGGTGCGGCCCTCGGCCCCCTGCTCGGCGGCGCACTGCTGGAGCACTTCTGGTGGGGCTCCGCGTTCCTGGTCAACGTGCCCGTCATGGTGCTGCTGCTCATCCTCGGGCCCCTGATGCTGCCGGAGTTCCGCGACCCCGACCCGGGCAAGTTCGACCTGATGAGCACCGCGCTCAGCCTCGCCGCCGTACTGCCCGTCATCTACGGCATGAAGAAGATCGCCGAAAACGGAGTGGCGGTCGTCCCGCTGGCGACGATCGGCGCCGGCCTGCTGGTGGGCATCGTGTTCGTACTGCGCCAGCGTAAGCTCAGCCATCCCCTGCTCGACGTCTCACTGTTCCGCAACCGCGCCTTCAGCACTTCGGTCGGCACCAACGTCCTGGCGATGTTCGCCATGGTCGGCTTCGGCCTGTTCACCTCCCAGTACCTGCAGCTGGTGTACGGTCTTCGGCCCTGGAGCGCTGGCCTGTGGACCCTGCCAGCGGCCGGCGCCACCATGGTCAGCGCGACTCTCGCGGCCGTCCTCGCCCAGAGCATCCGGCCGGCGTACATCATCTCCGCGGCCCTGCTGCTCGCCGCGGCCGGGTTCGGAGTCATGGCCCAGGTCCAAGCCGATTCCGAACTTGCCCTGGTCATCACGGGGGCCACGATGATGGCGGCCGGCGTGGGTGTCGTGCTGACCCTCGCCGCCGACCTGATCATTGCCGCCGCGCCACCGGAACGGGCCGGCTCGGCCTCCGGACTGTCCGAGACCTGCGCCGAGTTCGGCGGCGCTCTCGGTATCGCGATCCTCGGTAGCATCGGCGCCGCCGTCTACCGCCAGTCCATGGACACCGACATGCCCGCAGGGATCCCCGCAGCCGCGAGCGAAGTCGCGCACGAGACTCTGGGCGGCGCTGTACAGGTCGCCGGACAGCTGCCGGAGGACCTCGCCACGCTCCTGCTGACGTCGAGCCGGGAGGCGTTCACCGAAGGCATGCAGATCGCCTCCTACACGGCGGCCGGCGTGATGTTCGTCGCCGCGGTGCTGGCCGGCCTGATGCTGCGTCACCTGAGGATCAGCAGCCCCTCGAACGGGGACCTGGCCGCCGCCGCCCCGGACTCGAAGGACCACGACGCCCAGCTCTACACCCGCTGAGCGCAGCGCCGACGGCGGTTCGACCGCCCGGCGCCGCTCGTGCCAGCTCCTGCGCGCCGGCCGGCCACGGTCGGCCGGCGCGCAGGGGTGAGCGAGCGCGCCTGGAGGTGACCGCCGCCAGGGCGTCGGAACTGCGGGGACGATCTCCATCACGATGAGCGGGCAGGTGCGCCCGCTGAGGGAGGAACGTCTGCGAGTGTTAGTCGAACCGGAAACCGTGGCGCTGGTGCGCGAAGACGGGACCATGCAACTGGAGTCCCCACGCACGGGCAGTACTTACCTCTGCGGGCCGATGGGCACCGCCATATGGATCGCTCTGCAGCAGCATGCGGGGCACGTCGAGCCGGCGGTCGAGGTACTGGCCGTGCGATGGAACCGCAACCCCCGATGGCTCAGAGCCGATTTCGACACCTTCATCGACGAGTTGAAAGACGCGGATCTCGTCAGTGTCGTGGAGTGAGAGCCGAGCGCATGACCAGCCATAGCCGCCACACGAGTGTACGAGAGCGGGACGCAGGATCAGCTTGAGGAACCACGCACACAGCGAACCCGGCGAGCCGCCGTACGAAAGACAAGAACCGGACGCAGAACCAGTTTAGAGAACCGTGACACCAAAGCGCCAGAGCCCGACCACCAAGTGATCGGCCACGCCAGGACCAGACCGGCCGGGTCAGCTGGGGACGAGCCGGTCCGTAACGAGTCCGCCGACGACGGGTCGGCCGACGACGGGACGGCCGACGGGAAATCTGCCGGTGACAGGCCCGGTGTCGGGCCTGCGACACGGTGGCGCACAGTCGTGGTGAGCCCGCTGCCGGTGGGGCCCACCACGACTGTGATGGGCCCCACCGCGACTGTCACCGACGGCCGGATCGGTCAGTCCGCGGACAGTTCGCCGTCGAGAATGTCGAACAGCTCGTCGGCAGTGACGTCGTCAAGGCCGACTTCGTCCTCCTGGTCCGGCCGTCCCGCACCGACCTCCACGAGCTTCGCCGCCAGCGCCCTCAACCGGTCCGCCGCAGGTGCCAGTCCGGCATCCCCGGACGAGACCGCCGCCGCCGCGACAGCGGCCTCCAGTCGGCCGATCTCATGCATGAGGTCCGCCGTGGCGTCCTCGTCCGGGATGGAGAGGTGCTCCTTGAAGTAACCCGCCACCGCCGCGGGCGTCGGATAGTCGAACACGAGCGTCGTCGGCGGCCGCAGGCCCGTCGCGGCGCCCAGCCGGTTGCGTATCTGCACCGCGCCCAGCGAGTCCACGCCCAACTCCTGGAACCCGCGTTCCGGTTCGATCGCCTCGGGGCCGGCGTATCCCAGCACCGCGGCGACCTGTCCGCGCACCAGGTCCAGCAGGAAACGGTCCCGGTCGGCAGGGGCGAGCTCCGCGAGGCGGCGCGTGAGCGCCGTCCGGTCGTTCTCGGCGCCTGCCGCGGCGGCGGTCCGCCGAGCGGTGCCCCCGGCCAGCTTTCGGACGATGGCTGGCACCTGGTCCTGGGGCCTCGACCGCAGCACGGCGAGGTCCAGGTGCACGGGCAGCACGACCGGCTCGTCCTGCGCGGCCGCCGTGTCGAAGAGCGCGAGGCCCTCCGCCGTGGCGAGCGGTCGGACACCGGAGCGTCCGATTCGGTCCAGGTCCGTGCCGTCCAACGAGCCGACCATGCCGGTGCGTTCGCTCCACAGGCCCCACGCCAGTGACAGTGCCGGCAGGTTCTGCGCCCGCCGGTGCTGGGCCAGTGCGTCCAGGAAGACGTTGGCCGCCGCGTAGTTGGCCTGTCCGGCCCCGTCCAGCGTGCCCGCCGCGGAGGAGAAGAGGACGAAGGCGTCCAGTTCCCGTTCCGCCGTGAGCTCGTGCAGGTACCAGGCCGCATCGATCTTGGGCCGCATGACCGCGTCCAGACGGTCGGGACTCATCGTCTCGACCACGCCGTCGTCGAGCACACCGGCGGCGTGCACGACCGCGGTGAGCGGCGCGTCGTCGGCGACACCCGCGAGCAGGTCCCGCAGCGCCGACCGGTCGGACACGTCGCACGCGACGACATCGACCCTGGCACCCAACTCCCCCAGTTCCGCGACCAGTTCGGCGGCACCGGGTGTGTCGAGGCCCCGTCGACTGGTCAGCAGCAGGCGCCGGGCGCCGTGCTCGGTGACCAGGTGCCGGGCGAAGACGGCACCGAGACCTCCGGTACCGCCGGTGACGAGTACGGTGCCGGTCACCGCCTTGCCGAACTCCTGGCCGCCGGTCTCGTCGGATGCCTCGACCGTCGGGGCGTGGGCGGGGACGAGACGAGGGCTGAGCAACTCTCCTGTCCGGAGGGCAAGTTGCGACTCACCGGAGGCGAGTGCGGCGAGGACCCGATCCATCGGCCCGGAGGCGGCGTCGGCTTCGGCGGAAGCCGCAGGGTCGGTGGCCGGGTCGAGGTCGAGGAGCGCGAACCGGTCGGGGTGCTCCGACTGCGCGGCACGCACCAGACCCCACAGCGCCGAGGACGCCAGACCGGGCACCGCATCCCCGGCCTGGACGCCGAGCGCGCCCCGGGTCACCCACACCAGGCGGGACTCGGCCCACCGGTCCTCGGACAACCACTGCTGTACGAGCGCGAGGGCCTGGGCGGTGACACTCCGCACGGCGGTCGGCATCGCTGCCTTCGCCTTCGCCTCTGCGTCTGCGTCTGCGTCTGCGTCTGGGTCCGTGTTCAGCGAGTGGGCGGTCGCCCATGCGTCCACGTCCACGAACACCCACTCCGGTACGCGGCCGGTGGCGTCCGTGTCGATCGCGGCCAGGTCCGCCGCCACCGAGGTGTCCGTACCAAACGCTGTCTGCAGGTCGGAGCCGGTGCCGAGTACCGCACGGCTCGGCAACTCCGGCAGCGGGGCGAACGCCGTGGAGGTCCAGTCGACCTTGAACAGCGACTCGGTCCGTGTACTGGTGCCTCCGGCGGCGTTGAGCTGTTCCGGGCTGATGTCACGGGTGACGAGTGAGTCGACCCGGGCCACCGGCAGTCCTGCCGCGTCGGCCAGTTCGACGCCGAAGCCGTCCTCACCGACCGGCCACAGGCGGACCCGCAGCGACGACGCACCCGACGCGTAGAGCGACACACCCGACCAGGCGAACGGCAGACGGACGCCGCCGCCGGAGCCAGCTTCGGAGTTGGTCGCGGGGTCGGGATCAGGGTCGGAAGTGAAGGAGCCGAAGCCTGCTGCCTGGAGTGCCGCGTCCAGCAGAGCCGGGTGCAGCCCGAAACCCTCCACCGCCGTGCCGTCCGGAAGGGCAACCTCGGCGAACACCTCGGCGCCGTCGCGCCAGACCCCGTTCAGACCCTGGAAGACCGGACCGTACTCATAGCCTTCCACCGCCAAGTCCTCATACACACCGACCAGATCGACCCGCTCGGCACCCGGCGGGGGCCACGCCGCCGACAGCACGGATCCATCGCTCTGGTGCAGCTGTTGCTGAGGTCCGGTGTCAGGGGTCAGGAAGCCGGTGGCATGGCACACCCACTCCCCCTCGACCCCTTCGCCTGAACCGGAGGAGTAAACGCCCACCGTGCGGCGTCCGCCGTCCCCGGCAGCACCCACCACCACCTGCACCTGCACCGAACCGCGCGCCGGCACCACCAACGGCGCCGCCAGCATCAACTCCTCGACCCGGCCACACCCCACCTCGTCACCGGCCCGCACCACCAACTCCACGAACGCCGCACCCGGCAACAGCACCACACCCGACACCGCATGAT
>NZ_JAHRIB010000208.1 GCF_019090165.1 Streptomyces sp. BV286
GCCGGTGTGAAGAAGACGTTCAAGGGCAAGACCACGAACCTGTACGTGAACGGCACGAACATGCCGTCCGTGAAGTCGACGATCACCGCCAAGCTCAAGCAGGACAGCTCGATCGACTACGTGGTCACACTCGGCGCCCCCTTCGCGCTGACCTCCGTGCAGTCCGTGGACGACGCGGGCAGCAAGGCGAAGGTCGCGACCTTCGACCTCAACAAGGAGATGGTCAAGGCCATCGAGGACGGCGACATCCAGTTCGCCGTCGACCAGCAGCCGTACCTGCAGGGCTACCTCTCGGTCGACGCCCTGTGGCTCTACAAGACGAACGGCAACTTCAGCGGTGGTGGCCAGGAGCCGGTGCTGACCGGTCCGGCGTTCGTCGACAAGGAGAACGTGGCCGACATCGCGAAGTTCGCCGCGAAGGGCACTCGGTGACACCCATGACCCAGGCAACGGCACCGGCGACGAGTTCCTCGTCGCCGGGTTCGCCGGCCGCCCCCAAGGACGGCCGGACCTCACAGCGGTCACTGGCCCGCCGGCTGGCGGCCCGTCCCGAGATCGGCGCGCTGATCGCGGCGATCGCCGTCTACGTCTTCTTCTTCGCGGTCGCCTCGCCGTTCCGCGAGGCCAGTTCCCTGGCCAACGTGCTCTACGAGTCGTCGGTGATGGGCATCATGGCCCTGCCGGTGGCGCTGTTGATGATCGGCGGCGAGTTCGACCTGTCCGCCGGCGTGGCCGTGACCACCTCCGCTCTGACGGCCAGCATGTGGAGCTTCCAGCTCTCCATGAATATCTGGGTCGGCGTCATCGTCGCCCTGGTGGTGTCGCTGGCCATCGGCGCGTTCAACGGCTACCTGCTGGTACGCACCGGTCTGCCGTCGTTCCTGATCACCCTGGGCTCGTTCCTGATCCTGCAGGGCGCCAACCTCGCCATCACCAAGATCTTCACCGGGAACGTCGCCACCGACTCGATCAGCGACATGGACGGCTTCGACCAGGCCAAGAAGGTCTTCGCCTCCGAGATCGGCATCGGCGGCGTCGACGTCAAAATCACCGTCTTCTACTGGCTGGTCTTCGCCGCCGCCGCGACCTGGCTGCTGCTGCGCACCAAGTTCGGCAACTGGATCTTCGCCACCGGCGGCAACAAGGACAGCGCCCGCGCGGTCGGCGTCCCCGTCACCTTCACCAAGATCGCCCTGTTCATGGGCGTCGGCGCCGGCGCCTGGTTCGTCGGCATGCACATCCTGTTCTCGTTCAACACCGTCCAGTCGGGCGAGGGCGTGGGCAACGAGTTCCTCTACATCATCGCCGCGGTCATCGGCGGCTGTCTCCTCACCGGCGGATACGGCTCCGCGATCGGCCCCGTCATCGGCGCCTTCATCTTCGGCATGGTCTCCCAGGGCATCGTCTACGCCAACTGGAACCCCGACTGGTTCAAGGCCTTCCTCGGCGTCATGCTCCTGCTCGCCGCCCTCGTCAATCTGTGGGTCCGCAGCCAGGCCACCCGGAGGTAACGCCATGACCACCGACAACACCTCCCCCAACGGGGCCACCGCCGTCCAGGACAGGCCCGGGGACGCCGAGCCGGTCGTCCAGCTGAAGGGCGCGGGCAAGGCCTACGGCAACGTCCGCGCCCTGCACGGCGTGGACCTGGCCGTGTATCCCAGCCAGGTCACCTGCGTCCTCGGCGACAACGGCGCCGGCAAGTCCACCCTGATCAAGATCATCTCCGGCCTGCACCAGCACACCGAGGGCCAGTTCCTCATCGACGGCCACGCCGTCCACCTCAGCACCCCACGCGAAGCCCTCGACAAGGGCATCGCCACCGTCTACCAGGACCTCGCCACCGTCCCCCTCATGCCGGTCTGGCGGAACTTCTTCCTCGGCTCCGAGATGACCAAGGGCCCCTGGCCCGTCCGCCGCCTCGACATCGCGAAGATGAAGGAGACCGCCGACCAGGAACTGCGCAACATGGGCATCGTCCTGGACGACCTCGACCAGCCCATCGGCACCCTCTCCGGCGGCCAGCGCCAGTCCGTGGCCATCGCCCGCGCCGTCTACTTCGGCGCCCGCGTCCTCATCCTCGACGAGCCCACCGCCGCCCTCGGCGTCAAGCAGTCCGGCGTCGTCCTCAAGTACATCGCCGCCGCCCGCGACCGCGGCCTGGGCGTCATCTTCATCACCCACAACCCCCACCACGCCTACATGGTCGGCGACCACTTCAGCGTCCTGCGCCTGGGCACCATGGAACTCTCCGCCGCCCGCAGCGACGTCACCCTCGAAGAACTCACCAACCACATGGCCGGCGGCGCCGAACTCGCCGCCCTCAAACACGAACTCGCCCAGGTCCGCGGCGTCGACGTCGACAAACTCCCCGAGGAGGCGGACCTCCAGGCGCCCCTCCCCGCGTCCGAGGGCACGTCCTGATGGCCGGCGCGCTCGACCGAATCCGCGTCGGCTCGGCTCCGGACTCCTGGGGCGTCTGGTTCCCCGACGATCCCCAGCAGGTGCCCTGGGAACGCTTCCTGGACGAGGTCTCCGAGGCCGGCTACTCCTGGATCGAGCTCGGCCCGTACGGCTACCTGCCGACCGACCCGGCCAGGCTCACGGACGAGGTGGCCAAACGAGACCTGCGGGTGTCGGCCGGGACGGTCTTCACGGCGCTGCACCGCGGCCCCGACGTCTGGGACGCCACCTGGGAGCATGTCGGCCAGGTCGCCGAACTGACCCGGGCCATGGGCGCGAAGCACCTCGTGGTCATCCCGTCGTTCTGGCGGGACGACAAGACCGCCGCGCTGATCGAGCCGCCCGACCTGACGGCCCGTCAGTGGTCGTACCTGGCCAAGGGCATGGAGCGGCTGGGGCACGAGGTCAGGGAGCGTTACGGGCTCGACATCGTCGTGCACCCGCACGCCGACACGCACATCGACACCGAGGAGCACGTCGAGCGCTTCCTCGACTCGACCGACTCCGGCCTGGTCAACCTCTGTCTGGACACGGGCCATTACGCCTACTGCGGCGGAGACAGCGTCAAGCTGATCGAGACGTACGGCGAGCGCATCGGCTATCTGCACCTCAAGCAGGTCGATCCGCGGATCCTCGCCGACGTCGTCAAAAACGAGATCCCGTTCGGCCCCGCCGTGCAGCGCGGCGTGATGTGCGAGCCCCCGGCCGGCGTCCCCGCCCTGGAACCGGTGCTGGCCGCCGCCCAGAAGCTCGGCGTCGACCTGTTCGCCATCGTCGAGCAGGACATGTACCCCTGTCCGCCGGACAAGCCCCTGCCCATCGCGGTGCGCACCCGCACGTTCCTGCGCTCCTGCGGCGCCTGAGAAGGGATCAACCGACCATGGCTCAGCGCGGAACGCTCGGCGTGGCCGTCATCGGCACCGGGAAGATGGGCGCCGATCATGTCCGTCGGCTCAGCGAGGTGACCAACGGGGCCCGCGTGGTCGCCGTCGTGGACGTGGACGCGGAACGGGTCAAGCGCATCGCCGACGGCGTCGAGGGCTGCTCCGCGTACACCGACCCGGCCGCCGCGATGGCCGCGGACGGTGTGGACGCCGTCCTCATCGCCTCGCCGGGCCCCGCCCACGAGGCGGCCCTGCTCACCGCCTTCGAGCACGACCTGCCCGTGCTGTGCGAGAAGCCGCTCACGCCGGGCTCGGCCTCGGCGCTGCGCGTCCTGGAGGCCGAGCAGAAGCTCGGGCACCGCCGGGTGCAGGTGGGCTTCATGCGCCGTTACGACACCGAGTACGCGAAGCTCAAGGCGCTGCTGGAGACGGGCCAGCTGGGCCGGCCCCTGATGCTGCACAACCGCCACCGCAACGTCGCGACCCCGCCCGGCTTCACCAGCGAGATGCTCATCAACGACTCCGTCGTGCACGAGATGGACATCACCCGCTGGCTGCTCGGTCACGAGATCACCGCGGTGACCGTGCTGAAGCCGACACCGTCGGGCAACGCGCCGGAAGGCCTGCAGGATCCGCAGTTCGTGGTGTTCGAGACCGCCGGCGGCGCAATCGTGGACGTCGAGATCAACGTCAACTGCGGCTTCGGGTACCAGGTCCAGGCCGAGATGGTCTGCGAGCGCGGCACGGCCCGCATCGGTGACGGACACGCCCTGGTCACGAACATGGCGGGCCGCTGGGGAGGCACCATCGCCCAGGACTTCGTGGAGCGCTTCGAGGACGCGTACGACCGCCAGATGCAGGCCTGGGTGGACGCCACCCGGCGCGGCGAGGTCACGGGACCCAGCGCCTGGGACGGGTACGCCACGGCCGCGGTCTGCGAGGCGGGCGTCCGGGCCCAGACCGAGGGCGGCCGCGTCGAGGTCGACCTCGTGGAACGCCCGGCCTTCTACGCCTGAGCCGTGCACAGCGGCAACAACGCTCCTGAGGGGGGTGGCCCGATCGGGCCACCCCCCTCAGGGGCGCGGGGAACTGCGCGACCAGCCCACGACGGCCTGCGGACGACGGACCGGGGCGGGTTCCTGCCCGGGGCGGCGAGTCCGGCGACGCCGCCGGACGCTCACGCGCGCGGAAGCTCCGTACGGGGCCGGGGCGAGAAGCCGGCCCCGCGGTAGCAGTCGTCGATCAGGCTCATGGTGGCCACCGCGTCCTGCGCGTCGAGCGGCAGCGCCGCCCCGCCGCGCACATGGGCGGCGAACGCCTCCAGCTGGTAGGTGTACGAGGACCGCTTGCCGAGTTGCTCGGTCCGCTCCCCCGACGCCGTGCGGACGACGACGCGGTCGTCCCGGTGCGGCAGGACGAAGTTCATCGCGGTCGCCTCGCCGAGGGAGCCGACGATCCGGCAGGTCATCCGCAGTTCGCTGTAGTCCATGTGGCAGCGGGCGGAACCGGTGGCGCCGCTCGGGAAGGCCAGGTCCGCGTCCAGCCACTCGTCGACCTCCGGGGCGCCCTCGCGGCCGCCTCCCCTGGCTTCGACCAGGGTGGGCGCCCCGCCCGCCCAGGGGGCGAGCATGCGCAGGGCGTGCAGGCTGTAGCAGCCGAGGTCCATGAGCGCGCCGCCGGCGAGCGGCAGGGACCAGCGCGGATCGGTGTCGGGCGGGGCGGGGACGGCGACGAGCGTCTCGACGTGCCGCAGCTCGCCCAGCTCCCCGGACTCCAGCAGGTCGTGCAGGCGCCGGGTGACGGGGTGGAAGAGGTAGTGGAAGGCCTCCATGAAGACGGTGCCCGCCTTGTCGGCGGCGTCCCGGACCTCGACGGCCTCCTCCGTGTTGCTCGCGGAGGGCTTCTCCGTCAGCACGTGCTTGCCCGCGGCGAGCGCGGCAAGGTTCCACGGTCCGTGCAGGCCGTTGGCGAGCGGGTTGTAGACGACCTCGATCCCGGGGTCGGCGATCAGTTCCGCGTACGAGTCCACGACCCGTTCGACGTCGTGCTCGGCGGCGAAGGCCTCGGCCCGGGACCGGTCGCGGGCGGCCACCGCCACGAGGCGGTGGCCGGTCGCGCGGGCCGGGCCGACGAGGGACAGATCGGCGATGCGGGCGGCGCCCAGCACTCCGATGCGTAGTGGCTCGGCCGGAATCGTCATACGCCGCGTACCTCCTCGATCGTCACGGTGCGGTGCTCACGCAGGGAGAGCGTGCAGGCGTCGGCGATCCAGCCCGCCTCCAGCGCGTCGGCGACGGTGCACGGCGAGGTCCGCCGGCCGGCGACGACATCGGTGAACGCGCTCAGTTCGGCACGGTACGCCTCGGTGAAGCGGTCCATGAAGAAGTCGTGCGGAGTGCCCGCGGGGAAGGTGACACCGGGCTCGACGGAGCGCAGCGGCAGCTTGTCCTCCAGACCGACCGCGATGCTGTCCCGGAATCCGTGGAGCTCCATGCGGACGTCGTAACCGCGCGCGTTGTGCCGGGAGTTGGATACCACGGCGAGCGTGCCGTCGTCGAGGGTGAGGATCGCCGCGGTGGTGTCGGCGTCACCGGCCTCGGCGATGTAGGGCTCTCCGCGGTTGCTGCCGGTCGCGTACACCTCGGTGACCTCGCGCCCGGTGACCCAGCGGATGATGTCGAAGTCGTGCACGGAGCAGTCGCGGAAGATGCCTCCGGAGGCGGCGATGTACGCGGCCGGGGGCGGCGCCGGGTCGAGCGTGGTGGACCGTACGGTGTGCAGCGGGCCGAGCTCGCCGCCGAGGACGGCGGCGCGGGCGGCCACGAACCCGGCGTCGAAGCGCCGGTTGTAGCCGATCTGGATCTGGACGCCGCTGTCGCGCACGGCGTCGAGGACCTCGACGCCCTCCTTCATGGTGCGGGCGACGGGCTTCTCGCAGAAGACCGGCACGCCCGCCTCGACGGCGGCGAGGATCAGGCCCGGGTGGGCGTCGGTCGCGGCGGCGATCACCACGCCGTCCACGCCCGCGGCCAGTACGGCCTCGGGCGAGTCCTTGGCCTCGGCGCCGAAGCGCTCGACGGCCGCCGTGACCGCGGCCCGGTACGGGTCGGCGACGACGAGGGACTCGACCGCGTCGAGCCGGGAGAGGGTCTCGGCGTGGAAGGCGCCGATCCGGCCGAGGCCGAGGATGCCGATGCGCATGGTTCAGGGCTCCTTGCTCACGTGCTTGGTGCTTGTCTGCTGTTCGCCTGCGTGCTTGCTTGCCTGCGTACTTACTTGCCTGCGTGCGTGCTTGCTTGCTTGCGTGCTTGTGCCGAAGTGCTCGGCCGAGTCCGTCGCGCGGCGGCTCAGTCGAGTCCGCCGAGGACGTTCTGGTCCCAGTCGATGACCGAGCCGGTGACGACACCGCTGCGGTCGGAGAGGAGCAGCACGACGAAGTCGGCGATCTCGTCGGGCTGGCCGAGCTTGCCCATCGGCAGTCGCCGCGCCGCCTGTTCGCGCCAGTCGTCACCCGCGTCGTGGAAGGTGCGCTGGGTGGTGTCCTCGCCCTCGGTCGCCGTCCAGCCGATGTTCAGGCCGTTGATCCGGATCCGGTCCCAGCGGTGGGCGTGCGCGGCGTTGCGGGTCAGTCCCGCGAGTCCGGCCTTGGCAGCCACGTACGGGGCCAGGAAGGACTGTCCGCCGTGCTCCGAGCTGGTGATGATGTTGACGACCGTGCCGGGCGCCTTGCGGGCCACCATGTCGGCCACGGCGGCCTGCATGGCGAAGAACGGGCCCTTGAGGTTGATCGCGATGTGCGCGTCGAACAGCTCGGGGGTCGTGTCGAGGAGCGTCCCGCGCGAGGTGAGCCCGGCGGAGTTGACCAGGCAGTCGACCCGGCCGTACGCGGCGATCACCTCGGCCACGCTGCCACGTGCCTGCTGCGCGTCGGAGAGGTCGGCCCGCACGTACAGGGCCTTGGCGCCGGCCCCGGTCAGTTCGGTGACCAGCGCCTCGCCGGGCTCGGGGCGACGGCCGGTGACGGCGACGGTCGCGCCCTCCCGGGCCGCGGCCCGGGCGACGGCCGCGCCGACGCCCTGGCTGCCGCCGTTGACGAGGACGACCTTGTCGTCGAGAAGTCCCATGCTCTGCTGCCTCCTCAGCTCTCGCGGCGCCCGGCGGCGGACCGCAGCGCGTCACGCAGGTGGTCCGGGGCCCGGTCCTCGCTCAGGGCACGGCGGACGAGGTCCGCCTGGGACGGTGGGGCCAGCCCGTCGACGGGCGGGTCGGAGTCCAGGTTGGTCGGGAAGGGGTAGCCCTCCGCGCAGGACGCGACGACCGTGTCCAGCCACTCCTGGCTCGCGCCCGCCGCCTTGCGCCTGAGCAGCACCGGATAGACGGCGTTGGTCATGGCCTGCCGGTCGACGCTCTCCATGGCCCGCCCGAAGGCGGAGGAGACCTGCAGCAGGTTGGCCATGCGGCGGATGTCCGGCGACGTGTTGTGTCCGGCGGCGTGGAAGAGGGCGGGGTTGAAGAACACCGCGTCCCCTTCGGCCAGCGGCAGCTGCACGTGGTGCGCCTCGAAATACGCGCGGAACTCGGGCAGCCGCCAGGCCAGGTAGCCGCTCTCGTACTTCTGCGAGTGCGGCAGGTACATCGTGGGGCCGGACTCGACGGGCATGTCGCAGTGGGCGACCGCGCCCTGGAGCGTCAGCACCGGCGAGAGGCGGTGCACGTGCGCGGGATACGCGGCGGCGGCCTCGTCGCTCAGGAATCCCAGGTGGTAGTCCCGGTGCACGGTCTGCGCGGCGCCGCCCGGGTTCACGACGTTGACCTGCGAGGTGACCTGGTAGCCGGGGCCGAGCCAGGCGTCGGAGACGAGGGCGAGGACGTCGTTGGCGTAGTAGTCGGCGAAGGCCTCCGGGTCCAGCAGGGCCGCCTTCTCCAGCGCGTTCCAGACACGGTCGTTCGCGCCCGGTTTGGCGAAGTGGTCGCCCGCGGTGGCGCCCGAGGCACGCTGCTCGGCGATCAGGGCGTCGAAGGCCTCGCTCATGCGGCGGAGGACCCCGCGGTCGGGGAAGGCACCCCGGAACACCACGATGCCGGGGCCGTCGGCCAGCGCGTGCACCAGCTCCGCCTGGACGCGGCGACGGCCCTCGGGCGTCCGGATCCCGGCGCGCAGGCTCTCACTGTCGTACAGCGGCACGTTCCGCTCGACGGAGGCGGCGTACGGGTGGTCGGCCGGGTCGGTGCCCCGCTCGACCAGCTCGCGGAAGCCTTCGAGGTCGCAGTCGTCCACGGACAGCCACGTCCGGGGTCCTGAAAGGGTGCGGGACATCGTCGTCCTTTCGGAGATCGCGGCGACCCCTTCCGGTGTCGCGGCGACGCGTTGATGTCATTCTTGTGTCGCCGAACCCCTCAAGCAATCGTCAGTGAGCCATCAAAAACCCCTCAAGGAGCCGGAGAATGGGCCACCCGTACGCGATCCGGGAGATCGCTCGTCAGGCGGGCCTGAGCGAGGCGACCGTGGACCGGGTCCTGAACGGGCGGGGCGGGGTCCGCGAGAGCACGGCCCGCTCGGTGCACCAGGCCGTCGCGGACCTGGACCGGCAGCGGACGCAGGTCCGGCTGACGGGCCGCACCTTCATGACCGACATCGTCATGCAGACCCCGGAGCGGTTCTCCACGGCGGTGCGCATGGCGCTGGAGGCCGAACTGCCGTCGCTGAGCCCGGCCGTGCTGCGCTGCCGGTTCCACTTCCGGGAGACGGGCGCGCCGGACGACCTGATCACGACGCTGGACCGGATCGCCCGCCGCGGCTCACAGGGCGTGATCCTCAAGGCCCCGGACGTCCCGGAGGTCACGGCGGCCGTCGGCAGGCTGGTGGCCGCGGGCATCCCGGTGGTGACCCTGGTGACCGACCTGCCCGCCAGCGGCCGGCTCGCCTACGTCGGCATAGACAACCGGGCGGCCGGCGCCACCGCCGGATATCTGATGGGCCAGTGGCTGGGCGACGGCCCGGGGCACGTCCTCACCACCATCAGCCGCGGCTTCTTCCGCGGCGAGGAGGAGCGCGAGATGGGCTTCCGGGCCACGATGCGCACGCTGCGTCCGGCCCGGCGGCTCGTCGAGGTCACCGACAGCGACGGCCTGGACGCCACCCAGTACGACCTGGTGCTCGCCGCGCTCCGGCACGACCCCGAGATCCGGGCCGTCTACTCGATGGGCGGGGGCAACAACGCCACGCTCGAAGCCTTCGACGCCGTCGGCCGGCGCTGTGACGTCTTCGTCGCCCATGACCTGGACCACGACAACGCCCGTCTGCTGCGCGCCGGGCGCCTCTCCGCGGTGCTCCACCACGACCTGCGCCAGGACATGCGCACCGCCTGCCAGGCCGTCATAAGGGCCCATGACGCCATGCCCGCCGACCCCGCGCCCTCGCTCCCGTCGGCGATCCAGGTCGTCACGCCGTACAACATGCCGCCCGAGACACCCCTGACGGACGTCCGCACCGGCGGCCAGGGGTGACGGGCAGATCGCTCAGCCGTTGGGGCGGAGCGTCCACAGGACCGTCATCTCCCCGGTCACGGCGCCGTCCTCGCGCTGGATGGCGACCGCCACCGGGAACTCCGGGCGCTCTCCCGCGTCGAGTTCGGCGACGACGTCGGCGATGGGACGCCCCAGCGTCGCGGTGGCCGTGACAGGCCCTCTGGCCAGCTTCTTGAAGGCGATCTCGGCGGTCACGGGCAGCGGTACGGCCCGTGCGAGCTGGTCCCCGAACGCGGCCAGCACGACCGCGCCGCTCGCCGACTCACCGAGCGTGAACATCGCTCCGGCGTGCGGCCCGCCCACGTGGTTGTGGTACTCGCTCTGGTCGGGCAGCGCGAGCACGGCCTTCTCCGGAGTGGTCTCGAGATACTCCAGCTTCAGGGTCCGGACCATCGGCACCGTGGCGGCGAGCATCTCGCCGATCGACATCTGATCTGCGCTCATGGCCGCACGTTACCCACGAGTAGCCAAGCATGGCCAGAAAGAGACCCTCTTCACTCGGCCCGGCGGGAGGAGTCCCGGTACCGGTGCGTCCGCATAAGGACCCATCTGCCTCCGGATCCGGTACGTCCCTGACGAGGGGCAGTGACCCAACCGTGTCCGGGACAGCACTAGGGTTACTGGCCATGTGGCCAGGAAACCAGCCGCCCGGGGGCGAGCAGAACCCGCAGGACCCGAACCAGAACCCATATCAGCAGCCGGGGTACCAGCAGCCGAATCCGTATCAGCAGCCCGGATTCCAGCAGACCGGACCTCAGCCGCAGAGCCCTTACACACAGCCGGGGCAGCCCGGTTGGAGTGCGCCCGGCGCACCGCAGCCCCCCGAGGGCGGCGGTGGCGGGAACAGGACGAAACTCGTCGCGATCGTGGCGGCCACGGCCGTCGTCGTCGCGGCGGGTGTCACGGGCGTGCTGGTTCTCGGCGGCGACAAGGACGACGAGGCAGGCGGCGACAAGGGCGGCAAGGCGAAGCAGTCGCCGTCGTCGAGCGCGGCCAAGGACCCGAGCGCGTCGGCGTCCACCGGTGAGGACAACCCGCGCGGCGCGGACGGCGAGAAGCCGACGATCGCGGGCTGGAAGGTCGTCATCAACCCCCGCTTCGGAACGATGTTCGACGTGCCGGCCGACTGGGAGATCGAGAGTGCCGACACCAGTGTCGGCTTCGAGTGGGAGGAGAAGGGCAAGACCGACCGCACCACGGTCACCGCCCCCGCCTACCTCAAGTCCAAGTGGTGCACCAGCGACGACGACAAGGACGGCCGCGACGAGGACACGGCGCTGGCCACCGCCGGAACACGCGGCGAGAACGGCGCCAAGGACTCGGCCGAGGCGGCCGAGACCCGTGTGCCGTGGTGGATCTTCGGCGGCTACACGCAGCCCGACAAGAAGAGCGTGAAGTTCGACAAGGCGAAGCCGTACACGACCAAGTCGGGTCTCAAGGGCAGCATCGCCACGGCGCACTCCAGCAACACGCCCCAGAACAAGAAGTGCGACAGCGAGGGCAAGGCGATCACCTTCGCCTTCAAGAACGGCGCGGGTGACTACGTCACCTGGAACCTGTACGGCGCCAAGGGTGTCGACGACGAGATCCCCGAGGCCACGGTCCAGAAGATCCTGGGCACGGTACGCCTGACCGAGGACGCGCCGACGGACGGCTAGCGTCCCCGGCGCATCCCACCGCCGCCGCGATCACGACGGACCCGAGCAGCCGGGGTACGTCGATCGCGGCGGCGTTCGCCGTCCTGGACGAGGGCGGCCACCACGGCATCCCTGGCATCCCTGGGTCCGGAAGCCCTCAGCCGATGCCGAACGCCCCGGCCGGCGGCTCCGGCGACGGCACCGCGTCCTCGTCGCGTACGGGCCGCGCGTCCCCCATGAAGACCCGCAGCGTGTCCCCGTGCTCGACCCGGGCGGGGAAGGCGTCGGCGGCCGTGCGGCGCATGAGGGTGGCGGTGTCGAGCGGCCGGTGCGAGGCGACGAGCACGGCGTTCCCGAAGCGGCGGCCGCGCAGCACGCCGGGCTCGGCGATCAGCGCGAGCTCTTCGAACACCGTGGAGAACGTGGCGAGTTGCGAGCGCAGGAAGGCGAAGGGCGTGGCATCGGCGAGGTTGGCCAGGTACACGCCGTCGCGCCGCAGGACGCGCGCGGTCTCCCGCGCGTACGCCTGCGAGGTCAGATGCGCCGGTACCCGGGAGCCGCCGAAGACGTCGGCGACCAGGACGTCGGCGGAGGCCGCGGGGGCGTTTTCGAGCCAGGCACGGGCGTCCGCGCCGTGCAGCACGATTCCGGCGTCCTCGGGGAGGGGCAGCTGCTCGACGACAAGGTCCAGGAGGCCGCCGTCGGCCTCGACCACGTCCTGCCGCGACCCGGGCCGCGTCGCGGCGACGTACCGGGGCAGCGTGAGCGCGCCACCGCCGAGATGCACAACGTCCAGCGCCCGCCCGGGCTCCCCGACCGCGTCGAGGACGTGCCCGAGCCGGCGGGCGTACTCGAACTCCAGGTGCGTCGGCTCGTCCAGATCGACGTACGACTGGGGCGCCCCGTCGACCGTCAGGAGCCAGGCCCGCTTCCGGTCGACGTCCGGCATCAGTTTGGCGGTCCCGTGATCCACGGTCCTGGTCACGGGTATCGGCTCGTCCACGGGGCCATTGTGCCCGTACGGGCATGACCGGACCCGGTTCTCCTCCGATCCCGGCTCTCACGGCCCCTGCGGCCCCGTCCCCGCCGAGCCGCACGCGGTCCCGCGCCCGCACGTCACACGCCGACGGCCCCGTCGACGCACTCGCGGAGCAGGTCGGCGTGGCCGTTGTGCCGGGCGTACTCCTCGATCATGTGGATGAGGACCCAGCGCAGCGACACCGGCCCGCGCCAGGAGTCCTCGCCCGCGACGGCCAGATCGGGCGCTTCGGCCACGAAGCCCTCGGAGAACGCCACCTCCGCCCGCCAGGCCGCCCAGGCCTCGGCGATCACCGCGGGGTCCGCGACCGCGCCGTCGAAGTCGCCGTCCGGGTGCGCCGCCGAGGTGAAGAGCGCGGGCGCGTCCTGCCCGGCCAGCACCCGCCGGAACCAGCGGCGCTCCACGTCGGCGAGATGCCGTACCAGTCCGAGCAGCGAGAGCGTGGAGGGCTCCACGGACCGAAGGGCCAACTCACCCGCCAGACCCGCGCACTTCATCTCCAGCGTCGCCCGCTGGGCGCCCAGGATGTCGACGAGCAGGCTGCGCTCGTCGGCGGTGGCGGACGTGCTGAATCGACGGTCCTCCTCGGTTGCGGCGAAAATCCCGGCTCTTCGGTGTGGTCGCTGGCTCGTCATGCCCCCATCCTCGGTCGGAGGCGTCGGCACGCGCACCCGTGTTTTCCGGGCGGGCGGTGTCCGGCGCCCGTGCTCCCGGACCGGGCGGACGGCGACGCGCGAGTGCCCGTCTCCCGTACGGATACGGGAGACGGGCACCGGTCCGGCAGCGCCGGTTCAGCCGACGGCGGTCACCGTGCCCGCGCCGACCGTGCGGCCGCCCTCACGGATCGCGAAGCCGAGCCCCGGCTCCAGCGGCACCTCGCGACCGAGCTCGACCCTCATCGTGACGGTGTCACCGGGCCGCGCGACCGCGCTCTCACCGAGGTCGACGTCGCCGACCACGTCCGCGGTGCGGATGTAGAACTGCGGCCGGTAGCCGGTGGACACCGGCGTCGTCCGGCCGCCCTCGCGCGCCGACAGGATGTAGACCTGCGCGGAGAAGTGGCGGCCGGGGACGACGCTGCCGGGCGCCGCGACGATGTGTCCGCGGCGCACGGCGTCGCGCGGGACGCCACGCAGGAGCAGCGCCACGTTGTCGCCGGCCTGCGCCTCGTCCATGGGCTTGCCGAACGTCTCCAGCCCGGTGACCACGGTGTCCACGGCGGCACCGAGCACCTCGACGCGGTCGCCCACCCTGATCGTGCCGCGCTCGACCGCGCCCGTGACGACCGTGCCGCGGCCGGTGATGGTCAGCACGTTCTCCACCGGCATCAGGAACGGCGCGTCCACGTACCGCTCGGGCATGGGCACGTACGTGTCCACGGCGTCGAGCAGCGCGCCGATCGCCTCGGTCCACCGCGGGTCGCCCTCCAGCGCCCGGAGCCCGGAGACCCGGACGACCGGTACGGAGTCGCCCCCGTAGCCGTGCGCGGTGAGCAGCTCACGGACCTCCAGCTCCACGAGGTCCGCCAGGACGGTGTCCTCGCCGTCGTCGACGGCGTCGGCCTTGTTCAGGGCGACGACGATGTGGTCGACGCCCACCTGCCGGGCGAGCAGCACGTGTTCGGCGGTCTGCGGCATGATCCCGTCGAGCGCGGAGACCACGAGGATCGCCCCGTCGAGCTGGGCCGCGCCCGTGACCATGTTCTTGACGTAGTCGGCGTGGCCCGGCATGTCCACGTGCGCGTAGTGCCGGGTGTCGGTCTCGTACTCGACGTGCGCGATGTTGATGGTGATGCCGCGCGCGGCCTCCTCCGGCGCCCGGTCGATCCGGTCGAACGGTACGAAGGTGCCGGAGCCGCGCTCGGCGAGGACCTTGGTGATGGCGGCGGTCAGGGTGGTCTTGCCGTGGTCGACATGACCCATGGTGCCGATGTTCAGATGTGGTTTGGTGCGCACGTAAGCCGTCTTGGGCATGGCAGAACCTCGAAGCCTCTTCAGTGTCAGCGGAGCTGAGTGATGGCCCCGGCGTCTCAGCGGCCGGGACAGGGACCCCGAGGACTTGCCGACCCTCCCCCTGCGGGGTCCGCCGGACTATCCGGGAAGGGTCAGCTTCGGGCGCCTTCGGCGGCAGCCGCTGTGGTCACGACGGCAGCCTTCGGGGCATCCGCGACTGCGGACGCTGCGAGAGGGAAGGCGTACCGGAACATGAGGCGATCATCGCCGACGCGTCCGGCCGCGTCGAATGGTTTTCCGCGGGCGCGGGCCGCCGTGATCCGGGTGTTTCTGCTGGTGCGTCAGGGGCCGATGTTCTTGAGCGCCTCGCGCACGGAGAGCGGCGAGAGCCGGTCCCGCTCGCGGGCGACGAATTCCCGTACGGCCGCCGGATCCGTCTTGGCGTACTCCCGCAGACACCAGCCGATCGCCTTGCGGACGAAGAAGTCGGGGTGCCCGGAGCGGCGGACGCAGTACGCGAAGAGCCGTTCGGTGTCGGTGGCTTCCTTGTACCGGAGTTGGTGGAGGAGCGCCGTGCGGGCGATCCACAGGTCGTCGTCCTCGATCCATCTGTCCATGTCGGCCCGCAGGCGCGGGTCGGCGGCCACGAGGCCTCCCACCACATGGCAGGCGAGCAGATCGACGGTGTCCCACCAAGGGACCGTGGAGACGAGACGACGGGCCACGGGCAGGAATCCGGACGAGAGACACCTCACATTGCGGCGCAGGTAGTCGACGGCGAAGTACTGGTACTCGCGCTCCGGCAGCCGCCAGCAGCGCAGGGCCACCGCCGTGCAGTCGGCCTCGTCCGGGCGGGGCGTTCCCGCGAGGACCGTACGGGAGAGCGCGCGGCGATCAGGCGTGGTCAGGCCGAGGAAGGGGGCGACATCCTTCATGTAGGCGCGCGCCGACTCGGCCCGCTGCGGGTCGGCGCCGGCGGCGTACGCGGCGGTCAGTCGCTCCAGCACCGTGTCCGCGAGAGCGCTGTGCGGCGGCTCCGAGCGGTCACCCGACATTCCGGAAGCTGTGACGCCCATGAGACGAACCATACGGCGATCACACACATGGGTCAGTTAGTGTCACCGGATGCTCGATGCCACCACCCGCTCTGGGGGCACCGCCACGGTCACTCCCCCACTCCCCGCAACGGAACTCGTCCCCGTCGAGTTCTCCGCCGCGCCGAGAGGCCTGGCCGCCCGCTGCACGAGAGCACTGCTCTCGCCGTGGTCCCGGCTCTCGCTCCTGATCGCGCTGCTGCTGTCGGCCGCCGGGACGGTGCTGCTGTTCGAGCCACAGAGACTGCTGTCCGACGGCTGGCCGCCCCAGCTGAACGGCGCCGCGGCGGCGCTGGTGTTCGCGGTCGCGTACGGGCTGTGCACGGTCGCGTTCGTGCCCCGGCCGATCCTCAACCTCGCGGCGGGTGCCCTCTTCGGCTCACAGCTGGGGCTCGGGGCCGCGCTCGGCGGCACGGTCCTCGGCGCCGGGCTGGCCTTCGGGCTCGGCCGGATACTCGGGCAGGACGCGCTGCGGCCCCTGCTGCGCGGCCGCTGGCTGACGGCGGCCGACGGTCAGCTCAGCCGGCACGGCTTCCGCTCGATGATGGCCGCGCGCCTCTTCCCCGGGGTGCCGTTCTGGGCGGCGAACTACTGCGCGTCCGTGTCCCGCATGGGCTGGTTCCCGTTCCTGCTGGCCACCGGGCTCGGCTCGATCCCCAACACCGCCGCCTACGCCGTCGCGGGGGCCCGCGCCTCCACGCCGACCTCTCCGGCCTTCCTGATCGCCATGGGTTTCATCGCGCTCCCCGCTCTGGCGGGCGCGATCGTCGCCTGGCGCAAACGCCACCACTTCCAGTCCCGCTGAGGCCGTACCCCCGACCGGCCGCCCGGGCCCCGTGGCCTCCGCGGCACGAGCCCCGGGGCGGACGCCCGGAGCGTCCGCGTCGGGGCGCACGGGGAGCGGTTCACGTCCCCCGGTACACGTCGAGCCGCCCGCACATCCCGAACTTCCCGTACGCCGACGGCTGCTCGGCCCGCACCGCGGCGTCGGCGAGGTGGGACACGTCGCCCCGCTCCAGCCGGTCGAGCTGTGCGCCCGTCGCCGCGGCGGCGGCCTCGGCTCCGCGCCGCCACCGGTCCCGCCAGTCGGCGAGCCGAGGCCGTACGAGGGCCGCGGCGGCCCGGTGGAACGCGGCGAGGGGCTCGGGCCCGTCCGCCTCCCGCAGCAGCCGGTATCCCTCCAGGGCGAGGTCGCGGCGGGCGCGGGCGACGCGCTCCTTCTCCTCCTCGGACGCGTCCGCCGGAATGACGGTGGCGGCGGCGTACGTCTGCAGGTCGGTCAGGTACTTCGGCGGCAGCGTCAGGACCGCGTCTCCCGCCTCCGGAAGGCCGCTGTTCTGCATGAGGACGGTGATGCGCAGGTCGTCGTCGTTGACCAGCCGGTGGATCGTGCCGGGCGTGAACCAGGCGACCGTGCCCGGCGCGAGCGGCGTGACCTCGTACCCGGAGGCCGTCAGGGTCTGCACGGAGCCGCGCCCGCCGGTGACGACGTACGCCTCCGAACAGGTCAGGTGCAGATGGGGAGTTCCCCCGCACACCCCGTCGTCGGCGGGCCAGTCGTACACCGAGAGATGCGAGACGGCGACCCCGCCGGGAAGGCCGGCGAAGCCTTCCGGCGGGCCGGTGAGGCCTTCGGACGGGCCGGTGGACCCTTCGGCGTCGCTCACCACGGGTGCTCCTCCAGGTACTTGGCGATCTCCTCGCGCTCCCAGGCTCCGTCGGCGACGACCACGCGGTAGCGGCGGGTGAGCGTGGCGCCGGGCGCGAGCTCCAGTTCGTCGAAGAACGCGAAGGAGGGCGCGACGGCCGCGAACGGCTCGTTGCGGACGAACCAGTGGGCCGGGTGTGCGCCGCCGTCGCCCGTGTGGTCGTTCTCGGGTGCGTGCGCGAAGACGAGTGTCGCGTACCCGTCGGTGACGTCGTGCTCCGCGGAGTAGGCGAGCCACGGCGCCTGCTGCCCCATCAGGTCCGGTCCCTCGCTGTCGGGACCGATGATCCGGCCGTCCCGGAAGCCGCGGGGTCCGCGCCAGAACAGGCCCGTGTAGCCGGCCATCTCCCGCCCGGCCGTCGTCGGGCTGCCGAACCGCAGGGGCTCGTCCCGGCGGTTGGTGACGGAGGTCGTCCAGGTCAGCGCCCACGAGCCGGCCGCCGGGTCCACGTCGTGCACCTCGACGCGGCGCTCCTCCTCCGCCCACAGCGAGCCGTCGTACGGACGCCAGGTGAGCCGCTCGGCGATGACCGCGCCGCCCTCGCCCGTGCTGTCCGCCTCGACCCGGTCGAACGCGACGTGGTCCATCGACCCGACGCGCTCGGGGAGTTCGAGATACCCGTCCCCGTGGACGTATGTGTTGCCGCCCCACAGATTCGCCCCCGACAGGTGCGAGGCGGTCATCTGCAGACCCTTGTGCCAGCGGTGGTCGTTGGGCCGGTAGTCCGTGACAACGTTGCCCGCGAGCGTCCTGAGCGGGTGCAGGTACGGCTTGGGGGCCTCCCAGGCCGCCTCCGGGCCGTAGACATAGCTGAACAGCTCCACGCCCGTGGTGGGTTCGGTGACCGTGATGCGGTCGCCGTGGGCGTGGACGATGCGCAGGCCGCCTCGTGCGGTCATGCCGATGCCTCCTCGTGCGTCGCGGGTGCCCAGCCGGGCGCGCCACCGTGCAGGGCCGTGTAGTAGGGGTCGCCGGGGCGGATCTCGCCGGCCCGGACGGTCGTGTCCGTGAACGCCGACTTGTATAGAGCGGTGATCAGTTCGAGGCTGGTGCGCCCGTCGGCGCCGCTGCTGCGCGGCCGTTCGCCCGCGCGCATGCTCGTGACGAGGTCACGCAGCTGGGCCAGGTGCGAACTGGGCACGTCGGCACCGAAGTCCTGCCAGGCCGTCACGTCCTCGGCCGGCGCGTCCGGTACCGGGGTGATCCGCCAGTTGTCGTTGCTGTGGCCGTAGAGGTGGGTGAGTTCGACCGTCGCCCGCTCGCAGTCGATGCGTATGCGGCTGACCTCGTCCGGGCTGAGCACGCTGTTGACCACGGTCGCGAGCGCTCCGCTCTCGAAGCGTACGAGCGCGGTCGAGACGTCCTCCGTCTGCACGTCGTGCACAAGGCGCCCGGCCATGGCCCGTACCTCGCTCCACGGACCGAGCAGGTCCAGCAGCAGATCCATCTGGTGGATGCCGTGACCCATGGCGGGGCCGCCGCCCTCGGTCTCCCACTTGCCCCGCCAGGGCACCGCGTAATAGGCGGCGTTGCGGTACCAGGTGGTCTGGCAGTGCGCCACGAGGGGCCGCCCCATGGCTTCGTCGGCGAGCAGGCGGCGTACGTGCTGCGCGCCGGAACCGAAGCGGTGCTGGAAGACGATGGAGGCGTACGGCCCGCCCTCGGTTCCCTCCGCCGCCTCCACGGCGTCGAAGTCGGCGAGCGTGGGTACCGGCGGCTTCTCGCACCACACCCAGGCGCCGGCACGCAGCGCGGCGACGGTCTGGTCGCGGTGCAGGGTGGGCGGGGTGCAGATGGTGACGAGGTCCGGGCGCTGCTCGGCCAGCATCCGGTCGAGGTCGGTGTAGCCGTGCGGGACACCGCCGTCCGCGCAGAAGCGCTTCACCGCCGCGGCGTCGATGTCGACCGCTGCGACGACCTCCACCTCGCCCTCGGCGGCGAGCGCCGCGAGGGCGGGCAGGTGGCTGCCGGAGGCGATGGCTCCGGTGCCGATGACGGCGGCCCGGATCCGGCGGCCTTCGAGCGGGGCCGGGCTCCGCCTCTGAGGCTCGGGGCTCTCATGGCTCTCGGGGTTCGGGTGTTCCGTGCTCTCGTGTGCGATGTCCTCGTGCTCGGGCGTCTGGCTGGTGGTGGCGTCGCGGGAAGTACGCATGGACGGGATCAGCACTCCATCGGACGAAACAGCGGATCTGGCAGACGCCCGGCCGTCGCGACGGCCACTGGCGGCGTCCCGACGGAAGCAAGCGCTTTCACTCCTCGCGGAAACGTAAGCGGCGGCATCGTCGCGGGTCAACACCCCGGTCACCTCGTGGGATCTCCGCCGGGGAGGCCCTGTGGTCGCCCGGTCACCCGGGGGCGCTACGCTGCCCCGGGCGCGCCTGATCACCGAAGGCGACAACACGGCACGTCCGCCCGCCCATTCACCGCGCTCCCGCCATCAGCACTTGGATCACGTAATTCATGTCTTGGTTTGAATCCCTCATCCTCGGACTCGTCCAGGGGCTGACCGAGTTCCTGCCCGTCTCCTCCAGCGCGCACCTGCGGCTGACCGCGGCGTTCGCGGGCTGGGAGGACCCGGGAGCGGCCTTCACGGCGATCACCCAGATCGGCACGGAGACGGCGGTGCTGATCTATTTCCGCAAGGACATCGCGCGGATCATCTCGGCATGGTCCCGCTCCCTCACGAACAAGGCGATGCGACGCGACCACGACGCCCAGATGGGCTGGCTGGTGATCATCGGCTCGATTCCGATCGGCGTGCTGGGCGTCACCCTCAAGGACCAGATCGAGGGGCCCTTCCGCGATCTGCGCATCACGGCGACCACGTTGATCGTGATGGGCATCATCCTGGGCATCGCGGACCGGCTCGCGGCGCGTGACGAGACAGGCGGGAAGCACCGGGCCGCGAAGGAGCGCAAGTCGCTCCAGGACCTGACCGTGAAGGACGGCCTGATCTACGGCATCTGCCAGGCCATGGCCCTCGTCCCCGGTGTCTCCCGGTCGGGCGCCACCATCAGCGGCGGCCTCCTCATGGGCTACACCCGCGAGGCCGCGGCCCGCTACTCGTTCCTGCTCGCCATCCCGGCCGTGCTCGCCTCCGGCGCGTTCGAGCTGAAGGACGCGAGCGAGAGCGGTCATGTCTCCTGGGGACCGACGGTCTTCGCGACGATCATCGCCTTCCTGGTGGGGTACGCGGTGATCGCGTGGTTCATGAAGTTCATCACGACCAAGAGCTTCATGCCGTTCGTCTACTACCGCGTCGCGCTCGGCATCCTGATCATCGTGCTGGTCAGCATGGGCGTACTGAGCCCGCACGCGGCGGAGTCGTCGGGCTGACGCGCGCACACGGCAAAGCCGTCGGGCTGACGCACGCCCGCCGGGGATCGCGACATGACGAAGCCGCCCGCCTGATTCCCCCGTGGCGGGCGGCCCGTGCTCGATGTCCGGAGGTCTGACTCGGCGGCGGCGACAAGGCGTCCTGGGCCACTGGACGACACCGGCCTTCACCGGCGGCGGGATTCGAACCCGCGTTTCCCTCTTATGAGGAGAAGTATCCGCTGCCTTCGCACCTGGACGTCTACGACCGTAGCGGGCCCGGCGCTCGCGGGCACCCGAATAAAAGCGGCCGGGCCGAGAAGCGCGGACCTCGCCCGGTGCGGCTGGGGCGTTCACTCCTCCGGGAAGGCCTTCGCCCACGGCTCCTGCTCGATCTCCAGGCCGCCGGCCACGTACGCGATGGTGCGGTACCAGCCCGCGAGGACCAGGAACTCCAGGGCCTCGCGTTCGCCGAGGTGCTCGCGCAGCCCGGCCCAGGCCTCGTCATCGAGTCGGGCCGTGTCGTGGAGTTGGTCGACGGCCGTGAGCAGGGCCTTCTGGCGGGGCGTCCAGGCCGGGTCGTCGGGAGCGCCGGTCACGGTCAGGAGCACCTGCTCCGGGGTGAGGTCGGCGGCCTGCGCGTACGCGGCCGCATGGACCCCCCACTCGTAGGCGCAGCCGCAGCGGGCCGTCACCCGTGCGACGACCAGCTCACGGTCCGCGTCGCAGAGCAGGCCGTGGACGAGGAGGCCCGCGCCGAGTGCGCGCATGCGGGAGGCGAGGTTCGGGTGGCGCTGAAGGACCTTGAAGAGCATCAGGGGTTCCCGGGTGACGCCGGGCGGCATCCAGCCGCGCAGGGCGCGCTCGGAGTCAGGGTCGTAGGGCGGCGAGATGCCGTCGATGCGCTGCTTCATGCCTGTCGACTCTTGCGCTTCTGAATCAGAAGCGCAAGAGTCGGAACGCGGCGGACCACTCGGAGAGTTGTCCGTTCAGTGAGGCAGCCGACAAGGAAGGGAGGCATTGCGTGAGCACGACGCCCCGTCCCGGCCGGCCCGTGCGCGGCTCGGACACCGGCCGCCCCGTGATGGCCGCACTCGACCTCCTCGGCCGCCGCTGGACGCTCCGGGTGATCTGGGAGCTCCACCAGGGCGGTGCCCCCGTGGGGTTCCGCGACCTCCAGCGGCGCTGCGACGCCATGTCCTCCAGCGTGCTGTCCGCCCGGCTCACCGAGCTGCGCGAGGCGGGGATCGCCGCTCCCACCGACGCGTCCACCTGGCGCCTGACCCCCCTCGGGGACGAGCTCGTGACGGCGATGGGCCCCCTGCTCGCCTGGTCGCACACGTGGGCGGAGCGGCAGTGAGGCCCGGGTCCGCCGCACCGGAACCTCAACTCGGCGGCTCCCGCAGGTTTATGGCGTGACCAACCACATACGGCATGGGTAGTCATCCGGTAGCGCACGGTCAGTCCCTGGCCCTAGGCTGGTGCGCATGTCCCCCGATTCCCTGACCCCTGGTTCCGTGCGGTCTGCTGCCGCACTGAACGAGCAGATCCGAGCGTTATGGATACGCGCGGGCGGTTCCCTGTCCGCCCACGAGCGGGCCGAGTACGAGCTTCTGGTCGTGAAGTGGGCCGCCGCCGTACGCAAGGAGATCATCGAAGCGGCATGACGTCCGGGGCGCGCGGGGCCCGTCACGGCGCCCCGCCCGCCCCCTCCCGGGCCCTCCTCCCGGACCGGCCCCCGCCCTCGCGCCCCGCACAGCGCGTGCGGCGCGTGCGGCGGCCTCAGCCTGTCGCCCCGGGCGCGGCGGACGCGGAGGCCACTCGCATCGCTCGCAGCACGTGGGCACGGAAGGTGCGCGGCTCGCGGCCGGTGAGGCGTCGGACGGTGTCGGTGACGCGGTCCTCGGCCCCTTCCGCGTTCGCGCGGTCCATGCCGGCCAGCATCGCGGCGTACTCCAGGGGCATCGAGGCGGCCAGGTGGTCCCGCATCCGTTCGTACGCCAGCGGCCGGTGGACGACCGTGCGCCCGGTCACCTCGGTGAGGACGGTCGCGACGTCGGCGTGACTCAGCGCCTCGGGTCCGGTGACGACCAGGTCGGTGCCGGGCGCCCGGACATCGGTCAGCGCGTGCTCGGCGACGGCCGCGATGTCGTCGGCGTCGACGAAGGCCACCCGGCCCTCGCCCGCCGCGGTGAGGATCACGCCCTCCTCCCGGATGCTCCGCGCGTGCAGGTGGTCACCGGTGAAGTTCTGCATGAACCACGACGGCCGCAGGACCGCCCACTCGTCGAAGAGCGCGGGCAGAGCCCGGTGCACCTGTCCGACGGCGGGACCTCCCGCGGGTATCGCCGAGGAGCTGAGCAGGACCGCGCGGCGCACCCCGGACGCACGGGCCTGTTCCAGGAAGGGCAGCATGACGTCGGCCGGCGTCGGTGAGTCCACGGGTGGGACGAGATAGACGCGATCCGCGCCGCGCAGGGCCCCCTCGTACGTCGCCGGGTCGTGCCAGTCGAATCGCACGGCCTCCGCGCCGTCGACGGGGGTGGCGCGCCGGCCGGCGGCCCTGACGCGATACCCCCGAGCCGCGAGGCGGGAGGCCACGCGCCTGCCGGTGGTGCCGGTGGCCCCGAGGACCAGTGCGGCGCCGGGCCCGGTCATCGGTCCCTCCGCGTGAAGTCGGCGGCGTCGCCCTGGAGGACGGCGAGCGGGTTCCAGTAGTCGCGGTAGTGGGTGATGAGACCGCCGGCCACCTTCACCACGGCGATGTACCTCATGTCGAACGGCACATCGGTCTCCACCAGTTTCCCCACCCCGCGCATCTCCACCACGATCGTCCCGGGTTCGCCGGTCTCGTGGATCTCCACGTCGGGGAAGTCGTGGAGGTCGATGTGGTCGGGGTAGTGACGCATGTAGTCGGCGACCGCGCCCCTGCCCTCCAACCGCTTCGGCCACCCTTCCGGCGCGAACGGGAACTCGAGGACGCCGCCCTCGTCCCACAGGTCGATCCAGCCGGAGACGTCCTTGTCGATCAGCAGCCGCAGGCCGTGGCGGAACAGGTCCGCCGGTCGCGTGGTCGTGGTCATGAGGGCTCCTCCGATACGATGCGGACCAGCGGTCCGCTTGACTACAACAATACGGACCGCGGGTCCGTTTATGCAAGCCTGGGAAACCCGGAGGAACCCCGTGCCCGAGCGCAAGCCCCGAGCGGACGCCGTACGCAACCAGGAAGCGGTACTCGCCGCGGCCGACCGGCTCTTCGCCCGCAGCGACCGTCCGGAGCAGGTGACCATGGCCGACATCGCGGCCGAGGCCGGCGTGGGCAAAGGGACGCTCTTCCGCGGCTTCGGCGACCGCACCGGCCTGATCCAGGCCCTGTACGAAACCCGACTGGAACCGGTCCGCCGGGCCGTCACGGACGGACCGAGCCCTCTCGGCCCCGCCACCCCGCCCCTGGAGCGCGCGCCGGCCCTGCTGGACGCCGTCCTGTGCTTCAAGCTCGACCACCGGCACCTCTCGCTGGCCCTGGAGGAGGCGGGGAGCGGCAGCCCTTACGGCGCCGGGCACTACGACTGGTGGCACGGCACGCTGCGGGGCGTCCTGGAGGAGATCCCCGGTTTCGACGGCAGCGACTTCACCGCCCACGCACTGCTCGCCGCGGTCCGCGCCGACCTCGTCGACCACCTGGCCGACCGTCAGGACGCGCCCCGAGAGCGACTGCGGGCGGAGCTGGCCGCCTTCGTCGCAAAGGTCCTGAACGGCCCGTACCCGAGCGAGCCGGCCGCCCCGTAGGAGCAACTCCCTTCCGCGCACCGGGCATTCATCCCGGGGCGCGTCCGGGCGTCCGTGCGGCACACGCCCGGTGAATGTCCCTGCACGCCCCTTGGCTCGGCCCCCCTCGTGGCCAACACTGAGCCGATGACGCAGCGCGTGGAACTGGCAGCGGTGATGGACCGGCTCGCGGTCGACGGGGTGGTCACCGAGTACGCGGTGGCGGTCGACGACGGGGACTGGGAGGCGTACCGACGGCTGTTCGCGCCGGACGGACGGGCGGACTACCGGTCCGCGGGCGGCATCGAGGGGGACGCCGTCCAGATCGCCGGGTGGCTCTCGCAGACCATGGAGCTGTTTCCCATGCGGCAGCATCTGATCGTCAACCGGCAGGTGACGTTCGGGCTGCTGGAGCAGGACACGGGCGACACGGCCCGGGTGCGGGCCGACTACGTCAACCCGATGCGCTTCTCGGGCCACGGGGACGGATCCACCGAACCCGACTTCGTGTGCGGCGGCCGGTACGACTTCGGACTGCTGCGTACGCACAACGGCTGGCGGCTGCGCGAGGTGGTCGTGCACGAGAAGTGGCGCCGGGCCACCCAGCCGCGCCAGGAGCCCGCCGCCCATTGAGACGGGCCGACCCCGCCCTTCGCGTCCTCGCGGGCCCGGCCCACCCCGACGACACCTGCCGACTGGCCTGACCCGCGCGAGTCTGGGCACCCTTACGGAGATCGTTCCGGTACGCGCACACTGGAGTCACGCACCGGGCTTCGGGGGCCGAGGGAGGCGCTGGATGAACCTGTCCGCCACTGACTGGCGCCGACGTCTCGCCTCTCCCTGGTGGCGTGGTGCGGCGGCCGCGCTCGCCGGAGCGCTCCCGATGCTGAGCTTCCCCGCACCGTCCCTGTGGTGGTTCGCGTACGTCGCCCTGGTGCCGTGGATCCTGCTCGTGCGCTCGGCCCCGACCGGGCGGCGGGCCGCGTACGACGGCTGGCTCGGCGGGCTCGGCTTCATGCTGGCCGTGCACCACTGGCTGCTGCCGAGCCTGCATGTCTTCACCCTCGTGATAGCGGCCCTGCTGGGCGCGCTCTGGGCTCCGTGGGGCTGGCTGGTACGCCGGTTCCTGGCCGGTGTGCCGTCGCCCGGCCGGGTGGTGGCCGCCTTGTTCGTCGTGCCCTCGGGCTGGCTGATGGTCGAACTCGTGCGCTCGTGGGAGGGGCTGGGCGGCCCCTGGGGCCTGCTCGGGTCGAGCCAGTGGGACGTGGAGCCCGCGCTGCGGCTCGCCTCGGTCGGCGGTGTGTGGCTGCTCAGCTTCCTGCTCGTCGCCGTGAACGTCGCGGTCGCCGTCCTCGTCGCGGTACGGCGCTCCCGCGTCCCCGCGGTCGCCGGACTCGTCGCCACGGCCGCGCTCACCTCGGCGGTCTGGTCCTGGTCGCCACGCCCGGAGACCGACGGCCGGACCCGGATCGCCGTCGTACAGCCCGGCATGATCGACGGCGCCGACGGCCCGGAGCGGCGGTTCGCGCGCGAGGAGGAGCTCACCCGGGAACTGGCCGGTCAGGACGTGGACCTCGTCGTGTGGGGCGAGAGCAGTGTCGGCTTCGACCTCGTCGACCGCCCGGACCTGGCGGACCGGCTCGCCGCGCTGTCCCGCGAGGTCGACGCCGACATCATGGTCAACGTGGACGCCCGCCGCTCCGACCGGCCGGGCATATACAAGAGTTCCGTGCTCGTGGGTCCGCAGGGCCCGACGGGCGACCGCTACGACAAGATGCGACTCGTCCCCTTCGGGGAGTACGTCCCGGCCCGGTCCCTCCTCGGCTGGGCCACCTCCGTGGGCAAGGCGGCGGGCGAGGACCGCATGCGCGGCACCGAGCAGGTCGTGATGGACGTCGGCGACGGACTGCGGGTCGGTCCGATGGTCTGTTTCGAATCGGCGTTCCCCGACATCAGCCGGCACCTCGCGCGGGACGGGGCCCAGGTACTGCTCGCGCAGTCGGCGACCTCGTCGTTCCAGAGCAGCTGGGCACCCGAGCAGCACGCGTCGCTCGCTGCGCTGCGGGCCGCCGAGACGGGCCGGCCCATGGTCCACGCGACCCTCACCGGTGTGTCGGCGGTCTACGGTCCGAGCGGCGAGCGCGTCGGCTCCTGGCTCGGCACCGACGCGAGTGCGTCCGCCGTGTACGAGGTGCCGCTGGCCGACGGTGTCACCCCGTACGCGCGGTTCGGCGCGTGGCCGGTCCACGCGGCCCTGCTGATCCTGGCCACTCTGGGCGGCGCGGAGGTCATACGGGCGCTGCGCCTCAGGCGGAGCGCTCAGTCACCGCCCGTACCACTCGCTCGCACAGTTCGTGAGTCGCCAACGCGTCCCGGGCGCTGAGGACCTTGCCCGCGCCCACCGCGTCGAGGAAGGCGAGCACGACCTGCTCGATACCGCGCTGTCGGGCCACCGGCACCCAGTCGCCGCGCCGCCGCGTCGTCGGCTGCCCCTTGTGGTCGACGACCTCGGCGAGGTTGAGCACCTGACGCTTGGTGTCCTGTCCTGACACCTCCAGGATCTCCTCGTTCGAGCCGCTCAGCCTGTTCATCACCCCGAGCGCCGTGAACCCCTCCCCGGCCAGTTGCAGCACGACGTGGTGCAGCAGCCCGTCCTCGACGCGTGCCCGTACGCTCACGTCGTCGACCTGTCCCGGCACCAGGAACCGCAGGGTGTCCACGACGTGGATGAAGTCGTCGAGGATCATCGTGCGGGGCTGTTCCGGCAGGCCGACGCGGTTCTTCTGCATCAGGATCAGGTCACGCGGATGGTCGGCGCACTGCGCGTACCCGGGTGCGTAGCGCCGGTTGAAGCCGACCGCCAGGCTGGTGCTGCGCTCCTCCGCGAGCCGCACCAGGCGCTCCGAGTCGGCGAGTTCGTACGCGATCGGCTTGTCGACATAGGTGGCGACGCCCGCTTCGAGCAGCCGCGTCACGATCTCGGGATGCGCGTGCGTGGGCGCGTGCACGAACGCCGCGTCGAGGTCCTGGGCGAGCAGCGCGGAGAGGTCCGTGTGCCGCCGCTCGGCCGGCACGTGCAGGCTGTCGGCGACCGTGGCGAGGGTCGCGGGCGTCCGTGTGTGCAGGTGCAGTTCGAGCCCCGGGCGGGTGGCGAGCACCGGCAGGTACGCCTTCACCGCGATGTCGCCGAGTCCGATGCAGCCGACCTTCACGGGGATCTCCTCCAACGCATTGGCGGGCTAGGGGACACGTACGCCCGTCTCGTCGGAAGCATACGGCGACCGCGGCGGCCGCCAGTCGGCGATTCCGTCGAAACTCCGCAGGAAGAGGGCGGGCCCGGCCTTGGAGACCATGGTGATCGCCGCGTCCCGCAGCAGGATCCCGGGACGGCTTCGCATCATGTTGAGGCGGGCCACCCCGACGGCCTTGCGGCTGATTCCGGTCGTACGCGCCTTGCGGGCCGCCGTGTACCCGGCGAGGCCCTCGACGGTCCGGCCGTCACGCGGGGCGGCGTGGTGGGCGAGCACGACCGCGTCCTCGATCGCCTGGTTGCCGCCCTGGCCCAGCGTCGGCGGCATGGCGTGCGCCGCGTCCCCGAGCAGGGCGACCCGGCCGGCGTGGAAGGCGGGCAGGGGCTCGGCGATGTGGTGGACGTCGTGGCGCAGGACGTCCACGGGGCGGGCGGCGGCGAGCACGGCGGGGACCGGGTCGTGCCAGTCGCCGAAGAGCCGTACCAGCTCGGCCCGTTCGTCGTCGGCCGCCCGCCCTCCGGCGGGCACTCGGGCGGCGGCGTAGGCGTACACCCGGCCGTCGTCGAGCGGGTGCGTGCCCCAGATGCGGCCCCGTCCCCAGGTCTCGTGCGAGGCGAAGTCCGCCCCGGGCAGCGGGATGACGGTCCGCCAGGTGGTGAAACCGGAGTAGACGGGCCCCGGATGCCCCGGGAACAGCGTCCCGCGTACGGCTGACCGGATACCGTCCGCGCCGACGACCAGCTCGGCCTCCAGTTCACCGGCGGGGGTGCTCACGCGCGCGGGCCGGCCCGCACCACCGGGATCCACCAGGGCCGCCGCGGACGCCGTCCGCACGACGCCCTCGGGCAGCCGTGCGGCCAGGCTGTCGATGAGTGTGGCGCGATGCAGGAGAACGAGCGGTCCGCCGAAGCGCTCGGCCATCACGGCGGCGCTGCTCCGCGAGAGCCAGTGACCGCCGGGGGTGCGCAGTCCGCCGTCGCCCTGCCAGGCGGCGAGGCCGCGGATCTCGTCGCCGAGCCCGATCACGTCGAGGGCGCGCAGCGAGTTGGGCGCGAGGGAGATGCCCGCGCCGACCGGTTCGAGGGAACGCGCCCGCTCCAGGACCGTGACCGCCCAGCCGCGCCGGTGCAGGGCCACCGCCGCGGTGAGACCTCCGATGCCGCCGCCCACGATCAGTGCGCGTGGTGACTGTGCCATGACTCCCCCAACGTCCACTACATCTGTAGTATCCGAACATGTCGACCGTACTACAGATGTAGTGCGAAAGGTAGGTTGGTCCCCATGGCCCCCAGCAGCACCGGCGCGACCCGCGCCGAACTCATCGCCGACTCCGCCCTCGACCTGCTCGCCGAGCGCGGCATGCGCGGGCTCACCCACCGCGCCGTCGACGCGGCGGCCGGGCTCCCACCCGGGTCCACGTCCAATCTCGCGCGGACGAGGCTCGCGCTGCTGGAGGCGGCGGTGCGGCGTCTCGCGGAGCGCGAGGCGCGGGTGCTCGGCCTCGACGAGATGCCGGATCCGCGGGGCGGCCTCGACTCGCTGGCGGAGGGCATGGCCCTCGGGGTTCACCGCTCGCTGACGGGCAACCGTCACCTGCTGATCGCACGGTACGAGCTGGCGCTGGAGGCGACCCGCCGTCCGGAACTGCGCGCGTTCTTCGACGCCACGGGGCGGCAGTTCCGGGACGCCCTCACCGGGCTGCTGACGGCGGCGGGCTCACCGGACCCCGCACGGCACGTGCTGTCCCTGGTGGCCTGGGCGGACGGGCTGATGTTCTCGTGCGCCGCGGGTTCGTACCACGCGGACGTGCCGTCCCTCGGCGAGGTACGGGCCGGACTGCGGGAGCTGCTGGACGGGATGCTGCGCGACTGACGAGACGGTCCGCGGGCATGGGCGCCTGCCGAGAGCGGGGACCCGGGGACCCGGACCCGGTGGCCGGGCGGTCCCGCACCGCGGCGGCCGGTGCGCCGGTGGCGCGGTGCAGCGGCGGCCCGGTGCGCCGGTGGCGCGGGCACGAAAAGTGGTGGGCCGGGCCCTCGGCGGTCCGCGATGATGCGGCCATGACGATCGAACGCAGTGAACCCGCCCAGGACGCCGGCGAACGGGCCATGCTGGAGGGCTGGCTGGACTACCACCGGGAGACCCTCGCCTGGAAGTGCGCGGGGCTGGACGACGCTCAGCTCAGGACCGCGTCGGTCCCGCCCTCCGAACTGTCCCTGCTCGGTCTCGTCCGGCACATGGCGGACGTGGAGCGCGGCTGGTTCCGCAGGGTCCTCGTGAACGACGACCCCGGGCCGATCCACTACAGCGACGAGGACCGGGACGGCGAGTTCCACCTCACCGAGGCGGACACCTGGGAGGAGGCCCACGCCACCTGGCAGGGCGAGATCGCCATCGCCCGCCGCAACTCCGCGCGCTTCGGCCTGGACGACCTGTCGGAGGGCGGGAGCAGGCACACCGGTGAGCCCTACAACCTGCGGTGGATCTACACCCACATGATCGAGGAGTACGCACGGCACAACGGTCACGCCGACCTGCTCCGCGAGAGCATCGACGGGGCCACCGGTGACTGAGGCACAGGCCGCCGGGTGTTCACCCATGCGGGGCACACTCCTGTCGTCGGCTCCCCAAACCCGGGCCGACGCAGCAGAGTTGCGCGGGTGCATCGAACCGCGACCACCGCAACGCTCCTGGTCACCGTGGCCGTCTCGGCCGTCTCCGGCTGTGTGACCGTCCAGCGGACAGCCCCGCCCGGCCCACCGCCCGTACCGCCCCCGGTGGCGGAGCCGCGGCCGGGCGGCCGGGCCGAACCCCAGATCGTGCAGGCCCCGGCCCGCGAGGCCCTGGAACTCATCGGCCCGTCCCGGCCTCCGGCAGCCGCGTCCACTCCTGCCCGTACGGCCCCCGAGGGTCCCGCCGCGGCCCCGGCGGCCCCGCCCCGCCACGTCCCCGCCGAGCCGCCCGGGCAGCAGCAGCGCCCGCGGCGTCCCGAGCACCGTGCGGTCCCGCCCCTGCCCACGTCCGTGCCGTCGGCCAACACGGACGTCTGCGCTCTGGGCCGGGCGTACGGCGGGTGGAAGGCGGACAGTCCGCAGGCGGCCATCTGCAAGGACATGTACGGCCGTTGACCACCGGGGCCGCCCCGAAGGCGTCGGCCGGGCGACGACCGGCCCGGCCGAAGCACCCGCACCCCCGCCTTCGATCGCTAGGGCCTCTGGCGTGGCGGTCCCAGCGTGTCCCCGCCCGGCCCTCTCCCCTGCCTCGGCGTGGGTTCGGGTGCTTCGGCCGGACCTGGCCGGTCCAGTCTCGACTCCAGGCGGCCGATGCCGGCCCGGATCCCGTCGCCGTAGGCGTCGTCGCCGAGGACGTCCACACGGCTGCGCGCCACACCCAGGTGGCTGCGGGCCGCCTCGGAGCGGCCGAGCTTCACGTAGTCGGCGGCGAGGTTCAGATGCAGGGACGGGTAGAAGGCCCGTACCGCGAGGGACTGGTGGTGCTCCGCGACCCGCGCGTCGGTGAGCTCGTCCGCCGCCGACAGGGCCCGCAGGTCCCAGGCGAGCTCGTCCGAGGGATCGTCCTGCGCGTCGGCCATGTAGTGCGCGAGCGTGCAGCGGTGGAGCGGGTCGCCCTCCTCACCGATCTCGGCCCACAGGTCCAGGAAGCGGCTCCGGGCCTCCTCACGGTCGCCGCCGTGGAGGAGCATGACGGCCTGTCCGATCCTGGTCATCATCGCGTCCGCCGCCTGTTCCTGTTGCTCCGCCACCGCGTCACCCTCCACCCGATCGTCCGCCGGCCGGCGCACCCGCGCCGGCCGTTGCCACCTCTCCCGACGCTAACGGCAGGCACTGACAATCGAGCTCAGGCGGCCCCGTGCAGCGCTGGGCCAGCCCGGTGACGGGGCCGGGGCCGGCAGGCCCGGCGCACGGGCCGCCCTGCCGGTTCCCAGGTCCGGTGCCGGTGACGACCTGGTGACGTCACCTCGCGTCAGCCGAGGTCGGGGATCCGCCAGTCGATCGGGTCGTGGCCCTGCTTGGCGACCGCCTCGTCGATCTGGGTGAAGGGCCGGGAGCCGAAGAACTTCTTCGCGGACAGCGGCGAGGGGTGGGCGCCCTTCACCACGATGTGGCGCTCCTCGTCGATGAGCGGGAGCTTCTTCTGCGCGTAGTTGCCCCACAGGACGAAGACCGCCGGGTCGGGCCGGTCGGTCACGGCCCGGATCACCGCGTCGGTGAACTTCTCCCAGCCCTTGCCCTTGTGCGAGTTGGCCTCACCGGCTCGGACCGTCAGCACCGCGTTGAGCAGCAGGACACCCTGCTCGGCCCACGGCATCAGATAGCCGTTGTCCGGCACGGGGTGGCCGAGCTCCTCCTTCATCTCCTTGTAGATGTTCCGCAAGGAGGGCGGGGTCTTCACACCGGGGCGGACCGAGAAGCACAGGCCGTGGCCCTGGCCCTCGCCGTGGTACGGGTCCTGGCCGAGGACGAGCACCTTCACGCGCTCGTACGGCGTCGCGGCGAGCGCGGCGAAGACCTCGTCGCGCGGCGGGTAGACGGGGCCCCTGTCGCGCTCCTCCTCGACGAACTCGGTGAGCTCCTTGAAGTAGGGCTTCTGCAGCTCTTCGCCCAGGACGCCGCGCCAGGACTCGGGCAGCATGGCGGTGTCGGTCACGTGAACTTCCTTAGATGTGCGGTCGTTTCCGGTGCACCAGAACCTACCGCCGCCCACTGACAACCGGCCGGGCTCCGGCCGACTCCGCCGCTACCAGCTGGTCTTGCGGTCCAGCTCCCACATCATCATGATCGTCGACGGGTCGATGGAGCGCTCGACGCCGGAGATCTCCTCGCTGGCGGCGACGTACTGCTTGCCCTGCCACAGCGGCAGCAGCCGCGCGTCGTCCACGAGGATGTCCTGGGCCCTCCTGAACTGCGCGACGACGGCCCCTCGGTCACTCTGACGGCGCGACTCGGGCAGCAGCACGTCCGTGATCTCGGGGGACTTGTACGGCGTGCCGAGCGCGTTCTGCTCGCCCACGAACGGCGCGATGAAGTTCTCCGCGTCCGGGAAGTCGGGGAACCAGCCGCGGCCGAACACCGGGTACTCGCCCTTGCGGTAGCCCGCCTCGTACGTCTTCCAGGGGCGGCCCTTGACGGTGACGCTGAACAGGCCGGACGCGTTGAGCTGGCGTCTGAGCTCCTCGAACTCCGGCTTGGTCGTCGAGCCGTACCGGTCGGTCGTGTACCAGAGGGTGAGCGGGACGCGTTCGGCGATCCCGGCCTCCAGGAGCATCTGCCGGGCCTTGGCGGTGCTGGGTTTGCCGTAGTCGTCGAAGAAGCCCGTGGTGTGACCCGCCAGTCCGCGCGGGACCATGGAGTACAGCGGCTCGACGGTGTCCTTGTAGATGTTGTGGGCGATGGCCGGGCGGTCGATGACCTGCGCGACGGCCTTGCGGACGGCGGCCTTCTTGGCCCACGGGTCCTTCGGGTTGAACACCAGGTAACTGATCTCGGTGCCCGCCCCCTCCACCAGCTGGATCTCGTCCTTGGCCCGCCGGTCCTGGAGGTCGACGACGTCCCTGGCGGCGAGTCCGCGGAGGGTCACGTCGATCTGCCCGTCCTCCAGCGCGGCGACCATCTCGCCCGAGTCCTGGAAGTACCGGATGGTGGTGGCGCCGTTCTTCCGGTCGGCGAAGCCCTTGTAGTTGTCGTTGCGGACGAGCCGGGCCTCCTGCCCCTCCTCGTAGCCGTCCAGGCCGTACGGTCCCGATCCGGTGACCTTGCCGTCCTCGCGCAGGGCGTCGGCCGGGTACTCCTCGGGGTCGACGATCGACATGGCCGGCGTCGCGAGCACGAACGGGAAGGTGGCGTCCGGCTTGTTGAGGCGGAAGACGACCTCGCGGTCGCCCTTCGTGTCGACCCGCTCCAGGCTGCCGAGCAGCCCCGCGGGGCCGCCGTCCACGGCGATCTTCCGGATGCGGTCGATGGAGTGCTTCACGGCCTTGGCGTCGAGTCCGTGCCCGTCGGAGAAGGAGAGACCCTCCCGCAGCGTGCAGCTGTACACGCGGTTGGAGTCGTCGGTGAAACGGCAGCTCTCGGCGGCGTCCGGCTCGGGCGCGGCCGCCCCGGCCGGGTAGCTGAGGAGCGTCTGGTAGATGTTGCGGAACAGCTCCCAGGAGCCGTCCCAGGACGCGGCGGGGTCCAGGGTGCTGGGCGCGCTGGTCGTGCCCACGACGATCGGACCCTCGTCCTCGGACGCGTCCGAGGAGAACACCCCGCATCCCGTCACCAGGGATATGGACGCGATCGCCGACAAGTGCCGTAGAGACCTGTTCCGGTTGAACACCGCACGCTCCTCGATGTGCCCTGCCAAGGTGGGCAGGACCATATCGCAGTGCCCCGCCCGGTCAACCGGATCCGTTGGCGGGGCACCTGACGTGCACGAACATCATCTGTGCGATTTTTTTCGGCTCTGCGGCACTTGTTTGGAAAGTGTGCGGAACAAATCCGTCAACTGTACGAATTATCCAAGTCGCCGCCCCCTGCGAGACACCGCGGAGAAATCACCGAAATCCTCGCCGGAGCGGCCGGTTCAGGACACGCCGGCGTTGAGGAGGATGCCGCCGTCGACCACGAGGGTCTGCCCCGTGATCCAGTCGGACTGCTCCGAGGTGAGGAACGCGGCGGTGCCGCCGATGTCCGACGGCACACCGAGCCTGCCGAGCGGGTAGGCCGCGGCGGCCTCCGCCTCCCGGCCCTCGTACAGCGCCTGCGCGAACTTGGTCTTGACCACGGCGGGAGCGATCGCGTTGACCCGCACCTGGGGCGCGAACTCGTGCGCCAGCTGCAGGGTCAGGTTGATCATGGCGGCCTTGCTGATGCCGTACGCCCCGATGAACGGGGAGGCCGAGACGCCCGCGAGGGAGGCGATGTTGACGATCGCGCCGCCGTTCGCGCTCTGCCACGCCTTCCACGTCTGCTGGGCGAACCCGAGCGCGGAGACGACGTTGGTCTCGAACACCTTGCGGGCCACGTCGAGGTCGAGGTCGGCGATCGGCCCGAACACCGGGTTCGTACCGGCGTTGTTGACCAGGAAGTCGACGCGGCCGAACGCCTCCATGGTGCGCTCGACGGCCTGGGCCTGGTGGGCGACGTCGTGGGCCTTGCCCGCGACACCGATGACGCGGTCGGCGCCGAGCTTCTCGACGGCCTCCTTGAGCGCGTCCTCGTTGCGGCCGGTGATGCACACCCGGTCGCCGCGGGCGAGCAGTGCCTCGGCGACGCCGTAGCCGATGCCGCGGCTGGCGCCGGTGACGAGGGCGACCTTGCCCGAGAGTTCCACAGTGGTCATGTCGCTGTCCCCAGTCCTAGTTGAGCGGTCCGCCGGCCACGTACAGCACCTGGCCGGAGACGAATCCGGCGTCCTCGCCCGTGAAGAAGGCGATCGCGTTGGCGATGTCGTCCGGGTTGCCGACGCGCTGGACGGGGATCTGGGTGGCGGCCGCGGCCTGGAACTCCTCGAAGCCCATGCCGACCCGCTCGGCGGTGGCGGCCGTCATGTCGGTCACGATGAAGCCGGGCGCGACGGCGTTCGCGGTGACACCGAACTTGCCGAGCTCGAACGCGAGGGTCTTGGTGAAGCCCTGCAGTCCGGCCTTGGCGGCGGAGTAGTTGACCTGGCCGCGGTTGCCGAGCGCCGAGGACGAGGAGAGGTTGACGACCCGGCCGAACTTGGCGTCCACCATGTACTTCTGCACGGCCCGCGTCATCAGGAAGGAACCGCGCAGGTGCACGTTCAGGACCGTGTCCCAGTCGGACGCGCTCATCTTGAACAGCAGGTTGTCGCGGAGCACGCCCGCGTTGTTCACCAGGATCGTCGGCGCCCCGAGCTCGGTGGCGACCCGGGTCACGGCGGCCTCGACCTGCGCCTCGTCGGAGACGTCGCAGCCCACCGCGATCGCCCTGCCGCCGGCGGCGGTGATCTTCTCGACGGTGTCCTTGCACGCGGCCTCGTCGAGGTCGATCACCGCGACGGCGCGGCCCTCGGCGGCCAGTCGTACGGCGGTCGCGGCGCCGATGCCGCGCGCGGCACCGGTGACTACGGCGACGCGCTGCTCAGTGGTGGACATTGCTGGTTCTCCTCGCCCTTGGGAAGCCCTCTGACAGGCCTGAGCCTGCGGCTCTCACGGTACGCCCCTGTGGTGAGCGACCGCTTAGTACCTTCAGCAGACGTGACGCTAGAAGCCTTGGCACCCAGTGTCAACGGCCGACGGCGCCCATGTGATCCATTACCTGACCAGCAGGTCGAGCAGCCGCCGCGCCTCGGCCGCGGGATCGGCCGTGAGACCGGTGTGGACGGGCCCCGGCTGCACGACCGTGGAGCGGGGCGCGATCAGCCAGCGGAAGCGCCGTCCGGGGTCGTCGCCCGCGGCCTGTCCCGCCGCCTCGCCCCCGGCGCAGACACCCTCGACGGCCCGCAGGGCGGCCCGTACTCCCGCCACGTCCGCCTTCGGGTCGAGGGCGCGCAGCTTGGTCTCGTCGAGGTGGGTGTGGGCGGCCACGAAGGACTTCGCGCGGCAGTAGACGAGCACGCCCGCGTTGAAGTACTCCCCCCGTTCGACGCGCGGTACGACGCGCAGCAGCGCGTACTCGTAGACGACGCGGCCGTCGCGCTCGCTCACTTCGTGCCCTCCCGGACGGTGCGGATGCGCTCGTGAACGGTGGCGGCGCGGGCGAGGAGCGGCTCCGCGTACGCCTGCCGGAGCGCGTCGGCCGAGTCGAACCCGGGCTCGTCCGTGAGCCATGCGTCGGGGATCGCGGCGGTCACCTCGGCGAGCAGGTCCGGTGTGACCCGCGGCCCCAACTCCCTTGCGGCAGCCGCGATGTCGGGGTCGAAGGGGGCGAGTGCGTGGTCGGAGGCGTCGTAGTGCCTGGCCGCGGAGGCCTGTGCGCCCGGCCAGTTGTGGTGCCAGATCATGGTGGCGCCGTGGTCGATGAGCCACAGATCCCCGTCGCGGACCAGCAGGTTGGGGTTGCGCCACGACCGGTCGACGTTGTTGACGAGCGCGTCGAACCACACGACCTTGCCGGCCTCCTCCCGGCTCACCCTGTGGGCGAGGGCGTCGAAGCCGATCGCCCGGGAGAGGAAGTCCATCCCGAGGTTCAGTCCGCCGCTCGACTTGAGCAACTCCTGCACCTCCTGGTCCGGTTCGCCGAGTCCGATGACCGGATCGAGGCCGATCGCGACCAGTCCCGGCACGCGCAGGCCCAGCCGCCGGGCGAGTTCACCGCAGACGACCTCCGCGACGAGGGTCTTGCGCCCCTGTCCCGCGCCGGTGAACTTCATGACGTACGTTTCCAGATCATCGGCCTCGACGAGTCCGGGCAGCGATCCGCCCTCACGCATGGGCGTGATGTAGCGGGTCGCACTGACTTCCTTGAGCATCGCCCCAGGTTACTGGGGCGTTCCCCGTCCGCCCACGCGACGTTCTGCGTCCGTCCGCACGAAGGGACCATCCGTGACCGCAGAGGACCTGCCCCTGCAGTTCGCCCGCACGAAGCGTTTCTCCCTGGGTGTGCCGCGCGGCTTCACCGTCTCGCCCGACGGCGAGCGCGTGCTCTTCGTGCGCACCGCGAGCGGCCGCTCCACGACGGGCCTGCTGTGGCTGCACGAGAACGGCGGGGAACGGCTGCTCGCCGACCCGCTCGCGCTGGGCGCCGAAGGCGAGGTCCCCGAGGCCGAGCGGATCCGCCGCGAGCGGGCCCGCGAGACGAGCGGCGGAATCGTCTCGTACGCCACGGACACGGCCGTCCGTCTGGTCGCGTTCGCTCTCGCGGGTGCCCTGTGGACCGTGCGCACGGACGAGGGCGTCCCGCGCCCGGTCCCCACGCGGGGCCCGGTCGTCGCCCCGCGCCCCAGCCCCGACGGCACGCACATCGCGTACGTGAGCGAGGGCGCCCTGTGGGTCGTACGCGCCGACGGCACCGGTGACCGCGCGCTGGCCGAGCCGGAGGGCCCGGAGATCACGTACGGGCTCTCGGACCACGTGTCGTCCGAGTCCCTGGAACGTACGCGGTCGTTCTGGTGGTCGCCGGACGGGAGCGCGCTGCTGGTGGTGCGGGTCGACAACACGCCCGTCCAGCGGTGGTACATCAGCGATCCGGCGCATCCCGAGCGTCCTCCGCGCGCGGTCAGGTATCCGGCGGCGGGCACGGCCAACGCGCGGCTCTCCCTGCACGTCGTGGGCCTCGACGGGGGCCGTGTCGACGTGGCGCTCCCCGAAAAGGCCGCCGAGTCGCATCCGGACGGGGCGTGGACGGACCCGGCCTTCGAGTACGTCGTGCACGCGGGCTGGAGCGAGGCCGCCCCCCTCGCCGTCGTACAGACCCGGGACCAGCGCTCGGCGTACCTGCTGCGCGTCGATCCGGCGACCGGCGCGACCACGACACTGCACCACCTCAGGGACGCCGCCTGGCTGGAGTTCGTCCCCGGAACACCCCTGTCCACCCCCGCCACCGGTCTCGTCCTCACCACGCAGGAGGGCACCCGCGGGCTGCTGATGACCGCGACCGGGGTGCGCACACCGGAGGGCCTGTACGTCCACGAGCTGCTCGGCACGGCGGACGGCCAGCTCTACTTCATGGCCGCCGAGGAACCGACCGAGGCACACGTCTGGTCGTACGACCCGGGCAGCGGCTTCGCGCGCCTGACCGACGAGCCGGGCGTGCACCACGCCACCGTCGGGGCCGGCACGGTCGTGCTGGACAGTCTCACGCCCGACGGCCGGACGGTCACGGTGCTGCGCGACGGCGTCCCGGCCGGACGGATCCGGGTGCTGGCCGAGCGGCCCGTGACCCGGCCGCGCCCCCGCTTCCTGACGCTCGGCGAGCGGGAGCTGCGCGCTGCGCTGTACCTGCCGGCGTCGTACGAACCGGGTGCGCGCCGCCTCCCCGTGATCGTGCACTCGTACTCCGGGCCGGGCGCGCAGAAGGTCGTGAAGGCGGCCATGTGGCACCACCCCGTGAACCAGTGGTTCGCCGACCAGGGGTTCGCGGTGCTGGCGGTCGACGGGCGCGGCACCCCGGGGCGTGACCGGGCCTGGGAGACCGCCATCCACGGCGACCAGCTGATGCCGGTGATCGAGGACCAGGCGGACGCCGTACGCGCCGCCGCGGAGCTCTTCCCGGAGTTGGACACCGGCCGTGTGGCCATCCGCGGCTGGTCCTTCGGCGGCTATCTCGCGGCGGGTGCCGTACTGCACCGGCCCGACGTGTTCCACGCGGCCGTCGCGGGCGCGGCGCCGACCGATCTGCGGCTGTACGACACGCACTGGAAGGAACGGTTCCTCGGGCATCCGGACGTACAGCCGGACCACTACGAACGCTGCTCCCTGGTGGCGCACGCCCACAAGCTCACGCGCCCCCTGATGCTCGTCCACGGTATGGCCGACGACAATGTGGCGCCCGCACACATGCTGCGGTTCTCGGCGGCGCTGCTCGCGGCGGGCCGGCCGCACACCGTGCTCCCGCTGGCAGGGGCGACGCACCTGGTGGCACAGGAAGGCGTGATAGACACCCTGCTCCGGCTCGATCTCGATTTCATCAAGAAGTCGCTCGATCACCGGACCGTCTGAACCGTGTGGATGACCTTCCCGTACCCCTTGTCGGATCAAGGCACATCCGCGTAGACGCACATCTGAACATCTGCACATCTGTGGAAGGGACCGCCACTATGTCCAGCGAATCGATCGAGCCTGCGCCCGCAGTCTGTCGCCGCACCCTCCTGGCGGCGCTGGGCGGAGCCGGTATCGCCGCCACGCTGACCGCCTGCGGAGGCTCCGACGACAGTTCGTCGGGCTCCTCCGACACCTCGACCGGCTCCGCCGGATCCACCGGCTCGTCCGGATCCACCGGATCTGCGGGGGGCGCGGCGCTCGCCAAGACCAGCGACATCCCGGAGGGCGGCGGCAAGGTGTTCGCCGATCAGTCGGTGGTCGTCACCCAGCCGACGGCCGGGGAGTTCAAGGCCTTCTCGACGGTGTGCCCGCACCAGAAGCAGCGCGTGAACAGCGTGGACAACGGCCTCATCACCTGCCCCGCCCACGGCAGCCAGTTCAGCGTCACGGACGGCAGCGTCGAGAAGGGCCCCGCGACCAGCGGGCTGACCGCGGCCAAGATCACCGTGTCCGGGGACTCGATCACGCTCGCCTGACCGGACGGCGCTGTTCGAGACAGGCCAGCACCTCGTCCGTGGTGGTGATGGTGGCCACCAGGGCGAGCGTGTTGCGGATCATCACGGGGGTGTAGTCCGCGGGCACGCCCGCGATGGCGTCCCCGGGGACCACGGCGGTGTAGCCGCGGTTCACGGCGTCGAACACCGTGTTGGGCACGGCCACGTTGGCGGAGACCCCGGTCACGACGAGGGTGCGGCAGCCCAGGTTGCGCAGCAGTGCGTCGAGTTCGGTGCCGGCGAGGGGCGACAGGCCGTGCAGACGGCGTACGACGAGGTCCTCCTCGGCCACCACGACCGGTGGCGCGACCCGGACCGCGGCGGTGCCCCTCAACTGCTGGACCGGCAGACGCCCGGCCGCGCGGAACAGCCGGGCGTTGTGGTTCGCGCCGCGGCCGTCGGGACGGCGCTCGGCGATCGCGTGCACCACCTGTACGCCGCTCTCGTGGGCCGCGTCCACGAGGCGCGCGACACGGGTCAGCGCGCCCGAGGCGCGGGCCGCCTCGGCGAGTTCCGGCAGCGCGCTGCCCGGGCCGACGACACCCTGCTGGCACTCGACGGTCAGCAAGACCGTGGTCGCGGGATCGAGGAGTTCGCGGAGTTCTTCGTACGACGGCATGGGCTCCCCTGTCGCAAGCGGTCTTCGGGCCGGCGCGACCGTGCCGCCCGACCGGCGGTGGCGGGCGAGCGTAGCCACCATTGCGTACGGACGGAAGACGGACCATGCTTTCCTGACGAGGCGTCAGACATGATGTCGGGGAAGAGGGAACCGTATGGCCGCCACTCAGCGCCGGGGCCGAAGGATCATGATGACTCCCGAGGAGCTGGACGAGTTCCTGGCCGCCCAGCGCACCTGCCGCGTCGCGACCGTCTCCGCCGACGGCGCGCCGCACGTCAGCACACTGTGGTTCGCCTGGGACGGCAAGTCGCTCTGGCTGTACTCCATCACCCGGAGCAAGCGGTGGGCCGACCTGCGACGCGATCCCCGGGTGGCCGTGGTCGTCGACACGGGAGAGGAGTACGACGAGCTGCGGGGCGTCGAGCTGTCGGGCTCGGTCGAGTTCGTCGGCGAGGTGCCGCGCACCGGCGAGCCGTGTCCCGAACTCGACGCCGTGGAGCGGTTGTTCGCCCGTAAGAACTTCGGGCTGGACGAGATGCCGCACGACGGCAGACACGCCTGGATGCGGCTGACGCCGGAGGCGACGGCCTCATGGGACTTCCGCAAGCTCGCCTCGCCGTGACGGGAGGGGGTTCGGGCGGCACGGGCGTCGCCCGCTCTCCCCGCACCCCGGCCCGCATCCCGGGCCCGCGGTCTGCGGCCCGCTGCGTCGCCGGGCGTGCGCGCACGCCACGCACCATGGCCGACGGCGGGCCGGGTCACCCGAGCGCCGAGCCCGCCTTCCGCAGCGCGTCCGCGACCGCCCGGATCGACGGACGGCGGTCGGCGTCCGCCCGCCACACCGCGTAGACGTGCCGGGTGACCCGGTGCCGCACCGGGACCGTCCGCACGCCTTCCGGCACCGGGCCGCGCCCGAGCCGGGGCGCGACGCACACCCCGAGCCCCGCCGCGACCAGAGCGAGCTGTGTGTGATGCTCCTCCGCGCGGTGGGCGATCACCGGCTCGATCCCCTTGCCGCGCAGGGTGAAGAGCAGCCACTCGTGACAGAACTCGCCCTCCTCCCAGGCGATCCACTCGTCGTCGGCCAGGTCCTCGAGGTCCACCTCGGAACGGTCGGCGAGGGGGTGCCCCGCGGGCATCGCCACATCGGTGGGGTCGTCGAGGAGAGAGGCCTTGACCAGCCCTTCGGGCATGGGCAACGGCTTGTTGTACCAGTCGAGCACGACGGCCAGGTCGATGTCGCCGCGCAGTACCCCGGCGACCCCGCCCTCCGGCTCCAGCTCGCGGGAGCGGACCCGCAGTGCGGGATGCTCGGACCGCAGCGCGGCCAGCGCGGCGGGGAACAGCCCGCGCGCCGCCGTCGGGAACGCCGACATCCGCAGCTCACCCACCACCTGCCCGCGCTGCGCCTCCAGGTCGGACTGGGCGAGCTCGACCTGGGACAGGATGCGCGCGGCGTGGTCGGCGAGCAGCCGCCCGGCGTCGGTGAGACGGACCCCCCGCCCGTTCTTCGCGAGCAGTTGCTGCCCGACCTCCCGCTCCAGCTTGGACATCTGCTGGGAGACCGCGGAAGTCGTCACGTGCAACCCGTCGGCCGCGCCGCTCACCGAGCCGTGCCGGGCGAGGGCGTCGAGAGTGCGCAGGCGCTCCAGATTCAACATGTAAGCAAGACTACGAGATACCGTCCGAGAAATCTCGCTTGTTCTACGAGATCGTCTCCGTCATCGTGAGACGCATGAGCGCCCCGACCGAGCCCCGGATCCCCCTTCCCACCTCCCCCGACGCCCCTGCGGTTTCATCCCGGGACACCGCGCTCCACCCCTGCCCGGCCCTCGACTGGCGCCTGCGGTTCGGCGCGCTCTCCCTCGTCTGGGGCTTCAGCTTCCTTCTGATCAAGGTGGGTACGGATGGGTACGCGCCGTTCCAGGTGACGCTCGGCCGGCTGCTGTTCGGGACGCTGGTGCTCGCCGCGGCGATGGTCTGGAAGCGCGAGCGCCTGCCGCGCGGTGTACGCACCTGGGGACATCTGGCGGTCGCGGCCCTGCTCCTGAACGCGCTGCCGTTCTCCCTGTTCGCCTACTCCGAGCTCACGATCCCGTCCACGCTGGCGGGGATCTGCAACGCGACCTCGCCCCTGTGGGGCATGGCCCTGTCGATGGTCGCCCTCTCCGAGGACCGGCCCACGCGCCGCCGCGTGGCGGGCCTCGGCATCGGTTTCGTCGGCGTGCTGACGGTGCTCGGCGCCTGGCAGGGTTTCCAGGGCCTGGACGCCGCCGGCACCACGATGGCGTTGCTGGCCTCCCTCAGCTACCCGATCGGCTGGATCTACGTCCGCCGCACGCTGGCCGGCTCCAGTGAGTCCAACCTGTCGTTGACGGGCGCCCAGTTGCTGATCGCGACGGTCCAACTGGCGGTTGTCACACCGCTGTTCACCGAGGCTCCGACCCACTTCGCGCTCGTACCGCTGCTCGCGGTGATCGCGCTGGGCGCCCTCGGCACGGGCCTGGCGGTCCTCATCCAGTACGGCCTGGTCGCCGAAGTCGGCCCGACCACGGCCCAGATGGTCACGTACTTCATCCCCGTCATCGCCACCGCCGCGGGTGTCGCGATCCTCGGCGAATCACTGACCTGGTCGACGCCGGTGGGTGCCGTCATCGTGCTGGCGGGCGCGGCACTCACCCAGTCCAGGCCCAGGACCTCGCCGTAGGTCCGGGACCTCGCCCGGCTCCGTGCCTGACCTTCGCCACCGGACACCCCGAGCCGAAGGCCAGAGGCCGGGGGCCGGGGGCCGGGGGCCGAAGGCCAGAGGCCGGGGCCAAGGCCGGCGCCGGTCAGACGTACCGCCGTGCGGGCGCGGGCCCCACCGCGGCGGCGATCGCGTCCGCCATGGGCCGGGCCTCGTCCACTCCGAGTGTCGACACGGTGATCCGCAGCCCGGGCGGCGCACCCGTCCGGAAGCGGGCCCCCGGCGCCACGGCCCAGCCGGAGTGCAGCAGCCGCGCGACGGCCCCGGTCTCGTCCGGTACGGGCACCCACACGTTCATGCCACTGCGCCCGTGCGCCTCGATGCCATGCTCCGCGAGCGCGCCGATCAGGGCGTCCCGGCGCCGCCCGTAGGCGACGGCCACGGCCCGGCTGTCCACCTCGCCGCCCGCCCACAGGTGCACGACGGCCCGCTGCAGCAGTCGGCTCACCCAGCCCGGTCCCAGCCGCTGCCGCCCCTGGACGCGGTCCAGGGTCTCGGTGTCGCCGGTGACCACGGCCAGCCGCAGGTCGGGCCCGTACGCCTTGGCGACCGAGCGCAGCAGTGCCCAGTGCCGGGTCACCCCGGCCAGCGGGTGCAGTGGCACGTCGACGATGCGGTGCCCGTGGTCGTCCTCGATGAGCAGGGTCTCCGGGTACTCCCCCAGGACGGCACGGAGGGCACGCGCGCGCGTGGCGCTCACCGCGGCGCCCGTCGGGTTCTGCGCCCGGTCGGTGACGATCAGGGCCCGCGCGCCGCCCGCCAGGACGGCCCGTACGTCGTCGGGCAGCGGCCCTTCGTCGTCGACGCCGACCGGCACGGCCCGCAGCCCGAGGGCCGGGACCAGGTCGAGCACACTGTGCCAGCCCGGATCCTCGACGGCGACCGCGTCCCCGGGCCGGAGGTGGACGCTGAGCACCCGCTCGATGGCGTCGAGCGATCCCGAGGTGACGAGGACCGGCCCGTCCGGCACACCGTCCGCGTCCATGTCGGCGCGGGCCGCCCGCGCCAGCTCCGGGTCAACGCCCGCCTCTCCGTACAGCACCGGCCTGCGGTCGGAGAGTTCCGCGGCGGCCGCGAACGCCTCGGCGAGCGAGGGCAGCAGGGCAGGGTCCGGGTTGCCGTCGGACAGGTTGCGCACCCCGGGCGGTACGTCCGGACGGGCCAGCTCACGGGCTGTCGTCACCGGCTTGGGGCGTACCCGGCTGCCGCGCCGGCCCGCGGTCTCGATGACCCCGCGCTCCCGCAGCGTGCGGTAGGCGGCCGCGACGGTATTGGGATTCACGCCCAGCCGGTCCGCCAACTCCCGCATGGGCGGCAGCACTTGACCGGGCTCCAGCTCTCCGGAGCCCACCGCTCGCTCGACGCTGGCCGCAATCTCGGCTGCGCGCCTTCCTTCGATCCGATACTCTCCTAGCACAAAGCAGAGTATGCACTAGTGCAATACAGGGCGCAAGGCGAGCACGGCATGCCCGAGCCCACCGCGTACCCACGAGAACAGATGACGACGCTGACCTGGAGAGCACCATGACGGAGACGGCCGCCCCGCACCCCGCCACCTACACCCCGACCGACCGCACCGTCCCCACCCGCTCCCGGGACCGCGCCGCGTACGACCACGAGATGGTGCACGCGATACTCGACGAGGGGTACGTGGGCCACCTCGGCTTCGTCCGGGACGGGGCGCCGGTCGTGCTTCCCACGCTGTACGGACGGGTCGGCGAGCGGCTCTACGTGCACGGCTCGACGGGTTCGCGCCCGCTGCGGATGGCGGGTCAGACCGACCCAGGACTGCCGGTCTGCCTCACGGTCACGCACGTCGACGGGCTGGTGCTGGCCCGCTCGGCGTTCCACCACTCGATCAACTACCGCTCGGTGGTGGTGCACGGCGTGGCGCACCAGGTGACGGACCCGGACGAGAAGCGGGAGGCGCTGGACGCGCTGGTCGACCACGTGGTGCCCGGCCGCTCGTACGACTCCCGGCCCGCCAACGCCAAGGAGCTGGCCGCCACCGCCGTACTGCGCCTGGACCTCGCCGAGGTCTCCGCCAAGCTGCGCACCGGCGGGCCGAACGACGAACCGGAGGACCTCGGCCTGCCCCACTGGACCGGCGTCCTCCCGGTCCGCACGAGCTACGGGGCTCCCGTGGCGGCCGACGACCTGGCGCCCGGCATCGAGGTGCCCGACTACCTGACGACGCTCTGATGCTCATCCATCCCTGGGACGCGTCCCTCGACGACGCCGAGTGGCAGCAGTGGCTGGCCGTCCACGACTTCGGCCAGCTCGCGGTGAACGGCCTGTCCGGTGAGCCGCCGCACGTCCAGCCGGTCCACTTCGTCCACGACGCCGAGCGCGGTGAGGTCCTCGCCCACCTGGCCCGCCCGAGCCCGCTGTGGCCCGCGCTCCGGGCCGACCCGCTCGTGACGCTGAGCGTGGTCGACGACTACGTGTTCGTGCCGGGCCCCTGGCAGGCTCCGCCCGACGCCCCGTCGGACCACGGCACCCCGACGAGCTTCTACGCCGCCGTCCAGCTCCGCTGCACCGCCCATGTGGTGGACGACCCCGCGGAGAAGGCCGAGCTCCTCAACCGGCAGGTCGGCCACTTCCAGCCGGAGGGCGGCTCGGCCCGCGTGGCCGTCGGGGAGGGCCCGTACGGCCGGATGCTGTCCGGGATTCGCGGCCTGCGGCTCGAAGTGACCGGCGTACGGGCGAAGTTCAAGTACGCCAATCACCGGTCGGAGGAAATCCAGAACCGTGTCGCGGACGAACTGTCCGAGAGGGGCGGTCCCGGGGACGCGGCGGCGCGAGCCCACCTGCTGAGGCGGCGCCGGGCCTGACACCGGGTCACCCCGGGAATGACCGTGCCGCGCGGGCCCTACAGGGGTGGGCCCGCGCGGCTGGTCATACGCGCTCGCCGAGTTCGGGGTCCTGCGGCTTGCGGGCGTCGTGGAGACGCGGACGGAGCGGCGCCGGCGCCTCCTCGGACACTGTCCCGGCGGTCCCCTTGCCCCGTGCCTCGGCGACCGCGAGCCCCGCGACCGATCCGAGCATCAGCAGGGTGCCCGCGACGGTCGCCGCGGTGATCCGCTCGCCGAGCAGCCCGACGGCGAGCACCGCCGCGCTCACGGGTTCGAGGAGCATGATCACGGAGACGGTGGCCGAGCGGACGACGGCCGCACCCGCGAAGTACAGGGCGTAGGCGAGGGCGGTCGGGACAGCCGCCACGAACGCCAGCAGCGCGACGACCCTGACGGGTTCCGTGGTGTGCGGTACCAGTCCCTCGGCGAGAGCGAACGGCAGCAGGCACAGGGTCGTGACGGCGAACGCCCCCACGGTGCCGGCCGACGCGTCGACGCCGCCGCCACGCCCCCACCAGCGGGTCAGCAAGGTCATGACGGAGTAGCCGACGGCGGAGACGACCGCGAGCGCGATCCCCCACGGCCGGACCGTCGCGTCCCCGCCGCCGAGCACCAGCACCGCGAGCCCGGCGAGCGCCCCGGCGACGGCGGCATGTCCGGCCCGCCCGAGCCGCTCTCCCATGGTCAGCCGCGCTCCGAGCGCGATGAGCACAGGCCCGGCGCCGAGGGTGACGACGGTGGCCACCGCCAGTCCGGTGGCCTCGACGGCGGCGAAGTACGCGGTCTGGAAGACCGCCAGCCCGATGCCCGTGGCACCGGTCCGCAGCAGGCGGGTACGCAGCCGGGGCCGTGCGAGAGGGTGTGCCAGGCGTCGCAGCGACCGGACGGCGAGCAGCAGGGCCAGGCCGCCCGCGCAGCGCCAGAAGGACAGAGTGACGGGGCCCATGTCGCTCGAGCGGTAGACGAGCGCGGCGACCGCGCCCGCGGTGCCCCAGGCGGCGCCGGCGACGGTCAGGTAGAGGAGGCCTCGCCCGAGGGGCAGGCCGGAGACGGCATTCGACACGTGTTCTCTCCGCAGATCCGCAGAAGTTCGGGAAAGGACCACGTCCAACGCCGTGCAGACAGCACGTCAGCGCTTCAGCGGCGTGCGCCGCCGCGGGACGGGCGGCCGTCACGCGCGGCAGGCGGCACGAACACGACGATCACCACGAGCACGGCGGTGGCCACGGAGATGGCAGTCGATGTGAACGGGACGTCGCCGAGAGCACGGCTGTCGCTTCGGCACGGAGGGTCCTCGGACTTCGTCCGCGGGCAACACCGGCGCGCCCGGCCGGTGGCCGGGCGCGGGTTCCGGACGGCCCGCTCAGGCGGCCGGAGGCGGAAGAACGAGAGCGTTCGAATGCATGATCAAGAGCCTAGACCGCGGTTCCCCGTCCCGACAACTCCCTTTCGGCGTCCCCCGCGGCACGCGCCCCGGGCTCCTGCGAGCCCTCCCCCGCCCCCGGTTCCCCCGGCGCCTGCGAAGCATCCGCCGGTGTCTGCGAGGTCTTGGCCGGCGTGGAGGTCTGCGCGATCAAGGCACCGCACAGCACGACCGCGCCGCCGATGATCTGGGGCGCCGAGAGGTGCTCGCCCAGCAGGACCCAGGCGAGCACGGTCGCGACGACCGCCTCCAGGCACGCCACGACCCCCGCCACCTGGGGCGAGAGCCTGCGCACCGCCAGGACGCCGGTCATGTAGGCGACGACGGTCGCGATCAGCACGATCCAGCCCAGCAGCAGCGAGGCCGCGACGGCCGTTCCGTCCAGGGCCGCCGTGCCCGCGAGGACCGACCAGTCCATGCCCCACGGCCGCGCGACGACCGTCAGGACCAGCGCACCGACGAGCAGTCCGTACGCAATGACGCCGAGCGGGGCCGGCGCCTCCTCGCCCGCGTCGCCGCCCTGGTCGGACAGGACGAAGTAGCCGACCTGGCAGCACGCGGCGCCGAGTGCGAGCAGCAGTCCGAGGACGTCGAAGCTCAGCCCCGCCCACACTTCGACGACACAGGCCAGACCACCGACGGCGAGGACGACCCCGAGGGCGGCGGCACGGGTGACGGGCCGGCGTTGCACGAACCGCACCCAGCCGAGGAGCAGCGCCGGCGCGAGGTACTCGACGAGCAGCGCGACCCCGACGGGTATCCGGGAGATCGAGGCGAAGTAGAAGGCCTGGACGCCGGCGACGGCCAGCAGTCCGAATCCGGCGAGCAGCGCGGGGCGTTCACGCACCAGCCGCCGGTGGCGCACGGCCAACGGCAGCATGACCAGCGCGGCACCCGCGACGCGCAGCCACACCACGTGCAGAGGGTCGAGGCCCGCCTCGATCAACGGCTTGGCGGCGACACCGGATCCACCGAACGCGACCGCGGACCCGAGCGCGAGCCCCAGGCCGATGCCCCTGCCGCGGTTGCCCTGACTGCTCTCTGACGTATGCACCATGATGACAGGCGATGACATGAGCGTCACCCCCATTGACACCTGTCTCATCGACTGGACGGGCCGACCCCCGGCACGTCGAGGCACCGGAGCACCGAAGTGGGCGTCCAGGATCGGCACGCCGGACGGGCACATCACCGGCCACACCGTCTCCGCGCGCCGGAGCCCGGGGCGCGCCCCGCGAGCAAGTGGGCCGGAAACGGTTCGGAGGTCCGGTCCGAGTACCTCAGGCCTCGACGCCCCGACCGGCCGCACCCTCCAGGCGCGCCAGCAGTTCCCGCACGTCGACCCCCGCGCGCCCCAGCACCTCCACGGCCCGCGACCCGGGTTCGGTGATGAGCGCGGCGAGCAGGTCGACGCCTTCCGCGAGCAGGTCACCCCGCCGCGTGGCGCGCTCGTACGCGGCCGTCATGACCGCGGCCGCCACCGGCGACCACCCGTCGCCGGTGACCGTCGGCACGGCTCCCGAGTCCTCGACGGAACCCTGCCAGCGCAGCCCGTATCCGATGCTGCGCTGCACGAGGTAGCCGAGCAGGCGGGCGATCTGCGGGCCGCCCCCGAAGAGCTCGCGCACTTCGGGGTCCGACTCCAGGAGCGTGTGCAGCAGATGAGCCGTGTCGATCTGCCGGTCCCCGTCCCGCAGCGCCCGTCTGCGCGCTCCGGCGACCACGGCTGCCAGCTCCGCGCCGATCCGGGCGTCCGCGTCCACGCCGACCGGGCCTCGCTCGGCGGCCTGCTGATGGGAAGTACGGTGTTGCACATCCCCCACCTCATCAGCCACCCGGCGTCCGGTCATCCTCGTGAGGAAGCATTTTCGCGTCCGGCGCAGGGTGTGCGCCGGTAGCCGCTTCCTCCTCCTTACGGATGACACCGCGCCGCTTTCGCGTCGGGGGCGCGCGCCGCTCGGATCCGCGCCCCTCGCGCAACCACGTCGCTCGGGTGCTCGTCCACAGCGACATGGAGAGCAGGTGCTGGCTGGTGGCCCTGCCGTCGGTCGACGGCAGACAGTACGTGTACCGGGTCTACGCCCCTGAGGACGCGCTGCTCGCCGACCTGTTCTGGGAGGCGTGGCACTGCCACGACGAAGGCCCCTTCCCGCGCGCGTGGGACCTGTTCGACGCGGCGGTGATACGGCGCGTCGGCTGAGCGCAGTCCCCGCTCGTCGCCCCTCGCGGCGGCAACGGCCTCCACATTTCCTGACGGTTCATCAGTATTGAATGTTCGGGCCCCTGCGGCTACGTTCCGCGACACCGTAGGCAGCTGCGCCCGGCGCAGCGCCCGAGACGAAGGGGTGGCCGCATGGCCGAAGTCAGCGCGGAAGCACGGATCGAGGCGCCCCCCGAGAAGGTCTGGGCGCAGCTCACGGACTTCTCCTCGTACGGAGAGTGGAACTCCACTCACACCAGCTTCCCGAAGGGCGGCCCCCAGACCCTGGAAGTGGGCGGCACCTTCGAGGAGAACATGAAGCTCATGGGCTTCCCGGCCGAGGTCAACTGGACCATCGAGGAACTGGAGACGGCCCGGACGTTCGCGATCCGCGGCAAGGGGCCGATGTCCGTGATCGTCGCCACGCGCTACACGCTGGCCCCCGAGGGCGGGGCCACCACGGTCCGTATCGACGGCGAGTTCACGGGCGCCGCCGTCTCACTGATGGCGGGCAAGCTGAAGGACTCGGCGACGGCGGCCCTCAACGAGTCCCTGCGCAAACTGGGTGGGCTGGTCGCCTAGAGGCCTCCACGACATACCCCTCCGGCACACACGTGAAGGGGGTGCCTCGAAGTCGAGGCACCCCCTTCGTCGCGGCCGGTTCGGCCGGATGGACCGAGCCATCAGTCCTCGTCGGCAAGGATCAGATACAGCTTCTTGCGCGATTCGTTGATGACGGCCAGCGCCTTCTCGCGCTGCTCCTTGCTGCCGGTCTTCCAGACCTGCCCGAACGCCTCCATCAGACCGAAGCCGGCCTGCCGGATGTCGCTCAGCGCCTCCCAGTCGACCCCGCGTCCCGCATCCTCCCAGGGCGCTTCCGCACCCTCGTCGGCGGCGACGCGGCCTTCCTCGGTCAGCGAGAACAGCTTCTTGCCGCCCTCGGTCGCATTGCTGATCAGGCCCTCGTCCTCCAGCAGCTGAAGGGTCGGGTACACCGAGCCGGGGCTCGGCTTCCACGCCCCTCCGCTGCGCTCGGCGATCTCCTGGATCATCTCGTAACCGTGCATGGGCCGGTCCTTGAGCAGGGCCAGGATCGAGGCACGTACGTCGCCGCGCCGCGCCCTGCCACGCGGTCCGCCCCGGCCTCCGCGCCCGCCCCAGGGGCCCGGACCGAATCCGGGACCGCCGAAGCCGGGCCCGAAGGGACCGAAGGCCGCACGCCGCCCTTCGAAGCCTCCCCGGTCGCCCCGACCGGGGCCACCGTGGCCGTGTCCACGACCGTGACCGGGGCCGAAGCCCGGTCCGTATTCCTCTCCATGGGAACGCATCGCCATCACTCCATTCCATCGTTGATCTGTCGCGATGCGTCAACGATATATCGGAATAGGTCGCACGACAAGGTTCTGCCGGCAGAAGGCGGCCAGGAGGCGGACCGGAGAGGGTCAGAAGAAGGCCGCCCGCCGCGGATTGGCCTTGGCCCGTGCCCGTGAGCAGCGCCTACCGTCGTGCGCATGCGGATTCGTATCGTCGACGCCTTCACCGACCGCCCCTTCGCCGGCAACCCGGCCGGGGTCCTCCTCCTCGACGCCTCGACGTCCTTCCCGGACGACACCTGGCTGCAGCACGTGGCCCTGGAGGTCAACCACGCCGAGACGGCGTTCGCCCACCCCCTCCCGAAGGGCGGTGACGCGGACTGGGCACTGCGGTGGTTCACCCCCGCCGCCGAGGTCGCGATGTGCGGCCACGCGACACTCGCCACCGCACACGTGCTGGCCACCACGGGGGCGGCCCGGGGCCCCGTACGGTTCGCGACCAGGAGCGGTGTGCTCGTCGCGACCGCGCTCGAGGACGGCTCCATCACGATGGACTTCCCGACCGCCCCGCTCACCGCTGTCGAGAACTTGCCGGGCGTCGCCGAGGCCCTGGGCGCCGAGCCGCTCACCACCTACGACACCGGCCCGAACATCGGCGACCTGCTCGTCGAACTCGCCGACGAGAAGACGGTCCTGGGCCTCGCCCCCGACCTCGTGGCCCTCGGCCGTCACTCGGAACGAGGCATCATCGCGACGGCCCGCGCCGAAGATCCCTCCAGGGGCTACGACTTCGTCTCCCGCTGCTTCTTCCCGAACATCGGCATCGACGAGGACCCGGTCACCGGCAGCGCCCACACGGCCCTCGCCCCGTTCTGGTCCGAGCGCCTCGGCCGTGCCGAACTCACCGGCCTCCAGGCCTCCGCCCGCTCCGGACGGGTCCGCACGGAGCTCAGGGGCGACCGCACGTTCCTCTCCGGCCGTGCGGTCACCGTGATCGAGGGCGACCTGCTCGCGTGAACAGCACGAGCAGGCCGTGAACAGCACAAAGGGGCGTACGACCGACTCGTACGCCCCTCACACGCCACGCCCCCGGCATGCCGCGCAGGTGCCGGCGGCTCCGCTCAGGCGGTGGGCAGCCACCCCACCTTGCCCGCCAGCAGCGCGTATCCCACGAACGCCCCGATGTCGAGGAGCGCGTGGGCTACCACCAGTGGACCGACCCGGCCCCAGCGGCGGTACAGGTAGACGAAGACCACGCCCATCACCATGTTGCCGATGAACCCGCCGATGCCCTGGTAGAGGTGGTACGAGCCGCGCAGCACCGAGCTGGCCACCAGGGCGGAGACCGGCGTCCAGCCCAACTGGTCGAGGCGGCGCAGCAGATACCCGACGACGATGACCTCCTCCAGCACCGAGTTCTGGATCGCGGAGAGGATCAGGACGGGGAACTTCCACCACACGTCGGGCAGGGCCTCGGGCACGACGGTGAGGTTGAAGCCGAAGCCGCGCGCCGCCAGGTAGAAGGCGATGCCGGAGCTGCCGATCACCGCGGCGATCGCGGCGCCCCGGGCGAGGTCGGGCCACGGACGGGTGCGGTCGAAGCCGAGCGTGCGCAGCCCCTTCCCCTCGCGGAGCAGGAAGTGCGCGACCAGGGCGACCGGCACCAGCGCGGACGCGATCCCGAACAGCTGCCAGGCCAGATCGAGCCACGGACGGCCGGGCGCGGCCGAGGCGTTGAGCGTGGCCGCCTGATCCTTCAGACCTCCCGGTCGGGTGACCGACCCGACAAAGCTGATCAGCGCGGAGACCCCGCTCGCCCCGAGCGAGACCCCCAGTACGAGCAGCGTCTCGTCGCGGAGAATCCGCCGCGTGGGCCGTTCCCCGGGAAAGGAATCAGCCACCGGCCCCTGCCCCACCTGCACGCATGCCTCCAGTTGAGTAATCCCCGCCTCATCCCCGTCTTCGCCCCGCTAGGGTCTCGAAAGAAGTTACGAAGATCGTGCGCGACGGGCCGTCGGTGGACGGACGTCATGCGGAGCGCATCCCCCTTGTGCCATACCATTCGGCCGTTTCCGGCTTCTACGGCTCAAGGCTCGATCAGGGAGGGGCACACCGTCATGGGACGTCACAGCTTGCCCGACGGGCCGCGAAGGGGCCGCACCGGCCCCCGGTCACGCATTCCGCGCCGCAACGTGGCACTCGCGGCGGGCCTCGCGCTCGCCCTCGCCGCCGGCACCGCGGCCGCGGTCGACGGTGGCCCGCTGTCCTTCGGCGCGTCCTGCTGGGACAGCGCCGTCCGCCTCAGGATCGTCGCCGCACCCGGCATCGCGCCCGCCCTCAAGGACGCGGCCGGCTACGCACGGGACAACGACGTGACGTCCGACGGCAGCTGCCTCGACATCAGCGTGACCGCCCGGGACAGCGACGAGGTGATGGAAGACCTGCGGTCGCGGCGCAAGGGCGCGACCGACTTCGAGGCGTGGGTACCGGACTCGGGCGTGTGGGTGAACCGGGTCCTGGCGGACGACCGGTCGATTCCGGTGACCCCGGCGGGCAATGTCGCCCTGTCCCCCATCGCCGTCGCCATGATTCCCACGGCGGCGAAGTCCCTCGGCTGGCCCGAGAAGCAGTACTCCTGGACCGAGCTGGCGGGCGCGGCCCTGACGAGCGGCCGCCTGAAGCTCGGTGCGGGCGACCCCTCGCACAGTGCCACGGGCCTGCTCGCGCTGACCCAGCTGGTCCACGCGACGAGCGGGGCGAAGGACGGCGACACGCAGGCGGCCGCCACCGCGAAGGCCCTTTCGCAGCGCACCTCCGACAGCGACGGCCAGGTCCTGGAAACCCTGCCGCGCGACCTCTCCGCCGCCGAGCAGGGCAACGCGAGGCGCAATCAGGCACTGATCCTCGCCGAGCAGGCGGCGTTCGCGTACAACGCGTCCGCGGACAGCGGCGACGACCTCGACCTGTTCTATCCGAAGGACGGCTCGCCCCGCCTCGACCACCCGTTCGCGCTGGTCGACGAACCGACGCTGACCACCGACGAGAGCCGGGCGGCGCTGCGCTTCATGACACTCCTCGGCGAGCCCGCGGGGCGCAGGATCCTGGAGAAACGCGGTTTCCGTACGGACGACGACGAGGCCCCGGCCGCCCTGGTCGCCGGAGCGGGAGGCCGAGCGCCGCAGCCGTACAAGGTGCTGCCGGACGAACCGATCACGGACAAGGAGATCGAGGAGGCCCTCGGCATGTGGACGATCACCGTGCAGAGCGCCCGGCTGACCGCGGTCGTCGACGCCTCCTCGTCCATGTCGGACCCGGTGCCGGGCACCAGCGAGTCCCGGATGGCCGTGACCAGGGCGGCTCTGCTCCAGGCCCTCACCACCTTCACCCCGGAGGACGAGGTCGGGCTGTGGACGTTCTCCACGAAGCTCGACGGCAAGCGCGACTACCGCGTCCTCGTGCCCACCGACCGGCTCGGCGACCAGGTGGGCAGCGGTACGCAGCGGGACCGGCTGTCGGCGGCCTTCCGTGGCCTCAAGCCGGTGCCGGACGGCGCGACCGGCCTGTACGACACCACCCTGGCCGCGTACAAGGCGGCCACGGCCTCCTATCGCAAAGGCAAGTTCAACGCGGTGGTCCTGCTGACCGACGGCGTGAACCAGGATCCCGGGAGCATCTCGCGCTCCAGCCTGGTCGCCGAGCTCCGCAGGATCACCGACCCGGAGCGCCCCGTGCCTCTGATCGCGATCGCGGTGGGCCCCGAGGCCGACAAGGACGAGCTGGGCGAGATCGCCGAGGCGACCGGCGGGTCGGGCCATCTGGTCACCGACCCGTCCCAGATCCACTCGGTGATCCTGAAGGCCGTCGTCCGGGCGGGCGACAAGAACTGACCCCTCACCCCAGCGGGACGGCCGGCTCGCGCAACCCCACCGGCCAGGTGTGCACCGGCTCACCGAGGCGCATCAGCTCGCAGTACCGCTGCGTCGTGGCGGCCAGCGCGGCGTCCCGCCCCAAGCCGCTCTCCAGCGCCTTGTGGAACGTACGCGACTGCCAGGAGGCTCCGTTGACGCCTCGCTTGCACCGCTCCTCGATCACACCGAGGTAGAGGTCCCGGTCGGCCGGCTCGACGCCCCACGCGTCCAGCCCCTGCGCGGCGAGCGGCAGCAGCTCGTCCAGCACCAGCTGTACCGCGGGCACCCGCGTGACCCCGCCGTACCGGGCGCGCCGCGGCCACTCCAGGCGGGCGTCGATCCCGTACCGGCAGGCGTGGTCGAAGTTGGCGGCCGCTGCCTCGAAGGGCAGCCGGGTCCACACGGGCCGTGCCTCCGCGGCCAGTGCGCGTACGAGCCCGTAGTAGAAGGCCGCGTTGGCGACGACGTCGATCACGGTGGGGCCCGCGGGCAGCACCCTGTTCTCGACGCGCAGATGCGGGACACCGTCGGCGATGCCGTACACCGGGCGGTTCCAGCGGTAGACGGTGCCGTTGTGGAGCACGAGTTCGGCGAGTTTCGGGATGCCTCCCTCGTCGAGGACGCGCAGCGGGTCCTCCTCGTCGCGGATGGGCAACAGGGGAGGGAAGAAGCGCAGGTTCTCCTCGAAGAGGTCGTACGCCGAGGAGATCCACCGCTCACCGAACCAGGTCCGCGGCCTCACCCCCTGCGCCTGGAGCTCGGGCGGGCGGGTGTCGGTGGACTGCTGGAACAGCGGCGGCCGGGACTCGCGCCACAGCTCACGGCCGAAGAGGAACGGCGAGTTGGCGCCGACCGCGATCTGGGCCGCGGCAGCGGCCTGCGCGGCGTTCCACACATCGGCGAACCGTCCGGGGGTGACCTGGAGATGCAACTGCACCGAGGTGCAGGCCGCTTCGGGCGCGATGGACGCCGAGGTGCAGCTGAGCCGCTCCACGCCCTCGATGTCCAGCGTGAAGTCCTCGCCGCGGGCCGCCACGATCTGGTCGTTGAGCAACGTGTAGCGGTCCACGTCGGAGAGGTTCGCCGAGACCAGGTCGTCACGGGCGAGGGTCGGCAGAATACCGATCATCACGATCCCGGCATCGACCTCGTTCGCCTTCCGGTGGGCATACGCGAACGACGTCCGCAACTCCTCCGCGAGACGGTCGAATACACGGCCCTCAAGCGGATGGGGAGCAATGTTGACTTCCAGGTTGAACATGGCGAGTTCTGTTTGGAAATCGCGGCTCGCGATACGCTCGAGTACTTGCGCATTCATCATTCTCGGCATGCCGTCCGGCCCCGCCAGATTCAGCTCGATCTCCAGTCCCATGAGATTCCTGGGACGGTCGAACTGCTTCTCCGCCAACAAGCGCGCCAGCCCCGCCAGGCACTGCTGGAGCTTTTCGCGGTACCGTCGCCGATCGGACAGCCCGATCGGCCCCGCCACGACCTTCTCCCCCATCGAAGCTTCCCTCCTCGACTGGGCAGCCCGAAGAACCGGCCGCTGGTGTCCCGGGTCACCGGGGGATGATGCCCAGGCAATGTGATCGATAACGCCCTGGAAGGATCCCCCGGGCACTAGTCTGAACGCGGCTTTCTCCGGGCACATTCACCAGGCATGAGTCACCGCGTTGTTTTTGACGATCGGCACTGTCGTGAAAAACACCGACGAGAACCGGCCGACCACCTCGGTGGCATATCCCGAGGTCATCGTCGGGTACCCCTGGAGAACCAGGAGCAAACACACGTAACGACGACCGAATTGTCTCTTGCCTTTAATGTGCGAAGCGGTTAGATGAAACATCGTCTGAACACGTGTCGTATAAACTCCGCGAACGAGGCAGAGAGTTGACGCTCGCGGCCGCGGGGACTGTCGTCGAAGTGACGTCGTTCGCACGAAGGGCGGGCCGCGCGGTGTGGGTGCGTGCGATCGCAAAGGCGCCGGAAGGATCTCGTGGCGAAGTCGCGAGGACCTTCCGGCAACTCTGCGAGCGCGTGTGCCGGTCACCGCGCGGCAGCCGTCGCTTCGACGACAGGCCCCACGCGCCCCCCGCCCCCTCTGACCCCGAGAGCTGACAGCGCCGTCCGCCCCCGCCCTCGCGCCACCATGCCTGTCTAATGAGAGGCGACCCACCATGCCGCTGCACGTCCCGCAGGCTCCCGCACCCGCACTGCGCACCGTCCTCACGGCCCTCGGTTCCCCCACCGCGGTCCGCGAGGCACGCACCCCGTCCCTGCGCAGCGCCCAGGGGCCCCTCACAGCCGAACACCCCCTGCCCGTCCATGTACTGGACCACATCACGTCGACGGGCGCCTCCAGCACCCGGCTGGCCGGGTGGCGTTTCCTCGTCCACTGCGGTGATCGGGCCATAGCAGCCGCGGAAACCAGGCTGACGCCCGACGGATGGGCCTTCTCCCACTTCTTCGAAGGCCCGTACATCACCGCCACCGAACGCGCCCTGCGCCAGGCCGAGACGATGCCGGGGCCCTACCAGCCACGCCTGCTCTCCGTACCCGCGCTCTACATGCTCACACTCTGGCTGCACGGGGACTGCGGCGCCGACGGCACCGAGGGCCGCCCCGCCGCCACCGACCTGCTCGTACCCCTGGCGCCCGCCCCGCCGGGAATCGCCGCGCACCGACCGCACCGCGTGGCCGAGCTGCTGCCCGTCCTGACTCATCGGCTCACCCCGACGCACGTCCCGCTGCTCGGCTCACCCGCCTGAGCACATCCCCGGCTTCCGTGCCCCGCGGCCCCACCCGGCCGCGGGGCACTCCGCTGTGCGCGGTGACCGGTGGGAAGGGGGTTGCGTGGAGTGACGGCAGGAGGACGCAGCGCACCCCCGGCCCGTACGGACTAGCCCCATCTAGCCACTCCGAACCACCCGAAGGGACAGCCCAGTTGGAATGAACCGTCCGCACGGGTGATGCGTCCTCAACCTGTGAGGAGCGCTGCCGCGAAATCCCTGCGGATTGACGCCCGTAGGGCAACACTGGGTTCTGAACCATCTGACAAACGGGGGGCGGCCATGAGCACCAGTTCGAGCCGCGGGACAGACACGACACCGAACACCGACGTCACACCACAGCGAAAGATCCCATCAATGTGCCAGCACCAGCCACCGTGCCCGACAGCCGACTCCGCCGACCGGGAAGCAGCGCTCCTCGCGGCGCACCACCCGGAGCAGGGATGGAGCCTGCTGTGCAACGGCGTCCTGCTCTTCGAGGACACCGGTGAGCTCCTGCCGGACGGCCGGATCATCGCCCCGCACCGGCCTGTGGCCACGGGCGTGATGACCGCCGCCTGAGCGGCACGGCGCACCAAGGGCGGCGGGGCAGGCCGCCCGGACAGAGAAGGGGCCGGCCCGGGAAGCACTCCCGGAACCGGCCCCGACGCATGAGCGGGAGCGACTACTCCTCGTAGGCGTCCAGCGGCGGGCAGGAACAGACCAGGTTCCGGTCGCCGTACGCCTGGTCGATCCGCCGCACCGGCGGCCAGTACTTGTCCGCGGCCGACACACCCGCCGGGAAGACGGCCTCCTCACGGCTGTACGCGTGCTCCCACGCGTCGCCGAGCGCAGCTGCCGTGTGCGGCGCGTTCCGCAGCGGGTTGTCGTCCGCGGCCCACTCCCCCGAGCCGACCTTCTCGATCTCCGCGCGAATGGCGATCATCGCCTCGCAGAACCGGTCGAGCTCGATCAGGTCCTCGCTCTCGGTCGGCTCTATCATCAGCGTGCCGGCCACCGGGAACGACATCGTCGGCGCGTGGAACCCGTAGTCGATGAGCCGCTTGGCGACGTCGTCGACGCTCACGCCGGTCGCCTTGGTCAGCGGCCGCAGGTCGATGATGCACTCGTGCGCCACCAGCCCGCCGGGACCGGTGTAGAGCACCGGATAGTGCGGCTCCAGACGCTTGGCCACGTAGTTCGCACTGAGTACGGCCACCTGCGTGGCCCGCTTGAGTCCCTCACCGCCCATGAGACGGACGTAGGCCCACGAGATGGGCAGGATGCCCGCGGAGCCCCAGGGAGCCGCGGAGATGGGTCCCACGCCCGTCTCCGGGCCGGCCGCGGGCTGCAGCGGGTGGTTCGGCAGGTAGGGCGCCAGGTGCGCGCGTACGCCGACCGGGCCGACACCCGGGCCCCCGCCGCCGTGCGGGATGCAGAACGTCTTGTGCAGGTTGAGGTGCGAGACGTCGCCGCCGAAGTGACCCGGCTTGGCCAGTCCCACCAGCGCGTTGAGGTTGGCGCCGTCCACGTAGACCTGGCCGCCCGCCTCGTGCACCTGCGCGCAGATGTCGGCGACGTGCTCCTCGAACACCCCGTGCGTCGAGGGGTACGTGATCATCAGCACGGACAGCTCGTCGCGGTACTGCTCGATCTTGGCCCGCAGGTCCTCGACGTCGATCTCGCCGTCCTCGGCGGTCTTCACGACGACGACCTTCATCCCGGCCATCACCGCGCTGGCCGCGTTCGTGCCGTGCGCCGAGGAAGGGATCAGGCAGACGGTGCGCTGGTCGTCGCCGGCCGCCCGGTGGTAGCCGCGTACGGCCAGCAGACCGGCCAGTTCGCCCTGCGATCCGGCGTTGGGCTGCAGCGACACCTTGTCGTAGCCTGTGACCTCGGCGAGCCGCTCCTCCAGCTCACGGATGAGCGTGAGGTAGCCCTGGGCCTGCTCGGCGGGCGCGAAGGGGTGCAGCTGCCCGAACTCGGGCCAGGTGACCGGCTCCATCTCGGTGGTCGCGTTGAGCTTCATGGTGCACGAGCCGAGCGGGATCATGCCCCGGTCGAGCGCGTAGTCGCGGTCCGCGAGCCGGCGCAGGTAGCGCAGCATCGCGGTCTCGGAGCGGTACTGGTGGAAGACCGGGTGCGCGAGGTACGTGTCGGTGCGCAGCAGCGGGTCCGGCAGCGTGTCCTGCGCCGTCGCGTCCAATGCCGCCACGTCACCGTCGACTCCGAACGCCGCCCAGACGGCACCCAGCTGGGCCCGCGTCGTCGTCTCGTCACAGGCGAGGGACAGGTGGTCGGCGTCGACCTGACGGAGGTTGACCCCGCCCTGGCGTGCGGCCGCGAGCACCTCGGCGGCCCGGCCCGGCACCCGAACGGTGAGCGTGTCGAAGTACGCCTCGTGGACGACCTCGACGCCGCCCGCCGCCAGGCCGGCGGCGAGGATCGTGGCGTACCGGTGGGTGCGCCGGGCGATGGCCCGGAGGCCCTCGGGACCGTGGTAGACGGCGTACATGCCGGCCATCACGGCGAGCAGTACCTGAGCCGTACAGATGTTGCTGGTCGCCTTCTCACGGCGGATGTGCTGCTCGCGCGTCTGCAGGGCGAGCCGGTACGCCTTGTCGCCGTCCGCGTCGACCGAGACGCCGACGAGCCGTCCGGGCAGGCTGCGCGCGAACTTCTCGCGCACGGCCATGTATCCGGCGTGGGGCCCGCCGAAGCCCATCGGCACGCCGAAACGCTGTGTCGTGCCGACGGCGATGTCGGCGCCCAGTTCACCGGGCGGGGTGAGCAGCGTCAGGGCGAGCAGGTCGGCGGCCACGGTGACGACCGCTCCCAGCTCGTGCGCCTGCTCGACGACGGGCCCGAGATCGCGGACGGCTCCGGAGGCACCGGGGTACTGGAGGAGCACCCCGTTGATCTCGCGCTCGGCGAGCTCGGCGGGGATGCCCTCGCTCAGGTCGGCGACGACGACCTCGACGCCGGCGGGCTCGGCGCGGGTCTCGATCACGGCGACGGTCTGCGGCATCGTGTCCGCGTCGATGAGGAAGAGGCCCTTCTTGTTCTTCCCCATGCGCCGCGACAGCGCCATGGCCTCGGCGGCCGCCGTGCCTTCGTCGAGGAGCGAGGCACCGGAGGTCGGCAGACCCGTCAGGTCGGCGACCACGGTCTGGAAGTTGAGCAGCGCTTCCAGGCGGCCCTGCGAGATCTCCGGCTGGTACGGCGTGTACGCCGTGTACCAGGCGGGGTTCTCCATGACGTTGCGCAGGATGACGGGCGGCGTGAACGTGCCGTAGTAGCCGAGCCCGATCATCGAGTCGAGCACCTGGTTGCGGTCCGCCAGGGAGCGCAGCTCGGCCAGCACCTCGGCCTCGGTGCGGGCGCCCGGCAGGTCGAGCGAGTCGGCGTTCTTGATCACGTCCGGCACCGCGGCGGCCGTCAGCTCGTCGAGCGAGCCGTACCCCACCTGCGCGAGCATCTTGGCCCGGGCTTCGGTGTCGGGCCCGATGTGGCGCTGCTCGAAGGGGATTCCCTGTTCGAGCTCGGAGAGCGGAATACGATGGGCGGTCATTGCGGAGGCCTCCTGGTCTGACGACCTTCGAGGGGCACCACGGCGTGGGGGTGCCCGAACGGCCTCCCCCTCTGTCATCTCAACCTGAGAGCTTCACCGGCCCGCCACGAGGGCGCGCCGACTTTCACCGTCGGTGAGAGCAGCATCCGTCGAACACCCGTACACCGCTCTGCTTTCCAGAGTGACCTCGTCCGTGCGGTACGTGAGCCTGAGAGATTCCGGGGAGGATTTGCTCCTTCGGCGCCTCCGATGAAGCCTGGAGGACTCTCCCGCACGGGGTCAGCAGCCGTTGCCCAGCGTACCAGCGGGGTTCCCTCGAGTGGCCGCCCTCCTCAAAGTGCTCTTTCGTAGTGCTTACGGATGAGTTGCGAGCAGCTGGAGGGCCCGTGCAGACCGACATCGATCCGCGCAACCTGATAGGCCGCAAGGCGTTCGACCGCAACGGCACGAGGATCGGCACGGTCGACGAGGTCTACCTCGACGACGCGACCGGCGTACCGGAGTGGGCGGCCATACGCACCGGCCTGTTCAGCCGCGATGCCTTCGTCCCCCTGGAGCCCAGCGAGCTGGTCGGCGGATCACTGCGCATCCCCTTCGAGCGAGCCCTGATCAAGGACGCCCCGGACTTCGGTGTGGGCCGCCATCTCTCCCCGGAACAAGAACTCCAGCTCTACCACCACTACGGCCTGGACGTGGGCCCGCCTCCCCCCTTCCCGGACCGTGACTTCGGCCGCCTGGCGGGCAAGGACGAAGCCCCGTAGAAGCCCCTTTCACAGGCGCGGGCGACGGCGGCTCTCCGGGACGCTGGAAACCGCGCGACCGGCCGCAGACTGCCCCCACGCTCGAACGCGCCTCGGTCACCCCTCCCCGGCCACCCCGGGCGGTCCCGCGGGCACCCCCGCGTCGCCGGGTCTTCGCTCCACCAACGGCAACGGCTCCGCCGCCTCCAACGCGGGGTCGTCGACCCGGAACGTCCGCACCCGCCCCGGCGCGGACCCCGGCGTCTCGAACCGCACGGTCACCCGCCCCACCCCGCTCCCCTGCACCCACCCGTGCCCGAACTCGGCATGGCGCACATCGTGCCCCGCGTGCCACCGCCGCTCGGCGACGGGCACCGGCTCCCCGGCCGGCTCCACCGCCACTTCCTCACCAGAACCCACCGGCTCTCCCGCCGCGGCGGCCCCGGCCTGGGCGAAGAGATCCTCCTGCGTGTAGTCGGCGAGCCCCGAGACCCCGACACCCAGCAGCCGCACGCCTCCCGTGGTGTCCACGGACTCCAGCAGCCGCGCCGCCGCCTCCCGCACCACCGCGGGATCGTCCGTCGGCCCGCGCAGCGTCTCGGACCGGGTGAGTGTGGAGAAGTCGTACCGCCGCACCTTCAGCACGATGGTCCGCCCCGACAGATGCGCGCCCCGCAGCCGCTGGACACACCGGTCCGCGAGCCGCTGCACCTCCGTCCGCACGCGCACCCTCTCGTGGATGTCCACGTCGTACGTGTCCTCGACGGACACCGACTTGGTGTCCCGCTCGGCCACCACGGCCCGCTCGTCACGGGCCAGCGCCATCGCGTACAGCCCGACCCCGTGCGCCTTCCCCAGCAGCCGTACGAGCTCGTCCTCGCCCGCCTCCGCGATCTCCCCGACCGTGGTGATCCCGGCCCGCCGCAGGTGGTCGCCCGTGGCGGGTCCCACGCCCGGCAGGATGCGCACCGACATGGGAGCGAGCAGCTCCCGCTCACTGCCCGGCTCGATCAGCACGAGCCCGTCGGGCTTGGCCTGCTCTGAGGCGATCTTCGCAAGCATCTTGGAGGCGGCGAGCCCCACCGATCCGGTCAGCCCGGTGACGGCCCGGATGTCCGCGCGCAGCTTCCCCGCGGCCAGCCGCGCCGACCCCTCGTCCCAGGCCGCCTGCCCGGCCTCCAGGTCCACGAACGCCTCGTCCAGACTGAGCGGCTCCACCAGCGGCGACAGCTCCCGCAGCAGCCCCATCACCTGCTCGCTGATCTGCCGGTAGAGCCCGAAGCGCGGTACGAGGTACGCGGCGTTCGGCGCCAGGCGGCGGGCCTGCGCCATGGGCATCGCCGAATGCACCCCGAAGACCCGTGCCTCGTACGAACAGGTGGCGACCACGCCGCGCGGCCCGAGGCCGCCCACGACGACCGCCTTCCCGCGCAGGCTCGGCTTGGCTGCCTGCTCCGCCGAGGCGAAGAAGGCATCCATGTCGAGATGCAGGATCGTGGGCGCGGTTCTCACCTCACCGATGCTGCCCTACGCCACTGACAATGCCCCGGCACACGCCTTCGGAGCCGCACCGGACCTGCGCGAACCGCCGGGCCGCCGGGAGGGGGCGGGTCAGACGGCGCGGTTCCGGCGCCGCGCCAGTTCGTCCGTGGGATTGGTCCCGACGAGCGTCTCGCCCGTGTCCACACGCTCCCCGTGCAGCTGCGAGAGCGCACTCTCCACGTCCCGCCACACGACGCCCACGGCGATACCGAAGATGCCCTGGCCGCCCTGGAGAAGCGCGTGGACCTCGTCCGGCGAGGAACACTCGTAGACCGTGGCGCCGTCGCTCATCAGCGTCATCCGCTCCAGGTCGACAAATCCGCGCTCCCTGAGGTGCTGGACCGTGGTGCGGATGTTCTGCAGTGAGACCCCTGTGTCGAGGAAACGCTTGACGATCTTCAGGACCACCACGTCCCGGAAGCTGTAGAGCCGCTGCGTCCCCGACCCGTAGGCGGCCCGCACGCTCGGCTCGACCAGCCCGGTCCTGGCCCAGTAGTCCAGTTGCCGATAGGTGATCCCCGCGGCCGCGCAGGCCGTGGGGCCGCGATAACCGATCTCCTCGGACGCCACCTCGCCGTCCCCCGGCACCGCGGTCGGCCGCTGTACGTGATCGGCCGCGCTGCTGTGAAGCGGGTACGGGCCGCTCTCCCCCAGACCGTGTCCGGGAGCACCCCCAGCCGTACCGTCGCCGCTGCTTCTCACGCCGACCTCCGTCCTTGACCTGCCTTCTCGACGGTAGGCAGTCACCAGGGGCGCGTCAACGATCGCCACACTCGGCACGCCGGGTGATAATCACCCTGAGAGTGGTTTCCCGTGCCCCACCGCGGGGAAAGGCTAGCCGAATGCGCTCGGAACGGACGCCGCACGGCCTGTCGTCCGACCGCCCCGGAGGGTCACCGCCGGACGTCCGCGCCGGTCACTGACTGTTGGTACCGAAGTCCTCGGGCGAGATCTGGTCGAGGAACTCGCGGAACTTCTCCACCTCGTCCTCCTGCTCGTCCGGGATCGCGATGCCGGCGTCGTCCAGGACCCCGTCGCTGCCGTAGATGGGCGTCCCGGTGCGCAGAGCGAGAGCTATGGCGTCCGACGGCCGGGCACTGACCTCGACACCGCTGGCGAACACCAGCTCCGCGTAGAAGACGCCCTCCCGCAGATCCGTGATGCGCACTTCGGTCAGCTCCTGGCCGACGGCGTCCAGCACGTCCTTGAACAGGTCGTGGGTCAGCGGTCGCGCGGGAGCCATGCCCTGCTGCGCGAAGGCGATCGCCGTCGCCTCCCCCGGCCCGATCCAGATGGGGAGGTAACGGTCGCCTCCCACTTCACGCAGGAGCACGATCGGTTGGTTGGAGGGCATTTCGACCCGGACACCTACGACGTCGAGCTCGTTCACACAGCAACCCTAGGCCGTGCCCGGCACCTTTGGGTAGTCGGGCACGGAATGGGTGCCCCATCCCACGTTCCGCGCGGGCCCTCGGTTCAGGGCAGCCGCACTCCGAGCGCGGACTGGACCAGCGCGGCATGCAGCCTCACCGCGAGTCCCGCCAGCTCCTTGGTGCGCTCCTGCGCGTGTGCCCTGGTCTGCGGGTTGCGATGGAGCCGCAGGGGGGCCACGACCTGGTCCACGAGACCGGCCTCCCGGTCGGCGGCGGCCTTCACGGCGCGCAGGTGCCGTGGCTCGATCCCGAACCTCCCGAGTTCCTGGACCAGTCCGGCCACGGTGACCGCCTCGGCGTCGTACACGCCGTCCAACAGCGGAGTGATGAGTCCGTACGACTCCCACTCGTCGAGCTCCTGCTCATCGATCTCGGCTGCGGCCAGCAGCTCGGCCCGCCCGATCCGGGCCACCGTGGGCCCCTCGGGCTCGCTCAGGGCCTCACCGTCGCGCTGACGCCCCACGGACGGCAACGGCACGGCCTCGCCGCGCTCCATGGCGTCCAGGTGCTCGCGGATCACCTTGAGGGGCAGATAGTGGTCCCGCTGCATTCTCAGGACGTGGCCGAGACGCTCGACGTCGTCCGGGCTGAACTTCCGGTACCCCGACGGTGTCCGCTGCGGCTCGATGAGCCCCTCGGACTCCAGAAAACGGATCTTGGAGACGGTGACCTCGGGGAACTCGTCACGCAGCACGTTCAGTACCGTGCCGATGCTCATCAGCCCGTTGTCCGCGGCGGCGGCGCCGTGTCCGGCACCGCCGCTCGGTGTTCGAAGCATGGACCTTCCCTGGGGGTCTCCCCGGACAAAGTCTGGGGGAGGGTCAGATGCCCCGCTGGCTCGCGTAGAAGACCAGCCGGTACTTGCCGATCTGCACCTCGTCACCGTTCGACAGAGGGACCCGGTCGATCCGCTCCCGGTTGACGTACGTGCCGTTGAGGCTGCCGACGTCCGCCACCGTGAACGAGCCGTCGGGCTCACGGCGGAACTCCACATGGCGGCGCGACACGGTCACGTCGTCCAGGAAGATGTCACTCTGCGGATGACGGCCCGCGGTGGTCAGCTCGCCGTCCAGCAGGAAGCGACTGCCCGAATTGGGCCCCCGCCGCACCACCAGGAGCGCCGAGCCGAGCGGCAGCGCGTCGACCGCGGCCTGCGCCTCGGGCGAGAGCATCGGCATCTGTGTCTGGCCGGTCACCTCGGCGTCGTAGGCCTCGAGACCCGAGATGGAGATCGTCGAGGTGGTCTCCGACGGACGCTCCGGAGTCGCCCCCGCCCGCAGCGGCGCGCCACAGTTCGAGCAGAAGCGGCTCGCTTCCGCGTTGCGGTTACCGCACCTCGTACACACCAGGGCCGACATGGACGGATCCTCCTGCCGCGGCTGCCCCGCCGGGGCATTGGACGCGTACGGGTCGGAGCCGAATCCGCCACCCGTACCCGAGGCTGACGGGTCCCCGAAACCTATGCGTCCCGACTGGGCAGGGTCAACAGACGGCGCGCCCTGACCACCGGAAATGTCACCGCCCGGCCCACCGACCTGGTCCCGGAACAGCGGGCGGTCTCCCTGCTCCTCGGCGTCCGAGGGGCGTGCACGGTGCCGGGCAGTGGCGTTGTCGCTGCCCTCTCGTGCGCTCTTGCCGAACAACTTCCCAAACAACTTCACGGGCGATTCCCCTTGACCGAAACAGACCCGCCCGTGGGGCAGGACGAACCCTGATTGCACACACCGGTCGAGCCGGACACCCTCACAACGTCCGTATCCACCAGACAGTTTCCACCACGCACCACCCATTCGGTGCGTCGACCCCCCGCAACCTCATGCCCTCGCGGAGCGGCCTCCAAGCACCCCCGGTTCACTGGGAGGACGACCGAGCGTAGTCAGGCCGCTTCGCCGGTCGCAAGGCGTCCACGACGATCTTGTCCGAGCGCTCCACCGTCACAGTGGCCTGCTCCTTCTCCAAAGTCTGCACCACTCCGCCAGGGATGTTGAGCGCCGGTTCGAGGTCCTGCGGCTTGCCGATGACCTTGAAACGATAGGGAGAGCTGATCTTGTTCCCGTCCACGGCGACTCCCCCGCTCACGTCCGTCAGATAGGTGCCGGCGACGACCCGTACGCCATTGACCTGGATCGCCTCGGCGCCGGCCGCGCGCAGCTCCTGAACCGCGTCGAGCAGCATGTCGGACTCGACCGTCCCCTTCGCGTCGGCGATCGTCAGCGTGATGCCGGGACCCTGTGCCGCCACGGTGCCCGCCAGAATGCCGAGTTGCTTCTCCTTCTCGACGGTCTGCTTGCGGGCCTCCTCGGCCTGGTCCGAGCTGTTCTCCAGCTCGGTCCGCTGGTCCTCGAGCCCCTGCTTCTCCTCTTCCAGACGCTGCGTACGGTCATCCAGTTCATCGAGGATGCGCACGAGATCCTCCTGCCGGGCGCCGCGCAGGGCGCCGTCGCTGTCGCTGTTGGACGCGACCTGGACGGCGAGGCCGAAGCCCAGACCGAACAGCAGGAGGGCCACGATGAGTTGCGCGCGGGACACCCGCGGCGGCCACAGGCCCTTCACCAGCCGCTGACGGCCGGTGACGGCGGCAGGTCCACCCTGTTCGGGCTGGACCTCCGGCGTCGCGGGCTCCTCCGCCTCGTCCAAAGGCGCGGTCTCCGGGACCTCGGCCGGCACTTCTTCGGGCAGTTCCTTGCGCAGAGGGCTCTCGGGGGTGCCCGGCGTTTCGTCCTTGCTGCTCATCGGCCTCACGCCCGGAAGACGTGCCGACGGATCGCCGCGGCGTTGGAGAAGATACGGATACCGAGGACGACCACCACGCCGGTGGACAACTGTGCGCCCACGCCCAACTTGTCGCCCAGGAAGACGATCAGTGCGGCCACGACCACGTTCGACAGGAACGACACCACGAAGACCTTGTCGTCGAAGATGCCGTCGAGCATCGCCCGCAGACCTCCGAACACGGCGTCGAGCGCCGCGACGACGGCGATCGGAAGATAGGGCTCGACCATCGCCGGAACCTCGGGCCGGACCAACAATCCAGCCACGACTCCCACGACGAGGCCCAGTACCGCGATCACGATGTGCCTTTCTCTGTGCTCGGCTCTGCTGTTCGTACGATCACACTCGGTGCTGCGGGCAGCCGGATCTCGTCCTCGACGGAGATACTGGTCCGGATCCCGAAGTTCTTCTCCAGGGCGTGCAGATACTGCCCGTCGCCACTGTTCTGGAACGTGGTGCTCAACTTCCGGCCGTCCCCCACCGCCAGCACCGTGTACGGCGGCACCAGCGGCTTGTTGTCGACCAGTATCGCGTCGCCCGCGGCCCTGATCGCGGACAGCGCCGTGAGCCGCTGACCGTTGATCGTGATGGCCTCCGCGCCCGACGCCCACAGTCCGTTGATGACGCGCTGCATGTCACGGTCGCGTACGCGTCCGGTGTCGGAGAAGCCCGATGTCTCGCGGGCGTCCCCGTCCCCGCTCTGGTCGGCTTCCTTGGCATCGTCCACGACGAGTTTGACGCCGGGGCCGTGCACTTCGACCGCGCCCGCCAGGATGCCCACCAGCTCGCCCTGGTCACCACCGTGTTTCTTCAGCGCCTCGCGCTGCCGGGCGCCCACGTCGTCGCGGAGCTTGTCGATGCCGTCTTCGAGGTCTTCGGCCGCCGACGTCTCGCGGTCGATGCGGTCGATGAGTTCCTCGCGCTCCTTGGCGACGCCAGGGGCCGCTATCCGCGCCTGAGCCGCGCCCACGGTCACCACGAGGGCCGCGAGCACCAGACCGGCCGCGAGACCGAGCTTCGCCCGCAGCGTCTTGGGCATTCCACCCGTGCCGTCGGCCTTCTTGCGCTCGGCCGCCTCGGCGTACCCGTCGTCGAGGCTGTGGTCCATGACGTTGGTGAGCAGCGACATGGACGCGTCCGGGCGCGAGGGGCGCGTGGGGGTGCTCCGAACGGGGGGCTGCTGCGGCATGCCGCACATCGTCGCACGTCGCGGCCAGTACCTCCGAATGGCCCCACCGACGCGCCGGACGGGCCCCTTTGGGGGCGCCGTCCGGCACGCGCGCGTGCTGCTCAGCGACCGGCGCTGTCCACCACGGACGACCACTCGTCGAGCAACGCCTGCGCCGACGCGTCGTCCGGGCCTTCGGCCCACAGGTGGGTGACGGCCTCCGCGGGATCGGGAAGGACCATCACCCAGCGTCCGTCGGTCTCCACGACGCGAACGCCGTCGGTCGTGTCGACGAACCTGTCACCGGCCGCTTCCACGACGCGCCGCATCACAAGCCCCTTGACCGCCCAGGGGGTCGCGAGATCCCGCTTGATGACGTGCGCCCGCGGAATCCGTGCGTCGATCTGGCTGAGAGTGAGCTGCGTCCGCGCCACCAGTCCGATGAGCCGGACGAAGGCCGCGGCGCCGTCGAACACGGAGCTGAACTCCGGCACGATGTAACCGCCGCGCCCGTCGCCGCCGAAGATCGTCGACTCCTCGCGCCCGACGCGTGTCAGATCGTCCGGAGACGTCGTCGTCCAGTCGACCTGCGTCCCGTGGTACGCCGCCACCTGCTCGGCGATCCTCGTGGTGGTCACCGGCAACGCCACACGTCCGCTGCGCCGTTCGGCGGCCACCAGGTCGAGCATGACGAGCAGCGCCCGGTCGTCCTCGATGATCCGGCCCTTCTCGTCGACGAGCGACAGCCGCTCGCCCACCGGGTCGAACCGCACCCCGAACGCGGCCCGCGCGGAGGCCACGATCTCTCCGAGCCGCACCATCCCCGAACGGCGGGCGTCCGCTGTCTCCGTGGGCCGCGACTCGTCCAGTCCCGGGTTGATGGTCAGCGAATCGACGCCGAGCTTGCCCAGCAGGCTGGGCAGGACCAGGCCGGCGCTGCCGTTCGACGCGTCCACGACCACCTTGAGCCCGGAGTCGGCGATCCCGGTCGTGTCGACGTTCCTGAGCAGCGAGCCCGTGTACGAGTCGAAGACGCTGGCCGGGAAGTGCAGATCCCCGATCTCACCGGGGAAGGCACGCCGGTACTCCTGCCGCGCGAACACCCGGTCGAGCTTCCGCTGGCTTCCCTGCGACAGGTCCGCCCCGCGCCCGTCGAAGAACATGATGTCGACGGAGTCGGGAACTCCGGGCGTCGTACGGATCATGATGCCGCCGGCACTGCCCCGCGCGGTCTGCTGCCGAGCCACCGGCAGCGGTACGTTCTCCAGGTCCCGCACGTCGATGGCGCTGGCCTGCAGAGCCGAGATGACCGCCCGCTTGAGCGCGCGGGCACCTCGGGAGTGGTCGCGGGCCGTGGTGACGGTGGAGCCCTTTTTGAGCGTGGTCGCGTACGCCCCCGCCAGGCGGACGGCCAGCTCGGGTGTGATCTCCACGTTGAGGATCCCGGTCACGCCACGGGCTCCGAAGAGATGGGCCTGCCCCCGGGACTCCCAGATGACCGACGTATTGACGAAGGCGCCGGCCTCGATCGTCTTGAACGGGTATACCCGTACGTTGCCCTGCACGATCGATTCTTCGCCGACGAGGCACTCGTCCCCGATGACGGCACCGTCTTCGATCCGCGCGGCCCGCATGATGTCGGTGTTCTTTCCGATGACACAGCCGCGCAGGTTGCTGTGCTGGCCGATGTACACGTTGTCGTGCAGCACAGCCTTGTGCAGGAACGCCCCGGTCTTGACGACGACGTTGGAGCCCACCACGGTGTGCTCCCGGATTTCGGCGTCCGCCTCGACCTTGGCGTAGTCCCCGATGTAGAGCGGGCCTCGCAGCACCGCGTCGGGATGGACTTCGGCACCCTCGGCGACCCAGACACCGGGCGAGATCTCGAAGCCGTCCAGTTCGACGTCGACCTTGCCCTCCAGGACATCGGCCTGAGCCTTCACATAACTCTCGTGAGTGCCTACGTCCTCCCAGTACCCCTCGGCGATGTAGCCGTAGATCGGCTTGCCCTCCTTCATCAGCTGAGGGAAGACGTCACCGGACCAGTCGACAGAGGTATCAGCCTCGACATAGTCGAATACTTCGGGCTCCATGACATAGATGCCCGTATTGACGGTGTCGGAGAAGACCTGGCCCCAGGTCGGCTTTTCAAGAAAGCGCTCGACCTTGCCCTCTTCGTCCACGATGGTGATGCCGAATTCAAGAGGATTGGGGACTCGGGTCAAACAGACGGTGACCAGACCGCCCTTTTCCTTGTGAAAATTGATCAGGTCAGTGAGATCGAAGTCGGTCAGAGCATCACCGGAGATCACGAGGAAGGTGTCGTCCTTCAGTGCCTCCTCGGCGTTCTTGACACTGCCGGCAGTACCGAGTGGCTTCTCCTCGTTGGCATAGGTGAGCTCCATACCGAGCTCTTCACCGTCACCGAAGTAGTTCTTGACCAACGAGGCCAGGAACTGGACAGTGACGACGGTTTCGTTGAGCCCATGCCGCTTGAGCAGCCGTAGCACGTGCTCCATGATCGGGCGATTGGCCACGGGCAGGAGCGGCTTGGGCATGCTTGAGGTCATGGGGCGAAGGCGTGTGCCTTCACCTCCGGCCATCACGACGGCCTTCATGTCGGAAGCGTCCTCCTTGAAGAGACGGTCTAGCCGACTTCACCCGTCAGATTGTCCCGCACATTCTCGTCGCGGGCCATCAGAGACCTCTACGGCCACCCATTGGGCGAGCTCAGTCGGCCATGGTGTCCGCACGGACAAGGCGGCGGACCTGAACCACGTACAGGATCCCTGCCCACCAGTACAGAGTTGTACCCCATCCGGCGAACGCCCATCCGAAAATAGCAGCGAGTGATGCGAGCCATCCACTTCCGTCACTGAGCAGCAGCAACGGGAAGGCGTACATCAGGTTGAACGTGGCTGCCTTCCCAAGGAAGTTCACCTGAGGTGGCGGATAGCCGTGCCGCCGGAGGATGCCCACCATCACGAGCAGAACCATCTCCCGCGCGAGCAGGACGGCGGTCAGCCACAGTGGCAGAATCTCGCGCCAGGTGAGCCCGAGCAGGGTCGACAGAATGTAGAGCCGGTCGGCCGCGGGGTCCAGCAGACGGCCGAGGCTGCTGATCTGGTTCCAGCGCCGAGCGAGCTTGCCGTCCAGATAGTCGCTGATACCGCTCAACATGAGCACCAGCAGTGCCCATCCGTCGCTCTGGGGGCCGCCGAACTCCGGCCTGAGGATCAGCCACAGGAAGAGCGGTACGCCGGCCAGGCGCGCCATGCTGAGGATGTTCGGGATGGTGAGGACCCGGTCTGTCTGGACGCGGGTCTCCTGAACCTCCACCCGGGAGCCTCCTGTGGGAACGTGCCAACGATGCTCACTGACCTTACCCTCAGCCGTGCACCCACATCGCGGAGGGGTTCCGGTGATCTCCCCTGAACGCAAAATAGCCCCCGCACCGGAGTGCGGGGGCTATCAGCAATATAAGTTCGGCGGCGTCCTACTCTCCCACAGGGTCCCCCCTGCA